>NZ_JBDUZQ010000010.1:0-262284 GCF_039943935.1 Paraglaciecola sp.
TGAATCTGCCGTATTAGCTTGCATGGCCTATGTTGACTTAAATCCCATCAGAGCCAAGATGGAAAAAACGCCTGAAACCTCCAAACACACGAGTATTCATAATAGAATTCAATGCCTTATCAAAGGTGAACAAGCTCAAGCACTTATGCCCTTTGTCGGTAACCACAGACAAGACATGCCGAAAGGCATTGCTTACAGCTTAATAGATTACTGTGAATTAGTAGACACAACAGGTAGATGTATTAGAGAAGATAAAGCAGGGCACATAGATAACCATCAAAACCCTATTCTAAACAGGTTAGGGTTAGACACAGAGCAGTGGATTACCCTCACCACAGAGTTTGAACAACACTTTGCTACCGCAGTAGGCAGCGAACAGATGATGCAACAATTTAAGCACCACACCCACCACCAAAGAATACGAGGGATGGCAAAGGCCAAAGCCTTACTCAAAAGTGCCTGAATTATCTAAGCACTAAAAACAACCTCCCAACGTAAGTTGGGAGGTAAACTCGCCTGAAATTTGAATTTTCACATCCGATGACAAAGAAAACTCTTCAACATCGAAAAACCAACCTTTAGAACATCAAAACACCCACCAAAAACCCAAAACCAATCAGGAAAAAGGCTTAATGAAAAACGCTGTTTTTTACTTTTTTAATAATGACTGTCTTTGTTACTGCTACCATCAATTGCAAACAATTCATTACCTAATAATCCTTGCTCGTGGCATACCAACAGCACTTGCTCGAACAACGATTCAATCTCACTTCTACGGCCACTCACAAATGCCGCTATGGTCGTAAAATGGGGAACAGAATCACAACTCAAGGCTTTAAAAATCACATTGGTTTCACAGCACCATTGAATTTCTCGGCTCGACGTTATTCCTTTCGAATAAGCAAACAAAATAATCTTCAACAACGCCGCAGGGTCGTAAGCTGGACGCCCAGTTTCATCATTTTGATACTTAGGATAAAACACTGACAAGTCCAATTTATCATCTATCAGATGATGGATAGCATACTCAAATGTGCCAGGCTGAAGTTGGTCTAGGTAGTTAATCACTACCATCGAATTTTGTTGATAATTAAGAGGGATAAAACGTGGCATCACCAAGGCTCCTTTGCCTAATTGATAATACCTATTTGATCACAAACCACGATCTGAGGGAAGTAATTATTGTGTGTTTTTTAAACTAAAAAGAGGGTTTTCTACAGCCTCAACGCCTCATTAAGAGGCAAACAAATAGCTGGTTAAAATTAGCGAGGCACGAGCAATAACCAGCTGTTTTTTGTCCTGCTTGAATGCCTTGTTATGTTTTCAGTATACTAAACACATGATTATCATAAAATTCATCGTTCTTATATATGGCTTTACTTTGAACTGACTCTAATTTGAAGTTACATTTCTCTAGAACATTTAGAGAAGCAGTATTTTCAGAAAAAACAGAAGCAAACAATCTAACAATACCTGTAGTTTTGAATACTAACGATACCATTTCATTTATAGCGTGTGTCGCAATGCCTTTCCTCCAATATTCTTTTGCAACCCAGTACCCAATTTCAGCAGAGCGTTGATATTCAAAGCTCCCTGGTTCTGCACCGATGCAGCCAACTAAAGAGCCATTAAAGTCTATGGCTTTAATTATACCAATTTTACTTCCTGTAGATATCCACCATTGAGAATCTTCTAACGTATAAGGTGTTGGGATCTTAGAAGATAAATACTTAACTACTTCAGGGTCATTCAAAATGCACAAAAGCTGAGCTAAATCATCTTCATTAAAATCTCTTAAAGTTATCATTAATTGGTGCACCTAAGCTAAAAGAAAACATAACGCCTCACTAAGAGGCTAAAAATTGTTGGTTATAATAAGCGAGGCACGAGCTAAAAACCAACTGTTTTTAGTCCTGCTTGAGTGACTTGTTAGAAGACTTTAGCTCAGTAACCTTTGGTAGCTCTTGACCTAAAACTGAAACACATTCGTTTAATCCGATAATAAGAAATTCACGATGCTTATACATTTTATCAGTTATGAAATGGCTTCTAGTATTTTCAAGAGACTTCCAACCGCCTTCTAACACCTCAAAGAACCAACCTTGGGTCAAATCACACTCAGCCCAAAACTCACAAAGGTCAAGTTCGTCAAGAACTCGAAAACCCCAAGTTGCATCGAAATTAACGTTTACTTTCCAGTCGTTAGACTCAACAATAATATCTAGACCTGCATCGGATAGCTTCACTTCTGCAACTGTGGTGCTTCGATCTGACTTAAATGGAAAATCAATTAGTGACACTTTAGGTTCGTATATCATCCGAGTCTTCTAACTTTTAAATAAGGGGCGCATACATGTGGGGCATAATGGCGAAGCCGCCCCGCATGTATGCGTCCCAGCGAACGAAGTGAGTGACTTGATTTTTTTGTTATGTTTCAACTGCCAGTTCGCACATAGCTTGAGATATTCTTGCTGATAAATCTTCTGGATCTGCTAATGATGCCAAACGAGAACCTACATGTTTAGCAAAATCCTCTAAAACTACTAAGTTATCAGAACTTGGTACATCAGGCTTTGCTAACGCTTCTCGGAGATAACGAAATGAATGAAGTGATAACAGCGACTCTTTATCTTGGTCAGTTACTTTGGCTTCCAATCGATGTGCCAATTGATTACGTATTGTGTTTAACCTTCTAATGCCACTCGCCAATTCTTTGGTTTCGTTAGAATGATTTTCCACAAGTGATAATTTTTGTGAAAAGGTTAAACGCGTACCCTTTAAATCACCAAGATTTGGATTTAGGGCAATAAGATACTCAGTTAGAAAGTGCTCAACAAAAAGGTGTGACCTTAAAATTCTTCCTATAGCATCTACATCTTGATTCCATTTTTCGTTTATTAGCGAGAGCTTACGATCCATTTCTGCATTCAGTGCGTCTTTTCCACCAGAAAGCTCAATGACTTTCTGTGCTAGTTTTAAATGATCGATATCCACTGGACTCCTTTTGAAACATAACAATTTAATAGTGCGCGAACCGCGCATTTTTCTATTTACAAATCGCGCACTTTCTTAATTTATCTATTTTTACCAAATTCAGTAACACTTTGCTACCTAAAGAAAAATTTGGACTTTGAAATTTTTATGATCCCACAAAAATGCGCGATTCGCGCATTTTCCTAAATATAGGGGAAACTAAACTATACTGTATAAATAAACAGCTAAGTTGGGTGTGTAAAATGAAAACAAAATCTCCATATTTGCAGTATATAGTTGACTACATGTTAACTAGGCAATATTCATTAAGAACCATTGAAACTTATTTAAAATGGATTACCTCATTTATTCATTTTCATCAAAAACGGCACCCAAGCTCTATGGGCGATTCTGAGGTTGAAATCTATCTCGAATATTTAGTATTAACAAAAAACGTGTCTCCTCGCACTCAAGCAACGGCATTAAACTCTTTGGCTTTTTTATATAAACACATTGTTAAAAATGAATTATCTCAAAATCTAAACTTCGCTCGTTCAAAGCGACAACCTAAATTACCAGTGGTCATGACAAAAGACGAAGTAAAGCTATTAATGACAAAATTAACGAAAAGGTACTATCTAATAGCTGGGTTAATGTATGGGAGTGGTTTGCGAGTTATGGAGAGTATTCAATTACGAGTACAAGACATTGATTTTGACTACAAATGTATTCGTGTCTGGAATGGAAAAGGGAACAAACACAGGGTAGTGACATTAGCCGTTGAATTAATTCCTGCCCTTAGAAATCAAATATTACAAGTGGATGAGTACTTGAAGTTAGATCTAAAAAATGAGCAATTTTCTGGGGTTTGGATGCCTTATGCATTAGCTAAAAAATATCCTTCGGCAAATAAAACACTGGCCTGGCAATTTTTATTTCCTTCTCATAACCTCAGCACTGATCCTGAAACAGGTGAAATTAGACGACATCACTATCACCATACCTGTATTAGGAAAGCAGTTAAAGCTGCAGTTAAAGCTGCGGGATTGACCAAGCAAATTACACCTCATACGTTTAGGCATTCTTTTGCTACCCATTTATTACAAGCTGGAGCTGATATTAGGACCGTTCAAATCCAACTTGGGCACTCAGATGTGCAAACCACACAAATTTATACGCATGTTTTGCAGCAAGGAGCCAATGGGGTAACTAGCCCTTTAAGCCACTTATAAATCAAAAAGCCTCAACGAATTTTTTCTCGTTAAGGCGTCTACTTTGTAAACTTATATACTTAATCAGGTAAGGTTTCTAAGCCGCTATAGCACTCGATCACATAGTGGTTTGGCATGAAACACTCAGCCGATGATTCTTTCATCTCATGTTCAAATCGCGTTGGATAATTTTCAGTCAATAATTCTCCATCCGTTAGCTCTGGGTATATCTCATCGTAACGTTTAATTTCAGTTTGACTCACCCTGCGATGAATATGAGTACGGTTAATTTGACGTGGGTCTCGTAACCCCGCAGAAGCAATAAGATCCATACACGCTCGAACCGTTTCTTTTTGATACCTTGCAATTCGGGTAGCCTTGTCACCTACCACTAAGCCTGCTTCTAAAGTTGGGTCTTGGGTAGCAATGCCTGTCGGACATTCATTACTATTACAAACCAAAGATTGCACACATCCTAACGCCACCATCATGCCGCGCGCGCTGTTACACACGTCTGCACCCAGAGCTAAATTCCTCACTAAATGAAACCCAGTAAATACTTTGCCACTAGCGATAATTTTAATGTCTTTTTTAAGGTCAAAACCAACTAAAACATCACGTATGAATACTAATGCTTCTACTAAAGGCATGCCAACAGAGTTACTGTATTCTAAAGGCGCGGCTCCTGTCCCTCCTTCACCTCCATCTACGGTAATAAAGTCTGGTTTGATATTGGTTTCAACCATCGCTTTACAGATAGCCACAAATTCACTTTTACGCCCTACAGATAATTTAAACCCTACTGGTTTTCCACCAGATAAATCACGAAGTTTTTGAATAAACACCATCATTGCAAGAGGTGTTTTAAATGCATTATGAGCAGGGGGTGAGTCCACTCTAGTGCCCGGCTTAACGGCTCGGATTTCAGCTATTTCAATAGTATTTTTATCTGCCGGTAAAATACCACCATGACCTGGCTTAGCCCCTTGAGATAATTTTATTTCGATCATTTTAACATTATCTTTACCCGCCGTTTTCGCGAATAAATCATCACTAAACTTGCCATTTTCATCACGACAGCCAAAGTACCCTGTGCCAATTTGCCACACAAGGTCCCCTCCGTGCTGCAAATGATATGGGCTAACACTACCTTCTCCAGTGTTATGATAGAAATCTCCCAATTTAGCACCTTTATTCAGTGCTTGAATCGCGTTACCACTTAAAGAGCCAAAACTCATAGCAGATACATTAAAAATGCTGGCTTGGTATGGTTTCTTACAAGCTGGCCCACCAATTTTCACCCTTGGGTATATGGCATGGGTATCAAGATGAATCGCTGCCATAGAGTGACCTATCCACTCATAACCCACTTGGCGAGTGTCTAACTTAGTACCATAAGGTACGGTATCTTTTTGGCCCTTAGCTCTTTGATAAATAACCGAACGAAACATACGGTTAATGGGCACGCCATCTGTCTCTGACTCAAAAAAGTATTGGCGTACAAATGGCCTTAGAAACTCCATGACCCAACGGCCACGCCCCACCACAGGAAAGGTTCGCCAAAGCGCGTGCTTGGTTTGATACATATCGTAAATACCTGTTGCCGTAACAGGTAATAGAATTAGAACTGACCACAATAAGCCAGGCCAAATAAAACTCAATAGAATGACAAAGAACCAAGTTAACACGACACCTTTTACAAACCACCTACGCATATTAATGACCCTATTTGAGTAATAATCCGAATATTATCTATTTGAAATATATAGAAAAGTTAGTCTATCGATATTTTTCAGTCGTAACTAGTGTTAATTACCAACGGGCCGTTAGTCTTTCATACATGTTGTTGATGTGAAAAACTACAAAAGTAAGAGGTAAGTTAAGTTTGGCTAAAGCTGCCAGTTGATACAAAAATGCCCTTGGCTTTCGAGAATAGAATTCGTTTTTGAAAAGTGTTTACAGCCAAAAAAGCCTCGATATGCAGACAAGGGAGATGGGTGTGGGGCATGTAAAACATGATGTTTTTGAGTGTCTATCATCGCGCCTTTTTTCTGAGCGTGACTACCCCACAGTAAAAACACTAGACCCTGTTTTTGTTGGTTTAATTGGGTAATGACTTGGTCAGTAAATTGCTCCCAGCCTATTTTCGCATGTGAATGGGCCTTACCTTGCTCAACGGTTAAAACCGTATTAAGTAGCAGTACACCTTGCTCTGCCCACGCATTTAAACAACCATGCTCAGGAATTCTAAAGCCTTCGATATCTGTAGCTAACTCTTTATATATATTCACCAGCGAGGGAGGTGTTTTAATACCCGGTAAAACGGAGAAGCTTAAACCATGAGCCTGGTTGGGGCCGTGATATGGGTCTTGCCCTAAAATCACTACCTTTACTTTGTTAAGCTCAGTTAAAGAGAATGCCTTGAATACATCTTGTGATGGTGGGTAAATAGTCTTACCAGCAGCTCGCTCATTTTCAACATATTGAATCATATCTTGAAAATAAGGTTGCTGCTGTTCTTGAGCTAAGACATCGGCCCACTTTGACATAACTTGAGTTTACCCAAGTAAGGCCAATAAATGGGCTTTTAGGGCCTCATAGTCTGCTGGCAATTCAGCTGACAAACCTTCTTTACCAGCACAATCAACTAAAGGCTGTGGCAAGCTGATAGGTTGACCTAGTACATTTTCAACTGTCTCTCTGAACTTAGCGGGATGCGCTGTCCCTAAGAAAATACCTGTTTGGCCTTCTTCAAGCTTTCTAGTCAATGCTTTATACGCTATCGCAGCATGTGGCTCACTCACGTAGCCAAGTTGCGCTAATTGGCGCATCGCAACTTGGGTATAGTCTTCATCAACGGTATCGCCAGAGATAACAGATTTATCAAGATAACCTTGCTCAATAATTGCTTCTATACGCGGCCAGTTATTAGGCTGACTAACATCCATAGCGTTAGACATAGTGGCTATAGTATTTTTTGGATCCCATTCACCCGTTTTTAAATAACGTGGCACAGTGTCATTTAGATTAGTTGCCGCAACAAAGTGCTTCACTGGTAAACCCATTACTTTAGCAATCAGGCCAGCGGTTAAGTTTCCAAAGTTACCACTTGGAACTGAAATCACTAAGTCTTGACGTTCTTCTTCAGAAAGTTGAGAAACGGCTTCAAAGTAATAACAAACTTGAGCAGCTAAGCGACTGATATTAATAGAGTTTGCAGAGTTCAAGTGTAAACCGTCTCTTACATCTGGATCATCAAAGGCAGACTTTACTAATTGCTGACACGCATCAAAGTCATCTTCGATGGCGACCGTATGAATATTGCCACCTAAGGTAGTGAATAACTTTTCTTGTAGCTGGCTAATCTTGCCTTTTGGATACAAAATGACAACGTTAATGTTATCTATGCCATGAAATGCATGGGCTACAGCAGCACCGGTATCACCTGATGTTGCCGTTAATATAGTAATTGGTTCACCGTTAGATATGGCGGTTAAGCACTGGGCCATAAAGCGGCCACCAAAGTCTTTAAACGCTAGAGTAGGACCATGAAACAATTCTAAACTGTAAACATTGTCTGTGACTTTTGCTAAAGGCGCGCCAAAAGCAAACGCTTTTGTAACTATGCTAGCAACTGTTTCTCGGGGTAGTTCGTCACCGATCAACGTGCTTAATATTTCGATGCTTCTGTCAACAAATGGCATCGCCAGTATTGCGTCTATATCTTCGAATGTTGGTAGTGCTTTAGGAAAATACAAACCTTGGTTTTTTCCTAAGCCTTTTTTCACTGCTTCTGCAAATGTTGCTTGGTCTGCCGCATCTTTTAGATTAACAAGTTCCACTTTTAATACCTTTGTTTTCCAATATCAACACACTCAATTTCTATGGTGTTTGTTTATTGTTACCGCACCTTTATGACACGGTTTGGTTTTTAACAATGACGCGATGTTGCGCCGTTTTGGTCTAACTGACAAATATGACTAAAGCCGGTGTCATTTTGAATATAATTGTCAGTTAACCACTGATTAATTTTTTCTGCATTTTGTAGATTATCACAAACCGCGAATACTGTTGGGCCTGAGCCTGAAATACCAAAGGCTAATGCGCCATTTTGTTCAGCAAATGCTCGAGACTCATCAAACTTAGGCAACAAGGACTTACGGTAAGGTTCGGCGATAACGTCTTGCATCATAGCAGCGGCAAGCTCTTCATCTTTACGATATAAAGCATCCGTAAATACGGCCAATTGGCGCCCAAATTTAATGGTGTCAGCCATAGGAACTTGCTTAGGAAGGATGTCTCGGGCCGCGGCCGTTGACACACTAATACCAGAGTAACAAGACACCCAATACCAATGTTTAAAACAAGGTAACTGCAATGCAACTTGGTCTTTATGTTCGGCCATTAGAACCAAGCCACCTAAAAAACAAGGAGCGACATTATCGTAATGAATACTGCCACTAATTTGGCCTTCGAGCTCTCCCATTACCAACAACAATTCGTTATCAGTGAAAGGCGCTTTACCTAAGTATTCAGTAAAAAACTGATTCAAAGCATGCAACGCTGCCACAATAGAACTAGCACTTGAGCCTAAACCACTACCAATGGGTAAATGCTTATGCAAAACCATTTTTAAAGCAGGGATCGCACTCGCCTTATGACCTTGTTGCGCTAAGACTTTTATAAAGTGCTGATAACAGCGGGTCACTATATTGCTATCTGCGTCTGGTGGTAATTTATCAGCAAAACGACCTTTAACTTCTAAGCTAAATTGCTCTGCGATTTCAACTTCAACTTCATCCCCTAATAAACTACCGTCAATGGGTTTAAGGGCTGCACCTAGCAAGTCAAAACCAAGGCTGACATTACCAATTGATGCAGGGGCATAAGCGATTAGCTTTGATTTATTCATATTTGAATCTGACATTATACTGATTGTTTCCAAGGCATAGTGCGCATTACATCAGCAAACACACCAGCAGCCGTTACTGCGGCACCGGCACCATATCCACGTATAACATATGGAATCGGCTGATAATAACGACTGTGTATAGCTAAAGCGTTTTCACCTTCTTTTACCATATACAATGGATGAGACTCATCTACCGCTTCAATGCTCACCACACATTTACCATGGTCGATTGAACCAACGTATCTAAGCACTTTACCTTCATTCTTTGCCACTTCAACTCGTTTAGCGAAAGCCGCGTCTATTTCTGGAAGGTTAGTCATAAACGTTTCAATACTGCCACTAGCATCAAATGACGCAGGTAATACCGGCTCAATAGTGATGTCTTCTAATTCTAACTTCATACCGGCTTCACGAGCCATGATAAGTAATTTTCTGGCTACGTCCATACCGCTTAAGTCATCACGAGGATCTGGCTCGGTAAAGCCATTCTTTTTGGCGATTTCCGTAGCTTGCGACAAGCTTAAACCTTCATCCAATTTACCAAATACAAATGAAAGTGACCCAGATAAAATGCCTTCAAACCTGACCAGTTCATCACCCGCGTCAAACAGATGCTGTAAATTATCGATAACAGGTAGACCAGCACCTACAGTGGTTTCATACAAAAACTGACGATTGGTTTGTTTACTTGTTTCTCTTAATAACTCATAGAACTCAAAACTTGCTGTGTTTGCTTTTTTGTTAGGGGTGACAACATGAAAACCACTTTGCATCATATCTGGGTACTGCTCGGCAATAACAGAGCTACTGGTACAATCGATAATAACAGGGTTTACTAAGCTGTTGTCATGCACAAAGTTAGTTAAAGTTTGAATTGAAAACGGTGTTTCACTTTGGCTTAAAGAGTCTTCCCAAGGAGAACTTAAGTCGACACCTCCAGCTTGCAGCAATAGTTTTTTGCTGTTGGCAATACCGTAAACATTTAAGCTGATATTGCGCTCTAATAATGAGGCTTGTTGACGAGATATTTGCTCTAGCAACTCTTTACCAACACTTCCACACCCCACTAAGAAAGCATCAATAGCATGCAAGTTAGAGAAAAAGTTTTGATGTACCACTTTAACTGCTTTTTTAGCTTTAGCCGCTTCTATAACAGTAGAAATAGAGCGCTCAGAAGATCCTTGAGCAATCGCCACGTTATTCACCCTTGCTTGAGAAAGAGAACTAAAGAACTTAGCCGCTAAACCTTTAGAATGACGCATGCCGTCACCTACCAAAGTAACAATGGCTAAATCGTGACGCACTTCTATTGGATCAAGGAGTTGATTACTCAGCTCTAATGCAAATGAATCCTCTAATAAGTCCAAGGCTCTATCGGCGTCTTTACTATGAATACAAAAGCTAATGCTATATTCAGATGAAGACTGTGTTATCAAACTGATAGAAACGTTAGCATTAGACATGACTTCAAATACACGGCTCGCCATACCTACCATGCCTTTCATACCTGGACCTGCGACATTAAACATAGTCATGTCATCTAGGTGAGAGATCCCTTTAACACTAGTCCACTTAGTACTCGCTTCGTTACTAATAAGAGTCCCCGGAGCAGCCGGATTCAAGGTATTACGGATTAAACAAGGTATGTGGTGCTGTGCTATTGGGCCAATCGTTTTAGGGTGTAAAACTTTTGCGCCAAAATAGGATAACTCCATGGCTTCTTGGTAAGTGAGCTTATCTAGTAACACTGCGCCATCTACTTGATTAGGATCGGCATTATAGACTCCATCGACATCTGTCCATATTTCACAGCACTCAGCATCAATACACGCAGCTAAAATTGCAGCAGAATAATCAGAACCATTACGCCCTAACGTGACTTTTTCACCCGCTTCATTTACCGCAACAAAACCCGGCATGATGAGTACATCTTTACCTGAGTTATCAACATCGCTAAAGCGGGCCTTACTGGCAGAAACATCGGCTATACTGTCTAGGTAATCACCTTCTGCAATGATGTAATCAACTGGATCGATAATTGTGTTACTTTGGCCAATCGCATTTAAGATTTCACTGAAAATATTAACGCTCACATATTCGCCAACGCTTAAGACTTTAGCCACAACCTGCTCTGGTGCGCATTGTAACAGCGCGAAACCTTCTAAATGTTGATTTAACTCATTTAAGGTTTTTTGAACAAACTCAGATAACTTAGTAGAAGTGAAATTCGGCACATTCTTTTGTAAGTCATCTAAAATGCCAAACAGCACCATGTTTAATTTAGCAAACAATTCACCATAATCTTTGCCCGCTGCAGCTTCTTCACAAAGTAAAGACAAGGCATTGGTGACACCTTTAGGAGCAGATAAAACAACTGCTGCGCCAGTTTCGGTGTGGCAAGACATACTAATGTCTTTTACTCTCAAGTAACGTTCTGCATCTGCCAGAGACGATCCACCAAACTTCAACACCTTCATTTTGTACTCCTCAATCTTTACTTAGCTATGTTTATATTTTTATTCGCTTTTCACAAAGCCTAATAACAAAAAAGCCCGCTTTGGCTGCGGGCTTTTAATGTGTAATGCGTATGCACTAGCCAGCGACCACCTCGTAGAGGGTGATAATAATCATGCTGGTCGTAGTTAAAGTATTCATTTTCATGGGTGCAATTTGCCGTATAGACGTCTATATGTCAACCAACAAGTGTGGTTGTTTTGTTATTTGTTATATCTACTTTCAGCAACCAACTCAAAATAACACGTTTCATATTGCTATCAAGACAATTAAATCTATCATGTAGCCATCATACAAATGGCAGTAACGTCATGTTTTTAAGTAACCAATTAAATATCAATACACCATCTCCAGAGCACTCATTAAAAGCTGCTTGGTTAGAAAAGAAAGCATTAACCTTAACTTTAAAGCGCGATGATCTTATTCATCCTGTTATATCAGGAAATAAATGGCGAAAGCTCATCTATGCGTTAAAGGATGCTAAACAAAACCAGGTACAACATATCATTAGCTTTGGCGGCGGGTTTTCTAACCACTTGCATGCTCTAGGTTATTCCTGCCATCAGCTTAATATTAAATTCACTGCAATTGTGCGTGGAGACTATTCCCTAAACCTTAGCCCAATGCTGAATGACCTGCTCAACTGGCAAACAGATGTTAAGTATGTCAGCCGCATCACTTATAAAAAGCGCGGAGACCCAACTTATTTGCAGCAGCTTAAAGAGGAATACCCTAAATCGCTTATCATTCCCGAAGGTGGCTCGCAACTACAAGCTTTAAAGGGAGTAGCGGAGATCATCACAGAGTTACAACAAAACTACGATTACATTGTAGCGCCAGTGGCGAGTGGCGGTACCTTAGCAGGTCTAATTGCTAGCGCAGCTGCCATTACCCCAAAAACTCAAGTGATTGGCGTTGGTGTGCTGAAAGGAAAAGGCTATTTAGAAGAACTAGTATCATCTTTTTTACCAAGTGGGGTGGTTTGCAATAATTGGCAAATTAACCATGATTACCATTTTGGCGGATATGGTAAAACTACACCTGAACTTAATACGTTTTGTAATGATTTTTTAAGCCATCACAATATCCCTGTTGAACCCGTTTATAGCGGTAAGTTATGTTTTGCAGTCAAAGACTTAATTCACAACGATTACTTCCCCAAGAGCAGTAAAATTCTTGCCCTACACACAGGAGGCTTGCAAGGCGCAAGATAATCTCTTCAAAAATAATATCTTTCATTAATATGAATTATTCGGTCAAATAGGAGGATTACGTAAAAGAAGAGAAAAACGTCCTTAATGAATTGGCATGAATGGCTAACCGGTTTTGCTGGTGCCTCCCTCCTAGAGTGGGTAGCAACCCTTGCAGGCTTCCTATGTGTTTACTTACTTATTAAACGTAATATATGGTCTTTTGCTTTTGGCTTAATACAAGTGAGCATTTACGCATGGATATTTTTTGATGTAAAACTCTACTCTGATATGGCCTTGCATGTTTTTTATATAGGCTTTCAATTTTATGGTTGGTGGGTATGGCGCCATTCATCAAATGAAAACAATCAAATATTAGTCGAAAAAGGATCGCCAAAAGAATATCTACTATGGGTATGCGCGGTGGTCACGAGTACTGTTATATTGGGTACTTTGATGCAGCAAAATACCGATGCTAGCTTTCCATATCCTGACGCGTTTACAACCTGTGCAAGTTTAGCAGCACAGTGGTTACTGTCCCATAGAAGGTTATGGAACTGGAGTTTATGGATAATAGTAGACATAGTTGCCATTGCAATCTATTGGCAAAAAGGGTTATATCCCACCTCATTATTGTATAGCAGTTTGTTAATCATGGCATGTGTAGGCCAATGGCAGTGGTATCAAAACTTAACATCACAACGTAAAAAAGAGCTCACAAGTGATTAAGAAAATTGTATTTTTAGGTGGCCCCTCAACAGGAAAAACCACCTTGTGTGAAACTTTAGCCAATGAGCTTAACACTATCACTGTGCCTGAATATGGACGTGAATACTGGATAACCCATCAAATTGATAGGCGTTTAACCCCAGAGCAACTGCTACATATTGCTAAAATGCAAAATCAAATGGAAGACAAAGCCACGCTGAAAGCCAATCAGTATTTGTTGTGTGATACCAGCGCCTTTACCACGTGGCATTTTGCACTTCATTATCACGAACAAGCGTTACCAGAGCTAGAAAAGCTAGCAAAAGAATGCTGGAAACGATACTCACTAGTTGTTTTATGCGGAGATGACATTCCCTACGACGATACATGGGAACGTTCTGGTGATGCAAACCGGCAAGATTTTCAAGAATTTATTAGAGAACACTTAGCAAAACATAATATTAATCACATTGTGGTGGCAGGGGATATTGAACAACGAAAACAAGCTATTTTAAAGAGCTTACGACTCAGTGCTGCAGAGGTGAGCTAGCACTTTGCCTTTTCAAAATTTCTCATGCGCCTCTTGCACGGACAAGAATTACTGATAGCATTCTGTTTTTACTGTTTAACCTTGTTTATTAGGATTTCCCTATGTCTCGTGTTTTGATCATTGGAGCTGGCGGTGTTGCTGCAGTTACCATTAAAAAATGTGCTCGTTTACCTGAATTATTTGACGAGATTTACTTGGCCAGTCGCACAGTTTCAAAATGTGAAGCGCTACAAAAAGAAGTAGGCATAGACAGAGTCAAAGGTGTGTTTGCTGTAGATGCAGACCATGCCAGTGAAGTCGTCACTGTTATTAATCAGGTGAAGCCTGATTTAGTAGTAAACCTAGCCTTACCCTATCAAGACTTAGCCATTATGGATGCCTGTTTAGAAACAGGAGTAGATTACCTAGATACTGCTAACTATGAGCCTAAAGATGTGGCTAAATTTGAATACTCTTGGCAGTGGGCTTATCAAGATAAATTTGAAAAAGCAGGGTTAATGGCATTATTGGGTAGTGGCTTTGATCCAGGCGTTACCAATGTTTACACAGCTTACGCAGCTAAGCATTACTTCGACGAAATCCATTATTTAGACATAGTAGATTGTAATGGTGGCGACCACGGCCAAGCCTTTGCGACTAACTTTAATCCTGAAATCAATATTCGTGAAATCACTCAACGAGGGCGTTTTTTCGAAAATGGCGAATGGAAAGAAACGGAGCCACTTAGTGTGCGTGAAGACTTAGATTATCAAAACATTGGGGTACGTGCGTCGTACTTGATGTTCCATGAAGAATTAGAGTCAATCGTGAAGCATTTTCCGACCATTAAACGTGCTCGTTTTTGGATGACCTTTGGCGATGCTTACCTGACGCATTTAAAAGTACTTGAAGGTATAGGTATGACGAGTATCGAGCCTATTGATTTTCAAGGGCAACAGATAGTACCGCTAGAGTTTTTGAAAGCGGTATTACCTGATCCAGGTTCTTTGGCCGACGGTTACACAGGTAAAACCTGTATTGGTACGTATATTACTGGTGTCAAAGATGGCCAAGAAAAAACCATATTTATCTACAACAACTGTGACCATGCACTATGTCATGAAGAAGTGGGGGCACAAGCGGTGTCTTACACCACAGGTGTACCTGCAATGATAGGTGCCAGCTTAATATTAGACGGCACGTGGAAAAAACCAGGTGTGTGGAATATGGAACAGTTCGACCCAGACCCATTCATGGAAATGCTTAACAAACACGGCTTACCATGGCACATAATGGAATGTGACAGCAGCCCATTCGCTAAGTAATAAAATCTAGAGTATCCACCTTTAAACAGGCTTAAAGGTGGATTTAAGCCTCCGATAAAATTCAATTCGTTACCAACAACCCAGTTATTTTGATGGCAGACTTTATGTTAAACACTAATATCCCCTCACCCTGTTATGTATGTGAAGAAACAAAATTAGAGGCTAACTTGCAGCTTATGAAGAGGGTGCAACAAGAAAGTGGCGTTGAAATAATTTTAGCCTTAAAGGGCTTTTCTATGTGGTCGACCTTTGATTTAGTTAGTCAGTACCTACAGGGTTCTACCGCAAGTGCGGTATGGGAAGCAAGGTTAGGTAAAGAAGAAATAGGCAAACAGGTTCACGCTTATTCTCCCGCATTTAAACAAAAAGATATTGATGAACTTGTCACTCTTGTTGACCATATATCTTTCAATAGTTTGAATCAGTGGCAAAGATATAAGCAACAAATTTTAGATGCTGGAGTATCCGCAGGACTAAGGGTTAACCCTGAACACCAAGAAGCTGAAACCGAACTTTATGACCCCAGTGCGCCAGGCTCTAGGTTAGGCATAAAATCACAAGATTTAAATGATGCAGATTTAACAGGTATTAGTGGCCTGCATATTCACAACCTCTGCGAATCTGATTCATTTGCCACCGAGCGCACCATACTCGCGGTTGAGAAAAAATTTGGAAAATGGTTACCGCAACTAACTTGGATTAATTTTGGTGGCGGCCACCTGATGACCAGAGCAGGCTATGATGTGGAGCATTTAATTCAGACCTTAAAAGACTTCAAGGCTAGGCACCCACATTTAACTGTTATTCTTGAACCCGGCTCAGCCGTAGCTTGGCAGACTGGATTTTTAGTGACAGAAGTAGTGGACATAGTCGAAAATGTCGACAAGATAGCCATACTCGATATGTCGGCCACAGCTCACATGCCTGATGTACTCGAAATGCCTTATCGCCCAGAAGTAAGAGGAGCAGGCAAGTCTGAAGAAAAAGCCTATACCTATCGTTTTGGTGGCAACTCATGCTTAGCTGGTGACGCTATTGACCGTTATAGCTTTGACCATGAATTACAGATAGGTGAGCGGCTAATATTTGAAGATATGATCCATTACACTATGGTGAAAACTACATTTTTTAATGGTGTAGAGCATCCTTCTATTGGTTTACTCCGCAAGGATGGAAGCTTTGAATTGGTACGTAAGTTTGAATATGAAGACTTTAAAAATAAACTGTCTTGATAAGCTTACTTACGCCACAGAGATAAAAGTTAACATTTACTGCAAAAAGTGAATCTCAGGTAAGGTGGTTAAGTTACGCATTAACTAAAATGTTAACGCGCACTTACCAATTCACTTTAATTAGCTACAAACATAGCCAAGTCTTTTGCCAGACCAACTTTTGGCTTCTCAATTATACGACCTATTTCTTTGCCTTCATCCAATAAAATAATAGTAGGTGTGTATTTCAACTCAAATTGACTGTGTCTATTACCCGGCTCTTGCTTATTGCGATCAACCCCAACAAGAGTTAACTCGTCTAACTTAATGCCTGCACTATCCAATAGCTTCAATAGCCTTGGTACTTCTCGTTCACTGTCGTGACACCAAGTGCCAAATAGAACCATTAAAGATTTACCTTCTATTGATTTTATTGCCATTAACTCTGAATCACTTGGCACATAGCTGTTGTACATGGACTGAAACTCAGGGTAATCAGAGATTAACTGTGAAGCAGAAATAGCACCAACTTGATCAGCAGGAGTAGTATCGGCAGCATTTATAGCACTACAACCTGTTGAAATTATTAGTACTAGAGCCATTAAAAAACGTTTCATAAATAAATCCTTATTGTTAGTATCCTTACAAGGCTACCTAATTTTAACTTTTATAAAAAGGTGTCAATCAACATTACGGTTGTGAGCATCATGATTGCGCATTTATGTTTTGACTATTCATCATATAACTCTTGCATATATTCCCTCATTTCTGAGATATATCGCTCTGCCTCTTTAAATTCATTTTCATCAATTTTATCCTCTACTAAAACGGCAAAATCACTAAGTTTTTGAAATCCATAACTTCCTGCAGAGCCTTTTAGTTTATGCATTAACCCTTTGACTTTCTCCCAATCTTGTTCAACTAAAGCTTGGTTAATATCAACTAATTTATCTTTAAAACTCATGCGATATTTATCAACTAATTTATCAAACTCACTTAGTTTTTCTTTAGGCATGCTTGGTTTCTCAAAAGAATCTTCAAATCTTAAGTATTTGCTTAATAAATTATAAAATTTTGTCGTGTCTATTGGTTTTGCAAAATGCTCTACAGCACCAGCATTGAACACCTGCTGTTTACTGCCTCTATCAACATTAGCGGTAAGCATAATTACTGGAGATTTAACCCCTCTTTCTTTCAATATGGTGGTGGTTTGCAACCCGTCAAGAACAGGCATTTGCATATCCATTAATATCAGGTCAAAGACTTGATGTTGAGCAAACTTTAACGCTTGTTCGCCATCTTCTGCTAGCACCAATTCGAGCCCTGTTTTAGACAACAGATAAGCCACTAAATCCCTATTATCTTGATTATCATCAACTGCCAACACTCGGCCACTCAACTTAGGGATGTGTAGTTCGTTTTTTACCTCTAAGCAGCGTAATATGTCGACTTGCTGATTCGAGGTCAACATAGATTTTTCGTCTGCTTCGTGCCATGGTAAATACACTGCAAATTGACTGCCTTTACCTTCTTGACTAGTCACTTTAATATGACCGCCTAACATTTCGATGAGTTGTTTACTGATATAAAGCCCTAACCCCGTACCTCCATATTTCCTGTTGATAGCTTGATTACCTTGAGAAAATGCCGTGAATAAACGTAACTGTTGTTCATCACTCATTCCTGGGCCTGTATCAGAAATCACAAATATTAATCTACGCCTGTAGCTGTCTAAATGAATTTGCACATCAACCTGGCCTTCTTGAGTAAACTTTATGGCGTTGTTACACAGGTTGAGTAGAATTTGTTTTAATCTGGTACCATCTGTGATGAATTTTTCTGGAAGTGGGAAGTTAAGCTTCAAATTAAATATTAGATGTTTTTCTAACGCAAATCCCTCAATATGTGACGCTACTTCATCCAACATATGTACCAAGCTAGTTTCTGTTTTGTTTAGCTGAATTTTACCCGCTTCTATCTTAGATAAATCAAGCACATCGTTCACGATATTCAGTAGATATTGACCACCACTATGTACCGCTTGTATCGCTTTGTTTTTTTCTTTAGGGCTGGCAGTTGGGTCATTCAAAATAGCTGAGTACCCTACAACCGAGTTAAGTGGCGTTCGGATTTCATGACTTACATTCGCTAAGAATAGGCTTTTAGCTTCGGTTGCAGATGCCGCAAGATTTTGTTCTTTTTGCGCCAACTCAACTTGATACTTAATGACATGGGTTTGCCGAATTTCTTCAGCTTGATCTTTAATTTTTTGCTCACGCTCCATCACCGCATGCTGCATATTTGAAAACTCTTTAGCCAGCTCCCCAAGTTCGCTTTTCTCAGAAATGTTGATTTTTTCAGTGTAACTACCACTCGCGACGAGCTGTGCCACTTCCAATAATCGACTAACTGGGCGAGTGATACTCCTAGCAATAAAGAAAGAGCCGAGTAAAGCTAATAAAATCCCCACAATAAAAAAAGGTAGCAGCTCTATCATAAATGCGTTTCGGGTTTGCAACCAAACACCAATTGAATCTTGTAAAATCACTACAAACTGCAGGTTAGATTCTTTGAAAATACTAAAAGGTAAAGCCACTACATCATCAGCTTCCATGATAGTCATATCAGTCAACAACCCATGATTCACAAAGTTTGAGGATAGAAGCATCAATTCATGCTGAAAATCAGAACTATTTTCAAGGGTAGATAACAAGATAGAGCTTTCGCCCCCCTGCTCTACCAAAACATTAATATCTAATGATATTAATGTTTTGGTGCGAGATAAAAATGCATGGTTAAGCCTCTTTCCCATTAGTAGCCAGCCAATAGTAGCAGGTGCTTTAATTGGATCTGCAGACATCAAATAAGCTTGATTTCCCACATTAGCAATCCAAGGCATATTCTGTTGATTTCTATCTAGGTTTTGTGCAAATAAGCGATCAACTATTAAATCCTCATTGCCATACTGGGTTATCAATTCAAAGTCATTATTTAATACTAAGGCAATATCTGCACCAATACGTTTACCGTGATTAAACAGTACACTTTTAATAGATTGAGGATCATCACCTTGCCCAATAGCACTGCGTAAAGCCCAATCTTTGGCTATAGTTTCAACACTTGAATCAAGGTGTTGTTTGGCAATCGTTACCTCATTCATAAACACGTTTTCGCCCACTTTTAATCGGGCGATAAACTCCCGCTCGGCTTGATTATAAGCAGCCTGATAAATGCTAATTAGCGTTAATGCGAACACCAAGGTAAACAAACTAACCACCAGCAAAAAAACCTTTTTTTGCAAAGGAGTCCAAATCAATTGCTTACCTTTTTGTAAATGCGTTTTCACAGTCTCATCCAAAGCTTGTTCATAATAAAATCCATAGGATAGGGGTCACTTCTGATTTACGAGTCTATACAGACAAATAAACACTAAGCTAAATCTCAAGAAAAAACAGATATTAGTACTCTTAATTTACGCTAAAATTTAAAACAACTAAGAATAACAACTTAAAAATCTAAAATTATCACGTTTTTGTCATTAATTTTTAGAGCAGCAATTGCACCACCAAGCAAGATCGATTAATCTTTACTCTGAAAGTGTAAATTTCAACCAATTCAATACATTAAAACAATAAAAGTGGTAGAAATGGACCAAAAATTAAGCCAAGCAGAATCGATTGTTTTACGAATATCGAGAGGTGACAAGGAAGCAGAACAAGAACTCGTCACTACCTATTATCGTGGTTTGTTATTTATTCTTAATCGACAGACTCAAAATCAAGCGCTCTCCGAAGATTTAGTACAAGATACATTTATTGTCGTTATCCAAAAAGCGAGAGCTAATGGCATCACTAATCCAGCGGCGCTTTCAGCTTTCATCAGACAAACTGGTATTAACCTATTAATAGGCCATAAACGTAAAGAATCACGTCGCGATACCCATGGAGTAGACAATATTGAAGTGCACTCCCCAACCGATAACATGGAAATCAGTCAAGCCTTACACTCAGGTAAGCTACTCAAAATAACCACACAATTACTCAATGAACTAAAAAGCCCAAGAGACAAAGAAATTCTGCAAAATTACTTCGTTTACGAGCAAAACAAACAACAAATCTGTGAAGACTTAGCACTCAGCAAAGAACACTTTGACAGAGTATTGTTTAGGGCAAGGCAAAGGCTAAAACAACTCATTCAACATAAACTCGGACGTGAAAATAAATCCTCAAAAATTACAACAACCTATCTTAGCATTGGTATTTTTATAGCCGCTTTTAATCTACAAAGCCCTGAATTAAAAAGGGAACATTTATTCGCAACACAAGTGAGAGATAAGCAGCATCAAGAGCACTTACCAATTACAACGCCAATAATGAATAGTCGATATATACCTAAACTTACCAATTTGGGTATGCCGTTAACGTCTAAGTCGAGGTGTGTATGAACACAACCAAAATGGGTGATGAAACAATCAACCAAAACGATATAGTACAAAAGTATTTGCACAACAAACTGACACCAGAAGAAACGGTAGAGTTTGAAGAATACATAATGGATAAACCCCATTTACTGGAGCAATTAGAATTGGATAGCGTGATGGTGGAACATTTGCCGAGTGTGCAAGAAATTCCTGTTCAAAGCAGGCTGTTTTCTTCAATTTTCAAGACAATAGCTTTCGCTGCGCCTGTTTTGTGTTGTGTTGTACTGCTATTAATTTTGTTTAATGAGCCTAGCACAATGTATACAGCTAATAATAATTCTCATATTCATTATTTAGAGAATTTACGTTCTGTAAATAAGAAAATCACTGAAAATATTACCGTCGAGCGAAACACTCGATCACTAATGATAGTGGCGACACCGTACGTTCTTGCAGAACAACATCAAGTTAGTTTGATTAATCCGTTGACATCTGAGCTTATATACTCTGATGTTAAAAAATTATCCGAGCTTGGCCAATTAAACGTTCTAGTGAACGGCAATGTCATTGACCTAGGGTTAGTAAAACTAAGAGTCGAACCAATATATGAAAATCAAGCCCTAGAAAATTCATCTATTGAAGTCGAGTTAGTCATAAAACGGCAAAATTAGTCAAAAAGGAATATAACAATGCTAGCAGACTGTACTAAAAACGAAATTGCTAAAAGCATGTTTAAAATAAGAACCACTGCACCACCGAAAACATTCCAAGCAGGGTATACCTACTTCGGTCAATTTTTATCCCATGAAATAGTCCCGAGTACATTTCAAAGATCAACTAGCAGAAAAGTAGATGGATATATGAATTTAGATAGTATTTATGGCGCTGCGCCATATTATACATATAAATTTTCTCCAGAATCATTACCCTTTTTTGAAACTTCAGGCCTATTTAAAGTAAATCAAATTGAAGATGAAGCACATGACTTACCTCGGGAAACTAGAGGTGGACAAGCGGTTGCTATTATACCTGAAGTTCGTAATGATGAAAATCAAATCATCGCCCAATTTCATCTGCTTTTTTTACGATTGCATAATAAACTTTTAAAACAAAAAATAGCTGCAAATGCTCTAGAGGCTCGTATATATACAACACTATTGTTCCAACTATTAGTTATCGAGGACTTTTTACCTAGGATAATAACAAAACGTGTACACGAACATCTATTTAACAAAAACCAATACCCAATCGATGATTTGTTATTCAGCCACTATAATTCAGTAAGCCCTTTTTGCTTCATACCTACTCTATTTTCCCATGCTACATGGAGATACGGCCATAGCACGGTAAGAAGTAATTATCATTTAGATGGGTCTCCACGAGCTCCTAGAATATCTAGTTTAATAAAACGAAATGAGGCGATTCCAAAATCAAACCAAATATATTGGTCAGCATTTTTTGAAGCTGGGCAACCAGCATTTGCAATTGATACAAACTTATCAATTTATATGAATCACTTATCCAGTAATTACTCAGCTGACAATATAGTCTCTTTAAATATCGACGCAGCGGAACTTTTTGATTTACCTAGTGGTTTCAGTATTTATGAACATATGAGTATGCAAAATGATTGGGAGGAATTAAAGACTAAGATTGGTATTCAGCCAATAGAGACGATCGACAATACCAGTTTTGAAGGTATTTCAGGCTTGACTCATAAAAACCTACCGCTATGGCCTTATGTACTGTTAGAGGCAGAAACTCAAACAGGCGGCTCTAAACTTGGTCCTTTGGGTAGCTTAATTAACGCTACTACCATTAGAAAATCAATTGCAGGGGCAACCGTTACAGTATTTGATAACGAGCAATATAATTTTCAATCCGCACTTAAAAAGTTAGGTAAGTTAGCTGAGAGATTTAATACAACAGATAGTTTAAACATGATGAACGTAATCAACTTTATAAACGAGGAATAAAAATGATTGATTTTAGCAAGCTAGAGAATTGGCATACTGATGAAGCCGCAATATTGTCTCCTATACTCGAAGTATTCGATCAAATAACAACTGACACAGACCCGGAGTCTAGTATTTATAAGAGTGCTGTAACTTCTCTTGCAGCTTATGTCCCTGCTCTAGATAAAAATGATCCAACTCTAGTTAAATCACTTAAGAGAAAAGACGCTGATAATGAAATTTATCAAAAAGGAGATCCTAACGGTTGGGCAAAGCAAATGATAAGCGCTATGGAAAGTCTCAGATTGACACTTAAAGAAGAAAATGGAGTGTATTTTCTTGAAGACACCCAAACCATAGAGATAGCATTCAACGATAAAGAAAAACTCAAAATTACTAAGTGGCGTGTAGATCACAGTCTTCACAAAGGAGAATCGGCCTTCACCGATACGCTAACTTGGTCATACGCTTCAGAAGTTGACGGCAAAATGGATTTTACAACTTCATATAGTTGGCGAGGTTATAGATAAAAGTCGAGTATCCAATGAGGTGTTATAGATTTTTTTTAAACTTTTTACCTAAGCATATAGTATTACTCGTTGGCGTAATGACGAGTATTACTGTACATGCCAAAGAAAATCTCTTTGAGATTTCAATCGAATCAAATATTGAAAAAGTTGTCATTATTGAAGGCCCTTACCAACCCTTTTCTGCAAAAATTTTTCAAGACAATCGGTTAGTACAGAGTCTAGAATCTAATGGCATTGCCTTTCCATTCATTCTTTTTAAATTGCCAAATTCTCTCTCTCTCTCACCTTACATAATTAAAGCTACTTCAGAAAAAACATTTGATACAAAACTTTTTAGTAAATTAGAACTCTCTGATGAATTAAGCTTAGATCTTTTTAGTCACAGCAAGCCAATTATTGACGCATCAGATAGTATAAGGCTTAGCGAAATATTGTTAAAAGAACCTACCATTGAATTAGCGCACTACTTAAAAGATCTGGTAATGAGCAAGCTCTTACAAGCTAGTGACTTAGAGTTTGTAGAAACCAAGCGAACATTCAAAAAATCTAATATAAGTCAGTTGCGTAAATTATTCTTAGAATTAAGGCAAGTTGAAAAACATCACGATAAATACAAAATCCTTTTACAATTAGAGAAGCTAATCGCTTTCTTAGAAAGAAGCAAACTCATTTCAATTTATCCAAACTTTGTCAGTCTACTCAAGAGCAAAATAGCATCAGTTTTCTCGGATATTGACTTTAACAAGCTATCTCCTTTGTTACCTAAGCTGACATTAATCTGTGAACATGACTACTCACACAAGTTAACAATGCGTGAACTATACAAGCTTTTGAAAGTCTGCTTTTTAGATACACCTCTCGTGACGTGGAAAAAAAACGACAATCCAGACTTACTTTTTAATACATTAAAGGGGTATTGGCTTTATCATAATCGCTTTAATGAACATGAAGATGCCATTATTTTTTTAACTTCGGCAATAAACACGCACTCTAAAGTACTCGATAATTTGCAATTAGGTGAACTGACTCAAATATTAGGTTTATCTCTTGGCTACATTGGAAAACTGTCAGACGAAATAAGTGCATACCACAAAAGCATCGACATCATCAAAACCACCAGAGGAATAACCAAACAAACAGATATAGCTTTGGCAGACATGTACTATAGCCTCGCATTAGCCTATTTAAAAGTGGGTAAATTAGATAAAGCTAAACGATTTATTGAGAAAACTATTGAAATTGAAAGTCAAGTTGGCACCACCAATGGTTATTATATATCATATTATGCAGCAGGAAAAATCGAGCGAGAAAAAGGGAATGGCGAACAGGCTAGAGAGATCCATGAGGAAGTTTTAAAAAATCTAAATCCTAATTTTTACCACCACTTAGCGGCAGAAATTGAACTAATAAAAGATCATGTATCCTTAGAAAACTTTTCTGAAGCAGAAAAAATAACAGATAGAGTATGCTTTAACGAAAACACTGAGTTTATGTTTGAAGCTCAAATCCTTGATTGTTTATTGCTTAAATCTGAGCTCCGAATAAAAGCAAATGAGTTTACTCAAGCACAATTCTATATAGACGCAACGCATCAATGTACAAAAGATAAAAATTGCAGTAATGAAACGCTATTGAGCTTAATAGAAACCCCTCTTAACCTAGATGGTTTCACCTGCAAAACAAAAAACACACAATCAATCGAGCACACTCACTACCCGATAAGACAAATCAAGCTTTCAATACTTACCATAGAATCTAGTCTTAATTGCGAACCCGAAGTAGAAAACGCATATAAAAGAGCTAAAAAAATTATTTCCCACATTACACCTGATATGTATCAAGCAGCTTCTTTTATTTCAATCACACAGAAATTATTCGATGTTTTTGTTACGTCACTTTTTAACAATAGTGAAATAGCAGAAAAAGAGAAAAAATACCGTTTGGTTAATGCTATTGAAGAGTCCCAAAACTTTAACTACATCTCACGGATAGTGTCACAAATACAACCATCAATGACGCCTGACGTTGAGGTTAAGTTAACTACTCTATGGCAAAAAAAAATTGCTTATGAAAAAGAGTTTATAAGTTCACAAATAACTCCTGAGCGAAGGTCGTCAATTCACTTCGAAATTGACAAGTTATCTGAAAAATTATTTACTTTTTTCCGCCAATCAATAAGCACTCAGACATACAAAAGCACGTCACTTTTATCTTTAGGTGAAATAATTGAAAAGTTAGAGAAAGACCAAGCAATAGTTCATTTTTTTTCCAGTGAAAACAAGTTTTACGTATTGTTTAGCAGTAGGGAGCAATCTACTTATTACGCACTAGAGGCATCCGAAAAATTCAATATTTTCTCCCAATCTGTAAATGAAGGGTTGAATACTAAGAATCTACTTGGCTTACTAAAAAATATTTTAATCACCGACTTTTTTCCAAAAAAACACGTTGATCTAACAGGTATTAAAAAGCTGATTCTTGTGACTGATGGTTTATTAGATGCAGTGCCTTTTAATGCATTCAATAAAAGTACTTCTCCTCTAGTTTATCATCCGATTATCGAAGAAATAGAAATTATAAAAACTAACTCTGTAAGCCAATATCTAGCTTATAAAACTAAACCAACTATATCTAATTACGATATAACTGTGGTAGCAGATCCCTTGTTTGGCAATAGTGATGAACCAAACGAAACTTTTACAAGTATTGTTCAGCGAGACTGGTTGCCAAGTCTACTACCATTACCTCATTCTAGGCATGAGGCAGAGAATGTCGCTAGTTTATTTCATAACAGCAAAGTAAATCTTTTGTTAGGTGAGCAGGCTACAAATTCCGCTCTATTCTCACCAGCTGTGCGGAACTCAACTCTCTTACACATAGCGACACACGGTTTTATGGATAGAAACTACCCCGACTTAGCGGCTTTTGCCACTTCCAAAAAGAATCAAAACGGTTATATATCTACTGATTTTGTAACTATGACAGAGCTGACCAGATACAAGTTCACCTCTGAACTAGTCATTTTAAGTGGCTGTGAAACTGCACTTGGGGCCTTTTACAACGGCGTAGGAATAAACAGCCTAACCCAAAGGTTTATTCTGCAAGGTGCTGGCTCAGTTATCAGTTCCTTGTGGAAAATTGACGATATGCCTACTTCACTATTTATGAATTACTTCTATACCAATCTAAGAAAAAATAAGGGTAACACAAGCGCTGCATTAGCCGATGCAAAGCGCAAATTCATAAGCTCAGGTATTTATAGCCACCCTAAATATTGGGCTGGTTTTGTATTAACGGTAGCTAATAATCAATACGAAAGAATCAATTTAACTCCAAAGTTAAATTCAATAAAGAGTATCTAGAGGCATAACCAAATATATTACACACATACAGATGAAGAAACTGAAAAATGATGCTTTGTTTCAACTTGGCGTTAAAAGAAATTTAAGGATACTTGATACGCATTTGGTTCAATAGTCGCTGAAACCCAAAAAGGGAGTCTTGCACTGCAACTCAATGGTAATTCTTTAGGCCATTTAGTAATGATTGCTGAAATTTCCGCGTATCAGGGTTACGACTTATGCCATGTAGAAATAAACGGAATCGATATACATAAAGCGGTTTAGTACATGCTACTTGCCATGCAAGACCACTCACTTGTGACCAAATACAGTCAAATATCAACTTGACTGTATTGTAGAAGAGTAATGCATAAATTGGGCAATATAAGACTTTAATGAACTACCAGGGGGGAGCGATGCTGCATCGGTAGAGATATACATAAGAAGATTTCCAGACAAGGCTGTGTCTCAGCAGTTGCGTGATTACTTCCCCTTACCTGAATTCAGCTTTCAGTATCACTGTACCCTCGGGAGTTCAGTTAGTTGCAACTATACTAATTATAAAAAACTAACATTATGTAAATAATAATTACGCTAACAACCAGATACAACATTCAAAACGCAGCCAATAGCTGCGTTTTTACTATCAATATAAAGCATTATACAAGCACATCATTATTCAAATTACTTAAAACGCGATGCCGACTTTCTAAGGGGATTACAGACTGCAACCTAAAAGCTCTATCCTATTAAATCGTTGCATTCATTATGGGCAATCACTATTATCTAAGACATAGACTTTAGTATTAAAAACTGTGTGAAACTTTGTAGATATTTGGAATTGATTTAAATGACATCAACTTTAAGTGATTCAGACTATACCCAAAATGTTCAAACACTATTAAATAAGATTCAGCACAATTCAACCCGCAAAGATTCATTTTTTGAACTAGCACAAATCTACTATACATCTTGTCAAGCTGATGCTGGTGCTTTAAGAACTTGCCAAGAAAATGTTAAAGGAGCTGAGGATTACCTGAGCTCAGTAAGCGGCGCCAAGCGTGAGTATGCTCAACAGCAAATTAAAAAATTTCAAAATGACTTAAAAATAGAAGAACATAAACAATGTATTGATCGTCAACATAGGTATAAATGCTTAGCAAATATTTGTGTCAATATATTGAGATTAACTGAAGGCAAGAATCAACAACAAACCGAACTAAAAAGCTCTAAGTTATTAGCTACTCTATTTATGTTATCCAGTTCCGAAACCAGTAACAGACAACAAATGCATCAGCTTTGCAAGCCTTTATATAAGGCGGTTTTGTCTTTGAGGTTATTAGACAAGTTATTAGCTCAAGACATGTTAACTAATACTTATATAACCAGTCGCTTTGATCCCACAACTCGCTTTTCAAAAGACGCCAGCCGCTATAGTCAATTTCAACTTGATGTAGCTATACCTGTAATCATTGCAGCCCTATTGCAAGATATAGGCATGCAACATCCAGAAACACAGCGTTTGCTAAAAGGAGCAGACGGTACGCAAGACGAGTTTCGTGTTTTAGATAAAGAAACCCGCACATTATTGCTCATAATCAATCATGAACAAACTCAAGATTTTATTACAAATGGGATAGGGGTTTCAGAATACGAGGGTAATGATTCTAATAAACAGGAACGATTTGAAAAAAAGCAAATCAACCGTATGAAGTTCGTATCAGGCTTATTAACCGATGCAATCAAACCTACAGAAGACAGTATTGGCAATATTGTTAAAATCCCTCAAATATACTCATCGTTCGTGCTGTCAACCAAGCCAGTATATCGTTTTTTAGATTTACCGAACGTAATTACTGTTCTCAAAAATTCTGCAAAACATGAATTTATTTGTAGCCACGCTTGCGAATATTTTATTAAGTTGGTTGGACACTTTCCATTAGGCTTAGGTATGTTGTACCTCCTACCGCACAAACAAGATGATTACTATTATGCCATTGTTACCCGTTTAAATCCTAAGCACCCAAACAGCCCTACTTGTAGGCGTGTAACTAGTTTAGATAACAATAATGAAGATGAGAAAGACTTCACATTATCAGAAGATAATAATTTGTTTTACGAAAACCCCAAACAACATCTAGAAAGTTTAAGCCAAGAAGCTTTGAGCACATTGCGCGAAAGCCATATTCGTCGACTAAGCGAAACCAAACTTCCGTATTTCAATGAAGGATTTTGGAACCCCTATAGATACTTCAGTATTAACAAGCAACAAAGGCTTTGGGATTAGTTGAGTAAAGGTTGTTTTAACTATTGGTGATTATGAATATCGGGAAGGCTTGTAGTCTTAACTTTCAATACAGCAACAGAAATAATTGGAGTTGGCCATAAGCCGGGTTTTGTCGTGGGTAATCATTCATCTAGGCCAGCAATCACTCACTGGCTCAAGCAACACACCCGATCTCAACGTGGGCCACGCCATAAGAGATCCTATTTGGTCTTGCTCCGGGTGGAGTTTACCTTGCCATACACTGTTACCAGCGACGCGGTGCGCTCTTACCGCACCCTTTCACCCTTACCGATTTGCTACGAATAACAAAAAGGCGGTCTTCTCTCTGCTGCACTTGTCGTCGGCTTGCACCGCCCAGGCGTTACCTGGCACCCTGCCCTGTGGAGCCCGGACTTTCCTCCCTTTAGAAATTCACAAGTGAAAACTAAACGGCGATTACCAGGCCAACTCCGCGGCGGATTCTACCGACTAAAAAGAGCGGAGTAAACGACAACCATCAGGATAATTTAATATATTTGGGGAGTTTTAAAGAAGCAATTGCTTGAATTTAGCAACGTTTATATTTTTCATTTTCCAAAAGTACAGTTACACCTTCTTGTTGTAACCAGAGTATTCCGTCTTGTTTCTGTGTGAAAAATTGTCTTTTAAATATATGAAGACCGTTAAAATATAAGGATTTGTTTTTATATTTTTTAAACAAATTTAGCTTAATACTTCCATTATTATTGATTAGAGCCTCTCTAGTTAAACCAGACGATACAGACTGCTTTAAGGTTTCGAAGACGATAGGTTCGCACTCAGGTGTGAACAACTCCCATTCGGTCATATCTGTAACTAAACTCCATTCTTGACCATTAAGCTCAGTGGCCTCATCAAGAACAGCCCGCCTAAAAGCTAAAGTGGTCTCGAGATTCCAAGCCCCTTTCATTTCAAGAAATAAAACACGACCACAACGAGTAAGTAAGAAAGCCCCGTGTTGAGTGAACATATTTGTAAATAGCCCTATACAGTTTAAAAAACCATATATTGAATGTAGGCTAGAATGGCAAAAAGTTAAACGAATAATCGAGTAAGGTTTGGGTTACTGCTTGCTCACCAAAGTTGATTAACTTGATACGTCTGATTAATTTAGTTTCTAGCTCGTCTGACTCAAGCTCGCTAAAGACCAACTTCACCGCAGACACTGAGCCACTTGGCTCTATGCTTAAATTAACGGTAAGTTTACCTTCAAGGCTAGGATCTGACCTTAACGCTCGGCGATATATAGCGTATATTGCACCTTTATTGGCATCGAGTACTTTACGAATAGATTCTAAATCTCGACTTCCTAGTACTTGGTCTTCCACCACTAACTGTTTAGCTGCAATAGACGCTAAGCCTTCTGTTGGAGCAACATATTCAGTTGTTTTTGTGCCTTTAAGTTCACCTTTAGAACCAATGTCAGTAGTCAATTGGCTAGTGTCAACTCCGCCACTACCACCAGCAACTTTTTTACCCACAAACTTTCGTTGAGTTTGGTCGCTAGTGCCGGCGCCTTTAGTAGTCTGGGTATCGGCTAAATTGTTGATACTAGTGTCATCACGCAAACTTGCTAAATCATCTTGAAACGCCAATACACCTGATTGTTGTGCTTTAGCCTTAGCTTGTTCGGTAATCTCAGCTTGAGAGGGAGCTTCAACCTTAACGGGTTCCGGCTTAGGCTGTACCTTTTGGGGCTCTGGTGTTTTTGGTTTAGGAGGTTCTTTTTTAGGCTCAGGCTTGGGCTTGACTGGCTCAGGCTCAATCGGTTTAGGCTCTGGCTTTGGAATAGGCTTAGGTGGCTCAACTTTCCTTGGTGCCATAATTCTGGTTAACTGAGGAGGCACTTTTTCTTTTTCAGCTCTGGGCCGCTCGGGTAATTCTTGAAACTTTACAAACGCTGCAAAGATTAATGTCATGCACAATACAATAACGGTAATAATAGTAAAACGCTTGTTTTCAGAGGTACTTGATGACCAAGGCAACTCGGTAACAAAGCTATTAACAGGCAACAATTTGCTGTTTTGAGTGGCTAAGGCAACGTTCATATTGATTCCTGTTGCGAAGTATCGGTGGCTGTTTGTTGTTCATCTGGCATTTCGCCTTCTACTGCCAAGGATATGTTTGTAAACCCCACCTCAGCGCAAGTTTGCATAATTCTTTTTAGCACTGTGTAAGGAATGCTTTTGTCACCCATAACGGTAATGGCTCTAGCAGCAGGCTCTTCAGAATCAGAGACGTCTGAGGTTGAATTTGTTGATCGATTAACTTGATATTCAAGTTCAGTCATTAACTCAGGAATTAAATCTTGGTCTTGGCTTAGTATATTTGCCACATCAACTAGCTTTCTACCCTGCAGGATTAGGTCTTGGTTATTCACCATCAAAATTAAGGTTTCTTTGGCTGCCTTTTGAGAACTAGACTTTGGCAGTTCGACACTTTTGTTATTCTGTAAAACTTGCACGTCTGAGGCATTCACCATCAAGAAAAATACTAAGATAGTAAAAATGTCCATCAAAGATACTAGGCTCAACTTAGATTCTTTTGACATCCGCTTATGGTGGCGTTGCATCCGTAATGCTCTCGCTGACATTTTCATTGGTTGCTCCCATTTTCTGCAATTAACGGTGCATCACCTAATGAAATTTCAGGAAATAACTCAGCATCTACCACAGAGGTTATCAACACATCCTGGTAAGACCGAGTGGTATCCATAAGAGCAACGATAACTTCGTAAGGCGTATTTTCTTCGAGCAACAAAGTCGCCGATTTTTTATCTATATCTTTGTTTAATAAACTTTGTTTTATTTGTCTGAGTACCATCTGCAAAGCCTCATAATTATGGCCTTGCTCGGTACTAAATAGCTCTTTAACCAAATAACCTTGAGGGTAATAAACTGCGACACTATTGGCACGTACTACCAACTCTAGACGTTGATTTTTTACGTCTATCTCAGCAGAACTCGCATCACCTAACTCAGGCAATGAAAGCTCTAACACCGTAATACGGGAAAAAACCATCATCATTAGTAACACAGGAACTAAGACTATCATTAAGTTCATAAATGATGTGATATCAAGTTCAGCGTCTTGTTTTGGTTTACGCCCTTTGCGCCCCAATGAAGCTCTACCAGCCATAAAAACGTCCTAGATTTGTTCTTTAACTATCAACTTCAATTAACAATTGTCGGTTGAACGTGAACGAGTATTTAATTCATTACGAGCAATAAGAGCATTGACACACTTCACACCAGCCATTTCCATACTATCGATAATTTCTGTAGTTTTAGTCTGTATGACAGAGTGAAATGCCAAAAGAGGAATAGCGGCGATTAGACCAAATGCAGTTGTGTTCATGGCAACAGAGATACTTTGAGACAACAAACTTGCTTTTTCAGACGGGTCAGCAGTAGCCACCGCAGAAAAGGCAGCGATTAGTCCGATAATGGTTCCTAATAGACCTAATAATGTAGATATGTTCGCTAAAGTCGCTAAATAAGCAGTGCGCTTTTCGAGACGAGGCGTTGTTTCCATCAAGCCCTCTTCCATTGCACATTCAATATCTTCACGCCTCTGACTATTATTAAGTCTCGCCATACCTGCACCAATTATTCGGCTAATTGGCGCATTACTATTCCTAGAAAAGCTCAATACAGCAGCGTAATCGTGTTTATTAAGTAAAGGCTCCATTTGCTTAAAGGCTTTTTTATTCACACTCTTTGCAAAGCTAATGAAAAAATAACGCTCAATTGCTATTGCTAGCCCTAACGCTAGTACCACTGCAATTGGGAACATAAAGGCGCCCCCTTCCTGAAAAAATCTCACTATAGTTTGGAAAAAATCCATGACTTACTCCTAAAAATCAGTAGTTGCACTATATAACTTTATTTTAAGCAACAAGGTATAAAGCTAGTGTTTTGGGTATATGTTTTTGGTACGTAATGAGGTTAGCTCACGTAAGAATTCATCACGCTGTAGGGGTACAAATTGTTTATTTATCCGCTCAACAATTTGGCTAGGTAAGGCCTCTTTCAACGACGGAGCCTGCCAGGGCACTATAGTTAAGACTTTAGGCTGCTCTTGATTACCGCGTATAGTTTCTTCAATAGTGACAACATCTTGCTGTTGAGCAAAAAGTATTGAATTAGATAAACTCAAAACAATGAACAAAAAATATTTTAATTTCACTATACACCTCCATTTTTTTGCTGAGCTTTGATTTGCCTTTTTAAATCAGCTATCCAGCCCTTTACTTGCCTTGACGGTTTATCTAACAAGGCTTGATACAGAGTGTAATCATCTAAGGCGTGCGATTTTTCACCTAAATAAAGGTCATATAAAACCCCTCTATTCATATACGCTTCGGGGAAAGCAGGCCAGATTGCTATAGCTTTATCATAGTGACGCAAAGCTTGAGTAAACTTGCCTTTGTGACGATAAACCTGTCCTAATAGGTTATGAGCATTAAAGTTAAGATTGTTCGCGGCTACGGCATTATTTAAGTAGGTCTCGCTTTTATCTAAGCTAATATTTTTAGGTGAATTTTTTAACATAGTGCCTTTTAGAAGGGCTATAGAGCCTAACTGCAACCACACCCCAGATAGTTGAGGTTGGGTCTGAGAAAGATGCTTTAAAAGTGTTTCTGCCTGATCTAATTTACCTTCAATTTTGTATGCCACAGCTTGATTAAACTGCTTTTTAAGCAATGGTGATAAGGCCTCATTTGATTGAGAATATTGCTGTGTATATAAGTTAGGTTTGGCCTTTAACTCTAATACTTTCAACTGTAAAGGTGTCAAAGACTTCTCTGCTTTAGCGTTTTCAGAGACTTCTGGTTGCTGTTGGATGTTTTCTAAAAATGGCAAATTAGCACAGCCTGCCAATACGAACGCCATACACGTCAATATTAAGTTTGTAGAACTAATAAATTTCATTTGTTACCTCCGACACTTTTTCAAGCTTGTTATAGCGACCAGGTAATAAAGTTTGTAATGCCTGAAAACTTTCTTGTACCCAGTCGTCATACACACCATCCCAGCTTCTTTGAGCGTTGGTTTCATGTATGTCGATAGCCTTTTCTTCAAAGGGGTATGCTTGTTCTTCTAACAATAATTCGTACTGCTCAAGCTCTAATTCATTCAAGTTTTCTGGGCGGCTAGATTCCATTAAGTCTTTAGCCAATTGGTGATAAATATCAGCAATACTGAAGTTGGCGGCGGTGCTAAATTCTTCAATTTTATAGGCCAAAGTGTTGTTGTAAGCATCAAGAGCTTGAGTAAGTGCTGCTTTTTTCTTGGTCAAACTGTTTTTTAGTGGCTGCGTTAATTTTATTGCTTTGTAGTTATACAATTTATCTTGGGCAAACACATTCGATGCCATTGCTGCCAAATAACGGGAGCGATCACTACGCGGCAAATTGGCTTGTTGCTGGGCTTGCTTATCTGCCAAAATCAACTTATTTAACCAAAAACGTCTTTTACTAGCTTCATTACTTTTTAAATAAAACTCACTCATAATAAAGCGCGCTTCATTAGCTTCAGCAAAAGGTAGCGGATAACTGTGAGCATAAGTCCGATAAGAATTAAGGGCCTGTGCTCTGTTATCAATTTTGTAAAAATACCCCGCAGCCACGTATAGGGCCTGGCGCCCTTCTTCTGATTTAGGGTTGGCTTGATGTAAAACCAGTAATTCATCAGCGGCTTGCTGCCAATCTTCGTTTTGTTGGTAAGCTAGAATCAATTGATCAGGAATATTGTTAGTTAATTCGTGCGCAGGAAAACGACGCCTAAAGTCTTCTAACAAACCAATAGCCTGTTGCCATTCTTTCATTTCTAACAAATAACTAGCAGCATCATACTGAGCGTTAAGCCTAATACTAGAATTAGGGGATTTAGCAATTACCCTTAAGAAGTCATTCACAGCTAAAGGTAAAAAATTAAGGCGAATATTTTCTTCACCTTGCTTATAAATACTCGCAGCCAGTCTTTCCTGCATATCAAAGCGGCGTAAGTCTGCTGGCGATAATAATTGTAGAATTGTTTCGTACTTAGATTCAGCTTCCGAATATTGAAGTAAGGCAAAATAACTATGGGCCATAACTAACTGGCTAGCTAACACTTTTTCAACGCTGGCATCTGGCTGCCAATCCAATAAAAGTTGGGCGTTGCTTATGGCATTCTCGTATCGGTTAAGCAGAAATAATTGCTGAATATTTGTATGTAAAACATCAAGTGCACGGGGATCATTAGCAAACTCAGTGACAAAATCTCTTTGGCTTACTAACTGTCTCTCCAACCAGGTTGCTTGGTCTGCTTGCTCCATTTCTGTTCCCATTTCCAATAACTCTCGGTACGAAAGCAAAGTCAGGTAAGCGGCTTCAGCGGCTTTTGGGTAGCCCTTGCGAGATAAATCTGTCCCATAACTAGGCTTGTAGGCGTACTCTTCAAACACGTCAACGGCTTTTATATATTGCTTAGCAGCAAAGTAACTTTCTCCTAGCCTAAATAAAAACTCTGGAGCTTGGGTATCTCTGGGAAAGGTGTTGATAAATTGCTGGTACCAAGAGGCAGCTTTTAAATAAGCGGTAACACTTTGTTGTTGTAACTCTTGTGGGCTAATCTCAAACCTTTCACCCATATCCCCTTTATAGGCATTATCAAGTAGTTGGGCTCGGCTATGTTCAAACTGAGCTAACTCTTGTAGATATTGGTTTAGATAAGGTGCAACTTGTTCTTGTAATACGACAGGCCATTGTGTCCAATAATCTCCCGTTACCCCATAGCGCAACACAAAACTCTCTTTTGCCGGCAACACTAAAGTAGGGAATTTTCCTAAAATATAGGCATCAATTTGTTTAACCGCAAAAATAGGCGCTTGGAAGTGCTCTACATGAAGTTGACTAAAGGTTTTATACGCTATAGCACTATCACGGTAACGATCATTATTTAGATAATGTTGGGCCAGCGCATCGTATAACACATACTCATAGTGCCTTGGGCCAATCCCTGAAAAGTGCGCCTCAATGCTGGCTGCAGGCTCAGTAAATAGGGCGTCTTGATATGAAAATAAAAGGCTCATTATACGTATGGTGTCTTTTACTAAACGCTTTTGACCTACAGATAACCTTTCAATTTGTGCCTGACTATCCACTTGAGAAAGCATAGATTCTGCAATCACTTCATTGGGTAGAGAATGGTCTAACAGCTGGCTAAATGCACTTAAAGCCTGTGTTTGCTGTTCGTCTTTAAAGTAGCTCCAACCCAACATATAGGCGGCGGTAGCATAATAAGGGTTTTGATCGCCTTGCTTTATCACTTGCTCATAATGACTGATGGCACTTAAATAATTACCTAAAGTAAACTGGGCTTCTCCCATGCGAAAATAGACTTCTGCTAAATAAGGAAAACCTGGAAACTGTGTAACTAACTCTTCTAATGCTTGATAACTTTGTGCCGTTAAACCTTGCTGTTCATAAGCTTTAGCGAGCTGATACAAAACTTCAGCACTATTTTCATGGTCTGGTTCATCTGTTAGCAAGTCCTGATAGCGCTGAATTGTGGCACCAAACAATTGGGATTCCTCTGTATTAGCACTAGAACTAGAAATTTGTAAAGCAGCCCCTTCTTCGAGTTGTGCTTCTGCCACTAGCCCTTCTAAATCTGCAAGACGATAAGCAGCCACTTCTCTGGTTTTAGGGTCGCCGACCAAGGTTAACAATTCTTGATATCGATCTCTTAGCGTCTTGGTATCTGGCTGTTGTAATGGCTCATGGTCTAAAGGCAAGGGTTCAAAATAAACATCACCTAAATTTGCACTAGATATCTGCGCTTTTGCTTGTGACTGTGGTTCAAAGTCTTCGGTAAAAATACTGCAACCACTTAGAATAAATATGCTTAAACCCACTGCATGAACGGATACGTTAAGTGATTTCAGATAACTCAATATCATTGGGAATTATCCTTTTTCGTTTGGCCATTCTCTATTAAATCAGCATCATCGTTGAGTAAAGCTTGGTCACTTAAACGTACAGTGGCCAGCTTAGCTTGAAGTAAGTAATCACTCACTCTTTCTTGGTGGGCAACTATTGCTTGCTTGAAAATTTCTGATATTTTGGCAATAAGATGCTGTTGTAGCTCTTCGCTCGCGCGCAGCTGAACTTTTAAGCGCTCAGCGATGGACTCAACCCTTTGCCATTGTTCTGAATAAAGAGCAGGGGTGGCTAGCTGGTTTAACAAATCTTGTTGTCTTTTTTCAGTGATTGAAAGATCTCGGTCTAAAAGCGCTAATGCTTTTTTAGCTTGCCACATATTCGCGGGTAGCGCTTCAGCTGAGAGCCACGTTAACCTTCCTGCCACTAAATCTAGACGTTTAGAGTAAGACACTGCCAAAGGTGTTTGATTTAACTGCGACTTAAGTTGAGTTATCTTTTTGAGCCGTTGTTGCGAGCGCTTCACCCTTTTTAACCAGTCTTGGTATTGCTCCGGCATAAAAATAGTGCCATCTTGTAACAATTGAGCCTGTTGCAACTTAGCCGCTAACTGCTCTCGCTTTTCTTCTAAAACACCCAATTTTTCTAAGGTGCGATCCGCAACCATTTTTTCAGCGCGATAACTTCTCTCAACTTTACGTTCGTCTAACATCAAATGATATTGCGACATTCGTTGCTGCCAATTAAGCAATTTAGTTTGAATTTCTAGGCTACTTTTTAAATCTTCTATAGCCGTTTTAAATTCATTACTGACACTGATACTCTCAAAAATAAACTGCGCGTCTAATTTCTCACCTTTTCGATTCAACAATGTATAGCTATCTATTTGCTTTTCTGAGTCTAATATTGATGGGATTAATTCTAAAACAAACTGAGGTTCTGATACTTGCCCAAGAGCGATATCTAATACTTCACTGGCTTGATTAAAACGGGCTACGCCAAGCTGTAGCATATTCATTGCTTGGTTTGGCGCAAACGCTTTTTCATAAGCATAAGCACTGGCGATATAAGCTTCTAATGTAAACTCAGTGTGCTGTGGCATTTGAATCAGTTTTTGCCAAATAGCCAATGCTACTTGCCAATCGCCCTTTTCTGCCGCAGCCCAACCGTATCCCAGTAGTGCACTATCGTAATCTAAACCTTCCGTACGGATTTTTTCAAAGGTACGAAAAGCATCATGGGGTTCACCTTGCTTCATTAAAGTGTAAGCTAGAGTCAGATTTGCTCTGTCTTTAATTGCAGCTCTTTCATCTTTTTCTGATGTCTTTTGTATGTCGTCAAACAAAGGGTTGACCCAACTCCCCCAACTTTCAATTATGCCTGTATCAGCCGAAGCCACACTATCAAGCTCTGATATTGCTTGCGCTACTTCCCCTCTTTGTAATAACCCTAACGCATGATTATATGCTATATATTCACGGTAAACGGAATCATCAGATAGCCCTTCTAACCATTGGCTATTACTTACTGTAATTGTGCTGGTATTAGTTTGAATGTCAGAATTGATCAAAAACCCATGTAACTGCGACTGTAAATACAACCAACGATCTCGAGTGGCTATATCAAAAAAACTATCGGCTTGCTCTATAGTAATATTAGAAAATGCCTTAGCTGCCTGCTCAAATTCACGACTACTATGATAGGCTTCACCTAACAACAGCCAAGCATATGCTGATACTTTTTCAGACTGTTTACCTTTCAGTAATCGAGTGAATATTTCTGTTGCTTGAGCATTCAAACCATACGCTAAACTCATTGCACCCTTTATTAATTCAGGCTCTATAATTTCATCCCGCAATGAGTCCGATATAGCTAACAAGCCTTTTGGATATTGATACTCTAATATCGATATTTTAGTGAGGCCTTGTTCGAAGTCACCTTGGTAGTATTCATATAGAACTTGTTGATAAGCTTTTTGTAATAGTGGGGTAGATGGCGTTTCACTTGTCGTATCCTGCGCCGTAACCATGGCGGATACGACCATACAACAGACAAAACAAAGACTTGATTTAACCATGGAATATGTCTGCATCTTTACAGCTCAACAGCCTTAAACAATGGTTGCTGTTTAACACTAGAATCTACAATACTTAACTCTACAGATGCGGGTTCAGCTGTTTTACTAAATGTTAAACTAGTGGCTCTTTTGTACTCTCTATTTTCTGGACCCTTACCAATAAAAAATGCAGTCAATTCATGCTCGCCTTGACCCAAATTATCTATATGTAGTTTTTGTACGCCCCCCTTATATAAAGCCTGGATTTGTTTATCCGTATATAGGTAGTGAGTCACGGTTTTATCATCTAGTTTCAACTCAACTGAATCTAAATTAAAGTAAGTACCTACATTCATTGAGAGATACACCACTATTTGCGTGCTAGATGGAAATAGTAAATCCTCTTCCAATACAAACAAGTCACGATTAAGGGCGATCACCTCTTTTCTTAACGCTTGAAGTTGTTGCGTAACCGTTTTCTCATCAAGATTTAACTGCATAGTCTTTTCAGCTTCTTGTGAGTGCAGGCTCATGCTCAGCATTAGGCTGATACACGCAAACTTGGCTAGTAAAACTTTAAATTGAAACATCATAATATCGATTATCCTTTGGCCTATCGCGCAAATTTGCTATTAATAAAATATCGACACGTATAAGCGCGTAATATTGGCTGAATATTGGTAAAGTGGTTCTTCGCCCACAGGCGCATCAAAAAGTACATTCCTAAAGTCATCGTAGTCATAATTCACATGATCTATATCGAGATTTATGGTGCTTTTCTTGAAAAAATTTGCGGCTGAAAACTGTAATTCATAGGTGACACTTGCTCCAAATGACACGTTATTAAAAGTACTCATTTCTTTATCTCGAGCACGAACATTAAACTCGGCACTACGGCTAAATAAATCCTGATAAAAATCGGCTTTTTCTTGGGCATAATGTCGAGCCCTTAGCTCGACTATCCAATCGTCACCAAAGGTATGTACATAACCTAATTTGTAAGTATTCGCATCTATACCCCAAGAATCAGAAAACACTTTAGCTTCTGCATATACTGAAGCTCGATAAGGCAAGTAATAATTAGCCGTTAATGCAGCCGCGTTACTTCTTCTGGTATTAGGATAAACTTCAGTTTCAAATTGATACCCTTTGGCAGACGTAGCATCTAAAAATCGTACTGAACGATAAGGGTTATTTAAGTAGCCCTGATCTGAAATGTTTTCAAAATTAAGCCCCACTATCATATTTTTAGTAACGACTTGCGTTAGCCCTAAACGATAGTTTTGTCTTTCTGCTTTTTCGTGAAATGATGCATCACCAATCCTACATATTTCATCATCCCCTTTCGAAAAACCTAAAGTTAAAGTAGTTAAATCACCAAAAAAGTCTTGGCTTATGCCCAGATGATAAGATTCAGCAAAAAAGTCGTTTTCAAAACTATTAGTATAATTAAAACTTACTAACGTTTTTTCGTGTAATAAATCGACTCCTACACTTTTTTCTGTCCGTTCCTCTTCGTAGGGACTAGCAGTGGCTAAAACATCGATCGATGCGCCTGAAATAGTGTCTACATAGTAATTGGCTGACACTGACACTGAATTACCAATTTTTTTACGAAGTAAAATTGAAGGGCCATCAATAGACATGCCACCACCTTGATAGGAGTGATACATAGCGTCTGACCTATCTTGAGGTAACACAGCTCCTGTTGCTTGCCAAGCGAGAGCAATTGAGCTGATTAAGGTCACCGTTTTTATTAAGCTAATGCTTTTAAATATCTGAATACATCTAGTTACAGCCACAACCACCTCCTGCACCACCTTCTGCTCCACGGGCACCTTCACGAGCTTGTAGGGCATGGTTAGTATAAGAAGCAGAAACAGGGTTTCTATTCATGCTCATTATGATGTCGGCTAAGTTGTCTCGCTCATAGGGTTTCACCCAGGGCTCAAAGGTCGTAGTACAACCACTAACACCAATAGCAGTCAAGCAAGCCAATAAAATATGTAAACGCGCTTTTCTCATAGTGAATAACTCCTACTCTCTCAGTAAGGCTTTCACCGCTTTTTTGTATTTCACTTCGTCACCACTCTTGTAACCATTGTGCAGCAAACGGTGATTACCATCTCTGTCTACTAGCACAGTTGTAGGCATAGCATTAACTTTGTAGAGCTTACTAACCTCATCTTTACTATCAAACAGAACCGGGAAGCTAACGGGTATATCATTTAGCAGTATCTCAGCTTTCGCTGGGTCTTCATCCACATTTACAGCTAGAATAACAAAGCCTAAGTCGGCGAACTCTTGTTGTAGCGCTTCCATATGCGGTAATTCTTCACGGCAAGGGCCACACCAAGATGCCCAAAAGTTAATGAGCACTACATTACCAATTTGTTCTTGTAAGCGAACATTCCCGTGCTCTTTACTTGCCAAAGTAAAATCTGGCGCTGGCCCTTTTTGGGAAGAAGCAGCTATAGCGCCAAAGCTTAAAAGCCACACAATAGCGCTACCACTGAGTAGGCCTAACATTAACTTAAACTTTGATATCAATGGGTTAACCCCAAAGGCATGTGTTTTTTGTGTAATTATCATTTTCATAAAACTCTCTTTTTAAAAATGTCCGTTTAAAAGAAAAACGTCGCACTAAAGCCGTATTCAATATTGTGAGTGGTTTTTTCTTCACCTATGAGCTCAGAATTAAATAAGTGATCACGTAAGGTAAAATGTAGTGCCAGATAATCAGTCACAAACAATCTATACCCCGCCCCTAAACTCACAGTAAAGCGTTCATCTCCACCAAATTCGGTGCTGCCAGCCCCTAACGTAAAATAGGTAGCAGAGTTAAAAACCAAATTATCTGTAAAAAAGGTTTCACCGTTTAGGTTGTAGCCAAATGACACGTTATAAAAGCTATAATCTCTTTCATCATCAGTGAGAAAAGGTGCCCCGCCACTTAACACTTCAAAGCTGGTCTCCCCTGCTTCTGCTTGGCCGTATGTAGCCTCAATAAAAAAGTCTTCATTTATATGGTATGCAGCTCGTACTCCAAGCAAAGAGCTCGATGAAAAATCCTCAATACTTATTACCCCCACTAACAGGCCTAGCTCAAAGTTTTCAGAATCAATGTACGCTTCATTGATATCTTGCCTAGTTACATTTGGCTCAATTAAAGTCCCAGCTGTTACTGGCTCTTGAGCCATTAAGCTTGAAGAGATAACTAATGCCATTACCGCTAGAAATAAACCGCGAAACCCAATTTCCATTCTTCTATTTCCTCGTTTTCATCTCGGCTAGTTAAGGCCTGAAGATTTGTATATTCTAATTTCATCAAAAAGTTTCTAGCTAAGTAATACCTCACACCCAGACCAACTGTGTATAAATCACTGGTACGTGCTTCATCGCCACTTTGCACTAAATTTGCTCTGGGCTGGGTGCGTATCTGCCCAATTCCAAGCTTAAAATAAGGAGACAAACGCCACTGAGGGAAAGTAGTATGTTGTACGCTTACCAAAAAATACTGACTTTCAGATAAATCACCCAATGCTTGGGTAAAACTCGCACCGGTGCTAATATTTTCTGTCGCCACCCAGTCAGCAAACAACGTTATGGATGGGGTGCCTTCAAATGAGCCACCCAAAATCCCAAACTCCATATCCCGCTCAGAAAAAGAATCGAAAGAGCCATCAAATAATTTAACGGCTTGCCCTTGACTACTTTCAGTTAAATGTAACTCATCCTGTTTAACCCAACCTTGAACCTCATCGGTAGTAATAACCTTAAACCAATTAGTTCTGCGCTTTAAAACCGTGATCCATGTTCCTTTAGCGGCTACGTGTATCACTGGATATCCACCAGCAGGCCCCGAATGAACTTCCAAATAAGGTTCAACTACTTTTACTTGTATGAGCTTTTCACTAAAAACTGGAAGCGAAACTATCCATAAACATACTAATAATAAACATCTGAAATTAAATGGGTTTTGAAATGCAATATTCACTTTATGCTCGCCACTTTTTTAGTCCTAAGCTCAACATTAATTAACTGGTGCTGTAAATGGATTATTGTAATATTGAGCACCTATATCTAACCATTCGGATAGTAGTTTTCTCTCTGCAGGTGTTAGCCAACTATCATGAATTGCACCCTCGTCAAATACGCTAAAAAAACGACTGCTAGAAATAGCACCATTGGTGGACATAGTATTGGTTACACTCACAGTTGCTGTGACCGCAATAGGATTACCTTCAACATCTAATACAAGCTCCCCATCCTCATCTACTTCATACACAATATTTCCTGCGTTATCTGTTACTTCTACTAGGCGATTAACCAAGACACCATCAGATAACTCCTGCTCACTATCAGTAAATAATAATTCGCGATAACTGGTAAAAATATCAGGGTCGTCAGTGGAAGGTAGCCCTCTTAAGTCTAATTGCGCAGCGGGAACTTGAGCTAAACCATCTGCCCCATCCGGCGTATGGCAACTGACACATGTTTGGTCTTCTAATACAGTCATGCCATCTTCCGAATAAACTTGTCTGTCTAGGGAGAAGATAGGTTGAATATGGTCTGGGAAATTAATCTCGATGCGGCACAAGGAGGTCCAAACTAAGGCGCAACTGCTGGATATAGGCAATGTAGATTGTAAATCTGAATAAGCGTAGCTAAAGCTTGTAACTGGAGCCTGAATATCTGGGTCAGCCCAAATATCTTCAAAAACAATATCTGCAGTAGGGTAATTAACACCTAAAATCCTAACTGCCGTTTGTGCCATAGTATCCCCAACATCCGTAAACAGAGCAGGGTTAGCATTAGAAAAAGCGCCACCAGAGCTCATGGCACCTTGGTTTATACTGTCCGCTTCAGCATCTAAACGCCCATGAGGCATTTCACTATTTTGAGTGTGGCAACCATTGCAGGTCTTCACCTCACCAGGTGCAAATTGCAACCAGTTTTGATGGCGTTCACTGACCCTTTGGCCATCTTGGTCTAACACGCTAAAACTTAAAGGGACATTTGCTGGGACATTAAACAACGCTGAACCGTCTGGTTCTATAGGTACATAACCAATAATCTCGCGCATTAATTGAGCGCGACTACGCCCAAAAGCTGAATTGTCAAAATCACGCACTTCATCATCAGGCAAAGATACCGCCTTAACCACTCTTAAAAAGCGCGCAGGTCTATCTACGACAGGTGTTTGAGTTGGGTCTGATAATGCTGTGATACCCTGTGGACTAGTATCAATACCAGCAAAATCATAAACACTACGAATATGCACTCTGCCTAACCCCTCTAATGCCAAATCTTGATCATATTCATCAGCGAAAAGCGCATTACCCGGAAAAGCCCTTGGCTGCATAGCCACTAAGTCTGTATAAAACAGTCCTTCTTCTGGAACATTAATAACCAATTGAGTATTGTCTATGGGGTCATACATCCATAATCCATAAAGTAGCGGCGCGGCTTCTACCACTGGGTTTTCTAATAAAGTGTCATCACAAGGCAATATTTGTAACTCTTCGTCAGTACCCCCATCTTGCTCAGGATCGTACACTCTGCACTGACTCCAGCTAAATAGAATTCGCTCACTTCCATCCCACAAAGGATACATAGCCGAGAAACTTCCTCCTGGAGAAATATCACCATTTATTAATACGTTATCAAAAATAGCTGGGGTTTGTGCTGGGCCTATCAGACCAGCTTGAGAAGCAATGGGCATGGTATCGTCAATATAATTAGCCACATCAATATTGATAAAATCTGCGCCCCATTGATTAGTACTAAAGGGCCGCAACATAGCTAAAATTTGACCATCAGGCTGTTCCGCTAATTGCGTAAAATGTAACGCTTCATCACTGCGGCTAGAAGTGTGACTATGACGACCATATACTATTTCTAAACCACTTCCATCTGTATTCATTTGATACAAATTAACAGTATTGTTTGTCACTGCATTATCCCAGCGGCTAAACAGAATTTTTCCTGAGCTAAGTATTGTAGGATCTAAATCATGACTCTGATTAAATGAAACTTGCTGAATATTCTCGCCATTGGCATCCATAACATGCAGTACAGAGGCTATCTGGTTTCTATCTTCATCGATAGCTTGGTATTGAGGCTTGCCCTCATCTAGTAATATTGCTTGGTTGGCTTGCTGGCGGGTAGAGCTAAACACAATACGCCCATCTGGTAAATAGACAGGACTGGTATCTTCACCAAACTCAGCATCAAGATCAGAAACAATAATGCGTCGCAGCGAATCGCTACTTACATCATACTCCCATATATTCCAAGTGGGCTGCTCATCATCGTCCGCATCTTCAATTTCAGGAGCACGCATTGCAAATATTAGTCGTTCTCCATCATAAGACACATTCAAATCTTTAACATCATAAGTATCAAGCAGAGGATCATTGGCTACAATTTGTTCTTCACTAAAAAATGCTGCAGCAGAGATGTTAATTTCAGAGGCACTCACTGCGGCCCTATTTTTTAGATATAGAGACGCACCAGGAAGAAAGTCAGCGGGTCGAGTAATACTTTGCTCAACTAATAGTTGTTCATCATCAAAAGGTGCTTTACGTTTAATATAAGCAATAGGGACATCTACCACAACAGGATCAGCTTCTTGTTCAGTGAGCAGTATAGAGTCGTCACCGCACCCTAACAGACTTAGAAATAGGCATAGACATACCGCCTTCAATCTAAGGTAAAGTGAACACCTAAACATACAAGAAACTATGTTTAAATACATACGTTTACTGATGTTATAAATAGTTGGACCATAATTTTGTGTCTCCAGATGCATTGATGTAAACGCCTCTAAATAATAAAGCCAACCGCTGTGGCCCCACCCTATATCGGAAATGACTAGAATATCAGTATCGGTATTTAGTAAATACTGTCTATCTAATGCAACTCTGAACATTAATTTTTCTAGATAGTTACACTAACAACAGCAATCAACAATGAAGGAAACTATTATTGGGGATGATTTTTAATACGTTTAAAGGAGCGCTACATTGCAATCCAATATGCCTTTAAAACAGATCAAAAAAATTAAATATATGCCTAAAACAAGAACTCATGTGACCATTCGACGACATCGATAAATTCTTCTTATTTGCTCTCAAACTACTTTTTCTTTAAGCAGTTAGCATGTAATAGCTAAGAAATCAGTTCAAAAACAGATACAATTTTTACGACTACAAGTCTATAAAAAGCAACGCTAAGTTGGCTAAGCAAAGCCTTTAAGTACCATTCTTTACTTGCAATCTCATACATACCAAGCGCTCAAAAACCATGGCCCATTTCATGCAAACCAGCTAAAAAATTGAAATTTTATTTTCATACTCACAAACACACACCTTAGATATTTAAGGGTATTGAAAATAGATTAGCAAATACTTGGGTATTAAATACTAGACCTAGTTACTAGATCCAATGTTGTTGCACCTAGTTATATTGATTAAAACCTTCTCAAGACGTTTAGCTTGAGCACCAACAGGCGTTCATGGGGGATAGCTTTGAAATATTTCAGCACACATAACAACACACTGCAGAAAATTAGCAGACATTTGCTTATGAGCATCACACTGAGTTGCTTACTAATGCCAACTATCAGCTCGGCAGGACCACGAGAGCAGGCCAAACGTATTCATGATCGTGTTGTTGGCATCCCTCCAACTGCAGATGTGCTTGATGAAATGACTAACTACATCGAGCAAGGTAAAGTGACCGACGCTGCATACCTAGCCATGGAGAATTCAGCATTTTATTCTGTCACTCTCAAAAATTGGGTCACGCCATGGACCAATGAAGAAGCCGACGTATTTGCTCCCTTGAACGATTACACAGCTACAGTCATCGGTATGGTCAGAGATGACATGGACTTTAGAGAAATACTTAGTGGCGATATTTTATATGTGGCGGGTGACTCAATAAATGTTCCCGCATATTCAGTTACCAATAATGACCACTATCAAGCATTAGAAAACCTAGACGCTGACTTAAAAGAAGTATTGCAGTTTACCTCACAGTCATCAGTAACTGGACTGCCAGCGAGCGCATCAGCTGGGGTGATGAGCACCCGCGCCGCAGCAAAATCATTTTTTAAAGATGGAACGAATAGAGCTATGTTTCGTTTTACCTTAATCAATCACATGTGTACAGATTTAGAAGGAGTGAAAGATACCACTCGCAGCCCAGACCGCATTCGTCAAGATATTAGCAGAAGCCCAGGAGGCGACAGTCGCATATTTAACAATTCGTGTATTGGTTGCCACTCGGGCATGGACCCTCTAGCCCAAGCATTTGCTTATTATGATTATGAATATGACACAGAATCTGATCCTGATGGAGAATATGGCGCTTTACAATACAACACTAATTCACAAATAGACCCAGACACTGGTTCACAGGTACAGGGTAAGTATCACATCAATAGCAATAACTTCCCCTTTGGCTATGTTACCCATGATGATAGTTGGAGCAATTATTGGCGTGAAGGGTTAAACAAAAACTTAGGATGGAACGAGGCACTACCAGCAAGTGGAAATGGTGCTAAAAGCATGGGACAAGAACTGGCGAACAGCCAACAATTTGCGAGTTGCCAAGTTACTAAAGTTTTCGAAAATGTCTGTTTACGCAGCCCTCAAGACGCCTCAGACAGAGCAGAAATCTCTGCCATAACAAGCGCATTTACCAACACCGGTTACAACATCAAACAGGTGTTTGCCGACTCAGCTAATTACTGTAAGGGTGAATAATGATGAGCCATAATATTAATAAATTAACCCGCCCTTTTTTAGCTAAAATAAAACAGTTTAGCCCTAACACTACTGCAAAAAAATCAATCACTCTAGTTATAGTTTTCACCTTATTCAGTGGGTGTGGCTCTGATACCACAGCCGTTGTTGAAACGCCCTTAACCTCCTCAGAAAAGATAGAGGCAACAACGTACTCAGGCCCAGTTGCAACCACCCAAGATGTGACGCAATTTAAAGTAGAGCTATGGGACAATATTAGCACTGAAAGTCGCTGTGGTGCATGTCATATACAAAACACCCAATCACCTGCTTTCGTGCGAAATGATGATATTAACTTAGCTTATAAAGAAGCGACCGCATTAGTAAATTTAGCATCACCTAAAGACTCAATGTTAGTAAATAAAATTTCTGAGGGGCACAACTGCTGGTTAAGTAGCGACGAAGCTTGTGCTGACATCATGACAACTTGGGTATCCAACTGGGCACAAACCGAGAATGTTGCCAACGAAGTGCAATTAGAAGCCCCTCAAACTAAAGAGCCAGGCGCGAATAAAAACTTTCCAGAGTCTAATGAATTATTTACTGACACTGTTTATCCATTACTAGAGACCTATTGTGCAAACTGTCACACCAATTCTGCCACTATTCCTATTTCACCGTATTTTGCGTCTAGTGATATTGACGAAGCATACGAAGCCTCAAAATCTAGAATCAATTTAGATACTCCTGAAAACTCACGTTTTGTTGAGCGAGTTCGAGACGAGTTCCATAATTGCTGGGGTGACTGTTATAGCAATGCTAATGAGCTGATTAACGCGATTTTAGCCATGTCTAATCAAGTAACCGTCACTGAATTAGATGACTCACTTATTAACAGCAAAGCAATAACCTTATATGAAGGTACATTAGCAACAGGTGGTGGGCGCTTTGAAACCAATGCCATTGCCAAATGGGAGTTCAAAGCAGGCTCAGGCAGCACGGCTTTTGATACCAGTGGAGTTGAGCCAGCGTTAGATTTAACCTTAAATGGCGATGTAGAGTGGCTCAGTGGCTGGGGCATACGACTAACAGACGGAAAAGCCCAAGGCTCAACAGCGAATAGTAAAAAAATATATGACTCAATTACTGCCACTGGTGAGTTTTCAATTGAAGCCTGGGTAGTACCAGCAAATGTCACTCAGGAAGGTCCAGCTAGAATTATAAGTTATTCAGGTGGTGACCTCACCCGTAACTTTACCCTAGGGCAAAGCTTATACAATTATGACATGCTGTTACGGACCACAGAGACAGATATAAACGGCGAACCAGCTTTGTCAACGTCAGATGCAGATGAATTACTACAAGCTAGTTTGCAACATGTCGTTGTTAATTATGACCCCATAAATGGCCGCCAAATTTTTGTGAATGGTGAATTCACAGGTAACCTAGACAATGTGCAAGCTGGGGGTTTTGGAGACTGGAATGATAGCTATGCCTTTGTGCTCGGTAATGAAGTGTCAGGTGATATTCCGTGGGCAGGCTCCATCCGTATGGTTGCTATTCACAATCGTGTTTTGTCTAGCGAACAAATCATTCAGAACTTTGAAATGGGCATAGGTCAAAAATTCCTTTTATTATTCGAAGTCAGTGACATTACAAAAGTACCCCAAAGTTATGTGGTGTTAGAAGTAAGTCAGTTTGATAGTTACAGTTACTTGTTTACTGAACCCTACTTTATATCACTGGATGAGTCAGCCAGCATAGGTAGCATACCGGTTGGGGGGATGCGCATCGGCATCAATGGCCGTGAAGCCGCAGTTGGTCAGGTTTTCCAAAATCTCAACACACTATTAACAGACTCAGACTACATACCAGGGGAAGGCCAAATCTTGTCTAACTTAGGCACGATTGTCGCAATTGAAAAAGGTGCTGAAATAGACGAGTTTTTCTTAACATTCGAAGTGCTAGGTGATCAAACCAATGTGGTAATTGAAGCTGATCCAGCAGTGCCCGCTCCAGCGACTGACTTAGAGCCCCAGTCTGAGATTGGCATTAGAAATTTTATCGAAATTAACGCCAGTATGGCAGCAGCTACCACCGTACCAACCAATAATACTCAGGTAAAAGCGACCTTTGAAACACTGAAGCAACAGCTTCCATCTGTCACGACTATGAGCAGTTTTTTAGCATCAAACCAAATGGCAGTCACCCAAATGGCAATTAAATACTGCGATCAGTTAGTGGAAACCACTTCATTAAGAGACCGTTATTTTCATGGTTTTGACTTTAATGAGGCCGCATCTAGTGCTTTCGAAAATCAAGATAGGAATCTAATACTCGGCCCCATTTCAGAAAATATCTTTGGTATGGATATAGAAACCCAACCAGACAATAGTTCTGTAGCGGCAGAGTTAAACTCACTAATAGACAAACTCACAAACTGTAGTAATGGTAAATCCTGCGATGCAAGTTATACCAAGACAGTCGTTAAAGCCGTATGTGCCGGTGCACTAGGCAGCGCTGCCATCACCTTACAATAATTACGATTGATATACGCTTAAAGGGTACCCAGATGAAACATAAACCAACATTAAATCCAGACGCCCCTCTTTATCATGCCTGCCATGCTAAACCCATAACAAGACGCGATTTTATTGCCCAAGGTTTTATGGCTGGTATGGGGACAGTGTTAGGTGGTTCAGCCTTAAGTTTGTTTGCTGCCCCAAATAAAGCTCATGCGGCTCTATCATCTGATCTTGAATCGTTGAAAAGCAGCTGTGGTATAGCGACTCAGGGGGCAGGAAAAATACCCTTCATCGTATTTGACTTAGCAGGAGGCGCTAACATTTCCGGCTCCAATGTTTTGGTTGGTGGTCAAGGTGGACAGCAAGACTTTTTGAGCACCGCTGGTTATAGCAAGTTAGGGTTACCCGGCGATATGATCCCATCTATTGCCAACCCTGATACCGGTTTAAGCGACTATATTAATACAGAACTTGGCTTAGGGTTCCACGCTGATAGTGCGTTTCTACGTGGTATCCAGGATAAATTGAATGTGATTAACAGAGCAAATATTAATGGAGCAGTTATTCCAGCCCGATCTGAAAATGATACAGGTAATAACCCCCATAACCCTATGTACGGAGTAAATAAGGCTGGCTCAGATGGCTCGCTTCTTACTCTAATTGGCTCTCGAAATACGGACTCAGGCGGTAACTCACTGTCACCAAGCTCTATGATTGATAGTGCCAAACGCCCCACTAAAATTGACCGTCCATCTGACGTAACAGGCCTTGTAGATACAGGCGATTTAATAGGTTTACTAAGCCAGCAAGACTCAGTAACAGTCATGGAGTCAATTCAGAGAATCAGCGCGATGAAGCTTGGTAAAGTTAACACTCAAATTACTACCGACGACGTACTTAAAGACTTAGTTAATTGTGGATACGTTAAAAGCGCTGATATCGCCGACAGATTTGGCGACCCATCAACTCTGGACCCAGAGCTCGACACAGATATCGTTGGTGATAACGGTATTTTCACTCAGGATGAATTTGACGGTGATGCCGAATACAGAAAAACAGCATCTACCATGAAGTTAGTTATTAATGGCTTTGCAGGAGCAGGCACCATAACTATGGGTGGCTTCGATTATCACACTGGAAACCGTGCTACTGGTGAATCTAGAGATTTACGAGCAGGGCGATGTATGGGTGCTTGTTTAGAATATGCAGCGAGAGTGGGTGTTCCTCTAATGATGTATGTCTTCAGCGACGGCTCAGTTGCCAGTAATGGCATGGTTGACGAATCTGAAGGCGGCCGTGGTAAAGGCGTATGGAGTGGCGACAACTCTTCAACTGCCTCTTCGTTCTTCTTAGTATATAACCCTGGAGGCACACCACAATTAATAGGAGCTACGCCAGATGCCCAAGCTCAACATCAACAAATCGGTTATATGCGTAGTGATGCTTCAGTAGAAACCGCCTCAAGCCCTGCAGCAAACAACGTTAATCTACTAGCTGAAACCGTCATTTTAAATTACATGGCACTACATGGCGAACAAGGCAACTTCGCTGATTTGTTCCCTTCTCATGGTCTAGGAAATAGTGCCTTGATGGATAGCCTGACAGCCTTTGAACCCATAGTAAATGGAACATTTACTTAAAGGAATAGCAATGAAAACTCTCTTTGTAACGCACCTATTACAAGCGCTGCAAAACACAAAAAGCCCCTTAGTAAGCACAAAGTTTACTTAGGAGAGAAATTGATAAGACTCATATAATTATTAATTTACTTAACAGTCACAAAACAATGCTCAAGCTAATTCTCACCACAAAACAGGTCAACTATATTTGCATTAGCAATCCCATCGTCGAAACGAAAATTGTCATGCCTTGCTTCGGCTGAAATCACTGTTGAACCATCACAGATATCTGAGAAACCGTCATAATCTCCGCGAGGTGGGAATAACAGTTCAGTAAAATGATGAGCTCGCAGTGAACTGCATAATTTATCTAAGTTGGTACCGTTTGTTAACTGGATATTCTCTTACGCATAACGACCGCACTTGCCGGACATAACTCACAGAACTTTTTAGTTTGCTTTATAGACTCGTAAACCCTCTCCCTGGTAATGACCTTGTACCCCTCTTTTTAAAATGACCTTCTGCTGTCTCAGTTAATAAATACAAATAATGAATACCGATTGAACACCCATAGGTTTCTAATTGTGCAACGAGAGCCGAACCACAACCTGAGTTTCTTGCAAACTGTGATACCGCTAAAGAAAGCAATTAACCATCTTTTCCATGTACTTCAAGACCAATCACTCCTTGAAGATTATCTGCTTGGCCGCAACCAAAAGAGTTATCCATACCGACAAGTGAAATATCATCAATTAAAAGTTGGTTCTCAATTAGCAGCTTTTCAACTGAAACACGACTTGGCTGTCTATATATATTCACCATGAAGTGTACTCCGTTAGTGAAACGAACCAAGAGATTACTTAAAGACAGCTACAAACTCAACGTTAAAGGCTTTCTTGGTATTAATCCCACAACGCGATTCCTTTTACAGCAAGTTAAGCTTTAGGCAGACAATTTAGTTGCCAAGTAGCTCTGATTAATAAAATACCCGTATTATGGTCATAAACAGGCTAACGGTTACTTGTTGATTTGAGTATTTTGAGCATTTACTACTATTCAACAAGTTGTTTTAGTGCATTGTTCATGGACTCTAGCATTGGAGGAAGGTTTTTTTGTACCGAACCAGACATAAGCGGAGCCATTAGGCCTTTAAATGTTTCAATATGAATTAAACGAGTACCCGTTTCCGTTTCTTCCAATGTTAATATTTTGTCATTAGTAAAGACAAAACCAGCCAACATATGAGCACGCCAATGAAGATATTGATCTTCCGTAATAGCTATAATCACTGGGCTGTATTTCGCCCCATCTTGACCTGACTCTTTACCCGTCATGGTTATACTAAGCGTTTCACCAATAACTGCTTTACCTTGTGATGCGTTGATAATTGGACTCCACTCATGCCACGCATCAATGTTTTTGATCATATTCCATACTTCTGATGGTGGGGCGGCGATATTAATTTCAGTTTTAATCTGTTGCATTTCCCCACCTTTAATTGATAAATAACTTGTGCCTATAACTAAAAATATCGCTATTAAAAAAACAACCTTTTTCATTGCATTCAATCCCCTTTGAAATGGTCAAATAACCATGACACATATTTTAATAATTGGCCGTATAAAAACCACACACAACACCTACGAATAAAAGCATAGTTAAGAATATCAAGCTTATATAGAATAAAACTGTTAGCCCTGAACTGACTTGTTGATATGTTATTTGATTAAACTCGGCAATTGAATCACAAATTTCGCCCCCTAGTTCTGAAGTATCAACATAACATTGGCCTTTATGCCAGCTTGCGACATGTTTAACTATCGCTAACTACCCAAGAGCCTTCATGAGCCCTTTATGACAAAACTCATCCATTAGAATCTATAAAAATGTTTATATCTACCGGTCAACTTTAGCTGAAAATGGGGATTGCCTTTACACTTAATAGGAAGGCGTGGAATTAAAGCTTGATAATACTGAGAAGTTTTCAGTAAAGGCCAAAAAGAAGGGTGAGTACTGCTTACAGAAAACCGATACACCTATAATTTTATGTAAAACTTAGAATAAATACATCAAATAATGTAAAGCCACAAAAGCATGATGCAGTCTGCACTGCCATCCTCAGTTAAGTTCCTCCCTAGAGAAGTTTAAACATCCCAGAACGTAAAATCTTATAAAGCAAAATGTCATTTTTGAGCACTACCAATCAAAATTTAGGGATACGAAGACCCGCTTGTTTAACGGGTCTAAGTTTTACTTATTTAATGATAGCTAGCAAAGTGAACTGTCTAATATTAGTTGCATATGATGTTTAACATCAGGAGCCTTATACAAGGCCACTACTTGATTTTTATAAGCTGTAACAAATTCACTTGAACTTGCAAGACTCGCAAATAAGGCATCTAGTTCTAACAAAGCAGTCGCTCGCATGCTAGTTTGGCTAGCAAAGTCATGAACCTCTTTCGCCATTGCATCTGCTATAACTAAAGCTTTACCGTGTTGATCAACCCTTTTATCACTGTAGTAACACCACGCAGCAATGATTAGGGTTGCACACTGAATGTGACCTTTTTTAGCTAAGTTATCACCAATAGTGGGTAACATAAAAGTACTGAGTTTGGCTGCATTTTCAGAGCAAATCCTAGCTAGACCGTCTTTAATATTCGGGTTAGCGAAACGCTCAATTAGGGTACTTTTATAATCATCCAATTTAATCCCTGCTACGGGCGACAAAATAGGTGTCACTTCAACATCCATGAAGTGGCGTAAAAATTTAGCAAAGAGTGGATCTTGTACACTCTCATCTATCGTTTCAAACCCGTGTAATGACCCTAAAATTCCTAGTACCGAATGCCCTGCGTTCAACAATCGAATTTTCATTTTTTCATAGGGAGTCACGTCGGTTACGAACTGAGCACCAACCAGTTCCCACTGTGGGCGAGCCAAAGTAAATTTATCTTCGATGATCCATTGATGAAACGGTTCACATGTTACCGGCCACTCATCTTGAACACCAAGCTGCTGTAAATAGGCTAGGTCCTCAGCGGTCGTTGCGGGAGTAATACGATCTACCATAGCATTAGGAAAACTAACCTCTGATTTAATCCACTGTGCTAACTCACTATCTACAGCTGTGGCATAAGCAATCAACATTTTTCTAGCTACATCACCGTTATGTTGCACATTATCACAAGATTGAATGGTAAATGGAGGTACCCCGTTTTCACGGCGCAACTTCAATGCAGCGACAAGGTATCCAAAAACCAAACGAGGGGTGCTAGGGTTAGCTAAGTCATAGATAACGTCAGGATTGGTAAAATCAAACTCACCTGTAGCAGGATTAAAGTTATAGCCTCCTTCAGTAATAGTAAGAGACACAATTTTTGTATCTTCACTAGCCATTTTATTAATGACGGCCTCGGGGTCATCACACCCTAGTAAGAAATCACTCAAGCTTCCGATAATTTTATTTTCTCGGGTACCATCAGGATGTTTTACAATTAAGGTATACAGGTAATCCTGAGCTTCCAGTAAGGATTTCATTTTACGGTCAGCGTCACGTAATCCTACACCGCAGATCCCCCAGCTGAGGTCACCACTTTTAGCCATATAATCGTCAGTATAGAAGGCTTCATGAGAGCGATGAAAACCACCCACCCCCACATGCACAATACTAGAAGTCACCTTAGTGCGATCATATCCAGGAACAATCATTGAATCTGGTAACGCCGCTAAATTTGCATTGTTTAAAAGAATTTTAGGTTTAATTTGCATAATTTAAACTTCCTATGTCCTTAGGCTACAACTTTTTTATTTTGTTGCATGACCCAATAGGCAGAAGCAAAATAAATAACAGTACAAATAAATCCAATGTCGAAGAATAGATCTCGATTACTTTCATAAGCCGCAACATCAGCACTCATAAACATAGTGTTGAGTGCCAAGACGAGAGAAGTTCCTAAGCTTAATAGAGAAACCCAATGGACTATTCTTGTAGCTAACGTCGGGGCTGGAGTAACCTCTATTTCTAACTGCGCTTGCTCTTCTTGATGTTTTTCTACTTGTTGGTCGTAGGCATCTAATTTTGCTTGCTCTTCAGGGTAAGACTCTGCGGCTCCATATCGCTTGGCTAATAAAATATAAATTACACAGGTAAAGAACCAAGTTGGAAGAAACAAATAGTAGAATGACATCACATCAAGGGCATTTAGTGTAAAACCAAAAGCTAAACCTAAGCCCCAAGAAGCTACAGCTGGCGTACTATGAGTAAGATTTTGAAACATAGCCCAGTAGCGAGTAAAGCCAATTTTAGGGAAGATAAAATGCTCGGTAAAAACGATAGCACCAACGGGTACAACGAGTAAGCCTGCATAGGTTAAAAGTGGCAACATTTTATTAAAAACAAAAGGAAAACACGCAATACATACAGCCACAACGCCCACAATTAGGGTAGTTTTATTACGTGAATGATCTTTGAATATAGCTTGTGCTGCTAAGCCTGCTCGATATAAATTAGCATTAGCCGTAGTCCAGCCTGCAACAATAACAATGACTAACCCTGATAAACCTAAAGCCTGAAAAGCTACATCGCCAGGGTCTAACTCAATGATTGATTTTTTAACAATAACAGCAGTTCCTGCTCCCATAATACCCGCAGAAATCCAAGCTATATAATGTCCAAACATCATGCCCGATGAAGTACATAACCCGTAAGTGCGACTTTTTGCATAGCGTAACAGCGCCATATCAATTAAGCCAAAGTGGGTAATAGTATTTGCAGCCCAGGCAAACCCTATGACTTCAAGTAACCCAATACCGGGTTCACCTTGAGCATCAACTCCGGTCCAAACTGAAAGGCTTCCTATGTGCATAAAATCAGCCCAACTCGTTAACGTTGTTTGGCCAATTACATGTTCAGCTAGCGCTGGCATTAACACCAACGGACCACTCACAAACATCACAAACAACCATGGAGCACATATTTTTGAAAAGTTAGATACAGCATTAAAACCATACATAGCCACTAGCACTACTATCATACCAACAGCTAGCACCACTAATACAAACCATGCGTTAGTTGGATACCAATTCAATTGAGCAGGAATACCAAACGCGAATCGTACCGCTGTAGCAGAGACCGTAACCATAGCTGCGGAAATTACGGTGAAGATAATGACGTTTACCCAGTTATAAAGTTTCGTCATTGAGTTACCTGCAATTTTTTGCAGATAGGTATATAGACTTAAGCGAGTTTCTACCGCGATAGGAGTAGTAAGTAAAGTCCAGCTAAGGACCGCTAAAATATTACCAATTAACAGACCTAACAGAATATCTGTCATGGTGGCGCCAAGAGCAACAAAAGTCGCTCCGATTACAAACTCTGTTGCTGCTACGTGTTCACCAGCATACAGCCCCAAAAAATGACTCCAACCTTTGCGTTTATGCTTTGGGATGGGGAGCTGCTCTTCACTTATATTATCAAAATTTATCTTAGACGACTCAGGATTCATCTTTGTTACCAACCTTTAAATTTATTGGGTTATCACGTTTCTAGCAAGGCTAACAAACTTTACAATTAACGCTTGGCTGCACGTCAGTTCGCGTGCCTACCTCGATATAAAAATAATGTTTAACGTTGCAAAAAAAGGAAACACCCAACATTAGGGCATTTGCCACACAGGTGAGCATAATCCCAGAAAGTAACCATTACTGTCAATATTTTGTTAACAAATTTTCATGTTCATTGGTTAGTACTAATTTGCGAAATATACAAATATTAATAAATATCAATAAATTAGGTTTAAATTATGAATTGAAGTATTTGAAATGTGCAGTGAAGTTAACGTTTTGTAATAAGAGAATTAAAAAAACAGAAGTTTCAGATAATATTTTTATCCCTTTTAAAAAACAAAACCACTTTAAGTAAGTCTTATTTCGTTGATAACCCTTTACCCATTTAAGTTTTGCTTTTTTTGGGCAATGGTTAGTGCAAGTATTATCAAAACAGAACCGGCCAATAGTTTAATTAGCTCTTCTAAACTGACCTCTTGAGCCTCACCAAAAATAAATAGAGAAGTAAACATGGCTAAGGGCACCACTGCATTATTAAAAACAGCGAGCACTCCTACATTTGTTTGAGTTGCTCCTTTATTCCAAAAGAAAAATCCAAGCCCTGACGCAACCACACCTAAATAGATGAGTGCACCCCATTGGCTCGCAGTTCCGTCGATGGGAATAGGAGACTGTTTGGAAATAAGTATTGTGGCCGCACAGGTGAAGACTGCCGCGCCTATGTACAGAAAACCAAACACAGAACTGTCTTTTACTTGCGGTCTAGATAGCTTCCAGTCACGATAAACAAGTTGACCAAATGCAAAGGCCAAATTAGAGATTTGCATTAGCCCAAACCCCAACCAAAAGTCATTAGAATCTATATTTCCCACTTTAATAACCAATGCACCAGCAATAGATAATAAACTAGCCAGAACATACCAAGGTGTGAAACTACGAGCCTGCAGATCATTCATAATCACAATATAAAGAGGCGTAAACACACTAAATAGCGCCACTAAATGAGATGGTAAAAAACGAAATGCCGAGAGGTAACAGGTATACATAAGCCCATACTGGATTGCGCCAATCAAGATAAGCTGTAATTTTTCTCGGTAATTAGTATTGGTCAATTTTAAAAATGGTAAAAAAACTAACAGTGCAATCAGCAACCGGGTATCAGCCAATTGCAGAGGGTCGAGCCCTTTAAGCGCACTACCAATCAAGCCAAATGAAAAAGCCCAAATAAATGTAGTGATTAGCAGATAGCCCATACTAAAACCTCTTACGTTAGTTTTTTTAAATGTTTTCAGTAGTTGTCACTTCTAAAAACAACATACATGTTACCAGCTATAAGTCACAGTAGCGGTGTACTGTTCTCCTCTTCCCGGTGTCCCGGGAATTTCTTCGAATGACTCATCCCATAGGTTGTCTGCAGCAAAGATAATATCTAAACCTTGCAGTAACTTAGGAGAAAATTTGATCGTTAAGTGAGTAAACAATGCGTGTTCATCACCATTTCTCAGTACATTTTCTTGTTGTTTACGCCATTCATTATCTACTCGTACTTCAACTGTATCCAAAGGACGCCAAATCGCCCCTAAGGTAAACCTGTGATTAGGATAATTTAAGGCATAAAAGCTCGCATCTATATCTGTCGCGCCATAATCCTCTGACTTACTCATAAAGGTATAGCTAGTGACTATTTCTGTCTTTTCAAAACTTTTTGTCGCAAATAGCTCCACCCCTGTGGTTTCTATGTCTACAGGGTTCGCAGAGCGAGCCGATGTTGAATCCAAGCGGTAAGTCCAATCGGTTAAACCATCATCCTCACGATAAAAAATGGCTGATGAAAACTGCCAATTAAATCCATCTAATCCATAACCTAGCTCAAGGTTTGTGGCGGTCTCACGCCCAAGGTTATCATTACTTCTAAATAAGCCACTGGTTGTACTACCACCTATGGCTGTATATCCAGCAACTTGGCTTGCCTGTGCATAGGACACATAAATTGTTTCAGATACATTTTGTTCATTGACTAGATCCCACTTAATATCAGCAGACAATGACACCTGTGAATCATCACGATTTGTATCGTCATAAGCTGCGCCTAAACGAAAGATTAGCTGTTGCCCATCTTTTAACTCCATTTGATATTCTGGTAAAACACTGGCTTTATAATATCGTCGAGAGGTAAAGTTATTTTCAAGGGTCGTTGATTCTATTTCATCTGCAATCAATTGTGCCGAGTAATTTAGAGCAAAGGGTCCTCCTTGAGTGTGACGCCCTGAAAGGGCAACAGATGTCACTTCCGTTTCGTGGAAAGCCTGAAAAACATCGGGGTTTTCCCGGGAGAAAACATAATGATCACTATGTTTGCGACTATAAGCAGAAGCTTCAAACTGACTCCCTGCCCCATACCCTTGTTTGTGGTTTATCATTAAAAGCTTTGAACTTAAATCTTCTGTTTCATTCACATTAAATGGCGTATACATGTTAGGCCAACCAAAAAACTTATCTTGCGAGCCATAAAAAATATCTGTTTGGGATGCAGGCCCAAGTAACTGAACACGGCCAGAAACTCGTTTAAAATCATGGTCGCCATTTTCGATAGTGCCATCACTTTCAGAAAAAGAGTATTCACCTTCAAACCCTATACTCCAATCTGTAAAACTACTTATAGGCACACTTATGGCACTATGAACTCTGTGCAAATTAAAATCATGATCACCTAGGCCTAATGATACGCTGCCTGCAGTATTAATTTCGCGCCAGTTAAACGAGATAGTTCCAACTGAGCTATTCATGCCATGCAGTGCGTTATCTACTCCGGTATGTATAGAGGGTTTACTTAACATTTCAGGAGCAATAGGGATCTCAGAGGCATAATGCCCTGTTTGTGGGTCAAGTAAGGTCACACTGCCAATTCTAAACCCAGTGTTTTCGAAAATGCCGCCCCGGATGGTCACATCAGCTTGAGCCTCAGCCATATTGCGAGACTGCAAATCAACCCTTGGATCATATTCTAAATTCGACACTAAAGAAACAAAGGTCCCTACAGGCTCAGAGTTAGCGGTAACCGCTCCTTTAACAGTGATTTTCTCAACATCCTGTATTTCAGCAACCTGTTCAGATGCCTCTGAATAGGTTGCGATACCACTTAAAGCAACAAACAAAGCAGTAGGTAAAACTTGTCTCATATTAGATAACTCGTATAGATAGTAAGGTCTGGTTTAAAGGCACAGTAACAATAGTATTTGCTCTAACTAGACTAAGGTAGCTATGTAAAAAAATAAAGGCAGAGGACTATCATTAATGGCTTAGAAAATGAAAGCAAACGAAGATTTTATTCGTCAACATACCTTGGTATGTGCAGGTAACAATGGGACGGGATTGTATATGAAGCTATGACATATTACACATAGAATCCTCGAAGAAGAATAGTTGCTTTTTGTTTGACACTAAAAATATAAATAATCTGTGCATTGGATAAGAAACATCAAAATAAAAACTCTTTTGGCGATATTTAGGTTAAATAGCATTACAAACTGCCAAAATACCTATGATAAAATCCAATCATTCTTGTATTTAAGATCCTTATCTAAGCTCGCCAACACAACCGACTAAATATGACAACAAAACAACACATAGAACACACACACTCCATAGAAGATATTTATTTTGCTGGCGGTTGCCTCTGGGGCGTTCAAGAGTATTTAAAACATCTACCTGGGGTGGTAAGCACGGAAGCTGGCAGAGCTAATGGAGCAAGTAACACCACAAAAAGTGACTACGATGGATTTGCTGAGTGTGTAAAAGTCAGCTTTGCAACCAAACTTGTTACCGTCATTGAGCTAATAGATTACTTTTTTGAAATCATCGACCCATACAGCATCGACCAGCAAGGACAGGACGTAGGCAGAAAGTATCGAACAGGCATTTATAGCAAACATACCAAGCATCTTGAAATTGCCAAGCAGTACATCAGCAAACGTGATGACGCGCACAAAATAGCGATTGAGGTTGTTCCCCTAAATAACTATGTAAAAAGTGACGATGAACATCAAGAGAGGTTAACCCGTTTTCCAAACGACTATTGCCATATTCCTAAGAAGACACTGCATAAATATAAGCAGAATTAAACGTTGAACAACAAGATGGCTTGATAACCATCGACACATACCGCCTAAGAACAACAATTAAAAAGTGTGAATTAACTATGACTAACTATTTTCAGAGGATACCACGAGCATCTATCACTCACGGCCCAACTCCACTAGAGTATTTACCACGTTTGTCGACTGAATTAGGTTGTCAGTTGTACATGAAACGAGATGACTGTACTGGCCTAGCCGGTGGTGGCAATAAAACACGAAAACTAGAATATTTAATTGCAGATGCACAACAACAAGGTGCTGATACTCTAGTAACAGTGGGAGGCTTACAGTCAAATCACGCAAGGCAAACAGCAGCAGCAGCTGCCAAGTTTGGCTTTCAGTGTGAACTTGTTTTAGAAGATGTAGCCGGCACGCCAAAAACGGACTATTACCACAACGGTAATATGTTGTTAGATCGACTCCTTGGGGCAAAAATCCATGAGTTAGGGCTGACCCAAGACGCCTTTGAGTATGTAGGGGCATTATTAACCCAGCTTAAAAATGCAGGCCGTAAACCATATTTCATTCCTATGGGAGGATCTAATGTTCTCGGTAGTTTAGGTTACGTTCGCTGTGCTAATGAAATTTTACAACAGCTAGAAAAAGACAATATCCACATAGATCAAATTGTTTTAGCCTCTGGCAGTGCCGGAACGCAAGCCGGCTTATTAGCAGGGTTAATTGCCGCTAAATCAGATATTCAAGTGTTAGGTATCGCAGTAAGTCGCTCGACACAAAACCAAGAACAATTGGTCACAGAGCTACTTAAAGAAACGCTCACTAAACTAGGCATAAACCCTGATGAAGCAAATGGTCGGGTATTGGCCAATGGTAATTACTATGGTGAAGGTTACGGTATCACCACCCCCTCAATGATTAACGCAGTGCAGCAATGTGCGCAGCTTGAGGGAGTGTTACTTGATCCGGTTTATACCGGCAAAGCAATGGCAGGTTTAATCGATTTATGTGCTAATGAAGTGATAAAACCTAATACTCACCAGCTATTTTTACATACAGGCGGGAATCAAGGCTTATTTGGTTACCAAGAGTCTTTTTAAAGAATAACCCCCTACTCTGATTGCTGTAATGCCGACATTTGCTCTTGAATTTTTTCGGCTTCTTCAGTGATCATAGAGTAAGATTTAATGTCTCCTTTTCTTTGAGCATGCATAGCTTGCTCAAGCTTCACTAAGTAGGCTTTTTCTAATTTTTTGATTGGATTTTTCTTAAATAGGTTGAACATAAGCGGTTCTCAAAAATTATTTATGGAGTTTACGAAGACAAACTTGTTTTAGATTTGTTTATCAACCCACTTTTGCTTCGGTGTAACAGGTAATGACTCTCGATTTGTTGAAATCCCCCTTTGAGCAAGATTTTAAGCTACATTGTTTAATTACAGACCAGACTTGATAAATATTAATGAAAACTAACTTCACTAAAAATATTGGCCTTTATGTATTAGATGAATTGCGTTTGGCAAAACAGGCAAGAGAAAACACCAATTATCCGCTAGAGTTTACATACCTAGAAAATGCCCATGTGCTTGGGCAAGGATCTACCTACTAGCATACAAAAGTTCATATTCTGATGTTGATTTGGGCGCTACGGACCGCCGATACTAAAGAGTTTGTAGGTCAATTTTTAAGAATTGTTGGTGCAATAAGTAAAACCTGTTTAGGTTTGGTCCCAATAGGGAATACTGGAGGGACTAATATTAGCCCCTTCAAAACCTTACCTGTAAGTGAAAAGCTAGCAAGTAAGATTAAACAAGCTAGACAGTAAGATAGTTACCTCTCTAAATACTGACACGCTTATAAGGTCTGTATTCTGGTAACCAAAAATTACGCTCAATACTGGCTTGTAAGTCTTCATCAGACATTTCGAGGGCATAGCCTTGTTTCATAGCGACCTTTGCTACGTCAAAAGCAATCGTTTTACTTAACGACGCAATCTCACCAAGACATGGTAATAAGTCACCCTTACCTGTTTTTGCCAAAGGTGATGCATTAGCCAGTGCTGCACTGGTTGCCATAAGCATTTCATCGCTAATAGATGTAGCTTTACTTGCTAATACGCCAAGACCAATACCAGGGAATATATAACTATTGTTGCACTGAGCAATGGTGTAAGTCTTACCATTATATTCAACAGGTTTAAATGGGCTTCCGGTAGCAATGATGACGTTTCCGTCGGTCCAGTTAATGACGTCTTCCGGGACCGCCTCAACTTGACGAGAAGGGTTACTAAGAGGAAATATGATAGGTAATTCGCAGCCTTTTTTCATGGTGCGGATTACGTCTTCAGTGAATAACCCTGACTGACCGGATACGCCAATCAAGATACCAGGTTTAGCGCAATTCATCACATCCAATAAAGAGGCATACTCTCCACTGTATGACCACTCACTGATGTTTTCGTGAGACTGCATGAGACGCTCTTGAAAGTCTCGTAAACCTTGCATGCCTTGAGTGAGCAAACCAAAACGGTCAACCATAAACACTTGGCTACGAGCCTGCGCATCTGAAATACCTTCACTACACATTTGATTAATGATTTGTTCGGCAATACCGCATCCTGCAGAGCCAGCTCCAACAAAGGTCACATTTTGCTCACTCAATTTAGCATTCTTACTTTTACAGGCAGCTAAAATAGTCCCGACTGTCACTGACGCTGTACCTTGAATATCATCGTTAAAGCAACAAATTTTATCGCGATAACGTTCGAGTAATGGCATGGCATTGGGCTGTGCAAAATCTTCAAATTGCAACATAACTTTAGGCCAACGTCGCTGAATTGCTTGAATGAACATATCCACAAATTCATCGTACTCAGCTTGACCAATACGCTTGTGTCTCGCCCCCATATACATAGGATCAGCTAGAAGTTTTTCATTGTTGGTCCCTACATCTAACATTACAGGCAAAGTATATGCGGGACTCACACCACCACATGCAGTGTATAAAGATAGCTTGCCAATAGGGATCCCCATGCCCCCAATCCCTTGATCGCCCAGTCCTAAAATACGCTCACCATCAGTGACCACAATGACTTTAACTTGACGCTTTGTCGCATTTCGCAATATGTCATCCATTTGATGACGCTCAGAATACGAAATAAATAAACCTCTCGAGCTACGATATATATCAGAGAATTGCTCACAAGCGTCCCCAACTGTTGGGGTATAAATGATAGGCATCATTTCATCTATGTGTTTTTGCACTAAACGATAATACAAAGTTTCGTTATTATCTTGAATGGCACGTAAATAAATATGCTTGTTGATGGGCTCATCAAAACTGGAGTATTGCATATAGGCCCTGTCGACCTGTTCGCTAATGCTTTCATAACGAGGAGGGATTAACCCCGTAAGATTAAAGGCCACTCTCTCCGCACTACTAAAAGCACTGCCTTTATTTAATAGTGGGGTCTCTAGAAGAGAAGGCCCTGAATGTGGGATGTATAAAGCATTAGGTTTTTTCCGTTTAGGCATTCTTTTAATATCCTTTGTAATAACTGCTTGTTATAAATATTTACGCATTTGTCTCTCTAAAATATATCTTCAAGTTGACTATCACTTGACTCCCCATCTGTTTCATATACCGAAATATCTGATTCAGATACAAAAACATCAGGCTCAGTACCCTGTATAAAATATTCAAACATGGACGTTTTGTCAGTTCTATTGGTTAATTTTCCCGTGTTTTTATCGATGCGTAGAGTAACCAAATCAGTTGGCATAGGCAAAAGATGTTCTGGTGTTCCTGCAAGGGCCACTTTCATGAATCTTATCCAAGCAGGCTGAGCAGCCAAAGCCCCTGCTTCACTGCCCACCATAGCATTACCTATATAGTTGTATTTCTGTGGGTTTTTATTCACTAGGTTTTGATTTGCAGAAGTGCGACCCAAGCGACGATTATTATCATCAAACCCTACCCAGGCTGTTGCTACTAAATCTGGCGTGAAGCCACTAAACCAAGTATCACGAACATCATTTGTGGTTCCTGTTTTACCAGCAACGTCTTTACGATCTAACAATAAAGCCGTTCGCCAGCCTGTACCTCTATTAGCCCAAGCTCCATTTATTTGTACCGCTGAACGCATCATTTCTGCCACTAAAAATGCATTTTCTTCACTTATCACTCTAGGGGCGGATATTTTTGCAGAAACGGGCTTGGTAGTAGCGTCAACTGTTTGATTCTCTAATCCGAACTCTACCGCTAACAAAGCTTCAAGGTCATCTTCAGCTACATCAGTAACATTAGACTCTGTTATCTCATCACACGGGTCGCAGGCAAACACAGGATTAGCTCGCCATAATACTTCCCCCATTTCATCTTCAATTCTATGAATAAAATGCGGCTGAATCAAAAACCCACCGTTTGCAATAGTAGCCATTGCGGTTACTACTTCAAGTGGAGTATGAGACCCTGAACCCAAAGAAACAGTTTCATCTCTTGGTATATCATCTTTGTCAAAACCAAATCTAGATAAGTACTCTGTAACCTTATCTAATCCTACTGCCCTTAATAAACGCACAGATACTACATTTTTAGACTTACTCAGAGCCACTCTCATTCGTATAGGCCCATCATATTCTGCAGGTGAGTTTTCAGGACGCCATGCATTACCAGACCCAGCTTGCCACTGAGTAATAGGAGCGTCATTAATAATACTAGATAATGTATTACCACTATCTAAAGCAGCGGAGTATATGAAAGGCTTGATATTTGAACCAACCTGCCTTTTAGCTTGAGTCGCTCGGTTGAATTGACTCTGATAAAAACTGTATCCACCAACCACTGCTTGTACTGCACCGTTTTTAGGATCTAAGGCAACTAAAGCTCCAGTGGCCTGCGGAAACTGAGTCAACTGCCAATGAGAGTCTTCTTGCCTTCGGCGGATAAGGATTAATGCACCTTCTTGCAAAATATCACTGGCTGTTTCCGGGGCAGCCCCTTGTTTGGCGTCATTAATAAATGGCCTTGCCCAATCCAAACCTTCCCAATCAATAATATTGTATTTACCTGCCCGGTTAAAAATAATGATGTCTTTATCGTTCACTTTTACAACAACAGCGGGTTCAAGAGATTCAAACGTTCGTATTTGTTGTAAATGTGCTAACATTTTTTCTTCTGACCAAGGCTGATTCTCTAACACTTGGTCATCAAGGGTCACAATCTCTTCATTTGCTACGTCCCAAAGTTGTTGTAACGGCCCATGGTAACCGTGTCTTTCATCATAATCGTGGAGGTTTCTACGCACGGCTTGTTGCGCTGCAGCCTGTAACTCTGATGTGGCGGTAGCGTAAATTTGGTAACCACCGGTTTCAGCTTCATCTTTACCGTAAAGGTTAATCATTTCACTGTAAATCACATCAGCCAAATAAGGGGCATCCAAATCGATTTCGGCGCCATATTTTTTAGCCGTAACTGGTGCAGCCACGGCTTCGTCAAACTGCGCTCGCGTAATATACTCCTCGTCAAGCATACGTAATAAAACGATACGCCTTCTGACAACTGATCGTTCTGGACGACTAATAGGATTTAGTACTGAAGGAGCTTGAGGTAAACCTGCAATTGTCGCAACTTGGGCTAAAGTCAGCTCCTTTAAAGATTTACCATAATAAACTTGTGCCGCAGCACCAAAGCCAAATGCTCTATGACCTAATTCAACTTTATTCAAATATAACGCTAGTATTTCTTCTTTACTTAGTAGTTGCTCCATATGCCAAGCAAGTATGATCTCTCGAATCTTACGAATATACCGTTTCTCTCTTGTTAGAAAGAAGTCTCGGGCTAATTGCATGGTTAAGGTGCTCCCTCCCTGCCCTTTTTCGCCTGTTATAACTAAATTAACTAAAGCACGCATCATGCCGATAGGATCTATACCAGGGTGATCATAAAAGCGGCTATCTTCAGTTGCGATCACCGCTTGTTTTAAGGTTTCAGGTATATCTTCAAGGCTTAATGGGATACGTCTTTTTACTCCGTATTGTGAAATAAGCTTGCCGTCTTGAGTATATATACGCATAGGCGTTTGTAGGCGTACATCTTTGAGTACATCAACACTAGGCAGATCAGATTTGATATAAAAATAGGTACCTATAACGATGGCAACACCAACAAGAAACAGGCTTGAAACAACAATTAATACGGGTTTAAGTAATTTCACAAACAGATAATACCAAGGCAACTTCTTTTAAATGATCTACATTTTATACCTATGTACGCTTATTAGAACCATAAAATATAAAAAAATGCGTAATAATGCTTGCGTGAAATTCTTATTCTTCAATCGGGTGTAGAACAATTGAAAAAATTATTCGGTCCTAAAACACAACAAATGGTTGGTCTTGATATCGGTACTCGCTATATTAAAGCGATTGTTTTAGAGAAATCAGCGAACCAATACAAGTTACAAGCATTTGCATGTGAGCCTATTTCGGGCAACGCTTTCGCGGAACGTGAAATCAAAGATTTCGAAGCCGTTAGTCAAGCTCTTAAACGTGTGAAACTCGCACTTAAGAGTAAGAATAAATTGGTGGCTATCGCTGTGGCAGGTTCAACAGTACTTAATAAAGTAGTGCATATGGCGCCAGGCCAGACTGATCTAGAACTTGAAAGTCAAATAGAACTCGAAGCAGATAGCCTTATTCCTTATCCGTTAGATGAAGTTTATATCGATTTCGAAGAAATTAGTGAAAGTGAAACCAGTAACAACAAAGTGGAAGTGCTACTAAGCGCAGTGCATAAAGACATTGTAGACCGACGTATCATACTTTTAGGTGAAGAAGGTTATGAAGCCAAAATTGTAGATATTGAAAGTTATGCTTTAGGGGCTGCCGTTTCTGAGTTTAGTAATAGCGACCCAGATGACTTAACGTATTGCCTTAATATTGGGGCTAGTCACTTACAGTTTTGCGTGGTAAAAAATGGACAAGCTATTTATACCAAAGATCATAACTACGGTATGGATGCACTAATCCAAGACTTATCAATGTTGTATTCACAAGACAGAGTTCAAATTGAACAACAGCTAACAGACAACACCTTACCTGAAACATGGAAGCAAGATGCCTACCCAATGTTTTTAGCAAACTTGCAACAAAATATTAATCGCATCATTCAAGTTTACATGAGTACCACAAACTCTCCTCGACCTACAGACTTGATTATTTGTGGTGGGGGGTGTCACCTAGACACTTTACCTGAAGATTTATCTGCTGACTTAAGCATAAACGTCACCATGTTTAACCCATTTTTAACTATGAGCAGCAATGAAAAAATCAACCAAGCAGATTTACAACATGCAGCTCCCCAGCTACTTATAGCTTTGGGATTAGCAAGTAGGAGTTTTCAACCATGGCACATATAAACTTATTGCCCTGGCGTGAAAGTCGCAGGGCAGAAGACAAAAAAAATTACCTAACGTTGTTAGCTATATTAGCATTGAGTGCGGTAGGTTTAATGTTTGCAGTTGGGTATTTGGTAGACAATATGATTTCCAATCAAACCTATCGTAATAATTTTATTGAAGAACAGACTGTCTTACTAGATCAACAAATAGCTAAAATTAAAAATATTCAAAAAGACAAACAAGCGATAGAACAAAGAATGGCGCTAATAGAACAACTAGAATCCAGTAGAAATGCGGTGCCTATTGTCTTAGACGAGCTAGTTCGCTTGGTTCCACCTGGTTTGTCATTCCGAAGTTTTTCTAGACGAGGCAATCGCATGGAAATTTTAGGGATCAGCGAATCAAATAATCGTTTAGCCGACTTTATGCGTCAACTAGAAGACTCAGCTATATTTAGCAGCGGTGAAATATCCTCAATAAAAGCTGATACATCGGCTTTAGAAGCAGTGAGTGATTTTAAACTTACATTTACCATTAACCCCAAGGTCGCCCCAGATTTTTCTGCGACTAATGAAGGGGACAAAAAATGAAATTTGATTTTAATAAATTAAAAGAAATTAACGACTTAGATTTTGAGCAAGTAGCTGTCTGGCCATTTGAAGTAAAGACTGTTGTTGTTTTATTTGTCATTACACTTTCTTTAGTAGGCGGGTATTATGGTTTAGTTAAGTCAAAGTTACCTTTACTTGAAGCGGCCCAAAATAAAGAAGCTGATTTGAAACTAACTTTTCAAGCTAAATATAGAATAGCCGTTAATTTAAAAGCTTATGAAGAACAATTAGCAGACTTACAAAATGACTTTTCATCTATGTTGAAATCGTTACCTACCAGTAACGAAACACCAGGTCTATTAGATGACATTACACTAGTTGGTACTTCAGCGGGGTTAACGTTTAGATTACTTAATTGGCAGAGAGAAATTCCAAAGGAATTTTACTCTGAACTGCCCATCGAAATGGAAGTAACAGGTGGATATCACGATTTTGGTCAGTTTGCATCTGAAATAGCCGGGCTACCTAGGATTGTAACTGTTCATGATTTTGAAGTGACGCAAGAAGCAAACACCCTTAAGTTACAAGTACAAGCAAAAACCTACAGGGCCGCTATAGATAATGAAACCTCTACCTCAGTCTCAAAAGGAGGGGCAAAATGAAAGCGTTAAAAGTAGTTGTTGCCATAGCAGTGTTAAGTGGTTGCGAGGCTAAAATTGATGATTTACAAACGTTTGTAGCTGAAGTAAAAACGAATACATCGGTGAACATAGAGCCTTACCCAGAATTTGAAAGTAAACCTACGTTTGTTTACTCTGCAAAAACCCTAAGAAGTCCGTTTCAACGTCCTCGAAATACTGGAGTTACCGTAAAAGTGACAACTCAACCAAATTGTGATCAACCTGATTTCAATAGAACCAAGCAACCATTACAAGGATTTGGTATCGATGCACTGTCAGTAACCGGTGTTTTTGAATCAAATGGAAAACAATGGGCGTTAATTCAAGCAAATACTGGTAGTTTATTTAAAGCAACTATTGGCGATTACCTTGGTTTATTTTTTGGAAAAATAAACTCAATTAAAAATGGCACAGTTTCATATACAGAAATGCTACCTGATGGCGCTGGATGTTGGCAGAAAAAACAAGCCACACTCACCATGACTTCGAAGGCTGGAGAAAATAATGTCTAATCACGTAAATCATAATAAAAAACACCATAATACAAATTCAACGTGGTTATATTTGCTACTTGCGTTTGTAGTACTCCTTTTAACATCCAAGGCTAACAGCCAAGAAACAGATGTAACTTTGGTTGACTTAACCCCTCAACCCAAAAGTGTGTTTGTATCTGAACTACTAGATGTAGAATTTAAACGCCTCGATGGTGGTGGAGCTCAAGCGAAGTTGCAATTTAGTAACGATGAATTTCAATTGCAACTAAGCAAAATGGAAGATCGTCTAAGATTGGTATTACTTGGTACTAACTTAGGCTCAGAACAAATGTTCAAAATGGATGTAACTGATTTTGCGACGCCAGTAAAAATGATCGAAACCTTTCAAGATGACGAACAAAGCCGAGTAGAGTTTTACACCAACGATAAAGTGACTTTCCGCCATCAAAAATCATCAAGTAGCCTTATCATAGAAATAGAAAAGCGCGCAGCAGACGCGCCAACAGAACAGCAACAAACAGACTTTAAAGGTGAGCCTATCTCCCTTGATTTTCAAGATGTACCAGTAAGACAAGTATTGCAAATTATTGCGCAAGTTAATGGTTTCAACTTAGTGACCACAGACACAGTAAGTGGCAACGTAACTATAAGCCTGTCAGGCGTGCCTTGGGACCAGGCACTAGATATGATCTTAAAAATTAAAGGCTTAGATAAACGTCTTGAAGGCAACATTCTATTAATTGCCCCAACTGAAGAGTTAACTGCTCGAGAAACTCAACAACTGCAGTCTAAACAACAGGTTGCTGAATTAGCTCCACTTGTATCTACAAATGTGCAAATTAATTATGCAAAAGCGAATGACTTAGCTGAAATTCTGAAAGGTACTGAAAACAGTATTCTGACTCCTAGAGGCAGTGTTGCTGTTGATGAACGCACAAATACTTTGTTACTCCGTGATACCCAGCTATCTATTGATGAAGCTGTAGCACTAGTTAAAGCTCTAGACATACCTATTAAACAAGTTTTAATTGAATCACGCATGGTAACAGTGAGAGACAATGCGAGTGAGGCATTAGGCGTACAATGGGGGGTAAGTAATACTTTTAATGACGGAGCTGTGTCTGGAAGCCTTACAGGAGCTGACGCCATATCAAGTGGTTCTGCCTCAACGGTATCTGACAGACTGAATGTCGCTTTACCTGTGGCTAATCCAGCCGGTAGCATTGGAATTCAAATCGCCCGTTTACTTGACGGTACAATTATTGATTTAGAATTGTCTGCACTTGAGTCAGAAAACAAGGGAGAAGTCATAGCCAGTCCTCGTATTACCGTTGCTAATCAACATGAAGCATATATTGAACAAGGTACAGAAATTCCCTATGTTGAAGCGACTTCAAGTGGAGCGACTTCGGTTGAATTTAAAAAAGCAGTATTAAGCTTAAAAGTCACGCCTCATATCACACCGGATGATCGTATAATTTTAGACTTAGTTGTAACACAAGATACACGTGGTGATACCGTGACTACTTCAACTGGCGATGCTGTTGCAATAGACACCCAAGAAATTAGTACACAGGTTTTAGTGGCAAATGGAGAAACCATAGTACTAGGGGGTATTTTCCAGCAAAGCAGTACTAATGATATAAGCAAAGTTCCTTTACTCGGTGACTTACCTCTTGTGGGAGGTTTGTTTAGAAACACTTCCGAGGTTTTAGAAAAAAGAGAGCTACTAATCTTTGTGACACCTAAGATTGTAACTGAACAGTTAGGAGCAAACTAACCTTAAGACTCAAGCTTGAACAACACAAAAAACCGCTTAATACCCCAATTAAGCGGTTTTTTGTTGTATAAATGTAGGTTTCGTTTTACAAAGCTTGCAAAATTCACGATAAAACTGAGATAATCGCGAACTCGAAATTTAGACGAGGTCTGGTTAATCCATAAAAGGGTAGCCGCACAATACTTTTCTACCCCTTAAATAAACTAAGTTGTGATATAAGCAAAAATGGCCGAAAAACGTAATATATTCCTAATTGGTCCGATGGGTGCAGGTAAAAGCACTATCGGAAGACACCTAGCAGATGAACTTCATTTAGAATTCTTTGACTCAGATCAAGAGATCGAAAAACGCGCGGGCGCAGATATAGCCTGGATTTTCGATATTGAAGGGGAAGACGGATTCCGCTTACGTGAAGAAAACGTTATTAATGATTTAACTGACAAGCAAGGGATTGTCTTAGCAACTGGCGGCGGATCTATCGTTACTAAAAACGTACGCAATCGTTTATCTGCTCGTGGCATAGTCGTATACCTTCAAACTACAATTGACAAGCAAGTTGCTAGAACTCAAAGAGACAAGCGACGTCCACTACTACAAAAAGACGACCCTGAAACAGTATTACGTAATTTAGCTGAAGAACGTAATCCACTGTATGAAGATGCTGCAGATTATATCGTTGAAACGGACGACCAAAGTGCAAGAGCTGTCGCAAATCAAATTATTGATAAAATCGGTCTTTAATTCATATCATATTTAAAATAGGGCAGTCACTATGGCAACACTAACAGTTGAGTTGGGAGAGCGTAGCTACCCTATTTTAATTCAGGCACAGTTACTCGAAACACCAGAAGTTCTTACCTCACACCTAAAAACTAATAGAGTTGTTGTGGTGACAAATGATGTTGTTGAACCTATCTATTATGCTCAACTTGAGTCGGCCTTGATTGGGTACGATGTCAGTAAAATAGTACTTTCTGATGGTGAACAACATAAAAACCTCAAAAGTTTCGAGCTAGTTATCACGCAACTTCTTGAGATGTCAGCGGCTCGTGATACTACGCTGATAGCATTGGGTGGTGGTGTAGTAGGCGATTTGACGGGATTTGTTGCCGCAAGCTTTCAAAGGGGTATGCCGTTTATACAAATACCCACGACCTTATTATCGCAAGTCGACTCCTCAGTAGGAGGCAAAACCGCAGTTAATCACCCTCTTGGTAAAAATATGATTGGGGCTTTCTATCAGCCCAAAGCCGTTTTAATTGACACAAATAGTCTCAGTACTTTGCCAGCTAGAGAGTTTGCAGCTGGAATGGCAGAAGTCATAAAGTATGGTGTAATTTACGACTATGAGTTTTTTGTTTGGTTAGAACAAAATCAAATCGCAATTAAGCAACAAGAACAAAGCGCCTTACAGTATATGATTGCGCGCTGCTGTGAAATTAAAGCCGAGATAGTTGCAATTGATGAGAGAGAGTCAGGCCTAAGAGCAATTCTAAATTTGGGCCATACTTTTGGCCATGCAATTGAGGCTGAGCAGGGCTACGGCAACTGGCTACACGGCGAAGCTGTAGCAGCAGGCATTGTTCTTGCTACTGCTGTTGCAGTTGATATGAATTGGCTTAAAGCGTCAGAATTTAGACGCGTAGAGTTATTGCTTCAAGCTTTTGATTTACCTATAACCGCACCAGACACTATGTCCTATAACGATTTTGTTAAACATATGCGTCATGATAAAAAAGTACAAGCAGGTGAATTATTTTTTGTTATTCCAGAAAATATTGGTAAAGCAGTGGTTACCAACAAGGTAAGCGAAGATACTTTAAGGTCAATTCTTTCGTAATTTAACACCCATTTCAGCTTTGTCATGGGTAAGTAAACCCAGGCAAGAAAGATATGGCAACCACAGAACTCAGTGACCGTTTAGATTATTTAATTAGTTACTCCTCCCAGTTGGTATTTGTTTGTACAGATAAAGTCAAACAACAATCCCGTGTAGTAGAAAGCTTCTTAAGCCAGCAAGATGGTCAAACCGATGTAGCCCTTATTAACGCAGATCCCCTGACTCCCCTTGCCAGTTACCGAGAAAAAATTTTTAAGCAATTACTTGCCAATACGCCTAATGTTGACTTTCACCGTCCATTAAATCAATTATTAGCGCCGTTAAATAATAAGAATGGCACTGTACTTATTAGTATTTTTCAAGCCGAACAACTTCCTAATAAACTAGTTAAAGAAATCTGGGAATTAGTATTACAAAGTCGATTTGCAAACAATAAACAACATCTAAACGTATTGTTAATGGGTGAATCAAGCTGGGCTGAAAAGATGAAATTAGGCTTAGCTTCTCGCTCTAAAGATAAACCAATCATACTGACAAGTAGCGTCGCCCCTTCAGCCACGGCGAGTGCCCTAGGTAAAGATAATTATGAGTCTCTTGAAGATACCGATCTAGAGGCCTTACTTCAGCATAATCGTCAAAAATTTGCAGAACGAATAAAAAATAGAAACCAAACTACTTATGTTCACACACCTTTACTAAAAAAATGGTGGATGATTACTCTACTTACCCTAATTTTCTTACTCACCTTTGCGGGCATTTTAAGTTGGCAGTATTCTGACAACATCCTTAAATGGGTGTCAGATTACAAAACAACTAAAGATGTCATTGAAATGTCAGCACCACCTATAGAAATCAAAGAATTGAGTCAAATAAGTGACGAAACGATAACTACAACAGCTCAATCCAACGAACAATTGCCAAAGTTATCAATACAGCATGATTTAAATACTTTATTGATAACTGATTGGCAAACAGCCGTTGACAAAATTGAAGGGAAGGTAGAACAGTTAACTGAATCAACATCAGACACACAATCATCAGATAGCAGTGATGTAAACACAACAGAACTTAAAATTGAAAAATCGACAGAGCTACCTTTACCTACTATATCTGCGCCCCAGAAATTGGTTATAACGAGTATTGAAACCTCAACACCTGCTACAGCATCTATTGACCAAGACTATGCAGTACCAGATATCACATCAGAGCCTAAAAACACTCAAGAAATAGTAGATACACTCGGGCCTGAGCCCAAAGCAGCACAACCTCAATACTTAAATAATCTTCGAGATGTATTGGCATTGCCAGACCCTAACTTTGTCATTCAAATTGCTGCCATGACAAGTTTCAATACATTGATGGAATACATCAAGGATGGAAGTTTAGAATCTGAAGTATGGATATATCCAACCTACCGAAATGAAGTGAGATGGTTTGTGCTTATTAACAGCCAAAGCTTCCCCTCAATTGAAGCAGCAAACTTACATATGCAGAGTTTACCTGCGGCAATGCTTAAAAATAGTCCTTTTGTGAAACGAGTAATGCAAATTAAACAAGAAATCACCGCACAAGTTGATTAAGCTAATTGTTGTTTTCACCATAGGCCGTTACAATTCGGCCTGATAAAATTAGTATTTCAGTTTGGTAGAGCATTGGCTGTAATAAAAGACAAAAAAAATAGAGCTTTTTTAAAATGGGCCGGTGGAAAATATAAGTTAATTGAAGACTTAAAAACCAAGCTACCTGATGGAAACAAATTAATTGAGCCTTTTGTAGGCGCTGGATCTGTATTTTTAAATACTCAGTATCCGCGCTATCTCCTTAATGACATTAACCCAGATCTCATTAACCTATATAATATTGTTAAAAAGCAAGCCGATAATTACGTTAAAGATAGTATTGAGTTATTTACAGCAGTGAATAATGCTGAGCAACGTTATTACGAAATCAGGCAAGAGTTTAATCAGTCCAACGACTTATATGAAAGAGCAGTATTCTTTTTATATTTAAATAGGCACGGCTATAACGGCTTATGCCGTTATAACAATAGTGGAAAGTTTAATGTTCCTTTTGGCCGTTATAAAGCCCCCTACTACCCTGAAAAAGAAATTCACTTTTTTGCTGAAAAATCTCAACAAGCAATATTCACCTGCACCTCTTTCGAGAAGGTATTTGCAAAAGCCCGTCAAGGTGCGATTATTTATTGTGACCCGCCTTATGCACCGATTAGTAAAACGGCCATGTTCAATAGTTACGCAAAGGGAGGCTTTACTTTAGATAATCAAAGAAAGCTCGCTGATTTAGCAAAACGAGCAAATGAAACTCGAAACATCCCCGTTTTAGTTAGCAATCATGACACCGAATTTACTAGAGACATATATCAAGGTGCGGATATCACAAAACTGCAGGTTAGTCGCTTTATTAGTCAAAATGGCAATAAAAGGCTGAAAGTAGCAGAATTATTGGCATTATACTCAAAGAATAACAGCAAGACTTAACTAATGTACTAGTGATGAGACCCTTTATCTGAAGAGTCTGGAGTGCGGGACAGTAGCTCTAATAAATCGATAAAGTGAAATTGATAAGAGCTAGAGTGACCAGTGAACCAAGAAGACCAACTAATACTTTGAGATTCTTGAGCAGCACAACGGTTTATAGGGTGACTCAAAGGCAAAGAGTTTTGAAAAGTAACACTTTTAGGGCAATCCGCAAAACTGAGTTGTTGATAATTAGAAAGGTTTAGAGAACCAAACACAGCAATTACCATGACCCCAATGAAAGCAGTACTTCGGATAGTAGATGTGGTAGATAAAAACCTTAGCTTCTTTGTCATAACCTTATCTGCACTGAAACAATTTGTTGCATTATACTAGCGTACAAAAAACCATCACACCCCATTTACCTTAGCAACTAGTTAATTCGTCGTGCAATTTATATAAGATATAAAAAAGGCGCTTAATAGCGCCTTTATAAAAACAAAATTATGTATTAAAGATCAAATGACTTACTCAAAGAGAAGTACATTGCTTCATCGTCGTCAAGATCTGAACCACTAACGATAACTCCCACACCTACATCAAATCCACCGATTTCTGTGCCGTATGCTAGCTCGAAGTACTCACCTTCAAAGTCTTTGCCCCAAGAACCGATAGTGCCTGAGAAACTGCCAAATTCTAAGCTTAAGCCAATAAAGCTATAATCAGACTCTGGATTAGACTCATCTCCATCGATACCATCCCAAGTACCCACACTATACTCAAAGCTGAACATATCGTAGCCAGCACTTAGATTAATTTCGTTATAGGCACTATCAAAATCACCAGTATATTGATAAGAAGTTACACCTGCACCAAGGGCAATGCCACTATCAAACTCAAAGCCATAACCAGCATAGAAATCAACTTCAAGCCCTTCTGCTACATCAGCAGCCCATGTACCTACATAAAAACCGCCATTTTCATAATCTAAACCAGCGCTGGTTGAACCCGCACCCGTTTGTTGAATTCCGCGGAAATGATACTCTGATACATATCCTATATTAGCGCTTAAGCTACCTTCAGCTGATGCGACTTGACTAAAACTTGATGCAGCTAAAAGGGTGGCAGTGATTGCAGTTAATTTAAACATTTTCATGTATTGTGTTACTCCGATTATTAAAATTTTACTATTTTTATCATATTATTTTTATTATTCGCTTTCAGAAAGCAAATCCAATGCCTATTAAAAAACGTACAATAATTGCGCTAGAGAAACAATCTATCCAATTGTTTTAATTAAAATTTTTTTAACAAAACATGAAATAAATTAACGCTTTTAATTTCATTTTAATATGAATTTGCGCACCAAAAAAAAACACTACGCTCAGTTTTGGTGCAAAATTATAAGCTTTCATCCCTATTCAGGTTTCGATAAAATACTGATTCACTTATATTCGAGACGATCATGAACAAACAACCTTATCTCATTGCGCCTTCTATCTTATCTGCAGATTTTACTCGGTTAGGTGAGGAAGTTGAAAACGTACTTGCCGCTGGTGCTGATGTAGTTCATTTTGATGTAATGGACAACCACTATGTACCCAACTTAACCATTGGGCCATTAGTATGTGATGCGTTGAGAAAGAAAGGGCTAACGGCTGATATTGACGTTCATCTTATGGTGCAACCAGTAGATGATATGATAAAGCAATTTGCAGATGCAGGGGCCAGTTACATTAGCTTTCACCCTGAAGCTTCACAACATGTGGATAGAAGCTTACAACTAATTATTGATTTAGGATGTAAGCCTGGCCTTGTGTTTAACCCGGCGACACCATTAACACACCTAGATCATGTCATGCATAAACTACATCATATATTATTAATGTCTGTAAACCCGGGATTTGGTGGTCAAAGCTTTATTCCTGAATCTCTTGATAAACTGCGTAAAACACGAAATTTAATAGATAGTTCTGGTTATGATATTCGATTAGAAATTGACGGGGGCGTAAAAGTCGATAATATTCGCGCCATTGCAGAAGCCGGTGCTGATATGTTTGTAGCAGGATCAGCGATTTTCGGTCAAGCAGATTACCACGATGTAATCAATAAAATGCGTTCGGAGCTTTCTTTAGTTAACTAGATACTCCTCATAACCAAACAATCAACTAACATTTTAAAGATAATAGAAGCATATATGACCAAACCAATTGTACTTAGTGGCTGCCAACCTTCAGGCCAACTCACCCTAGGAAACTATATGGGCGCACTGCGTCAATGGGTGAATATGCAAGACAACCACGACTGCCTTTATATGCTAGTTGATTTACATGCTATTACTGTAAGGCAAGACCCTAAAGCACTTCATCAAGCGTGTTTAGATGGCTTAGCTCTTTACATAGCTTGTGGTTTAAATCCAGATAAAAGCACGATTTTTATGCAGTCTCATGTTCCTGAGCATACTCAACTGGGCTGGATAATGAACTGTTATACGCAAATGGGTGAGTTGAATCGTATGACACAGTTCAAAGACAAATCAGCCAAAAACGTTTCTAACATCAACTCTGGCTTATATACATACCCAGCATTGATGGCAGCGGATATACTACTGTATCAAGCCAACCAAGTTCCGGTGGGCGATGATCAAAAACAACACTTAGAATTGACCCGTGATATTGCGACACGCTTTAATAATTTATACGGTGCTACTTTTACAATACCAGAGCCTTACATTCCTGAATTTGGTGCTCGAGTAATGAGTCTACAAGAACCCACTAAAAAGATGTCTAAGTCTGACGACAACGTAAACAACTTTGTAGGCCTATTAGAAGATCCTAAAAAGATTACCAAAAAAATTAAACGTGCAGTGACAGACTCTGATGATCAAGCTCGCATTTATTTCGATGTCAAAGAAAAGCCAGGCGTATCTAACTTATTAAGCCTATTGTCATGCGCCACTGGAGCCTCTGTAGAAAAGCTAGTGCCAGAATACGAAGATAAAATGTATGGACACTTAAAAGCCGATGTGGCGGATGCTGTAGTTGCGCTCATTGAACCTATGCAAGAAAAATTTCATGCTTTACGTTCTGACCAAGCTGAATTAGACAGAATAATGAAGAATGGTGCAGATAAAGCCAGTGAAAGAGCAGCTAAAACCCTTGCTAAGGCATACGAAGCTATTGGATTTATAAAGCGACCTTAATTTTACATGCTTTTGTTAATTGATAATTATGACTCTTTTACCCATAACTTGGCTCGCTATTTTGTAGAGTTGGGCCAAGACGTTAACATCATACGAAATGACCAAATTAGCTGCGAAGGTATTGCAACATTAGCTCCCAAATATTTGGTTTTTTCACCGGGTCCATGTACTCCAAATGAAGCCGGCATCACACTTGAAGCCATTAAGCAATTCGCAGGTAAGTTACCCATCTTAGGTGTGTGCTTAGGCCACCAAGCTATTGGACAAGTATTTGGAGCTAAAGTTGTGAAAGCAAATAAAGTTATCCATGGCAAAACTGACAATGTATTCCATACGTCATCACACTTGTTTCAAGGTATAAAAAAGCCTTTTAAGGCCACACGTTACCATTCGCTTTTACTTCAACCACATACTGTCCCAAAAGAGTTCGACATAACAGCATGGAGTGGTGGTGAAGAATTTAACAATAACGGTAAAACAGAAATTATGGCGATCGAGCATCGCACACTTCCTATTTTTGGTGTGCAATTTCACCCTGAATCTCTATTAACGGAGTTTGGACACGAATTACTTAATAATTTTCTAGAATCTATTAATGAGCCATAAATATTAAGTTTACTCCAAATTTCTCTGATAAATTAATTTTGAGGGGAGTTAACGAAGAGTTTGTATTATTTTCATCCTAAGTTAATATAAATTAGACAATAAAAATGGCATTAGTTTGTCACTCATATTGTTATGATTTTGTATAATACCTAAACTATTAATAAGAATACTTGCATTAATGAACCAACCTCTACCTATCAATACCCTCATTGCCACTCGTTTTAGCGACCTATTCTTAGACCTAAAGCAAACTCAGCAAAATTTATTAAGGGAGGTTGAACCTTTATTAAGTAAAGTAGAAATAGAACAAAGTAAAACTAAACGTTCTCTGTTAAGAGTTGAAAGACAAGCTATCCAAGAAAAAGACTTGAATACAAAATCCGAACAAAGTTTTGTTAGTTCTATTAATGATCAAATTAACGAAGAAGTAGAAAAACAATTGGCCGACAGTATCAAAGATACTGACTACCTTTATAACAAGATTCTAGGCTTCGATGACGCTATTGTGGCCTTATTAGATCAAGCAGGGTTAAAAGCGGCGACAATTTCTAAAATTGAGCCTTTAGCATGCGACGTTACATGGCTTTATAATGATCTAATAAAAATGACGAACCAAGCTAAATATAGAAGAGTTGATAGCAAAGGAAAAGTTGTAGTAGTTGAGAATATAAGAGCCGCTATAAGCTTTTTTGGCATTGAGAATCTTATTATGATCGTCACGAGCTTGGCTTTTAAGCGTGCGTTACCACAAATTACAGATCCGTATCCAACAATAAAAATTAGGATCTGGGAAGAAGCTATGGCGACGGCGTTAGCCTCAAAAAAATTGGCTCAGGCAGCGGGCATAGATCCAAACCACGCATTTTGTTTAGGCATGTTTCAGCAACTAGGAAAAATAGTTATTACTAAGTTGTACTTCAGAATATTTGATAGCGTTCAAATTCAAGCCTTAAAAGAGACCGAAAGTGCCCGTCAACATGAAGAACATTCTGCACTTTTGAAGTTAACGCCTTCAGGAGAGTTTCTTAACATGTTGAATGCGCGCTATGCGTTTAAAACAAGCTCTCAACTTATCAATCGAATGGAGTTTAAACGTGTAATGATTAATAACGCGATGGATGAATTAGCCAAAAATACAAAAACGGCTGATGCGTCTCCTTTGACTGGAGTGTTAAGGCAAGGCTATGGATATGCTCAATATCGAATATTAAAAAGCCATAAATTAATTGATTTACAACAGTCAAAAGACTTCATAAGAACATTAAATATGCCTAAAGGATCACTTGAAGTACTCAAAACAACTGACCTACGTTCATTAAATTTAACTTTGAGTTCAGAATAATTTTTACGCATACTAATGCAAATTCATTCATTTCCTGCTTTGCAACTACCTCACTGCTAACGTGCCACTTTCTTTGGTATAAAGAATGTTAACCATCTCAATCAAATTAATAGTTATTCACAATTCGTGAAAAATTAGCGAAAACCCTTTAACAATACTAAGTTACGTTAAATTTCAGTACAGACACAGGGTAATCTATCTGCCATAATATTTTTCTTTTTTGGACAAAGTCATTACAAATATCGTTTCTGTAAGACTTATATATTTAAGGCAATATTATGAATGTAACCCGTGATTTATTTGATGACGTAATGGTCCCTAATTACAACCCAGCAGCAATTATACCGGTTAAAGGATTGGGTTCTCGATTGTGGGATCAAGCGGGTACTGAGTTTATTGATTTTGCAGGTGGTATTGCCGTAAATGTATTAGGTCATTGTCACCCTGAATTAGTTAAAACACTTCAAGAGCAAAGCGAAAGAGTATGGCATTTAAGTAATGTGCTAACTAATGAGCCAGCACTGAGACTAGCCAAAAAACTTACTCAGGCCACATTTGCAGAAAAAGTTTATTTTGCCAACTCAGGGGCAGAAGCAAATGAAGCTGCACTTAAACTAGCACGTCGCTATGCTGTTGATAAGTTTGGTGCTGAAAAAAATCAAATCATCGCTTTTAACCAAGGCTTCCACGGGCGTACTTTCTTTACAGTTACAGTAGGCGGACAAGCTGCTTACTCTGATGGCTTTGGCCCTAAACCAAGTGCCATAGACCATATTGATTACAATGACCTAAGTGCGCTTGAAACATTAATTTCAGATAAAACTTGTGCTGTGATGATGGAGCCCATTCAAGGGGAAGGTGGCGTTGTAAGCCCTGAGACTGAATTTGTAAAAGGCGTTAGAGCACTTTGCGATAAACACAACGCACTACTCATTTTTGATGAAGTTCAATCAGGTATGGGCCGTACTGGTGATTTATATGCTTACATGGGACTAGATGTGGTTCCAGATATTTTAACCACCGCAAAATCGTTAGGCGGTGGGTTTCCCATTGCAGCCATGTTAACGACCACGAGTATTGCTGAACATCTAAAAATTGGCACACACGGCAGTACTTATGGAGGCAACCCTTTAGGCTGCGCAGTTGCAGAAAAAGTGCTCGATATAGTAAATACTTCAGAAGTGCTAGAAGGTGTTAAACACAAAGAAACACTATTCCGCACTGGGTTAGAAAAAATAAACACGCAATATCAATGCTTTAGTGACATAAGAGGGAAAGGTTTATTACTAGGTGCGGTACTAAATGAGCAGTATGCAGGTCGTTCTAGAGACTTTTTAGTTGCAGCAGCTGCTGAAAATCTAATGTGTTTAGTGGCAGGTGCCAATGTCGTAAGATTTGCCCCTTCGCTCGTTATTTCAGATGAAGATATTCTTGAAGGTTTATCTCGTTTTGAGCTTGCAATTTCAAAAGTAGTATCGAGCTAAAAATAAACACAAGGAAGAAAGTATGAAAGTTATTCGCCCCATTCAACAGAGCGACTACTCATCTTTACATGCCATAGCTCAAGAATCAGGTGTGGGTTTTACGTCTTTACCCGTAAATGAAGCGTTACTAACCAGCAAGATCGACAAATCAGTTGAATCATTTAACAAAACCGTCGCCCAGCCGGGTGACGAGAGTTATTTATTTGTGATGCAAGATACCGAAACACAAGAAGTTGTAGGCACTAGCGGCATTGCTTCAAGTGTGGGCTTAGATGATGCTTTTTATCATTATCATTTGAGCAAAGTTGTACATGCTTCTCGTGAGTTAAAAATATATAACACAGTAGATATTCTTACCTTATGTAATGACTACACGGGTGTATCTGAAATATGCACCCTGTTTCTTCGACAGAGTGCTCGTGAAAATTTAAACGGCCGTTTGTTATCAAAGTTTAGATTTTTATTTATGATGGAACACCAAGAAAGATTTGCTGAAACTATAATTGCAGAGATGCGAGGTATTAATGATGATTCTGGCCAGTCACCTTTTTGGCAGTGGCTAGAAGAGCATTTTTTTTCTATGGACTTTCCAACAGTAGACTATCTAACAGGGATTGGACAAAAACAGTTTATTGCGGAGTTAATGCCTAAATACCCTATATATGTCAGCTTACTAAGCAAAGAAGCCCAAGCTGTTATCGGGAAAGTTCACGAAAAAACCAAGCCCGCATTACAATTGCTTGAGCAAGAAGGGTTCAGTAGCAGAGGGTACGTAGATATCTTTGATGCAGGACCAACTGTAGAAGCCAACCTCAAACATATCCGAACAGCACAAGCTAGTCGAAAGATGCCAGTTAAAATTCAGACCTCACTACCTGACTCAGAACGCCACTACTTTGCTATCAATACAAGTATTTCAGGCTTTAGAGGCATATGTACTAAGCTTGAAATTGACAAACAATCAAATAGCGCACTAATTGACCAACAATCGGCTGACGCCTTGGGTCTTAAAGATGGTGATGACATGCGCTTTGCCCCCACTCATTTCAGGACATAATCATGAGCACTCATTTTATTAATGGCGTCTGGCACTTAGGTAACGGACATCAGATTCAATCTATCGATCCTGCAAAAAAGCAGACTATCTGGGAAGCAAATTCAGCAGACCAAAATCAAGTAGATGCCGCGATTAAAGCTGCCAGAGAAGCATTTGTATCTTGGAGTAATTCCCCCTTTGAAACTCGCTTAGGGTATGTCAAAAAATTTGCAACCTTACTCGCAGACAACAAAACACAGCTAGCACTGACTATTTCTCAAGAAACAGGTAAACCTTTATGGGAAACAGCAACAGAAGTTGCAGCTATGATTGGAAAAATCGGCTTATCAGAAAAAGCCTACCATGACAGAACTGGTACAGTTGAAAACCCCATGCCTTTAGGCAAGGCATTCATCCGTCACAAACCCCATGGCGTGGTAGCGGTTTTTGGCCCTTATAATTTCCCTGGTCACCTACCTAATGGGCATATAGTCCCTGCACTACTCGCAGGTAATACTTTAGTTTTTAAACCATCTGACCTAACTCCTTTAGTAGCAGCAAAAACCTTGCAGTTATGGGAACAAGCAGGATTGCCAGCGGGTGTGTTAAACATGGTTCAAGGAGAAGTAGAAACCGGTAAAGCCCTAGCATCTCATCCAGGTTTAGATGGACTGTTTTTCACCGGTAGTTCTCGTACTGGTAAGATATTACATGAACAATTTGCAGGGCACCCAGGCAAAATATTAGCCTTAGAAATGGGCGGCAACAACCCGTTAATTGTCAAAGACGTAGCTGATATTAATGCTGCCGTTCACGACATTATTCAGTCTGCTTTTGTTACATCTGGACAGCGCTGCACCTGTGCAAGACGTTTATTCATTGAGCAGGGGCCTGCAGGTGATCTGCTTTTACAAAAGCTTACGGAAGCGACTAAAAATATTAAGGTTGGTGATTACGACGCTGATGAGCAGCCGTTTATGGGCGCTATGATTTCAAAGCAAGCAGCGAACCTAATGGTTAATGCACAACAACAACTTACCGAGTTAGGTGCAAGGACATTGGTACCATTAATCCATCAAGACACTGAGTCTGGTTTTGTCACACCAGGCATTATTGATGTAACAGACATAATCTCTGCACTCCCAGATGAAGAACACTTTGGACCTCTATTAAAAGTCATACGCTATGACACTTTCGACAATGCTATTGCAGAAGCCAACAATACAAGTTTTGGTTTATCGGCAGGCTTGTTAGCGGATAATGAAGATGACTATCAGTATTTTTATCAGCGTATTCGTGCCGGCATTGTTAACTGGAATAGGCCAATCACTGGAGCCAGTGGTGCAGCTCCTTTTGGTGGAATAGGCGATAGCGGTAACCATAGAGCAAGTGCTTATTATGCTGCTGATTACTGTGCTTACCCAGTAGCCTCAGTTGAGCTTGAAAAAGTCACGTTACCGGGAACACTTAATCCTGGATTAAATATTTAGCTTTTACAAAGGAAGGATTTTTTATGACAAACGAAATCAATACCCTTTTTGCGAAGTTATGGCAAAGTTATGTAGCGATTACGCCTTCAGCTTTCAAAATTCATAAGTTACTTGAAGAGTACGAGGCTCAAGAAACACATCAGGTATCGAGCTTAGTAAACGATCATATTGCACTACGTACATTTAATGCAGATAAGGTTAACTTAGATAAATTAGCCCAGCATTTTTTAGACTTAGGATACACAGAGCAAGGTCAATACAACTTTGAACAAAAAAAGCTACGAGCGAAGCACTTTGAGCACCCTGATACTAAGCAACCTAAAGTATTTATTAGTGAGTTGCTGATTGAAGAGATGCCTCAACAAGTGCAAAGCATCATTAACAAAATGCTATCAGCAGTAGCAGATGATGCTTGGCAACAAGATGACTTTTTATATTCTGGGAAACACTGGCACCTGTCATTACAAGAATATGAAACCTTAGTGGCTCACTCAGAATATGCTGCTTGGATGTCAGTTTGGGGGTATTGTGCTAATCACTTCACTGTTAGCTTGAACCATATGCAAAGTATTCATGAGTTAGCTGCTGTTAATAACAGATTGAAACAAGCTGGATTTACCTTAAATACCTCTGGTGGCGAAATAAAAGGCGGGCCTGAAGTGTTACTGGCGCAGTCTTCCACCATGGCAGATAAGGTTGAAGTTGAGTTTACAGATGCGAAAAAAGTAGTACCGAGTTGTTTCTACGAGTTTGCTCAACGGTATCCAATGAGCAATGGTGAGTTATATCAAGGTTTTGTCGCTGCGTCGGCTGACAAAATATTTGAAAGTACTCATTCCAACTAATTCGTCAGCACAAATATCATTAAGCTAATTTGGTTAAACAGTAAATGATGCACCACAACCACAGGTTGTGGTGGCATTGGGGTTGTTAACCAAAAATCTAGACCCTTCTAAACCTTCAGTGTAATCCACCTCTCCGCCTACTAAGTATTGCAGACTCATTGGGTCTACAACCAAAGTCACTTCATTTTTGTCTATTGTCGTATCGCCGTCGTTTACCTTTTCATCAAAAGTAAACCCATACTGAAAGCCCGAACAGCCACCACCAGTAACGTATACACGTAATTTTAGGTTTGGATTCTCTTCTTCCTCAACTAAATTTCTTACTTTTTTAGCAGCAGCATCTGAAAATTCAATAGGTAAAGCGGTTTGCACGGTCATAACAAAAATCTCAATTAAACAATAAGGACTCACTAATTAATATAGATTATCCAGTACCCGACTAAATTGGTCAACTATTCCCGAGTAGATAACCAATCGAATGTGGTGGTTAGCTCGCCTTTTTTACGTTTAAATTGATAAATCGAGGCATGAACAGTTACTTTTTCTGGCTGGAATCCATCTGGCAAGGTGATCTCACCATTAAGTAATTGAAAGTACTTAAAGCTAAAACTCAAAGACTGCCGCTCAGGTAAGAATTGTTTAAGAAGGTATGTTTTGGGTTGACCCTTTTCACTGCCAACTAAAGTAATATTTAAAGCTCCTTTAAGGGTATTCTTTGTTTTTTCATGCTGTACGAGCGCTAACTCAAATCGATAAGAATTTTCACTTAATGTTGGCTCAGCATAAAAGCCTTCTATAAAGAACCCCTCCTTTTTAAGCTCAGGGGCCATGACTTGTTGATAAAACTCCAAAGTGGATTTTAACTTTTTTTCTCGGTCTAATATTGTTTCAATTTCACTTTTATGACGCAGCTGAGCCAACTCAGCGACTTCAAGCTTGACACCCAACACATTTAAATCTTGGGTTAGCTTAAGGTTTTCAGTAGTTAAGTTTTGAATACTCTGCTCGTGAGTAGAAATCAACGAGGCTTGTCTACTTTGATTAGCGCCACCTAATTTAAAGCCCAAATACAAAGCCACACCAATGATTACAACAAAAAAAGCATATAGCCGAAATGCTCCAAACTGTTTTTTATACTCGGATAGAGTCAAGATATTTTCTCGGGGATTTTTAAGTCATCATAATTATATACTAACACCCTGAAAATTAGTTTTAAATACAATAGCTTGTGATAAGCTGTGGAGAACTAAACAATTAATATACTTTCTTTTTGTTTATGAACCTTAATGCCTTTAGAAAAGAACTCGCCAAACCGAATACTTCTATTCAATTGTGTCTAATAGGCATTATAGGGGGCGTCTGCGCGGCTTCTTTAATTATACTATTTCGACTAACAGTAGATTGGTTGCAAACCAAGTTTTTAGTAGAAACGAATCAATATGGTGAATTAGACCCAATTGCCCGGCTGGCACTACCAATAGTTGGAGCCCTATGCATTATATTCATTGCCTACGTTACAGGCTTTAAGCACTACCGAATGGGGATCCCATTTGTTATTCACAGAATTAAACATTTTTTTGGGCGTATCCCCTTTCGTACCACGGTTAATCAGTTCTTGGGGGGAGCAGTTGCGTTAGCAAGCGGCTTTTCTGTTGGTCGAGAAGGCCCTTCCGTTCACCTTGGAGCTTTTGGTAGTAGTTTTTTTGGGCAATGGCTAAAGTTACCAAATAATAGTATTAGGATTTTATCGGGATGTGGTATTGCTGCCGGTATATCAGCGTCTTTTAACACACCTTTTGCAGCGGTTATTTTTGTTATGGAGGTCGTACTAAGAGAATACAGAATCCATATATTTATACCTGTTATGCTAGCAGCTGCTTGTGGCAGTGTCATGACCAGAGCCGTGTTTGGCGAAGCACAAGAGCTGTCGTTTATACAGTTTCAAGATTTCAGCCAATGGGTATATCTGTATCTAATTTTATTTGGCATAGTGCTTGGCTTTGTGGCCACATTATTTAATAACTCTCTAATGATCATTATGCAGCGTTCAAACCGCCTAACTATGGTTTATCGACTCATTATTGCTAGTGTAATCACAGGGATTATCGGGGTTATATTGCCCGACTCGCTTGGCGCTCATTTTCACTCTGCTCATGAATTCATTGCTGAGAATGACAGTATGAAAATATTAATTGCAGTATTATGCGCAAAGTTTTTTCTAACTATCGTTGCCATTGGATTAGGGGTACCTGGCGGCGTAATGGGGCCTGTATTTGTAATAGGCATGATAAGTGGAGCAATACTCGCAGCTCCGCTTGGCTTATTTGTTGATAACTCAAACGAACTACAAGGAAGTTTTTCTTTACTAGGTATGGCTGGATTAATGGCAGCAGTTGTGCACGCTCCATTAGCCGCGCTTTCAGCAGTAATGGAATTATCTTATAGTCCACAATTGATCCTTCCTGCTATCCTAGTGATAGTGCCTGCGTATGTTACCTCCACACAGTTTTTAGGTAATAGTTCTATTTTCATTCGCCAATTAGAATTTCAAAAATTACCTTATACCTTATCTTCTGTTTTAGGCGAGTTACAAAAGACAGGAGTATTGTCAGTAATGGAAGATGACTACAAGGTGGTATCTGATGAAATTGGTAATGTAGTTAATTTATTAGATACCTCAGAAAACTCTACAGTGGTGCGTAAATTTCAGCTAGAAGACGCAGTGCAGTATTCCATTGTAGGTTATGACCAAGAGCCAGATTGTGACACTAGACGGATTACCTTTACCGAGATGAAAGGTGTAAAGTCTCAAGCCACCTTAGCTGAAGTATATGGAATATTGTCAACTAAACGAGAAGGAGCTGTATACATATATGCGGGTACCCCGGATGACATCATTGGGGTGATTAGTTGGAATACGTTAAGAGACAATTTACATCAAGCTAGCTTTTGACTAGCCGTAATGCGAGTAAAATATGACACTGCTATATATAAAAGCTTTTCACTTGTTTTTTATGGTTGCATGGATGGCCGGTATTTTTTATCTACCTAGATTATTCATATATCATGCTTCAACGAGTAATCAGGCTGTAAAAGACCAATTTAAAGTGATGGAAAGACGACTATGGTTTTTTATCACACCTTTTGCCTTGTTAACCTTAATATTAGGTATATGGTTGATCTCCCTATACGGTGCTCAGTGGTTTACAGCCGCACATTGGTTACATATAAAATTAGCATTAGTGTCAATACTGTATGCTTACCATATTTACTTGTTTTTCCTAATGAGAGCATTTGCTAAGGATCAAAATAAGCACTCTCCAAAGTTTTATAGGTTTTTGAATGAATCACCTGTATTAATTGTTCTCGCTATTATTGGGTTGGCAGTAGTCAAGTATGTGTAATAAGATGATGGTTAATTTTTAAACTAAGTGAAATGACATGGATTTCAATCAAAATAAACTTAAAGAGTTGATGGGGCGAGCAGATGACGCTTTCGAGGCTTATAAAAATGATACTGCCTCAAAAGAATATGCTAAAGATTATGAATCAGCTAAAAAAGAATTAGACCTTTACCTATTTGAAGTTCGGTCTGTTCTGTCGCAGTCAAATAAGACCCGTTAGAGAAGGCTGGTATTGCTTTAACTAAAAATTAGCCTGTTACCTCTAAAAACGCTTTTAAGAGCCAAGTTCATGTCAGATATATTAGCCATATAATACTCTCGATATTTTAGCTAAGAATGTGAAGCGTGTTGGCTTAGTAACTACTCCCAATCGCACAGTAAAAACAATGACATTTCTTAAAAAATCATTACGAAAAGCATCTAGTCGATGTCAAAAATTGAAATAGACTTGAAGTTAAAAAGGATAAAATGGTAAATGTTCAAGATATTCTCTTTTATCATTGTGTAAGCATCGCGTACTGCAATTTTTAGTCGCCGTCATTTGCCCATTTACCTCAAGACATCGTTTGTAGCTTAACTTTATTCGCACGAATTCTTGATATGTTTTCAAAAATGTTAACCAAACAGATTGCAATTGCAGTTCAAGAAACAACGGGCATTACAGGTGCAGACACAAGGATGACAGGCTAACATATGTATAAGACAAAGTGAGACGCACAAAACAAAACTCTTCGATGATTACATAAGTCATGATAGGCTCAACAGGTTTATCCGACACTACAAGAAATGGGTCCTTAAGACTCAAAAAGAAAGTAACTTCTCGATTAAACATTAACAATAATAAATTCACCCTGACTCTATAAGCGGTGCAAGTTTTAAATAAGAGGAAATCCAAATGTTAAACAAATCAGTCATTCACCTACTCATGCTTAATTGCCTAGCGCTTTTTTGTAGCCAGGTTTTTGCCAAAACTCAAGAGTACGGACCGCAAGAGTTTTCAGTTGAAAATAAGTGGACAGCTATCGTAGCAGCGTACGAACCTGAAATAAAAGCGATAGATCATGCATTCAGCAAGCTAGATGATGCCCAAATTACTGAAACTATTACGATTAAAGGCGTTAAATATCAATTGGGAACCTATAAAGGTGAACCCATTGTTATTTTTACCACTGGCATTAGCGTTCCCAATGCCGCAATGACAATGCAAATGGCTCTAGATTATTTTCCTATTGATAGAGTAGTAATGATGGGTATAGCCGGGGCTATTAACCCAGAATTTCAACCTGGGGATATAGCCATACCTGAACGCTGGTATTTTCATGATGAATCTGTGTACGTAAATCCAGATAAAAAAGAAGCAGGTGAATTCATACTACCTGACTACTATGAAGCAGCTCTCGGCCGCTATAAAGCAAGAGAACTAAACGACCCCCACGCGCCAAAATATGAAAACTATGGTTTTATTCATCCAGAAGAAATGGCTGTTGTGAAAGAGGGCTGGGATGAGCCAAGACAAATGCCGTATTTTACAGCAACACCAGAGTTGATTGAATTAACTAAAAAAGCAGTTGCGGCAGTTAGTCCAATAAAAATGCCATCTGGTCATCCTATTCAAATAAAAGTTGGGGGCAATGGTGTAACAGGGTCTGTATTTCTAGATAACGCAGACTATCGCCAGTGGCTACAAAGAGTTTATACAGCTCAGGTATCTGAAATGGAATCTGCCGCTGTCGGGCAAGTATGCTTCATTAATGATGTAGACTGGGTAATAATCCGCTCGATCAGTGACTTAGCCGGAGGCCAGCAAGGAAAAAATGTTGAGAACGTGTTTGATGGTATTGCATCAGGTACAGGAACAAAGTTAATGATTGGGTTGTTAGACCAAATTGTGAACCTGTAGTAGAACCCACACATACTTTGCAACACTTGTTTTAAAAAGTATGTGTCATAGCAAGCAGCTGTCAATTACCATAGACGTAGCTAATTAAGGGAATAAAGTATGCGTCTATCGGTAACCAATGTTAAAAAACAATATGCAGGAATTTTAGCTGTAGACGACCTGTCATTTGAGGTTAACACGGGGGAGATTTTTGCATTACTTGGCCCAAATGGTGCGGGTAAGTCATCAACCATAAGAATGCTAATTGGCTTAACGTACCCTGATACTGGAAACATTCAGTTTTTCGATGACCAAAATAAAACCATTACCTTAACTAGTGAATTATTCGGTTACTTACCTGAAGAGCGGGGCTTGTATCAAGAAAGTTCAATCATAGATACCCTAATCTATATGGGCCAATTAAAGGGCATGAGTAAATCTGAAGCACATAGCCAAGCTGAGAAATGGTTAACAGGTTTTGATCTAAATGAGCGAAAAAAAGACCAGCTCAAATCTTTATCGAAAGGTAATCAACAAAAAGTACAACTCATCAGTGCCATTATCCATCAGCCAAAAATTGTATTTTTAGATGAGCCATTTTCTGGTTTAGATCCCATCAACCAAGAAAAGGTAATTCAGTTTCTACAAACTCTTAAACAGCAAGGCACCACTATCATTCTGAGTGCCCATCAAATGTCTCTAGTTGAAAAGCTAGCCGATAGATTTTTACTAATGAACTATGGTAAAGCAGCTTTATATGGAGAAATGCAAGAAATTAGAGAGTCCGCCAAGTTAGGAAATAGCTTAATCGTGCAATTCAGCGATCCAGTTACTTTAGATGACTTCCCTTTAAGTGAACAATTGATAAAAACAAGCAGTCTAGATAACAACAGTATTAAGTTTACCCTATCTCATGATTGCCGTGTCCCACAGTTTTTGCAAACTATGCTCACATCCCACCAAATAGAAGGCTTACAAATTCACCAGCCCAGTCTGCATGACATTTATATAAGTAGCATTCAAGGAACTCACAATGGATAAGATATTGCTTGTTGCCCGCTGGGAATTTATGCGTAACTTTAAATGGAAACAAGACATCATTAGCTATCTAGTTATGTTGACCATTTATGGGGCCATATTTGCGGTGCAAGTATGGGATAAAAATAGCACTCAGAAAGTCGTTAATCTTGCGGTTATTGGAGAGATAAACACTGAACTCGATAACAAGTTTTCGTTATCCAAATTAACTTCTGCACACACTACAGAACAGCTCTTAGATGAAATAGAAAATACACACCTAGATGGGGTGCTAAAGGTAGAAGAAAGTGACGTGTACACTCTTTATGTTTCTCAACAAAGCAGCTGGCAAGAAGACCTCAAAAAAAACCTTACCGATGCTCAAAAGTCGAGACTGCTACAAAAGATGGGCGTCAGCAACGAAGAACTAAAGAAGCTTGAAAATCCAATTACATTAAACCTTATAAACCAAGCAGAAAAAATAGTAGGTGGTAACGTCAAAATCCTCGCAATACTCGCCTCCGTGCTCAGTGCCATGGCAGTGTTTAGTAGCTTTGGGTTATGCTTCACTTCAGTAACTCAAGAAAAACAACACCGTATTACCGAGCAATTACTAACCTGCATCAACCACCAACAGTGGGTAGACGGTAAAGCCCTAGGTTTATGTTTATCTAGTTTTAAAAGCCTTATCACCACCAGCTTAATGATGCTAATTGTATTTTCAGGTATTTCTGTGTTTTCAGATGGCGGACAAGATCTCAATGTATCCGCTGCGGTCCTATCCCAAATAATTTTATTCTGTGTACTAGGTGTATTGTTTTGGAATTACGTATTTGTGGGTTTTGCAGCCACTATAGATGACCCGAATCATTCAGGGAAAACAGGTCTGATGATGCTACCTATGGTGCCCGTGATGCTAGTATTTATTGTTATGGGCGAGCCCAATGGCCAAGTAGCCAAGTAGCCAAGTAGCCAAGGTATTATCATTACTCCCCCTTACGTCAATAAGCTTTATGCCAATGCGTATTGCTTCTATGAGTGTACCAATATGGCATATCGCACTGTCGCTAGTATTTTTAGTGATAGGTATTTATTATGTTCGCCTTTTTGCTACACGTGTTTTTCGGGCCAATATTACCCTATTTGGTAAAGAGCCTGGATGGGCCGATATCTGGCGTAGCATGCTAAAAAAGACTTAAAGTTCTAGCCGAGCGTTTTTTTACTTCAGAATCAAAAAAGCTGAGTAATAACTCAGCTTTTTTTAATCAGTCATTAAAAAATAATAATTAACGCTCTACAACCGCATTATGGTAAACGTGTTGAACGTCGTCGCAGTCCTCTAACATATCCATAAATTTATCAAAATTTGCGACATCGTCACCGCTTACTGATGATTCAGTTTGTGGGATAAACGTAATTTCTTCTGCTTCAAATTTAAGTTCAGGATCGTTATCCATTAAGGCTTTACGAGTATTATTGTATTCCGTATGAGGGGCATATACGGTTATAACACCATCTTCCCCTTCCACTTCAGTCACATCAACGTCAGCTTCCATTAATACTTCAAGCACAGCATCTTCATCATCGCCATTAAAGGCGAAAACAGCTTGATGATCGAACATATGTCCTACTGTACCTTCAACACCTAATTTTGAGCCTGTTTTAGTAAAGCAGTTACGCACATCTGTGATGGTTCTATTGTTATTGTCTGTTAAACAATCAACGATTACCATACAGCCACCAGGGCCAAAGCCTTCGTAGCGTGCAGGTACATAATCTTCACCAGCACCACCAGCGGCTTTATCGATTGCTTTATCAATCACATGACTTGGCACCTGATCTTTTTTAGCTTTCTCAATTAACCGACGTAACGATAAGTTTGCCTGTGGATCGGTTCCACCATTTTTAGCAACTACATAAATTTCTTTACCGTATTTAGAATATACCTTGGTTTTTGCTCCAGCGGTTTTTGCCATGGAGACCTTACGAACTTCGAACTTTCTTCCCATTAAATTATTCTCTTTTTAATAACGAGCCTATTGCTCGAACCAACTCAAATTAGCTTTAGTATCTTGATTTTACCGATATTCTAGACAGAGTACAAAAGCAATCCTCCCTTTGGAGCATACTTGCAATTAGTCCCTACGGAATATGCTGCAAGGCCAAATAGTCGTGAGACTGCATTTCTTTTAAACGACTTAAGCAGCGTCTAAATTCAAAGTTTAATTGCCCTTCAGAGTAGAGTGACTCTAAAGGAACTTCTGCAGAAATAATTAACTTAACGTTGCGTTCATAGAATTCATCAACCATAGCGATGAAGCGCCTAGCGATATCATCAGTGGCCTGTCCCATTTGTTCTACATTGGCGAGTAAAACTGTGTGATAAAAGCGGCTTATCTCCATATAGTCTGTTTGACTTCTTGGGCCATCACACACAGCTCTAAACTCAAACATCACCACACCATCAGCATAGTTAATAGCTGAGATCATCCTGCCTTCAATTTCAATGCTTTGATTCTTTGTTCCTTCTTCTGGTGCTAACTCTTTAAAATAGCGATGTAAATTTTCATTCGCTTTGTCATCTAAAGGGTGATGAAATATTTCAGCTTGTTGCAAGGTTCTCAGGCGGTAATCTACGCCACTATCAACATTTACTATGCGGGTATTTTGATTAATTAACTCAATGGCGGGTAAAAACCTAGCGCGCTGTAAACCGTTTTTATAAAGCTCATCAGGCACTATGTTAGAGGTTGCCACTAATACAATGCCATGGCCGAATAGAGCTTCCATCAAGGTACCCAAAATCATTGCATCTGTTATATCGGACACAAAAAACTCATCAAAACAAATGACTTTGGTTTCAGCTGCAAATTTTTTAGCGATTATTTTTAAAGGGTCTGACTGGCCATCTAAAGCACGCATTTCCTGATGAACCCTGTGCATAAAACGGTGAAAATGAATACGCATTTTTCTTTTAAAAGGTAGACATTCATAGAAGGTATCTACCAAATACGTTTTACCTCGCCCTACTCCTCCCCAAAAATAAATACCTTGTATCGAAGGTTTGGTCATTCCTTTTCCAAAACGACTGTGTAATTTGATACGCCAAGTAAGTTTTTGCTGAGGTTGAGTTAGCTCATCAAAGAGACGCTGTAGTTCTTTTACCGCGTTTTCTTGCGCTGCATCGTATTGAAAATCTTGCTCTTGGAGATCAAGTTGATATTTTTGCCAAGGTGTCTGTGTGGACATATTTACCCGAGTTTCCTATCGCTATATGCCTATTACAGATGAAAAGGTGCATGAATAAATCTTATACATTCATCATTCATTTACACTTGAATTCAAATAAAAAGACCGCATTGAAATTGCAGAGCGTATAATAACAATATTAAACAAACATTGCTCATCGACTCTAGGCATTTTTGCCGTTTGAATTAAAACAACAGAGTCTATTTGCAATAGAAATAAATTAGGAGTTTTTATGGATTGGTTAGTAGGTATTTTGCTATTAATTGTAGGTATGGTGATCGGCTTTTTTGTTGCAAAATATTTCAATGAAAAACAACCTAATATTTTGAGTGAAGATGAAAAGGAGCTCACCATAAACGAGTTAATGACGCAGCAAGCTTCACAGCATCTTCACCAGGCAAAGCGTATTTCTGCTCAATTAAGTGCACAAAGTGAGGCGCTGAACAAACAAATTGAAGAGTACGAGCAACAACTAATCAACCACTCTACGGGCGCTGACGGCAATTCCATCAATTACTTTGGAGAAGATGCCACTACTTATTTACGTAATAGCAGCCCAACTGAAAAAAATAATATTCCAGATGCAGATATCCAACCTCTAGATTTCGCCTCACAAGGGTCTGGATTGTTTTCTGGCAAAGAAGAGGTTGTAGAGAAAGAGTCGAAGTAATGAACTTTCTATCAAACTAAATAGTCAATGTATTGTATTTAATTGGAGATGATAGTTAATGAAAAAAGGTATTAATCGTTTTGTAGTAAGCGCATGTTTGGTGACAATGAGCTTGTCTGTAAACTTAACCGCAACCGCAGCATTGCCGTTTTTTTCTAATGATAAAAATGAAATACCAAGTTTGGCACCGATGATCGAAGAGACCACACCGGCAATAGTCAGTATTTCAGTTGAAGGTACTCAAGTTTCAAGGCAGCGGGTTCCAGAAATGTTTAAACATTTTTTCGGTGGCTCTGATGAACAAGTTCAAGAGCGGCCATTCAAAGGATTGGGGTCTGGAGTCATTATCGATGCAGATGAAGGGTATGTGGTTACCAATAATCATGTGGTTGATAACGCAGACCAAATCACTGTAAAACTGACCGATGGCAGAGAGTTCAAAGCAAAAAAATTAGGATCTGATCCACAAAGTGACATCGCCCTTCTTAAGATTGAACCTGATGATTTAACGGCCGTACCATTAGCAGACTCAGACGAGTTAAGAGTGGGTGATTTTGTAGTAGCTATTGGTAATCCTTTTGGCTTAAATCAAACTGTCACGTCAGGTATCGTTAGTGCGCTAGGACGTTCGGGACTTAACATTGGTGGATATGAAAACTTTATTCAAACTGATGCAGCCATTAACCGTGGTAACTCTGGTGGGGCTTTAGTTAGCCTTAGAGGGAAACTAGTCGGAATAAATACCGCCATCTTTGGACCAAACGGAGGCAACGTAGGTATTGGCTTTGCAATTCCTAGCAATATGATGAAAAGCTTAGTAGACCAAATCATAGAGTTTGGCGAAGTACGAAGGGGACTATTAGGTATTTTAGGCCAAGACATAGACTCTGGTTTAGCTGAGGCCATGAACTTATCGGCTAGCCAAGGGGCCTTTGTAAGTGAAGTATCACCAGATTCTGCCGCTGAGAAAGGAGGTATTCAGGCTGGCGATATCATTACCGAGATTAACGGCAAGCCCGTTAACAGCTTCCTTGAGCTTAGAGCCAAAGTAGCCAGCAAAGGGGCTGGAGCTGAACTAGAGTTGACCTTAATTCGTAAAGGAAAAACTAAAACAGTTGAAGTAGTGTTAGGTGATGCGTCTACTAACTCCGTTGTGGCAAAAGAAGTACACCCAGCCCTTGAAGGTTCTACTTTAACAAATGGGGAAACAGAGCAAGGAGATGATGGGATTGTTGTATCTGAATTAGAAGCACGTTCTCCAGCTGCAAGTATTGGTCTTAAAAATGGTGATGTAATTATTGGTATCAACCGGAAAAAGGTAGATACAGTAATGCAACTCAGCTCAGAACTGGAGGAAGCAAAAGGTGTAATTGCTCTAAATGTTAAACGAGGCCTCACCTCTTTATATTTAGTGATACGCCAATAATTAAACACTAAAATAGCGGTACAGATATACCTGTACCGCTGTCTCTATTCCTTTTTCTAAATGTTAGATGAATTAGAACCATCTAAACCTGTTGCAAACGATTGATATAGCTTGACTATAACTTCAATGTTATTATTGAGTTATATAAAGTGTAACAAGCGTTCAATATTCTCGTGTTAAAATTCATAACCTCTATTTTTAAGTCAATCATCATTGGGGTGATGATTGCTTGTGTCATACTTTTTCTGGTTCCCAATTTACGCCAAGGAACAGGTTTACCTTTAACCGTCTTCTCTTCAGCACCAAGTTCAATCAATAACTTTAGCTTTAATAGCGCAGTCAATGCTTCTGGCCCCGCCGTAGTGAACATCTACAGTCAAAACATCGAAAGCAGCGGCTATAACCGCCGTCAAGCTGTAGAAAGAACTAGCTTAGGCTCAGGAGTCATAATGACTTCAAACGGTTATGTATTAACTTGTTATCACGTAATTGCTAATGCAAAGCTTATTTTAGTGGCATTACAAGATGGCCGACTTGAAGAAGCCCAAATTGTTGGATTTGATGCGGTTACAGATTTAGCTGTTTTAAGTGTTCCTGTAGATAATCTGCATGCTATTCCGCAAATAGAAGATCCTAATACATTAGTTGGTGACGTGGTTTTAGCTGTTGGTAACCCATACAACCTAGGGCAAACCGTCACCCAAGGCATTGTAAGTCGGATAAGTAACAATGGCTTAAACAACTATTTTGATTACATTCAAACCGATGCAGTATTAAATGAAGGAAACTCTGGTGGCGCCTTAATTGACAGTCAAGGTTATCTTATAGGAATAAACAACGCTAATTTTAAAACTAGGATTAGTCGTAACAGAGTAGAGTCAGTTGACGGGGTTTCATTTGCGGTTCCATACAATTTGGCAAAACAAGTCATGGATGAAATAATTGCAACAGGTAAAGTTACTCGAGGAGCCTTAGGCTTTGCGGGAGAACAAAATAATTTAGGTGACATGGGGATTTTAGTAACAAATGTATATAGCGGAACCCCTGCTGAAATTTCCGGGTTGGCTGTAAAAGACCTAATTTTATCTGTAAATGGCCAACCGGCTACCAATATCCGTAAAACCTTAGATTTTATAACCGACACTGCACCTGGTACTATTTTAGATATAGAAGTCAATCGAGATGGAGAAATCATCAACCTAGCTATGCAGGTTGCAGAACTTAAGTAGCTTGAGGTTACCTAGCAGTAGACACAACTAGGTATATAAAACCACTTTTTCAAAATACGTTGAGCGACTCGATATCACCCAACAATATCTACTTTACCCTTTTACCCTTTTAATATTAGCACCTAAACCATTTAGCTTAGTTTCAATATGTTCGTAGCCTCTGTCTAAATGGTAGATTCTGTCTACTGTAGTTTGACCTTCTGCGACTAAACCTGCTATCACTAAGCTTGCCGAAGCCCTTAAATCTGTCGCCATAACTTGAGCACCTTTTAAAGTAGAAAGGCCATCACATACAGCACTACTTGCTTGAAGGGAAATAACTGCCCCCATCCTCTGTAGTTCAGGCACATGCATAAAACGATTCTCAAAGATATTCTCAGTCACCACGCCTGTACCTTCAGCCAAGCAGTTAAGAGCAACAAATTGTGCTTGCATATCGGTAGGGAATCCAGGGTGAGGAGCCGTTTTAATATCCACACTTTTCAGTGCACCAGAAGTCATATCTAACTCTATCCAATCGTCCCCAGTTGTTACCTCGGCACCCGCTTTTGATAATTTATCTAATACTGCTTCTAATGTTTTAGGAGCAGCATTAACACAACGAACCTTTCCTGACGTTACTGCTGCCGCTATCAGAAAAGTTCCTGTCTCAATACGGTCTGGTAATACCCTATAGTGACATCCGTCTAGAGTCTCAACGCCCTGAATCACTATTTTATCACTGCCTGCATGGGACACTTTTGCCCCCATAGCATTCAAACAATCAGCTAAATCAACAATTTCAGGCTCTCTTGCGGCATTCTCTAAAATAGTCTCACCCTGTGCTAAACATGCAGCCATCATGAGGTTTTCAGTCGCCCCAACACTCACCACATCCATAAATATATGCGCGCCTTGTAACTTTCCAGGTACTGAAGCACGAATATAGCCGGCATCAACATCAATTTTTGCACCCATTTGCTCTAAACCTTGCAAATGTAGGTTTACAGGGCGAGCACCGATTGCGCAACCGCCCGGAAGAGATACATTGGCCTCACCAAATTTTGCCAATAATGGACCCAATACTAATATTGATGCCCGCATAGTTTTAACTAGGTCATAAGATGCATCAAAATTGCTGATAGTACTTGGGTCTATTTCTACCGATTGGGCGTCACGTCTAACCGCTGTAGCACCTAACTCTTCTAGTAATAATAAACTAGTGTGTATATCTCTTAATTCAGGTACGTTTTCAAAAACACATGATGAGTCTGCAAGAATACTCGACATTAAAATAGGTAAGGCAGCATTTTTTGCGCCAGAGATAATCACGTCACCTGATAAAGGCGGGCATGCCTCAATAATTAATTTGTCCATAGAGCTACTCTGGTTGATATTTGCCTGTAATTAAAAACATGACAAGCTTTGGTCTATATATAAAATGTGGGTTGTACTGCTAGTATCAATTTATTGCGGAAGATTAAATAACTTCTCTCTTTGCCATTGTTTTTCAGTAAATGTTTTAATTGAAACTGCATGCATAGTGCCTTCAGCAATTTGTTCAGCAAGTGGTGCATACACAAACTGCTGTTTTTTGACTCGGCTCATATCAGCAAAAATGTCACTTACAGCTATTACTTGAAAGTGTGAACCTTCACCACTTACATGAACCTCTGGAAGATTTAAGGATTCTTTCAAAAGGGCTTCAATTTGTTGATTATCCATGGTCGCTCCTAAAGCGCGAAAAATGCGGCTATTGTACAGATAAAAAGTTATCTACGTCGCTTATTTTCGCGAGATTAATTAAAGTAACAGGAACATTTTTTAACTGAAACTTAATATTTTGTAGTTTGCTTTGTCTCAACAAATTCACCAACCAAGCCAAACCTGCAGTATCGACATCTTGTATTTCTGCCAAATCAACAATAGGCAATAGCTCATTACTTTCGTCTTGCTTAGTATTCAAGTCACTTAATGCGTTTTTCCAAGCAAAGGTTACGGTATTACGATTTAAATCACCTTTAAGAGTAAAATGCCCACCCGATAACTCAGATACAGAAAAACTATTCACGCCATTATACCTTTTTCGCTGCTTCTAAATTAATAGGCTTGTTGATAGTTTGTTTCATCATATCCATTACAGCATCAAGCCCATCTTTACGTAACATAGACTCAAATTCACCTTGCTTGGTAGATAACAAACTAATACCTTCAGCTACCATGTCGTAAGCTTTCCACTCATTCGTTTTCTTATTCTTACGCAATTTAAAGGCTAAATTTATATCTGGTTTTCCCGACTCTTTGACTATCGCTCTAACTGTAACAGTGGTTTCATCAGTAACCTCTCTCACTGGTTGAAACTCTACTTCTTGTCCATTGTAATAAGCCATTGCTAACGCATAGGTAGTAATCAAATAAGACCGAAATACGCTGATATATTCAGGAAACTGCTTTTTAGGCACGAGTTTATAATGCTTACCTAATACCTTTAAAGCCGAAAATCTATAATCCACATAAGGCAATAACTCTTCTTCCATCACATTACGTAAAAGCTCTGGATCTTCTTGAATTTGCTTATGCTCTTTTTTGATTCTATCGAATGTAATTGTAGCGACTTCTTCAAGCATGACATAAGGATTAGTACTTTCTGCTTGAGCAGTCATTGAGCCGATTGCAAAGAATCCAGCTACAAGCCCCTTAAAAAATCGATTTTTCACGTTATCTCTCCACTGATGAGTTAATATTAATCATCATTGCTACTAAATAGGAATTGACCAATAAGGTCTTCGAGCACCAAGGCTGATTTTGTGTCTTCTATGTAGTCACCTTGTGCTAGGTTTTCAATACCGTCAATCACAAAACCAGGTTGAAAGCCTACATATTGCTCTCCTAATAAACCTGAGGTTAAAATAGAAACAGAACTTGTCTCTGGAAACTCATTAAACTCAGTCGAAATACTCATTTCAACAACTGGCGTAAAATCATTTTTACTTAAAGTAATACTATCCACACGGCCCACTGTTACACCGCCAACTTTTACCGCAGACCTTACTTTGAGGCCACCAATGTTATCGAATTTAGCGTATAAGGTGTACGTATCAGTACTGCTGGACATACTATCATTAGCGACTTTTAACGCTAACATCAGCCCGGCCGCAATAGTCAATACGACAAAGATACCGACCAATAACTCTGATTTTCTGGATTTCATTCCTATTTTCCTTTACTCAATACCGAACATTAATGCTGTTAAAATAAAATCTAAGGCCAACACTGTTAAAGACGAATATACCACTGTCTCAGTTGTAGCCTTGCTTATCCCTTCTGAAGTTGGGATTGAATCATACCCTTTAAACGTTGCGATCCATGTAATAACAAAAGCAAACACTACACTCTTAATTACTCCGTTGATTACATCTTTATCCCAGTCTACCGTTGCTTGCATTATCGACCAATAACTCCCAGCATCTACACCAAGCCAATCCACGCCAACCACATGACCACCTAAGATACCTATCGCACTAAAAAGCAATGCCAACATAGGCATAGAAATAATCCCAGCCCACAACCTAGGAGATATCACTCTTCGGAGTGGGTCAACAGCCATCATTTCTAAACTACTCAGTTGCTCTGTTGCTTTCATTAAACCTATTTCTGCAGTAAGAGCAGAGCCGGCTCGACCAGCAAATAACAAAGCGGTCACAACAGGCCCTAACTCCCGTAACAATGACAGCGCCACCATTGGCCCCAAACTTCCTTCGGCACCGTAGCCTACTAATATGGTATACCCTTGCAAAGCCATTACCATGCCAATAAATAGGCCAGACACAACAATAATAAGCAATGACTGCACACCTACCACATGTATTTGCTTGATCAGCAAGGGAAACATTTTTACGGGTTGGGGTTTAGCGATAACGGCCCCGATTAACATTAAAGTCGCTCTACCAAACAAACTAAAACGCTCAATGGTAGCTGCACCAATAGTAATCAACCAATTCATAGCTCACCGCCTAAAAACGCTTTCTCAATTGACGTAGCAGGATAATGAAAAGGAACTGGGCCATCAGCTTGACCTTGCAAAAACTGTTGAACAAGTGGTGATTCACTGTGTTTAATTTCTTCCGGAGTACCACTACCTATTACCTTCTTCTCGGCCAAGATATAGATATAGTCTGCAATAGTTAACACTTCAGTGACGTCATGTGTGACCACAACGCTTGTTAATTGCAATGCATCATTTAATGCTTTAATTAATTTAACTAACACCCCCATAGAAATAGGGTCTTGTCCAGCAAAGGGTTCGTCGTACATGATCAACTCAGGATCTAATGCGATAGCTCTAGCTAAAGCAGCTCTGCGGGCCATACCTCCAGATAACTCTGCTGGCATTAAGTTTGCTGCGCCCCGTAGGCCCACAGCTTGCAGTTTCAACATAACAACCGTATGAACCAAAGCCTCTGTAAGGCTGGTGTGTTCTCTAAGGGGGAAAGCAATATTATCGAACACTGTCATATCGGTAAAAAGTGCACCACTTTGAAACAACATACTCATTTCTCGGCGTACTTCAAATAATCGACTGCGACCCATATTAGGAATCGACTCTCCCTTAAATCTAATATCACCAGAGTCAGGGGCTAACTGCCCTCCCATAAGACGTAACATAGTGGTTTTACCGATCCCACTAGGCCCCATTATAGCGGTAGTTTTGCCCTTTTTTATTCGCAGTGATATGTCGTCATATATTATACGACCACTACGACTAAAGGTAAGATTGTCTATTTCAATCAAATTTTCCATTGATTTAGCAGTATTCCAATTATAAGTAGATGTAATAAGGTTAATTACTGAACTAGGGGTCTATTGTATTCCGTTTTATTATTGAATAACAAAGAGAAAAAGTAACAAGGTATATTCAATTGCGTTAAATCCACTCTCTTTATTTTCAAATTATCTCAAAGATCACACATTTGAGTCTTAGAGTTTAGCCCTAATATTAATGATGAAACCTTGATTAACTCATTTACTAGACCAACATCCCGAAGGAAAAGTTGCAAAAATATTTGTGCTCAACTCCATATGCAAAGCAATTGCTTTTTGAGACAATTAATTATTATAGTGTTTGAATTGTATTATTAATAGAAGTGAGCTTGTGTGATTTTAGAAGCGGGTTATTTTTTGATTTGGTTAGTTGTTTTGAGTTGGGCTGCAGATAGATTTGTTTATGGTGCTTCGGCTCTAGCCAAAAATATTGGTGTATCGCCAATGATTATTGGTTTAACAATTGTTGCAATGGGCTCTTCAGCACCAGAGATAATGGTTGCTGCTACAGCTTCTTTTAATGGTGTGCCTGATACAGCAGTTGGTAACGCCCTTGGTTCCAATATTACGAACATAGCTTTAGTTCTTGGCTTAACAGCCCTGCTGAAGCCTTTATCAATTGCTTCAAGTACTCTAAGAAAAGAAATGCCAATTTTATTACTAGTTTGTGTAATGGCGGTTTATTTTCTATCTGATTTCGTGCTCACACATTTCGAAGGCATTATTCTGATAATCCTATTTTTTGTAACAATAGGCGGCCTCACTTGGATGTCATTAAACATGGACAAAGGTGACCCTTTGGAGCCTGAAACTGAAAATGAAATTCCATCAGATGTATCGACAGGAAAAGCCATTTTTTGGGTTGTAGTCGGCATGGTAATATTACCACTAAGTGCTCATTTTATGGTGGGCTCAGCTGAAATCATAGCTCGATACTTTGGCATGAGTGAATTGCTTATTGGCTTAACTATCATTGCCATTGGGACTAGCTTACCTGAATTAGCAGCCTGTATTGCGGGAGTGCTCAAAAATGAAGACGATCTAGCCTTAGGTAATATTATTGGCTCAAACATTTTTAATATTCTAGCTGTACTTGCTATGCCTGGTTTAATTTCTCCCGGAGCAATAGACAGTAACGCAGCCAGTAGAGATGGATACGTCATGCTCGGGTTAACAGTTTTACTGATAATATTTAGTTTTAATTTTAAAGGCTCTAGACGGGTTAACCGAGTGGAAGGTTTATGTTTACTTGGTTGTTTTGGCGCTTATCAATTTTTATTGTTTAGTTAAGTTACACATGACCAAGTTTAAAAAATCTGCATTACAAGTATTAGAAATTGAACGTCAAGCAATTGAGCAATTGACCCAATATATTGGTGATGACTTTACTAAAGCATGTGAACTAATTATTGCCTGCAAAGGAAAAGTAATCGTGTCGGGTATGGGCAAGTCTGGCCATATTGGTCATAAGATATCAGCAACCCTAGCCAGTACTGGGACCCCAGCCTTTTTTATGCACCCAGCTGAGGCCAACCATGGCGATCTGGGTATGCTGACTGAGCAAGACATACTGTTAACTATTTCTAACTCAGGAGAAACAGCAGAACTATTAGCTTTAGTCCCTGTAGTTAAACGTCTCGGTGTTACCATTATTGCTATGACAGCCAACGTGAATAGTACCTTAGGCAAATATGCCGACGTTAAACTCTGCGTTAAAGTTGAAAAAGAAGCCTGCTCTCTCGGGCTAGCACCAACATCAAGCACCACAGCAACTTTAGTAATGGGCGATGCTCTAGCTGTTGCTTTGTTAGATGCAAGAGGTTTTACATCTGAAGACTTTGCTATGTCTCACCCCGGAGGCTCCTTAGGTAAGCGACTATTACTTAAGCTCGGCGATGTTATGGTGAAAGAGTCAGCGTTACCTTTAGTATCGCCAAGGCAAACCTTGAGTTTAGTTTTATTAGAAATATCTAAAAAAGCCCTAGGCATGGCCGGTGTAGTCGATAATACTGGAAAATTACTCGGTATTTTCACTGATGGCGACCTCAGACGTGTATTAGACGATAGAATAGACGTACACCAAGTGCAGATAAAAGACATCATGACCCAAAATAGCATTACAGCATCATCAGACATGTTAGCAGCCCAAGTATTAAAATTAATGCAGCATCATAAAATTAATTCGCTATTTGTAACCGACTCAGATGGTAAGCCAGTGGGGGCCATTAATATGCAACTGTTACTTCAAGCAGGGATAATATAGTCATGCCAATTGATACCCCTTACGGACAAGTAGAAAGTCAATTTTTCGAGCAACTGTCTTCAATAAAATTACTCGCTTGTGATGTTGACGGAGTCTTCTCTGATGGTCGTATTTATATGGGGCAAAACGGTGAAGAATTAAAAGCCTTTCATACCCGCGATGGGTATGGTGTAAAAGCGCTCTTAAATGCAGGTATTCATGTTGTTGTGATTACCGGTCGTCGCTCAAAAATGGTTGAAACCAGAATGACTGCGTTAGGCGTTACACACATATTACAGGGCTGCGAAGAGAAACAATCGGCACTAGAAGTGTTACAAAAACAGTTATCAATCTCTGCTAATGAAACAGCCGCTATTGGAGATGATATGCCAGATTTGGGTATGTTCAATACTGCCAAACTCAAAATTTGTGTCAATGATGGCCACCCTTTCGTGTTAAGTACAGCGGATTATGTCACCCGAACTAAAGGTGGATTTGGAGCGGTGAGAGAAATTTGCGATTTAATCCTTTTAACAAAAGGACAACTCACTAATATCCATGGCGCTAGTGTATGAGTCGTTTGACTATATGTATTTTAGTGCTGTTTAGCTTAGCCTTGGGACTTGTCTTGCCTAGTTGGTTGAAAGAAGAGAAACAACAAAATTTACCCGAAACTGAAGAAGCATGGATCCCCAACTACCAAGCCCAAAAAATGCAAAGTACATTGTATGATAAGTTTGGTCATATTAATCACCAAGTCTATGCTGAAAAGATGGAAAACTATGACTTACTAGGCTTTACACTGTTTAAACAACCAAGCTATTTGTTATATGCTCAAACCTTACATTCTTGGCAAGTTGACGCAAAAGAAGGGACGCTATATGAGGATCAGAGACTGCAATTTGAAACCGATGTAAAAGTGACCAGTTTGAATAAAGATGGCTACGTACAAACTATTCGAACTAGTTTTATTGAAGTCAATTTAGCTGACAAGACCATGTATTCAGATCAAGCTGTAGAAATTGTTGGTCCAAATTATGTCATTAATAGTAATGGCTTTACCGCAAACCTAGAAACCCAAAGATACGAGTTACTTAACCATGTCAAAACCGTTTATCAACCTACTGCGTCTCGCTAGTATTTCAGCTGCATTGCTGTTTTCAGCCCAGAGTCTAGCAGGCAAGGATGACTTTAATCAAAAGATTGAGTTATCTTCTTTGTATCAGCAAGCTGACGGTATCGCTAAAAAAGCATTCCATGAGGGAAATGTTATCATCAAGCAAGGCACCTTAGAATTAAAAGCGGATGAGTTAGAAATAGATGCTAGCGCAGGTGATGGCAAAGAAATATTCATTGCCACAGGTAACCCTGCTCAATACTCGCAACAGCAAGAAGATGGCAGTATAGTCACAGCCAAAGCAAACAGAATTGAATATCAAAGAGAAACCAGAGCTTTAGCCTTGTCTGGCGGCGCCGAAATTGAACAAAATGCAAGTAGTGTCAAAGGTGAGTCTATCGTTTTCAATATGGAACTTGAACAAATTATTGCCCAAGGAGATAAGAAAGGTAGTGTCCCAGTAATCACAACCTTCCAGCCTGTCTCTAACGACAAAAATAAAATAAAAAAACAACAGGATAAACAACCTTAATGGCCCTATTAAAAGCTAGCCATTTAGCCAAGTCATATAAATCTCGTCAAGTTGTTCGAGATGTAAGCCTTGAAGTATCGACAGGACAAATAGTCGGATTGTTAGGGCCAAACGGAGCCGGAAAAACCACTACTTTTTATATGATTGTAGGCTTAGTACCTTTGGACAAAGGTGATATATACATAGATCAACAAGAATTAACTTTGCAACCCATGCATGTTCGAGCTAGACAAGGCATTGGTTACCTTCCTCAAGAAGCCTCAATCTTCAGGAAGTTGAGTGTATATCAAAATTTAATGGCGATACTACAAACTCGCAAAGAATTATCGAAAGAACAGAGAGAGCAACAGGCAGATGCCCTGCTAGACGAATTTAATATTAATCACATTCGTAACAGTTTAGGTATGAGCTTATCTGGTGGTGAAAGGCGACGAGTTGAAATAGCTCGCGCATTAGCAGCGGATCCAGACTTTATACTACTTGATGAGCCCTTTGCAGGGGTTGATCCTATATCAGTTAACGATATTAAAGTCATAATTCAACATTTACGAGATCGTGGTTTAGGTGTTTTAATAACAGACCACAATGTACGAGAAACCCTAGATGTATGTGAGAAAGCTTACATTGTTAGTCACGGAGAATTAATTGCGTCGGGCACGGCGGAAGAAGTTTTAAGTGATCAACGTGTAAGAGATGTATACCTAGGTGAGCAATTCAGGCTATAGTTAACACATAAATTAACGCGGCTGATAAACACATTACATTAAATATAAGAAGTGAATGAAACCCTCTTTACAGTTAAAATTTAGCCAACAGCTCACAATGACACCTCAGTTACAGCAAGCCATTAAGCTGCTGCAACTGTCTACGTTGGATTTACAAACAGAAATTCAAGAAGCTCTTGATTCTAATCCTTTACTTGAAGTCGATGAGCAACTGGATAATAGTAGTGGTGAAAAAGCCCTTGAAACCAATCACTCAGCAGACAGCGCCGAGAAATCCAGTGAGCAACAAGATGTAAGCGTTGACAGCGTAGAATCTGGAGATGCTCTACAGAATAATGACATTCCTGAAGATTTACCCCTAGACAGTACCTGGGACGAATATCTAAGCGCCTCTTCTGCACCTGCACCCTCTTCATCTTCTTCTTCAAGTTCTGGCTCTATCGGCGATGATGATCAAATCTTCCAAGGAGAAACCACAGACAATATTCAAGATCACTTACTGTGGCAAATGCGCTTAACTCACTTTAGTGATACAGATGTAGCCATTGCCATGGCAATAATAGACTCCATTGACGAAGCAGGCTACCTAACCATCAGCACTGATGAAGTACTCGCGAGTATGGATGATGAAGAAATTGAATTAGACGAAGTGGAAGTAGTACTTAAGCGTATTCAGATGTTTGATCCTATTGGATCCGGTGCCCGAAGTGCACAAGAGTGTCTACTTATTCAGCTCAAACAATTTGCACCAGATACACCTTGGTTAGAAGAGGCTAAAATGTTAATCGCCGATTATTGTGATCTAATTGGCAGTAAAGATTATCGGACCTTAATGCGTAAAACCCGTATGAAAGAAGACGAATTACGTGAAGCTATGCGTTTGTTACAAACCCTGAATCCAAGACCAGGTACCGCTATAGTAACAGGTGAATCTGAATATGTTATTCCAGACGTATCCGTAGCAAAAAAGAATGGTCGCTGGACCGTAGAGCTCAATCCAGACAGTTTGCCAAAGCTCAATGTCAATCAGCAATATGCCGCCATGAGTAAAAGTGTAAAAAGCTCATCTGACAGCCAATTTATACGTTCTCACCTACAAGAAGCTAAATGGTTCATTAAAAGCGTTGAAAGCCGTAACGACACTTTACTCAAGGTATCTAATTGTATCGTCCAACAACAAATGGGATTTTTTGAACACGGACCTGAAATGATGAAGCCTATGGTATTAAATGATGTTGCCGAAATGGTCGACATGCATGAGTCAACCATTTCACGAGTGACAACGCAAAAATATATGCACACACCACGTGGTATCTTTGAGCTCAAATACTTCTTCTCAAGTCACGTTGCCACAGAAGCAGGTGGAGAATGTTCCTCTACTGCGATAAGAGCATTAATTAAAAAGTTAGTGGCAGCAGAAATGCCCAGTAAACCATTAAGCGATAGCAAGATTGCTCAATTGTTGGCCGACCAAGGCATTATGGTGGCACGGCGAACAATCGCAAAATACCGGGAGTCATTAATGATACCCCCGTCAAATCAACGTAAGAGCCTACTATAGGCAAATTAAAGAAGGAAAAGGCGATATGCAAATTAACCTTACCGGTCATCATGTAGATATTACAGATTCTTTGAAGAACTACGTCGACACCAAATTTGCTAAACTGGAACGACATTTTGATCACATTAATAATGTACACGTGATTTTAAATGTTGAAAAACTCAATCAAAAAGCGGAAGCCACATTACATCTAAGTGGTACCGAAGTTTTTGCCACATCAGAACATACAGATATGTATGCGGCAATAGATGGATTAATAGATAAACTCGATCGACAGGTGTTAAAGTTCAAGGAAAAGCAACAACACCACTAAGCTGAAATTCGTGATAACAATTAGAATGCACTAATGGAAATTAAAGATATCCTTCACCCTGACTGCACGTCATGTGCAGTTAATGGCGCAAGTAAAAAAAGAATTCTGGAACGTATCAGTGATATTGCTACTCAGCATATATTAGAAATTGACCAAGCCACCATTTTATCTAGCTTAATGAGCAGAGAAAAAATGGGCAGCACTGGTATTGGCAATGGAATTGCTTTACCACATGGCCGTCTTGAAAATCTCGAAGAAGTCATTGCCATAGTGGTCACTAGTAAAACCCCCATAGATTTCGAAGCAATAGATAACGCACCTGTTGATGTATTTTTTGCGATTTTTGTGCCAGCCGATAAAGCATCTGAACACCTTGGAACACTGTCAACGATAGCGGCAAAGCTGACAGATAAAGAAACGTTAAAAAAGATGCGTGATGCCACTTCAGATGAAGAACTATTCGAGGCTATAGTGTAATGAAACTTATCATCATCAGTGGTCGCTCAGGCTCAGGTAAATCAGTAGTTTTGCGCTCTTTGGAAGACCTAGGCTACTACTGTGTAGATAACATTCCTGTTAATCTGCTCCCAACCTTAATTCATACTGTAGTTGATGAGTATGATCAAGTCGCTGTAAGCATTGATGTACGAAACTTGCCTAAAAACCCCAACGAATTAGTAGAAATACTCAACTACTTACCCCCATCATGGAATATGACTATTCTTTATTTAGATGCCAGTGATGACATTCTAATAAAGCGCTTTAGTGAAACTAGGCGTCTGCACCCACTTTCAAAACAAAATAAATCATTATCAGCCGCCATTCAGGCTGAAAGCCAACTTCTTGCCCCCATAGCAGAACGAGCCGACTTATATTTAGATACAGACCAGCTTTCTATACATCAACTGGCAGAACTCGTAAGAGAAAGAATATTAGGTAAGAAAAGCTCTAGATTAGTATTGGTATTTGAATCTTTTGGGTTTAAATATGGTACTCCAAAAGACGCTGATTATATGTTCGATGGGCGCTTTCTACCCAACCCTCATTGGGAACCAGACCTTAAACACCTCACCGGTTTGGATGGCCCGGTACAAATATTTTTGGGTTCACAGCCTATCGTGACTAAATTTATTTGGCAAATTCAAAACCTGATATCCACTTGGCTACCTCATTTAGAACGTAACAACCGCAGTTACGTTACGATTGCCATTGGATGCACTGGCGGCCAGCATCGCTCCGTTTATGTAGCAGAAATGCTTGCCAAAACCTTTACTGACTCTCACCCAGACGTACAGATACGACATCGTGAGCTCAATCGTTAAGTTGGAGATAACCAGCTATGCCTACATTTGAAAAAACACTACTTATAGTCAATAAGTTAGGGTTACATGCCAGGGCCGCCACGCAATTGGTGCAGCTTACCAATAAATTTGATGCTGAAATCACCTTACATTTAGGAGACAAAATAGCCTCAGCCAACAGCGTATTGGGCCTTATGATGCTCGAAGGAAACCAAGGTAAAGAAATTAGATTTATTAGTGAAGGTAAAGACGCTAAAACAGCACTCGATGCCGTTGAAGTATTAGTGGCAACACGTTTCAATGAAGATGAGTAAAGCACAACTTCGTCCTTTAGTGCGTACCGCACGCAAGTGCTCACTGAGCGACAAACTATATCTGAATTAGAGATTGGAAAGAAAATTTGAATTCAAATAGCCTTAACCCTAAAAAACTCCTCAATACTAAGTGGACCGCTACTAAACCTATTAATAAAGAAAAGCACTTTCTTATTACAGAGGTAGAGTTTGATGAAGATGGCATTCTAGTGCATTGTCTAATCGAGGCAATTATCTCGAAACGCTCTGAACCTATAGATTGGACACAACTGAAAAATCACGATACTTGGTTACAAGGCTGGAAATAACAATTCGAACCTCTAACAAATTAATCTAATCACTGGGTGACTATGTATTTAACCCAAGCTTCTAATGAAAACGTTATTGAACTAATGTCCTGGTTCAACAATAAAGATGAGCTAGAAACATGGGCTGGCCCAAATTTTAATTACCCATTTAGTTTGGCTACATTTAAGCGTGACTTAAATATTAATGTGTCAAAATCCTTTGCGCTGCTCTCCATTAATGGAGACTTTTTAGGATTTGGGCAATATTATCTAAAATTTGAAAAATGCCATCTAGCAAGGCTAGTAGTTAACCCGAGGTTTCGAGGTAAGGGTATTGCAACTCACTTAATCACGCAATTGCTCACCATAGGTAAACCAGACTTAAACACGGATTCTTGCTCGTTATTTGTATTCGCACACAATATCAAAGCTATTAAGACTTATAGTAAACTTGGTTTTTCAGAAGCCGAGTATCCAGAACAAATTACCATAGAAAACTGTTTGTACATGGTACAGGCGTGATTTCTCCTGTAATTACCTACATCCTCTGAATCTCAACTCTCCCCTTGTAAGCTAATTATGCCCCAATTTGCCTTGCAGATAACTGGATAGAGTGACTGGACCATATAATCAGGATCTAAATATGATTAAAAAGATCATAGCTTACTTTGGAAAAACGGATTAAACAGCGATAACTAACAGTCATCAAATTGACTTAAAAAGAACGTAAATTTCTACTGACCAAAACCCGAGCATCCATTAAACTAACTATCGGCACCTGATCTTATGTCAGCGTCTTTTAACCTTCTACATTGGATACTCACAAATCAACTATGCCAGATACCTTTGAATCTAAAAGCGTTCGTAGCCAAAGACATGCCATCAATGAAGCATTACAAGAAGGGCAAAATGATTTAGCTACAGAATTATTACAGCGTTTACAACCTTGTGATATTGCTTTGTTATTGGAATCAAGCCCAAGCCGAAATCGCTTAGACATTTGGCAACTCATCTCCCCAGATTTACATAGTGATGTATTGGAAGAGTTAGCCGAAGATGTTCGTAATGGCATTATAGATACCATGCAACCAGACATGGCATCTGACTTGTTAGAGGAAATGGATACAGATGACCTTGCTGATACTTTGCGAGGACTTCCAGAATCGGTATCTCAAGATATTTTAGCAGCCATGGACGAACAAGATAGACAAAGAGCTGAGCTAGCCCTTTCTTATGGTGAAGACACTGCTGGCTTTATCATGAATACAGATACCATCACCTTAAGACCTAAAATAAATGTTGATGTAGTGCTTAGGTATTTGCGTTTAAAGGGGGATATTCCTGAACACACAGATACGCTTTATGTGGTAAATCGCGAAGATAAATTAATGGGCGGCGTGGCCATAACCACACTAATTACTGCCGCTCCAGATACGCCAGTAGAGGATTTAATAAAAGATTCTGAAGCCATACCTGTGGACATGGATGATGGCGAAGTCGCTAACCTTTTTGAACGTTATGATTGGCTATCAGCGCCTGTTGTAGATAAAAACAATCAACTGGTAGGTCGAATTACCATAGATGATGTAGTTGACATAATTCGTGAAGACGCTGAACATTCTATGATGAGCATGGCGGGTTTAGACGATGAAGAAGATACCTTTGCCCCTGTAATAAAAAGTACCCAACGTCGTTCTATTTGGCTGGGCGTGAATTTATTCACTGCATTAATGGCTGCGGCAGTGAGTGATATGTTTGAGGCCACCTTAAGCCAGTTAGCTGTTTTAGCCATTCTAAATACGATTGTTCCCAGTATGGGTGGTGTAGCTGGCAATCAGACGTTAACACTCGTCATTAGGGGTATGGCACTGGGTCATGTTAGCTCTGCTAATGCACGGTGGTTGATTAGTAAAGAGTTAGCCATTGGCTTTTTTAATGGCATTATTTGGGCGGTACTAATAGCGTCAGTCATTGCAATTTGGAAGCAAGACTTCATGTTAGGGGCTGTCATAGCCTTTGCTATGATGATCAATATGATCGCAGCTGGACTAGCCGGCGTTACCTTACCCATGATCATGAAAAAATTAAAAATAGATCCTGCCCTAGCGGGTAGCGTGATTCTAACAACCATAACCGATGTGGTAGGTATATTTGCTTTTTTAGGAACCGCTACATGGTTATTAATGTAGGTATAAATGAGCACTACAAAAACAATACCACTTACACTAATCGCATTATTCGCGTTTGCTGCAAACTCAGTATTTTGCCGCCTTGCTCTTAATTCAGAGCAAGTTCCACCTTTAGATTTTACAGTAATTCGTTTAATTTCAGCGGCCTTTGTTTTAGCAGTAATTGTTATTTTGCAGAATAAAATAAAGCTTACACAAATAACGAACTACGGCAGTTACATTGGTGCAGTATATTTGTTCATTTATGCTGCCGGGTTTTCCTACGCATATGTATCCCTTGGTACCGCTACAGGAGCCTTAGTCTTATTTGCCTGTGTACAATTTACTATGCTATTTATGGCGTGGCTAAATGGGAGCCGAATGGGTCTGCAAGAATACATAGGGGTATTATTATCTGTTGCTGGCTTTGTATATTTCGTCATGCCTGAATTAGAAAAGCCAAGTCTAGTTGGCTGTATTTTGATGGCTATAGCTGGAATTGCATGGGGCTTATATAGCAGAGTTGGTTCAAAATCTACCCAACCACTTTACGATACAGCGAGTAATTTTTTAAGATTAATACCTATAAGCATACTGGGCTTAGCATTTGTAATACTAAACTCAGAGCTATCTATTACAACCATGGGGTGGGTGTATACAATTGCGTCCGGAGCCCTAGCTTCAGGTGTAGGGTATGCAATTTGGTATTTAGTATTGCCTAACTTGGCACCGAGTATTGCGGCAGTGTGTCAACTATCGGTACCCATCTGGGCAGCAGCAGGTGGTCTTTTACTTGTTAACGAACCACTAGACATGCACATGCTAGTATCAGCAACAGTAATTCTTGGTGGAATTTTATTAGTGATACTAGCAAAGGCTAACAGGTAAAAACCATCAACCCACATATTACTGTGAGTTTGCAGCGTTATCATCAGTCATCTATATCTTGTTTACTTAGCCAACTCTCTAACTTCTGCATATCTTGGTTAGCAGCTTGGCTAAGTTGTTCCACCCAATCATGAACATTTTGCCACCATGCTGGATGGTCACCTTGTTGAATTTCATTCGCTATTTTTTGTACTCTTGCTAAGCCCACAGAACCAGCAGCACCTTTTATTTTATGTGCCTGGGAACATACTTCATCTTTTTCATCAGCGCTTAAACTAAGCTGCAGTATTTCCATATATTCGGGCATGTTTTCTTGAAAGACTTTAACACTAGTTCGAACCATTTCATGACCTATGGTATCCACTAGCATTTGTAATAACTCTAAATCTAAAAATGTATTTAGTTCGTCTTTTTTGGGCTCTTCTTTAGGCTGATGTGGCTCTATAGGTTGCTCGCAAAAGAGACTATTAAAGACCTCAATAATGCGGCTCTTTTTAACTGGCTTTGCAATAACATCATCCATACCATTTTCTAGGTATTCTTGACGCGTCTTAATCACATTTGCTGTTAAGGCAACTATACTGGTTTGTTCCACCAAAGACTCTTCGTGAAGTACATTGGCGACTTCAAAGCCATTCATATCAGGCAACTGTATGTCGAGTAAAATTAGGTCATACTCTTTATCTCTGGCCTTATCAATAGCTTCAGCACCCGTCATAGCCACATCAACATATTGTCCTAATTTTTCTAATAATGCTTTAGCCACCATGACATTCAATTCGATGTCTTCTACCAGAAGAATCTGCAGCCCAGTAACTTTCAAAGATTCAACTTGAATAGGTTTCTTACTAATAGCCAAAGGCAGCTCCACAGTAAAACATGTCCCTTTACCGCTTTCACTGCTTACACTAATTTTACCATTCATTAGTGACACCATTTCTTGGCAAATCGCTAACCCAATACCTGTTCCGGTAGCACTTTGATGCTCTGGTAAATCAACTTGATAATACATAGCAAAAATTTTATCTAACTCTTGCTGAGGTATACCCACACCTGTATCACGAACATGGAAAGTCACCTTACTAGTCTCAGCATCAATTGGCTCTGCTTTTACCTCTAATGAGACTGTACCTTTCTGTGTAAATTTAACGGCATTGAAGAGCAAATTCCATAATATTTGTCGTAAACGAGTACCATCTACCTCAACTAACGCTGGTAATGGGTCGTAAACTTTAGCCACAAAAGTGAGCTCTTTATCATCAGCTAGTAACTCAATAATACTGCCAAGTTCAGAAGTAAAATCATTCAATGAAACAGTTTTTAAAGATAACTCTAATCTATCTCGGTCTAAGCGATCTAAATCAATAATATCGTTAAAAATATTACCCAAGGTAATACCACTAGCATAAATAGTACTTACCCATGCAAATTGCTCACTTGTGAGATTAGTGTCTCTGAGCATTCGGCTTAAACCAACTATACCATTCAAAGGGGTACGTAACTCATGGCTGATGGTGGCGATAAAAGCGGTTTTATCTTTACTGGCTTTGGCCACTACGTTCTCTGCTTTCTTACGCTCGGTAATATCACGACCAAAAGCTAAAAGACCTAAACGAACGTTGCCTTCACCGTAAAATGGCACCTTACGCATTTCAAAGTAGCCACGACGTCCATCAGCAAAACGTAACCATAACTCCTCAGTTATACTTTGGTTGCTCTCTAGTACTTTATGATCACTTGCTACAACTTGCCTGGCTAACTCTTCGTCGTAAACCTCGTGAGGCGTCAAACCGATGAGCTCTTGTTCGGTTTTGCCTGTCATCTGCTCGGCGACACGGTTACACCCAGCAAAACGTCCCTCTTCGTTACGGTAATAAACTAAATCTGGTGAAGCATCAATTATAGAACGTAACAAAGTGGACAACCGCAAAGCTTGCTGTTCTTTATCTGATTTATCTTCAATTTCTCGTTCTAATTCACTGAATACACTTTCACGCTCTAATTGCGCTTGCTTACGTTGTTCAATTTCATGGTTTAGCTGCTTAATATTATTCTGTAAGGTGCGATTGAGTATTTCATCATCTTTACGTAAACGCTCTAGTTCTTCCACTGCACCAGCCAAACTAGCCCTAGATTGCTCCAGCTTTTTTACTAATTGGAAAAAGTACCAAAGTACCCAAGGGGCACTCAATAATGTTAATAAAGTAGCACTGATAAAGTCTTCAGTATGGACAGGATTCCCAATCCACATCCTGATGTAATAAGAACCTGCAAAATTGAAAAGCAATGTGAAAATTACAAATATAGTCGCGGCTTTTATCGCTCCAAAACGTCTAATTAGTTGTGCAAATCGTATTGCCCAAGGTTCAACGAAAGTGGGTTCTGGCATATTTTGAAGTCTCAAATTAGAAATGATGTTTTATATATTCCCAACATGCTAGCAAGAATGTTAAAAGGATCATAATTACGTACTCATTAAAAATCTAAAAACGACAACAAAATTGATTAGAAATTCATTTTTTTTTAATAAATACCCAAAAATTTAAGAATATATAACTAGCTAATTTCTTCAAAGGCCGCCATTAGGCAACAAAAACCACCAAAAACGAACATTTTTTTATAGCATATAACTAAGCTAAAAAAACATACTATCCACTTGTTTTATATATATAAAACAGAATTTAACACCTGAAATTAACAAAAATAGTAAATTCCCGAATAGATGATAATTGATTTATAAAATGATCCTCGGTATTTTGTACCTCCTGCTTAAGATAAATATTCGATACTCGACTGGTATCCCCAATAACAAATACAGCATAAAGTAAGCACTAGAAGTAAGAGGAAGTTTCAAATCCTGCTCGTGCTTTGCATTTATAATTGGCAGTAAAAATATACAAATTTCTGCCCAGTCGAAGATTGAAGGAGTGAACATTATGAGTTTATATCATCCGAATGATTCGAAAGATAATTGTGGATTTGGCCTAATTGCCCACACTCAAGGTGAGCCTAGTCATAGATTAGTCAGTACTGCGATTGAAGGGCTTGACCGTATGCAACATCGAGGCGGTATCGCTGCCGATGGCATAACCGGTGATGGTTGTGGTCTTTTAATGCAAAAGCCAGACGCTTTTTTCCAACAAGTAGCTGCTGATAACGGTTGGCATTTAAGCCATAAATACGGCGTTGGGGTAATTTTCTTAAATCAAGACACAGCATTAGCCGAAGCTGCCCGTGCCGTTTTAACAGAAGAGCTAGAAAAAGAAACCTTGAGTATTGTTGGGTGGCGTGTAGTCCCAACTGACGAAACAATATTAGGTGATTTAGCTGCATCTTGTGTACCACAGATTGAACAAGTATTTGTTAACGGTCCTCCAGGGTGGCGCTCTCAAGACTTAGAACGCCGATTATTCATGGCTCGCCGCCGCACTGAAAAGCGCTTAGCCGAAGATGAAGAGTTTTATATTGCTAGCCTATCGAGCTTAGTTACCGTTTACAAAGGCTTAGTAATGGCCGGTGACCTACCTAAGTTTTATTTAGACTTAGCTGACGAGAATATGAAGTCTGCTATATGCGTATTTCATCAACGTTTTTCAACTAATACACTACCTCGTTGGCCATTGGCGCAACCTTTTAGATTTTTAGCTCACAATGGTGAGATCAATACTATACGAGGTAACAGAGACTGGGCTAAAGCTAGAACTGGTAAATTTAAAACACCTTTGCTTCCAGACCTTGCAGACGCAGCACCATTTGTAAATGAAGTAGGATCAGACTCTTCGTCATTAGACAATATGTTAGAGTTATTTTTAGCTGGCGGCATGGACTTGTTTCGCGCGATGCGCCTACTTGTTCCACCAGCATATCAAAATAACAAAACTATGGATGAGGACCTTAAAGCGTTTTACGAATTTAACTCGATGCATATGGAACCATGGGATGGACCAGCCGGTATTGTACTCACCAATGGTCGTCATGCAGCTTGTAACCTAGACCGAAATGGTTTGCGCCCTGCCCGTTATGTTATTACTAAAGATGGACTAATAACCCTTGCCTCAGAAGTAGGAATTTGGGATTACGAACCATCTGAAGTCGTTGAAAAAGGTCGTGTTGCTCCTGGTGAAATGTTAGCAATAGACACTGAATCAGGTAGAATTTGGCGCTCTAACGAAATCGATGATGATTTGAAAAATCGTCATCCTTATAAAGAATGGCTAGATCATAGCATTCGCCGTCTTACCCCAATAGAAGAGTGCGAGACGCCAGAAATTGGCAAGCGAATGTTTGACGATGAAATGATGAACACCTACTACAAGCAATTTAATATTAGCTTCGAAGAGATGGATCAGGTCATTAAAGTGCTAGCAAAAGATGGTCAAGAAGCAACAGGCTCTATGGGTGATGACACTCCAATGGCGGTGTTATCAGGTAAAAGTCGCACTATTTATGATTATTTCCGTCAACAATTTGCCCAAGTAACCAATCCACCTATCGACCCACTACGTGAAAATCATGTTATGTCGTTAGCTACCTGTATTGGCCGTGAAAAATCAGTATTTACAGAGACTTCGGGCTACGCAGATCGCGTATTATTCGACTCCCCTGTTATGGTTTACACAGATTTAAAACAACTTCGAGAGTACGATTCAGAGCACTATTACACAGAATTTGTAGAACTAAATTACAATCCAGATGAAGGCCTCAAAAAAGCCATCAGCAGAGTATGTGATGAAGTTGAACACATTGTGAAACACAAGCGTGCAGCATTTGTTATTTTGTCAGACCGCGCGATTAAAGCAAACCGTATTCCTATCCCAGCCGCAATGGCCGTGGGAGCGGTACAAAAACGCTTGGTTGACAAAGGCCTGCGCTGTGACGCAAATATCGTTGTTGAGACAGCAACAGTGCGTGACCCACATCATTACGCTGTGTTATTGGGTTTAGGGGCAACGGCTATTTATCCGTTCCTTGCTTATGAAACTATTGAGCAAATGTGTGATAACGACCAACTAGACATCACGCCAATGCAGGCCATCATTAATTACCGTAAAGGTATTAATAAAGGCTTATATAAAATTATGTCTAAAATGGGAATTTCAACTATTGCCAGTTACCGTTGCTCCAAGTTATTTGAAGCTATAGGTATTAATGACGCAGTAATGGAAACCTGCTTTAAAGGTGTACCTAGTCGCCTTCAAGGCGCTGGATTTGAAGACTTTGAACAAGATCAAATTAACCTAAATCGCCTAGCTTGGCTTAAACGTAAACCCCTTTCCCATGGCGGTTTGTTAAAGTACGTGCATGGTGGTGAGTATCACTCATATAACCCTGATGTAGTTACCACCTTACAAAAAGCGGTAGTCAGTGGTAACTATGACGATTATCAGAAGTATAGTGAACTAGTTAATGAGCGCCCTATCGCTTGTTTACGTGACCTTTTAGCATTAACTCCTGCGACTGAAGCCATTTCAATAGATGAAGTGGAATCAGCTGAAAACTTATATCCACGCTTTGATACTGCGGCCATGTCAATCGGAGCACTCAGCCCCGAAGCCCATGAAGCCCTAGCAATCGCCATGAACCGTTTAGGAGGTAATTCTAACTCTGGTGAGGGTGGTGAAGATCCAAAACGTTTTGGTAATGAGCGTAATTCAAATATTAAGCAAATTGCATCTGGTCGTTTTGGTGTTACCCCTCATTATCTGGTGAACGCAAAAGTGCTACAAATTAAAGTAGCTCAAGGCGCAAAACCTGGAGAAGGTGGTCAATTACCAGGTGACAAAGTGAATCAATACATAGCTGAATTACGTCACTCAGTACCAGGTGTCACATTGATATCGCCACCGCCTCATCATGATATTTATTCTATCGAAGATTTGGCTCAGCTGATTTTTGACTTGAAGCAGGTCAATCCAACCGCTCTTATTTCTGTGAAATTAGTATCAGAACCAGGAGTTGGCACCATTGCATGTGGCGTAGCAAAAGCCTATGCCGATTTAATTACTATTTCAGGCTACGACGGCGGAACAGGTGCTAGCCCATTAACGTCAGTTAAGTATGCTGGCAGCCCTTGGGAATTAGGCTTGGCCGAAACCCAGCAAGCATTAGTTAGTAACGGTCTGCGCCATAAAGTGCGAGTGCAAACTGATGGCGGTCTAAAAACTGGCTTAGATATTATTAAAGGGGCAATATTAGGAGCTGAAAGCTTCGGATTCGGAACAGGCCCTATGGTTGCTTTAGGTTGTAAATATCTACGTATTTGTCACTTGAACAACTGCGCGACAGGTGTCGCAACTCAAGACGAAAACCTCCGTGATAACTACTTTATTGGTTTACCAGAAATGGTAATGAACTACTTTAAGTTTGTAGCTCAAGAAGTACGTGAAATCATGGCATCTATGGGCGTACGTAAGCTAGACGACCTTATTGGACGCACCGACCTTCTAGAAATGTTAGATGGTGTCACAGCTAAACAGAGTAAGTTAGATTTAAGCCCTATTTTGACTAAACCAGAAGCAGGCGATCACACTAAGTTATTTTGTAATCAAGCGACTAACGACCCAATTGACAAAGGGGATCTAAACCAACAACTGTTAAATGATGTACGTCAAGCAGTTGAAAGTAAAAAAGGTGGTACCTTTAATTACGATATTCGTAACACAGACCGCTCAGTAGGCGCAATCTTGTCAGGATTAATAGCTCAACATCATGGCAATAGAGGAATGGATGAGCATCCAATACAACTTAACTTTACTGGTACTGCTGGTCAAAGCTTTGGAGTGTGGAATGCTGGCGGCCTAGTGATGAAAATTGCTGGTGATGCAAATGACTATGTCGGCAAAGGCATGGCTGGCGGTAAGCTAATCATTCACCCACCCACAAACTCTACCTTTAAGTCTAACGAAAGTGTGATTGCAGGTAATACATGTTTGTACGGTGCAACAGGCGGTAAATTATATGCCGCAGGTTTAGCAGGTGAACGTTTTGCAGTGCGTAACTCAGGAGCCATAGCGGTTGTTGAGGGTATTGGCGATAATGGCTGTGAATACATGACAGGCGGAATAGTCGCCGTACTTGGCCGTACAGGTGTTAACTTTGGCGCGGGTATGACAGGCGGCTTTGCTTACATACTGGATGAACAAGACGACATTGAGCAACGTGTAAATGGTGAACTAGTTGAGATGCTATCTATTGTTGATAAAGCCATCCTAACTGAGCATTTACGCGGTTTAATTAACAAGCATTATGAAGCGACGGGCAGTCAACATGCCCATAATATCTTAAGTAATTTTGCAAGTTATTTACCTAAATTCAGACTGGTTAAACCGAAAACCAGTGATGTTAAGAACTTACTTGGACACATAAGTCGGTCAACTGCCGAACTTCGTGTTCAAGTGCAATAAGGGGTATCACATGTCGAAGAATGTATACCAATTTGTTGATGTAGAGCGCATAGATCCACCTAAAAAGCCCTCTCACATCAGGCGTGAAGAATTTGCTGAAATTTATCAGCCTATGAGTGATAAGCAAGTAGCGGGGCAAGCTGACCGTTGTCTAGATTGTGGAAACCCTTATTGTGAATGGAAATGTCCAGTCCACAATTATATACCTCAATGGCTAAGCCTAGCCAACGAAGGACGTATATTTGAAGCGGCTGAGCTTTCTAGCAAAACCAACACCTTACCAGAGGTGTGTGGACGAGTGTGTCCCCAAGACCGTCTTTGTGAAGGGGCGTGTACCCTGAACGAAGACTTTGGGGCGGTGACTATAGGCAGTATCGAAAAATACATCACGGACACAGCCTTTAAACAGGGGTGGAGACCTGATATGTCTGGCATTGTAGCAACAGATAAAAAAGTTGCTATTGTAGGCGCGGGCCCAGCTGGCCTTGGCTGTGCTGACATTCTGATCCGTAACGGTGTAAAACCTGTAGTTTTTGACAAATATGAAAAGATTGGTGGTTTATTAACCTTTGGTATTCCCGCTTTTAAGCTAGAGAAAGAAGTGCTCGATTTACGTCACGAAATTTTTACTGAGATGGGTATAGAATTTGTGTTAAATACCGAGGTAGGTAAAGACATTCCATTCCAAAAACTACTAGATGAATACGACGCAGTGTTCTTAGGGATGGGAACGTATAAACCTATGCAAGGTGGTTTTGATAACGAAAAAGCTCCAGGTGTATATGAAGCACTACCATTCTTGATTGCGAATATTAATCGTCATATTGGCCTTGAAAAAGATCCCGCCGACTTTGTAGACATGAAAGATAAAAAAGTCGTTGTATTAGGTGGTGGTGATACCACCATGGATTGTGTACGAACCTCAATTCGCCAGGGGGCTGCAAAAGTCACCTGTGCCTATCGTCGCGACGAAGCAAGTATGCCAGGCTCACGCCGTGAAGTGGTTAATGCTAGAGAAGAAGGCGTAGAGTTTGAATTTAACTTAATGCCATTAGATATAGCAGTTGATGAAAATGGTAAAACCATAGGTGTAACTATGGTGAAAACCGAAATGGGCCAGCCCGATTCTGAAGGTCGTCGCCGTCCTGTTATTATCGAAGGTTCTGAGCACTTACTAGAAGCGGATGCCGTAATTATAGCTTTTGGTTTTCAACCTAGCCCAGCAAATTGGTTTGCTGACTTTGGTATTATCTTGGATGAAAAAGGCCGTGTACGCGCGCCCCGAAATGGCAAGTATGCATTCCAAACGTCTAATCCTCAAATATTCTCAGGCGGTGATATGGTGCGTGGTTCAGACTTGGTGGTAACAGCTATTGATGAGGGCCGCGTAGCAGCCGAAGGTATAATGGATTACTTAAACGTCTAATTTGCTAGTTACCATTCGATACTAAAAAGCCGCTCTTTGAGCGGCTTTTTAGTATCACTTTTACACAATGTTAAAAATATAAAATTAAAGCTAAACTTTAAACTTCATTCGCTATTTGTTTGAGTGCTTTCTCAAATATTTCTGTAGGTTGGCCGCCACTGATAAGATGTTTATTATTCACAATTACAGCAGGTACTGAACTAATACCGGCAGACTGATAATGCTGTTGCTGTTGTCTGACTTCTACGGTGAACTTATCAGAATCTAAAACAGACTTTGCTTCTACTACATCCAGCCCTACTTTTTCAATTACAGACAATAATTGTGCATGATTACTGGGATTACCGTTTTCTTTAAAGTACAAATCGAATAAAGCTAACTTCAAAGCCATCTGTTTCTCTAAATAAAACTCTTCTGCCCAATGTAATAAACGGTGAGCATCAAAAGTGTTGTAAATCATACCACCACCACGGCGTTCACCAAACTCATAACCAACAGACAGCCCACGCTGTATTATGGCTTCACGGTTTTGTGCCGCTTGCTCAACGCTTATGCCGTATTTCTGTGTAATGTGCTCAGTAATTTCTTGACCTTCTGGCGGCATTTGAGGATTGAGCTCAAAAGGTTGCCAAGTGATCTTGGCTTGAATATCTGGAGCCAAATTAGCCAAAGCTTGTTCTAACGCCTTATAACCAATAATGCACCAAGGGCATGACACATCAGAGACAATATCCAGTGTTAAGGTCTTATTCATAAGTATCCGAGGGTAAACACAATTCGTTAATCATTCATCATAGTACTTAATGCACTGGTTAAATCACCGATAGTGCGTACTTGCTTAAAATTCTCAGGCTCAATAACTTTACCGGTTTCAGTTCTTAACCTCACCACTAAGTCCACCACATCTATACTGTCGATATCTAAATCTTGGTAAATATTAGCTTCGGGCACTATATCAGCTTCTTCAATCTCAAACTCTTCAACTAAAATGGTTTTCACCATTGACAATATTTGTTCTGAATTCATTAGTACTTCTACCTAGTTTTGAGCTTTTAAAACAAAGTCGTGTAAACTTTTTACTGAGTAGAAGTACTTTTTACTCTCTTCAGTATTGCCATCAATTTTGACCTTGTAGGCTTTTTTAATAGCAACACCTAGCTCTAACGCATCTATAGAATCGAGTCCAAGTCCATCTACAAATAATGGTGCTTCATCTTCGATATCATCTGGTGTCACATCTTCCAAATCTAACGCATCAATGATCAGGTTTTTTATCTCAAGGATAAGATCACTCATTTCACTTCCTTTTCTAACAGTATTCAAATAACTTTGATGGGAGCAATAATACCAATCAATTTAGCATTAGCAACTTATCATAAAATAGCAACACCCCTTGATTGACAAAGACTTACGCCCTCTAGCTTTTTGTTAATGTCCAACCCTGCTTATTTACCGGGGTATTCAAGCTTATTGCATCGCCATAATAAAAGTTTAGAAAATCTAAGGATTGAACATTTGCCAATGCAGCTCGCTCAGTAGTTGCACTTGTTAACTTAAATCCATTTTTTTTAGGTTCAGTTGCCTGAATCAGTAAACCAATACCAACAGACTCATTAGTATCAAGGTAACTGGAGTAACAATCAGGTACGCTTAAGTCTGTGTATACATATAAAATACTGTCTAATTGATTAACATTTAATTTCACCACACTATCCACTAAACCAGCCATGAAACTTGTTTTTCCGGAGGCGACTGCTGAAATAGGTGCGTGATTTTTGGTGTAAATACTATATAAACCTGAAACGGCATTATGCACAGACAAACCAAATTGAGTAGGTGATAAATCTTCTTTTGCTGCTACGTTCTCAATGAGCTTAGTCGTGCGATTTAAGTCTCCATGACGAGATGAAAATACACAAGGTAAATTACCTTCTTGATGATCGCTAGCCTCTAAAGCACAATGTAAACTAACCTTAGCGAAAGGACTTAGGCGGCGTCTTTGCATAGCAGGTATAGCTTTTAATGCAGGTAAAGTGATATCAGATGAAAAATCATGGTTTTCAGCTTGCCATAAACGCCACTCTTGTTCAGTTTCTACCCCAGGGGCCCATGCAACACACTTAGCAATCTGAAACGCCAATTCCATTGCTTCATACTCCTATTTTTTCGATTCGGTATTCTACGAGTTCACACAAAGAGGAGCAAACATTCAATTAAGAACAACCTTTTGAAGTGTTGCACTTTTTCCTTTATTGCTCAGCAAACTCAAACAATATTTATTATTTTCAAGAGTGAACTCTTGTATCTGAAACTCTTGGTCATACTCATTGTGATTTAATTCAGACAAATCAATTTTAGTTAGCTCACTTAAACTAAGTTGAAAGGCTTTAATATAGGCTTCTTTTGCGGTCCACAGTCGATAAAACATTCGTTTTTTATCAAGGCTTTTTTGGAATGAGAGTTTTTCATTTTCAGTTCCCAAGCTATTAATTAACTCGTTAAAGTTTCGGTCTTTTTGAAATTCAATATCAACGCCGATAGGTGATTTCTGCGACGAAATAGCAACCACAACTATATTCTTACTATGGCTTATAGAAATATAAAATTTTCTACTTATGTCTACGACCAACCATTCACAATAATCCGTAAGTGTGTATTTATGTTCTAGGGGAATATCAAAATACTCACACAACACCTGTTTCACTAAACAACGAGCTATACCAAATTGATACTTGCGTAAGGTTTTATTAATCCTGACAAATCGTTCGCAATCTTCATCGTTTAAAAGCGAAAAAATCTTTTGATTTTGTATACTGCATGTTTGTACATCGCAATAGAATAGGTTGGAACTTTCGGTTGAAAATTCTTCTACTCCATTGAATTTACCTACTTCTTCCATTTAGATTGCAACTTAAAAAATCAAAAATTCATGTTAAACTAGGCAAACAAAAGTCTCAACTCTAGATCATCTCTCTATGCCATATCCCAATATTCTGTCACCGCTAAGCTTAGGTTTTACGACTCTTAGCAATAGAATCATTATGGGCTCAATGCATACTAACTTAGAAGAGCAGCCTGATGGTTTCAAGCGATTAGCAGCCTTTTATGCTGAAAGGGCAGCTGGCGGAGTAGGTCTTATTATTACTGGTGGCGTATCTCCTAACCGTTCTGGAATATTGGCTCCCAAACGGGCGATTTTGCAAGACTCAATGCAAGTTCCACAACATAAAGTCATCGTTGAAGCCGTTCACCAATATCCCACCAAGATATGCTTACAAATACTTCACGCGGGGCGATATGGCTACCATAATGAACTTGTAGCGCCCAGTGCTATTCAAGGACCCATAGTACCTTTTATACCTCACGAGTTAAGTGAGCAAGCAATAGAGCAACAGATCGAAGACTTTGTAAACTGTGCAGAGCTTTCAAAAATGGCTGGGTATGACGGTGTCGAAATAATGGGTTCTGAAGGTTATCTCATTAACCAATTTTTATGCCTACACACTAATATTCGTACCGATGTTTGGGGCGGAAATTTTGAAAATAGAATACGTTTTCCTCTAGAGATAGTTCGCCGCATTAGAAAACGAATTGGCGAGCACTTTATCATTATATTTCGGCTATCGATTCTTGATTTAGTAAAAGACGGAAACAATATAAACGAGGTTGCGATACTAGCTACTGCGTTAGAAAAAGCAGGAGCAAATATAATTAATAGTGGTATTGGCTGGCATGAAGCAAGAATACCAACTATTGCGAGTGTTGTACCCAGAGCCGCTTTTAGTTCTATTACGGCATTAGTAAAAAAGCACATTAACATCCCAATTGTTGCATGTAACAGAATAAATACCCCAGATGTCGCTGAAGCTATTTTAGAGAGCGGAGAAGCTGACATGGTGTCAATGGCAAGACCATTTTTAGCCGACAGCCATTTTGTCGAAAAGGCTAGAAGAGACGCAGCGAACTCAATCAATACGTGCATTGCCTGTAATCAAGCCTGCCTAGATCCTATTTTTAAAGGCAAGGTAGCGAGTTGCTTAGTTAATCCAAGAGCCGCATTTGAAACAAGCCTTATATTTTCAGCCTCCCCTTCCCCTAAAAAAATAGCGGTGGTAGGTGGAGGGCCTGCTGGTGCCATGTTTGCTATTTACGCCTCTCAACGAGGTCATAATGTGAGCATATTTGAAGCTTCCTCAAAGCTAGGTGGTCAATTAAATTTAGCCGCAAACATTCCCGGAAAAGGCGAATTTAAAGAATTTATTCGTTACTTAAAGGTTTCTATTGTTGATAACGCGATTGACCTAAAACTCAACACAATCCCAAACACTGATATGTTGAACTCCTTTGATGAAGTCGTTATTGCAACCGGAACACAACCACAGCCTCTCAACATACCAACCTCAACAACGGCGAATGTGTTAAGTTACATTGATGTAATTGAACAACAGCCATTAGGTGATAAAATTGCCATTGTGGGTACAGGTGGTATTGCATTTGATGTTGTTACCAAGTTAACCACTCCCTATACAGAACACTTACCATTAAAACAACAAAGTGACATTTTTGCGAAGCACTGGGGAATAGACCTAACTAACCAAACTCAAGGAGGAAAGAAAGAAACCTCTTTGCAAACTCAGCAAACAGTAGAAATAACCATGCTTCAACGCTCTGTTCGTAAGCCAGGCACAGGGCTAGGGCAAACCACAGTATGGATCCACAGAGAAGAATTTAAACGAAAAAACATTAAAACTTTGAGCAAGATATCTTACCGTAAAATTGTATCCAATGGATTAGAGCTAGAAAGCAGAGGCAAAGAATTTACTCTTGAGGCAGACACCATCATTATTTGTGCTGGGCAACAATCTGATAACAGTGTAAATGTTAAAGATTTAACCGTACCTTATCATCGTATTGGGGGATCTAAGCAAGTTAAACAACTAGACGCTATGGTAGCGATACGGCAAGCCGCAGAATTAGCATCAATAATATAGTAGGATGATTCGACTACAACATTCTGAACATACAACTAACACTTTCAAAAATCATAAAATAGAGTACATAAAGACTACTGTGAACATATATTTAAGTAAAATTTGGCGTTTATTTGGCACGGCTTTTTGCTTTACAGTTTTTGGACTCGGAGGTGTGGTAATTGCAGCTTTATGGTTGCCTTTTTATAGAGTCAGATATAAAAATAATGAAGATAAACGTAAACAAGCTTGCCGATATGCAGTGCATCTCACCTTTAAATGGTTTGTTTGGTTAATGTACGTGGTAGGGGTAACTAAAGTCGATACTAGAGGATTAGAGGAGCTTAAAAACGTCAGAGGCAAAATTATTATTGCCAACCATCCATCTCTAATTGATGTTGTAGTGTTAATTTCAATTGTCAAAAATGCAGACTGTATTGTTAAGCAAACTCTTCTTCAAAATATTTTTACGAGAGGTATTATTAAAAATACTGGTTACATTAGTAATGCAGATCCTGAAGAATTAATTACAGATTGCAAAACATCTTTGGAAAAAGGTTGCAACCTTATTATCTTCCCAGAAGGTACTCGAACACTCCCCAATACAGAATTCAACTTCAAGCGTGGTGCAGCTAATATTGCGTTGCGAAGTAAAAAGAACTTTCAGCGAGTATTAATTGAAGTCACGCCACCAGCACTCACTAAAGGATGGCCCTGGTATAAAGTGCCCAAAAGTAAAATCCACATGAAGTTAGTTGTTTTGAATGAGGTAGAAACTAGCAGTTATTCATCTGATAGCATCACTAAGTCCGTGCGCCAGCTGACTAGGGATTTGCAACAAACTTACCGAGAAGATTTTGCAAAATTCGATAAAATTTATGAAAAACAATAAGGCTAATGTTTTGTCTTCACAGCCTTGTTCTGTAAATTATATCATTTGTATTGAGACATAATACAGTGCCAATATTACTCACTATACTCGCGATTTTGTATCCAATAATTGCTTATTTTGGCCTTAAATACTGTAACCCTAGTATTGTTTCGGCTTTACTCATTTTATTGTTAACGTTACGATTTGTATTAGATAAATCTAGCTCCCATAAACATAAGCATTTTAAACTGGTATTTGGCGCAATACTGACGTTATTAATGTTTTCATTGCTTTCTAATTCTGACTACGGCATTAAATTTTATCCTGTAGCCATGAGCTTAATGTTTTTCGCAATGTTTAGTTATTCTTTAATTTACCCCCCAACTGTCATTGAGCGCTTTGCTAGAATAAAAAATAAAAATTTATCTGACTATGGCGTCAGCTATACCCGATTTTTCACTAAGGTATGGTGTGGTTTTTTTATACTAAATGCAGGCATTTCATTTTACACTGCTTTGTATAGCGACATTGAAATTTGGACTCTATACAATGGCATCATCTCTTACATTTTGATGGGCATATTAGGTGCATCAGAGTGGTTAATTAGACAAACCGTAAAGCATAAGCACTAAGATTTCTAGGCTTCGAAAAGGGAATATAAATGCGACATTTTTTCTCATCATTACTTTTTTTACTTACCTTACATTTCCCGATATTGCATGGATTTGAACTTCCTTGGGCCAACCAAAAGCATATTCAGGGTAATTTTATCCAAGAAAAACGCTTAGCAGCTTTAAGTCGGCCTTTTGTTACCCAAGGTAAATACCAATACTCACCTGAAACAGGCTTAGTATGGAATACCCTTAAGCCGGTCGACAATTTTCTACTTATCAACCAAGATGGTGTTTCAGAAAAGCAAGCGGACGGTAGTTTTAAAATGCTTACGACTGATGCCAACTTTAGCGCCATGTTACTACCAGTTTTTAGTGGAGATCCTCAAGAACTAGCCCAATATTTTAAAATTTCAGAAAATAGTAAAGGATTGACCCTAGATCCTATGGATCCCAACGTATCCAATGTTATGCAGAGCTTAGATTTAGTGATCACCGAGCAAGCTTTGCAACAGATAATTCTGTATGAATCTAATGGAAACTTGACCAATATATACTTAGAGGCACACACTCAGCTCAAAGAAAAAGGTCAATAATCCAGTGATGGCGTTTTCAAAAAATAGCTTAATCATCACCCTCTGGGCGATACTAACTAGTCTAATGGCAAGCGCCTTAGTTTATAAATCTGTATCTGGAGGCATTACTTTTGACGCTAATATACTCAATGTATTAGACCTAGGCGATGAAATTAATGACCTTACTAAAGCCGCTGCAGAGCCTTTTAAAACTAAGGGGTTATTGCTTATTCAGCATCAAGAACATCAAGTGTCTAAAACAACTTTAGCAAAGATTGCAGAACAACTACTAGCTAAAGGCTTAGTTCAAGCAGCTAGCTCTGAGCCTAGCAAAGACTTTGATGTGAATGAGTTAGCCAATATATATTCCAGTTACCCTTTAGCTTTTTTGAGCCAAGCTGCCACTAGAGCCAAGAATAACAACGATTATTCCCACATAGTAAATAATTACATGGGTCTAATGAGTGCCCCTTCGAACCCGCTAGTATCATTAACAATTAATAAAGCCCCTCTGCTTAATCTTGCAGATTGGTTTGCAGATAAATCCTCTATTAATCGCTGGCAACAAGATCAAGGGTTTACCTATATAGAGCATGAAAATAAAAGGTATTACCCATTATTTTTAAACTTTAACCAAGCAGCGATTCAATTAGATACAGTGGTAGCTACCATAGCGCAATTAGACAAGTTAGTGGCTCAATACCAAACATCAAACATGGAGGTTCTATCTAGCGGCTTAATGTTTCACTCAGCAGCGATAACATCTCAAGCAAGCTTTGAAACCCAACTATTCGGTGGGCTATCAATAGTAGGTGTATTACTACTAACCCTTGTTAGCTTTAGAAGTATCCAACCTTTAATTTGCATAAGCTTATTGCTTGGTAGTGCATCACTATCAGGTATGTTAGCGCTTACTTTAGTATTCGACAACATCCATATTTTATCGTTAGTTTTTGCAGTAAGCTTGATTGGTGTAGCTGTGGATTATGGGTATCACACACTATTAACAGCAAAATATACAGGGTTTAGAAATAAACAGTTAAGAGGGTATATTGCCCCTGCTATTTTCGTCAGTGGTGGTACGACTATTATCAGCTATTTGCTACTACTTTTGCTACCCATACCATTATTACAACAAGTAGCTGTTTTTATTACCGCAGGCTTAGCTTTCACCATAATTACAGCTTTAACCTTGATAGTACATTGGCCTTGGCAAAATAAGCCTGAAACTCATCCCCCAATCAATGAACTAGGGCTTCAGCCAAAAGGCTTCAAGGCTATATTGGCGGGGCTAATTTTATGTTGCTTAGCTGCCGCTCCTACTTGGTTTTTTCAAGATAACATTAACGCATTCAACAGCAGCCCAGCTCACCTAGTAAACAATGAGAAACGGGTCAGTCAGATTATAGGTAATCAACAATACCCTAGGTTCATTTATACCAAGGGCGATAACCAGCAACAAATATTGGAACGCTTAGAGCAAATTAGACTGGCTATTAATAGTATAAATGGTGGGGAGTTTGAATTACTTGGTGTCGACCAATGGGTGCCTTCAATTAATACCCAACAAGCCAATATTAAGTGGTTACAACTTGGTTTAGCACAAGGGAAATTAACGCCTATCACTGACTTTATGACGACTGAATCTGTATCAAACCTGAATGCTTCATCAGACAGTTTCATGACGATAGAGCAGCTACCTCAAGCAATACTTACACTCTACCCAGCTATAACGGCTAAAGAAGATAACCAAGTAGGCATTTTAAGTTACATGGGGCCAATAGACCCCAAATTTTTACAAACACTGCAACAGCAATTAGACTTTCCAGTACATTACTTTGACCAACCAACAAAATACTCAGAAGCTCTTGCAAAATTGCGAGGGTATTTACTGTTGTTTTTGATGCTAGCCGCCTGTGCTTTATTATTACTAATGACTTTCAGATATGGTTATTTACAAGGCTTAAAACTTGCTGCCATACCCATAATCACAGCACTGAGCTCTTTAGCTTTGAGTCACTTACTCTTAGGTTATGTGACCTTGTTTAACTTGTTAGCTTGTATTTTGATTATTGCCTTAGCTGTGGATTATGTGGTGTTTTTAATTGAACACGGCAAACAACAGCATGTAATAAAAGCCATAAGCCTATCAGCCGCCACATCTGGCATTGCCTTTGGCATGTTTGTGTTTAGTAGTACCCCCGCGATTTTACAATTTGGTTTAACTATATTAATAGGGGTAATCATAGCGTGGTCTTTATGCTTCACCCTGCCAACGACAATCTTAAAGCGGAACCAATAATAATGAGCCAAAATACTTTTAATTTCGGGTTACTCGTTATTACCCTATATCTATTCTCTTGCAGTACATTAAAACAGCAATCCAACCAAGTAAAACTCAGCGAACAGGCCAGTTATTTAATTCAAGTTGTGCCAGATGAGCTTGTGGGCCGCATTTCTTTACAAAAACTTCAGGTGACAGAGCAAGATAACCAACATGAATTTTTGCTACAAACTGAACTAGCTGAAGATAGTATTCAAATGGTAGGTTTTAGCTTATCTGGTATTGAACTATTTCAACTTACTTGGCGACAAAATGATGAAGTGGTGGTGAGTAAAAGCATAGCAATGTCAGATATTCCCGCACAACAATTACTCGCTTACTATCAACTTTCTAATTGGCCTCTAATTGATATAAAAAATGGACTAATAGGCATTGATATTTTGTTAAGTAACGGTAACAGCACTAAACGTGAATTTTTCGAAAGCGGGAGTCTTAGTTTTTCGGTTACACAAAATAATCACATAACTCAGCTAATTCATCATTTAGACAATTACCAAATAACAATTGAAACCTTAGATTAATGATTGAATAGCAAGGCATTTAATGTTGTGATCATGTTTCTCAATATTAAATTTTTATTATTAAGGACTAACAATGAAAGTATTATTAGCTGGCTTGGTATCTTGCCTATTAATATCATCAAGCGCATTTGCCAGAGACGACCGAGTAAAATTTCCAATCGAACCGCTACTTAGCTCTTCAAAAGCCAAACAAGCATTATTGAGTGTTCCTGTTTATTTCGCTGGTCAATCACATGCAACACCAAGTAATACTTGGGGTGAAGTTACCACCAGCAAAAAAACCAATGCGTTTAATAAATCAGACCAAGAAGCGTGTGAATGGGTTTTACTTTCTGCAATCAAAGCTCTGCAAGAAAGCGCCTTAAAAAAAGGCATGAATGCCGTTATCGATGTAAAGTCGAACTATAAGCACCAGGAGTTTTCAAGTAGTTCAGAGTTTGAGTGTGGTGCCGGAAAGTTCCTCGCCGGAGTCGCATTAAAAGCGACTTTGGTTACTCTGCCTTAAACAATATGCCTCGTATTCTGGCATGCAAGTAATGGAATACGAGTGCTCGTTACTGAGTAATATTCAAAGTACCACTATATAACGATGACCATTCTATGATTTTCTCTATTCTAGTTGTTAAAGCGAAATCGTTGCGATAGAAGCAAGAAAATATGATTGATATAGAAGTTAAAAATGTTAGTTATCAATATAAAGAAGCGCAAAGGCTCTCTTTAGAAAGCATTTCATTAATTATACCTTCAGGTATCTGTTTGGGACTCATAGGTCCCAATGGTGCAGGAAAATCTACACTGCTTTCTATTCTTTCTGGCTTACTGCAACCTTCATCTGGATCTATCCGCTTTTCTCAGAATAATGAACAGGTAGTAAACCAGCGCCATTTTATTCAAGAAAACATAGCCTTAGTTCCTCAGGAATATGCATTCTATTTTCCACTTAGCGTAATGCAAAACCTTGAATACTTTGCCAGCTTATGCGGTTACAGCTCAGCTCAACAACAAAGTGCGATCCAAAGAGTGATACAAGAATGTCAATTAGAGAACGTACTGACACAAAAGTCTAAGTCTATATCTGGGGGCTACAAGAGGCGCTTAAATTTAGCAATTGCATTACTCAAAGACCCACAAGTTTTATATTTAGATGAGCCTACTGTAGGGGTAGATCCTGTTTCCAGAAAAGCGATTCTAGCCCTAATCGAGTCTCTCAAAGACCAACATAAAACCATCATATTTACCTCTCATATGCTGAGTGAAATTGAAGCACATTGTGATGATATTTATATGCTTAAAGGTGGCAAAGCATTTCAATTTGACAAAATACAGAGCAACCGATTACTCAAAGTCACATTTACTCATACCTTAGCCAAGGCTATTAAACTAAAAGTCGAAAGTCTAACAGGGTGCCATATTAGTCAGAGCAACACCTTAGAATGCCAAGTACAAAAAGATGAAACCCTGTGGCAAATAATGCAATTGCTACAACAAAGTGAAATCGGTATTCACAGCATGCAGTTAGGGCAAAACTCCCTAACCGATCACTATCTTAGATTAATGGGATCCCATGATACTGCAGAGCATTAAAAAGGAATTACACGTGGTATTTAGTGACCTGCACAGTATTGCGGTGTTATTTATCATGCCAGTCACTTTTATGTTACTGATGACATTCGCCATGAGTGGCCGTCAGTCAGATATGCTCGACTCTGTTAGTATTTATGTAGAACAACCCCCCCAACAATATGAAAAGCTCTACGTCCAATATTTGACTAAATTAGGGTATCACTTCGCTCACTCTTCAGACTCTGCAACTGCCACATTATCTTTCAGTCACTCCTTCAACGACAATGTATTCACTAGCGGCGCTAAAAATTTGCTTGTTGTTACATTCAGCGCTAACGCTTCGATCCCTGTGCAAACTGTTATTCAGCAACACTTAGAATTATCATTTGCTAGAGTAAAGTTACATTTATACATGCTGGAAACCGAAGAGTTAAATGCTGATTTACCTTTAGAACAGCAAATGGAGCAAATTGTTAAACAATCAGATACATCGGAATTAATAAAAACTAAAACTGGGTCTTTATCACCCGTTATTAGTTACAGCATTCCCTCTTGGTTAGTGTTTGGAATATTCTTTATCGTATTACCTATTTCCATCACTTTGGTAAATGAAAGACAAAGCGGCACACTAATACGCTTAAAAACATTCCCGATAAACATGTACACTTATTTTTTTACAAAGCTAACTGCGTTTTACTGTATTAGCTTGGCTCAGTTCTTAGTATTAGTTTTCATTGGATTGCGGCTAGTACCGCTAGTGGTCGATTCAGCTCCCATAACCTATAGCCAAATATTACATATTATTCCTATGGGCTTATTTATTTGTTTTAGTGCCGTATGTTTTGCAGCTATTTTTTCTGCTCTCGTGAAAAGTTTTGAACAAGCTATCGTACTCGGCGGTGGTGTAAACATTATCTTAGCTGCTTTAAGTGGTTTTATGGTGCCCTTGGATGTGATGCCAGCAAGCCTGCGAGAAGTGGCTCAACTTTCTCCTATGTATTGGGCCGCCGAACTAATCAAACAGAATATGTTTTACACCACAGCAAATAATTCAGCACAACAAATTATGCTACTTTGCCTTTTCAGCTTGGCATCTTTGGGGGTGGCGTCATTTTTATTTAGTCGTAAAATTAGGGATGTATTATGGAATTAGATGCGATAAAGAAACAATTAAAACAGCTAATAATAGTTGAGTGTGACAAAGAAGATGATTTGTCATGGGAAGATATAGAAGATGACGAGCCACTCTTTGGAAAAAAATCAAACGTTGGCTTAGATTCATTAGACGCATTACAGTTAGCGTTAGTACTAAAAGAACATTTTGGTATAAAAGTAGAGGGCTCAAAAGAATCACGTAAGCACTTACATTCAATATCCAGTATTGTTGATTACATCCAAAGCGTTAAACAACCATAAAAATGGCAATCTACATTCACTCTAGTGTTTCTCATTCAGCTTGCGGCAATAGTACTACTGACTCATTAACTTTTAATGACCGCCCCAATATTTCAGTTGCTATGCCTAATCAAGAAAATGTTCCTTTTTATGGTATGCACAGCTTAAGTATCGATTCATCTGAAGTAAGAGTGTTTAGCACCCTTACAAAAGTTACCCAACAACTGATAGAGAAAACTGGGCTAAGCCAAGAGGACCTTAAACACACGGCCCTAATGTTAGGTTCAACTTCGTTAGATATTGGCACAATAAAACCTAATCCAGGCCCAGCTATTTGGGTACCTAAGATAGATCGTCTTAGCGAGCACTTGCAACAAACACTAGGGCTAAGCCTCTGCCATATGGTATTTAATACAGCGTGTACCGCAAGTATAAACGCACTGCTTTATGGGAAAGGCTTACTTGAAAACACTAATATAAAGCAGGTTATTATTATTGGATGTGAGTTTTACAATCACCTCACCCTCGATGGCTTTCACTCTCTAGACTTAATATCAGAGAACAAAATAAGCCCATTCGAATACCAAAGAGATGGCTTAATGTTAGGAGAAGGAATAGGCGCGCTGCTATTAAGTAAAACTCCACCTAAGCGCCAACACTACTTTAGTGTTTTAGGGGGATATTCAGCCTGTGATACATCTAGTTTAACTATGACGGCAGAGGACGGTAGTCATATTAACTCTGTGCTAGAACACACTGTGGAAAATTCAGGCTTACATCCAACTGATATCGATCTCGTTAAGGTACACGGCACTGCAACTTACAATAATGATATTTCTGAATACCATGGCCTGAAACAATATTTTGAAACGCCCCCCCCCATCATTGCACTCAAACCCTATATTGGACATACACTTGGAGCATGCGGCGCACTTGAAATTGCCCTTATGGATGAATTATTAAATACACATTATTTACCTGTACCAGACACTCAAGATGAAAATCTTATGCTCCCTTTTGCCCCTGTTTCTGGGCAGCTTAATACTTACAAACATGTTCTAATCAATCATTGTGGCTTCGGTGGGAATAATGCAGCTCTCGTTTTAAAGGCAGAACACCAATGAAGTTAACTATTATTCGCCAAGCTCACTTTACCCACCCCCGGTCTATGGACAACAAAGCACTGCGGCAACTAGTAAAATCCAATTTTGATGTAGCAGTGCGTAGAATGGATAATTTTACCCTTGCAGGACTAGCTGCGGTAGCCAAGTTAAAGCTAGAGGTTAGCAACCCAGATACTTCATCACTTGTAAGTTGCGCCCCATACTTTTCAGTTGAGTTAGTTCAAAAGTTAATTATTGATGGGCATTCAGGAAAGTCTATTCGTCCCTTAGATTTTGTATCCACTGTGGGTAATGCTGCTAATTTTTACATTGCCAAAGAGTTTAATATTCACGGCAGCAATTTATTTTTAGGTGCAGACAAACAAGCGCTAGAAAAGGCCCTATTGGTCAGCTCTATGGAAGTCATATCTAAACCCTCTCAACGAGTCATTATTTTATTGTGGCAAGAAACTCAAAGTGAAAGAAATTGTTATGCCCTGTTAGCCCAAAATGCTGAGAATACAGCTATCGCTGATATAGAAAACTTTAGTTTCGACGCCATACGCAATGCTAGTAATACAACGCCTTTCGTTATCGATATAGGAGAGCCTAACTCTCAGTTTTAAGATTTATTGCGCTTTTTATGCTGCAACTTTATATGTATTTCTGTTGTGGTAGGGGTAACCTCAAAACAAGCCTCAGATGGCAAAGGCTCACCAAAAATCAAAATAGGGTTGTTAGCAAAACCAACGGGCTCTTTAGGCAATCCCATAGGGCTTTTATCTAATTTATTGTTACCATTTACATCCACAAAACTACGAGCGCACATTTCACCTAGCTCTACATTTTTCAATATAAAAAACTGTGTATTCTGATCCCCATTCATCTCAAAATCATGGCTAGCAATAGCAACTGTATGCTGCCAACTTTCTTTGAAGTCTAAGTCGCCAGCAAGCTTATATAGCTCAATATGTAACTGAGCTTGTTTAGGCTTTTTACTAGTGACCTGCACCTTTATATCAATAGCTAAAGCAGTAGAGAGAGTTAACATGAACAACAAGCATAGTAAGAAGATTTTGGTTACAAGAATTGACATTTTCATCATTAACTAAGAGTTCACATTGAGACATGGTTCAGTATAATACTGGTTTACTGAGGAAGGAACAATCAGCTAATCCATGCGTAAAATACTGACTATTTGTTATACCCAAACAGGGCAATTGTCTAAAATTAAAGACTCTATCTGCCAGCCACTTGAAGATTCTAAACAAATCTCGATGGAAACAATCGTAATTAAACCTAAGGTAGCCTTTCCTTTTCCTTGGCCCTTTTTAAAGTTTTTTCGTATTTTTCCTGAAACGGTTGTGATGGAACCAGTAGAGCTAAACCCTATCGCACCACAATATGATGAATATGATTTAATTATCCTGACCTATCAAGTTTGGTTTTTATCACCTTCTATCCCAGTTGCTTCTTTTTTACAATCACCACAAGCCCAAGCATTGTTTAACAATACACCTGTGGTAACCGTTATTGGTTGTCGAGGAATGTGGTTAATGGCCCAAGAAAAAGTAAAAAGCCTGCTTACTGGTCTGAACGCTAAGTTAGTAGATAACGTAGTGCTAAGTGATGATTGCGGCGCATTTTTTAGCTTTTTAGCTACGCCTCTATGGATGCTAACCGGCAACAAAAAGCCTTTATCTTGGGTGCCACCGGCAGGGGTAGGCGAGCAAGATATTATTGATGCAAAGCGTTTTGGTGAAGCAATTAGACAACGCCTAGAGTTTAACCCCGAACCTGTGCAAGAAAGCATGTTAGCGGGTTTAGGTGCCGTAAAAATAAACGAGAAATTGATTGCTAGTGAAAGAGTCGCCAGCCATAGCTTTAATATTTGGTCAAAAATATTACGCAAGCTTGGCCCACAACACAGCAAAAGAAGAGCCATTGGGCTTTCAGTGTACGTAACCTTTTTAATATTATTAATCCTCACTGTGGTACCTATTAGTGCGTTGCTTAAAAAGCTAATTTCGCCTCTGACTAGAAAAAAAATTGTTGCTCAAAAAAAATACTACGCGGAACCATCTGGAGAGTAGAATGAAAAATAATATATATATCACTAAATTATCTGCAGCCCTTCCTAATAAAGCCGTCACTAATAGTGAGATGGAAAAGCGTTTAGGCCTTATTGGTGATAAAAAATCTCGAGCCCGAGCAGTCATTCTTAGAAGCAATGGCATCAAGCAACGTTATTACGCCATAGACCCAGAAACTGGCGAGCAAAATTACACTAACGCTGAATTAGCAGCCAAAGCGGTTCGGGGCTTATTTGCAGAAGATGCCGATTTAACCTCATTTGACAGCTTAGTAGCATCTTCATCTATGCCTGACCAAGTTATGCCTAATCATGCTGCTATGGTTCATGGCGAGTTAAAAAACCCACCCTGCGAAATCGTGTCAACTTCAGGGGTGTGTTTATGTGGCATCACGGCCCTTAAATATGCCTATTTGAATATAAAAGCAGGTGAAAGCAAGCAAAGTGTAGTAGTCGCCAGTGAGGTGGCATCTTCCATTATGCATGCTCGTAATTTTGACTCTGAGCATCAACATAAAATTGATACCTTAGCCGACCACCCTGAAATGGCTTTTGAAAAAGATTTTTTACGCTGGATGCTATCTGATGGCGCGGGTGCCGCATTACTAAGCGATAAAGCCAATACCGATGGCTTATCTCTACGTATCGATTGGATAGACAGTTACTCTTTTGCCAACCAACTTGAAGCCTGTATGTATGCAGGAGCTGAAAAAATTGACGGCAAACTCAAAGGGTGGAATACCTACAGCGGAGCCCAAAGAGAGCAAGAGTCAATCATGTCAGTGAAACAAGATGTACGCTTGTTAAACGAAAATATAGTTAAGTTCACCGTAGAAGAAACACTTAAAAAAATCATCGCTAAGCGAGAGCTTAAAACAAGTGATTATGATTATTTTGTGCCCCACTACTCCTCTAATTACTTCCGAGACAAAGTATATCAAAGCTTGGTCAATATTGACTTTGAATTACCTTTTGAAAAATGGTTTACCAACTTACCTCAAAAAGGCAACACAGGATCCGCATCTATTTTTATTATGCTTGAAGAACTGTTTAATTCATCTCAATTGAAAGCGGGTCAAAAGTTACTTTGTTACGTACCTGAAAGCGGTCGCTTTTCTAGTGCATTCATTCAACTAACTGTTGTCTAATTATGCGTGAAGATAAAGTGCCACAAGATAATAGCCCCACCTACGATGGCCATAAAAAGCTAATGTATGCCACGGACAAAGAAGGCCATTACACAGGTGTGCAATCAAGTGGATGGGAGGTAGAGAGTTTCGCCACTTCCATGGCCGTAGAAGATTTAGAGCTATTAACATTAGAAGCCAAAAAAGCAGTCGAAGTAGGCGAGCTGTCTCCTTTGGCTTACCATATGCACAAACACCGTTTTGACATCCCAAATCTAGCACAAGTGAGCGGGTTCTTTCAGTGGCAAGTAAAACGCCACCTTAAACCTAAGATATTTAGTCAATTAAGCCAACGTAAACTAGACATTTATTGTGACGTTTTTGCTCTATCAATGCTGCAGCTTATCAATATTGAAGAGTCCTAATGAATCATATAGAAAATAACTTTGTGCATCGCCAATCATCACATTGTGAAAGTGGTGTTGTGGCGAATATGTTAAGCAATCAGGGCCGTCTATCAATGAGCGAGCCTATGGCTTTTGGCCTAGCATCAGCACTTACCTTTGCATATTTGCCTTTCATAAAAATTAATGGGTTGCCTTTAATTGCATATCGAATGCCTCCTAAAAGTATTATTAAAGGCGTAGCTAAAAAACTAAGTATGACAGTACATAGCCAAAAATTTTCGAGCCCAGAAAAAGGCATGCAAGCATTAGACAAAGAGCTTGAGAAAGGTCATGCCGTAGGCTTGCAAACTTCTGTATATTGGTTGCCTTATTTTCCAGAGGATATGCGTTTTCATTTCAATGCTCATAACCTAGTTGTATATGGAAAAAACGAACAAGGTGATTATCTTATAAGTGACCCTGTTTTTGAAGATGTCGTCACCTGCCCCGCAGACGATCTAAAACGAGCAAGGTTCGCCAAAGGCGCCCTTGCCCCAAAAGGTTTAATGTATGTTTTAGAAGATAATGGACATCAAGTTGAATTAAATGCTCTGATCTATAAAAGCATTAGAAAAACGGCCAAAATGATGAATGGACTGCCCATTCCTGGGGTGTCTTTTTTTGGTATTAAAGGAATACATTACCTAGCAAAACAGATAGTGAAACTAGAGTATAAGCCCATGAAATACACCCGCTTATATTTAGGTAATATCGTAAGGATGCAAGAAGAAATCGGTACAGGTGGAGCTGGCTTTAGGTTTATGTTTGCTAGCTTTTTAGATGAGGCATCGGTTTTAACAGGTGATAATAGGCTGTATGAGCTATCACAGCTAACGACCGAAATAGGCGATAAATGGCGAGAATTCGCCATGCAAGCTGTGTTATTTTGTAAAAAGCGCCAAGATATCTCTTTGCACACTATTGCTGAGACTTTGCAAGAATGTGCCAAAATGGAGAAACAATTGCAGACGAGTTTATTATCTCTATCTGCACTTAAATAATGCCACTCTAGTCGTTATTTTTTATATAGAAATATTAGGGTACGCTAACTAAACCTTAAAAGGACTAAAAATGATGTTACTTACCAAATCAAAATCTCTATTAGCCATAGCAATCGCGGTTGGCTCAATCACCTTAGGGTGTTCTTCAACTGCTGATAGCAACAGTGTAATAAAAGAAGGTGCCACACTGGTAACCCTAGTTAATTTGCACCCTGACAACAAACGAAAAATACTTTACGCAGTCAATTATCAGCTAGATGGCATGATGATCCCTATGTGTTCAAAAGTAGAAATTGAAGATATTGGCGAAAAAGAAGTTGAATTTGTCTACAACGGCGCAACTTACACCTACCTTTGGGACAAGCACACTCGAAAAGCGGGTGAGTCATTGTTGCAAAATATCTCCAACTTTATTGGTACATCATGTGATCAAAGTAAAGTGGCATCTTTAAATGCCCTTGATCAAGCGGGTATTAAATCCGGTAAACCTAGTATAGGCATGACCAAAGAAGGCATTCTTTTCGCTATGGGCCGCCCACCTATTCATGCGACTCCTTCTACAGAAGGTTCAACGTGGATGTACTGGTTAAATAAATTTAAAAAGCAAGCAATTGAGTTTGATGAAAACGGAGTGGTTACTGAAGTTAGACTTTAAGTCACTTATTGAAAATCTATAAAAAACGGCCCTAAAAGGCCGTTTTTATATCGGTCAAGTAATCCGCAATGCTTAGTTTGTTCTCTTAAATATTAATGATGTATTTATACCACCAAATGCAAAATTATTAGACATAACAAAGTCAGTTTCGATCATTGCTCCATCACCAACAATGTAATCTAACTCGCCACATAAAGGGTCTACATTCTTTAGTTGAATTGTTGGCGCAAACCAGTTGTTATTCATCATATGGATACTCGCCCAAGCTTCTATTGCGCCACATGCCCCTAAGGTATGGCCTAAATAACTTTTTAATGAGCTGACTGGCATATTACTTCCCATAACACTGCTAGTGGCTCGGGTTTCTGCAATGTCCCCTTTACCAGTGGCAGTACCATGGGCGCTAACGTATCCGATGTCTTCAGCTGATAACCCTGCATCTAGTAATGCTAGGCGCATAGATACCGCCATCGTCTCGTTATTAGGCTGAGTAACATGCAAGCCATCGGAGTTAGTTCCAAATCCAACCACTTCAGCTAAAATAGGCGCGCCACGAGCGATAGCGTGCTCCATCTCTTCTAAAATAAGTGTGCTTGCCCCTTCACCAATAACCAACCCATCTCTATCTACATCAAATGGTCTCGGGGTTAGTTCTGGGTGGTCTAATTTAGTACTAGTGGCAAACAAGGTATCAAATACAGCTACTTCAGATAAACATAGTTCATCACCACCACCAGCTACCATGACTTTCTGTTTACCAAACTTTATGGCTTCATAGGCATAACCAATACCTTGAGAACCTGAAGTACACGCCGAGCTAGTGGTATGAATCCTACCTTTTATACCAAAAAAGACACCTATGTTCACTGCGGAAGTATGATTCATCATTTTGATATAACTGGTAGCAGTCATACCTGACATATCATGGTGCTTAAGCAAGTCTCCAAACCCAATAAGTGGAGGAGTGGAGCCTATAGATGACCCATAGGCTACACCTGTGTCACCGTTGGTTAACACCTCGGTTCCGAGTAGTTGACTTTCTTGAAGCGCTATCTCAGCGCTACGTGTGGCCATTAAAGATAACCGCCCCATTGAGCGTATTTTCTTACGAGTGTAGTGCTCTGGAACAGAGAAATCAGAGATGGGAGCCGCTAAGTCTGAATGCAGCCCTTTTACATCTTGCCATTCGGGCATACGAATAACGGCATTTTTTTTCTTTTTAAGAGCTGACTCAAAACTTGCCCAGTTATCACCTAAAGCAGTAATTGATGACATGCCGGTTACAACAACTCTTTTCATTAAGCCATTCCACCATTTACAGATAATACTTGTCGACTTATATAAGATGCATCTTCAGACATCAAAAATGAAACCGCACCTGCAACTTCATCAGCTTGACCAGCTCTTCTTAGAGGGATCATTTTCATAATTTCATCCATAGGTAACTCATCTGTCATTCCAGTATCAATTAAACCGGGAGCGACACAGTTAACGGTAATCTTACGTTTAGCTAATTCTAATGCTAAAGCTTTAGTGGCACCAATCACTCCTGCTTTTGAGGCACTATAATTAACTTGCCCTCGGTTTCCTATTACTCCAGAAACAGAAGCCATAGTTACAATGCGCCCTCCTTTTCGAGTGCGCACCATAGGCATAGTAAGCGGGTGCAATACATTATAAATGGCATCTAAATTGGTATGTACGACGTCGTCCCATTCATTTTCAGTCATTGCAGGAAACGCAGTATCTCGGGTTATACCCGCATTACAAACCACGCCGTAATAGGCGCCATTATCTTCTAAATCTTTTTCTAAAATGGCTTTAGTTTGGCTGCGATTAGCAACATCAAATTGCAAACAATAGCTTTCCTGGCCCATGGCCTTAATCGCTTCTACCACATTATTTGCAGCTTCAAGGTCTCCCCTACAATGGACAGTAACATCAAAGCCATCTTTTGCTAATCGCAATGCGGTTGCCTTGCCAATTCCTTTACTAGAACCAGTTACAATTACCCGTTTAGACATTTTTAGGTGTTCTCCTTCAGATACAAATCAGGATTTTCTGGTTCATATACATTAATTTTGGCCTCAATTAGCTTATCTTCACCGCAAACTATCGAGCAATCGAATACACTCAAACCATTTTCTTCTTTAAAGAGCTTAGTGACTTTAGTTTCTAATTGCGTACCTAATATAAATTCACTTACCGCAGCTTTAAAACTGCGGGCGCTCACTAAAAACCCTAAAGCAACCTCACCACCTTCAGCTACCTTATTGGCATTCGCATAAGCAGCTATGCTTTGGGCTAAATATTCTAAGCCGACATAAGATGGTATCGATTTTCTCTCTGGATTATAAAAGTTACTATCTTCTTTAATCTCTAATAAGCAAGAAGCAGAATTTTCGCTGAACTCTTTTAAGTGCTCAATTAATATCATAGGGTGAGCATGCGGCACCACATCTTCTATGGCATATTTATTCATGTTCTAAGCCTATAATTAAACTCACATTATTCCCACCAAATGCAAAGGAGTTACTTAAACAATATTTTAAACTCCCATCGATTTGGCTCCCTGCTTTAACCCAATTTAATTCAGGCATTGCCGAGTCTTTTTCACCATCCCAAATGTGAAGCGGCATCTTTTGTTGCTGTAATGCTAAATAACAAAAAGCTATTTCTGTTGCTCCTGCCGCCCCTAAAGTATGCCCAACACTTCCTTTAGTAGAGCTAACATAAGGGTTATCAGGAAAAACCGACGACACTGCTATCGCTTCCATTTCATCATTTTTTGGAGTAGCCGTACCGTGCAAGTTGATGTAATTAATATCTTGAGGGCTAAGCTGCGCCTGTGTTAATGCATGTTGCATTGCAACTTTGGCCCCGGCACCGTCTGGGTGTGGCGCTGACATGTGATGGGCATCACTAGACTCACCACCAGAACACAGTCTAATATCTGACCTTTGGCGACTTAGTACAGCTAAGGCTGCCGCTTCCCCTATATTGATACCATCACGGTTAACGCTTGATGGATTACAAATACCATCTGAAGTCGATTCTAAAGCACTAAAACCATTTACTGTCATTCCACACAGTGAATCAACTCCACCAACAATAGCAACATCTATTACCCCAGCGCTGATCATCTCTGCCGCTGTTATAAAGGTTTTAGCACTAGATGAGCAGGCAGTTGAAATTACTGATACGTAGCCATCGAGCTCTGCATACTCACTCAAAAACTCAGCAGGGTTTGATAACTCTTGAATACGATAATCATAACTATCAGGAAAACTCTCTGCTTCTAGCCGATAGCTCATTGCCTCTTCTCCTTGAGCAATGCCAGAAGTACTCGTACCCAATATAATCCCAAATCGAGTACTCGCAAATTGTAGTTTAAACTCATTCACAAGGGGCTCAATTTGTTTATAAGCCTGTAATAACAATTGATTATTTCGACTTTGAAAGTGTTTCGGAAACGAGCTTAATTCAGGCAAGCCTACGGTAACTTGCCCAACGAATATCTTACCTTCATGGAGTAAGTCTTCGCGTAAAAGCATTCCACTTTGAGTGCCAGCAAATAAATTTGCCGCGACTTCATCTGCATTTCCACCTAACGGATTGCATAAGCCAATACCATTTATGTATAAAGGTGTCGCGTTATACAACTAATCTGCCTCACATAATTTTGTTAGCATGCGAATGCCTCTAGTTGAGCTTTTCACAAAAGGGTTGGTTTCATCCCAAGCATACCCAGCTAATATTGAAGTTATCATAGGCTTAACCTCTGATTCTTCATCTTGGAAAAAGATTACATTTTGAAAGCTGGTGTCATACCAAGACATCACAAAGGTTTTAAATACTTCAATTCCCTTACGTAATGGAACTTCATACTCGGTTTGCCAATCGATAGTTTCCCCTGATAATTGACGGTCAAGCAATGTTGCAGCAGAAGCAGCGGAGCGCATTGCTATGGTCACACCAGATGAAAATACCGGATCTAAAAATTCTCCAGCATTACCAAGTAACGCAAAACTAGGCCCATGCAAAGACTTAACACTGGCAGAGTACCCCCCAATCATTCGAGCTGGTTGTAACACTTCAGCGGTGGCTAATAGCTCACCTAAATTGTCGTCTTCATGTATAAACTTGAGTAACTGCTGTTCACAGCTCTGAGACTCGTCGAAACACTCTGGACGGGCTACCACACCAATACTCGAGGTACCGTCAGAAAAGGGAATTAACCAATACCAAACATCAGCGATTTCAGGGTGAACTGTGATTAATATTTTTTCACGATCGAAGTTGGCACTCTTAGGAATATTATCTTTCAAGTGCGTAAATACAGCTTTTCTATTGCTAAGGTTACTGGGTAACTCTAAATCCAACATCCGAGGTAAGACTCGGCCAAAACCGCTGGCATCAAGCATGAATTTGGCGTTTAGTTGGTAGCTTCCTAGCTCGGTACTAACTTCTAGGCAGGCACCTTTCTCATCATTCGTTACTGACTGAACCGTTTGCTTGTATCTAAAGTCAGCGCCTGTCTTAGCGGCTTCATCTGCTAATAACTTGTCGAATGCTGCTCGTTTCACTTGATATGTAGTACCTGGCCCTTCAGAGAATTTTTGCTCAAAATTGAAATCTGAACGTTCGCCTTTGCGGTAGAAAGCTGCACCATTCTTATATTGAAAGTTCAGTTCAGAGGCATGTTTAAGCAATCCATCCAACAGACCCGCTTGTTCCACAAATTCCATACAATGTGGCAATAGGCTTTCACCTATTGAAAAGCGAGGAAACTCCTCACGTTCTACAACTACGGTATTCCAGCCTCTATTAGCTAAAATAGCGGCTGCAATAGCTCCTGCTGGACCAGCCCCTATTATGACTACGTCACACGCCTCTGTGTTACTCATATTCCCTACTCCGTATTTAAACCCACAAGCTATTTTTATAATTCATTTATAAATGGCGATAATTTTTCTAATAAACACTGGGGCGTTTCAAATAACATCTCACCATTTGTAATATCTACCGCAACCTGAATGGTATATGCCTTATTTAATATCTTGGCTGTGGCTTTATCTCTGATCACATATTCAATTTTTAACCTACTTTGATACTCAATTAGGTTTGCCTCAACGATAATAAAGTCACTTAATTTTGCAGACGCAACATACTTCAAGCGCATGTCTACAATCGGCCAAATATAGCCTGTGGCTTCCATTTCTAAATAATTGTAGTTAAAAGCTTTTAATAACTCACATCGTGCTGCTTCTAAATACTTTACATAATTTCCGTGCCACACCACCCGCATAGAGTCTACATCATAAAACTGGACTTCCATTTCAGTACTGACACTAAGTATGGCTTTAGCTTTCATATAAAGACCATTTTTGTTGTTTAACAAAGTCAACGGTCTTACGTAACAACTTGTCCGTTGGACGGTCTTCGTCTAATAGCTCAAAAAACTCGCTAATATCATCTAACATGCTTGTCATCTCTGTGGTTAATGATGCCTTTTGAAGCTCTCCACTTCGAATACGCAACCACACGCCCTGCACTGAAGCCAATAACGTTGCAGCAATAACCTGCTCAGTTAATTGTAAAACCCGCAAACAATCCCTAGCGGCTATGGTTCCCATACTCACTTTATCTTGGTTATGACATTCGGTTGAACGGGAAAATACACTGGCTGGCATAGTTAACTTTAATGCTTCAGCGGTCCAAGCAGAACAGCCTATCTGTATTGCTTTAAAACCATGATTGATAAACTTTCTTTCGCCTTGCGCCCCAGACAAGTTAGAAGGCAAACCATGATTCATTTTTACATCAACCATAGTTGCAATTTGTCTGTCGGCTAGGTCAGCTAAGTTAGCAACACAATTTTTTAGTGAGTCCATCGCCATAGCGATATGGCCACCATAGAAGTGCCCACCGTGCAATACATGCTCACCAATGCCATCTATAATGGGATTATCGTTAGCGCTATTAAGCTCATTGGTGATCATACTTTGGAACCAAGGCAAGCTATCTTGCAACACACCAATAATGTGAGGGGCGCAACGAATAGAATATCTATCTTGTAGTCGTTGTGAATTACGTGGATGAGAGTGATGATTGAGGTCCTGTTGAATCCACGCAGCAATTTGGTTTTGCCCAGGGTGAGGCTTTACGCTAAATAAGATATCGTCAAAATGGTTGCTATTACCCTTCAATGCCAAACTGGATAAGGCTGTTATCCTTGCCATTAATTTCGCTAAATAAGTGGCTCTGTCATAGGCTAGACAAGCTAATGCAGTCATTACCGCTGTGCCATTCATAATAGCCAAGCCTTCTTTAGGACGAAGTGTTATTGAGGTAAGCCCTGCTAACTTAAAGGCTTCTGCGCTTGGCATGATTTTATCTTGGTAATAAACATCTCGCTCACCAATCAAGGCTCCCGCTACATATGATAAAGGAGTAAGGTCACCACTTGCCCCTACAGAACCCTCTTGAGGAATAACTGGAATAATGTTTTGATTTAACATAGCCACTAGCAAGTTTAGTAGCTCCCAGCTCACCCCAGAGAAACCTTGAGATAAAGATATCAAGCGAGCAGCTAATATTGCTCTGCCTTCTTCAACACTAAAAAATTCACCTAATCCACAACCATGAAACCGTGTTAAGTGAATAGGTAATTCATCAACCAGTGACAAGGGCACTTCTACAGTACAAGAGTCACCATATCCAGTTGTAACCCCATAGATATGTCCGTCTTCTTCTAGCAATTTATCTAAAAACGTTACGCCTTGGTCGATTCTTTTCCGAAACAGCTCATCTTCAGATAACACAACTTGTGTACCAGACTTTGCAATTTTCACGACATCTTCAATAGAAATCTTATTTGAACCCAAACACACTTTATTCAAGCCTGACTCCATTTAGCTTACTCCCGCTTTATCTATTTTTTGTTTTGGTTGGTTAGGGTTTTCTGCTTCGTTAGCACGCCAGAAATCAAAAAAGTTATTCCACTGATAAGGTTCTTTTAAACAATAGTAACCTAATCTATCGGTATACTTTTCCATCAACATTTGAAAATACTCTTTACGCTCTTTGCGCTTCACTTTAGTGGGCTCAGCAAACTCTTCAATGTAAGTTTGATACTTTCCCTTTTCTGAATTTTTTATACATGTCATAAAAAATACGGGGCATTCCATAATTGTAGCTAAGGCAAAGGGCCCAATAGCTATGGGTGCTGGTTTAGACAAGAAAGGGACGAAATTAACACTGTTTGGGTTATTCACTGAAGTACGGTCTGCAAAAATAACCACTGCTTCACCATCATCTATTTTCTGTTTCAACATAATAGTGTCATCAGGCCCAAAGTTATTCACATGAATAAAATTTATTGCGGCATCTGGATTAATTTTTTTGAGAAAATTATTAAATGAAGGCGCATGCTCGTTGTAAGTAATAACGTTGAGCTTTTTCTTATTTTCACCAGAGCTAAAAATAGCCCTACATATTTCCATATTACCTAAGTGGGCACTTAAAATTACCGCCCCTTGGTTAGAGGTTAATTTGTTATAAACCTCAGAATTCATAATTTCAATGTCTTCAATATGAATTTTACCTAACCAGGCATCGAACTTATCCACAATCGCTAATCCGAAGGAAATAAATACCTTAAATGCATGGCGATGTAACCTATAACCTTTAGATGGTGTGACGCCTCGAGTGGTTTCTAATTGTATCCAATAGTCTTTAATGGCGTGCCTTGCAATGCGCCCGGTAAAATAAAAATAAAGCATCACAGGAAACAAACATATCTGAAAAAGCCCTTTACCAAAGACCTTGTAGATAAAAACTAGGCATTGAATACCGAACATGCTGCCACGCTCTTTCAGTGTTGACCAATGTTGATTTTGTTCCATGACTACCTATTACTGCGTCTAAAAAGCAATGCAGGTAAACGCACCAACATGCCGAAAAAAAGTTTGCTATGCATCTTTGAGATTAACCAATTATCTTGCAGTGCATTAAAGTGGGAAACCCCGCCTTCAGGATAATGAACCTTAGTGGCAATAAACCTTACATTTACCCCTTGCCAGAATAACCGCACCATAACTTCAATGTCATAATCCATGCGAGTTCCCAAATTAACTTGTTTGATTAACTCGGCATATGCCTCTAATGGGTAAACTCTAAAGCCACACATTGAGTCTTTTATCTGCAAAGAGAGGGTTTCAATCCATACCCAGAAGTGAGTGATAAAGCGGCCATAATAACGGCCTTTTGAAATACTATCGTCGTAGATTGGCCTACCACTAATTAACGCTTTGGGATTACTTCTAGACTCAGCCAGCATAGTGTCTACGTCTGCTAAGTCATGTTGTCCGTCAGCGTCAATTTGCAAAGCATGGGTCATACCCATCTCATAGGCTTTTACAAGGCCAGTATTAACAGCAGCACCTTTACCGCCGTTTTTATCTCTGCGTAACAACAACACTTCAGCATAATTTTCATTAATTTTTGAAAGCACCTTCTGAGTCAAAGATTCACTGCCGTCATCCACTAAAATGATAGGCAGTGAAAACTTAATAAGACTCGCAATAGTGTCTTCAATCACATCCCCATGGTTATAATTAGGAATAACAATGCAGTACTGAGGTTTCACTTAAACAGTACCTTGCCTGATGCATGCTGCCCATGAACAGAGCTGTAGCTAAAGGAATATTTACTCGAGTTGACTCTTCTTAAATGCAGAGATATCTCATAATTTGGACGAATAATAATTTGAAACTTTAAAGCACTTAAGCCCACAAACTGAGCAGGATCAACATCAAAATATTCAGATAGATATTCCATTACCCAATGGGTTAAAGCGACACCTGGGAGTACGGGAGCTGATGGGAAATGGCCTCGAAAATAATAGAGATTCTCGGGAATTTTAAGCTCCAATTTAACTTCTCCTTCAGCTAACTCTTTAGTTAATATATCTCCATGATATACATCTTCACTCAAAATAAGACTCCGCTTCTCGCCTACTCAATTTTCCTCTGGCATTATAGGGTAATTCAACTGGATATCTATATTTTTTTGGCAGTAAAATGGCTTCATACCAGTTAGATAAGAAGCCTTTGAATAGCCTATCTAACTCAATCTTTTTTGCCCCTTTACGGGTCTTTAATCCCTCATCATTTAATACAATTAACGCTGCCAACTTGCGCCGCTCTGAACCAACTACCACCACAAACGCATCGTCCACAAATGGATGTTGTTTTAGCCTTGCTTGCACTTCATCTAACGAGACTCTTTTTTCTTCAATTTTTACCACGCTATCCGCTCGCCCTAAGACTCGAAACCGATTAGCATCTATTATTTCAACACGATCATCTGCATTGAAAAATGGTTCATCAATATAAGATGAAGATATAGCCAGTAAATCGCTATTTTGTTGATAAGATATATTTACTTCATTAAAGATATGCCAGTCTTCATCTTGTATTGACTTACGACAACGCCAACCAATTCCTCCAGTTTCCGTACTCCCAAAAACCTCTATTAAAGTGCATTGTAAAACATCTTGTAAACCTAAGTTTTTCTGCGCGTCTAATGGACCTCCAGAAGAAAAGATATTAGTTACCTTATCCTTTACTGCTAGTAAGGGGTTGTCTGCAATCATTCGCTGTAATTGAGCAGGACTTGATATAATAGTTGTTGAGATACAATCATCTTTGGCGATTTGATTTGCCATTTGCTCTGGATATTCAAATCCTTGCGGAACAAATTGATGACCTTTATTCATGGGCCATAAAATTTTATAGAGCAAGCCGTATATATGCTGATGCGGTACGGTTGAAACAAAAACGGTGCCTGTCACCTGCTCAGAAAATTTAGCCTCTAATGCATCCACTTCTTTTTGTAACAACTTAAATGGCTTAACAATAATTTTAGGAACACCTGTAGAGCCAGAAGTATAAAAATACACTTTGGAATCTAATTGAATCGTTAATGTTATCTCTGAGCTTGGACAGAAGTCTAAATCAGATTGATAAGTTGGCGATATACCTGCTGGGCCAACACTCGCACCGACAGTCTCTTTTACCTGCTTAATATGTTCGGGCTGAGTATTTTGTGGCAGTACCACAGATTTTCCTGAAGCTAATAATGCATAAAACAAAGCAGAAAACACAAAGCTGTCAGATTCAGCTAAAAGCCATTTTTTAGCCGGATGCGCAGTAAATAGTGGTTGATATTTTGCAACAATACCCGCCCATCTTGCCGCACTTTGCCCTTGGCTAAAAAAATGGAGTTGTGAAGAAGTTAATTTAAAAGAAGTAGAGTCCATGTGATTGATAAGTATTCCTACGAGAAAAAATAGCGACACTAAGGTCAATATGCAATTAGATGAAGCTCATCTAGATATTTCGCTAATTCTAACGCCCTAACATAAGAATTGCGAGCACCTCTAAATCACCAAAGTAGAGAGTTTCCTAAGAGGAACTAATACACAGCTAAACTAAGTGGTGACGTAAATGACTAGAGTAATAAGGTAAAATACTCTTTTAGAATAACTCCTCAATAAAATCGTCAGATTCCGATAGTAACTTCGCATCTATTTAAGCTTGCACGAGCTGAAAATGCTCAACTTCAGGAAAGGGTTCGTAAAAATGATGTAATAGCGCTTTCCATTGCTGATATTCAGGAGATTCTCTAAAACCCAAAGTATGATCTTCTAGCGTTTGCCACTGTACTAACAATAAATAACGATTGTCTTTCTCTATACATTTTTGTAATTGATGATGGATATACCCCTCCATAGAAGAAATAATGACTTGGGCCTGTTTAAACGCAATTTCAAACGCTTGCTGTTTCCCAGGAATAACATCTAATATCGCTTGTTCTAAAATCACAAATTATCCTTATGTTTATGTGGTTTTAGACACATTACGCAATAACCAAGTAGATGCAGGATCCCTTCTACTAATGTGGCACTTAAAAATCCAAACAATACCCCCCAAACTAGAGCTTGAAGATCAATTAATATCATGTGATTGTAATGTTTCATGGTTTCGTTAAAGGTCTCTCGCTCAGGAGTAACTAACACGTGAAATACGCGGTGAATTTCACTCTGCAATAACACCCTTTGCTCTGCCTCTAAAAAGGTAACACGCTCAGTGATATACCGAATATTTTGAGCATCATGTCTAAATACATCATCCTTACTTAACTCATAATGTTTCAAAAGAGCATGTATATCTCCTTGAAAATAACGCTCTGCTGTTTGTTGAAATCCACTCAATATAGTCTGGGCTTCTGATAACTGTGCATTAATTCGTTTTTCATACTGGTCAACTACAGCCGGCACCTGAATACCGATCAGTAAGCCACAGCAAAACAAGGTCAGCCTTAAATAATCTACACATAGTTTGAACATAAATATACTCATTGGGCAGCCGGCATACCTTTACTGCGCTGAATTGCCTTGCTGCTAACTTAATGAACTTCTATAGTAAACAAAAGGACATTCTAGGAGATACGTGTTTGTTAAAATTTATTCTAAAACCTGCCACCTTACTTATGATGGCTATTTCAAGCAACTTGATTGCTGACGAGCTAGTGATAGATGAACAGGTTGCTCCTACTGTTAGTAAGGTTTGCCCAACTGACTTCTTCGCCTTACCTTTATATCCAAATGCTAAATTTTGCCAACTGTTTGACACTAAACTACCTGCAACTTTGTCTTATTTTGCTGTCGATGATCAGCAAACCACTAAAGACTTTTATCTTCAAGAGCTTGGTGAAGCTGAAGATGAAGAGATGTTAAAGGGCAGAATAGTATTACAATATGAAAAGGGGGAAAAAGTAGTAATAATTTCTAAAGATGGTGCCGGTAGTCAAGTTGATATTCTTGTTAAATCAACAAGTTAACAGCAATCTAAATGACTAATTAACTCTCCAATTTTTGCCAATGAATATTTTAATTCATTGGCACTTTCTTTGCTTATCCAAGTAACAACATACGTTTGTCAAAAAACTGACATTAGCTCTTGGAGAGATCATGGAACTTGGAATTATACTAATGATGCTACTGATTATAGTAGCAGTGGGCGCAATGAAGCTAAATGAGCCGGGCATTGCTTTTCCATTTAAAAAGAAAGGTAACTTATTCACACCAGTAGAGCGCACATTTTTATCATTAATAGATGAGGCGGTTGGAAACGATTATAGAATTCTGTGCCGAGTCAAGATGAATGATATTTTAAGCATCCGTCAGAGTACCAACAAAAAAACCAGCCTAAACGCTACCACCAGAGCTAGTAGCAAACATTTAGATTTTGTTTTATGTTCAAAAAGTGACATGTCTCCCGTTATGGCAATCGATCTAGTCCATCTGAACGGCAAGGACGGCTATAAAAGCCAACGTGACTTTTTTGTAAGTGGGGCTTTAGATGCTGCACACATTCCCCATGTGAGAATCAAAGTGCGTTCCGGTTATACAGCTGCAAATATACGAGATTGTATTTACACTAAACTTCCTAAGCCACAACTTAAGAAATTAAGCCCTCCTACCAGCCAAGGGAAGAGCGCTTTAACTAGTGAATTGACAGGCCAAGCAAGGCCTACTCGCCCTATAAGAACAAATAAAACAGTACCCAGGCATCCCGTAGTTCCGGCTTAACTACTAAATTAAGAGCATAAAAAAACCAGCAACTCGCTGGTTTTTTTATGATTAAAGGTTAATTAACCCTTAACAAAATCTACACCTAACGTGATATCACCACGTAGGCCTTCAATCATAGACGCTTTAGCGCTTTCTTCAAACTCACTTAGCTCACCGTAAGAAAGAATTTCTTCTACGCCATTTTTACCTAAACGCACTGGATGCGAGAAAAATACCGCATCATCACTGTTGGTTTCAACGTAAGTATATTCAACAACATTCTCACCACGCATAGCATCAACAAGAGATAGACAGAAACGAGCAGCAGCTTGACCCATTGATAATGTTGCAGAACCACCACCAGCTTTTGCTTCAACTACTTCAGTACCTGCATTTTGAATACGAGTTGTTAGGCTTGCAACTTCTTCAGCTGTAAACTCAACACCTTCAACCTGAGATAACAAAGGTAATATAGTAGTACCAGAGTGGCCACCGATTACAGGTACATGTAAATTAGCTGGATTTAAACCTTTCAAATCACCTACAAACGTCTCTGCACGGATAACATCAAGAGTCGTTACACCGAATAATTTGTTCTTGTTGTAAACACCTTTAGCTTTGAGAGCTTCTGCAGCAATTGCAACAGTAGTATTTACAGGGTTAGTGATAATACAAGTACAAGCTTCAGGACAATTATCAGCAATGCCATCTACTAGATTTCTTACAATACCTGCATTAATGTTAAACAAGTCAGAGCGATCCATACCTGGTTTACGCGGCACGCCTGCTGGTATTAACACTATGTCACATCCAGTTAGTGCATCCGCTAAATCATCTTTGCCATAACCTTTAACTTTTACATCAGTTGGTATGTGACTTAAATCTACTGCAACACCCGGAACTACTGGAGCAACATCATACAAAGATAACTCTGAACCTGCTGGTAATTGAGTTTTTAACAATAAAGATAATGCTTGGCCGATACCGCCGGCTGCACCTAATACAGCTATTTTCATGATTTTCTCCTGTGAAGTACTTTCTGCGTTGCAATCAATAAGATGTTGCTAACGAGGTTGTGAAATACAAGTTTATTCTTGTTTAACAGTTTGTAACTGAACAATTATACAAGGAACCGTAGGTTTTTAATATATGCATAAGCTGATGATTATTATTCAACTAAAGAATAAATAGAGCCAAACTGTTCCAAAAAATGCTTTTATTGGTGTAAAGGTCACTAGGCCAAATTGCGAAAACCCAAGCAATACGGCAAAATACTCTAACTAAAAATCGAGGGACTTATGGCAAGCAACAAACAAGAAGCGTTAATTAAAGCATTTAAAGATATCTTGAACACCGAAAGCTTTGGATCCCAAGGAGATATTGTTGAAGCTCTGAAAACACAAGAGTTTGATAACATCAGTCAATCAAAAGTGTCCCGTATGCTAAGTAAATTTGGTGCAGTCAGAACCCGAAACGCTCGAGGTGACATGGTATATTGTTTGCCTCCTGAATTAGGTATGCCAACAGCAAAAAGCCCCCTCAAACAACTTGTACTAGATGTTGTTCATAATAATTCAATGGTAATTATTAGAACAAGTCCTGGGGCTGCGCAACTCATTGCCCGTTTATTAGACTCTCTTGGTAAAAAAGATGGTGTTTTAGGGACGATAGCTGGTGACGATACAATATTTATCGCCCCCGCTGATGTTAGTAATATAGAAGACACACGAAATAAAGTGGAAGCGCTTTTCGAAAATGTATGAAGCTAAAGTCCTAGACTCAATTACATAAATTCAACATCCACCCAAACTAGTCTATGGTCAGATGAACTTTTTCTATCTTTAATAAGACGGTAAATAGGATCTTTAATGTCTGGCCAAAATACACCACTTTCTATTATTTTGAGTGAATTTGACGGTAAAACATAATCAGCTCTCATTCTCCAAAAAGCAGTGTGACTCGCTGAAAAAGTGTTACCAGGTGTATGTAACTTTGCGGCTTGGCTTTCAGGTGTAAATGAATCATTTACACTGGGATGATTTAACAACCCTTTAATACCACTTTTTAAACCATCACCTTCATCAGAGGATGCATTTAAATCGCCTACTATGGCAAAGTGTATTCCTTTAAAACCACCTCGTTCACCTTCATCATCATAAATGTAACTTGATTCAGCTGCTGCGGATAAATAATCTCGCCAAAATCGAACTTCATCATGATTGCGTTTACCATTGCGGTTTTCTGGACCATCAAATACCGGGGGCGTTGGGTGGCTAGCTAAAATATGCAGCTTATTTCCGTCGACCTCAATCGGAATATCCCAGTGAGATTTTGATGATAAACGTAATACTTGTTGCGCTTCTTCAGAGTAATACTGAGTCCCATCTTCATTTTTAACCGTATTTAACAAATTATCAGGCATATCTTTCCACAAAAAGGTTTGAAAAGTACGTACATTGCTTTCGTTGATAGGGTATTTACTCAACACCACCATGCCATACTGCCCGGGATACAATCCATAACCGAATGCATCACCTTTTACGCCTGAAGCAACACCATCGTTATCTAGGTCTACTCCTGAATCTATGCCCGTATTTACTGGCGCAGCATAAAAATAGGGGTAATCAATTGCCTGAGTTCCACTTTGTGGCATTACCAAGTATTTATCTATGAATGCCTGAATATCAGTCTTAGAGCTAGGTAGATAATCAAACTCATTTAACAAGATGATATCCGGTTGAGTGCGTTGAATAATTTCTGCAATGTTTTTGATCTGTGGGTGGTTACCTTCAGTTATATACTTAGATAGCTCATTTCCCTCAACATCACTAATTTGCTCTACATAGTTCGTAGCTTCCATACTAACATTAAATGTCGCTATCCTAATTGTGCCTTGGTGATTAGTTGAGCTACATCCAATAAATAATGTCATTGTAAATAGCCCTATAACTACACGCTTAAAATTCATAATACTCCTTAGTGATTGCTATATTTATACATCCTCAAATTTTGTACCCAAGGTTGTTCCATTAGAAAAATTTAAATACATGCAAAAAAAAGACTCCTCACTTACGTGAGGAGTCTTAATAATATAGATTTATATCTTAAACCCAAGAAATTAAAATTCGTATTTAATTCCGAACTGAACTTGCCAAACTGATTGGGAAAGCACTTCTAGGTTTTTGATACTGCTGTCACTATTTAAATCAAAATACTCATATTGACCATCAACGATGCTAGCAGAAACGACATCACGCTCATATTCATAACGAGTACGTTCGATACGACCCCAATCTGAATTGAGTAAGTTTCCGAAATTTTCAATATCCAAGAACACTTTTAAGTTATGCTCTGGCATGAAGCCTGGCAATTCTTGTTGAATTCTCACATCAAGAATTGTAGTCCAAGATGAGTTGTCACCGTTACGAGGTGCGATACTACCAGCATATTGAGCAAGCTCAGAGTTGTTAATATAATCTATAAACTCTTGTTGCGAAGCTGCGTCACCACCAAACGAAGTGGCTGCAAATAACGGATCATCTATGCCTGAAGGAACATATAACAGGTGACCTGCGTCATCATTACGACTTTCACGAGAACAACGACCGCCACCTATATCAAGTACACAAGCGTTATTTTCGTTAAAAGTATAGCTATATGGTTGACCAGTACGGCGCTCTGCAAACAACGATACTTTAGTTTCGTAACCTTCAATCAACTCTTTGCTCCAGTTGGCACGCATTTTAAATAAATGCTCAGTTTGGAAACTAGACGTACCTGCAGTTGGGCTTTGGCGGTCAAAAGCAGCAAAGTCAGAATAGTTTGAGGTAGCTGTTGACGATGTGCCGTAACCGATATCTTTTACGTCAGCAAACGTATAACTAGTAAACATATCGAAACTACCGTAATCAGTATCCCATTCTTGAGACGCTGAAACCGCTATTAACGTACTGTACCCTTCATCTACTGAACCAACCGCAATAGCTTCTGGTCCTTCACTACAATCGTAAACACCACGCCCGTCTGGTGAGGTACCGACTGGCTCTTCGCAACGTTGATCATACCAGTATGTAGCATTATCCAATTTGTTAAATAAATAATCGGCACTTAACAACCAGCCACTTTCAAGCTCATGTGCTACACCTAAACTTAACTTCCAAGTAGTAGGAATATCAAAATCATCGCTAAGTGCATTTACAGAACCGTCTGGAGCTTCAGTAGCAAGTGCATTAAGTACTTCTTGAGGGATATATTGCCCTGTTGCAGCATCTGGTGTAGTGGGTACAAGATAAGTATTACCAGAACCAAAGTCATCAACACTGTCAGAAATCACACCATCATTAGAGTAAGAGTTTGAAATCCAAACACTAGGTGCGCCACCTGAAAAACGTCCAAGACCACCACGAACAGTAGTATAATCGCCAGCTAACCACTCAAATGATACTCTAGGTAGAATGACACTTAAGCCATCAATATCATTAGTGTTTGAGTAGCCATATCGGTCTACAAAGTTTTGATTTTCACGGATTTCACCTTCAGATTCATACCAATCATAACGAAGGCCCACATCAACAGTCAGATCAGAGTTGACTGCCCAAGAATCTTGGATATACACCGAGTTAAAGTTATAACCCCATTTAGCGCGTAAATCATTTTCGTCATTGGTAACAGCATTGCTGTACAAAAGAGCTGACGCGGTAGCGTTAGCTAAATCATCAATACTATCAAAAAGATAAGAACCTTCTGAGTTTTGAGCAAACAAGTTATCTACATCTACTTCTTCTCTTTCAAAACCAGCTTTAAATATATGATCGCCAGCAGAGTATTCCGCCAAGAATTTAATATTTAAGAATTCTTGATCTAACGAGTTACCGTGTCTAAAACGGTCAGGACCAGTTACAAGGTAATTCTCATCACCGTCAACTTCACGTAAGAATACTGCAAAAGATGGAAACTCAGCGCCGTTTAGTGATTCTTGGCCTGTTGCTTGTGTGGTACTTGCAATCTTAACTTGGGTTGAAAAATTTTCAGACCAATCAGAAAACACATGACCAATAAAGCTTTCTACTCTTTCAGAGCGATTGTACCATGCTGATGATGTACCAAGTATGTTATCCGAAGCTAAAAAGTTGTTACCATTTTGCTCGTTTATACTGTTTCCGTCGGTAAGAAGATAAGTAAACTTAGCACGGTGATCGTTGTTAATGTTCCAATCTATATTTGCAAGAATTTTTTCATCCGCAGTATCAGGCTTATTGAAATCACCAATATCAAATCCCCAAACATCGGAAACAATCTGGCTAACTTGCGCAACGTCGTCTAGCGTAATGTTTGCTTCTTCATTTAACGCACCAGAACCAGCTGGGCCGTCTTCAAGAGGAGCTACACCTTCAAATTTGTCGTAAGAAACAAAGAAGAAAAGCTTATCTTTTATAATTGGGCCACCAAGTGTCGCTGCAAAAGTCTTTTCTTCAAAGATAAAGTTGAACTCGTCATCACCGTTCTTATCTCCGATGAAAGAGTCATCAGTATAGTAGTAACTTGCTGAGCCGTGGAATTCGTTAGTACCCGATTTAGTTACGGCGTTAATAGTACCGCCAGTAAAACCATTATACTCAACATCAAACGGAGCAGTTTGAACCGAAATAGACTCGATAGCATCAAACGAAATTGGAGAACGCTGAGTTGGATAACCATTTGCATTCAAACCAAAACGGTCATTCAATGCAACACCATCAATAGTTAAAGAGTTAAATTTACTATTTGCTCCTGCAATAGTTAATTCTTTTGAACTACCATTAAAGTTAACTGATGCAAAAGGGTTAAGTTGTGCTGCATCTGTAATATCACGGTCGATTGATGCAATTTCACCTAACGCTTCCAGACCAAGGCTTGTGCTCAAGCCTTCATTAGAAAAGCCACCAGCAGCAATGCTAGAACCAGTTATTTGAATAACCTCAGTACTATCATTTTTCTCTACTGTAACAGGAAGTGAGAATGTCTGGTCTAGTGTTAGGTAAAGGTCATTCATTTCGACAGTTGCAAAGTCACTACCACTGACACTTATTGAGTATGGCCCACCAACACGAAGGCCTCGTGCAGAAAATATACCACTCGCGTTTGCAACAGCAGTGCGCACAGTACCTGAAGGAGTATGCGTAATCGTTACCGTTGCACCAGGTACGATGACTCCAGCTTCACTAGCAACATTACCTCGAATAGACGAAGTAGTCGTTTGTGCCATTGCAGCCGTGGACATGCCAACAGACATAGCCACTGCAATCGCTATACGATTGAGTTTAGTTTTCTTAAACATTGTGTGTTTCCTAAGTTTTGTGTTTTCTAAGTTTTTTTTGGACATATAGTATGCTTGACGAAACTGTATCTACTAAATATTGCTATTTTATTAAATTAATTTTTTTATTTTTATTTTGAAAACTTCCTGTACAAAATAAGTACTAACGTATTTTTCTCAATTATTTAGAAGAAAAACACATACGTGTATACTGAACAAATTATAAAAAGTAAAAAGCATTTAATATCATTCAACCTTGTTTTTTATTATTCTATTAAATACAAAGACTTAACTCAAACAAATAAACTTACCTATTGCAATAAATAAAACTAACTGTTGAAATCAACAAATTGAAGTTCAACAAATAAGTATAGCTCACTAAATTTTGTCTATTTTTTCACCATACTACAAAACAATTTTCCTTTCTGCGATCAGTTTATCCATAATTTTGATGTGGTGCTTAGGTGCCTATGTAAATGTCAATACTCCACAAGCGATTCCGGTCATCATCAATGAGTCAAAATCTTGTCATACTCACTCACAAACAAACAGTGATAGCTTTGTTGTTCTTGTTGAGGATCAATACCAAGCAAGCTTGTTGCTTGGCGCTTTATGTTCAGACCCTGTCATCGATCGACAATTTGGGGGGGTTGAAGTAAGGTGGAGTAATAGAGATGAAGATATTATTCAATATATAGGTAAAGGCTTAGCACACTTGGCTTTGGTAAAAGAAAACCTAATGAATGCATTTGCTACTGACCAAACCTATGGTTATAAAATTATTGGGGCGTATCAAAACTACTCTGCATATTTAATTTCTGTAAAAGAAAAGCCAATTATCAACAAACAATATTTATGGGGAAAAAAGTTAGGTCTTCTAGATTACCCCAGTAGTCGTTCTGGGCACATAATACCGAAAGGGATGTTAAAGTCATTAAGCCTATCTGAGGAAGATGTAAAGATTACTTATGCCAACAACCATAATGAATTACGTAAATTATTAGCTTCGGGCCAAGTAGATATTATTTCTTCTTATTGGCAAGAGGAGGACAGTATCAAATTTTCCCAAAATTACATTACCAAAATTCAAGAAAATGTAAGTGGCGCTAAATGGTATTTAAAGATGGATACGCAAAATACTGATTTAGTCTGTGAGATGCAAAAAACCTTACTGATGTTAAGCCCTAATATGGGGTCTGAGTATTTCAACCATATGTCATTACCGAATGAGTGTTTAATTGTGGAAGTAACACAGTAATGAACTCACAAAACCAAACCTTATACAAATATACCGCCTGCTTTTTTATCCTATGGAGTACGTTTCAAGGTACCTATTCCACTGCAAAATATTTTCAGCACCAATATGAAGCTAGCTTATTTTCCCTAAATATTGAAAAAAGAATAGCATTGGACCTCAACAAACTTCGTTTAGCCAACCCAATATTTAGTACCATTTCTCATCCTCCGTCAGTTAAACGTTATATTAAAGAGTTAAACGCCTATTTAGATGTACAGAACTCAAATGTAAAACTTTTAAAATTACAGAATATAGGTATTGATATTGAAGGTGGTTACTCCATACGTAACTCGACCCTCACACCAACAGAACAAAAAATAGAAATTGCAATAGCAATATTTGATTGGCCTTATTTAACGACGTTAACGCCCGCGGCACTATTTTTAGCGATACTATTGACTTATTTAAGTTTTAAGATCTATGTAAAAACCAACTCCGAAGCGGTTAATTTAAGTGAGTTTTCACAACCTACCTCTCCAGTAAAGCTATCCATTAACCTTCATGATAAAACCTTAGTTAATGTTAAATTTGGTAATGAAATAGAACTGTCCAATAAGCCGTTTTGTTTTTATGTTGCTTTATTAGAGTACTGCATAAAAGAACCTCACCCACTTTTAATTCAAAGTAAGAATGTCCCAGAAGACATAATTGCCTTAGCGAACAAATATTTTTACCGACTTATAGAAATTGGCCACACTAAACGAAAGCGCCCCGACTTTAGTACTAATTTAGATAAAACTTTGAGTGAAATCCGGGCAACACTAGACGCAGTGTTTTTGCATCAACCGCAAGATAAAGAACTTTTTTACCCACCTAAAGCACAAGGCGAAGGGTCCAGATCTAAACTTCACAACTATGCACTTGAGCACCTTGATCCTTCATTTTTAGAAATAAAAGGTAAATAAAAAGTAACGTTTAATCTATCGATAGAATAAAAAACAATCGATTCAGAGACTGTAGTCCAGATTAGTTACTTGAAAGCTGATTTCAAGTGCTGACTTTTTGTGTTTCCGCTGTTATCTTTCTACTAGTCTTAATTCAATTATCTGGAGTGGTATGTCTGCCCCCTTAGTTATTGCCATTTCTGGAGCATCAGGTTCCGGTAAATCTCTATTTACTGAGAACCTTTTAAAAGAGTTTTCTGAAAAAGGTAAATCAGTCCAAGTGTTACGCGAAGATCATTACTATCGCTCTCAAGATCACCTTCCCATGCTTGAGCGAGAAAAAAACAATTATGATCACCCCAAGGCCTTTGAGCATGAGTTACTCATGCAGCACTTACAGTCCTTGAAAAATTGGAAGCCTATTGAATACCCAAGATATTGTTATAAAACCCACACAAGGCTTGAAGAAACGGAAACATTAAAGTCAGCACCCGTTATTATTATCGAAGGGATAATGTTATTGGCAAATGAGGCTCTTCAACCACTGTTTGATATTAAAATTTTTGTAGATACCTCTCTAGATATTTGCTTATTACGCAGAATTAAAAGAGATATTGCTGAGAGAGGCCGCAGCCTAGACTCCATCGCCACTCAATATGAATCCACAGTAAAACCTATGTATCATCAATTTATAGCCCCAAGTCGCTTTACGGCTGATGTAGTGGTTACACAGGGTGGCGAAAACCGTATAGCACTAGATGTTATTAAGTCACATATCCAACAAAGTTTACTTTAGCAACTTACCGTTAAATGCTGCACAAAAAATACAATAAAAATAAGGAAAAAGTATGGTTAGTTTAATTGGTGTGGCCTTAATGTTGTTTATCGCCTACTTAGCATCAGCTCACAAAAAAGCCATAAATTGGCGTACAGTAGGGGGAGCGTTTGCAATCCAAGCTTCAATTGGCGCGTTAGTATTATATTTCCCCCCAGGCATTAGTTTTTTACTTTCTCTAACAGGGTATGTAGAAAACATAATTGGTTACAGCCAAGATGGTATTGATTTTATCTTCGGCCCTATGGGTAATAAATCAATGGGCTTTATATTTGCGTTCAATGTATTGCCAGTGATTATCTTTTTCTCTTCTTTGATAACGGTGTTGTATCACCTGAAGGTCATGACTGTCATTATTCGAGTAATTGGTGGTTTTCTACAATTTTTCTTAAAAACTAGCCGCCCAGAATCTATGTCTGCAGCAGCAAATATATTTGTTGGACAAACGGAAGCCCCCCTAGTTATTAAGCCATTTATACCTAATTTGACTCGATCTGAATTGTTTGCAGTTATGGTTGGTGGATTAGCCTCTATAGCAGGTTCAGTAATGGCTGGTTATGCGGGTATGGGAGTTGAAATTAAGTACCTACTTGCAGCAAGCTTTATGGCAGCACCAGGTGGGCTTTTAATGGCTAAAATAATTATTCCTGAAACGGAAGAGTTTAAGAATGAACTAGATCAAAAAACGACTGAAGATAACCAGTACGCCAACATCTTTGATGCCGCAGCAAGTGGAGCGGCATCAGGACTGCACTTAGCACTAAATGTTGGGGCAATGCTACTTGCATTCATTGGGTTGATAGCTCTCCTTAACGGCTTAATAGGTTGGGCAGGAGGATTGTTTGGAGCAGGTGACTTGAGCTTTGAGGTTATCCTAGGTTATGTATTTCAGCCTATAGCGTGGGCCTTAGGAGTACCTTGGGATGAAGCAAATATTGCCGGAAGCTTTATCGGTCAAAAAATGGTAGTAAATGAGTTTGTTGCTTATTTAGACTTCCTTAAATATCAAGCCGAGTTGTCCCCCCATACACAAGCTATAGTTATTTTCTCCTTATGTGGGTTTGCAAATTTCTCATCAATAGCAATATTGATGGGCGGCATTGGAGCACTAGCTCCAAATAGAAGAAAAGAAATTGCACAACTAGGTTTAAAAACAGTATTAGCTGCAACGCTATCAAACCTAATGAGTGCCGCTTTGGCTGGCTTCTATTTAAGCTTGTAAAAAAGACCAATGTAAAATATATAATTTTTTAGTAGAGAGTAAACCATGGAATTAAAAGCCGTAGATTATCAGGCTCCAAATGCCGATAAGTTATTTGTTGAATCCTTACATAAGACTGGGTTTGGGGTATTAAAAAACCACCCTATTAGCAAAGATCGCGTCACTAGCATATATAGAAACTGGCAAGCATTTTTTAATACCAATGAAAAGAATGACTATTTGTACAACCGTGAAACCCATGATGGATTTTTCCCAACGACTGTATCAGAGACCGCCAAAGGCTTTAAAAAGAAAGATATTAAAGAATATTTTCATTTTTATCCGTGGGGACGCTGTCCAGAATCACTCAAACAAGAAATAGTAGAATATTATCGTGATACTAATACGCTTGCTTCAGAGTTATTAGCTTGGGTTGAAAAATACTCGCCAAAAGACATATCTGTAAACTATACACAGTCTTTATCAAGCATGGTCACTGAGAGTGAACAAACCCTACTTCGTATTCTTCATTACCCACCTCTAGATGGCTCAGAAGAGGCTGACGCGATAAGAGCAGCTGCCCATGAAGATATTAATTTGCTGACTATACTGCCATCCGCCAATGAACCCGGTTTACAAGTTAAAGGCACCGGAGAATCTTGGATTGACGTGCCTTGCGATTTTGGCAACCTAATTGTCAATATTGGAGATATGTTACAAGAAGCGTCTGCCGGATACTTTCCATCTACCACCCACAGAGTTGTGAACCCAGAAGGAAGCGATCAGACTAAAGCCCGTATTTCACTTCCACTGTTTTTACACCCAAACCCAGAAGTTGTCTTATCAGATAGGTATACAGCCAAAAGCTACTTAAAGGAAAGACTCGAAGAACTAGGTGTCGCTTAGCCCATTATTTTAAGCAGTTTGTAAAATTACAAACTGCTTAAAAAGTCTAATTTGCTCTGGTATTTTTCTTCATAGTGATTATTGAACGCTTTATTTTTTGCCAGTTTTAAATAACGCTCGCTTTCATCTAGCTCACCAATTTCAAAATAAACTCTGGCTAATCCAAAATACCCCTCGTGCATATTCCTGTTTAGAATGAGTGCTTTTTTAAAGTGCCCCAAGGCTAATTTCCAGTTTCGTTGCTCAATATCCTGCTCTCCCAAGTTTACGTGATAATAGGGATTGATAGCGCGCTTCCGTTCTACCTTAGCAATTATCTTATTAGCAGAGTTTATATTGCCATTTATCTTGTATAAATAAGCCAAGTTTTCCAGTGCATTCAGGTTATTAGAACTTTGCTGCAAAGCATGTAAATAAACCTTCTCAGCGCTTTCAAGATAACCAGCCATACGATACAAAATCCCCAGATTAACCCAAGCAGAAGTAAACAGAGGCTCATTTATAACAGCTTGGCGAAAATAGGCATAAGCTAAGGGAAATTGTTGCTTAACAAGTGCGTCTGCACCTTTATTATTGTAAAACATAGCCACAATCCGCTCTTTAGAGACAGGCTTTTTAGAGAAGCTTCGCCTAGCAGGCTGAGGGTCGAAATCTATTTGATAACTACGAGTCCTTAAATTGAGAACATTAGTATCAAGATGAGGTGTAAATTTTAGATTAATATGGCCATTAAGTAGACTATACCCTTGACGACGAGTCCAATATTCAGGAATTAACACCTCCTGAAAATCCACTTTAAAACCAGCTTCCCGAGTTAATGCATAGGTCATAATCGACATTGATAAACAATTCGCCTCCTTCAATTTATAAGTATCATTAGCAACAGTATTTGCATTTGCTTGATAGAGTAGATTTAATTCAGAACGGTCAAATACGGCATGTACAAGAGCCTCAACTTGGTCAATCTCGCTATCTAAGTTAACTATAGCCTTGTGCACAAATGTTTTAGCTTCTTCATCTAAATAAAATATTTCATCTTCAGTTTCTACTAAATGATCTGAGAAACCTTCAAAACCTTGGTCATATAAAAGGGACTCCGAAGTAACAATAACGGGATTTGTCGTTGCCGTTGATTGACAACCCAACAAAACCAAAGCAAATAACAAACAGACATGACGTTTTAATTTAAAAACAAAAGTAAACATACCACCCCCAGCGTTAACATTAATTTAACATTAGCGTTTTTAGGAAGCATTAGCCAATCTATTCGTCGCTTTCTAGATTGAATCCGTCTTAAATGAAAAAATCTGACATCTATTTCAAACAATAGAATTCAAATTCTTATTATTTATAAGTTCTGTTTATTTGTATGTTTTAAATCAAACGCTTACGTAATAAACTTATGGAAAATAAAATGACTCAGAAGCCTCCCTATGAAAATTGCCATATTAGGTGCAATGGATGAAGAAATCTCACTACTTCAAGACTCTCTTCAACAATGTGAAGAACACCAAGTAAACCATCTTAAAGTGTACACAGGTAAACTTGGTTCGACTGATGTTGTGCTCGTCAGATGTGGCATTGGTAAAGTAGCTGCCTCCGTTTCCACCACATTATTGGTTAAACAATTTTCCCCAGACTATGTTATTAACACTGGCTCGGCTGGCGGTTTTTCCAGTCATTTGAATATTGGTGATATTGTGATTGCAACTGAATTGCGACATTTTGATGCCAACTTGACTCACTTTGGTTATGAAATAGGTCAATGTGCTGGCATGCCCACTCATTTTGAATGTGCTACAAAGCTAGTTGATACGGCTTATACGCAAGCTAAGAGTATGGCTGGCATTCAAGTTGAACTCGGATTAGTTTGCACTGGTGATTCATTTGTTGGGAGTGATGAGTCAGCAGCTGCAATTCGGAAAGACTTTCCAACTGCCTGCGCCGTAGAAATGGAAGGCGTCGCTATAGCCCAGACCTGCCATTTACTTGGTATTCCTTATTTAGTAATACGCTCTTTATCAGATATTGCAGGTAAAACGTCAACGGTTTCGTTTCAAACCTACCTAGAAACAGCGGCTAAAAACTCCGCAGAATTAGTAATACACACTATTTTAAACCTGAAGTAGCCTAAAGTTAGTATGTCAAATTTAATCAATATACTAATAAGTGAGCAACTACTCACTTATTGGATCTTGATATTCGTAGTACTAATTGAAAAATTTATCTATTTACCTGAAAAATATCACCCACTTACGCTACTCAAGCTAATGGCTTACGGTATGGCAAACAAGGTGGTGCCGTCTAAGCCCAGACAAAAGCGACAACAACAAATAGCTGGCGTTTTAGCCCCTCTCATCCTTTTAGTTCCTGTATGTACAATTATAGCGGTGTTTACTCTACTACCTCAATTTCCGCTATTTTTTGAAAGTATGATGCTTTTAACAGCATTGAAATTTCAGTATGTTATTAAGCAAACCAAGAAGGTCACCCAAGCCTTAAGGTCTGAGAAGAAAATTCTTGCTCGGCAAATGCTTGCCCCTTTAGTACTCCGTGAAACAGAAAAGCTATCTCCGATGGGTATGGTGAAAGCAAATATAGAGTCAGTTTTATTACGATTTTGTTATCAATATTGCAGCGTGATATTTTGGTACCTTATTGCCGGTGGAGTTGGCGCATTAATTTATAGGGTCCTATATGAATTAAGCCACTCTTGGAATGTTAAACAGAATCGTTTTAAATATTTTGGAGTACCCACAAGAAAGTTAATGCATATATTGCAACTAGCACCGTCATTCTTAGCTTGCTGCAGCCTAATATTAGCCTGTAACCTTAGACTAGGGAGCGCAGCTCTCATTCAAAGAAAAAGCTATAAGAATTTATCAATGTTTGTCTTGAACATTTCAGCTTCAACTATGGGCATTAGCTTAGGAGGGCCTGCCTTCTACAATAATCAAAAAGTTAGGATGCCAAATTGCGGAGCGCAGAAAAAAGTCACTTTAGCAGACAGTCAGAGAGTACTAATAATTATAAACAGCGCAACTTGGATCGTTCTGATGACTTCTTTCATGCTTTGTGCGCTTGCTTACTCAACTACTTAAATCCTTTACACCTTGAGTAAGTAAATTTACTATCCTAATTATAAAAACAACCTTGGAAATATAGATGATTAAACCAATCGTGTTTGGTTTTCTTAGTTTAATTGGGCTTTCTTCACAAGCTTCTAACATGATTGAACTAAGTCAAGCTGAAATACTAAACGATAAAAGTCATTCATATATTTTGATTGATGTAAGAAGCCCAGAGGAATTTGCAGATGGACATGTACCCTCAGCAATTAATATTCCTTTAAATGAAATCTCTACTAGCTTAGAGCAGCTAAATACTTTTATTGATAAAAACATTGTTTTGTATTGCCGCTCTGGGTATAGAGCGAATAAAGCTTCTGGTATATTAACAGACAATGGTTTCTCTATGATTCACCACCTTGAGGGGGATATGTTAGGCTGGATTAAATCGGGGCTAGCAGTAGAAAAATAACTCGAAATTTTTCAAGTATGTACTGAGACACTGTGACTATATAAATGCAAAGATTAAGACAAACGCTTTTATATAAAATATCACACCAATTTTAGCCACTTATAAAAGCCAACGAACTTTAATGGATATTACACTCACCACACCAGCTATGTTGTTCCCAGCAATATCCTTATTGTTACTCGCTTACACAAATCGTTTTCTGGCACTTGCAAGCGTCATTAGAAATTTTGATTTAGAGAAAGAGAATACTAATTCGAACGAACAAATAAAGAACTTAAGACAACGAATTCAGTTAATAAAGAATATGCAAGCAGCAGGAATAGCCTCCTTTTTTATGTGCGTGTTATCAATGCTTGCCATTTACGCCAACTATCAAACCGTCGGCAGTTCAATATTCGCTTGTAGTTTAGTATTGCTTTTGTATTCTCTTTGGCTATCCGTGAGAGAAATTCGGATATCCATAGAGGCTTTAGATATGCACCTAAGTCAGTTAAATCTACCCACAAAAAAAAAGGGGTGGGGTAATAAAAAATAATATTCAGTCTCGCTTTAGGTTAAGTTTAAACTCTAAAGTTTGGAGCTAGCTATGCTAGTTTCCCCCTCCTATTTAACCTTCGAAAACTAACCTGAAAAATCAAGACATCCATTAGATATTTAGCTTAAATATTACTCACCATAAAAAGCACCATTTAAATGCACCCAAGAACAATTGCACCTAAGCGGTGCGAGAACATGTATCTAAACATTACTTGGCCTAGGTAATCCATTGTTTTTAATGATAAAAAATTATGGCATAGGATTTGTTGTATTTTTGTCAATCATTTGCAAAATATCACTAAAACACTGGGAGTAACACCATGAAACTAGTCACAGCGATCATTAAGCCTTTTAAGCTTGATGATGTGCGAGAAGCAATATCTGAAATCGGCATCGATGGTTTGACCGTCACTGAGGTAAAAGGCTTTGGGCGTCAAAAAGGCCATACTGAATTATATCGTGGTGCAGAATATCAAGTAGACTTTTTACCAAAAGTTAAACTTGAAGTCGCCGTTCAGGATGATCAAGTTGAACGTTTAGTAGAAGCCATCGTTGGCGCAGCTAAAACTGGCAAAATTGGTGACGGAAAAGTATTCGTCTATGACTTAGAGCATGCCGTTCGAATTCGTACAGGCGAAACCGATGGCGAAGCCATTTAGATTTTGAGGAGAGGATTGTGGAAATAACTTTTGAGTTGGGCTATGCCCTAGATACATTTTACTTTTTAATATGCGGCGCATTAGTAATGTGGATGGCTGCTGGTTTTACTATGCTGGAAGCAGGCTTAGTAAGAGCTAAAAATACAACAGAAATATTAACTAAAAACGTCGCTCTATATTCTATTGCCTGCATCATGTACATGGTATGTGGTTATTCAATCATGTACGGCGGAGACGACTTCTCTTGGTTCTTGAAAGGTATTACTGGAGATGGAGCAACAGGCGAAGCAGAACCAGCTACTTATGCGCCATCAGCTGACTTCTTCTTCCAAGTAGTTTTCGTTGCAACTGCAATGTCTATTGTTTCAGGTGCTGTTGCTGAGCGCATGAAGCTTTGGGCTTTCTTAGCATTTACAGTTGTACTTACAGGTTTCATTTACCCAATGGAAGGCTCTTGGACTTGGGGTGGCGCATCTGTATTCGGAATGTATACCCTAGGTGATAACGGATTCTCTGATTTTGCTGGTTCTGGTATCGTACACATGGCTGGTGCCGCAGCAGCGCTTGCTGGTGTTTTGTTACTAGGTGCTCGTAAGGGTAAATATGTTGATGGTAAAGCAAACGCGATTCCTGGTTCTAACTTACCGTTAGCTACTTTAGGCACATTCATTCTTTGGATGGGTTGGTTTGGCTTCAACGGTGGTTCTGTATTAGCTACAGCTACTGTTGAAAGTGCAAACTCTGTAGCCGTTGTATTCATGAATACTAACGCGGCCGCCGCAGGTGGTTTAGTTGCTGCTTTATTACTAGCTCGCATCTTATTCAAGAAAGCTGACCTTACTATGGCACTTAACGGGGCATTAGCTGGTTTAGTTGCGATTACGGCAGAGCCATCTACTCCGACTCCACTTCAAGCAACTTTGTTTGGTGCAATGGGTGGGATTTTAGTTGTATTTAGTATTTTAGCTTTAGACAAGTTAAAAATTGATGATCCAGTAGGCGCAATATCTGTGCACGGTGTTGTTGGTTTATTAGGTCTTTTACTAGTACCAGTAACTAACCCTGATGCAGCAACATTCAGCGGTCAATTATTAGGTGCTGTTACTATCTTCGTTTGGGTTTTTGTAACAAGTTTAATTACTTGGGCAATTATCAAAGCTGTTATCGGAATCCGTGTCAGCGAAGAAGAAGAGTTTGAAGGCGTAGACATTAGTGAGTGTGGCCTAGAAGCTTACCCTGACTTTACATCTGGTCGTTAATATCAAAAAGCTTTAGAAGAATGGGATAATAACAATTAAAACTCCCCTTAAAGAGATGCCAAGCTAAGTCTTGGACCTCTAAGCCAGGAAGGCCATAGCCCCGCAATTGCGGGGCTTTTTTCTGCCTTAAATTAAATTTAAACAGCCCCTTAGGATACAGAGTTGTAAAATAACTGTATCCTGAGTCTATAAATATCAATGAGTTTACATGATGAATTTCACCAATCTTATTCCTTCCTTTCTGTTCTTACTCTTTGTGTTACCCGTGTGGTCTTATGACAGGGTGACAGGCCAGCCATTCGCATCTCGCTCAGAGGTAATCGCTACAAATGGTATGGTGGCAACTAGCCAGCCTCTGGCAACACAGGTCGCTTTAGATATTCTAAAAACAGGCGGTAATGCCATAGATGCAGCTATAGCAGCCAATGCTATGCTAGGACTAGTAGAGCCAACTGGCAGTGGCATAGGTGGTGATTTATTCGCAATAGTATGGAATGCAAGGGAGGGCAAGCTTTATGGATTAAATGCTTCTGGTCGCTCCCCTAAATCTTTGACTCTAGAACATTTCGAGCTTCAAGGGTTAGACAGAATACCATCCTATGGGCCATTACCTGTTTCTGTTCCAGGCGCGGTAGACGGTTGGTTTGAATTACATGAAAAATTTGGCAGTTTACCTATGACCGCCCTACTATCTCCAAGTATCGAATATGCGAAGAATGGCTTTCCTGTTAGTGAATTAATCGCACATTACATGCAATTGAGTGTTCCCAAACTTGGAAAATTTCTCGGTTTTAAAGAGACTTATATGCCAAATGGCAAAGCACCTGTGAAAGGCCAAATATTTACCAACAAAGACTTAGCGGTAACCTATGAAAAAATAGCCACTGGAGGGCGTGAAGCTTTTTACAAAGGTGACATTGCACAGTCAATTGCTGCTTACATGGAACAACAGGGAGGCTTTTTAAGTTATGATGATTTGGCCAGCCACACTTCAGAGTGGGTTGAACCTGTTTCAGCCAACTACAAAGGCTACGATGTCTGGGAACTACCTCCAAATGGACAAGGCATAGCAGCACTACAGATACTTAATATTTTAGAAAACTACGATATCCAAGAAATGGGTTTTGGCTCACAGCAATATATACATACGTTTGTTGAGGCGAAGAAACTGGCTTTTGAAGATAGAGCAAAATTCTATGCAGATCCCACTTTTAGTGATATTCCCATTACACAGCTAATTTCTAAAGAGTATGCACAAAAACGTAGCCTGTTAATTGATAACAATAAAGCCGCAAAACGTTACGATGCAGGCTTAAATGACGGTGACACTATTTACCTCACAACAGCTGACAAAGAGGGCAATATGGTGTCACTCATTCAGAGCAACTATCGTGGTATGGGCTCGGGTATGACTCCTACTGGGCTAGGCTTTGTATTGCAAGACAGAGGAGAACTATTTAGTTTAGAACCCGGCCACAAAAATGTCTATGCCCCTAACAAACGGCCTTTCCATACCATTATTCCGGCCTTTGTCACTCGCAATGGTCAACCTTGGTTAAGTTTTGGCGTAATGGGAGGCGGAACTCAGCCTCAAATGCATGCACAAATCATCACCAATCTCATAGACTTTGGCATGAACCTGCAAGAAGCGGGCGACGCACCAAGAATGCTCCATTCAGGCTCAAGCCAACCGACAGGTGAGGAAATGAGCGATGGTGGAAAGGTACATTTAGAATCTGGTTTTGCACCACTTGTAAGGCGCAGCTTGATTCAAAAAGGTCATGTATTACAAGACAGCGTTGGTAATTACGGTGGCTATCAGGCCATAATGCGGGACCTCGAAACAGGTGTTTATTATGGCGCATCTGAGAGCCGTAAAGACGGACATGCTGCAGGCTACTAAAAAATTAAAATATAGCGACACTAAGTGTCGCTATGGCTTGTTAGACCTTTGCTCGCGCTTTCTTGACTTAAGTTAATCGCACTAATTGGATAAGGTATAACAATACCTTCATCCTTAAATCTTTTATGCAATGCCTTTATAAAAGCTGATTTGATAAAGAATCGATTAAAATACTCTTGTGCTCTTAGCATCACGGTAAAGTTAATACTTGAGTTATCAAAAGTGTGAAATACCACGAATGTTTCATATTCAGGGATCCCCCATTTATGGGAGTGTAAAATCTCTCGCGCCACCTCTAGCGTAACTTTCTCTACGTGCTCTAGGTCAGAATCATAATGCACACCAACATCTACAGGAACAGATAACTGTTTTTCAGGGTAGTAATAATTGATTAATTTGGATTGAGCTAAAACACTATTAGGCATAATTACAATATTGTTAGGCAGCATTTTAATCCAGGTAGACCGCCAACCAATTTTCTCTACAAACCCTTGTTCACCGGAATCTAACTCTACAAAATCCCCCACACGAATAGGTTTATCTGCAATCATTTGGATGCCAGAAAAGAAATTTTCTAATGTGGGTTGCAATGCTAAAGCTACAGCGAGAGAGCCAATACCTAATGAAGCTACAATAGGCGTGATAGAAACACCTAGTGTACTAAGAATTACTAAAATGCCAATACAGTAGACAACAACACGAGTAGTGCCACGTATTAAACTTCCACTAGTCTTCATAAAAGATGAAGCACTTTCATACTGGCTAAGACTTAAACGAGAAAATTTATCGATAAATAAAATCAATGCCAAAATTAATAACACTTGGCTAGAAGTATTTACTAAATCGCTTTTACTTTCAGAAAATGAAACTAAATAGCTTAAAACAAATTCAGCTATCTTCAATGATATCGCAAAAATTAACACACTGGTCGCTCTGACTGCGGCGTCTAATAGAATAGTATCAAACGCAAATTTAGACTTGTTCGTTAAAAAGCGTAAATAGAAAAAGATAATACGCTTACACAACCAAAGGCATGTAAATACGCCAACAAAAGTTACAATTGAAGATAACCAGATGGGCATTACATCAATAAGCTCTTTTATAAACTCAATAGTTTCTTGCATAAATGCATACCCTTTAAAAATGTCTTGCGTATTTTTCTGCAAATAATACACCAACAAAGCTCTTATAGGTTTTAATGGTTTATATGTGCTTTTAAAAACAAACATGCACCATAACTGCATGAGCAATGCTCGTTTATGGTTTGTAATGTTTTACTAACGTCGAATTTATAAAAGATAAGACAACAATTCTATTTCAAGCTATTTCAATGCCCTCACCAGACGATTACTATATAGCTACAATCATAGCCACATAACAACACTTTTAAGGGTATGTGTGCTTATTCACATAAGAATATATTAATGACCCAAGCCCAAAAAGGTATTTGTGCAGAGCCTAACTTGCACGCTCTATTTTTAACTTTCAACGTTATTGATGACGACGCACCAACTATGCGTAAGAAAATTGCTCAAGTACTAGCTTTGTTTTCTCATTATGACGAAGAATATTACGAAGCTATGGTCTCTGGCATCGTAGCTATTGGTACCGACTATTGGTACGAGCTTTACCCTAGGTCGATTCCTCAAGAACTATCACCTTTCCCTAGAATGAGTTGTGATGACAGAAATGCCCCCGCCTCTCCAGGGGATTTATTTATTCAAATAAAAGCTGACAGAATGGATATTTGCCACGCCATAGGTACGGAGGTGATACAACTTCTTCAACCTAACGTGGACCTGTACGAAGAAGTAAAAGGGTTCCGTTACCTTGACGGTAGAGATTTAACTGGCTTTGTTGATGGCACCGAAAACCCAAAAGGAATGCATAAATTTAATGTGGCTTTAGTTGGCGATCAAGACCCTGATTTTGCAGGAGGAAGCTATATCCACATTCAGCGCTATCGTCATAGTATGGAAAAGTGGAAACAACTATCAGTGTCGGCACAAGAAGAAACTTTCGGGCGAACCAAAACAAACAATGTTGAATTTAAAGGCGTTGATAAGGCTCCATTTTCTCACACTAAACGTACGTCTTTAAAAGATGAACAAGGTAACAGCATTGAAATGTTGCGACAGAGCATGCCTTACGGCGACATGACGATTCAAGGTTTGTATTTTGTATCTTGCGCGAAAAGCCCTTTGCCCTTTGCAAAAATGCTTAAGAGTATGATTTTTGGTGATGAAAACGGTGTTTATGACAAGTTATTAGATTTTACCAGCGCAGAAACTGGCGGTGCGTTTTTCGCTCCATCAATCAACTTTATTAAACAGCAGGCTAATGAGTAACCAAAAGATGGCTTAACATGAATATTCTGGAAAATGTTTACGTGGGGGGCAAGTCAAATTATCTCTGCTTAGAATACTAGCAAACTATAAAGCTAGAATTTGCAGCTACATCTTTTGTAAGACTCATCATCTATAGTATTTATCGACTCCCTAAAGCGCCTGAGTTCAGCAGATAAAGTGACTCGGTGGTAACAATCATAAAACCTTGAACTAGAGCAGAATAGAGCCATCCCAATCTTTTGATAAATCTGAATTCATTAATACGTCACACTGAAATAGATGATGCTTTGCTAGTGTATCACTAGGGCTAACTTCCATAGCCCTTTTAAAATATTGCTGTGCCTGATCCCATTTCTGCAACTTGCGGTAAGTTATACCAAGCTTAATGAGCTCAGCATTGGCAACCTTTAATTGTTTTACTTCCTCAGCTTGGTGGTCAATCACTTCATAAATTTCAATAGGTGTTTGTCTTCCTTTGACTCTTATCCAATCTAACATTCTGTACGTAAACACCCCTTCAGCATTAGCCTGTTTTAGTGTTTCCTCACTCACCACGATATCCGTAAAGTACTTAGGAGCTAAGGCTTCAAGCCTAAAAGCAATGTTCACAGCATCACCGATGACAGTGGTATCCATTCTGTCTTCAGAGCCAACCGTACCAATAATTACTGGGCCAAAATGCACCCCAATACCAATATTCACTGCAGGATAATGGCAATTAGATCTGTGTTCGTTGTATAAAAGAATCGCTTTACGTAGCCCTAAGGCGGCACGAATTGCATCTCGAGCTTTATCAGTGTTGGTCCCACTTGGCCTATCAAATAACGCCATCACAGCATCACCAATAAACTTATCAATAAAACCATGATTTTGATGAATGGGGTCATTCATTCGCAAAAAATAAGAGTTTAAAAAGTTCATTAACTCCTGAGGGGTCATGTTTTCAGATAAGCCTGTGAAGCCTCTGATATCTGAAAACAGTATCGCTAGTTCATCTTCATCTGCACGGCCAAGCTCAAGGGCATCAGAACCATGTTTAGCAAAATGATCAACAAATTGTTTAGGGACAAATTTACGAAATGTTTGATTAAGCCGCATTGCCTCATCAGCTTTATCTACATAATTACTACTAGCAACATCAGAGGTGTCGTTAACAGAGGGTAAGTTTGAGATTTCTGGTGCTTTATCTTGTAATGTTCTTTTGAGCAATACCAACAGCACTATTGTGTAAATAGCAATAATCACAAGTAATGCTATTGGTATTGGCTGTAAAAATTGCGCTAACACTAGATAACGTTCACTTCTATTTGATGCTGTAAATATCTCAAACTACATACCTGCATTCATTTTATCTGCACTTCTGTGCAACCATTGCAAACACTTGGTCAGCTATAGCTAACGTCTCTTCTATTACATCATAATCATGCATAGCTGATACAAAACCAGCTTCGTACGATGCTGGCGCTAGATAAACCCCTTTATCTAACATGCCATGGTAAAACAAGTTGAATTGTTCGGTATTACAACTAATAGCTTGTTGATAATTTGTCACTCTTTCAACATCTGTAAAAAACAACCCAAACATGCTACCCGCGTAGTTAACAGACATTGGAATACCATATTTGTTCGCTAAGGATTTAAAACCCTCTGCCAAGGTTTTAGTAGTTGCAGTTAACTTTTCATAAAGGCCATCTTGCTCTATTTCAGTCAAAGATGCCATTCCTGCCGCCATAGCCACTGGGTTTCCAGATAACGTCCCCGCTTGATAAACTGGCCCATCAGGTGCGATACACTTCATTATTTCAGTTTTACCGCCAAACGCTCCCACTGGCATACCGCCGCCAATCACTTTACCTAAACAGGTTAAGTCAGGTTTAATATTATATTTTTCTTGAGCACCGCCTCTGGCAACACGGAACCCAGTCATCACTTCATCTAAAATAAGCACTGCACCATATTTGTCACAGAAATCCCTTAAACCCTCTAAAAATCCGTCCACAGGTGGAATACAGTTCATATTACCAGCGACGGGCTCAACAATAATGCAGGCAATATCTTCAGGGTATTCTTCAAACGCTGCGGCTACCGAATCCAAATTATTATATTCCATGGTCAAGGTGTGCTTAGCGAAGTCTGTTGGAATACCTGGTGAACTAGGTACGCCTAAAGTTAATGCTCCTGATCCCGCCTTTACCAACAAGGCATCGGCATGCCCGTGGTAACACCCTTCAAACTTAAGGATTTTATCTCGATTAGTATAACCTCTAGCTAACCTAATGGCACTCATAGTCGCCTCGGTACCAGAGTTCACCATACGAAGCATCTCCATAGATGGCACTAATTTAGAGACCTTTTCAGCCATCTGAACTTCGATTTCTGTGGGCGCACCAAAACTCAGGCCATCCTGCGCAGCATTAATTACCGCTTGACGAATTTTAGGATTATTGTGACCTAAAACCATTGGTCCCCATGACTGCACATAATCAATATAACGCTTGCCGTCGGCATCATATAGGTAAGGGCCATCGGCTTTACTGATAAAAGGTGGAGTACCACCCACAGCTTTAAACGCTCTAACGGGAGAGTTTACTCCACCAGGGATATGCTCTTTGGCGCGAGTAAATAAGCTTTCTGATTTCTTCATAATGTCTTCTTAAAATTGTATAAAATTGATTAGCTTGTGTTAATTCAAATATTAGGGGTTTACATGCCAATGCACGTCACGATCAAACTGAGTAACGATATTCTCAACTCCCAATGTTAGAGCAAATAAGGCCATTCGTACTAGTACACCATTATCGGTTTGTCGAAAAATAGCTAAGTTAGGGTTTAAATTAAGATCATTATCTAACTCATTGGCCTCTGCTCGTGAATCTCGAGGGAGTGGGTGCATGATTACGGTTTTTGATTGAAAGTGTTTAGTATAAATTTGTTGATTTAAACGAAATTTACCTCGGTATTGATTCGCTTCTTGTTGCGATGGGAAGCGTTCTTCTTGAATGCGAGTTTGATAGCAAATATCAGCATCTAGGCTACCCTCAAACTGCTCAGTAACTTTATACTGATGCCCAGCATTCTCTATTGCATCAATAATGGCTGCTGGCATTGACAGCTCTTTGGGTGAAATTAACGTAAAACGTACATTTTTAAACAGGCATAACAATTTAGAAAGAGAATGAACTGTTCGTCCGTACTTCAAATCACCAATCATGGCGATGTGCATGCCATCAATACCGCAACCATGATCCTGCAACTCTTTCTGAATAGTATACAAGTCTAACAAAGCCTGAGTAGGATGTTCATTTGCACCATCACCACCATTTATCACTGGAATACGACTTCCCTGTGCAAATTCAGCAACCGAGCCTGTATCTGGGTGGCGCATAGCAATGATATCTGAATAACCACTTAATACGCGAGCTGTATCATATAAAGATTCACCTTTTGCCAAAGCAGAATTGCTCAAGCCGGTTGTTTCACGAACTTCACCACCTAATAAGTTGAATGCGGTACCAAAGCTAACTCTAGTTCGAGTACTAGGCTCAAAAAACAAGTTACCCAAAATAGCACCGTCTAAAACGGTGGTTCGTTTTTGTCTTTTTGCATAGGGCAACATTTGATGTGCGACAGTAAAAACCTGCTCAATGGCCTCTCGGTCAAATTGATTTACCGACAGGATGTGACCACCTTTAAAATTCATAAGACCTATAACTCAAACTCGGGAAATAAAGATTATTTTATCAAAATAACAGCTTAGCCCCTAGCTCTAAAACTCTAATTTACAATAAACAGGGTCATAAACCGACTGTTTGGATCAAGAGGGTAATCAGCAAAAGGACCACAATTTTTAAAGCCACTGTTAGTGTACAGCTGACAAGCTGGCTTAAAAAAATCTTGGGTACCTGTCTCCAAACTTAATTGATTAAGTCCGATACTTTGGGCATGTTGAATAATATGTTGCAACATTTTAGTGGCTACACCTTTGCGGCTATGATGTTCAGCAGTTCGCATTGATTTAATCTCGCCATGAGTGGCAGTTAACACTTTCAACGCACCACAACCAAGTAATTCATCTCCCTTCCACCCACTCCAAAAAGTTACATTAGACTGACGCAATCCAGATAAATCTAAAGCATGTACACTTTCTTCAGGGGAGGTAGCAAACATGTCCTCCAAGTGCTTTTGTAATAACTGCTTTATTTTAGGATGAGTTAAATCATCAACTTGAATCTTCACAATAAACCCCAGATTATTATCAATCAATTAGAATGATAATAACCTGAGAAACTAAGCTTTAATATTAATGTTTTTACTGATGACGGTTCTGGCTATTACGGTTCGTTTTACCCGATTTGTTTTGCGCTTTATAGTTCTGCCTATTCGAGTTAGAGCGACTAGTTTTATAGCTTTGTTTAGTCGATTTAACCTGCTTTTGGCGATTATAGTTTGCAGCTTGATATTGTGATTTATCTACTTTATTCGCCTTTTTATTCGCATGCTGTTGAGACTTTGATTTCTTTTTGTCAGTTAAAGTCTGTTTATTGACATTGGTATGTTGCTTACCATAATTTGAATTAACGTTTAGCTGCTTCTGGTGTGTTTCATGCTTACTTTTTGCATATTTTTTACTTTTACCTTGTTGCGTATTTTTAGTCTGCAAAGCTGTTTTCACGCGCTTGCTGTTTAGCTTCTGAGAATGGTTATCGTACTTGATGACTCGCTTTTTATTGTGCTTACTGCCGCCTTTGTTATCTTTTACAATCGCCAAACGGCCATTTTTACTACTATTGACATACACAACTTTTTGACCACTTTTATGATACTGCACACCTCGTCTATGTTTACTATTATGAGCCCAACGTTGTGATTCTTTAATTTTTACTTTGTGAGTCTTAGTTTTATGGTTTGACCAATGTTTTGTTGAGTCACGACGGTAATTATAGTCAGCAAACACATGGCGTTTAGGCCAAAAGAATCCACCAAAATAAAAGCTAGGACGAATGTGAAAGCCAAGACTCCAATAGAAACCTGAAACCAAGACGCTATGAAGAGGCCTATGCCATCTATGCGGTTGACGATGGTGCCACCACCAGCTGCCATATACAACGCGGGTATCATAGTAAGGTACATAAACCACCTCTTTTTGCACGGGTTCAATAATGACTTCACTATCTTGCAGCTCAACATTCAGGTACTCGCTATCCTTTAGCGTACCTAAGGCGTAAGCTTTTTGGCGTAGAGCTTGAATACTAGATAACACTTGCTCTTCATTAAATAAGAATGCTTCACCTAATTCCTGCAACCACTTTAAATCATCACTCAAAGTTTGTAATAAATCATTAAATGGAACGAGCGCCTGTACACTCGGGTCCCAACCTTGAGTTGCTGGGTCATCTAGGACTTGTTCAGCATCTAAACTAGGATTAGCTTTACGCCATCTAGCCGCTTGAACCACTTCCAAGGGGTAGGTAGATGCAACCAAAATGTGAGATAACAAAGTGTCGGGATATAAGGCAATCGGAGCCAACATTTGATCGATCTCAGCTTGAGCTAAGATGGAATCTGATTCTTGAGTGAGCGATGAATTTTGCTCTTTAGCTTGTGCCAACTGCACTAGACTCCCAACAACCACGCATAAAATACATAAATATATCAGCAGGTACTTGTTCTTATTTCCCATAACCTTTTCCTCTTATGACTTTTAAGTGTTCAACAAATAATTGCAGAACAAATCGTAGGAGTAGTTATACAGGGCGTAAACTTAACAGTGACTGAATACAAACTGAAATTTAATAAGATCGCAAAAAAAAGCCTTAACGTTTGATATATTGCTCTGGCGTAAATTGGTGGCCCAGTTTCTCAGTTTTAGTTTGAATATAATGCCTATTGTCATCTGTAACACCATGATCAATCGGTACACGTTCCGCCACATTGATCCCCATGAGAGCAAGCGCTGCGCGCTTTTTAGGGTTATTAGTCATTAATTTAACATTTTGAACTTTTAGGGTATCCAGCATTAGTCGACAAATGCTGTAGTCTCTTAAATCTGCGTCAAACCCCAGGTGCTCATTGGCTTCTACTGTGTCCATGCCATTATCCTGCAATTGGTAGGCTTTGATTTTATTGAGCAAACCAATTCCTCGTCCTTCTTGGCGTAAATACAAGATTACTCCTTTGCCGTTGTTCACTATATTTTGTAAACCTTTTTCAAGCTGAGCGCCACAGTCACATCGAGTGCTAAATAAAGCATCGCCAGTTAAACACTCTGAATGAATACGCATAGGAATGACTTCCTCAGCCGACCATTCACCATACGACAAGGCAACATGCTCTTGGCCAGAGTCAAGCTCTTCAAATCCATGAATTGTAAATTGGCCCCAGCGAGTAGGTAATTTGGCAGAACTTACATATTGATACTTTTCGGCACTAATCGTCATATTTTTCTATATATATTTCAAATAAGGTAAAAATTTTCTGGGTGCGAATACCTTAGAATACTTACCCAAAAAGGCTAAGCTATGTGGATATCAACCAGTACTTAAACTTCTATGAGATCTACCCAATTTTATTCAATATAGATCAGTCAATAACAAGCATAAAAGTATCAACTATATGGGCACTTTTGCTTTGTTTACAAGTCCTTTACTTTCGTGATGCTAGTATTAGTTATGAAAGTCCCTATTACGATTAGTATTTCTGAAAGTCTAGAAGAGGCATAGGTTTAGTAATCCCATAACCTTGAGCAAAGTCTATCCCAGCTTTACCTAGTGCCACCATAACCTCAGTGGATTCAACAAATTTTGCAACAGTTTCCATCCCCATTGCTTTAGTAATGTCGTGAATAGAATTCACCATAGCCAAATCAATTGGGTCCACTAAAATATTTTTTACAAGACTGCCATTAATTTTTACTTGGTCAATAGGTAGACCTTTCAAATAATTGTAAGACGTTATGCCACTGCCAAAATCATCCAAGGCAAATAAGCAGCCTAACTTTTGAAATGTATTAATAAATTCCAAGGTTTCTTCCATCGCAACTATGGCGGTATTTTCGGTTATTTCAAAGCTTATTTTATGGTAAGGAATATTATGCTTTTCAAAAGCACTTAAAATAAATAACTTTAATTCCTTATCACCTATTGAATGACCACTTAAATTAATACTTACTTGGGTTAACTCTTCAAGGTGTTCAGGATGTTTCGTTAACCATTTAAAATAATACTCAATTACCCAACGGTCTATTTTAGCCGACAAGTTGTATCGCTCAGCCGCGGGCAGAAACGTTTCTGGAAGAATAATGTCTCCATCTAACTGGGGCATTCTCAGTAATAGTTCATATTGATGGCCAGTGCTCTTTTTACCTAAAGGTAAGTAGTGCTGGTAATACAATTCGAACTGTTCTGTTTGTAATGCCTCATTTATTCTCGACACCCAAGACAACTGCTTATCGTACCTTTGCATACCTTGATCATCCGAAGAGTAGGTGTGAATTTTGTTTCCCCCTCCTTTCTTTGCAAGGTAACACGCGGAATCTGCCATACTCATTAGTTGCTCAGGAGTGCTAATATTTGGCTGCCAAGTTGCCTGCCCAACACTCACTCCTAGAGTGAATACTCTGTTTTCCCAAGTAAACCGAAATTCTTTCACTACATTTAGTAGTTCATTCGCTATTAGGTAAGCCATAGAAGCTTCATCACCAACTAATAACACTGCAAATTCATCTCCCCCAATTCTTGCCAACATGCCTTTACCTGAAACCACCGAATCTAACTTTAAAGACAGTTGTTTTATTAGTAAATCGCCTGCTTTATGGCCACAGGTATCGTTTACCTGCTTGATCTGCTCCAAATCTAAATAGAGTAACGTTAGGTCCGTATTTTGACTTTTAGCCTGGCATAACTCGCTATCTAATCGAGCATCAAATTCACGACGATTAAAGACTCCAGTTAAGGAATCATGTGTGGCTAAATATTTAAGGCTCATATTTGACTGTTTTCGTGCAGTAACATCGAAAATAGAACCAAACAAATAACGTACATCATTTTGCTCTTTTATTTGCCCTGAAATTGAAAACCAAAACTCACTACCATCTTTACGAATACCTCTAATTTCTTTACCTATCACTTTTCCACTTTTATGAATTTCACCCAAGACTAGCTCACGGTCTGAAGAATCGGCATAAAACTCATCAGCCTTGTTCATCCGTAGCAGCATTTCGTTAGTGTTCTTATAACCAAATAGACTGCACATTGCAGGATTAACAGATACAAGTTCCCCATCCACTTTAGAGGTAAACAAGCCTTCTGCGGAATTTTGAAAGAAATCATAATAATGATGTAAATCGGTTATAGCTGTTTCTTGTTTTAAATGATGCCGCTTTATTAATACTCGTTCGTGCCCTTCTATCGACAACGCAATTAACACCATACCTAGCATGATAAATACGGTAAAAATAAATGAAACTGATTCAAATATTGGCACGGTTGCTAGGTACAAACTAACACGAGTAAAGCCGCTAATTGCAATAAGCGAAAGCCCTCCTAAACAAGCTAAATTAGCGACTTTCTTATCACTTTTGTTATAAATAAAAGCCATGATAAAAATGATTAGACAAGATAGAGCAGACATCAACACTGCAAAAATAATTTGGCTATTGGTATCGGCAGAAAATGCCATGGCGACGGTCACAAACCCAAGAGCATAAAAAGAATGGCGCCAAATTGTAGGTACTGCTTCTAAGATGGAGAAAGTTACTTTAGCAATAGTAATTAAAAGAACGCCAAATAATGCAGCGTTTATATTTGAGATATAAGTTGTGAAGCTTGTAAATTGCCCCAACATGCCTTTGATGTTCAAAAAGAACAAAAAGAAAAGAGCATTAGATACCGCAAACCAATACCGTACAGGGCTACGTAAAAATATGTAGGTCGCGAAAAAATACCCTCCCAATAATACTAAGCCACCACAAACAAACCCAGTCGCTAACAATAAATGTTGCTCATTAACAATTAAGTTAGACTGTTTATTTAACGTTACTGGAAATACAATAGGTCCATCGTCACGTATTTTGAAGAAAACTTTGATAACAGACTGACGGGGGTCAATAGGCACCATAAACAATCTATGTTCAAAGGGTCGTTTAGAGAACTCCCGTTTTGCCCCCATTAAGTAGGAACTTAATATTCGATTTTTAGAATCCAATAAATATACGTCGACGTAATCAAGTAAAGGGTTACCAATTTTAAAAACAAAAGGCTCATCACTTGAAATTGAACGGTATAAATCGATAGACCCCCATAAGCTTTTATCTTCTTTCAGTTTATTTGGCATAGCATTAAGCCGCCAATTCTCAAGATTTTGCACATCAGATAACTGCAAGTATTTGTCTGTCTGTAACCACATTATTTTATTGAGAAGATCAATGTTATTAACTTCATCGTCAAAAAATACTTCTTCAGATTGAACGCTACTGACTAACAAAAAGAGAGCCACAACACAACTAATAGCTAATTGATTTAACAACCTTTTCTTCATATCTATCTTCTAGCACCTTGTAGGTTTTATTATTGCTGCGAACGCTTAATGGGTAAATTTAACTACCAATAGAAATATTAAATAAATCCCCTCCAAGGGGTCAATTGACTATATTTACCATAAACAGGCATATCCTCATATGGTTGTTTGATTAATACCTTCATGATCAAATTCTAGATAACCTGCTAATGCTTAGCTCACAACCTTTAAATGAGCCTTTATCCGCTGCCTAAGCTTGACTTAACAAACTGGTGCAGTAAGTTCTGTGATATGAGAAAAATCTTAGGGTGGATGCAATTATTTTTCACAACAATATGAAGCTTCATCCACCCAAAGTTAAACATCAAAGGGCAGCCATGAAAAATTTACGAACCCTAATATTCATTCTCGGATTTTCTACTTTAAGTTCAGTATGTTACAGTACATTTGCAGCTGATATTACCGCAGGAAGATCGAAAGCCACTGTATGTTCAGCTTGCCATGGAATTAACGGCATATCACAAATTCCAACGTATCCCAATTTAGCTGGCCAAAAAGAACAGTACTTAGTGTTACAGCTAAAAGCATTTCGAAATGGTGTACGTAAGAATATGATAATGACACCTATGGTGGCAGACCTAAGCGATACAGATATAGATAACCTTTCAGCATACTTTGCGAGTTTAGACCCATCGGGGGAATAGCACCCGAACAATTAAAATCATACGATTAAAAACACAATGAGCCTACTATGACAGATGACTTTCAAAAAATTACCCACTTCATTGTTGAAGTAGAACAATTAAAAAACGTCGACAGAAAAATTAAGCCCGTTGGGGTTAATCGTTATGAAAATAGCGCAGAGCATAGTTGGCAAATAGCTTTACTTGCTTTGACATTGCTACCCTATGCTGAGCAAAAAACCGATGCCCTCACCGTCATCACCATGTTGTTATTACACGATATTGTAGAAATCGATACAGGTGACAAATTCGCTTATGATGCAAATCATGATGACTATGAAAATGAGCTAGAAGCGGCCAAGCGAATTTTTGCCCTATTGCCAGAAAAGCAAAACCACGCCTACTTAGAATTATGGATTGAATTCGAACATGCTGAAACGCCTGAAGCTAAGTTTGCTAAAGCCATCGATAGGCTCATGCCAGTAATTCAAAATATTCACAATGGTTGCCAGAGTTGGCTTGATCATGATGTGACAATAGAGCAAATACTAGCAAAAAATAGTGCGATTGAAGGTGCTAATCCAGCCCTTTGGCAGTGGATTAAAACACAAGTAATAGAAAAAGGTTCGCTGGCTGGAGTGAGACCCAAATAACTCCAATAGACACTTAGCACTGCATATCAACCCCAATAATAGATAACAATTTTCATAGATAAGTGGTTCTACTCTATTTTTGTACGTATACATAATCATTGATATCTAAGACTTGGCTAAACTGGAAATTAATATGATCATTTTACACCATCTAAATAACTCCCGCTCACAGCGAATCCTATGGTTACTCGAAGAACTATCCCTTGAATACAAAATAGAATCCTATCAGAGAGATAGTGAAACAAACCTAGGCCCAAGCTCGTTAAAAAAAATCCACCCCTTAGGCAAATCTCCCATCATTACCGATGGTGAAGTTAGAGTAGCTGAATCAGGAGCGATTATTGAATATTTGATCAACACCTACGCAAATCAAGCAAGTTCAGCTGAGCTAATCCAGCTAGAGCTAGGCACAGAATTACATAGACAATATGTGTATTGGTTACATTTCGCTGAGGGTACACTAATGCCGCCTCTGGTAGCGAAATTGGTATTAGATAAAACCAAAGAAAAAGCCAAACCTTGGTTTGTAAAAATAATAGCTTACAAAATAGTAGACAAACTTATGGCTGCGTATTACGGCCCTATTATTCAAAACAACATGCAGTTTATCGAGCAACATTTAGAGCGCAGTACATGGTTTGCTGGAGAACAGCTGACAGGTGCAGATATTCAGATGAGTTTTCCACTAGAAGCAGCCGTCGCCAGAGGAGCAGCTAGTGATTTACCAAACGTGACACGCTTTGTGGAAGCGATTCATGCTCGCGAAGGTTACCAACAAGCGCTGGCCAAAGGAGGGAAATATGCTTACGCTTAAAGAGTCGCTACGCGGGTTTTGAGTATCTAAATTACTCCACGTAAACCATTCTTGTTATGGCTACGCAAGGATATACCCCATACATTGTGAATATAGCAAATAATCAAAAAGGCATTTTACAACGTTTTCACATTAATCCTCCTCTATATCACTCTCTACATCCAACCCCATTTCTTGCATTAAGCGTCTAGCTTCTTTTGGAATACGCTGGGCATTATCTTTTTCAAGGTCTTCATCGTCCGGTAAAGGTTGACCAGTAAAAGCATGCACAAAAGCTTCACACAACAACTCAGAATTGGTTGCATGACGTAAATTGTTAACCTGCCGCCTTGTACGCTCATCAGTTAATACTTTTAATACTTTGAGAGGAATAGAAACCGTGACCTTTTTAACTAATTCACTTTTTTTACCATGTTCAGCGTAAGGGTGAATATACTCTCCATTCCACTTTGTTGAGTCTGTCATTACTAAAATTTACCAAGTTTTATCTTTCTTATACGGGGAAATTCTAAACATTACGTAGAAAAGGTCAACGATAGACTGCTAAACATCTTGATGGCTTTACATACAAAGCTCATTTTAGACGTCTAGACGGCTAAATATTTTGGAGAATATCACTGTATCTTACGCACGCGGCATAGATGCATTAAATCAATCATTATCAGAAGTAAAAGACATAAGTGTGTCGTTTGAATTCTTTCCTCCTAAAACTGAATCTATGGAGCAAACCCTGTGGAAGTCTGTTGAACGTTTGGCCCCTTTAAAGCCTGCCTATATGTCAGTTACCTATGGCGCAAATAGTGGTTAACGTGACAGAACTCATGATGTCGTCAAACGTATTCAAGCAGAAACCGGTATTAAATCAGTCCCTCACTTAACCTGTGTTGATGTCTCGCGAGAAGAACTAATTCAAATAGCCAAGGATTATTGGGACAGCGGCATTCGAAAAATTGTCGCCCTTAGAGGTGACTTACCAGAAGGCATAGCTAAACCTCAATCTTATGCATCTGATTTAGTGACATTGCTAAAAGATGTGGCCGATTTTGATATTGCGGTTGCGGCTTAGCCTGAGAAACACCCAGAAGCCCCTAATGCTCAATTTGATTTACTAAACCTGAAACGTAAAGCTGATGCGGGAGCCACAGAAGCTATCAGTCAGTTCTTTTTTGACCAGAAGTGTTTCTACGTTTTCGTGACCGCGCGGCGGCGGCGGCATTGACTTAGATATAGTGCCAGGCATTTTACCCGTGACAAATTATCAAACGTTACAGCGTTTTGCAGGGTTTACTAATGTGCACGTTCCTCAATGGTTACACAAAATGTATGGTGGTTTAGATAAAGACGACCAAACTACCCGTAATCTTATGGGCGCGAGTATAGCTATGGATATGGTGAGGTTATTAGCTAAAGAAGGGAGCAGAAACTTTCATTTCTATACCTTGAACCGCAGTGAGTTGAGCTATGTTATTTGCCATATGTTGGGCGTTAGAGCAGACTAGCAATTAACTCATTTAACAATTAGCAAACTCATGCCTAGTATATTAATTTCAAAGATAAACCTTCTTGCCTTATTCAAGCAGTCTAAGGCATTTTTATCTCTATTTGTTAACCATGTAAAACAAGACAATATTACAGTCTCAGCAGGGCACCTTGCTTATGTATCACTGTTATCTTTAGTGCCTTTCATTATGGTATTTTTTACCATTTTATCTGCATTCCCTGCTTTTGCAGATACAAGAGGGGAAATAGAAGAACTGATTTTTGAAAGTTTTATACCTTCAGCAGGAAGCCAAGTAAGCACTTATATGACAGAATTCATTAGCAATGCTTCTGGCATGGGAGCCATTGGAATTTTATCTTTGATGGTAGTGGCATTAATGTTGATTTCTAACATTGACAAGACCCTTAATCGCATTTGGCAAGCTAAAAGTGACAGGCCATTAGTTTTCACTCTCGCTATTTATTGGATGGTATTAACTCTAGGTCCACTGCTGATGGGAGCGAGTGTTGCCGTGAGCTCGTATTTAGTGGGTTTAGCTAATTATGCAGAAGAATACACCTTTGGGTTCACAACCTTCTTATTAAAATTTGTGCCGTTTTTGATGTCTATTAGTGCTTTTTTTATTTTGTATATGTTGGTACCGAACAAAAAAATTGAAGCTAAACACGCTCTGGCTGGGGCGTTTGTGGCGGCTAGTTTATTTGAGCTAAGTAAAAAGGGATTTGCGTTTTATATCACTAGCTTTCCATCATATCAGGTGATTTATGGCGCATTAGCTGTGATCCCAATTCTATTTTTATGGGTGTATCTATCTTGGATTGTGGTTTTAGTAGGGGCTGAATTTACAAGAGTCTTAGAGATATTTTTAGATGAGGAGTCTGAGAATAAATTTACTGAAAATGATGAGGAAACGTCAGTTCCCTCATCATAATAAGGTTATTACTCTCCTTGAATACTAGAAATAAATTTATTAGATTCAGAAATGGCAGTGTTCATTTCTGATACTAATTGATTAATCTCTTTCTTTATCCCACTAAACTCACCTTGCAAAGCTCCAATCGCGCTGGCGTTTAAGTTATGTTTTAGATACAAAACATTGTCTTTCAATGCAGACAAAACAGGAGCCATTTTGCTTTCAGCTTTACGCATTGCACTCACTAAAGACTTATAGTTACGCTGAGTTTCTTTAAGCTTCATTTGGCTGTCACGCTTAAGCGTAGTATTAGTATATGCTTCTAGCTCTTCCTGCCACTCATCGAACAATGCTTCTGCAACACTTTCAACTTTATCTATTCGGTTGGTAACCGCTTCTGCAGAGTCTTCACTGGCTTCATATTGGTCTTTTAACTGTTCATAAACACTCTGAAACTCTCCACCATCAAAATTAATTAACTGGCTGAATTCATCTAATGCAGAGCTAAACTGTTGTTGTGCGTCTTCTTGAGACTCTTTAGCATCTTCAACACGGTCAACAAGAATATCTCGCTTCTCTACTCCAACAGTTTCCCAAGCTGAATAATAAGCTTTTTGCGCAGTTTGACATGCCGCCAAGATCAATATCACTTGAACTATAAGTAACTTTTTCATAATCACCCTTTATATTTCGCGGCGTCTATAATTGCCCAAACATGAAAGATAAACCCAAACACTGCCATAAAAAACAAAATACCAGTTGCCGCTAGTGCATAGTTAACCCAAACCAGTAAAAAGAAAACAATGGCAGCTAATATTCTACCTTGTACCAACTGCCCTAAGCCTGCGATAAACACATTACAAATTGCTGCGATAACATTACCGCCCGAACCTTGTCCCGCCATTTTAAAACTCCTATAAAAATAATAACGATTCTATCAATTAAGTAGTAAATTAAAGCAAAGCTAGGCAATTAACAAATGAGATATGTAAGACAATGCAACTTTTTCCAGCAATTTCCCCCTACAAAACTGAAATGTTTAATGTATCTGATGGGCACCAGTTATACCTTGAACAAACAGGCAACCCAGACGGCATCCCCGTTTTATTTTTACATGGTGGACCAGGAGCCGGAATATCTTCAGCTTATCGTCAATTTTTCGATCCTGAACATTACAGAATTATAGGTTTTGATCAAAGAGGGTGTGGTAAATCCTTACCATTTGGTAATTTAGAACATAACACCAGCCAGTTATTGGTGCAGGATGTCCTAACAATTCAAAGCTATTTAAAGATAGATAAATGGGTACTATTCGGTGGTTCCTGGGGGTCAACCTTGGCTTTGCTTGTTGCAATTGAGCAGCCTAATGCCATCATCAGTCTGATTTTACGAGGGATATTTTTAGCTCGAAAAGAAGACTATAGTTGGTACTTAGACCAAAAAGGCGGAGCAGCACAATTATTCCCAGAATATTACAACGAATTTTTAAAACCCATTAAACCAAAGCTTGCCAACCAATCTATAGTTGATGCTTATTATGATATTTTCACCTGCGATAACGAAGTTCACAAGATGGCTGCCATCAAAGCTTGGTTTTTGTGGGAAGTCCGCATCAGTAAATTACATAACCAAATTAACGAAGACCAGTTAATACCTGATGTACATCGGGCAATTAGCTTAGCCTTATTAGAGTGTCATTATATAAAGCATCAATGCTTCATTCCTGAAAATCACATATTAGATAATGCAGCTAAAATTAAAGATCTACCCATAAACATCATACATGGTCGCTACGATACTGTTTGCAAAGTAGAGTCCGCTTACTCATTACATCAGGTATTAGATAACAGTAAACTTTCAATTATTCCTGAAGCGGGTCATAGCGCAGGGGAGAAAAACACCTCACAAGCTTTATGTCGAGCAACCAGAGATGTATTCAAATTCTATAAGGAGCAATCATGATTGCCTTAATTCAGCGAGTTAAGCATGCTAAAGTTGAAGTAAACTGCGAAGTAGTAGGTGAAATAGGCCCTGGTAGCTTGGTTTTGTTAGGCGTTGAAAAAAACGACGATCAAACAAAAGCCGATAAACTCAGCCAAAAAGTTTTGAATTATCGAATTTTTTCTGATGAAAACGATAAAATGAATCTCAATATTCAACAGGTAAAGGGCGAGTTGCTCATTGTGTCCCAGTTTACCTTAGTCGCAGACACCAAAAGTGGTAATCGGCCCAGCTTTTCAAAGGGGGCAACGCCGGAAAAAGGTCTCGAGTATTACAATTATTTTGTGAAAAAATGCAGGCAGAGTAATGTTAAATGTGAAACCGGTAAGTTTGGCGCTGATATGCAGGTTTCACTGGTAAACGATGGCCCTGTAACATTTCAATTACAAGTATAGTTTGCCGCTTGCAAGCTTTTACGCTTTAATACTCTACTGGCTTAAAGGATGCTTCTTTACTGACATTTAGTATGAAGTACTTAAATTTAGGTACTCAACCTCGGACACCTTAAATGTATAAAATTGAAGAACTAACTAGCGAACAGGACTACGAAGAGTATTTTACCTTTCGTTGGAAAATGTTGCGTGCTCCTTGGAACTTCCCAAAAGGCTCTGAAAAAGACGAATACGAACAAGTCAGTGAACATAGGTTAATTCGCAATAGTCAAAGAGAGGTTATTGCTATTGGCCGTGTGCATATGAATACAGCAGAGGAAGCACAGGTAAGGCATGTGGCTGTTGAAAAAGCCTACCAAGGTAAAGGTCTAGCAAGTATGCTCGTTTCCTCTTTAGAGTCTGTAGCAAGAGTTGAAGGTGCAGTTCGTATAGTTACAAATAGCACGGCGCTTTCTATTCCTTTTTTTCAAAGTATGGGATTTGAGATTGAAAGTGAGCCCTCAAAAGAGCTAGGAGAGCAGCAGAGACAACAAATGGTCAAGCGTCTGGTTGACCCCAATATACTCACCTTACACCCCAAGTGGTGTAAATTGCTTCAAGAAACTTGGCACGACACTATTCCTATTAGCGAACAAATGGGGATCAAGCTGCACCAATACACTGGTCGTACATTAGAAAGTCGAGCATCGCTAAATAAGAATATAAACCTACACGGCACCATGTTTGCGGGAAGTATTTTTTCTTTAGCTACCTTAACAGGTTGGGGGATGATTTTTTTGCAGCTAAAAGAGAAAGGATTAGAAGGTGAAATTGTTTTAGGAGATGGCAATATTCACTATCATAAACCCATCACTATGCAACCTAGAGCCATTTGCAATATAGAGTCCTTATCTGGAAAGTTTGACATTTTACTTAAAAAGAAAAAATGCCATATACAATTAAGCGTAGCAATTTTAGACGGAGACAATGCGGTAGCAGAGTTTACCGGAGACTTTTGGATTTTACCTGTATTGACTAAATCTATCACTTCAGAATAAGTTAGAAATATAAGCAAAAAAAAGCCCTAATCGCTTAGGGCTTTTTAATATTATTAAAAACTTTGCTTACGCTGCCATAGCATTTTGTAATTTTTTCATTGCGTTCTTTTCAATTTGACGAACACGCTCTGCTGATACTTGGTATTTATCCGCTAAATCTTGCAGTGTAGTTTTATCATCAGATAACCAACGAGTTTGAATAATATGTTGACTACGGTCATCTAGAGTTTTAATCGCGGCATACAATCTACCTGATGCATTAGAATCCCAGTCAGCGTTAATGACGTCAGTTTCTACGTCAGCAGACTTATCTTCTAAAAATTGAACTGGAGCAAAACTACCACTTTCATCGTCATCAGCAGATAAATCAAAAGCTTGATCTTGGCTGCTCATACGCGCTTCCATTTGCAACACTTCTTTAGTGCTCACACCTAACTCTTCAGCCACCTTTTGTACTTCAGCATGAGTAAACCAGCCTAACCGTTTTTTATTTTTACGCAGGTTAAAGAAAAGTTTTCGCTGTGCTTTTGTAGTGGCAACTTTAACTATACGCCAGTTGCGTAATACAAATTCATGAATTTCAGCCTTAATCCAATGCACAGCAAAAGATACCAACCTAACACCAACAGTCGGATCAAAGCGTTTTACCGCTTTCATCAAGCCAATGTTACCTTCTTGAATTAAGTCAGCCTGAGGTAACCCGTATCCGGAATAAGATTTAGCTATATGCACAACAAAACGCAAATGGGACATAATTAGCTTTCTTGCCGCTTGTAAATCGCCATCTTCTTGTAAACGCTCTGCAAGACTACGTTCATCCTCAGCCGATAGCATATTAATGCCACTTACCGCCTGAACGTAAGTTTCAATACTACCTGTTTGAGGGACAGTTAATGTCAGTGCCCGTAAATCTGTACTCATATAGTGACCTCCAATTGCACAATAGCTCGCGATTTTATCAAAAATAAATGCCCCCTGCGACTCAAATCATAGTCATTTACATCATTAATTTCGGGGCTCGCGTAAATAGACCGTTAAATTCGTAAAAAATTCCAATGTAGTAGAAACAATAAAGTAACTAATCAGCTGCCAATGCAATAATTCTGCCCATTAAAGAATAAAAACGTCTAAAATTAACTTGGTAAGTCTAATAATGTAGCCTACGAAACACAGCATAATTGAGATCAAATATACTCTCGTTAAGACCAATGGCTACTGTATTAATTATTTTTTTACTTGTAAAATGATCATGATCAATCTTTTACTACTGAAGTATCAACTATGCTTCATATAAAAAATAAAAACAAATAGGAACGACATGTTTGCCTTTGTAGCTCGACAACCAATACTTGATAAAGAAAAAAGTGTTTTCGCCTATGAGCTTTTGTTTAGGGACGGTAAAAATAATTATTACCCCCATTTAGAAAGAGATGAATCAACTAATGAACTTATTGCAAAAAGATACCAAACTCTCGATTTAGATGACATTTCATGCAATAAAAAATCCTTTATAAATTTCCAGTCCGAAACACTCTTAAATGGCTTGCCATCATCACTAACCCCAGAAAACGTGGTAGTAGAATTAGCTGCAAATAGCCATGACACGGATAGTTTGCAGAGCCTATGTAAACACGTAAAGAATTTAGGCTATAAAATTGCTTTATATGGATATCAATTAGGCGATAAGTCACATGCACACTTAAATCTTGTAGATATGGTTAAGGTAAACACTCATCAAGGTGATTACGATAAATTATCTAGTAATGTAGCTCAATTAAGAGATAAAAACGTACAACTCATTGCTGACAATGTGGAAACCCAAGATAGCTTTAATATTTATAAAGATATTGGGTTTGATTATTTTCAAGGCTACTTTTTCGCACGTCCCGAGTCAGTATCACAAGGGCATCTCCCCACTTCGAAACTAACTTTAGTCGAATTAATGGGGGCAAGTTCTAGCGAGTCATTCGACATTGAAAGTATTAATAGTGTAGTAGAGCACGATGTAGGTTTGTCCTATATGCTACTTAGATTTATCAATAACCCTATGATAAATAAGCGTTATAAAATCACTTCGTTACGCCATGCTTTAAATTATATGGGTGAAGTAGAAATCAAGAAATTCATCGCTCTATTAGCCTTAACCAATCTATCCGACGACAAACCTACTGAGCTTATTCATTTATCATTAGTTCGCGCTAAATTTTGTGATTTAGTGGGAATTGAAAAAAATATTGGTAGTAACCCTCCAACAGCATTCTTAGTAGGCTTATTTTCACTCATAGATGCACTGCTAGACCAAGATATGAAATCATTGGTCAATAAATTGCCTCTAGTAGATGAGGTTAAAGAAGCTCTATGTGGCAATCAAAATGATCTATCCCTTTATTTGTTGTTAGTTAAAGCATTCGAAAGTGGAAACTGGTTAAAAGTCATTCGTATTTCAAAAATTCTCGAAATAGACCAAAAGCTATTACATAGCCTTTTTAACGAAGCTATTCTATGGGGAAATGGTGTGCGTAGCTCAATTTCTCCTCACTTCCCTGCGTCAAAACCTTAGCTTTTACTTACCATCTATTTGTTTAAGTACTACAAAGCAGCTATCACCCATGAATAAATTGATAAAAGAACATATTGTTGTTGCTCAGAATGCTTCTGGCCGTAATATGAATGTCCCTTTGTACCGCTTTATCGGCGTACAGCCAGGCCCAAAAGTTTACATTCAAAGCTCAATACATGGCGCGGAAGTTCAAGGTAATGTGGTAATTTATCAACTTATTCAATTCCTCAAACATATACCATTAAATGGCGAAATAATATTAGTCCCAAATTGCAATCCAGTTGGGACCAATATTAAGGCGGGAGAGTATACCTTAGGCCGTTTTGACCCGGTAAATGGCACCAATTGGAATAGAGGGTACTTCTACGATAAAGCATTGATACAGGAGTTTGCGGCCACTATTAATGACAATGAATCAATCCCGTCTATTAAAGAAAGATTTCGTTCCCAAATAAAAGAACAATTACAAAAGAGACTTAATGAAACATGGGGCATTGGTTTAGCGCAACGACTTAACCTCAAGCTTCAACAACTCGCCTTTGACGCCGATTTTGTATTAGATTTACATAATGGCCCCGTAGCCACTCGACATATTTACGTGCCTGAATATGCCAAGGAGTCTGCAAGACTATTTAATATCCCACACGTCATTTTAATCCCTCAAGTGTTCTCAGGAGCATTAGATGAAGCCACTTTTTGCCCTTGGTGGTTATTATCAGATTTAGTCAGTGCCAAACGTCAACAAGCGATAAATTTTAAAGTCGAAGCGTTTACCCTAGAGATGGGAAGCCAAGAGGTGGTGAATTTTACAGAAGGCGAATATGACGCCAAAAGTATTATGGCTTTCTTAACCGCTAAAAAGTGCCTACCTGCTGATACCAGCACCCCTGAGGCTATTATTCGCAAAGCCGTATATTTAAAAGACTACAAAATACTCTATACACAAGAAGGGGGAATAGTGGAGTATGTGGCTCAGCCGGGAGAAGAGATAACAAAAGGCCAAGTATTGGCTAAGATTTTAAACGTAGATAATTTAGACAACGACCAAGCAACCCATAATATTTTGGCCCCTTGCGATTTGATTCCTATTTTACACTTTCCTTCGGCTTCAGTATTGAGCGGAACTCAACTTTATAAATGCTTTACTGAATACTTTGAATTATAACTGTCAGTCTTAATACCAAAAAGCCATCATCTCGCTAAACAATAACTTACTCTCCAAAAACCCTATTTAATAGTTCATAGACAGCATAATACGCTTGTTATTGTCTAACTGAGTCATAACTTGATTAGCTAATGTCATAAACTTAGACTTTTCTTTTGCTGCAATAGGCTCAGCTTTGGGCAAGCTAACTGTACGAGGGTTTCTATGTACCCCAGCAACCAAAAATTCATAATGTAAATGCGGAGCTTGTGACATGCCAGTTGAGCCAACTAGACCAATAACTTGTCCTTGTTTTACTCTCTGCCCTTTTTTCACCTTTCGCTTTGAGAAGTGCAAATACTTGGTGACGATTCCATTTGGATGTTGAATAAAAACATAATTTCCATTGTACTTATTATAGGCTGAATGCGTGACCTTTCCATCACCTGAAGCAACAACAGGAGTGCCAGTACTTGCTCTATAGTCGGTACCATTATGAGGTCTTACACGTTTTTGGATAGGATGAAAACGTTTGGGGTTAAAATTAGAGCTAATATACCTAAAGTTTACCGGTGCCCGTAAAAAGCTCTTGCGCATACTGCGCCCTTCCGCTGTGTAATAATTTCCATCGGTATATCTCACTGCAGTATAGGATTCGCCTTGATTAACAAATTGAGCTGCAACGATATTGCCATTCTCAATAAACTCACCATCTATGTAATGCTCTTCAAAAGTCACATAAAACTGGTCACCCGCTCTGATACCTAAAGCAAAATCTATGTCCCAGCCAAAAATACCAGCCAAGCTCATAATTTGATTATCACTTAAACTCGCTTCACGGCCTGCATTCCAGAAACTACTAACGATCTCACCTTGAGCATAATTTAATCTTGTGTCTACTTTTTTACTTTGCACTTTACTCACAAAATCATTATTTACATCATGTTCTATAATTAAAGTGTCAGTCGTTGAATACGGGTATTTTAATGAGACAAGCTTACCTGATTTATCAATTTCTAAATCTAGTGTTTGTCCAGGCTTCATTTTTAACAGTTTTTTTGCATCATCTCCGGCTTTACTGACATGGTAAGTGTCTTGAGGAGTAAACCCTGCTCTCTTAAATATAATGGCAAGATTGTCACCTTTTTTCACCGTAAACGAACGAACTTCATGTAACTCATCAAGTCCTGAGAATTCATTAATAGGCAAACTATCAAAATTAACAGCAAGATCGTAACGCTTACCTATCTCTAAAGTGGATGCTGTATTTTTATATGCGCTGACAGGATCGGATGGAAATAGAAACAAAAGACACAAAAAGGCAGCAACAGAAGAAATCATCCATTTATGGGGTTTTGGTATATTTTTAAAGGACTTAGCGATCACAGAGAAAAAAATTCAAATTAAGCTTGATAACAGAATATCTGGATTACGTCGAATTTTCCAGCGTTAGTCTCGATTTTACTCGATTGTAGAATATCTCTAATACAAAGATGTTATTTGCAATAATACCTATTGCCCTTTCATTGCTATGGCTTGACTAGTAAAATACCAAGCATTAGACAAATACTCGATTACTTTACAAGGTTACAAAAATGTCAGATTGGCAGAATGCGATGGCTGAAATCAAGCGAGGCGCAGAAGAAATATTATTAGAAGACGAACTGAGTACAAAATTAAAAGAAGGCAAGCCGTTAAAAATTAAAGCAGGATTTGATCCTACCGCACCTGATTTACATTTAGGTCATACAGTTTTAATAAACAAGCTTCGTACCTTTCAGCAATTAGGCCATGAGATAATATTTTTGATTGGTGATTTCACTGGCATGATAGGTGACCCAACAGGCAAAAATGTTACCCGCAAACCACTTACTAAAGAAGATGTATTGGCGAATGCTGAAACTTATAAAGAACAAGTTTTCAAAATTCTAGATCCTGCAAAAACGACTATACGCTTTAACTCAGAGTGGATGGAGCAATTAGGTGCAGCAGGCATGATTAAACTTGCAGCCAACCAAACAGTTGCTCGAATGCTTGAGCGAGATGACTTTAAAAAGCGTTATGCTGGCGGCCAACCTATTGCCATACATGAGTTTTTATACCCATTAGTGCAAGGTTGGGATTCTGTCGCTTTACAATCAGATGTTGAGTTAGGCGGTACCGATCAGAGGTTTAACCTATTGATGGGACGCGAATTACAAAAATCGGAAGGCCAAAGACCACAAACTGTATTGATGATGCCTCTTTTAGAAGGGTTAGATGGTGTGCAGAAAATGTCTAAGTCCTTAGGGAATTATATTGGCATTACCGATGCACCTGGCGAGATGTTTGGAAAAATCATGTCAATTTCAGACGTATTAATGTGGCGCTACTACGATTTACTGAGCTTTAGACCTAAACCAGAAATTGATGCTCTTAAACAACAAGTCGCTGATGGAACCAATCCAAGAGATGTTAAAATTGACTTGGCAAAAGAGATTATTACTCGTTTTCATAACGATGAAGCGGCAGCAGTTGCCCATAATGAATTTATTCAGCGCTTTCAAAAGAATGCCATTCCGGATGAAATGCCAAAATTTGAATTTGAACTAGGTGCCGAAGGCTTAGCTATTGCTAATACCCTCAAAGATGCGCAATTAGTTAGCTCTACCTCTGAAGCTATGCGTATGATTAAACAAGGCGCAGTAAAAATGGATAGTGAAAAAGTGACAGACCCCAAGCACAGGTTTATCGCTGCTGATGAAGTTATATTGCAGGTAGGTAAACGTAAATTTGCTCGCATTACTTTTATCTAGTCATCAACAAACTCAATTTTTCCTAGTAGCAAATTGTTGCTAGGAAATCTTACTAAAGTAATTGAACTTAACCACTGTTACGAGACTCTACTATAGGCTATGGCTCCATTTTTACTTCAAGGAAGTTAAACACCTGTCGTGTTGAAGAAAAACCGCTTTTTAATCTTTTCTATACTAGCCCATGCGCTCTTAATTATTATTATCGCACGGTCAACGACGTTTTCTTCTAACCCACTACCCGCAGTAAACGAATTACAGCCTATCAAGGCTAGGGTAATATTTGATATAGCACCAATCGCTAAAGTTGAAGAGCCCACTGTTGATGAGCCACTACCTATATCAGCAGAAAAACCGTCAGTTAACGCAGACTCTCAACTAAAAGTTAACTCCAGAGATGTTGAAAAAATTGTAGAGGCAAAAGTGCCTCCGCCCGCAGCTCCCGAGTCTGAACCGGTTATTGAAACACCTCAAGCAGAAGTCGAGCCTGCAACTAAGCCTGAAAAAAGCGAAACGACTAATGTGCCAACAGCGGAGACTGCCCCAGTAAAAAATGATTCAACTAAAGCCACAATTAGTAAACCTGTTACTAGCATGGCGAGAAGGCACCTAGGAAGTTTTCAGCAGCAACAACATCAGCGAATGGCAGAGCAAGCCTCACGAAATTATCAAGAATCTAAAAACTCTCCCTTCATTAATACCGAAGAGAAAGATCCATTTATGACAGAAGATGAAAAACTCCAAGAAAGCCTAAAAGTCAGAGCTGATTGTGGTGGAACGACCAAAAAGACCACAGCTGTGTTACTCGGATTTCTTGGAGGCAATATAGAGTGTTCAAAACCGCCACCAATAAATAACTACATTCAAAAACGCCTCAACAAAACTCAAGATTTTAGGCAATCTGGCACTCAAAACAGTCAATCTGCTTTGACTAAATCTATCGTTGTACAAGACAAATAACTTAAGTGGTGGCTCACAGTTATTAGTTGTTGTCCCCTACTTGATGCTACATAACCGAACTCAAGCCCAACTTAATTGTCAGTTATTTTCCGAAGAGTTTTTCCCAAAGGGTTTTAGGCTTGTCGGGCACTCTTGATTCACCTGTACACTTTTTAGGGATAGCTGGTAATGCCTCTGTAATGGCTGGCACGCTAAAGGTATCTGTACACCCTGCTCGACTTAAGTTTCCCGTTTCTTTATCAAAGTGTGCAATACCTAAGCCCTTAGGAAAGCGCCTCACTAAGGACTTCGGTTCCTGTTGTTTTTGATAAGCAATAAACAATTGCATAGCGCCACTTGAACCACTTAGATTAACCGGTTCGTTGTTATCTTTACCAATCCAACTGGTGACCAACATATTTTTATCGAACCCACTAAACCAGCTATCTCGATAATCATCTGTTGTGCCGGTTTTTCCTGCCATATTAACATTAGGGAAGTTGGCTCGAATCGACTTAGCGGTGCCCTCAAGGGTCACTTTATGTAAGGCATAGTTTAATAAGTAGGTCGCTTTTTCATCAACTCTCTGTTCGGGTGTTATTTCGAAATTCCAAAGTAAATCGTTGTTGGGAGACATTATAGAAGTAATAGAGTGCAGTGGTATATATTGTCCATTATTAGCCATTGTCTGGTACATTTGGTTGACTTGTATAGGTGAAAAATTAACAGCCCCTAATGTTAAAGCAGGATAGAGTTCTAATTCTTCTTCTACGCCTAATCGCCATATAGTATCGGCGATAGTACCCAAGCCTAATTCCATCCCCAAAATCACTGTTGGTACGTTTAAGGAGCCACTAAGCGCTGCCACCAAGGGAACCTGTCCTCGAAACTTTTTATCATAATTCTGTGGCTCCCACACTTTACCAAGAGTACTTTTTAACTTTATAGGCTCGTCTGCTATATGTGTTGCTAAGTTATAAGTTTCAGGCAGCTCCAAAGCAGTCAAATAAATGACCGGTTTAATCAAAGAACCGATAGCGCGCTTGGCATCTAAGGCACGGTTAAAACCCGCATAATCCGTGTTGCGCCCCCCAACAATTGAGCGTATTTCACCTGTATCGATATCTGATACCACCATAGCGGCTTCAAAATTATTTATACCTATGCGTTTTTCTTGTTTGGCAACCCCTTCAGCAACCGCCAACTCTGCTTTAACTTGGGCATTTGAGTCCAACGTTGTGAAAACTTTCAAACCAGATTGGCGAATATCAGGATTATCCAACACATCCCTTAACTCTCTGCGTACTTGGTCCATAAATGCGGGATGTTTGTCTTTCTTTTGGCTTGCACCTGATGCCAGTGTAATGGGTAGATTTACCGCAGATCGATATTCATTTGGAGACAAGAGGTTGTCGTCTAACATCAGTCTTAATACAACATTTCGTCTTTCTGCAACTCTCTCAGGGTTTTTACGGGGGTTGTAATAAGACGGGCCTTTTATCATCCCCACTAAAATTGCCACTTCATCAACACTTAATTCGTTTAATGGCCGGTCGAAGTAAAAGTAACTTGCTAGTCCAAACCCATACACGCCCGTATCACCATTTTGCCCCAAAAACACCTCATTTAAATACGCTTCAAGGATCACGTCTTTGCTATAACGAGCATCGATAATTACCGCCATAAGGGCTTCTTTAACCTTTCGGGTAATAGTTTGCTCGCGGGTTAAAAACAAATTTTTAACCAGTTGTTGAGTTAGGGTACTACCTCCTTGTACTGTGCGACCTGCGGAAATATTAGCCAGCAAAGCCCGCATTATTGACAAGGGAGCCACACCAAAATGCTTGTAGAAATCCTTATCTTCAACAGCCACCAGCGCCTGCATGAGAATAGGAGGGACATTATCAATTTGCACTAACATTCGGTCTTCACGACCACTACTAACTAAACGAGTAACTAACCAAGGCTCGAGATAAAAGTCGCTAATGGCAGAACGACTATCTAAGTTTTGAATTTTGCTAATGCGCTCGTTACTGAGTGTAACTTCTATATTACGTATAGACTCGGGCCCGTGAGGGAACTCAAACATACGCCTTTGAATTCGAATTTTTTGCCCTAAAACCTGATACTCACCAGAGCTATCTGCCCTTGTTACCCTGCGATAGCCAAGTAATATTAATTCTTCTTCAATTTCTTTAATGCTAATTTCTTGCTTCAATGCTAGGTGCATGGGGCGAGCATATATTTGCGCGGGGACCTGCCATTTATTACCCGCAAAAGTGTGCCTAATTTGCGCGTCTAAATACACTCCATATGTACCGATTACGAGCACAAATATTAGTACCAATTTACCCCAGTGGCGGAAGAACCATATAAATGGGTTAAGTTTTCGCCATATAGAAACGGCTGTTTTTTTAGGTTTACTCGTTTTTCTAGGCTTTGCTCGTGAGGTTTTAGTCATTTGCTACGAAAAAGGTCTTGTATTAGTGAAAACAAATATTGGAGGCTAGCTTATCCAAATTAATAAAAAATTGCTGCTTTAATTCACCCTGTAAATGACGAATAAAAAAGCCTGTTACAAACCTTCAACGCTAGTAACAGGCTCAGAATCATAGAGCCGCTAATCGATCAATTGCACATTTTTAAAGTAACTATTGCCGTTAGGGTTGTTTACATCGTGATCCATCATAAAGAAAAGGTGACTAAAACTGCCCTTATAAAAAGCTCCTACAGGAATTTCGAAATGCTGAAATTCACCGTCACCAGTATAAAGGTAATTTGTATAACCATAATCTTGCGTGCCAAATAACGTAAATACTCTATTTTCTGTAAGCTTTAAATTACTATCAAAGCCAAAGCCATGTAACTCTCCTTTAGAGGTACTTTTAAAATCAAAGGCCAACACAGTATCTGAAGTTAAAAGTATATCTAGGTCGATTCGCTTCCAAGTATTACCTTCAAGCTTAAGTGTTGCTCCAGCATCTTCTACAGAAGCAGTACCTTTTACATCTTGGCTGCCTCCATAACTTAAAATTGAATAATCATTGAAGTTAAGAACTGATTCATCAGTGGCAACTAGTACCGTCACCACAAAGCTTTGAGTATCCATACCAGCAGCGTTAGATGCTCTAATTTCTATAACCTGCTCGCCCCCTTGGGTTTCATCTGGTGTCCATACTATCAAGCCTTCTTGGCTGATAGACATACCGATAGGCCCATTTAACAGTTCGTAAGAAATAATCGCGGTACCATCGGCACTCAACCTGTTGTCATCGTCATATGCGTAAGGGGTATTGATAGTTGCGCTAAGATTTGGACTTGAGGTAATACTAGGCGCGACAATAACGGGGGTTTCCCCAGCTTCATATACTTGAATGTGACTAAAATAACTGTTGCCAGTTGGACTACCTATGTCATGGTCCATAGCAAAAAAGAGGTTAGTCATTGAGCCAGTATAATAGCCGCCAACAGGTATCACAAAGTGCTCAATATCCCCACTACCACTGTATTGATATTCATCATTACCGTAATCTTGGCTACCGTACACCCTGAAAATTTTGTTTTCATTTAAACTAATATTATTATCAAACCCAATACCATGTATCTCACCTTCTGCGGAGCTTTTAAAATCAAATTCTAAAATTGTATCTTGCGTTACAATGTAAGGCATATCAATTTTTTGCCATTTATTGCCTTGCATAAACAAAGTGGCACCGCCCTCTGTTACAGACACCGTTCCGGTTACGTCTTGATTTCCTCCATAAGCAGTCAAAGAAAATTCATTGAAATTGATTACCGAAGCATCCGCTGGAGCAACGACTTCAATATCAAAACTTTGTGAATCAGTACCATATGGATTGCTTGCGGTAATTTGTACTGAATGTATCCCTTCTTGATCACTAATAGGCGTCCAAGTCACTAAACCATTAATGTCCACAGTCATGCCTACTGGCCCGAAATCTAATTGATAAGTAATAGTCTCACTACCAGCAGACTCTACTTGGCCATCGCTATCATAATCATAAGCAATATTGGTTGTAGCAGCAGTGCTCGCTCTAGAGGTAATAGCTGGAGGAGTATTGGTTACAGGAGTGACATCTACAATGCAGCTTGCACCATCCACAATAGGTTGAATGATACTTAAACTGCAATCTGAGAATTGGTCGTTACCGTTAATAGTGGGATTCATTAAATAAGTGCCCGGTGCAGCTGCGCAAGCAGAACCATTTTCGTTATCATGAGGGGCACTAAAATTATGCCCAAACTCATGGGCTGCTATCAAAGAAGCAATACTGCTCATGTTTCCTGCTTGGGTAACCCCAACACCAAAGCTACCGCATACCCCGCCTACATAAGCAATACCGACAGTACTGCCTTCTAACTCTTTGCCGGTAAACAAATGTGTAAGGCCTTTATTACCAAGTTCATTCGCCACATATGATCTAAAGTTCCCAATTAAAGTACTAGCATTATTGGAGGTAAGCGTTCCATTAGACGACAGCATAACAATATCAGTGACAACCATACTTAACCCTAACTGGTCACTAAAAATTCCATCAACCACATTCATTTGAGCAATGATACTACCTTCAACATCTGATCCACTACTTGCAACATACTCTGTATCAGCAACTATAGTTATTTCTATTTCTCTGCTGGGTAAGGTGGTATTCGCCAGTTCAACTTTATTAACTGGACTCATGATTTCTGAGTAATCAAATGCACCATTATTTTTACTTAAATCCATGTCACAGTGACCAATGTTACTCACAGATGAAGCCGCAAAAGCAACCGAACCTTGGCTAGAAGAGGTTGCACTGCTTGTCATTTCACTTGCTTTAACAGCATCATCAATTAAAAACAGTTCATTACCATCATAAAATGCACCTATATAGTTACCAGCGACTTTAGTTAATCTCACCCATGAACCATTTATACCGTCAATACTGCCCGAGTATGGCACCACCTCAGTGGCGTTTTTACGATAAATAGACTGACGGTTTAAGGATATATTTTCAGACAATAAAAAAGTGTAATTCTGTCCATATACATTAATCGACAATGCTAACTGCTCTCCCTCCCGAACAATAGAGTCGCCAAACTCAATCACTTGCATATCACTAATAGAAATACTGTCGTCATCAAATACTGAGGCATTTGTACTAAGGCTTACCAGTAAACTAGTGACGAATAGAAAAAATAAATGATAAAAATAGTGATTGATACTATGGTAACACTTCATAAAAATATGCATTGAACTCGGCCTCTTACGTTATACATAGAATCCGGTATCGAGGCCCTTTAAGCTTCGAATGAGATAAAACGTATTTAATTTGAATTATTCATTTTCTTTTTTGTTCGGGTAGTCGCCTGTGCGTTACCTGGGTCATCGGGCCAAAAGTGTTTTTGGTACCTACCTTTCATTTCCTTTTGTACCTCCCTGTAGCTTCCTTGCCAAAACCCTGCCAAGTCTTGTGTTGTTTGTAATGGGCGACCTGCGGGCGATAGGAGTTCAAGATGCAACAAAATCTTTCCCTCTCCAATACGAGGGGTGTCTACTAAACCATACACTTCTTGCATACGCACCGACATTCTCACTTGGCCATTATCCAGGTAATTGAGTGGGATATGACTTCCACTTGGTACTTTGTATTTTTCTGGCATGAGTTGTTTAAGAGCATTTAACGTTTTCCATGTCATCACAGATGATAACATTTCACTAAAGTTAATTTTACAAAGGTGATGCCATGTAAAGACATCTGAAATATAAGGTAATAACCAGGACTGAAGGGTCAGACTTAATCCTTTATCAGTAAAATCTGGCCAATTAACATTTGGTGCCACCTTTTTAGCGAGCTTTACCCTCTCTATTAATTGCAAAGTATTGTCGTCAAAGGGGAGATTCATTATCCCTTTTGATTGAATAACCTCCTCCCAAATGGCTGAAACCTCAGACGGAGAAGGCTTTGGCAATGCTTGTTTAGCAATGGTAATGGCTCCTAAAGTTTGAACTTTTTCAGCCACTATACTCCCTCGCTCTTCGTTCCAGGTAACATTGGCACTCCAGTTTATAAGCTTGTCATGGTGTTTTTTGATTTTCTCAAATGAAATACCTTCCGCCAGAGCAACATTAGCATCGCCGAACGTTTTATCAGTACTAAACATACTGCCCAGTATTATCCATTTATGGCTGGTTAATAAGTCATCATCTCTTAATTGCACACCTGCGCCATTAGCCAGCAAGTAACGGTTATCACTGGTTTGAAAACCAATCCATTGAGGGAAGGCAAAACTAAGCAATAAACCAATATCATGAATGGGCCAAGTGCTATCAACTAGGCAAGCTAGCCGTTTATGCCAATAATTAATAGTTTGCCATATTGCATGTGTGCGGTTGCTTTGTATAAATTCAATACGCTGACTAACTTGAGTGCTGGTCTCACCTCTGAGCGGATCTTTACTCTCTAAAAGTGCAGCTAGAACGCAAGCTAAGCTATGGTGAGAAACGCTTATTTCTGAACTCTTGAGTAACATGTTACCCACTCCAGCATGACAACCTAATTTATGAATATCTCGACCTAATCCCGTCACTCGGAACTTTGTATCGAGCGCCCCTAACTGCTGCAATAAGTCGTTACCCTGTTTTATTTGAGCGCCACTTGGTTGATCGATAAGACTTAACTCTTGAATCGTACTCCCCCAAATCGCACTTTCTAAAATGAACTGGCTCATATCAGTTATCAAAATATCTGGCGTAGATTGCTTTGGTAACCTATCGTGAAACTCTCTACTCCATAATCGATAACAGGTTCCAGCAGTTAAGCGGCCTGCCCTACCGGCCCTTTGTGTGGCCGATGCTTGTGATATGTTTTGGTCTTGTAGGTGAGTAATGCCACGACTAATCTGGAATATAGCTTTTTTCTCAACACCGCTATCAACCACCACCTGAATACCTTCTATAGTCAAACTGGTTTCAGCGATATTAGTGGCGAGTATGACTTTACGTTTACTATCGGGGTGCGGCTGCAGAGCCTTTTGCTGCTCTTGTTTAGGTAACTCAGAGTATAAGGTTAATACCTCTATTTCAGCGCCAAAATACCCCCTTAGTTTTGCAGCCGCTTTATTAATATCGGCCACGCTAGGCAAAAATACCAAACAATCAAACTCATGCTCAGGAGTAACCTCAATTACTAGGCGGCTTATTTTTTCAAACAAAGGCAGCTTATTATGATCAGCTCGATAGACTAGGTCTACAGGATAGCTTTTCCCTTGAGACTCTAGCAACTTGGCCTCTGGCAACAATTTACTCAAGGCCGCCACATCAAGGGTAGCCGACATCACTAAGAGTCGTAAATCATCTCTTAATGCGTGCTGCACCTCGATACACAAAGCCAACGAAAAATCAGCATGCACACTACGCTCATGAAATTCATCAAATATAACCAAACCAATATCTGGCAACTCTGGTTGGCTTTGTAACAAGCGCGTTAAAATACCTTCAGTGACAATTTCAAGGCGAGTACTCGAAGAGACCTTCACATCACCTCGAATGCGGTATCCTACAGTTTGCCCAACCGCTTCGCCCAACTGGTTTGAGAGATACGCAGCGATACTTCTTACAGCAATACGCCTTGGTTGTAGCAAGATGATTTTTTTTTCTTTAAATTGCTCAAGCTCAAGTAAAGACAAAGGTAAGCAGGTGGACTTACCTGCACCAGGAGGCGCTACTACAATGGCATCCCCTGTTACTAGTTGCTGATGTAAGGCAGGGAAAATATGTTCTACAGGTAACAAGCGACATCTCTTTGATTATAAGTATAAGGACAAACACTACAGCTAGAATAGATGATATCAAACATAACTTAGACCTGACGCCAAATTTATTCTCATATAGCAGTTTTTGTTCTTTACCCTCTTAGTGATAGCAGGCGAGAATAGCAAGCAAAGAAAGTTGAGGTTTTAAGAACTATGAAACAAACATTTAGATTAGTCATTGATTGCCCAGATCAAGTGGGATTAGTGGCAACAGTAAGTCAATTTTTAGCGCAGCAAAATGCCACTATCGTTGAAGCAAATCATCACACCGACCAACAAACAAGTCGATTCTTCATGCGCCATGAGATCAAAGCTGACTCTATTAATATGAGTATAGATAGTGTCAAACAAGCGTTTGCGCCTATCGCTGAGAAATTCTGCATGAATTGGAAAATTGTAGACTCAGATAAAAAACAAAAAGTTGTGTTGTTAGCCAGCCATGAATCACATTGCTTAATGGACATTTTGCACCGCTGGCATAGCGGAGAGTTACAATGTGATATCCCTTGTATTATTGCTAATCACCCGCAAATGAAACAATTTGCTGACTGGCACAACATCCCTTTTCACTGGGTAGATTTCAAAAATCAACCCAAAGAAGCAGCGTTTACAGAAGTGGAAAGCTTAATTGAAGCTTATCAAGCTGACTTGACTGTGCTTGCTCGATTTATGCAAATCATACCAGACCACCTGTGTAAAAAATTGGCGGGTAAAGCTATTAATATTCATCACAGCTTTTTACCTTCTTTTGCTGGAGCAAAGCCTTACCAGCAAGCCTACAACAGAGGAGTAAAACTCATCGGGGCAACCTGCCATTATGTGACAAGCGATCTTGATGAAGGTCCCATTATTGAACAAGAAGTGATGCGTATTAGCCATAGTGATACTGCGGCAGATATGGTGCGAAAAGGTAAGAATTGTGAAAAGACGGCCTTAGCTAATGGTGTTCGTTACCACTTAGAGGATCGGGTTATTATTCACCATAACAAAACTGTGGTATTTGCTTAAAGTATGGCTATATATCTTGTACGACATGGTGAAACTGACGGTAACCGTAATAGAGTTTTACAAACGCCAGATACGCCCCTATCGACTCTTGGACATCAACAAGCGCAAGAATTTGCAGCCGCCTATAAGGACGTCCCATTAGAAGCAATACTAAGTAGTGATTACTTACGTACTAAACAAACTATTGAACCATTACTAAGGCAACGAGCCCAAAAAGCTACCTACGAATCACTACTACAGGAGCGAAGCTTTGGTGACATTCGCGGCAAGGCGTATGACGACGTTGAAGATGATTTTTTCGCAGAAGGTTATGCACCTCCAAATGGTGAAACCAAGCAGCAATTTGTCAATCGCGTAGCTAAAGCTTGGGCTTTTGTAGTCAAGTTCTCTGAAGAGCACTCTGGGGACATATTAGTCATGACACATGGTTTAGTTTTGCGAGAAATTGTAAATACTCACTTAAATGTAAAACCTGGTTTATCCTATTTATCAGACTATCAAAATACGTGTGTAACTAAGGTAGATATGAGCAGTGAAAAAACGATATTGAGTCTGTGCGATGTAAGTCATTTATCTACTCAAACATCATCTGGTGGCGTGGTATAACAGTTTACATATGAGGCTTAAAAATATCCCTTATATTGCAACTCTACCTTGTTGTTAGTGAATTTTTTGTCGAATACTGAACTAAAGGTTTGCTCCCCATCCCATGTTTGACTAGCGAGAGCGACTTCCCAATAGTGAGTACTTAGCATGCCCTCCATTCTTGCATTAAGCAACCATTCAGAGTTTTTAGGAAAATCGAACTGTACTCCTTCAGCGGTTATGAATTCAGTAGAGGTTTGTAATATCACTCCGGCGCCAAAACTAACATCATGAGTAACTTGATATCTTGGAATGATAGACAGCTCTTTGACAGATACTCTTTGATTAAACACTCCCCAAGAGTGGCGACCTTTGGCATAGCCTAAGCCCATCTCGAGAGATGTACTTTTAGTGATTGCTTGGTTAAGCGATGCAGAATACGTAACTTGGTTACACCCTACAAATTCTATAGCTGACTTATCGACTCCAAACTCTATGCTTGCTGAGTTAAAACTTGATAACCACTCAATGGTAGGTTCAAGCATTTCAATATTTGCAAAACACAATTTAGGTGTTAGCACAAAGATACAAAACAATGCTGTTTTCATGGTAGCTCCCAAATTAATGTTTAACTTTTAAACACTTTAAGTTAACTAAACTTAATTACAGTATATTTTGCCTATGTTAAGTACAAATAATCACACCTAAAGCCGCTCAATTACATTTAACTAAGCTTGATTAACTAGTAGTTTGGTGTGAGTTTACTTACACTGAAAGCCTAACAAAACGTCATCTTTTTATTATTGATATAATGAGAGTGGTGTAATTATAAATTTCAAAACGGCAGAGAATAATGAATAAACCTCTAACTAAACTAGCATGTGCTGCAATATTAATTGCGCTCAGTGCGTGTGATGTAAAAAACACAGAAAAAGAAGCACCCAAAAAAAACGACAATCCCTTACTTGCAGAATTCACGGGCCCTTATGGCGGCGTACCTGCTTTTGATAAAATGGATTTATCTTATCTTAAGCTCGCTCTCGAGGAAGGTATGGCGCTGAACCTAGCTGAGATAGATGTCATTGTTGATAATCCAGCACCCGCAACCTTTGCAAACACTATAATTCCCCTAGAAAAAGCAGGCTCTGAGTTAAGCCGTGTATTTAGGTATTGGGGGATTTGGAGTTCAAATTTGAACAGCCCGGAGTTTCGTGAAATACAAAAAGAAATGGTGCCGACACTATCAGCATTCCGGTCTAAAATTACTGGTAATGAGGCATTATTTACACGAGTAAAAGCGGTATTTGAAAGCGACGAATTAAAAACACTTACTTCAGAAGAGCAAAGAGTTACGTTACTAACCTATAATAGTTTTGCCAGAAATGGAGCGACATTAGAAGGAGAAGCTAAATTACGTTATGCCGCTATTAATCAGGAATTGGCAGGGTTACAAACCCAATTTGCAAACAACGTGCTAGCCGATGAAGAGAAATACGTTCTTTATTTATCTAAAGAGCAGCTATCAGGATTATCAGAATCATTAATTTCTGCAGCCGCAAGTGCCGCCACAAACCGTGGTAAAGAAGGTCAATATGCTATTACTAATTCTCGTTCATCTATGGATCCATTTTTAACCTATTCTGACGAGCGGGCATTAAGAGAAAAGGTATGGCGCACATATTATAGCCGTGGCAACAATGGCGATGAGTTTGACAACAATGAACTGATCAAAAAAATTATTACCCTTAGAGATGAGCGTGTTGCTCTGCTTGGTTACGATAATTACTCACAGTGGCGCTTAGAAGATCGCATGGCTAAGAACCCAGAGAATGCTATGGCATTAATGCAAAAAGTTTGGCCTGCAGCCATTGCCCGAGTTGATGAAGAAGTCGCTGACATGCAAGCTATCGCAGATGCAGAAGATGCAAATATCAAGATCGCACCTTGGGATTATCGCTATTACGCGGAAAAAGTACGTAAAGCCAAATACGCCTTAGATTCAGATGAAGTTAAACAATACTTACAATTAGACAAACTACGTGACGCCATGTTTTATGTAGCCGGAAGACTGTTTAATTTTGAATTTACTCCGGTGCCTGAAAATTCAGTGCCTGTATTCCACCCTGACGTTCAAGTTTGGGAAGTAAAAGACAAAACAACAGGTGACCATATTGGTTTGTGGTATTTAGACCCATTTGGTAGACCAGGTAAACGCTCTGGCGCCTGGGCCACCACTTACAGAAGTCATACTATTTTTGATGGTAAGAAAACGGTATTGTCATCAAATAATTCTAACTTTGTAAAAGGCTCAGAGGGTGAACCAACACTGATATCCTGGGATGATGCAGAAACCTACTTCCATGAGTTTGGTCATGCACTGCATTTTTTGTCGGCAACTGTTGCTTACCCTACTTCGCACTCTGGCGTGCGTGACTACACTGAATTTCAATCTCAGTTGTTAGAACGTTGGCTAACCACCGATGAAGTTATCAATAACTACTTAGTACATTACAAAACAGGTAAACCAATCCCTTCCGAGTTGGTTGCAAAAATCAAGAAAGCCGCCACTTTTAACGAAGGCTTTAAAACCACTGAGTATATGGCATCAGCCATAATGGACTTGCTATATCACACCACAGATCCTGTAACCATTGAGCCTCAAGCATTTGAAAAAGAGCAACTTAATAAATTAGGAATGCCAGAAGAAGTGGTAATGCGTCACCGTAGTACGCAATTCGGCCATGTATTTTCTAGTGAAGGATATTCTTCTGGTTACTACGGTTATATGTGGGCAGAAGTATTAACTTCCGATGCGGCCGAAGCCTTTGCTGAAGCGCCAGGCGGATTTTACGATAAAGAAGTCAGCGACAAACTAGTTAAATACTTATTCTCAATTCGAAACGCAATAGCGCCAGAAGAAGCTTATCGTTTGTTTAGGGGCAGAGATGCTAAAGTTGAGGCTTTGATGCGTGACCGCGGTTTTCCGGTAACCAAATAATCGAGTCAGAATTGAGATTCTAAATAACGTAAAAATGGCGAACTCTGTAATTACAGGTTCGCCATTTATTTTTCATACAACTTATTCACCCTATTTACACCTCACACTACCTGTACCAATATAGCTAACTGTTAAAGGTACAATACTGATGCAAATTATTTTTATTTCAGTGTAGGATATCTTCTTAAAAGTACTTGCGAGAATTCGGTTTGATTAGAAAACATCTTGGGTTTACCCTAAACCTTGCTGCACTTGGGCTATTTTTTCCTGGAGTATTGTTAACTATGTTTTCATTCGATATGGAAATGATGGTAAACCTTGGTGCATCTGACTTAAGCTCTTCTTTAATAAACAAAGAACTATCGATCATCGCCACCATAGAAGAATTATGGAAAGACGATCGCCTATTGGTTGCGTTACTAATCTTTGCTTTTTCAGTATGTATCCCTCTTTTAAAAACACTTTTAGTTAGCATTGCTTATTTTGTTAAAAATACAAAGCTAGAAGGGCAACTGCTAAGTTTTGTTGGAGCAATAGGCAAGTGGTCAATGGCAGATGTATTTGTGGTGGCTATATTTTTAGCGATTATGTCGACTAATCATGCAGACACAACAACAAATGAACAATTTACTGTGTTTGGATTTAAAATTGCTTTAGAGATAAGCAGCCAAACTTTATCGGCAATTGGCGAAGGCTTCTACTATTTTACTGGCTACTGCTTAATGTCATTATTAGCTACCCAGTTGAGTTTATCTGCTTGCAAGCAGACTACAAAGAATTTACAAGAAAGGGATTTAACAAACATAACTAGCTAGCTAGCTAGCCTAAGAATATTCAATTCGAGGTTTGAACGTGATTAATAAACTTAAAAATTTGCGGCTTTTTTTTATTGCAATTAACACCAGTATTGCCCTTGTCTCTTGTGGGGGGAGTAATTCAACTGCAACATCAGATACAAATGAGCCAACTTGGGTAACCGGTCAATTTCTTGATGACTCTGAATATAAAGACCTATGTGAATCTCCAAGAACAGCCCCAGACAGCAATGGGGATACCTTTGCAGATGTATTAGGTACATCTATGCATGAGAAAATGTGGTTACGCTCTTGGACTAATCAAACATATCTCTGGTATAACGAAGTGGATGACAATGACCCTTCATTATTCACAGTAGATGCATACTTTACTCAATTAAGAACCGAGCAGTTAACCGCATCAGGTTCGTTTAAAGATAACTTTCACTTCTCTCAATCAACAGAAGAGTACAACTTAAGAACCCAAAGTGGCGTATCATCAGGGTACGGTATTAGCTGGGAATTTGCAGCGACCAGTAGCCCTAGAAGACTCATCGTACGATACACAGAACCTAATTCACCCGCAGCATTAAAAGGGGTTGTTAGAGGTGATGAACTAGAAATGATCGATAATATAGACTTTATAAACGCAAGCACAGAAGCGGAAGTAGACGATATAAATGCGGCTTTATTTCCATCAGGTGCTGGTGAAACTTACAATTTTGTTTTTACTACTTTAAATGGTGAACCCTATAGCGTTGATTTAACCTCAGCTAACGTTGAATTACAGCCGGTGCAAAATGTAAAGGTAATTGATTCACCAATGGGAAATATTGGTTATCTTCAGTTCAATTCATTTATTAGTTCAGGACAGCAAGGCTTAATCGATGGTTTTCAGGAGTTTGCAAATAGCAATGTTAATGAGTTAGTTCTTGATATGCGCTACAATGGAGGTGGCCTATTAGCAATGGCTTCACAACTCGCCTACATGATAGCGGGCGCTTCACAAACTAATAACCAAATATTTGAAACCACACAGTTCAACGATAAATCTGGCACTACCAACCCTGTAACGGGTGACACCGTTCAAGATACCCCTTTTTACACACGAGAAATTGACTGGGATACTTTTCAATTCACAAATGAGACCTTGCCATCGCTAGATTTAACAAGGGTATTTGTATTAACAACGGGAAGCACATGTTCAGCAAGTGAAGCGGTCATTAATGGGCTGAGAGGAATTGATGTCGAAGTAGTATTAATTGGCGATACCACATGTGGTAAACCTTATGGATTTTACCCACAAGATAACTGCAGTACCACTTATTTCACTATTCAGTTTCAAGGAGTCAATGCTAAAGAATTTGGAGAATATTCTGATGGTTTCAAGCCCACTGCAACACCATTTTTTGACGATGAACTTCCTGGCTGTAACGTACCAGACGACTTTAGCAAGCTTTTAGGAGATGAGTCTGAAAGCCTATTAGCTGCGGCTTTAAATTACTCAGAAACGAGCGAATGTCCAGTATCAACTCAGCTTGCCACTAGCCGATTGAGAGCAATTGAAAATACTGGTATTGCGATTAAGTCATCAAATGCTGTTATTGACTCTATTATATTTGAAAATAAATTAATCACCGAGCCTATTCAAGAGCCCGATACTGGCATTTAATAACATGAAGCCAAATACGTTGATAATAGTAGTAAGCGGTATAACCTGGATGTTAATGGGCTGTGTGACCAAAGACACAGACCTATTATCAGAAGCGCTATTAGAGCAACCAAGTATGGAGTCCCGTCAAGCAATGGAAGTTTTAATTGGAGAAATGTTAAAAGGCCGCCCTATAAAATTAGCAGATACAGTATTCAGTAAAAAGAGTCGCTTGACTGTAGAACGCCAACAATCAGCTCCAAACTCTAATAATGTACTAAATGGCCGTGAAATAGCTGCAATAGATTCCTTTACTTTATTTCTCAACAATGGCCAATGTATGATTAGACACAATCAAACTGGCCAAACCCGTTTTGTAGAAAATGTAAAATGTATCACAAACCCATAATGTCAAGTCAGCTGGACTGATTAGAAATAGTACAATCTCCCAGCTTACTTTTTATTCATATACATACTTAAAAACGTCACGTAAAATCTAACTACTTTTATTTTTACAGTGTTTTTAATGTCCAAATCTACCTCTTTTGATATTGCATTTCAGGCCAACGTATCTCAATCTACTGTGTCTCGAGCATTGCGAAACAGTCCATTAGTAAATGAAAAAACACGTCTAAAAGTTCAAAAGATAGCTCAAGAACTAAATTACAAAGTAGATAAGAACGCCAGTAATCTGCGGACTCAACATACAGATACAATTGCTCTATTGTTATTTGAAGATCCAACCGATGATGACTCTGCAATCAATCCATTCTTTCTATCTATGTTGGGGAGTATTACAAGAGCCTCAGCTCGTAAAGGGTATGACTTACTTATTTCATTTCAACAATTGAGTGACGATTGGCATGCTGACTTTGAAGATAGTCGTAAAGCAGATGGTCTAATACTTTTAGGTTATGGTGACTTTGTCGATTATCAGGAAAAGCTCAGTAAATTAAATGAATACAATACTCATTTCATTTGTTGGGGAGCTGAAACAGACGGCGAACATATGGTTTCAGTGGGTTGTGATAATTTTCATGGTGGCTATGAAGTCACAGAACATATAATCAAACTCGGGCGTAAAAACTTTGCCTTTCTGGGGGACGCATCTAATCATTACCCTGAGTTTTTAGCTCGATACAAAGGACATTGCCAAGCACTGTTAGACCATAGATTATCGATAATTAACGGGTTACAAGTAGATGCGATATCCGTTGAAGACTCGGGATATGAGGCTGCTAATCAACTAATTGATAAAGGTATCCCCTTTGACGCAATTTTTTGCGCCAGCGATTTAATAGCCATAGGTGCCATGCGAGCCCTTAAAAAGCGAGGCTTTAGAATACCAGAAGATATTGCAATTGCCGGATTTGACGATATAGCAACTGCAAATTTTGTGGTGCCTCCCCTCACAACCGCTAAACAAGATACTAAGCTTGCCGGAGAAATCTTGGTTGATAATATTGTTGCGTTAATTAATGGAGAACAACCGAATAGTATTTTAATTCCAACCTCTCTTATAGTGCGTAAATCCTGCGGCTACTCTTAACATAATTAACCTTAATTATTAGTCTTCACCCTGAGGACTAACACTGCCGCTAGCAACATACTCGCTCCACCCACAACCAATGAATAAATAGGTTGGCCGTCAAACACTTTACTTATCAAAATTCCTAAAATACTAGCGGCTAGAATTTGTGGCAACACAATGAAAAAATTGAAGATTCCCATGTAAAGACCCATTTTCTTAACAGGTAATGCATTGGATAAAATGGCGTAAGGTATTGATAAAATAGAGGCCCATGCAAACCCCACGGCAATCATAGAAGCGATCAACCAAACAGGATTATCAATTAAAATGAATGATATAAATCCACAGCCCCCTAGTAGTAAATTAATCATATGCGCAATACGTAAATTAGAATACCTAACGACTATTGGGATACAAATTGCTGCAAATACGGCTGTTAAATTATAAGTTGAAAACAACACCCCCACCCAGTCCGCTCCTTGATTAAATGCCAAAGAACTCGTATCTGTCGCATTATAATGGTGGCTGGTAATCGCCGCGGTCGTGTAAGTCCACATTGCAAAAAAAGGAAACCAAGAAAAAAATTGCACAGCGGCTAGTTGTCTCATCACAGCAGGCATCGAATACAGGTCAGCCATGATCTGCGAAAAGCCATTTTTAGTTTTGCTTTGACTAGATAATCCACCAGCGATTAATTGGCAGACTCCAAAAACCACCATACCCAGAGTCAATATGGCTAAACTCTTATCCAATTGCTCTAAATAGTGGTACAACAAATAACTTAATATTAAGCCAAACCCCAACCAGAATAACCCAGCTTGATAATATCGCTTGGCTGTTTTTACTTGCCTAGGCTCTAGCTCTTTAGAGTGATGTAACGCTTCAAATTTTTCAAATTCAGATAGTTCCTTAGGTGAGTACTCTTTAGTGGTATATACAGTCCACAATACTGCCGCTAAAAATACTAAACCACCAGCGTAGAACGCAAACTTCACAGAGTCGGGTAATTCCCCAGCGGCAGCGGTATTATCAATATTTAACCAGTTACTCATCATCCAAGGCAATGAAGATGCCACTACCGAGCCAACGCCGATAAAGAAGCTTTGCATAGCATACCCAGAAGCTCGTTGCTTTTTAGGCAACATATCACCGACAAAGGCTCTAAAAGGCTCCATGGATACATTGATAGAGGCATCCATTATCCATAACATACCAGCCGCCATCCAAAGAGTTGGAGAGTTTGGCATAATAAAAAGAGATAAACTGGCAACAATCGCGCCCCATAAAAAATATGGCCGTCTGCGACCTAATCTTCCCCACGTTTTATCACTCATATAACCTATGATTGGCTGGACAATTAACCCAGTAATAGGGGCCGCTACCCACAATATGGCCATATTGCCGTAATCGGCACCTAAGGTTTGAAAAATACGACTGACATTGGCATTTTGTAACGCAAAGCCAAACTGAATCCCCATAAAACCAAAGCACATATTCCATATTTGCCAGAAATTTAACTCGGGTTTAACTTGTGCTTGTATGCTAGCTGTATGCATAATTTCAGAACCTTATTTTAGTTTATCTTGATACAACAAGCTGTCTTAAAGTGCTTTGAATCGAATAGCAAAACCACCACTACTAGCCATAGGTATTTTTAAGGTATCTGAGGCTTGAACGTGCTTTTTTTCAATGAGGATGTCATAGGGATTATTAATCCAATTGGCTGAATCTCCGTCACGATAAATCTGCGCTTCATAGGTTTTATTCTTGTCTAGAAAATCTAAAGCAAGGCTCAACTTCCTAGGGTCTTCATTGGTCAATGCACCAACAAACCAATCTTCACCACCTCGTTCTTGTCTTGCAAAAGCCACGTATTCACCTACTTCACCTGCGATGGCTTTACTTTCGTGCCAGTCAACGGGTACATCTTGAATAAACTGAAATGCTTCTAAATTTTTCTCATAGTTTCTCGGTAAATCTGACGCCATTTGAATGGGGCTATATATCACCACATACATAGCAAGTTGTTTTGCCAAGGTTGTTTGTGGCCGGTCGGTATCTGCTCCTAAGCCCTTAAAACCCATATCGAAGGTACCAGGGGTAAAATCCATGGGCCCAGATAGCATCCGAGTGAAAGCAAGAATAGGTAAATGTTCAGGAGGGTTAGGCGGAGAGCCCCAAGCATTATATTCTTGACCTCGAGCGCCTTCTCTAGATATCCAGTTAGGATAGGTACGACGTAAGCCTGTATCTTTAATTGGCTCATGGGTATTGATACTTATTTGATATTTTGCAGCTTGTTTAACATTGTGTAGATACTCATTCACCATAAACTGACCATCATGCCATTCTTTACGAACAATACCCTGATCGTCTATCTGCTTAATATTACCGCCATCTGCAACGTAACCGGTTTTTACTTGGCGTACTCCGTGTTTTTGATACAGTGCAAATGCATCATCCATTTGATTTCGATAGTTAGTCACATTACCAGAGGTTTCATGATGACCAATTAAACGCACGCCCTTTGCCAAACCATGCTGCGTAATTTCTTTGATATCAAAGTCATCATAGGCTTGAGTAAAGTTGAAAACATCTCCATTGTTATACCAGTCGCCGTCCCAACCTATATTCCAACCCTCTACTAAAACACCATCAAAGCCATATTCAGCAGCAAAGTCCATGTATCGCTTAGTTTCTGCCGTAGTCGCCCCATGTTTTTCACCGCTACCCCAAGTATTTTCGGCAATATGCATGCCCCACCAAATACCCACATATTTTCCCGGTTCAATCCATGAAGTATCTGCAAATGTAGTTGGCTCATTGAGGTTTAGAATTAAATCAGAGTTAAGCAGCCCAATTGCATCTTCACTTATCTGAACGGTGCGCCAAGGCGTAGTAAAATCTGCAGTCTTCTTAACTAAAACCCCATCAGACCATGGTGTTAAATCAGCTTTTAGTACCCCACCTCGCATTTGTTGTAATGTCATACTGGCGTAATCGACCAGTGCCGCTTCATGAATACTCACATGGGCACCATTCCCAAGTTTAAAGGTGAAAGGGGTGTGTACGCGATCCACTGAACTCAAGGCACTGGTTTGATAAATGTATTCATAACGGTTCCAACCTCTTGATGGGATCCACCAAGCTGTAGAATCTTTTGTATCCGCTATGGCAAACTCAGTTAACTCATTAGTGATATCGATGTGACTATCTAACCCTGGCTGTTTAGGTACTTCATACCTAAAGCCTACTCCATCATTGAATACTCGAAATCGTACAGCAAACAAACGTTTAGCATCCTGATTAGCAACAAATGTAACCAATATCTCGTTATGATGATCCACTACTTGTTTTCGCTCCCCCCAAGGCTGTTGCCAAGTACTATGGTGTGCTACCTGTTTTACAGCTTGAATAGAAAATCCTTCTCCTAATTCAGAAACCTGCTTAAACCTCAGGCCCAATTTGGACTCAGTCAATATTGGTAGCTTATTCAAAGTGATACTGTAACTAGGTGAGTGCGTATCAGCTATTGTGACTTCAATTTTTCCATCAGGTGATGAACCAGTGATAGATTTTGCAAATACCGGAGCGTAAATAACACTGGCGATAAACATCAGAAATATTTTATTCATTTTGGTTTCCTTGTACTAAAAGTGGTTGGCAGAGCTAATATCTACTCATAAACTCAAAAGCCACCTTGATAATTTTTATTATTTTAAAATAGAAAATTAACATTTAATTTCAGCTAGTTACGTTCAAGATAAGTATACTTTTTGAGTTAAGTTTAATTTCAGAATTCAGTGAGTAATGTTTAGATGTGATGACATCTTTGGCTTGGCTATCAGCTGGAATTAGCTCGGAATAATCAGTTGGATTAAGAATAACCTCCTGATTGTTTTTATTTATCACAACCATAACTATCTGCTGTTCTAAGCTTCTAAAGTAAACGTATACACCCTTATTAGGAGCAAAGTGGGTCAATTTGCCTCTATGAATGGCTGTGGCATTTTTACGCCAATTTAGTAACTTTTTGATATAATTTTGTGCTTCGACTTGCTGCTTGGATAGGCCTTTTTGGGTAATAGCACTGCTAAGATCTGAATGCCAACCACCAGGAAAGTCAGAACGAATCACACCATGGTCTTCTGTACCTGTGTTACCCATTAAGACTTCAGTACCATAATACACTTGGGGTATACCACGTGTAGTAAACAAAAAGCCCAGGGCAATTTTGAATAAATCTAGATCATTATTAAGCTGAGTATAAATACGACTCATGTCGTGGTTGTCAGCAAATACCACCAAACTATAAGGGTCAGGATATTGGAAGTCATTGGCTAAAGACTGGTAGATGCTATTTAAACCTGTATTCCAACTGTCACTATCTTTTAAGCCATTTACTAGGGCGTCTTGTGTGGGGAAGTCCATTAACGTTGGCAAGTAGGATACGTAACCATCATGGGTATTTTTACCCCGCTGCCAATAGGAAACTAAAGCAGGATTAGTGGTCCACTCTTCACCAACAATATTGATATTAGGAAATTCTTCAGTCACTCTTTTGGTCCACAGGGACAAAAAATCTCTATCTGGATATGAATATGTATCTACTCTTAACCCAGATAAATTGGCAAATTCTATCCACCACAGAGTATTTTGAATTAAATAGTTTGCTAGCACTGGATGACGTTGATTTAAATCTGGCATAGTGGCAACAAACCAACCATCAGAAAACAACCTTTTATCTTTTTCGGTAGCATGAGGATCATGCAAACTTTGTCTTTTGTGATGGGTTCCAGTAAAAGCTTGCCCTTGAAAATTCAACCAATCTTTTGCTGGTAGATCCTCTAACCACCAATGCTTGTCACCTATGTGATTTAGCACCACATCTTTTAGCAGTCCTATACCTAAAGCTTGAGCTTGGTGCGACAACTCTTTAAATAATTGATTACTACCAAACCTTCCATCTATTTGGTAGAAATCAGTGGCAGAATAACCATGATAAGAATAAGCGGGTTGATTATTTTCAATAAGTGGTTGAGACCAAATTTGGGTAAACCCCATATCCCGTATATATTCTAAATTATCAATAATTCCTTGAATATCTCCACCATGACGACCACCAATATTGGCTCGATTCACACCCTCACTGAGCATTGCAAGTTGATCATTGTTGGGATCACCATTTGCAAAACGATCTGGTGTAATTAAATAAATGACATCTTGGGGACCATAGGATGTTTTCGCTGCTGAAACCTTATTACGCTCACTAAACTTATAAGGATAACGAATTTTAGTTTTTCCATTTTTTACAAAATTAATTGCATAGGTCCCAGCTTGCAAAGACTCACTTAATTGTAAATCTATCACTAAATAATTGGGGTTATCTAAGGTATTAACCTGAACAACTGCTATATCCGAATGCTCAACTATGACACTTAGATCACTGATGTTTTTACCGTGTACCATTAACTGTAGTTTTTTACCTTTCATACCCGACCACCATGACATGGGTTCTAAGTGGTCAATTTGGTAATTATTCCCCAATGCATTGGTAGTAACTAAAATAAAGAAAACGGCACATATACGCTGTATTTTAAGCTGCCATAGGTTTGATTGTTTCATTGTACTTGCCTTTCAGAGGGTTCGATAAATACTGCTGTGGTTAGAGGAGCGACTGTGAATATTCCGCTATTTGCATAACTTTGCTTAGCCGAAAAATTGGCTGAACTAGCTAGAACTGGGTGTAATGTATATTGGTTAAATTCCGGTAATTGAAATGTCTGCGGATGTTCACTGGTGTTAAATAGAACAAGTTGGTCAGGGTGTTTAGTATCCCCTGCAATACTCATCACAATTAAACCCAATTGCTGGTTTGAACCAGTATTATGAAATTTTACCTTTTCGATTACATCTGCTTCATTTGTTAAACGATACAAAGCAGAGGTCATGCGTATTTCTAGTAAATCCAAAAAGCCTTGAACACTAAAACGAATATTTTCAGGACTCACTATATCTCTGCCTTGATTCCGCTTAAGCAAAGTTTTAATTAGCGGCCAGTTTATTTGATCTTTTTCTTTAGGGGGGAGACCGATATTATAGTTATTACTCTTGAGGCTAAAGTCGACTTTGTTAAACCAATCACCATAATCATAAGAATCACGCAAAAATCCCTTAGACCTAAGCATTTCTGATCCCATATGAATGAATGGAATACCTTGAGCCAACAAAACGAATGATAAGTTTTGTACCTGCATCAAAGTACGTTGCTGTGGGGATAAGTGATAAGCAACGCGATATTGATTGTTATCCCATAATGTTTGGTTGTCATGTTTTGACACATAATTGATGGTGTCAGCTGGGTCCAAAGCGTAACCTGTAGGCTGTTCGCCATATGGAATTTCTTGACCTAATTTAAGCTTCCCACTGTGTATCATCAGGGGAAAATTAGCTAAATTACCTGCTAAGCCAATTCTGATTTGGTCCATTTTTAAGTAATAAGTATCCAAACCTTCATTTTGTAACTCGTTGGGGATCACGCCTAAGCCATTGCCAATTCCTTGGTTTTTTCTAAGGTTAGTTGCTGAACCGGTAACACTCCCTCCGCGCACTGCGTCTCTAAGCCTGTCAGTAAAAGTACCGATTTCAGTACCCGCCATGTTTAATTGACTGGCTTGAACAAAACGTTTGTTATTAGCCACTTCTCCAAAATTCCAACCTTCACCATAAAAGTAAGTATCAGGGTCCACTTCACGCACAGCTTTTCGAGCCTTTAACATCGCGTCTTTAGGTTGGTGCGCCATTAAATCAAATCTAAAGCCATCGATTTTATAGTCTCTCGCCCACACCACTAAAGAGTCGATCATTAACTTTTCCATCATGACTCTTTCTGTCGCAGTATTGTCGCAACAGCTAGATTGAGTAATAAGGCCAGTAATGGGGTCGAGTCGGTGATAGTAGCCAGGGACAATTTTATCGAGTACAGATTTAGGGCCTAATCCAGCCTGATGGCTATGGTTGTAAACTACGTCCATAATCACTCTAAAGCCCATGTTATGTAGTTGCTGTACCATAGCTCTAAACTCTACGATTCTAGACTCGCCTTCTGGCTGCAGGGCGTAACTCCCTTCAGGTACAGTAAAATGAAACGGATCATATCCCCAATTATAGTTATCAAAAGGGCGCAGGGCTGAAATTAGTATTTCTCGGCTCGAATCCTCTGCCGATAGCTGTTCGAGATACCCTCGAATTGACATCTTTTTAGAAGCTAAAGTCGTACAAAAAGGTAAGTGCTTGGCAATTTTGCAAGCTTTTTCAATAGGGTCATCAATATCAATCACCTGATCTGTATTCTCTCCCACACTCCCTATATCAAAGGTTGGTAATAAATGAATACTATTTACGCCAGCCTTTGCTAGCCCTTGGAGATATTTAAAGCCATCACTCTTTTTGTCTGTAAATGCAGCGTATTTTCCTCGGTATAGGGGGTCCGATAATGACAGATCATGAGCGCTAAAATCCCGTATATGAGTTTCATAAAATACACTATCTTCAGGAGCCAACAGCGGCACATCCTTTTGATCAATCCATCCTGAGGGGAAAGTATTTGGGTGCTGTAAGTCTATGACCTGAGAATACTCACTATCCATGGAGAGACTTAGAGAATAAGGGTCAGTAGTTTGTATTGTTTCAACTTGACCACTAACGGAGTGATAAACCGTAACTTGATAACGGTAATAAGTATTGGATAAGTCTTCTGGAACAGTAACCTGCCAGACACCAGATCTATTATCTTCAAGCATAGGTATCTTATGTGTTTTTGCTGGCTGTTTATCCCGTTCAAACAAAAGTAAGCTAACATTCTGTGCAGTTGGAGCCCAAAGTTTAAATTGAGTACTACTGTCTAATAATGTTGCTCCAAGATCATTAACCTCATCCGCGTCTTGGTCTTTTGAAGTATAAACCTCATCGATAATATGTCCTATCTGTACAAATGTACCTAGCGTTTTGCCCTTTGCTGCATCCCGCTCAACCACTACAAGAGGTTGTTTTAATAAAGCTTTAATTTGCTGCACAGGTATTTCAAAACTGTATGCATTGAAGTGAGCTAAATGTGGATATTGCCCTTGCAACATTTTTGGCATGTCACGTTTGAACAAAGGGAAACTTTTGTTATATTGATTTTTTGTGGTTAATAACAGTGAACCCGCGGTGTATTTATTGTTAATCACTATTACATCTGATGTGAGCCAATGAGCTTCGTAACCTTGTATGGAGTATTCATTCAGAGTTGCACCATCTTTGGCTGTATTTTCAAGCTGGGATTGAGCATGGATCTGACACGCTATTAATCCTAAAACTAAAATTACAAATAAATTTTTCACCAAGATACTTCTCTTATTTTGCAAAAACTAAGGTGCAACTAATGTACGCGTTGTGATGCTCAATAAAAAGAAAACAGCGTGTATTGCATACGTATTCAGAACCCACCAAAAACACAACCTATTAACTTAAATGCTACATTTGCATCACTAAAATATAATAAAAACACCCGTGGCAGCTGTGTAAACAGACCTATTTAGCCTTACAAAATTAACTTTTAAAAACTAAAAAACTCAATTATATCAAGATTCAAAAATCATTGAATACGTATGCATAACATATTTTTATTAGCCTCACTGCTCTATATTGATGCCCATCCACACTGGGTGTGGCACTAATGGCGGTTATAAAAGATGATACGGCTATTATTTAATATAGAAACTCAAAGCCAATAACAAAAACAAGTGGTACCGGCTCAACGGAGAAGCACGATGTTACATTTCAAACAAAATAAATTAACAAATGCATTAATTTCAGCAGGCATAATAACGATGAGTACATCGTTTTTAGCTTATTCCCAAGAAGAAGTAGACCAAGGTGACGAAGATGTTGAAGTCATTCAGGTCAAGGGGTTTCGTGGCAGCATAATAGAATCAATTAGTACAAAACGTTTTGCAGCAGAAGTTGTTGAGTCGATTTCAGCAGAAGATATAGGCAAATTACCTGACTCTTCAATCGCAGAGTCCATTGCTCGCCTTCCTGGCCTAGCTGCACAACGCTTAGACGGAAGAGCAAGCAGAGTCAGTATTCGTGGTTTTGGAGAGGACGAAAGTGGCACTACTTTTAATGGCCGAGAACAAGTTTCAATTGGTGACAATCGTGGTGTTGAATTTGATTTGTACCCATCAGAAATAATGAGCGGTGTTACTGTCTATAAGACCCCAAGTGCAAGAATAGAAGCAGAAGGGATCGCGGGTGTCATAGATATGCAAACTGTTGATCCCCTTAGTAAAGATGAGCGTGTCCTGCAGTTCAATGGACAATATGAAAAAACAAGTTTTGACAAGCTCAACCCCGATGGCAACGATGACGGTTTTCGAGGAACTTTTTCTTATATAGATCAATTCGCAGATCACACCCTAGGGGTAGCGTTTGCCTATTCAACAATGAGCTCACCGAATCAAGAAAAACGTTGGAATGCGTGGGGATACCCCACATTTGAGTATGAAGACGGTTCACAAGGCTCCATTTTAGGAGGTGCTAAACCTTACGTACGCTCTTCAACACTAGAAAGAGACTCAGCACTCCTAGTGATAGAAGCAGAGCCAAATGATCAACTTCATATGACTTTTGATGCTTTATATGTTGATTTTTCTGATGAAAAAATTCTGCGTGGCATTGAAATACCCTTTGCATGGGGTCAAGGAAGCATCTCAGCTGATAGTGCGGTTATTGATTCTGAGTCCGGCTTTGTCACAAGTGCCGTGACTACAGGCCAGAGAGTGGTTGTACGTAATGACTATGAAACACGTGACGCCAAACTCAACTCAATAGGATTTAATACCGAATACTTTGCCTCAGACACCTTAACCATAGAGTTTGACGCCAGTTATTCAAAAGTTGAACGGGATATTTGGAGTATAGAAAGCTATTCAGGTACTGGGCGTGGTGATGCTAGAGGTGAAGCTGATACCTTAGGATACACCTTTGACGGCGGAAATACAGGAGCACACTTCACCCATGAGTTGGATTATTCAGACTATAACTTAATCCAATTAGGCGGCCCTCTTTCTTGGGGCTGGAGCTCCGCACTTAATGATCAGTATGGGGTAACAGGTACCGAGTACGAGAACCAACTACAAGATGGTTTTATTAATGCGCCTAATATAGATGATGAATTAATGGCCCTTAAGCTTGCTGCTTCAATGGGAGTCGATAACGATTTTATCTCTTCTGTTGATTTTGGTATGTCTTACCGTGACCGTGAAAAAACCAAAATATCAGAAGGCTATTTTATGACACTGTCTTCTTTTTCTTATCCTGATAATCCAGGCACCATGATAGTACCGGAGCAATATAGATTGGGTAGTGCCAGTTTAGACTTTATCGGCATGGGTGACATGCTAGCCTATGATACTAATGCATTGATAAAGGACGGTTATTACAATCTTTTGGCAGAAAGTTTAACCAATTCAAGCCATGCCACTAAGTCTTGGACTGTTCAAGAACAAGTCACCTCAGCTTTTGTGCAAGGAAATATTGATGCTCAATTAGGTGATATACCTATTTCAGGTAATATCGGCCTAAGATATGTGCAGTCAGACCAATCTTCACAAGGTAATGCCTTTAACACAATAGATGGTTTGGTGGTTACAGAACCCACAGACATTAGCCATGATTATACCCACTTGCTACCCAGCCTGAACCTTTCGTTTAGAATTGATGATGAACAAAGTGTTAGGTTTGGTGCAGCCAAAACCATTTCTCGTGCGCGTTTAGATGAAATGAATGCTTCCATTAATGCCTCTTACAGTCAAATTGTCGATGAAAACGGCAACAATTGGAGCGTCAGTGGAGGTAACCCAAATCTTGAGCCTAAAGAAGCTATTGGCGTCGATTTATCATACGAAAACTACTTCAATCAAGAAGGCTATTTTGCAGTTGCTTTGTTTTACAAAGATTTAAACAAATGGATCTTTGACGGTAACTTTGAAGTAGACATGACAGGTGTGGCTGACCCAGCAACAGGCGAAATTCCAGATTCACCAATAGCAACGGGATCAGGTAAAACAAATGGCGGTGAAGGTACTTTATGGGGCTATGAATTTTCTCTATCTCTGCCATTAAACATAATGCATGAAAATCTTGATGGCTTTGGTGTTATCGCTAGTTACACTGGTGTTGAGTCAGATATTCAAGACCAAAACGGCAATGACTTTGAGTTACCAGGCCTGTCTGACAGTATTACCAGCGTCACCTTCTACTATGAAAAAAATGGCTTCCAAGCTAGAACTAGTATGCGCAAACGGGATGATTTTAAAGGTGATGTATATGGATTAGGGTTCACTACCGACCAAGTTGACATAGTGGGCGAAACTATCTGGGATGCTCAAATTGGGTTTGATTTTGAGCAGGCCGGGATAGAAAGCTTAGCTGGCCTATCTATTTTTCTACAGGCACAAAACCTCAACAAAGAACCTTTCACGTCATTGCAAGGAGACAACCCGTTGCAAGTGCGTGATTACCAAGACTACGGAAGCACGTACCTCTTAGGGTTCAGCTATAAACTGTAAATCATTTAATTACACGACTAACTAATGCCCTTGAGAAGATAACACTCCAAGGGCAAAGGTTTTTTCTGATTTGAATAGCCATATCGAGGAAACAACTAATGGAAAAAATGGTTGATAACAATTTGATTCAAAATGTGGTGATTGTAGGTGGCGGTACGGCGGGATGGATTACCGCGGCTTTGATGGCGAAAGTTTTAAACAAAACTATCAATATCACACTTATAGAGTCAGATGAAATTGCATCAGTTGGAGTAGGTGAAGCAAGTATACCGCCAATTATGCATCTTAATAATGCATTAGGTATTGACGAAAGTGCTTTTCTAAAAGCCACAAAAGGAACATTTAAACTTGGCATCGAGTTTGAAAACTGGCAATACCAAGGCAGTAAATATATGCATGCCTTCGGTGGCATGGGGAAAGACTTTCCATTCTGTGACTTCTATAACTTCTGGCTAAAAAGCAAACAATTGGGGATTCACTCAGAATTCGGTGATTACTCACTTAACTACCAATGTGCTAAACAGCACAAATTTTCTAAGCTCAAAAATATTCAAGGAACCAATTTAAAAGGCATTGAATACGCCTACCACTTCGATGCGGTTTTGTACGCAAACTTTCTTAGAGAGTTTAGCGTAAAACACGGGGTTAAAAGGATTGAAGGCATTGTAAAAAAAGTAAACCTGAACCCTAAAAATGGATTTATTTCCTCTGTGCATATGGAAAGTGGCGAAACAATTTCTGCGGATTTATTTATAGATTGTAGCGGTCAGCGAGCCTTACTAATTGAAGATGCTCTGCACACAGGCTTTGATGATTGGTCACATTGGTTACGTTGTGACAGTGCGATAACGGTTGCAAGTGAAGCCATGAAATCCATTCCACCTTATACCCGCTCTATTGCTCATCAAGCTGGTTGGCAATGGCGTATACCGCTACAACATCGAATGGGTAATGGCATTGTTTACTCTAATCACTATATGAGTGATGAGCATGCTGAAGATGCACTGCTATCAAGTTTAGATTCCAAAATAATTTCAGAGACCAAAAAGATCCAATTTCGTACTGGCAGAAGGCGTAAACAGTGGAATAAAAACGTGGTAGCTATCGGCCTATCTAGTGGTTTTTTTGAACCCCTTGAATCAACAAACATTCACTTAATTCAAACTGCCGCCATACGTTTACTCAAGCTATTCCCTCATTTAGGTATAACTAAACACAATATTGATGAGTTTAACCGTCAAGCCTTGATTGAATCAGAGCATATTCGTGATTTTATTATTTTACATTACAAACAAAATCAACGGGACGAAAGTGACTTTTGGCGAGATTGCAGCTTGATGGATATTCCTGACTCCTTAACTCGCAAGATAGAGTTATTTGAAAACAGTGGCCAAGTTTTCAGAGAACAAGACGAATTATTTACCGAAGTAGCATGGCAACAAGTGATGATAGGACAAGGATTAATGCCTAAAGATTATCACCCACTAGTCAACCAAATAGATGCCAAACAACTAACTGACTTAATGCAAAGCTTATCAACTTTAATACAAAGAACAGCAGGAAAGATGAGCACACACAACGACTATTTATCGCTTTTGTAATGCTTAAATTAATAAAAGCAGGTGTCTACTCACCTATAAATATTAACTTTTGCTGAATTAACCCTTTTAAATGTGAACTAGTAAATTATGACTAATGAACCTTGGTGGCGCGGTGCCGTCATCTATCAAATATATCCTCGCAGTTTTATGGATGCCAACAATGATGGTATTGGTGATCTGAAAGGTATTATAAACAAGCTCCCCTATATAAAGAGCTTAGGGGTGGACGCTGTTTGGATCTCTCCATTTTTTAAGTCTCCAATGAAAGATTTTGGCTATGACATCAGTGATTACAGACAAATTGATCCTATGTTTGGTGACATGCAAGACTTTGACGACCTAATAGCCAAAGCCAAAACCATCGACCTTAAAATTATTATTGATCAAGTGTTAAGCCATACGTCAGATCAACATCCTTGGTTCATACAAAGTCGAGAAGACCAAACCAATGACAAATCTGACTGGTATGTGTGGGCAGAAGCAAATGAGTTTGGTGGGCCCCCTAATAATTGGTTATCTATTTTTGGTGGCAGCGCTTGGCAATGGGAGCCTCGTCGTAAACAGTATTATTTACATAACTTTCTAACGTCGCAACCGGATTTGAATTTTCACAACGAACAAGTACGAGAAGCTGTATTAAACAATGTAGAGTTTTGGCTACAGCGAGGGGTTGACGGATTTAGGCTAGACGCCATTAATTTTTGTTTTCATGATAAGCAATTAAGAAATAATCCAGCTAAAGCGGAAGAAGACCGCAAAGGTCGAGGCTTTAGCGAAGATAATCCCTATGCCTATCAATATCATAACTTTGATAACACCCAGCCAGAAAACCTCAATTTTGTTGAAGATATACGTACACTCATGGACCGCTATCCAAATGTTGTTACCTTGGGTGAGATTTCCTCTGAAGACTCGTTGAAAGCTATGGCAGATTATACCAAAGGTGATAAGCGGTTACATATGGCCTATAGCTTTGAGTTGTTAACGCCTGATGGCTCTGCAAATTATATTAAACAAACCGCTGAAACACTTGAAGAAAACCTAACTGGCGGTTGGCCGTGCTGGGCAGTAGGCAACCATGATGTTAGCCGAGTAGCTTCTAGGTGGACTGAAGGGAAGAACATTCAAGCTAAAAGTAAATTGTATAACGCATTGCTAACCTCTTTGCGTGGTAGTGCTTGCACATATCAAGGTGAAGAACTTGGTTTACAAGAATCAGATATTGCTTTTGAAAATTTACAAGACCCATACGGCATATCTTTTTGGCCCACATTTAAAGGTCGTGATGGTTGTCGAACACCTATGCCATGGTCAAAAAACATTCTGAATGCTGGATTTTCTGAAAATCCTAAACCTTGGTTACCTGTGGATAGTTCGCATAGAGAATACGCTGTTGAAATCCAAGAGCATCAGCCTAACTCTGTGCTAACAGCCTACAAAACCTTTCTACATTGGCGTAAAGAACAATTTGCACTTAGGTTTGGTAATATAGATTTTAAAGAAAGTGACAATCAAAAATTAATTTTTACGAGAGCATATCAAGAACAAACCATTATGGTTATCGTAAATTTTTCAGATGAAATGTTAACTATGAAAGTATCAGATGCACACATCAATTTACTTGAAGGCCATGGATTTGAATTACCTAGATTGAAGAGTAACTCAGATAAAATTGAACTGAAGCCATTTCAAATAGCTTACCTAGACATTAGCTCTTAATATTTAATAAATCATCTGATTAATCACCTTGAAAATGATAAAGGCGCTGATCTTACGATAGCGCCTTTAATAAATTCAGAGGTAAACGTAAGGCTAGTTTACATACTCAGTTATTTGATAAGGTGAGCCACCGTAATCAAAATCTGTAGTAATTAGATTAACTACCCCGCCTTCTTGTAAATCATAAATTGTATAATCTAATAACAATTCATCACTTGAGTCATATATATAAATATCATAACTCCCCGCTTCTATTTCATAACTTTCTGACTCTAAATAACTGACAGATAGTTCAGCATCATATGAATCTGGATCACCTCCCTGTTCAACAATAACAATTTCTAAAGACTCATCACTTTCAGAATATATGACGTGGGAAAATAGGAGCTTACCGTGGGTTTCAATAATACGTAAATCTTCATCCGTTTCATTTAACGAAACTGTTGTTGTTGCATCACCGGCACTTAGCAATAAAATTTGATCATCGGCATACACATTAAAGGTTGTTTCCTCTAGCTCAGCCCCGTCTTCACTATTAAGCACATAAACAGTAGTAGATTCTGCTTCATCAGACACACTTGGGGTAACTTCAATATCGTAAGATAACGCTCCAAGCCCTATATATGTTTCAATAACATTAGTACTATCACCTGTTGCGACCGATATGCCCGACGTATTACTGATACCGTTAGCAACTCTTATATGTGCATCTTCAGCTTCATTGGTTAACGCTCTGGCGCCACTGTCACTTAACTCTATAATCTTGTAGCGAACATCAGAACTTCCTGCTACATCGTAACTTACAAGAATAAATGATTTAGCATCACCTTCATCTATCTCAATGTCATTCTTTTGAGCAAGTATTGTGTCGGTTCCAGACTCAGTAAAAACAATCTTATAGTCCCCCTCTGTTACTTCTGCATCGCCACTCGAGTCAGCTTGAGCTAGAGTATAACCGACATTTTTATTCAGTAGATTTTCATCCGCTTCAATTAAATACATATCAACTGTTTCTGCAGTATTAGCCAGGTTAACAAACTGTATCATCCCAAAGCCATCCTCAAAGTCGTCATCGTATACATCAGAAATATCCATCTCTATTTCGAACGTACTAGGGCTAGATGCATCTCCGTATAATATAAAAGAATGTAGCTTTTTCTTATCAACATGCAGAGTTTCATCATCGATAAAATTATCTTCTTCAGAATTAGGTAATATTTGATTGAATTCTATGTCGTAGCTACCGGTACTGACGTTTTCGTAATCTGTGGCCTCTGCGTAATCAAGCTCATCTATAGTAGAATCATCTACAACAAACTCTATAGCTGGTGATTGGGGCGATAAATTTACAAATTGATAGTATCCAGTACCACTACTATCTTCTTCCTCCTCTAGAGAGCAGCCATATAAAACGATTGATAAAACAAAAGGGGTACAATAAAGAATTTTATTTCTAAGCAGTGACATTTATATCCTTAAACACAAAAAGTTGAATCTTGTGCTCAGAATAATAAATAGATAAAAGGTTCATTGAGAAAAGCTGAATAGCTGCAACCTCTGCATTGTTTGCACATTTCAGAGGGATATAATCGTATTTAACTAATAAATGAAGCTTTCTTAATACGTAACCAAACAAAAAAGGCGCTTATCTTGCGATAAGCGCCTTTTGTATTTTACTAACTAAATCAATTAAGCTTTAGTTACAACGTCTACTAACATCCAGTTCTTGGACTTAGACAAAGGACGACATTCACGTACTGTTACTACGTCACCTTCGTTACATTGGTTAGTTTCGTCATGTGCATGTAGCTTAGTAGTACGTTTGATGAATTTCCCATAAATAGGGTGCTTCACTTTGCGTTCTACTGCAACAGTAATGGACTTGTCCATTTTGTTGCTGACCACACGACCTTGTACTGTACGAACTGTTTTTTCAGTCATTATGCAGCAGCCTTTTCAGTCAGAATGGTTTTAACACGCGCGATACTGCGACGCACCTTACGAAGACCGTCAGTTTTTTCAAGCTGACCTGTGCTCGCTTGCATTCGCAAGTTGAATTGTTCGCGAAGCAAGTTTAATAGCTCTGCATTCAATTCTTCTACGCTTTTTTCTTTCAGTTCTGTGGCTTTCATTACATCACCGTCCGAGTTACAAAAGTAGTTTTAAATGGCAATTTAGATGCTGCCAATTCAAAGGCTTCACGTGCTACTTCTTCTGGAACACCTTCCATTTCATATAGCACACGACCTGGCTGAATTTGGCATACCCAATATTCAACGTTACCCTTACCTTTACCTTGACGCACTTCTAGAGGCTTCTCAGTAATTGGCTTATCAGGGAAAACGCGTATCCAGATTTTACCTTGACGTTTAACTGCACGAGTCATAGCACGACGAGCAGCTTCAATTTGACGAGCAGTCATACGACCACGTCCAATTGCTTTTAGCCCGTAAGTACCAAAACTAACGTCGCTACCAGCGGCAAAGCCACGGTTACGACCTTTATGCATTTTACGGAACTTCATACGTTTAGGTTGTAACATAATTATCCCTCACGCTTAGGAGCACGGCCCTTCTTCTTCGGTGCGGCAGCAGGCTGCTCATGAGTAAGTGGCATGCCACCTAATACTTCACCTTTGAAGATCCATACTTTTACGCCAATGATACCGTATTGAGTTGCTGCTTCTGATGTTGCATAGTCAATATCTGCACGGAATGTATGCAATGGCACACGTCCTTCACGATACCACTCTGAACGAGCAATTTCAGCGCCGCCTAAACGACCACTTACTTCAACTTTGATACCTTTAGCGCCAATTCGCATTGCATTCTGTACCGCTCGCTTCATAGCACGACGGAACATTACACGACGCTCTAATTGGTTAGCGATGCTATCTGCAACAAGTTGACCGTCTAATTCAGGCTTGCGTACTTCAGCAATGTTGATCTGAGCTGGCACACCGGCTAGCTTAGATACATGCTTACGTAGCTTCTCAACGTCTTCACCTTTCTTACCGATAACAACACCAGGACGAGCAGTGTGAATAGTCACACGAATGCTTTTCGCTGGACGTTCGATAACGATTTTAGAAAGTGAAGCACTTTTAAGTGCCTTAGTCAGGAACTGACGAACCTGATGATCATTAAACAAGTTATCTGCATAATCTGCAGTATTAGCGTACCAGGTAGATGTCCATGGTTTGCTGATACCCAGGCGTATACCTGTAGGATGTACCTTCTGTCCCATTATCTTCTCCTAGTTATCAGACACAACAACAGTGATGTGACTGCTACGCTTAAAAATACGATCAGCACGACCTTTCGCTCGAGTCTTGATACGCTTCATAGTTGGACCTTCGTCAACAAAGATTTTAGATACTGTCAATTCGTCAATATCTGCACCTTCGTTATGTTCGGCGTTCGCAATCGCTGACTCTAGTACTTTTTTGACTAGATCCGCACCTTTTTTCGGGCTGTAAGCCAGAACTTCAAGTGCTTTTTCAACGTGTAAACCACGAATTTGATCTGCTACCAAGCGTGCCTTTTGAGCAGAGGTACGAGCATGACGATGTTTAGCAAAAGCTTCCATAATCTATTTCCTATCTCTTGGCTTTCTTATCCGCGACATGGCCACGGTAAGTACGCGTTGGAGCAAATTCGCCCAATTTGTGGCCGACCATTTCGTCACTGACAAATACAGGAACGTGTTGGCGACCGTTATGGACTGCAATGGTCAACCCAATCATATCTGGGATGATCATAGAGCGGCGAGACCAAGTTTTGATTGGTTTTTTCTCGCCTTTCTCCACTGCAGCCTCGACCTTCTTCAGCAAGTGTAGGTCTATAAATGGACCCTTCTTGAGAGAACGTGGCATGGTGAATCCTCGCTGTTACTTATTACGACGACGTACGATTAATTTATCAGTACGCTTGTTACTACGTGTTTTCTTACCCTTAGTAGGTACGCCCCAAGGTGATACTGGATGACGGCCACCAGAGGTACGACCTTCACCACCACCGTGTGGGTGATCTACTGGGTTCATGGCAACACCACGTACAGTTGGGCGGATACCGCGCCATCTGTTCGCACCGGCTTTACCAAGTGAACGTAGCATGTGTTCTGCATTACCGATTTCACCAATGGTGGCACGGCAATCTGCCAATACTTTACGTACTTCACCAGAACGTAGACGAAGAGTTACATAACCTTCGGCACGCGCTAGTATCTGTGCGTAAGCACCTGCAGAACGAGCAATTTGAGCACCTTTACCAGGCTTCATTTCAATAGCATGTACCGTAGTACCCACTGGAATGTTACGCATTGGTAAAGTATTACCTGATTTAATCGGTGCATCAGAACCAGACTGGATAGCATCGCCAGCTTTAGCCCCTTTAGGCGCTAAAATATAACGACGTTCACCATCTGCATATAAAACTAAGCAGATGTTTGCAGAACGGTTTGGATCGTATTCTAAACGCTCAATTTTGGCTGGAATGCCATCTTTATTACGTTTAAAATCGATAACACGATAATGATGCTTGTGACCACCACCAATGTGACGCACGGTAATGCGACCATTGTTGTTACGGCCACCCGATTTGCTGTTCTTTTCAAGCAAAGGAGCATATGGAGCGCCTTTGTGTAGATCAGGGTTGGTTACCTGAACTACGTGACGACGACCAGGAGAAGTCGGCTTAGCTTTCAATAATGGCATATCTAATCCCCTTCTTAACCTTCGCTGCCAGCAAAGTCGATGTCTTGACCTTCTTTAAGCACAACGTAGGCTTTTTTCCAGTCTTTACGCTTACCGAAAGATGCACCGTGACGCTTGGTTTTACCCTTAACGTTTAGGGTACGAACAGAATCAACTTCAACTTCAAACAATTTTTCAACTGCAGCTTTGATTTCTTCTTTGTTCGCATCTTTGACTACTTTCAAAACAACTGTGTTGTTTACTTCAGCAGATAGCGTTGCTTTTTCAGAAACATGTGGTGCTAATAACACCTTAAGTAGACGCTCTTCATTTATCATGCTAGCGACTCCTCTAATTGTTTAACTGCATCAGCAGTCATCAATACTTTTTCGAATGCAATAAGACTTACTGGGTCAATACCCTGAACATCACGAACGTCAACTTTATATAAGTTGCGTGCTGACAAGAATAAGTTCTCATCAACTTCTGATGTCACAATAAGTACATCTTTAAGTTCAAGCGCGTCTAACTTAGAAATCAATTCTTTAGTTTTCGGTGCTTCAACTGCAAATTTTTCAACCACGATTAAACGTTCTTGACGTACCAACTCTGAAAGGATGCTTTGTATCGCACCACGGTACATCTTTTTGTTAACCTTTTGGCTGTGATCCTGCGGCTTAGCAGCAAATGTTACGCCACCAGAACGCCAGATAGGACTACGGATTGTACCAGCACGGGCACGACCTGTTCCTTTTTGACGCCAAGGTTTAGCACCACCACCGCGTACTTCAGAGCGTGTTTTTTGTGCTTTAGAACCCTGACGAGCTCCTGCACCGAATGCTACTACTACTTGATGTACTAGAGCTTCGTTAAAATCACGTCCAAAGGTTGCTTCGGATACTTCAAGAGCGCTTTGCGCGTCTTTCAATACTAATTCCATCACTTAACTCCTCAGACGTTACGCTTTGACAGCAGCTTTGATAATGACATCGCCACCAGCTGCACCAGGAACCGTACCTTTTACTAATAAAAGATTGTTCTCAGTGTCAACTCGTACTACGTCCAAAGACTGCACTGTTGCACGCTTGTTACCCATCTGACCGGCCATTTTCTTACCTTTGAAAACTTTACCAGGTGATTGGTTTTGACCAATCGAACCAGGTGCACGATGCGATAATGAGTTACCATGTGTGTTACGTTGGTGGCTAAAGTTGTGACGCTTAATAGCACCAGCAAAACCTTTACCTTTAGAAGTTCCTACAACGTCAACTAATTTAGTGTCGTTAAAGATTTCAACAGTAATTTCACTGCCTACTTCAATACCCTCACCTTCATTGCCGTCTAAACGGAATTCCCATAAACCGCGGCCTGCTTCCACGCCAGCTTTAGCAAAATGACCTGCTGCTGCTTTATTAACGCGGTTAGCTTTTTTATCACCAGCGGTGACTTGAAGCGCTTTATACCCATCGGTTTCTTCAGTACGTAACTGAGTAACACGATTAGGAGTGGCTTCAATAACAGTCACAGGAATTGACACACCATCTTCAGTGAAGATGCGAGTCATACCTACTTTACGACCGATTATTCCAATCGCCATGTTAAAAACCTCTCTTGTTAGCCCAGGCTGATTTGAACATCAACACCGGCAGCCAAGTCCAATCTCATTAATGCATCTACTGTTTTATCAGTAGGCTCAATGATATCCACCAAACGCTTATGTGTACGAATTTCATACTGATCACGTGCATCTTTATTTACGTGAGGTGAAGTAAGTACTGTGTAACGCTCTTTACGTGTAGGTAGTGGAATAGGACCGCTAACCTGAGCACCTGTACGCTTCGCAGTTTCAACGATTTCAGCCGTAGACTGATCGATCAACTTGTGATCAAACGCTTTCAAACGAATACGAATTCTTTGATTTGGCATCGATTAAGCTCCAATCGAAAGAACAAAAAAAATCATCCACACCACCATTTAATATTTGGTAGGAGGATGCATGTAAACTATTAACCCACAATTGGGGCTCTGTTTTTTTCTGTTGGCCTATAATGAACTAACGTGCTTTGAAACAAAGTTATACTTTAGTTACTACCAACTTTCACCGTCTCTAGGACAAGTGGGCGCGAATTATACTTAGTCCTTAGCCTATTGCAAGCCACAATTTGAATTAAATGTATATTTTCTAATTGCAGTAGGTTTGAGTGTACACACTAACCTTTTGTTGATAGCTAGTGACAAACTAACTATGACTAAAGTTATGTTGTTCCATCATTTTTCTAATCTATTTACAGATCTTGCTCTCCTTAGATGTTTTATTTAGCTTATCAGTCCATTTAAATAGTTATTTGAAACTTTGCAAGACCCCAGTCATTCAGGAAAACACATTCTATTTTGTATTCTTATTTAAGAGCAAAAATAACAGTAGGTGAAACGCGCCTAGGAAGTCAGTACAATAAAACCTATTTGCGGTTACCCCACTGTCAGTTATAGTAGTGAGCAATAACAGTAGTTTAACAATAAATAATGAATCCTGACGTCAATCAAAATCATCTCGATAGAATAAACCAGCTACTTGCTACTTATCCATCTCTAATGGATGCATATCATAAGCTAGAGCCCTTCTTGTTGAATCTTTTTCAAGCTGAGAGGATGAGTATTTTTCAGCGTAGACGTCAGCACCAAGATTTGGTCGCTCGGTATAAAACAGGAAAAGAGACGAGAGAAATTAAAGTTCCAATCAGCCCAATGTCTATTGCAGGATATGTGGCATTAAGCCAAATGCCGCTGGTTATCAATGATCCTTACGACAAAGATGAACTTGCTAGGATTCATAAACGACTCAAGTTTGCGGATAAGTTTGATAAAGGCTCCACGTTTAAAACTCACAGTATCATTTGCATCCCAATACTTGATTCAGGGGTTTTAATGGGTGTCATGCAAGTCATTAACAAAAAAGATGAGGGCTTTTCTTCTGATGATTTAGCGTTAGCGAATGCTATTTCTGAAATCATGGGCAAGAAATTTCGTTATGAATTAGGCGGTACTAGCCAACCTTTTGATTATTTAGTCCATCGTAACCTGATTCCTGCAAAAGAATTAAAGAAACTGCTAGACAGCAGTCACGACAATAGGCAACTAGTACAACGCTTAATGTCTGAACATCGAATTCCTGAAGAAAGTCTAGGCAATGCTTTATCTGTGCATTATCAAGTGCCTTTTTTACCCTATCTACCTGATAAATATCATCTTTATCAAAGCGATAGTAAACTCAATCTGTCTTATTTAAAGCGTAATTTTGTGGCTGTGCTCTCAGACATTAATGACAATCCTATTGTCCTTATGGCTGAACCGAACAATGCGACATTATTGATGGAGATAGAAAGTGCCTTAGGTATTGATAGCTACGAAATATCAGTTAGTTTACCCAATTTTATTCTTCAGTATTTAGGCGAAGCATCCAGCGGAGGCGCTGGGCCTGGTGCTATGGATGAAATTCTCGATGAAATTGGTACCACTGCTGATGAAATTGATGAGCAGGCCGATGAAATGTCTGACGATGCTCCGGCAGTAGTACGTTTAGTAAGTCGAGTTTTGCACGATGCAAAACGCTTAAACGCCTCAGATATTCATGTTGATCCAGAAAAAAATGCACCCACGCGAGTCAGAATGCGAATTGATGGCGTATGTCGAGACGTGACGCAAGTTCCTGCTTCGCACCATAGTGCCGTAATTGCACGTATTAAAATTATGTCTAATTTGAACATAGCTGAAAAGCGTGTCCCTCAAGACGGTAAATTAGCGTTTCGGATGTCAGGACAACTGATTGAGGTCCGAGTGGCCACTATCCCTACTGTTGCTGGCGAAGGGGTGGTAATGAGGATTCTGGCCGCTGGCGGCGCCTTACCAATGAGTAAACTAAACTTATCTCCTAGAAATCATGAGAAGATCCTGGAGTTAGTTAAAAAGCCTCACGGCATTATGTTAGTCGTTGGGCCTACCGGTTCAGGTAAAACAACTACACTGCATGCTGTATTAGGTCATATTAATACACCCGAACGGAAAATATGGACAGCGGAAGATCCGGTAGAGATAACTCAACCAGGCTTACAACAAGTACAAGTCAGTGCAAAAATTGGGTTTACTTTTGCTAATGCTTTGAGAGCATTTTTACGGGCAGATCCGGATGTTATACTTATAGGTGAAATGCGGGATAAAGAAACTGCACATGCAGGTATTGAAGCATCACTTACTGGTCACTTGGTCTTCTCAACGTTACATACCAACTCAGCCCCAGAAACTATTTCCCGTTTATTAGACCTGGGATTAGATCCCGTTAACTTTTCTGATGCCTGTGTGGGTATCTTGGCTCAAAGACTTATCAGAACAATCTGCCCAAATTGCAAAGAAAAATATCCTGCAAGCGATACTGATATAGCCTTCATTAAGCGCCAATACGGAGAGGAGTACCTTGATGAGTTAAATCTTGCTGAACCTTTGATGTTATATCGAGGTAAAGGCTGTGATGAGTGTGGAGATACCGGATATCGAGGCAGAACCGGTGTGCATGAACTACTTGCCATGACAGGTGAACTCAGAAGCCTAGTTTATAAAGAAGGCTCGGTACACGAGATGAAAGCACAAGCTATGAAAGACGGTATGCGCACACTAACTCAAGACGGGATTCTAAAAGTATTAAAAGGTGATACAGACATCGCCCAAGTACAAATTATTAGTGGTGGTGGTCATTAGATAGCTCGTTAACCTCTATCTAGAGGCAATTGAATAGTAACGAAAACCTAGTCTCTTGCATAAAAAATTGAACCTGATTATATTCTAACCGTTGTAGAGCAGCTTTCTTTTTCAGTGCTTTTTAGGCAGAGTTTCCACCACCATATTAGTCACTACTATTAAATCAATTAACTGGATTATAGGCTCATCTGCTTTAGCTACTTCTAGCATTTGAATTACAGTAATTGCAACATGACGGTAACCATTTTACTTTACCCAGGCTAACTATGGCGATAAATACATTAGTTATCATAATGTAATGGAGAGGCATAATTACTAGAAACACGTTAGGGTTTATTAGTAAGTACAGGTTTGTCAGGTTGATTACATTCAAAGCAAACAGGTATAATAACGTCAAGTTTTGCAGCTCTAGCACTACTATTTTTTATCTTTGCAACTTACCAGTTGCCGATTCTACCAAATTGAATAATTAAACCCAGTATTTAAAGCTATCTAGGAGTTAGGCAAAACAATGAGTAAGGCACTTGTATGGGATTTACCGGTTCGCTTGTTCCACTGGTTACTAGTGATATGTATTTTTGCTCAATGGCTAACTGTTGAAATATTGGAAGATGCCACTGACATCCATTTTTACATAGGCTACTTCACATTAGGACTAATAATATTTCGGCTGATTTGGGGAGTTGTTGGTACCACCTACTCAAGGTTTACTAGCTTTATAGCTGGCCCAAAGTCAATTTTTGCATACCTAAAGAGCCTGACAACAAAAGAGCACGTGACTACAGTAGGGCACAATTCAGTGGGCGGTTTGATGTTACCAGCTGTATTGCTTTTAGTGGGTTTACAAGCAGTCAGTGGATTATTTATCACTGACGACATTATTAACGAAGGGCCCTATTATGCCAGTGCAAGCGAGACGCTAAAAAGTTACATGATGTGGTTACACAACAATATTTTTGATGTGCTTCTAGGGCTAATTGCAGTTCATTTGTTGGCTATCTTTTATTATCAATTTGCATTAAAGCATGACCTTATCAGCCCAATGTTTACAGGTAAAAAAGTAGTAAAGCCTTCCGAGGCAATTTCAAGTTCTCGACTTTTACTTGCTGTCATCATTGTGGTGTTGGTTGCTATTTTCGTATATTGGTTAGTAGTCATCAACCCACCAGTAGTAGAAGTAGATTATTACTATTAATGTGGCTTAATAGACATAAAAAAAACCGCTTTTAAAAGCGGTTTTTAGATTCTACTACTTAGTCAGCTTTGTAACTATCGTGACAACCTTTACAAGTTTTAAAAATTCCGCCAATAGCAGCTTTATATTTACTTTCATCACCTGCCGCTGCCACTTTATTTAATTTGATTGATGCGACCGTTAGCGCTTTAATTTTTTCTTTATAATCCGCTTTATTTTTCCAAATATCATCTAACGCTTCTGTTTTCACGTCAAACTTAGTGGTATCTAAAGCAAAGTAATCTTCAACCATTAGAGATAATTGCTCTAAACGTTTTGAATTGGTTTGTAAAATTTCTGCGTTAAAAGGTACTGCGCCTTTATTCATTGCACCAAGAATTCCTACATTACTTTTAACAAGTTTAAAAATAGCTTGTCGTGCTTCTGTCGCTCCAGCGGCTTGTTTAGCTGTTTTTGCAGGTTGTGCTAAGACCGCAAATGAACTCAATAAAGTGGCACTTAAAACGATAGCTATGGTCTTTTTCATTTTTGATCCCTTTGATTTTTAGTTAATGATTAAAGTAAACCGATAACAGTTTACTTCACGTTAATAGTTTTCAGACAACGATAATATTGCCCCTAAAGCACAAAAGCAAGAGTCAGAAACATTAAGCATGATCGTCTTTCAGTTAACGTAAAACAAATTTGTTGCCTTGGGAAATACCATGTAAAAACAGCATGTTATTACCTTGTATGCTTTTACTAACAGACAAATAGATTAATGAGTCAGCAATAACCTCTATCGCTTCATTAGAAGCAACAAATGTGACACCAGCGGCGTCGACCGTGCTGGTGTTAACATTTAATGAGTTGTTACCTTCTAGAAATGCATTCGTTATCGAAACAAAAGACTGGTTCACTGTCATTGCGACATTGTCAGATACCACATTGACATTTGTCATTGTGACATCTGATTTTTCAATATGAATGCTATCGGCCGTAATGTTATTTAAAGTAATGTATTGGCAACCTCGAATGACAATATGTTTGTAATTACCACTAAAAGTTTGGTTATTAGTATTGGTACAAATTAAATCCGTTGGTGAGTCAACACTAGATGCAAGTAGACTCAATTTATTGGTTTGAACTGGCTCTTGCTGCAAAGCAGAATCGAGCTGAACTAAGAACTCCTCAAGTCTATCTTTCATCGGAACATGGCCAGCACCTTCTATGACATGCAGCTCCGCATTAAAAAGTTGAGAAGCCAAGAGCTCTCCAGTTCTTGGTGGGGCAACCCTATCTAGCTTCCCCCAAATAATATGAGTCGGTATTCGAAAGTGATGAATAGCGTCAGAAAAATTTTCATTGATTAAACCTATTGCTGCATTTAATGTCGGCCTATCTTTATATATATATTTTTGTGCAAACTCATTGTGCATTAAAACTAAAGTCGGGTCTGGTAATTTATCTAATTGGGTTAACACCGCACCACTAATACGATTTAAGAAACGGTTAACTTTGTTTACAGTAGAATCAACAAATTTAAATTGTTGTTGGTATTGTGCCAACCATTCGTACCTATCAGGCAATTCCGTTAAATGTCTTACAAATACCGTACGGTTTAATATACCCGCAGTATCCACCATTATGAGTTTATCCAGCATATCTGGAAACTCGGAAGCAAACCGTAAGCTGATTGCTCCTCCCATAGAATGACCAACCAAAGTGACTTTATCCTTTGAAAACTGCGGAATTAGCCATTGAAGCAATTCAGCATATTTTTGCGGAGCAAGCTGTAAAGATGTTGAGTCCGACTCTCCAAAACCTGGTAAATCTAACGCAACCACATGGTAGTTTTTTTCTAAATGAGGGATAACATCTATCCAATCTCGTAGCCCACTGTAACCTAAACCGTGTACTAAGATGATCGTATCTTTATGGCTTAAACCTGCTTCTACAACATGCACAAGCCCCTCAAATACAGGTTCTTTAATGCGCATTTGTGACCAATGTGACGGCAGTGCTTCAAGTGATTCATTTTCATATTGTTGTGCAAAACTAAAAGGCGTAGCGCATGCCCCTGCCAGTAAAATCCATAGGTACAAAATCGACTTCATGCATAATCCTCTGAGTCAGTGAATGCATTGGCAAACAAAGCAAGGTGAATAATATCCTCTATTGTCAATCTACGAAGATATCACTCAGTTAATTTCGTTCTTGGAAATAATTTGGGAAACTGATGATATTTAGATTTCAAACGATCTCGATATGGAGCGCCATCAATATGTATTTCAGCTAAGGTTAGCTTGATTTCACAATCAGTTTCGACGTTTCTCCAACTTGATTCATCACATTTTAAATATGCTAATTGCGCAAACCACAAAGCTTGATTATGAAAGTGGATATACGCCTTAATATTATGCCATGCGAAATGAGAAAAATTATCGTGATCTAAAGATACATATCTAAGTTTCTTTTTAGCAAAATCCAAATCATCACACCCGCTATATTCTCGCACCTCTTTAATTGACGTAATTTCTTTGTTGATACATGCTTTTAAGCTCTTACGGTTCCTTTTGAAATAGCTATTTAATACATCTACATCACCTAGGGCAATTTCTTCAACGTTTTTGTACATATCACCAGACATAGCGACTATTTGACCATAACTAAATGACATACCTTTTTTTAAACAGTTTTAAATAAACAAGAAAGTTGATAAATAGTACATCACTTCGTATTCACTAACCACGACGAGGTTAGCGTTGAGCATATTTCACTCGAGCTATAAGTGGACTGTGTGGGGACCTATTATTACGGGTTGTTAAAGTAAAATAGCGCGGCAATTTGCTGACTCAATAACACAATTTTAAATATACCCTTATCGTCTGTTCATATAATCTAGTAAGCTTAACTCAGTTAAACTAAATCACTAAATGCCCAATTAAGAGAGCAAAATAATGGCAGATAAAAGTTTTGAAAAGTCTTTCGAGACTCTAAAACAAACAATTCCTCTTATGTTGAAACACAAGGTTTCAGCAGTACCTACCAACTATGCCCTTTGGTACACCTATGTGTCTAATGAAGTACCTGAACTAAAAGATGCCATTGACAACACCTTAGAAAATAAACTTGCTCTAACTAAAACTAAAACCAAAGAATTATATAGAAACTTTGTAGCGGAACACGAAGAAACATCAGCATGGGAACTCAGGCAGTCTGTCGAAGCCATGCTAATTGAGCTATCACAATCTCTGCAAGATACACGAACAGAAACCACCAGCTTTAAAGAAACCATGGACTCTTGCATTGATGACTTAGCCAAAGTAGAAAAAGAAGGCTTATCCATAGAAGAAGCCATGGCCCTGGTACGCAATTTAGTTCGAGATACGCAGAATATAAGGCGTAGTACCATCAGTTTTAATGCTTCACTGAATGACGCACAAAATGAAATTGTCGCCCTACGAGCACAGTTAGAGCAGAGCCAGCAAGATGCGCTTTATGATGCTCTAACAGGGCTTTGTAACAGACGTTTTTTCGATGAAGAAATTGCTGCTCAAGCACTTAACCCAAACTTATTTTTGTTGATAATTGATCTTGATTACTTCAAGAAAATAAACGACACCTATGGCCATGTTATGGGAGACTTAATCTTAAAAGCTACAGCTAAAAAACTACAAGCTACCTGCCGAGATGGCGCGCAAGCTTTTAGGTTTGGCGGTGAAGAGTTTGCTGTAATCATACCCAACTCAAATTTTTCAAAAGCCAAAAGTATTGCAGAGTCTATGCGAAAAGCGATCGAAAAAATTAGAGTCAAAGATAAACGTACAGGTCAAGTTGTTGGTGACATTTCTGCTTCAATTGGTATTGGTGAGCTACGCAAGGGCATGAACCCTTTAGCGCTAATAGAACAGGCTGATAAGCAACTATATAAAGCCAAAAATCTAGGACGGAACCGTGTCATGCCAATGAGTTAAACAGAATAGCTAGCTGTTTAATTCATTATCTATATGACTCAGTATTAACAATACTTTATCTTCAAGGGGCAAATACTGCCTCTTTTTTTTGCTAACCATCAAGATAAATGGCAATAGAATGCGTATTTCTTCATTAATTCATCTCCATACCCATCAAGATATTGATGCCTTGTATCGCGATTTTATGAACCTTAATGGCACAAACCAAAATGTTTTAATCATTCTTGCCGTTATCTACAAGTCTATAGATATCAGTACTTTAGAAAAAGTTATTGATCTACTCATTATGAATGGCTTTTTAACAAAAGCAAAAATCAATTTCCGTTTATTCCACAAGCAAACGCAGCATCTAATACAACTAGATCTCTTGGAGTCACATCAAAATGGTATTCGAGTTAACAGGTTATTGGCCAATACCTTAACCACTGAAGTTAAATTATTACCTTGTACATTTGAGTTATCGCCTCTTCAAAAATTAGAAGAGATAATTATGGCTGCGGAGCAAGTGATACCTGTGCTGAATAGCCTAAGCTTGCAAAGAAAGAATATAGATGAACAGAGAGTTATTCGCGACTTTTATTTCTTAGGGAAAATATCACTTGTCGAAAAGGCATTAAAGTTTAATAAAAACCCTCAAATCACAGATCATAATAAAAACAGTGTTTTATTAGAGGCTCTATTTTTACCTTTTGACCTCAAAATCTTTTTAGAATTACCAGCTAGTATTCAGTACCAAGCTTTTGCTAGCTTACTTCGTTTATTTCAAAAAGAAGGACGAAGCTGTGCATACCCGACTCAACTTTTAGAACACGTCTGCAATGCTCACTCTAATACAGCTAACCAAGTCCAAAATTTAGAATGCCGCTATTTACTTGCCGAGCAATATTTATATCAGATGCGCTTAGCCGATTTTGAAAACTTATTAAGCAAACACGATAACAGTAGCTACGCTTTACAACTCTATGGTACTTACTACTTTTTAACCGGTAAAAACCAACAAGCCATAGATTACTTTGAGCACGCCCTATTAGCGAAAAATAAGCTCACTAAACGTAAAAAACAATATTTGAGTGGGGTGTTAGGATATTTCTATAAACTCGCATTAATCATTCAAGGCAATCAACAAGACGTAAACTATTACTCTATAGCATTACAACAAATAGAGAATGAAGAGAGCGATCGCAAAGTTAATAGTGACTTTGCGAACTTAGGACCAAATTTAATTAGGCCAATTCGATGTTTGTCTATAGCTCAAAAATATAATATCAACGTTAAGTATCATTGTGTTGATGAAAACATAGATTTTTTCTGCCACCAGCTCAATTATTTTAATTATTTACTAGCAAATGTTTGGTGCAACCAAGACCAAGCTCCCCATTTATTGGAGTTAGCCTTGAAGCACCAAGGTAAGTTTAATCAATTGGCTTACCCTCTATTTGGCAACTTATGTCAGCAACTAGCTGAGAACTTTACTAGACCGGGTAAACAAACCTTAGGATTTAAATCAGAGTTATTAGATATTGCTAACTTGGTAAAAGTTAAAGCTCAATGGGATGTAGCCTTAGATCAACTTATTGCACTTAGCCCAACAGCAGAAACTAATTCTGAAACAGATGGGCTACAACCGAGTAAATCTACCCGTTTAATTTGGGAATTGGTAACAGACTATGAAAACAGCCTCATACCCCGAGAGCAAAAGTTAAATAAATCAGGCTGGAGCAAAGGTCGAGTAGTCCCATTAAAGCGCTTAAAAGAGGAGCCCGAAAAATTTGATTACCTAACCGACAGCGACAAAAGAATTTGTATGGCGATTGGCGCATACCAGAGTTGGGGATATTACTCTAAAGCAGAATACTTTTTGCAAGGCGCTGCAGCTTTAGAGGCGGCTGTGGGGATAAAAAACTTATACAAAGCAGGCAATGTAACCCAAGCTATTGAGCTTTATAAGAAAGAGCCAGAATTATTGGTGAGCCAGCAAGGTGATGAACTTTGTTTAAGTATTGCCGATATTTCGGTGGGTATTGATGCTGAAGAACAGCAAAGTGTGTATAGCCTCACATCACTATCGAATACCTCATATCAACTCACTGTTTTTGCTCCAGAGCACATTAAGGTAGCCCAAATAATAGGTGAAGCGGGATTATTAATTCCACTTAGTGCCAAACAGAAAGCATTAGACGGTATATCTGCTATCGCCCCCTTTTTAAATATTCAATCTGATATAGCAGAACTAGATACAGGCCTAGATAATCAAGAATGCGACCCTAATCTAATCGTCAACATTGAACCAACGCAACAAGGCCTAACCTTTACCTGTGTCGTCATGCCATTTGGAGAACAAGGACCCATATACAAACCAGCTATTGGTAGCGCCAGCCTTACAATTGAAATAAATGGAAAACGTGTCGCCACCCAAAGAGACTTATTGCGAGAAGAAGTTTTATTGGACCAGCTAGATCAAGCTTGCCCTGCTTTTTTGAAGATGTCTGACAATATATTAATTGAAGATGACTTACAGCAAGCGTTAGCCATACTTGAACAACTTGAAACCACCTTAACTAAAAACACCTTTGATTTAATATTACGCTGGCCCAAAGGCAAAAAAATAAACTTAACTCAAAAACTTGATAGTGCTCACTTACAGCTGTCTTTCAGTAAGAAAAGCGAATGGTTTGATATAAACGGTAATTTGCAAGTCAATCACGAACAGGTGATTGAAATACGCAAACTATTAGAATTAGTAGGCACCAGCAATGGAAGGTTTATTAAACTTGGTAGCGAGCAGGTACTCGCTCTTTCTGAAGACTTGCGCCATAAATTAGAGCAAATCAATCATGTTACAGACCAGGGTAAATTTCATCCATTGGCTAGTTTGCATATAGAAGCAGCCACAACGGGTATGCGTATGAAAACCATTCATGCCTGGGAGCAACAAACTCAAAAGATGCACCAAGCTAATGAAATTCAACCTAAAATTCCATCTACCTTTCACGCAAAGCTACGAGATTATCAATTAGAGGGATATGATTGGGCTTCTCGCCTTGCCCATTGGGGCGCAGGCGCCTGCTTAGCCGATGATATGGGGCTAGGAAAAACCCTGCAAGCGTTAGCGGTACTTTTGTCTCGTGCGAGCCAAGGACCAAGTTTAGTGATTGCCCCGACATCTGTCTGTTTTAACTGGCAACTAGAAGCCTTAAAGTTTGCGCCTACCCTAAATGTAAAACTATTCTCAGATGCCACCAGTACCTCCCAACGTGAAATGTTATTACGCAACTTAGCTCCTTTTGACTGTGTCATCATTAGTTATGGTCTATTGCAAAGAGAGAGCGACATACTTAAACACGTACAATGGCACAGCATAATTGCCGATGAAGCCCAAGCACTGAAAAACCCTTTGACTAAACGCAGTAAAGCCGCTTTTGCCCTAAAAGGTGATTTTAAAATGATCACCACAGGCACCCCAATTGAAAACGACTTAACCGAGTTGTGGAGTTTATTTCGCTTTATTAACCCAGGGCTACTTGGCAATGTTAAACGTTTTGGCGAGCGCTTTTCGCTGCCAATAGAGAATGCCAAAGAAGATAAGTTAGCCGCTAGAAAAGCTAGTCAGGGACTAAAAACGTTAATTCAGCCTTTCATTTTGCGGCGCATGAAAAGCCAAGTATTAACCGAGTTACCTCCCCGTACCGAAATTAATATTCAAGTAAAAATGAGTGAAAAAGAACAGACGTTTTATGAAGCCTTAAGACTTAACGCTATCGACAATATTAGCCAAGACAGTCAACAAACTCAGGCAGGCAATCAGCGGATAAAAATGCTTGCTGAACTCATGAAGCTACGCCAAGCATGCTGTCACCCCAAGCTCATAATGGCAGAAACCAATTTACCCAGTGCTAAACTTGCGGCTCTTGACGAGTTACTACAAGAGCTTAGGCTCAATAATCACAAAGCGTTAATTTTCAGCCAGTTTGTAGGGTATTTACAACTAATTAGGCAGCATATAAAGAACAAGGGATTTAGTTATCAATATTTAGATGGTGCAACTCCACAAAAAGAACGCCAGAAACGGGTCAATGCCTTTCAAAGTGGAGACGGTGAAGTATTTTTAATTAGCCTAAAAGCAGGCGGCTTTGGCTTAAACTTAACCGCTGCGGATTATGTGATTCATATGGACCCTTGGTGGAACCCTGCGGTAGAAGAGCAGGCTTCGGATCGTGCCCATAGAATGGGGCAAAAACGGCCCGTCACCATTTATAGGTTAATCACACAAAACACCATTGAAGAAAAGATAGTGGCGTTACATCAACATAAACGAGATCTTGCTGACAAGCTGTTATCAGATAACGAAACCGCAGTAAACCTTTCTGTTGAAGATATGCTGAACTTGCTTAAAGAAAACTTCTAAAGTCATAATTTTATGACATCAAAGTGTTTCAAACTTAAAGACCATATCTGAAATTAAATAATTGAATTTATTTTTCAAAAAAACAGATTATTTTTAATTTCTTGATTTTTATACAAAAGAAAAATCGGCATCTAGTTGAAATATCTTGTATAATCCCGCGCAATTTTTACTCACAATGAAGTTGAACCAATGACCGATTTATCTAAATACAGAAATATTGGTATTTTTGCCCACGTTGACGCGGGTAAAACGACCACTACAGAAAGAATCCTTAAACTTACAGGCCAAATCCATAAGACTGGTGAAGTACATGACGGTGAATCTACTACCGATTTCATGGAACAAGAAGCCGAGCGCGGTATTACTATCCAATCAGCAGCTGTAACATGTTTTTGGAAAGATCACCGTTTTAACGTTATCGACACTCCTGGGCACGTTGACTTTACAGTTGAAGTATATCGTTCACTTAAAGTACTAGACGGCGGTGTAGGTGTATTCTGTGGTTCTGGTGGTGTTGAGCCTCAATCAGAAACTAACTGGCGTTATGCGAATGACTCAGAAGTTGCACGTATTATCTTCGTAAACAAGTTAGACCGTATGGGTGCTGATTTTTATCGTGTAGTTCAACAGACTAAAGACGTACTAGCTGCTAACCCACTAGTTATGGTTTTACCAATCGGAATCGAAGACGAGTTTGTGGGTGTTGTTGACCTTCTTACCCGTAAAGCATACGTTTGGGATGACACTGGCCTTCCAGAAAACTACGAAATCAAAGATGTTCCTGCGGACATGGTTGATAAAGTAGAAGAGTACCGTGAACAGTTAATTGAAACTGCTGTTGAGCAAGACGATGACCTAATGATGGCTTACATGGAAGGTGAAGAACCTTCTATAGAAGATATCAAACGTTGTATCCGTAAAGGTACGCGTACTATGGACTTCTTCCCAACATACTGTGGTTCTGCCTTTAAAAACAAAGGTGTACAACTTATTCTTGATGCCGTTGTTGATTACTTACCTTCACCTACTGAAGTTGACCCTCAACCTCTTACAGATGAAGAAGGCGAGCCTACTGGCAACTACGCCCTAGTTTCTGCAGATGAAACATTCAAAGCATTAGCATTTAAAATTACTGATGACCGTTTCGGGGCATTAACATTCGTACGTGTATACTCTGGTACACTTAAGAAAGGCGACACCATACTAAATGCTGCTACAGGTAAGACTGAGCGTATTGGTCGTATGTGTGAGATGCAAGCCGATGATCGTAATGAATTAAGCAGCGCTCAAGCGGGTGACATCATCGCTATCGTTGGTATGAAGAGTAACGTTCAAACAGGTCACACTTTATGTGATCCTAAAGATCCAATCATACTAGAAGCTATGGTATTCCCAGAGCCAGTAATCTCTATTTCTGTTAAGCCTAAAGATAAAGGTTCAACTGAAAAAATGGGTATTGCTATCGGTAAAATGGTTGCTGAAGATCCAACTTTCCGCGTTGAAACTGACGATGACTCAGGTGAAACGATTCTTTCTGGTATGGGTGAGCTTCACTTAGATATCAAAGTAGATATCTTGAAACGTACTTACGGTGTTGAACTAGAAGTAGGTCAACCTCAGGTTGCATACCGTGAAACTATCACACAAGAAGTTGAAGATTCTTATACCCATAAGAAACAATCAGGTGGTTCTGGTCAGTTTGGTAAAATCGACTACCGCATCAAACCTGGTGAAGCTAACACAGGCTTTACTTTCAAATCTGTTGTTGTGGGCGGTAACGTACCTAAAGAATTCTTCCCTGCTATCGAGAAAGGCTTTAAAGGCATGATGGATACAGGTGTTCTAGCTGGCTTCCCAGTACTAGACGTTGAAGTTGAATTATACGACGGTGGATTCCACGCAGTTGATTCATCAGCGGTTGCGTTTGAAATCGCAGCTAAAGGCGCGTTCCGTCAATCAATTCCTAAGGCAGGACCTCAGTTAATTGAGCCAATCATGAAAGTTGACGTATTTACGCCTGACGATCACGTAGGTGACGTAATTGGTGACTTAAACCGTCGTCGTGGCATGATCAAAGATCAAGAAGCTGGTGCAACTGGTGTACGCGTTAAAGCTGACGTTCCTCTTTCTGAAATGTTCGGTTACATCGGAAGTCTACGTACTATGACATCTGGTCGTGGTCAGTTCTCTATGGAGTTCTCACACTACAACCCTTGTCCAAATGCTGTATCTGAAAAAGTTATTGCTGAAGTAAAAGAGCGTAACGCTGCTAAAAAATAAAACGTCTGAGTTTTATTAAAAAGCCCCGTTAATTATTTATTAGCGGGGCTTTTTTGATCTTGCCCTTGAATACTGATAGGTCTAACCCTATGTATCTCATTGAAGATTAATCTTATCTGTTTTTATCAGACCAATACACGAAGTGACATTTGTCCTCCTCCAATTTTAGGAAAATTACATGAAATTAAAATCACTTGCCTTTTTGACGGCATCTTCTTTATTTCTTGCTGCATGCGGTAATGATAAAACTAGCAGCACTGAAGTAGTGACAGAAACCTCTGCAGATACAGCGTCTACAGCAGCTGATCCTGCTTTAACGAGTATTGAACAAAAGCTAAGTTACATTGTAGGAACTAATTTAGCGGGGCAATTTAAGCGTGACGGATTAACTCTTGATCTAGCGGCATTAACCTTAGCCTTAGATGATGTGGCTTCTGGTACCACTTCACGCCTAAGTGATGAAGAAATCAATCAAACCATCACTACAATTCAACAGCAAGCTCAAGAAAAGCAATTGCTAGCAAGAGAAGCTGACAGTGCTAAAAACAAGGCTGCAGGCCTAGCTTACCTTGAAGACAATGCTAAAAAAGAGGGTGTAGTCGTTACTGAAAGTGGCTTGCAATATAAAGAAGTCATATCTGGTGATGGCCCAATGCCAACTTCAGAGCAAACAGTAGTCGTACATTATAAAGGTACTCTGATCGATGGCACTCAATTCGATAGTTCGTACGATCGTGGGACGCCTGCAGAATTTCCTGTTACAGGCGTAATTCAAGGTTGGGTTGAAGCATTACAGTTGATGAATGTGGGTGATAAATTTGAACTAACGATCCCATCTGAACTAGCATACGGACAACGTGGTAGTGGCCAAACAATTGGACCAGACGCAACTTTATTGTTTGATGTTGAACTCATTGAAATAAAATAAGCATTATTGTCTTTAAAATAAAAACCTTACAAATTTATGTTTGTAAGGTTTTTTTATTTTCCATTAAAAAAAGAGAGATAAATTATGGCGCCTCTAAACGTAAGCTTCCAAAATCTGCGTTAAACTCAACACACCAAACACTCAAACTATCAAAGTCATCCACAAACTTACCTTCTGGTAACTCTAACAATATCGTTTCATTTGTATAACTTCGCCCATCAATTCGATCTCCAATCCCAAATGCATCCTCCCCAGAAAAATTGCCATTTACACCAGCATAAAACCTTACATTAGGAGCCATACCATCAAAATTAAACAGGGTAACCTCCAAAGTACAATCGTCAATTATAGTGGCTCTTCCAGAAACATTATGAGCCAAAGTTGTAAACAATCCTGTATGTCCAATCTTTATAGAATCAGAAGAGCAAGCTCTAGTCATAGCCAAATTATTTAAAGATAAAGACAGGTGTTCTAAGGCGGCTTGCTCGTTTATCAAAGACGTATTAGCGGCCCCAGCATTAGCGACAAGCTCTTCTATCTGTATCACAAAGTCTCCAGAAGAAAAGTCCACAGTAACACCTGTTGCTTGATTATGCGCTTCATCAGCAATAGTGATACCATTTCCTGTTATTCCGTCTTGATCTAATGTTTGTAGTAAGCGTGCCATGTTTGAGACTCGTTTGTCATTGACCAATGAAACAGAAAATACATCAAGAGGAGAAATAATAGGCTGTGAAATAATGGGGGGAAACTGAATGTCACCGATAGAAAAAGTGACATTTTCACCTTGGATATAAGAGAACTCCCCATTTTCATTCGTCGTGCCAGATTGAGTATCGGTTGAGTAATGCAACCCTTCAACTGCAGAATCAATAAACACACCAGTAAGTACTTCTGTTTGTGTTGCACTTTGATTGGATACAGACGCCCCATCAGAGCCACCACACCCTGTAAAAAGTAACAAAATACCAAATATTACAAAGACAGACCAATAAAGAAAAAGGTAAACAGGAGGTTTAACCATTTTTAATGAAGACATACATTTTTCTCAAAAAGTAAAAGTCATTCATTATGGGCAATTAAAATAGCCAAATCCTCACAGAAGTTTAACAATTAGTAGCAAATTACGCCTGATCTCTACGGGTTTGTAATCTTGCCCCAAATCCAAGCAAGGCAACTAAACTCAGCCATAAGAACGCCCCACCACCAGAGCTTGATACGTTACCTCCACTGGTATCAGAGTTAATCAAGGTGTTGACAACGGGGTTTAAATTAGCAGCGCTTGTAACAGAAGAGTCTGTTACAACTACATCAGAAATTAGCACTAAATTTTCTTCTTCAATCACGACATCATTAGAAAAGTCAGCCGAAGTGAAGTTTTGCATAGGGATATCAGTAAACGCTCCGCCTAAATTAACAGTGCTTGTGGCAGCAATCGCATCAACAGTTTGCATGCCAGCATCAGAGACTTGTCCAAACACTGTAAAGCCACTATTTTGAGTATCTAAATTACTACTATTGTCTGCTAAGTTAATGAACCACTGAGAGGTGGCACTATTAGCCAAGCCAGATACTTTCGCCATAGCAATTGTCGCTCTTAAGTTAGAATACACTGGCTCATTAATGACACTTGGTCCGGTTTCTATTTCATCTAAAGGGACTTCTCCAGCCACAGCTGGGCTTGAATATTCAAATCCTCCACTTTGAATAATGAAGCCACCAACAGAACGGTGAATGACCACATTGGCATACGCACCTGAATTCACATAGGTTAGGAAATTTTCGACAGTTTCTGGGGTGGACTCATCAAATAGATTAACTTCAATGTCACCAAGTGATGTACGAATTTCTACCACGGTAGCGTTAGATGAAACAGAGAAAAAACACAACACTGCAGTAAGACTAATAATATAGATATTTTTTAAAAACATAGTGACTTCTTAGGTAATAAAAATTAGAAAGGAACAGGGTATTCTTTGAATACTCCTGAGATTGCTTCAAGTACGTCTGTGCTTAAAGGGGTAGTAAAGGCTTGAATATTCTCAGCTAGTTGCCGCTTATTCGTGGCACCAATAATAGTGGATGTTACACCGTCAACTTGGTCACACCAAGCCAATGCTAATTGCGCAGGAGTAAGTTGATAAGCTTTTGCTATATCAATATATTGAGTGGTTGCGGCATGTGTTGCAGTCGTATCTCTAAATATTCCGTTTCTTTGCTCTAACGTCCATCGACTTCCTTGTGGTCTTTGATTATTTAAATATTTACCGCTTAATGCCCCTCCAGCTAACGGGGACCAAGGCAAATATGCGACGTTTTCATGAATACAGTTTTCTATCAAGTACGGCCAATCTTTCGCATGCAACAAACTGAATTCATTTTGAATAGAGACCATTCTGGGTAGCGCGTATTTCTCACTTAGTTTTAAATAAGTGTTAATTCCCCATGGGGTATCATCAGATAACCCACAAAAACGAATTTTTCCCGCTTTAATACAATCATCTAAGGCTTGGAGTATTTCCAACATCTTTTGGGTTTCTACTGCTGCATCAGCTTTAGAAAAAGTCACCTGACCCGGCCAATGTTTTGCAAAGTGAGGTGACACTCTATTTGGCCAGTGTAATTGGAAAAGATCGATATAATCTGTTTTTAAGCGTTCTAACGATGCATCAACGGCTTCGATAACACTTTCACCTGTAATTTTTTGTCCTTCGCGGATGTAAGGTAATCCTGGGCCTGCAATTTTGCTAGCTAAAATTATTTCTTTTCTGCGTGAAACATTTTCAGCCACCCAATTTCCAATAATTCGCTCAGTATCACCATACTTGTCAGCTGCTGGTGGCACGGGATAAAGCTCAGCAGTATCAATAAAATTTATACCTTGGTTAAGCGCATATTCGATTTGTTCGTTAGCATCCTGTTGAGTATTTTGGATACCCCAGGTCATGCTTCCAAGGCATACTCTAGAAACATCTACACCACTACTACCTAACTTCGAATACTGCATAACGCACCTCCATTATTATTTTCTAAATGATAACAAACTCTGTTGAGCCATTTTATAACAATTTAAAGAAACTAAGACGAATGCAAGATATAAGTGACCTCCCCACCACATAATCTAAGGCTACAAAGTAGCTATACCGTTAGGTAAATGAGTGCCAATTATCCCCTCCCTCTCGGTATTACCTTCAGTATTAGCAGCGAATGTTAGTTCATAACAAGTAGTTGTAGTGCCATTTTCTAGAGTGCAAGTCACTGTGTGGTTTTCTAAAGGTAGCTCCGTAAAAAAATCCACATCATATTGGCCCTCAATACTCATTTGGGTATCGCTAATTGATGTTTCATCATTTACAACTTTAGATACAGTGTCACAGCCACTACACCCTGGGACACCTATCAATAATAAAGCCAGAGCAATAACCTTTGATTTGAATATGTATTGATACACCTTATTAATATTCGAGTTAGCAGCCTAACAATAAAAGCAAACTTATTTACTGCACCATGAAGAACCAGCAAAGTAAAAGCAAGTCAATAAAACTCAAACTACATAAGTCTCATAGAGTCTTCACCTTTTTTAAAAACAAAAAGAAATAAATAAAAGGAAAATGAAATATTATAAATTTCATTGTGTTTGTAGTTTTAGTTTCGTAGTATAGGTTAATGTACAAATGTTAAACATATGTTCCTATATATGAGCACAGCTCCATAGTCAGGTATTATTAATAATGCTACGAGGCTCGGGCTGCTTAAAACTAATAGTTGGAAGGCCCAGATGATTTCAAATAGCGCAACTTTTACGTTAATTACGCTAAGTTTTTTATTACTACTGAAGCAAACAGCGGCTTTTTCCACAACAAAAACCGCATCACCAAAAAAAGTAACTAGCTTTAAGGAACTAAACCATAATAACAATCTGGCTAAAACGCCCCCAATGGGATGGAGCAGCTGGAATAACTTTGGTGTCGAAATTAACGAAACGTTACTGATCGAGACAATAGACGCTATGGTTGCGAATGGAATGCGAGATGCAGGTTATATTTATGTCAATTTAGATGATGGTTGGCAACGTTATAAAGGCAGTCGCAAAGATCACCCGCTAGAATATGACCCAGTGAAATTTCCACGAGGTATCAAATACATTGCTGATTATGCCCATTCGAAAGGTATGAAGCTAGGTATCTACTCAGGCCCAGGAAAAGACACCTGTGCTGGTTTTACAGGAAGTGAAGGCCATGAAGCTGAAGATGCAGCCATGTTTGCATCATGGGGTATTGACCACCTAAAGTACGATGCATGCTGCTCCCATGCAAAAGAACCAGCTCCCGTTCTACATGAAGTATTTTTAACAATGTCCGAAGCTTTAATAGAGCAAGAGCAGGAAATTGTTTTTCATGCATGCCACTGTGGCTGGGCAAACATTTGGGAATGGGGAGGTGATATAGGAGCCAATCACTGGCGCATTGGCCAAGATATTTCAGATGATTTTGATTATCCGGGCAATCGCGAAGACTATTATCAAGATGTTTTGGACATGATTGACAGAGGAGTTGAGTTAACACCTTATACAAAGCCTGGTCAATGGAACGATTTTGATATGCTAGTGGTTGGGTTAAATGGCGAAAGCAAAGAACTCGTTGGAGCTGGAGCTTCAAACATTGAATATAGGACGCACTTTTCTATGTGGGCAATGTTGGCATCTCCATTATTAACCGCTTCAGATTTACGTAATGTCGACCCTTACACACTTGAAACTTTAACCAACACAGAAGTCATTGCACTTAACCAAGATGCACTTGGGCAGCAAGCTAAAAAGGTTAAAGATGAAGGCGACCTGGAAATTTATGCTAAGCCATTGAGTGATGGTAGCTGGGCTGTCGCCATGCTTAATCGTGGTAGCTTAACGGCCAATATTTCCCTTAATATACAACAAGACTTAGGTCTAAAATGGAGCTCAGCCACATTTAGAGACCTATGGAAACGCCGAAATATGAGTAATGAGGGTAAGGCTTATCAGGTTGAAGTTATCAGCCATGAAGCGAAAATTTTGCGCGTTATTAGAAACGAATAAAAATATATTCTTGGTTATTTGAATACCTTAGGTTCTATATAAAGTAGATAGCCAACGCTAAGGGCTAAATGTTTACAGGATGCGGCGCTCTTACGCCATATCCTGCACTAGTATTACAGCGCTACTTCAGTATCTACTTAACGCCTTACCATAAACTGGTTGTTTTCAAGGCAATAAAAAAGGTCACCTAAGTGACCTTCTTTCAATCAATAACTAAATATTAGTCAAGGATTTTAGCAACAACACCAGCACCTACAGTACGGCCACCTTCACGGATTGCGAAGCGTAAACCTTCGTCCATCGCGATTGGGTTGATAAGCTCTAC
>NZ_JBDUZQ010000011.1:0-83256 GCF_039943935.1 Paraglaciecola sp.
TATAAATCAAAACTCGCCGCATCCCGCTTCAAATATACAACTTAAGTACATGCAACAAACTAAGAAATCTTAATCTATTACCGAAGACCTAAGTTGTATTAACCGGTCTCCCTTGAAGCGAGGGCGCATTATAGAGACAACGCATTCCTATGCAACACTTTATTTCATTTATTTTATTGTTCGCTCAAAAACCACTCAAAACGTCTAGTAATAGTGCAAATTGATTAGAATTTAGTTCGGTATTCTTTGTTATCATTGCATCCTTAAACTTACTGAGGATTTAGTTATGGCAATACGAGCCTATAAAAACATAACTCCAACTATTGGAGAAAATACTTATATAGATGAATCATCAGTCGTAGTTGGGGAAGTGATATGTGCTAATGACGTAAGTATCTGGCCATTAGTAGCAGCAAGGGGCGATGTTAACTATATAAAAATTGGAGCTAGAACCAACATACAAGACGGTACAGTTTTACATGTTAGTCGTGTTAGTAAAGCTAACCCAAATGGTTTTCCATTGATAATAGGAGAAGACGTAACAATTGGACATAAATGCATGTTACATGGCTGCATTTTAGGTGACCGTATTTTAGTTGGCATGGGTGCAATCATCATGGATGGTGTTGTAGTAGAAAATGATGTTTTTATAGGAGCTGGAACCTTAGTTCCGCCAAACAAAACACTAAAGAGTGGATTTTTGTATAAAGGCAACCCTATGCAGCAGGCTAGACTGTTAAAAGAATCAGAAACTGAATTTTTAAAACAGTCAGCATATAACTATGTGCAGCTTAAAAATGAGTATTTAGATGACTTGAAGCCATTGCAACCAACGAGATGAGTTAGGACATTACTTATTCACCTAACTCACTAACATGTTAAATTACATAGCGTCTCTTAATGCTTTAATTACTGGCTCCACATCGGGGTGAACACCTTTCCATAAATAAAAGCTTTCAGCAGCTTGACCAACTAACATTCCTAACCCGTCAAATGTGTTACTTACACCTAAATTCTTAGCATGCTCCATTAAGATAGTAGGTTTGTTACTGTAACTCATATCGTAAACTGTAGCACTTTGGCTAATTAAACTATCTGCTATAGGCGGTAATTCACCCGTTAAGCTAGTGGTGGTAGAATTTATAATTAAGTCGAATGGCTGCTCCATACCATTTAACTCATCAAAACCAATACCAGTAAAATTTTCTTGGGGGATCAATGATGCTAATAACCTAGCTTTTGATGCTGTTCGGTTTGCAACAACGAATAAAGAAGGCTGTAAATTTAAAATAGACTGTAGGACCCCTCTAGCAGCCCCACCAGCCCCAAGTAATAAAACTCTAGCATCTTTTATTTTTACTCCTAAACGAAGTAGATCTTGCACTAAACCAGGACCGTCTGTGGTGTCACCTAGATAACTTCCATTCTCTTTACGAATGACAGTATTTACTGCACCTGCCAACTTAGCTTCTGGCGAGAGCTCATTAACCCATTGAGCAACTTGCTCCTTAAAAGGTGATGTAACATTACAACCTTTAGATTGTACATTTTGAAAAAAGAGTTCTAATATTTCTACAAAATCCTTTGGGGTTGCAAAGGTTTTGTCATACACAATATTCATATCAAACTGCTTGGCGAACATAGCATGAATTATAGGAGACTTACTTTGTGCTATTGGGTTACCAAAAACCGTATATTTGTCAATCAAGACAGCCACTCCTGGGGTTTTAGATAATTGTCATACAATTCAGCTTCTTTACTCCCCTCTTGAGGTTTGTAGTCATACTCCCACCTTGCCAATGGTGGCATTGACATTAAAATGGATTCGGTTCTTCCACCAGTCTGAAGTCCAAATAAGGTACCTCTGTCATACACTAAATTAAACTCTACATAACGGCCGCGGCGATAAAGTTGAAACGCTCTTTCTTTTGGCGTGAATACTTCGTCTTTTCTTTTTTCAACAATAGGAACATAAGCATCTAAAAATCCATTACCAACGGCTTGCATAAACTTAAAGCTCTTATCAAAGCCTAATGAATTTAAATCATCAAAAAACAATCCACCAACTCCGCGAGTTTCATCACGGTGCTTTAAATAAAAATAGTCATCACACCACTTCTTATATTTAGGGTAAACGTCTTCACCATAAGGTAAACAAAGTTTGTTTGCTACTTCATGCCAATGTTGTACATCTTCTAAATAAGGATAAAAAGGCGTTAAATCAAAACCTCCACCAAACCACCACACTGGCTCCTCACCTTCTTTTTCTGCTATAAAAAATCTAACATTAGCATGGGTAGTCGGTACGTAAGGGTTATGAGGGTGAATAACTAGAGATACTCCCATTGCCTGAAAGCTTCGACCAGAAAGTTCGGGCCTTGCTGCAGTTGCTGAAGCTGGTAACTCACCACCAAATACATGAGAAAAGTTTACTCCGCCCTGCTCTATCACATGACCATTTGTTAAGACTCGTGTTCGACCACCACCGCCAAGCTCCCGTTCCCAACTATCTTCAGTGAAAGACCCTTTTCCATCTGCTAACTCTAGGGTCTGGCAGATATTGTCTTGTAACTTCAATAAGTAATGCTTAACTTTTTCAATATTCGAAGTATGTTCAGTTGTCATCTATTTGTCTCTAATAATTTTTCCGGTCATCCCATGACGTATTTGACTGGGCATTTTGTTTCCGCCCAGCTCACCTTCAACTAATAAAGGAGGTTCATTAAATTGTTTGTTTAACTGTTCAGCGTTTAGAGCTGGCTTAGCACCAGCGACATTAGCACTGGACGAAACCAGAGGCTTGTTAAATAGTTCGCATAATTGACCTACAACAAGATGTTGAGACACTCTAACTGCAATAAAATCACTATCACCGGTAATCCATTTAGGGGCTTGCTTAGAAGCGGGTAACAACCAAGTTATAGCAGCTGGCCAACTAGAAAATATTTCTGTACGCATATCCATAGGAATACGAGCATCATCTATGTAGGGCAATAGTTGAGAATACGTTTTTGCAACTAAAATCAAACCTTTTTCCACTGGCCGTTTTTTGATTTTTAATAACTGAATAACGGCTTCTTCATTATCAGGATCACACCCTAAACCTAGAACACCTTCTGTAGGATAAGCAATGATCCCCCCATTTACCAAAGTATCTAAAATTAGGTCTGAATCTTTAATAATCACGTAATTTACTCACACTGCTCACCTATAGCTTTCTTAGTCAGTTTTCAATTCAATTCTAGGCTGCCCATTATCTGATGTATCAAGCTCCGGAGCACAATACAAAATACGTGAAGACTTAATACCTTGTTCTATGAGGTAAGCTTTTAAATTAGACTGACGCTTATCACCTAAAACCTTTATCTCTGACTTTAATTCAGTAGTCATGGGAGTACCTTGCTCAATAGCTAAATCGTGATAGTTAGAAACAGAGCAGGTTTTAAGTTGTAGCTCGGGTTTGTCTTGCATTAGCAACACCAGCTCTGACAAATATTGTTGATTTTCATCAGTCAAAGAAACCACCCCAGTACCAAACAACAAGGGTTCAAACTTAACTTTTAATAAATATTCAGCGCCAGATAAAGCAACCGAAACAACAGATGCATAAGGAACAAATGTTGTCATTAAATAATCTTTAGCTTGTGACATTGCTGCCTTTTTCAATACTAGTCCGATGAAGCTTTCAACACCAAATGATGGTGAAGCAACATCTCCTCGCAGTGGAACTGTCAGTTCTATATTGTCTTGATCATCTTTTAACAATCCCAATGCAATATTTAATGGCATAGCCTTGCCTTCTTTAATCGTACCTTGCTCAACCTCGTCAGCACTGGCCATTTCGATCCCACGCATAAATATAGTGGTATCTCCTGCAATCTGGTCATCTATGACTTCTACATCAAGTTTTAAATCTAATTGACCACTTTTCATTTCAAAGCCTAGAGTATCTTTCATATATGGAGATACAGAAGGCAAAGATAACTCATTGACATTACTAAGTAGACTAGCATTTAAAGTATCACCGAAAGGGGAAACAAAACCACTAGCATCGATCTTTAGGTAGTTTTGATCTTTAGCCTTCAATTCAAATGGGCTTTGTAAGTGTGTATCTAGACTATTAAGCGGGCCAATTTGAAGAGTTTCAATAGTAATTTTCTGATCATAGGTTGGTGATACACTGCTATCACTTATGAAAATGTAAGCATCATCTTCAAAAGTTAACTTATTTAAGACAATGCCAACACTTGATGCCTTATCATTAGAAATAATCTCTGGATCAATTTCATCCAAAACATCTTCTGATGAAACTTCAAGTTCAGGTGCATCTAAACCGCTCATATCCAGCATACTAGCAATCGTTTTATCTGAATTAATATTGATGTGGGTTATCAGTCCGTTTACTTTTATGGTGTTAATCGATAAAAGGTTTTCAGCAAAGGAGACATCTTGAATACCAATATTTTTTGTACTTAACATTGAAGCTAGAGATTCGGATGTTAAATCTTGCGATAGATTTAAAAGCTCAAAATTTAATGTTGGCATTAATACATTAGGCTTCATATCTATCATATTAATTTCACTAGAAAAATCAATTCCCCCCCAGTTTGCTAAGCTGTTGTCTAGGGTTACAAGACCAATATTGCCCTTACTAAATTCTCCAGTAAGCTTAAAAGAAAGTTCACTTAGTTCACCCTGTGACGTAGTTACAATAAATAGGTCGTTCAATTCGATCTCTTCTCGATCACCAGCAACTATCCAAGGAGTATAATTCAATAGAAGAGACTCTAATGTAATGGTAGCTTTATCAGAGTTAATATTGACTCTATTGTCTTTTAGCACCAGCATAGGGTTTGCATGAACAGATAAAAACCCAGAGGATTCAATTCCAATATCTGGCATGATAGGACTAATTTCGCTTAAATCTAACTTAGTTAAAGATAATATTGAATCGATTTCGCCATTTCCTTCACTCATAGAAACTGTAGATTCGAGAAGCAAAGGAGCACCATTTATTTTGGCTTTAACCCGCAAAGCCACATCTTGTTCTACTTGATTTACAACCACGTCCTTTAAAGTGAAATCATCTAAAGTTAGATTCTGTTTATTACCATCGATATCAGCTAAAACCGAAAAATCTGCAATATTTAAGTATGGAATAACTAGAGTAAAATCTGGGGGGCTAGACTCTATATCTTTAGATTCTGTAGTCTGTTCTTCAATTGAATTGTTAAATAAGTTTATTCCAGCGACCAATATACTCTCTTCTGCTTTTTGTACACTTAATGCAGTGTTTTTGAGCTTGAATTTAGAAATGTATATTTGTTTTAATGCCAACCTATGCAAATGAACGCTTACTTCGAGACGCTCTATCGTTAATACCTCTTGTTTGATTTTATCCAGCAAACTAAGGTCACTAATAATTAACGTAGATATAAAAGGATTAAAACGAACAGAACTATTACTATCGAGTGAAAGACCTAATTCTTTAAGTGGCTCTTTTACAAAATAACGAACCATATATGGAGATGCGAGCCATATAAACACATAAATTACCACTATTAGCAGTAATAGGTATTTTGCAGTATTTTTCATAATTAAGAAAATAGGCTTAGATTTAGAAGAGGTCATTTAAAATTATCTATAAAATATACAGTTCTTAGATTGCAATTATCTACAACCTAAATTCTGAGTTATAAAGTTAAGGCTTAGGTATTTTACACTGGCAATGTTTCTGAGGACAGACCAAATCAATCTCTGTCCCAGACTTTTTCTGCTGCATGATAGGCCAAGCACATTCAGGACATTGATGTTCAACGGGTGGTAAGTTTAAAGCATATTTACATTTTGGGTAATTATCACAAGCATAAAAAGACTTTCCAAATTTATTTGTCCGCTTAGTGAGACGCCCTCTGGAGCAAACAGGACAAGCCACGTTTGTTTCTTGTGCGCTTTTATTTGATTCTATATAATGGCAAGTTGGAAAGTCACTGCATCCAATAAACAGGCCATATCTTCCTTTTTTAATAACTAACTCATTACTACATAATGGGCAAGAAGACCCTTCAATTACCTTTATTTCGGCATTTTCATATTCATGTAGAGGTTTCGAAAAATCACACTTTGGATATTGAGTACAACCTATAAAAGCACCAGACTTTCCGCGCCTAAGACCTAACTTAGAAGAACATTTTGGGCAAGGACCAAAGGCCTGCTCCGCCCCTTCTTGCACTGAAAATAACGAGTGATCAATCTTAGACATATAATTTTAATCACTCATTTACAATTAGTGAAGTGGTCCTTCTGGCTCTTCAAATAACAAATCTTCCATCTGGGCGTAGGCGTTTTCTTTACCTGGTACGTTAAACAATACCATGAGCACAACCCATTTCATGTCTTCTAAACAAAACTCTTTAGATTCAATTTCCATTACTCTGTCAATTACCATTTCTCTGGTAGTGGAATCGACTACATTAATCTGCTCTAAGAAAAGCAAAAATCCTCTACATTCTATATCTAAACGCATCTCTTCTTCTTGCGTATAAATACGGGTGACAAACGAGGTAGGCCCTTTGACTAAATATGGATTAATATCTGTTTCTTGTAGTGCAGCTAGTTTTTCTAGCCAAGACAAAGCTTTGTATATTTCATCATGATGAAATCCAGCCCTGATTAGCTCATCAGTTAATTCATCTTGATCAACACGGATCTCTGTTTCATTATGAATGAAGTTTTCAAACAGATACATGAGGATATCGAACATATTATTTTTCCCCCAACTTAATGTAACCCCCAGGAACAGAGGTAACTAAACCGCGTAACTCTAACTCTAATAATTTTGACATCACCTCAGTGACCTCAATGTTTGAACGCTGAGCTACTATATCTAGTGGCGTCACTTCAAAATCTACACTATCTAACAATTTGTCAGATGCCAAGCTTTGAGATGATTTATTTTGTAATTTATCATTATTTACACCGCTTAATGACTGATTAATTTTAGGAAATTCTTCCAGTATATCTTCAATGCAAGTCACTAGTTTAGCGCCTTCTTGAATAAGAAGGTGACACCCAGCAGAAAGAGGATTGTGAATATTTCCAGGAATTGCTAGTACCTCCCTATTTTGCTCTAAAGCATACCTTGCCGTTATTAATGACCCACTTTTAATTGCAGCCTCAACAACTAACACACCATAAGACAGACCACTTATTATTCGGTTTCTACGGGGAAAGTTCTCAGGTCGACTTGGAGAGAGTGGTGCAAATTCTGAAACAATTACACCATCATGCTCAAGTATTTGCTCTGCGAGTTTTATATGCCTACGAGGATACATTTTATCAATAGCAGTGCCTAATACTGCTATAGTAGAGCGCTTTTTCGTTAATGCGCCTTGATGAGATAAACCATCAATTCCCATAGCTAAACCACTCGTTACCACCCAACCTGATTCACTTAATAAGTGAGCGAAACGTTTAGCGCTTTCTTTTCCTTGATGTGTAGGGTTTCGACTGCCAACCATAGCTATTTGATGACTAGATAACAAATCGCAGCAACCGTAACCAAATAGGACAGGAGGAGCACTGGCAATCTGTTTGAGTAGGTATGGGTATTTCGAATGAGCGTGGTGAATCAAAAAGCGTTGTTCTTTATCATATAACCACTGCAAACTAGTATCGATTAGTTGCCTATTAGGTGTTGTGATGACAGATATCTGTTGTTGGTTAAAACCAAAACCATCAAGCGTTTTCGTAGAGGAAGTTAAAAGTTCTTCCAAATTGATTTCAAATTTTGAGTTTAACTTTAACCAACGGCTAACACCAAACCTTGGAATTTGACTTAATATTAGCCAATTAATTAAAGCTTGTTCATTGTTATCTGTAACAATAGTTTCACGAGCAACGTCCTGTTGCATAAGCACTCCTTATTATGGCTTTGCGACTATCATCCCTTTTTTAATAACTTTAGCTGACTTTGTAATAAGTGCATAACTTGCCTTTTCAAAGGTTTTAAAAACGATAACTTCACCCACTTTAAATGCTGGTTGATTAATTTCGTCGCCAATATTAAATGCACTTTTAATAGCCGCTGTTTCGCCTTCATATTTGGGCTGTGGACCATCTATAATGTTGGGCCCTTGAGTATATATACCCATGATAGTTCCAGGCGTTACATTTCCACTTCCCAAGTCTAAGACAACAACATTATATTTGCCTAATAAGTTATGCTGTTCTAAATCATCGATAATGAAGCCAGTTTGATCAGTTGCTGAAGTTAACAAAATGTCATCAGGGACGCTCCTATCATCCGGAATAACTTTATCGGCTCGTTTTACCTCTAATTTTGCATCTACTATTCTAATTAGACTTTGCTTATCAAGGTCAGAATCAATTAATTTTGCTTCAGCAACGTGACGGACTTGTAACCCTAAAAAGTTGCCATCCATGTCATATAATTCATTTTGTTTTCTAACTATCTGTAGGTTTTCATTTTTACGTCTTGATGCTTTACTTAACACCACACTATCAGTGGCATATCTAACGGCTCCATCACTATTCCCTAAGACATAGGGGTAGCGCTCATAAGCTTCTTTCGACATTACAGATTCATTTTCAACATAAGGTCGAATTACTGACCATGGTAAGGCTGGTATAGGATCAATAAACTTACTGGTTTTTTTACCTTCTGGTGATAACTTAATCTCTAGTTTTGGTTCATCTCTCACAACTTCTAAAACTATTTCACCAGCAGCATTCTTTACTAAACGTAGTTCATCACCAGGGTATATTAAGTGGGGGTTAGTAATATGAGTATTTGTTCGCCATAATTCTGGCCACAACCAAGGTTTATCCAAATACATATTTGATATATCCCAAAGAGTATCTCCTTTTTTCACAACATATACTTCTGGTGCACTTTCTTTAACCATTATCGTGTCTGCAAAACACAAAGCAGGAAGGAACACTAAAAAAGCGAGAAACCTACATATTTTTTTACTTATCATTCTTATATCCACCCTAAAGCAGTCACTGTTATGTTTTGGATCCATTTAAGCTAGAATAGCTTAGGATGAATACGAATAAATAGTAGATTCTATTTAATCGTATAGTAAATAATACACACACCAATGTTAACTTATGCAACTTAGCGTAAAGTTTGGATTGGTTAAATTAGTTCCTGAGTCTTTTATGAAGACTGATTATAGTTGAAAAATATAATGGCAATATTAGAAGTATTACGTTTTCCAGATGAGAGGCTACGAACTGTAGCCAAGAAAGTAGACACAATTGATAAAGAACTTACGGCTCTAGTTGAAGATATGTTCGATACAATGCGTGATGAAAATGGTATAGGGCTTGCTGCATCGCAGATTAATGTACATAAGCAAGTAGTAGTGATGGACGTTTCTGAAAACCAAGATGAACCCTTAGTGTTTATTAATCCTGAAATTACACGCAAAGAAGGCAAGACAATTAGTGAAGAAGGTTGCCTATCTGTTCCCAATAACTTCGCAAAAGTAGAACGAGCGGAAACGATAACCGTAACCGCTCAAGACAAGTCTGGTAAACAATTCACTCTAGATGCAGACGGACTTTTAGCTATATGTATACAACATGAGTTAGATCACCTTATGGGTAAGTTGTTTGTTGATTATTTATCCCCCCTGAAAAGACAAAGAATTAAAACAAAACTTGAAAAAGAAGCTAGGCTCGCAGCAAAAGGCTAACTAAGAATTGAATACTCCATTGAATATTATTTTTGCAGGTACTCCTGAGTTTGCAGCGCTCCACCTTCAAGCGCTGATTGATTCAGAACACAATATAGTTGCCGTATACAGTCAACCCGATCGACCAGCTGGACGAGGGAAAAAACTTCAAGCAAGTGCAGTAAAGCAATTAGCCTTAAAGCACAACATAGACGTTTATCAACCGGGCTCTCTAAAAACTGCAGAATCACAAACTGAACTAGCCGAGTTAAATGCAGATATAATGATAGTCGTCGCATACGGATTAATTCTGCCAAAATTGATACTTGAAACACCAAAACTTGGCTGCCTAAATGTTCATGGATCGCTTCTACCAAAATGGCGAGGAGCCGCTCCAATTCAGCGTTCTTTATGGGCAGGTGATACTGAAACAGGTGTCACAATTATGAAAATGGATGAAGGGCTTGATACTGGCCCCATGTTACTCAAACAAGCTTTAACGATTGAAGCCACAGATACAAGTGCCAGTTTGTATGAAAAACTATCCGTAGTTGGGCCTAGAGCACTGTTAGATACTTTATCTCAACTAAAAAGCTTACTGCCAACAGAACAAGACAACAAACTAGCAACCCATGCTAGAAAATTATCCAAAGAAGAAGCAAGAGTTGATTGGTGCATACCTGCCTCTCAACTAGAGCGCAATATCAGGGCATTTAACCCTTGGCCTATGGCTTTTTTTAGTGTGCAAGATACGAATATCAAAATACACAAGGCAGAGGTAGTTGCTACTCCTAACGAAAAATTGAATAGCCCTCCAGGTGAAATTTTACAAATAGGCAAAGACGGCATTTTAATCTCAACAACAGAAAACTCACTATTACTCACTCAGCTTCAACCGCCAGGTAAGAAACCCATGTCTGCAGCGGATCTTTTAAACGGCAGAGCAGAATGGTTCAAAGAAGGCACAATCCTACAATGAGTAAGATCAAGCAACACGACTCTTTATGAAAACCAAAAACAACAAGTCACGTAATAAGTCATATTCAGTAAACCTTAGAGCGGAGGCTGCAAAAGTACTGTTCCAGATTTTGGAGGAAGGTAAATCAGCGCGAGAATGTTTACCTGCAATTCAAGATCACCTGAAAGAGCAGGATAAAGCTTGGTTACAAGAGATGGTTTACGGCGTTTTGCGAAACCTCCCAATATTACAATTTTGGTTAAGAAAATTATTAGATAAGCCACTAAAAAACCGCTTCAAAATTGTAGAGCATGTGGTCATGCTAGGCTTTTATCAGCTTGCTTTTAGCAGAGTTAGCCAACATGCGGCAGTATCTGAAACTGTCGCAGCATGCCAAGCTTTAAATACAATTGCCATGAAAGGCTTAGTGAACGCTATTTTACGAACTTTTTTACGAGAAAATATATTTGAAGAGTCAGCACCAAATGAACAAATCGCATCAGGCCTTCCTAAATGGTTATTTAAGAAATTACAATTAGAGTATCAAGCAGAACTGTCTAATGTTGTAAAAAACATGCAATTAAAAGCCCCTATTTGGCTTAGGGTAAACCCAATTCAAATATCAGCTGAACAATATAAAACTAAATTGCACCAAGAAAATATCGAATATCAAACTTCAGACCAACACACCAATGGAATAATATTAGCCAAAGGGCGCGATGTCACAAGCTTACCAGGCTTTCACGAAGGATGGTTTTCAGTTCAGGATGGAGCAGCGCAACTAGCTGCTGCTTATTTACAACCTAAAGCCGGAGAGCATATTTTAGATTGCTGCGCTGCACCGGGGGGTAAAACCTGTCATATTTTAGAATTACAACCCGAAATAACCTCTCTATATGCATTAGAAGTAGATCAAACTCGAGCTAGGCGCATTGAAGAGAATTTAGAGCGGTTAAAGCACAAGGCTAACATTATAATTGGTGATGCAAGTGACCCTAGTCGCTGGTGGGATAACAAACAATTTGATCGAATACTGCTTGATGCCCCCTGCTCTGCTACCGGAATTATAAGGCGCCATCCAGATGTAAAATGGCTACGTAAAGCAGCAGATATCGGCGTACTAGTTGAGTTACAAAAACAAATACTAGATGCAATATGGCTAACATTGAAGCCTGGCGGCACCCTGCTCTATGCGACTTGCTCCATTCTCCCAGAAGAAAACCACCAACAAATCAGTCAATTTTTGTCACGCACACACAATGCACGTTTAGATGAAAGTTTTTGTCATGATTCAGTTAATAAGCCTGGTCAGCAAATTCTACCTGGAGAGCAACAAATGGATGGTTTCTATTATGCCAGACTGGTAAAGTCTGCAGCTAATTGACAGTATGTTGTCGACTTAGTGTAACGTTAAGTCTGCTTAGATAAAAATTAATAACAGGGTTTGAAGACCAAGAACAATCATGAAAATAATTATCTTAGGCGCGGGGCAAGTTGGCGCAACATTAGCTGAAAATTTAGTAGGTGAAAAAAATGAAATTACAGTTATTGACTCTGATATTGAAACCCTCAGACAACTTCAAGATAGGTTAGACCTACAAGTAGTTTCAGGCATGGGTTCACATCCCGATGTTCTGAAAAAGGCCGGCGCTGAAGATGCTGACATGTTAATTGCTGTTACCAATAGTGACGAAAGCAATATGATGGCATGTCAGGTGGCATATAGTCTGTTCAAAACACCCACAAAAATAGCTCGTGTCCGCTCTGAACAATACATTATTTATCAAGAACAATTATTTAAGCATCAGGATGTACCGGTCGATCATCTAATTGCACCTGAACAATTAGTAACCCGAGCAATCAAACGCCTAATTGATTATCCCGGTGCATTGCAAGTTGTTGAGTTTGCAGAAGGCAAAGCCAGCTTAGTTGCGGTTAAAGCTTATTATGGTGGTTTATTAGTTGGATATGCTCTTTCAACCCTAAAAGAGCATATACCCAATGTTGATACTCGAGTAGCAGCTATTTATAGGCGAGGCAAGCCTATTCGCCCTCTCGGCACGACAATTATAGAGGCAGACGACGAAGTATTCTTCATCGCAGCGACAAAACATATACGAGCTGTCATGAGTGAACTACAGAAACTCGAATCAAGTTACAAACGTATTATGATTGCTGGTGGAGGATTAATAGGTGCGGGGCTTGCTAAATTACTAGAACATAATCATAACGTTAAATTGATAGAATATAGTCCTGAACGAGCTAAATATTTGTCAGCCCACCTAGATAAAACAATTGTTTTCTCAGGGGATGCATCAGATCACGAATTATTAACCGAAGAAAATGTTGAACAAGTAGACGCCTTTATTGCTGTCACAAATGATGATGAAGCTAACATTATGTCAGCGATGTTAGCAAAGCGACTTGGTGCGCAAAAGGCAATGGTATTAATTCAACGAGGTGCTTATGTAGATTTAGTTCAGGGTGGTGAAATTGACATAGCCTTCTCACCTCAACAAGCAACTATTTCAGCACTTCTTACTCACATTAGACGAGGAGATATAGTTAACGTTTACTCTCTAAGACGCGGTGCAGCAGAAGCTATTGAAGCTATTGCCCACGGAGATAAAAACACGTCTAAAGTAGTAGGTAAAAAAATCCGTGATATAAACCTACCACCAGGCACAACAATAGGTGCGATAGTTCGAAGCGATGAAGTTATCATTGCTCATAGCAACACAATTATAGAAGCAAATGATCACGTAATTTTATTTTTAGTCGATAAAAAATTCATAAGTCATGTAGAGAAACTTTTTCAGCCAAGCGCTTTCTTTTTTGGCTAAAGCTCAATTACTAGAACAATAAACAACCAATACAATTCCTTTTAAAATACGTTTCCAATTTAATTGAGGTATGTTATTTTTTGATTTAAGAACAAAAAACAACCAATTCTAGTAAATTTAAATTATGGCTTATTTTAAGTTAGTACCTCGTTACAGTCTTAGTATTCCTCTATTTTCTCTCGCATTATTTCTACTATCAACAAGCTATAGCGCTGAATCTAACCCTAGAGTTGCGGTTATCGACTTTGATCGTTCAGGTATTAAATACACCTATTTAAGCCAAGAAATGGCAAACTTAATCTCCAATCAACTAGTTAACTATTCTCAATTCGTGGTTGTCGAAAGAGCAAGATTAAAAAATATTCTAAATGAAATTAAATTAAGCTCGAGTGGCCTAGTGGATTCGAATCAAATAGTTCAAATAGGTAATTTAACTGGGGCGGAATACCTGTTAACTGGAAAAATTCTAAATGCTAATGTAGACCGAAGATCATTCTCTGGATACGGCGTAAAAACCATTAAGGAAACCTATCAATTAGGCATTAGCATCCGTATCGTAGAAACCCAAACTGGAAACATCGTATTTTCAGACAGTCAGCAAGCTCAACAAACCTTGCAAGATACCCAAAATCAAGTAAGTAAGAATCGTGTTTTCATTCAATTAGCAGAACAGCTAAGCAGCACTTTTGTAGAGAATATAAATAGAAATAATAAACTCAACGCCAATCAGAAATCATTACCCTCCTCTATATCGGTGCAAGTTCAATCTGTTCCTAGTGAAGCAGACGTAGAAGTTGATGGCGTCTTTTACGGCAATGCTGGCGATACCCTTTCTCTCCCTTCAGGTATGCATACTGTGAAAATAAGTTTGCCTGGTTATGTTCCATGGGAGAAAAAAGTATTGCTCCGTGAAAACTTATCCATAAAAGCAAAATTACGTAAATCTGCTGAGTAAAAAATTGGAACTAATAATAATTAATAAGTACAACAATAATATGGAGTTACAACAATGACGTTTCTTATCCGCTCACTACTGATAACTATCTTTTTAGGCACGATTAGCATTGATGCTTTTGCCGCTCCAAGGGTTGCTATCGTTGACTTTGAAAACCGAACGCAATATCGCACAAGTTGGCGCTTGAATACTGGTGCGGCAGATATGCTAACAACAGAGCTTGTCAAAGCAACGAAGCTAGATGTGTTTGAAAGAGAACGTATGAGTAGCATATTGAAAGAACAAGATTTTGGACAGTCCGGCAGGATAGATCCATCTACAGCGGCTGAAATTGGGCGACTAATAGGCGTGGATTTTATCGTCACAGGGGCAATTACTGAGTTTGGAGTTAGCACTTCTGGTGGTGGTGGTGGTGGCGTTAATATTGGCAAAAAGAACTTTATGGCAAGTGTTGATGTTAGGATTATCGATGTAAATACTGGGCAAATTGTATTTGCTGATACTGGAACAGGTAAAAAATCATCAACGAATGTAAAAGTATTTGGGTTTGGCGGGGGAGAGAAAAATAACACAAAAAATGAAACAGCCTCACTGCGTAGAGCCATGAAAGATCTTGCACAAAAGATTGGTGATGCAGGTTTAGAAAATAAACTAAGTTCCACTAGCGCTAATCCAGTACCTGCGACCAATTCAAAAGACACACTTATTGCCTATATTGATGACGACGAAGTTACATTAAATAAAGGATATAGCTCCAACCTAGAAGTCGGGAAAATCTATAAAGTTAGACGACCAACTGGAAGTATCAAAGACCCTAACACTGGAAGAGTTATAAAAGTTAAATATAAAACATTAGGAAAAGTGAAAATTACCGCAGTAGAAGATAGTTATTCAGATGGAGTTTTGGTTGAAAATAAGGGAGTGGAAGTTGGAGATGTGGTTGCTGGTCCAAAAAGAGTAGCAAAGGTATCGAAGCCAAAGCCGGTGCAACAAGAACCCGTTTATGTTGCTAAAAAAGAAGCGCCTCCTGAACCTAAGGTAAAAGAAAAATCTAGCATTACTTCTTTTGCTACAAGCGTGTTTTCCAATAAAGGCTCTAGTAACGTTACAACTCGCTCCCGTGACATTGAGATAGACGCCTATGATGAAGATGCATTAGAAAACTATTATGAGGCCTTAAAAGGCTCTATAAATTGGATGTCAATGCTAAGTGGGTTAACAATAGAACAATCAAAGCAAGGTAATATTGATAACCAGCTACATATGCTTTATGGGATGTTTACTGGAAAATTAGAAACCTCTCAAATAGAACTCGAAGATTGGCCTTTAGAAGCCAAACAAAAAGGGTGGGAAATTTTAGGTAAAAAAATAGTTAAGTACAGCAAATTGTTCGAAAGACATAGAACTAGAATACTCAAAAATGAAGCCGTTAGTGCAGACTTTAAAGAAAGAATTGGTCATATAGAACTCATTACAGAACAAAGCTTATTTGAAACCTAAAGCCAATGTGCGAAAACTGGTTAACTTCTCCAAAATGTTGGTGAGAATAATACTAATAAAGAAAATATCTCTAAGCGACCAAACAACATTGCTATGATTAACAACCATTTACCAGCATCTGTCACATCAGCATATGTGCCTGCAACGTCACCCAAGCCAGGACCAAGGTTATTTAGGGTGGCGGCGGTGGCAGTAAATGCGGTTACATCACTCATACCCGTAGCAATCAAACACACCATTATAATCACAAAAATCATCGCATAAGCAGAGAAGAAACCCCAAACGGCCTCTACAACTCGATCCGGTAACGCCCTGTCACCTAACTTCACTGAATACACAGCTTTAGGGTGAATAAGACGATTAACCTCACGCTTGCCCTGCAAATAAAGCAATAACACTCTTATTACCTTCATGCCTCCACCTGTAGAACCAGCACACCCGCCTATAAAGCTCGAAAAAATCAACATAATTGGTAAAAATGCTGGCCACTGAGAGAAATTAGTCGTGGCAAAACCAGCGGTAGTACTAATAGAAACAGATTGAATTAGTGCTTGATCAAATGCAGTTCCAGAATCTTCAAACCAACTAAAATGCATTAAAACAACAAAACAAACCAAAGCCAAAGAAAACTGAATCAGGAAGAAAGCTTTCAATTCAGGATCATAAAAATATCCTTTCAAAGTGCGCCCACTTGCGGCCCCATAATGTAACGAAAAGTTTAAAGCAGCAATCCATAAAAATATCACACACACAATATTGACACCCACGCTATTAAAGTGCCCTAAACTGGCGTCATAAGTGCTAAAACCTCCAATAGCAATAGTTGAAAATGCATGACAAATTGCATCAAACCAATTCATTCCCACTGACCAAAAAGCTATAGTACATGCAGTTGTTAATGATAAATAAATATACCAAAGGTGTTTAGCGGTATCAGCGATGCGTGGGGTCATTTTTGAATCTTTTACAGGCCCTGGTGTTTCAGCGCGATAAAGCTGCATCCCCCCTACCCCTAGTATTGGTAGGATCGCCACTGCCAAAACAATGATCCCCATGCCACCTAACCATTGGAGTTGCTGCCTATAAAATTGAATGGCTTTAGGTAAGTAATCGATCCCTTCAATTACCGTAGCACCAGTGGTAGTTAACCCCGAAAATGACTCAAAGAAAGCATCAGAAGTAGACATTTTAGGCTGCTCCAATAATAGAAATGGTAAAGCAGCGAAGCTTGCGAGAACAGTCCAAAATAATACAACAATTAAGAAACCTTCCTTTGCTCTTAAGTCAAAACGATACTTTCTGTTTGGATACCAAATCGCTAACCCTGTAACCAAACATAGAAAGAATGCCATTAAGAATGGCAAGCCACTACCATCTTCATATATGACAGAGACGATAGCAGGAGGAATCATAGTTACACTAAACAAGGCGATTAATAGGCCTAGAATTCTGACAATCGTACGGTATTGCATAACTTAAATGATTCTCATAAAGACGTTAACCAAAGTTATGAGAGGAGCAGGAAAACTCTTCATATTGAGCTTTACCACCGTCAATTAAGTTTGGTCATTAAAATGTATATAATTAAAAAAGAATAAAGCAGTACAATAACAGAAAGGTACAAATACAGCTATTATTTGGCTACTTCCACCATTACATGCCCAAAAGTAGTTTAGATCTTGGCGAAAGCTCTCTCTGAAAAAGAAGTAAGACGATCTACTTACACTTCTAACGGAGCGCTTATAATTATAAACGCTATTTTTTTAAAACTTCAGCTTTAAAAAACTAATAAATAACTTTCATCTAATATAATTAGTCTGTATCTTCTTTATCTAATTTTATAAAAAATAACACTAAAATAAAATTATCCACAGAATAAAATTCAAAAAAAGCTCATTTCGTCACCCCAAATAATATAAATAGCTAACTGATTTAAAACAATTTTATTTGAATAAAATTAGCATTTACAACTTAATTTAATTATTTTTAATATTAATTATCAACATAGTTATCCACATTCTTCTTCACAGTATACATAGATGATTAAGTTCAGTTATGGCATCCTTGTTATTCTTTAGCCTACGTAACCCCTATCTAAGCTTAATACCATGAAAAATACTCTACAAACTATATCAGAACCACTTATATTGGTTGATGGTTCATCTTATTTATTTAGGGCTTATCACGTCCCTTATTTACAAGCTTTAAGTACCTCATATGGACAACCTACAGGAGCCATTACTGGCGTCCTAAATATGATAAAAAGTCTCCAGAAAAGCTACCCGACTGGAAATATAGTGGTGATATTTGATGCAAAAGGGAAAACATTTAGAAATGATATGTACCCAGAATATAAAGCCAACCGCCCCCCTATGCCTGATGAATTGAGAACCCAAATTGAGCCTCTTCATCAAATTATTGAAGCAATGGGTTTACCTTTATTGGTCATCGAAGGGGTTGAAGCAGATGATGTAATTGGTACGTTAGCTGACCAGGCATCCAAACTAAAAATTGAAACCGTCATATCTACTGGTGATAAAGACATGGCTCAACTAGTAACGCCACATGTCAGACTAATCAATACAATGACAAATGTAGAAATGGATGAAACGGGGGTGATCGAGAAGTTTGGTGTGAAACCAAATCAAATTATCGATTACCTCGCCTTAATGGGTGACAAAGTCGATAATATTCCTGGAGTTAATAAGTGCGGTCCTAAAACAGCAGCGAAATGGCTTAACGAACATACCTCTTTGCAAGAAGTTATAGAAAATGCAGATAACGTTAAAGGAAAGGTTGGTGAGTATTTACGTGAGGCTATTGATTTTCTCCCATTATCGTACAAGCTAGCCACCATTAAACTTGATGTTGAATTAGAACTTAACGTTACAGAATTGAAGCCAACTTCCCCAAACGATGACCGTTTAATTGAACTCGCCAATAAATTTGAGCTTAAACGATTATTAACTGAGGTCGCTCAGAAAGCTGACACCCCATTAAAAAATGAAGCTGATGACAAAGATGTCACTGTATCTAGTGAGGAGAAGAACCAAAATTATCAAACAATTTTTAGCAAAGAAGAGTTAGATATTTGGATAAATAAAATTTCTTCATCTGAGTTGTTTGCATTTGACACAGAAACAACCAGTTTAAATTATATGGATGCAGAATTAGTTGGAGTTTCCTTTAGTGTTAAAGAAGGGGAAGCCGCATATATTCCATTTGCACATGATTATTTAGATGCGCCAGACCAATTAGAAAGATCAGCAGTGCTAGATGCTCTAAAACCTGTACTTGAAGATCAATCAATTAACAAGGTAGGTCAACATTTAAAGTATGACAAAAATGTACTTGCGAATTATGGAATAGACCTTCGAGGGATAGCTTACGACACTATGCTAGAGTCTTATGTACTAAATAGTGTTGCCTCAAAGCACAACATGGATAGTTTAGCACAGGCCTATCTAGGGAAAACAACCATACAATTTGAAGACATAGCAGGGAAAGGGGCCAAACAACTAACATTCAATCAAATCTCAATTGAACAAGCAGCACCTTATGCTGCTGAAGACGCAGATATTACACTGTGTTTACATAATACCATTTGGAAAAAGTTAAGCTCAGAAAAAGCACTCAAGGAAGTATTTGAAACCATCGAGTTGCCTTTAGTTCCAGTACTAGCAAGAATGGAACAGTTTGGTGTATTAATTGATAGTCAACAATTAGCTCAACAAAGCCAAGATATTGCTATGAGGATACTTGAGCTAGAAAAAGAAGTTTATGACCTAGCAGGTGAAGAATTCAACTTAGGTTCAACAAAGCAACTACAAGAAATTTTATTCAATAAGTTGCAGTTACCTGTTCTCAAAAAGACACCAAAAGGTGCGCCGTCAACAGCTGAAGAAGTATTACAAGAGTTAGCAAACAACTACCCTCTGCCTAAACTATTAATGGAATTTAGGGGGCTGAGCAAACTAAAAAACACCTACACAGATAAGCTACCAAAGATGATAAATGCACGAACGGGAAGAGTACATACTTCCTATCATCAAGCAATTACGGCTACCGGTAGGCTATCATCAACAGACCCTAATCTCCAAAATATACCCATTCGAACCCCTGAAGGAAGACGAGTGAGACAAGCCTTTATCGCTAGAGATAGCTATAAAATTGTAGCCGCAGATTATTCACAAATTGAGTTACGTATTATGGCGCACCTTTCAGGTGATAAGGGCTTGTTAAGTGCTTTTGCTTCAGGAAAAGATATACACTCTGCTACCGCATCTGAGGTATTCAGCACGCCTTTGGAGAAAGTCACTATAGAGCAACGCAGGAATGCCAAAGCAATTAACTTTGGGCTTATATATGGTATGTCTGCATTTGGTCTTTCTCGTCAACTGAATATTTCACGGCAAGACGCTCAGAAATATATGGATTTATACTTCGAGCGCTACCCTAGCGTTCTCACCTATATGGAAAACACCCGAGAGTTAGCAAAAGAAAAAGGCTATGTTTCAACTGTTTTTGGAAGACGTTTATATTTACCTGAAATAAACGCAAGTAATGGTATGCGCCGTAAGGGCGCAGAAAGAGCCGCAATTAATGCACCGATGCAAGGAACAGCGGCTGATATTATAAAGAAAGCAATGTTAAAGGTAGATCAGTGGATTCAAGAACTCCCGCAAGATGACATTAGAATGATAATGCAAGTACATGATGAGCTTGTATTTGAAATTGCAGAACACAAGATACCTGAATACAAATCTAAAATAGTCTCTTTAATGGAACAAGCTGTGACGCTAGACGTGCCGTTAGTTGTAGAAGCTGGTTTAGGTAAAAACTGGGATGAAGCCCATTAATCGTACTTTAAGTTCAGTTAATCGATTAAAATGCATAATCCACTTGGTTTTTTAGTACATTTTTTATAGAATTCGCCCGTAGGGTACAGAGGTTTGATATGTCTAACCTTTGTTTGAACCCCAGCTTATTGCTGGGGTTTTTTTTGTGCTAAAAATCGCCTTTACAATTCATTATTCTTTTTGGACTCATATCCATACCAAGAATCTAGTTTCTGTTGGAGTTTATCCAAACCAACACCGTTTGTAGATGAAAATACTTCTACGCTTACATCCCCACAAAATGCCATCGCCGCCTCTTTTGCCATTAATAACTGAGTCTTACGTTTACCCGATTTAAGCTTATCAGCTTTAGTTAAAAGAGCTAAAACAGGTAAATCTGCAGCGACGGCCCAATATATTAGCTCTTGATCAAGGTCTTTAAATGGGTGACGAATATCCATAAGAACCACTAAACCTTTTATGCTATTTCTCTTCTGTAGATATTCACCTAAAGATTTTTGCCACTTTTTCTTAATTTCCAACGGAACCTGAGCATATCCATATCCAGGTAAATCTACCAATCTTCTACCTTCGTCTAGAGAAAACACATTAATTAGTTGTGTTCTTCCTGGTGTTTTACTTGTTCTGGCTAAGTTCTTTTGCCGAGTAAGTTTATTTAGCGCACTAGACTTCCCCGCATTAGAGCGTCCGGCAAACGCTATTTCAATACCCTCATCTGGCCCCAAATGCGTAATGTCTGGGGCACTAATACTAAACCTTGCTTGATTATAATGACTCACTTTGACTCCAAATATGGCTGCTACCAGATGTTTTTTGTATATTTCCACAATTATATCAGGGAAAAGGTGAATGAATTTATTTTACTAACGCTGTAAATGTGTAAAATACCTAGTTAAGGTTTAATAAGAACCCTCTAATCACATGTTTAAAGAGAAAATAATGAAAAATCTTGGTCTTCTATTATGTTTATTCGTTGGTTTTAATACCGGTGCTTTCGCACAAGGTGATGCTGAACAAGGTAAAAATAAATCAGCGATATGCGCAGCTTGTCATGGAATGGATGGTAACAGCGCCATTGCAATGAATCCTAAGTTAGCTGGCCAGCACTCTAAATATTTAGTTAAACAACTAAATGAGTTTAAGCTTGCTGCAAAAAGTGGTGGCGCTGAAGGCCGTAATAACGCTGTAATGAATGGTATGGCGGTGGGCTTATCTGAACAAGATATTGAAGATATTTCTGCTTATTTTGCCAGTCAAGAATCTACGCCTGGTGAAGCAGCCGAAGATATAGTCGAAGCCGGAAGAAAGCTCTATGTCGGAGGAGATCTTGAGCGTGGTGTAACAGCATGCATAGCATGTCATGGCCCGAGAGGAAATGGTACTAGCTTGTCTGGCTTCCCTGATATTAGCGGGCAACATGCAGAATATATATCAACGCAGTTAAAAGCGTTTCGCTCTGGGGAGCGTGCAAACTCTTTAAATGGCATGATGGGTGACATTGCTAAAAAAATGACAGACAAAGAAATAGAGGTGATTTCAAGTTATGTTTCTGGTCTTCATTAAGCTAAAGATTTAGTAGCAGAAGTAATTTAAAACATATTCGATGCAAAGATAGCAGTAAATTATGAATGTAATTAACTCATAAATATTTTCAAGTTTAGAAAGAACAATTGATAAAGAAGCGTCGATAGACGCTCTAATATCTAAAAGCGATAGTGACCCTATCGTTTTTTTTCTATCAAAATTTCACTCAAATCACCCTGATTCACTAAAACTAAGGTAGAATCACGCCAATTATTATGAGTTACATGGGTGTGTTATGCCAAGGCAAAAAAAATCTCGAAAAGTGGGCAAGATTGGAACCCCTAAAACCTCCTCAAACGTTCGAAAACCAACAGAAAAGCGCTTAAGAAAGGCAAAAGGGAAACCAGCCGGAAGTAGAAACAGCGAATCAATCATTGCTGTCGACAGTGGCTCATCAATTAAATCAAAAGACCCTAGACATGGCAGCAAAAAACCAATCGAATTAGTGGTGGTAAAAAATGCAGCTAATGTCGTCAAAAAATCAAAGATAAGACACTTTTCACCAGCTCAAGAACTCGCTGAGTTAGAACAAGATGTTACCTTTTCAGCTTTATTAGAGAAGGAAGAGGTTGGTGGGAAAATTAGCAGAGAAGAACAACAGTATATGGATACTAAGTTAGCAAGGCACAAAGAACTTTGTGAGATGCTTGGATTGTCTGAAGAGCCTGAAGAAATTGAAAGTACAAATAGTCTATCAAATATGTATAGTGACCTTGACGCGCTTAATATTGATGACTTTAAAGATTAAGCAATCACTAATTAACTTATGATCTATCTATTACTAATTATCTCTATGATTGTAATTGCAGGGCTTTCATTCTATGCAGGTTCGCTTTTATTTAAGCTACAGTCCCAGAAAAGGCAAAGAGAAAACACGACAAAGTTACGAATCGAAAAAATAGTCGAGAGTATACAAACAATTTCTTTAGCCATTGAACAACAACAGTGTAATCTGTCTGAAGGTTGTATTAGATTGGTGCACTTACTAGAGTGTTTGCCTGTATCTAATAAATCCAAGGTTAGTGATCAATACCCTGCAATATACGAGCTTTTTTTAGCTGTAGAGCACCTACCCACTCACGAAAAAAGAAAAGCCCAATCAAAGAAAGACACCTATCAGCAAGACTTATTTAGGGAAGAGATTGAAGCAACACTAGCCACTAAAATACTTAATGAAGTTTCATTACTTACTAAGTTCACAATAGCCCATTAGGCATACTGTGCCGATTGTCTAAAATCAAATTATAAACCAAAGTAAAAAGCCTACCGCGAAAGCATAATGCCGTTTAAATCACCTTTAGAGGTACATTGACGGCTCTACAAAAGGTATACTTACGAATGTTTTTTTATTTTATTGATAGTGTGGCAGGGGAAAATGCAGAAGTTTGATTGTAAAACATTCCAAGGGCTAATTTTAGCGCTTCAAGATTATTGGGCCCGACAAGGTTGTGTAATAATCCAACCTCTAGATATGGAAGTCGGGGCGGGCACTTTCCACCCAATGACTTTCTTACGTTCAATAGGGCCCGAGCCAATCAACAGTGCTTATGTCCAACCTTGTCGACGTCCTACGGATGGTCGATATGGTGAAAACCCAAATCGACTGCAACATTACTATCAATTTCAGGTTATGTTGAAACCTTCTCCAAATAATATACAAGAACTCTATCTAGGCTCACTCAAAGAGCTAGGGTTTGACCCACTTGTTCATGATATTCGCTTTGTCGAAGATAATTGGGAGTCTCCAACGCTGGGTGCATGGGGCTTAGGTTGGGAAGTATGGCTAAACGGAATGGAAGTTACCCAATTTACTTATTTTCAACAAGTTGGCGGCCTTGAGTGTTCACCGGTTACAGGAGAGATAACTTATGGTTTAGAACGTCTAGCTATGTATATTCAAGGTGTTGATAGTATTTATGATTTAGTCTGGACTGATGGTCCAATGGGTAAAGTAACCTATGGCGATGTATTTCATCAAAATGAAGTTGAACAATCGACTTATAATTTTGAATATGCAGATGTCGATGCATTATTTACTACATTTGATCAGTGTGAAAAAGACAGTCAAAAGCTTATAGAAGCTAACCTACCCTTACCCGCTTATGAGCAAGTAATGAAAGCCTCACATGTATTTAATTTACTAGATGCGAGACACGCTATATCAGTTACTGAGCGCCAGAGATATATATTAAGAGTTCGGTCACTGTCAAAAGCTTGCGCTGAGGCTTATTACCAAGCTAGAGAAAACCTTGGCTTTCCAATGTGTAAGAAGGAGAAGTAGCCATGCGCATAGACAATTTATTAGTAGAAGTAGGTACAGAAGAGTTACCACCAAAATCTTTATCTAAATTAGCTACCGCTTTTAAAGAAAATATCGAAAGGCTGTTGATTGAAAACGATATTGAATTTAAACAAGTGTTTTGGTATGCATCACCAAGGCGACTTGCCGTTAGGGTAGAAGAGTTAGCAGAATTTCAAGCAGACAAAACTGTAGAAAAACGTGGTCCAGCAATAAAAGCAGCATTTGATTCTGAAGGAAAGCCAACTAAAGCAGCACAAGGTTGGGCTAAGTCTAATGGAATAGAAGTTAGTGAAGCTGAGTCACTTAAAACCGATAAAGGCGAGTGGCTACTGTTTAAAGCTGAGGTCAAAGGAAAATCCATTCAAAGCTTGTTAGCGACCTTAGTAGAAAAAGCCCTAAAAGCATTACCTATTCCTAAAGCTATGCGTTGGGGTTCTACAGATACCCAGTTTATTCGCCCAATACATACTTTTACCATGCTATATGGAAGCGAACTAGTAGAAGGAAAAGTGTTAGGGATTACTTCATCCAGAACCATTAAAGGTCATAGATTTCACTCTGAAGGGGATATATCGATAGACTCAGCTGATAACTATATCAGCCTTTTAGAAGAAAACTATGTTATGGCTGACTTTACACAACGCAAAAATAAAGTGTTAAAGGCAGTGGAAGCCGTTGCCCAAAAAGAAAATGGAATTGCTGACATCAATGAAGACTTATTAGATGAAGTTACATCATTAGTTGAATGGCCGGTAGCGCTATCTGCGAATTTTGAGGAGTCGTTTTTAGACGTTCCCAAAGAAGCATTAATTTATACAATGAAAGATGATCAAAAATACTTTCCTCTTCTAGATTCTGAAGGCAAATTAAAGTCTACTTTTGTATTTGTAACAAATATTGAAAGCAAAGATCCAAACGTAATAATTAGCGGCAACGAAAAAGTCATTAGACCAAGGCTAGCTGATGCAGAGTTTTTCTTTAATACCGATAAAAAGACGTCATTAGAGTCTCGTTTAGAAAGTTTAAAAACAATTATTTTTCAAAAGCAGCTTGGCACTTTATATGAAAAAAGCCAACGTATAGCTCAGTTAGCAGAAACAATAGCTACCAAACTTAGTGTTGAAGATCCAAAAATTGCTTTTAGAGCTGGCTTATTAAGTAAGACAGACTTAATGACAAATATGGTTATGGAGTTTCCAGATGTTCAAGGTGTAATGGGTATGCACTATGCTAGGTTAGATGGAGAACCTGAATTAGTTTCGTTAGCTCAAAACGAACAATACATGCCAAGGTACTCTGGAGATACCTTACCTACATCTCAAGTTAGCATGAGTGTTGCGTTAGCAGATAAAGTAGATACTTTAGTTGGGATTTTTGGAATAGGTCAAACACCTAAAGGAGATAAAGATCCCTTCGCGCTTCGACGTGCGGCAATAGGCGTGTTGCGAATTATAGTCGAGAATAATTTACCCTTGGATTTAGTCGAGTTAGTTAAAGCTTCAATCTTTACATTTGATGAAAAAATCAAATCAGATGGCCTGTGTAATGATGTAGTTGATTTTGTTTTGGCTAGATTTAAAGCTTGGTATGCTGAGCAAGGTGTAACATCTGATGTAGTTCAATCAGTGGCAGTTAATCGCCCTACTCGCCCAGCAGATTTTGCAGCACGAGTTGAAGCGGTAAAAGCTTTCAATACATTAGAATCTGCAGAAGCATTGGCCGCAGCGAATAAACGAGTTGCCAATATATTAGCTAAGAATCCGATAGACATTAAAACACCTTTAGACAAAACACTTTTAACAGAAGCTGCTGAAGTAGCTTTAGTGAATAGTTTAGAAGACGTAGAAGCTAAAATAAAACCTCTATTAGCAGTATCTAACTATCAGTCAACATTAACTCACTTAGCAGAATTAAGACTACCCATAGACGCGTTTTTCGATAATGTTATGGTAATGTCAGAAGATGAAGCTATAAAATCAAATAGACTGTCATTATTGGCTAGACTTCGAGGCTTATTTTTAAGTTGTGCAGACATTTCTGTTTTAAATTGAGATTTTCATACTAAGTTTTAGGTGATGTTATATATGAACAATATGAACATAAAAACTTTTAGCGTATTACTTTTTTTGTTTTTTAGTGGCTGTGCATCAACTGTCATTGAAGAATTTGCTAAAAATGAAGGTTACGATCAGCTCTACTTAAGAGGCGTTTTTTCTTGGTGGGAAGCTGATGAACAATACAAACTTAAAGAGGTAGCAGAACAAGTTTTCGCTACGCGCATTGAGTTAATCGCCGATGGACAACCTTATGACTTCAAGTTTGCAGATGTAAACTGGACTCCAGGTTTAAATTGTGGGTATGCAAATAAGTCGAATATTGTAGTAAAACTCGGGACACGTTATAGAGCTAATTGCGAAACAACAGATAATAACTTTGTATTTACACCTACAGAAACGGGTATGTTTGAGTTTACTATAGATTTTAGTGGTTTTGGGTCTCCTAAGGTCAGTATCAAAAAGGTCAACTAATTACTAAGCTATTGATATTTAATAAAAAAGCCGCTTTCAAGCGGCTTTTTTATATCTCAAATTTTACAATATGACCTATACGTCTAAGTTTGCTACTTTTAGAGCATTTTCATCAATAAATGCTCGTCTAGGCTCAACTTGGTCACCCATTAAGGTAGTAAATAGTTGATCAGCTCCAATTGCATCTTCGATTTTTACCTGAAGCATTCTACGTGAAGTTGGGTCCATCGTAGTTTCCCATAATTGACCAGGGTTCATTTCTCCTAACCCTTTATAACGCTGGATATATTGACCACGTTTAGACTCAGCCATTAGCCAATCAAGTGCATCAACAAATGACGCAACCGGCTTAGTCTTCTCACCTCTTTTCACATATCCTGTAGACTCTATTATGCCATTTATAGCGAGATTCAACTCTTTAATACGTTTATATTCATTAGAGTCTATAAACTCTTTGTCTAATTTATATTCGGTATCAATGCCATGTAACCTAATGATAATAGCGACAAACCAATAACTTCTTTCTGAATCATAACGTACATCATACGTATACGTTGCCCCATCAACTTCATCACGAGTTAATGCGATAGTAAAGCCTTTAGCAAATTCTGTTAATTTACTTTCGTCACTTACATCTTCAGGCTGCAATGTTGTGCTATATACAAGTTTGTTTAAGATAACTTCAGGCATGATTCTACTGATACGAGTGATCATACTGGTAGTATCTTGATAAAGTTTTACTAAGTTCTCTAACGCTACCCCAGTAATACTCGGTGCATCTTCATTCACGTAAAGCGAGGCATTGTCTAACGCGATTGAGGTTAAGTATTTAGTTAAAGAATCATCATCTTTTAGATATTGCTCTTGCTTACCTTTCTTCGTTTTATATAAAGGTGGTTGAGCAATATAGATATAGCCACGTTCTATAATTTCTGGCATTTGACGGTAAAAGAACGTTAACAATAGTGTACGAATATGCGATCCATCAACGTCAGCATCTGTCATGATGATAATTCGATGATAACGAAGTTTCTCGGGATCATATTCATCTCTACCAATACCACAACCTAAGGCCGTAATTAAAGTTGCAACTTCTTGAGATGATAGCATTTTATCAAAACGAGCTTTTTCTACGTTTAGAATTTTACCTTTTAAAGGAAGAATTGCCTGGTTTTTACGATTTCTACCCTGCTTAGCTGAACCGCCAGCAGAGTCCCCTTCCACAATATAAAGTTCAGAAAGACCTGGATCTTTTTCTTGGCAATCAGCCAATTTACCTGGTAAGCCAGCTAAATCTAAGGCACCTTTTCTCCTTGTCATCTCTCTTGCTTTTCTTGCAGCTTCTCGAGCTCTAGCAGCATCAATAATCTTACCTACAATAATTTTACTATCACCAGGGTTTTCTAATAGAAACTCTTGTAGCTTCTCACCCATAACGGTTTCTACTGCAGGCCTTACTTCTGAAGAAACAAGTTTATCTTTAGTCTGAGAAGAAAATTTAGGGTCAGGTACTTTTACAGAAATAATTGCAGTTAAACCCTCTCTGGCATCATCACCACTTGTACTAGTTTTTGACTTCTTCGCCATACCTTCTTTGTCCATGAAGCTATTTAGAGTACGTGTTAACGCCCCTCTAAAACCAGCTAAGTGGCTACCACCGTCTTTCTGTGGAATATTATTAGTAAAGCAGAATACATTCTCTTGGAAGCTATCATTCCATTGCATAGCGACTTCAACAGATATCCCATCTTCACGGTTAGACTCAAAATAGAATACTTTCTGATGTATAGGAGTTTTATTTTGATTTAGATATTCAATAAAAGCAGTTATACCACCTTCATATTCAAATCGATCAACTTTACCATCTCGTTCATCTTCAAGAATGATACAAACGCCTGAGTTTAAGAACGATAGTTCACGTAATTTTTTAGCCAAAATATCGTAGTGAAATTCAACATTAGTAAAAGTGTCTTCACTTGGCCAAAAACGAATGCTTGTTCCTGAAGTTGTAGAGTCACCTATTACACCTAATGGAGCCTGAGGTTCACCGTGATGATAATCCTGCTCATGAAGCTTACCAGCTCGTCTTATTTGTATTTGCAACTTCTTAGACAAGGCATTAACAACAGAAACACCAACACCGTGCAAACCACCAGAAACTTTATATGAATTATCATCAAATTTACCACCTGCATGAAGAACCGTCATGATAACTTCAGCTGCTGATACACCTTCTTCTTCATGAATTTCTGTAGGAATTCCACGACCATCATCTTTAACTGAAACAGAGCCATCAATATGTATTTTTACATTAATACTCGAGCAATGCCCAGCAAGCGCTTCATCTATAGAGTTATCAACAACTTCAAAAACCATATGATGAAGACCTGTTCCATCATCGGTATCACCTATATACATTCCTGGTCTTTTTCTAACAGCATCTAATCCCTTTAGGACTTTGATACTAGACGAATCATAAACATTTTCTTCTGCCATTTAATTAAATCTCCTCTCTCACATGACCATGTTCCACGTGAAACACTGTTTTTTCATTATAATTTTTTATAAAGTCCAATTGATTTATGTCAATCGCTGTAACAAATAATTGCGTATTTGATTGGCTTAATCTAGATATAAATATTCTTCGTTTATCTTCATCTAATTCTGCACCAATATCGTCGAGTAAGAATATAGATGGCTTATTAGTAATAGTTTGTAAAAACAGCGTTTGAGCTAATTGCATACTTGCTACAAGCATTCTTAACTGTCCTCTCGATAGAATTTCATGTGCGCCAATACCGCCAATCTTGACTCTCAAATCCGCCTTATGAGGTCCGACGCTTACAAAGCCGTTTCTTCTATCTTTTAAGCTATTTTTATCTAAACATTGCTTTAAACTGAGTTCTTTTTCCCACCCCCTATAATACGAAATTTCGAAGCAAAACTCAGGTAAAAAGTCTGTTAATATCGAATAAATCATAGGTATCAGGCCATTATTCAATATATTTTGACGGTAGTCTGTAATTGTATTGCTTTGCTTACAAAATAAGTCTTTCCAATAGCTATCATCCTGATGTTTAGCGCCCTTGTCTTTATACAAAGCATTAAGTTGTTTAAGGCTTTTAGATAAAACAGAAGACTCCAAATTAAAAGCATGTTCCACGTGAAACAATAACCAATCTACATAACGCCTTCGGAGTTTTGGGGCTCCTAACAGTAGGTCAGAGCTTTGAGGAGTAAAAATTTGAATAGGTAAACAGCTAACTAAATCAGATGCTTTTTTAGATTTGATACCGTTTATATTTACAACGCAGCTGTCATCCCTGTGCCGACTGATACCTAATTTATTTGGGGGCCCGTCATCATCACTCTTACTAGAACAAAAAATAGTAAAACAGTTTTTTTTAGCTTGAATAACATTTTTGTGTTTAGATGTTCTGAAAGAACGAGCGAACCCTAAGTAATGTAATGCTTCGAGTATTGAGGATTTCCCGCTGCCGTTTTCCCCAATAAAAACATTTATATTTTTATTGGGTCTAAACGACAAGTTATCTAGATTTCTGAAATCACTTATCTGTACTCTATCAAGCTTCATATTTGTCGAAACATTTTAACAAGTAACTTGATTATACAATCTCAATCTAAAGCCTCATTGGCATAATAACGTAAAGAGCTGAATCATCTTTCGCATCTTCTAATAAAGCACTGCTATTTGAATCGGCCAAGGTGATCCTAATATCTTCACAACTTAAACCATTCATTACATCTATCAGATAAGCAACATTAAAACCTATCTCTAGATTATCACCTTGATAATCAACATCTACGATTTCTTCTGCTTCTTCTTGCTCTGGATTATTTGCCGTAATTTTAAGCTCACCATTAGATAAATTTAAACGCACACCTTTAAATTTTTCATTAGAAAGAATCGAGGCTCTAGAAAATGCATGCTTTAATACATCTTTGCTAGACTCAATTTTTTTATCACCATCCCTAGGTAATACGCGACGATAATCAGGAAATCTTCCATCGACTAACTTACTTGTAAAGATAAAGTCAGTAGAAAATATTCTAATGTGATTAGAACCTACTTGAACCTTAACTTGCTTTTCATCGTCTTCAATAAGTCTTATTATTTCTAACACACCCTTACGTGGAATGATCACTTGACGATTTGGTAAAGTTGCATTTTCGTAAGCTAGGCGACATAAAGCCAGCCGGTGTCCGTCTGTAGCTACAGTTCGAATAAGATTATCTTCAGTCTCTAGAGACATACCATTTAAATAATAACGTACATCCTGTTGAGCCATGCAAAAATGCGTACTATCAATTAGATGCTTTAGGTCTGCTTGAGATATTTCAAACTCTAGCTCACCCTGCCAATCTTCTAAATTAGGATAATCTTCAGCTGACAATGTAGATAAACTGTATTTGCTTCTTCCAGAACGTAAAATCGCTTTGTTACCATCAACGCTAAAGTCTATATTACTGCCATCTGCCAAACCTCTACAAATATCAAGAAGTTTTTTAGCTGGCACGGTGATTTCACCTTCCACAAATGAATCAGTAAGGGTAACATTTGAGATGAGCTCAACCTCTAGGTCAGTTCCAGTCAACCATAGTGAGTTCTCACTAACTTTTATAAGTACATTCGATAATATAGGTAAAGTGTGGCGACGTTCTACTGCCCCTGACACCAATTGAAGAGGTTGTAAAAAGTTTTCCCGACTAATACTAAATTTCATTTTCTACTCGTAATTTTTTATGAAGATAGGGTACGAATTAAGTTCTGATAGTCTTCTTTTATATCATGACTTTCTTCCCTTAGCTGTAATATTTTTCGGCATGCATGCAATACAGTAGTATGATCCCTTCCGCCAAAGGCATCCCCTATCTCAGGTAAACTACGATTCGTCAATTCTTTAGCAAGAGCCATAGCCATTTGCCTAGGTCTAGCTACACTTCGACTTCTGCGTTTAGACAATATATCTGCCATTTTAATTTTATAATATTCTGCTACCGTTTTTTGAATGTTATCAATTGTGACTAACTTTTCTTGTAACGCTAATAAATCCCTAAGAGCCTCCCTAACAAAATCTATGGTTATTGGGCGACCCGTAAAATTAGCATTAGCAATAACACGATTTAAAGCACCTTCGAGTTCTCTAACATTTGACCTTAATCTTTTAGCAATGAAAAACGCGACTTCATCTGGTAAAAATATTTTATTCTCAACTGCTTTCCGCATTAAAATAGCCACTCTTGTTTCTAGTTCAGGAGGTTCAATAGCTATAGTTAATCCCCATCCAAATCTAGACTTAAGCCTGTCTTCTACCCCAGTTATTTCTTTTGGATAACGATCGGAAGTAAGAATAATCTGTTGGTTACCTTCTAATAGAGCATTAAAAGTATGAAAAAACTCTTCTTGAGAGCGCTCTTTATTGGCAAAAAATTGAATATCATCAATTAGTAGAGCATCTACAGATCTATAATAACGCTTAAATTCTTCTATCGCGTTATTCTGTAATGCCTTAACCATATCTTGAACAAATCTTTCCGATTGCATATAAACAACCGTGGCATCTTTTTTATTATCTATAATTCCATTGCCTACAGCATGTAACAGATGTGTTTTACCTAAACCTGTCCCACCGTATATAAATAATGGATTATAGGCACCACCAGGATTATCGGCGACTTGTTGAGACGCTGCTCTTGCTAGTTGATTTGATTTACCCTCAACAAAATTATTAAACTTATATGTAAGGTTAATATTACTTTTATGAGCAGGAGTCGTATCAACTACTGGAGAATTGAAATTATGATTAGCTAAAGCAGCGACCCCACTTGCTGCAGAATTTTTAACTACAGACGGTGTAGTAGAGACAGTCGAAGACCTAGTTACAATTTTTGATGGCGCACTTACACCAACATCAGCAAGCTTCACTTCAAACCTTAATTGAGGAGGCTTGTTGTCGCAAAACTCTGACAATAGCTGTGTAATTTGAACAAAATACTTATCTCTGACCCAATCTAAAACAAAGCGATTAGGAGCAAATAATGTGAGATATTCGTCACTATAATCTGCTTGAAGTGGTCTTATCCACATGCTGAACTGTTGAATAGGTAAATCTTGCTGTAACCTATCGAGGCACTGATTCCATATAGACATTAAAAAAAACTACTCCAGCCTTGTAAAACATAGGCTACAAAGAATAAATACGTAAAATACTAAAAATTAAAAATTAATAAATTACAGTTAAATTCGAGTTGAAAATGTAAACTTTCAAACTAGCTGTGAATTATCTCGCTAAACACTCACCCAAGGCAACAGGCATTTTAAAATAAATTCATTTAAGTTGTTAAATCCTTATATTTATTTACTTTAAAGGGGAAAAAACTAATAAATCAATAATTTTTTATATCATTTAATATCGCTACTATAACTATATTTTTGTTACTTAAAACTAATAATAAGTCAAATACTGTGGATAAAAAGTAGAAAATATAGAACTTATCAAAAATATTTAGTTTTTTTACCGATTAAGGCGTTAAACAGCAGTAATTGAATAAAATTATAATGAACTATCACTAATTAATTGACAAAGGTACCAGTGATCTCTATTATTCAGCGTCATTTTTGAGCACAGTCGAACCATACATTGGTTATTACCGTGTTCATTTTGTTTAACCTTATGTAACGGGACTAGGTCATGAAAAGAACATTTCAACCAAGCAACTTAAAGCGTAAGCGTTCACACGGTTTTCGTGCCCGTATGGCGACTAAGAATGGCCGTAAGGTCATTGCTAATCGTCGTGCTAAAGGCCGTGCTCGTTTATCAGCTTAATTATCCAAGGTGGGTGAAAATAACTTTTCTCGGGAGCTAAGATTACTTACTCCCACCCACTTTGAATATGTTTTCAATAATGCAACTCCTGCAGTTTCTCCCCAACTTACTCTATTAGCTAGATTTAACGAAACAGACAACCCTCGTCTAGGTATTACTTTATCTAAAAAAAGAATTAAATATGCCCACGACAGAAATAGACTTAAACGTATAATACGTGAGAGTTTTCGATTACAACGTCATTCGTTTCCAAATATTGATATAGTTGTAGTCGGTAAAAGTGGCTTAGATAAATTATCAAACCAGGAACTGTTTTTCTTACTTAATAAATTATGGAAAAAATTAGCGAAGCGTTGCGAAAAATCCCAATAGGATTAATTAAACTTTATCAAAAAGTTATTTCTCCAATGCTGGGCCCAACATGCCGCTTTCATCCTAGTTGCTCTTATTACGCAATTGGAGCAATAAAAGAGCATGGTTTTTTTATTGGAAGTTGGTTAAGTATCAAACGCATACTAAAATGTCATCCTCTCCACCAAGGTGGATATGATCCAGTACCAGAAAAAAAAACAAATAAAGAATGATTTTTACGCAACTGCCCTTATAAAGAGCAGGTAATAAATAAAACAGTAATATCGCCGTGATTTAATATATGAGCAAACACTTAAATAAATCGCCCACAAATTTAGCAGTTAATTAGAGTACTTTATGGAATCTCAACGTAGTTTTTTGTTTATTGGCCTAGCTATGGTCGGTTTTCTATTATGGCAACAATGGCAGGTAGATTACGGTCCACAACCGATAGAATCTTCAACTAATACTTCTCAAGAAGCCTTTAGTGCAAACTCTTCAACAGTAGGATCAGACGATATCCCTGTAGCCTTTATTGATGGTCAAACTATACAAGCAACTAACCAAACTAACGGAAAATTAATTTCTGTAGTAACAGACACATTAATATTAAGTATAGATACTAAAGGAGGTGATGTTGTCTCAGCTAACCTTGCTAAATATCCGTTAGAGCAGGACTCTGAAGAGCTATACAGTTTACTTAGACCCAGTGGAGATAAATTATTTATAGCCCAAAGTGGTCTTATCGGACAAGATGGTATTGATGCAAAAGGCCGCCCTACCTACGTAACAATACAAGATGAATATACACTACAGGGTGACACATTGACCGTCCCTCTTACTTTAGTGACCCAAGATGGAATGAAAGTTACTAAAAACTTTATATTCACAAAAGGGAGTCACAAAATAGATGTTAGCTATGTAGTAGAAAACAACACTAATACTCCAAAACAAATGCAACAGTTTGGTCAATTAAAGCAAAGTATGCTTGAACAAGACGGTAGCATGTTTATGCCGGTATATCGTGGGGGAGCTTACTCAATAGAAGAAGATATATACGAAAAATATGCCTTTGATGATATGGCCGATAAAAATCTACGAGAAACCACAAAAGCAGGTTGGGTCGCCATGATAGAGCATTATTTTGTTTCTGCTTGGGTACCACCTCAAGAACAAACTAATAAATTATTCAGTACCATAAAGCAAAATACGAATGGAGTGATTGGATTTACTGGTGAGTCTATTGTCATTCAACCAGGCGAAACTAAACAAATAAATAGTATTTTATATTTAGGCCCTAAAGATCAAGATACCTTAGAACAACTTGCTCGAGGATTAGATCTAACAGTTGATTATGGTTTTTTATGGATGATTTCAAAATACTTATTCTATTTCCTACAATGGATACACAACATAGTAGGTAATTGGGGATACGCCATTATTTTGATCACAATAGTCGTTAAAGGGGCAATGTATCCTTTAACCAAAAAACAATATGAATCTATGGCAAAAATGCGCGCGCTAAAGCCTAAAATGGATGCTTTAAAAGAGCGATGTGGCGACGATAAGCAAAAACTACAAAAAGGTATGATGGAGCTGTATAAGAAGGATAAAGTTAATCCTATGGGTGGCTGTTTTCCATTATTACTACAAATGCCTATATTCTTAGCTTTATACTGGGTATTACTTGAAAGTGTAGAGCTGAGGCATGCTGATTTCATATTTTGGATTACTGACTTAAGTGCTAAAGACCCGTATTTTGTTCTACCCATATTAACGGGTGCAAGTATGTATTTATTACAAAAACTACAACCTATGACTATGACAGATCCTATGCAGCAGAAAATAATGCAATTTATGCCGGTAGCCATGAGTTTATTCTTCTTTATATTCCCAGCTGGTTTAGTACTTTACTGGTTAGTAAGTAATGTTATTACCCTAATACAGGCTAAATTTATTTATGCTTCCATGGAGAAACGTGGTCTTCAAACTAAGTAATTAGTAACCAACATATCAAAGCCCGTTTTATAGCGAATATTGCATATAAAACGGGCTTTTTTTTCCATATAATTTAATCACTAATTTGTTACATAAGGAGCAAACATGCCTTCATTAGATATAGTTTCAGAAATTGATTTAGTAGAAGTTAAAAACGCAGTCGATAATGCAAGTAGAGAACTAAGTACACGATTTGACTTTAGAGGTGTAGAGGCATCATTTGAATATACTAATGAAACGGTAACATTAAAAGCTGAGGGTGATTTTCAAATTAAACAAATGATGGATATATTGCGTAGTGCCTGCGCCAAAAGAGGAGTAAGTAACGCCGCCCTTGATCCACAAGATATTGACGTTACCGGCAAAACTTACAAGAAGGCAGTTAAGTTTATTCAAGGCATAGAACAACCTAATGCAAAGAAAATAATTAAATTACTAAAAGAATCTAAACTAAAAGTTCAAGCTCAAATACAAGAAGATAAGGTCAGAGTTACAGGTAAAAAGCGCGACGATTTACAAAGTGCTATGCGCCTAGCTAAAGAAGCTGAGTTAGATTTACCATTGCAGTTTACGAACTTTAGAGATTAGAAAGGCATGACAGCAACCGGATTACCAACACAGCAAGATACAATAGTTGCACAAGCAACAGCGCCAGGCCGTGGAGGTGTTGGAATCATCCGAGTATCAGGAGACTTAGCTAGTAATGTTGCTGAAGCTGTTTTAGGAAAACTTCCAGAAGTCCGTAAAGCGGAATATTTGCCCTTCTCTGATCTTCGAAATAATCTTATCGACCAAGGTATTTCGATTTTTTTTAAAGGTCCTAACTCCTTTACCGGTGAAGATGTTTTAGAGCTTCAAGGACACGGTGGCCAGGTTGTATTAGATATGTTACTTAACACTATCCTAAAAATACCGAAAATACGTATAGCTAGACCAGGTGAATTTAGTGAACGAGCGTTCTTAAATGATAAGTTAGACTTAACACAAGCAGAAGCTATTGCTGACCTCATTGACGCTAGTTCAGAACAAGCGGCTAAGGGTGCATTACGCTCACTACAAGGTGAGTTTTCAAGCCAGGTAAACAAGTTAGTAGAGCAAGTAATACACCTCAGAATGTATGTAGAAGCAGCTATTGATTTCCCTGATGAAGAAATTGATTTTTTAAGCGATGGTAAGGTCCAATCTGATTTGAATGACATTATCCTCTCATTTGAAGCATTACGGCAGCAAACCAAACAAGGCGCACTATTACGAGAAGGTATGCGTGTGGTTATTGCAGGGAAACCCAATGCCGGAAAATCTAGTCTACTTAACGCACTCGCAGGAAAAGACACCGCAATTGTCACCGATATTGCAGGTACCACTCGCGACGTATTAAAAGAGCATATCCATATTGATGGTATGCCGTTACATATAATCGACACCGCTGGTTTACGAGATAGCCCAGACAAAGTTGAGAAAATAGGAATAGAAAGAGCTTGGCAAGAAATACATCAAGCTGACCGCATTCTATTTATGTTAGATAGTACGGAGTCCAAGGAAACCCACCCCAAAGAAATATGGCCAGAGTTTTATGAGCAATTACCTAAGAATATTGGTTTAAGCGTAATACGAAACAAAGCAGATTTATCAAATGAATCTATCGGTATAAATGATAAGGGTGAATATCCAGTTATATCATTATCTGCTAGTGAAAACATTGGTATCAATGATTTAACAGAACACTTAAAAAGCTGCATGGGATTTAGTTTAGGGTCTGAAGGACAATTTATAGCACGTCGTCGTCATCTAGATGCCATTGATAGAGCAGCTGAACATTTATATCTAGGAAAAGAACAATTAGAGGAAAATTTAGCCGGCGAACTACTAGCCGAAGAATTGCGATTAACACAACATCATCTGAATGACATCACAGGCGAATTTACATCAGACGACTTACTCAGTAAAATATTTTCATCTTTTTGCATTGGAAAATAAAGACAATTTAATCAAGTTAAAAATTTATCTGTGTTGATCTATTATCCTCAAGGTACAATATAAAAATACTCACAAAATACGTAATACTTGAATGGCAAAGTTCGAAATAGTAGTAGGCAGTGTATTAGGTGCAACCGAATATGTAGCTGACGCAGTACAAGAAGTCCTAACTGAAAACCAACATACAAGTACAATTCACCTTACTCCTAAGCTATCTGAATTAGATGAAAACGCGACTTGGCTTATTTGTTCATCAACCCATGGAGCTGGTGATTTACCAGAAAATATTGAACCTTTTTCTAAAGAGTTGTTAGCAAAACAATCTTTGAATACAAATTTTATCGTTATTGGTTTAGGCGATAGTAGCTATGACACCTTTTGTTATGGTGCTAACAAATTAGAAATGTTAATGACCAAAACAGGTGCAAAACAACTAATACCCGCCATGCATATTGATGTTCTAAATCACCCTATTCCTGAAAATATTGCAGTTGAATATCTAGAAACTTATTTAAAAAATTCTAATTTAGGTTAGTGAGTAAAAAAGCAGATGCAATTCAATCAGGCTGAACAAACTGCCCTACTACAATCTCTCAGTAATGATGCTCGGACTTTATATATGTTAGGTATAAAACCTACTGTAAATAAAAAATCAGGAGTAAGCACACCTCTAAATTATAAATACCTAATTTCACTTCTTAATGAAAAAGAACAAAAATTCACTCTTGGCAGACAAATTAATAGTTTAATAAAAGAATTACTTCATATTGGACTCGTAAAATTTGAACAAGAAGTAGAGATTAACCGCAGTTTTAATGGTAAAACCTTAGTGTTACCTTTAACGACAATGAAAGTTGATGACTATACCAAACTACATTTAAACTGGACTGATATGCATCTAGACTGGCAGCCTAACGAAAACTTAGTAGCTGATTTAGCCAAACTAATAGGTCTTATTGATTACCAATATACTGATAATGAGTTAGGTGACTTTATAGCTTACTGGCTTGGCAGACCTGAAGTACAATTTAGCGAATATCAATGGACACAAAAATTTATATTCAATTTGAAGAAAATACGAATGGCTAATAATTTTAAAGGAACACAAAAAGTAGGACAGCAAATGGTTAAAACCAAAGCTGGTATAGTTGCAGACGACAATGCTAAAAATTTAGTGGCAAAATATAGTAAAAAAACTCAGTAAACTTAACTTTATAATCTAGGACTATAGAATTCGTGGACAGTATTCAAGACAAAATTAAACAACTAGGTAAAGCGCTAGGACGGCAACATGTCCCAGATAGTTATACTGATTATAAAAGTCTAAAAAGCGAATATGAAACATTAGCGAATAGAGATGTCAGGTTAATCCAACAACAGGGTAAAAAACAACGTATACAAGCTATACAAGGGCGTTCAGATCTCAACTCAAAATGGACCTTTGCAAACTTAATAGAAGACAGTAATGACGTTATAGAAGCAGTAAGCATCGCTAAATCCTTTATTGCTGCTCACGAAGATCAAAACTGGCGTAGAAGTGGCTCTCATATGATGATTTTTTACGGAGACTACGGTCGTGGAAAATCTCACACGGCAGGTGCTATAGCACATGAACTTATAGAAAAATTTGAAATATCAGTTTTATATCGACAACTCTCTAGCATATTAGAACTCCGATTTTTTTCATACGATTACAATGCAAAAGATGATGTTGGGCAAAAATTTAGGGAAATAAACCAAGAACTATTAGATGTAGACCTACTCATACTCGATGAAGTGTGTGTTAACGAAAGCATACTTAAAAAGAATGCCCAAAGCTGGCTTGGAAATTTACTTAGGCAACGTTTAGCCAATAATAAAAACTGTATATTAATTACTAACCATAACCTTGCTGAATTAGAGACAGCTCTAGGGCCCTATTGTTTTGAATCAATAAAAGAATATGACACCTACAAGGTGAAATTTTCTGGACCAAGTCGTCGTAAAGAAATAGTCCCTACACAAGCAGAGCCACAGCGAGGACAATCAACAACTGGATATCAACCTAATCAGGTTAGATAAACATTATAAATATAGATAAAAACGACGTTATTATTAACGCCGTTTTACATTCAAGTATAAAATTTTCACTAAAAAAAGTCTTAAATCTAACCAAATATATTTTTTTATAATAAATATTAAAATTTATGTTTAGCATCTACAAAAAATATACATAAGAAACAAAAATAACGATCTAAGGATCCAAAAATATCAATTTTTCCTTAGCGATCAAGATCTAACTAAAATAATGCTATAATTAGATCACAAGTTACACACAGTTAGATCAAAACATATTCAACATTGTGGATAGTTTTATGTATAACCCCTGTAGAAATAAATTATATCCACTTAGTAAAATATTTAGAAAATGCGCTTGTGGATAAAACAGCTGTTTATACCCATATTATACCAACTTACTATCGCTTTATTAACATGGTTGATCGTTATTCAAATAATTGATTTTAAAAGTAAAAACGCACTTATTAACAGAAAATTAGATCCTTAATAATAGTAATAATAAGTAAAGATCTAATAGATCTTATAAATACTAATGAGATCGGAATTTAAGATCTGAATAAATTTTAAGCATTTTACTTACGTCAAAATCTATATAGAATGTGCGCCCCGTTTTAAAGGGTACAAAATGATCAACAGCGTTAGAGGAATACCATGTTTTATCAACAAAATTTTGATGTAGTCGTAGTAGGTGGTGGCCATGCAGGAACAGAAGCGGCATTAGCTTCTGCACGTATGGGAGCATCAACCTTATTACTCACACACAACATTGAAACTTTGGGTCAAATGTCATGTAACCCAGCTATTGGTGGTATTGGTAAAGGACATTTAGTAAAAGAGATCGATGCTTTAGGTGGAGTAATGGCCAAAGCGATCGACAAAGCAGGTATTCAGTTTAGAACCCTAAATTCAAGTAAAGGCCCAGCGGTCAGAGCAACCCGAGCACAAGCAGATCGTACTCTTTATAAAAATGAAATTAGAAATATTATTGAAAACCAAGAAAACCTAACGTTATTTCAACAATCTTGTGATGATCTTATTGTAGAACAAGATCGCGTTGTGGGTGTAGTCACTCAAATGGGTCTTAAATTCCATGCTAAAGCGGTTGTAATCACCGTAGGAACGTTTTTAGGTGGTACAATACATATAGGCATGGAAAATTATAAAGGAGGCCGTGCAGGCGATCCTCCTTCGATCGCATTAGCGGATCGTTTACGAGATTTACCTTTTAGAGTTGATCGTTTAAAAACAGGTACGCCAGCAAGACTAGATGCTAGAACATTAAACTTTGATGCAATGCAGGTTCAACATGGTGATACGCCTATTCCAGTTGTATCGTTTTTAGGTAAAGCTAGTGATCATCCTAAACAAGTACCTTGCTACATTACCCATACAAATGAAAAAACTCATGAAATTATCCGTGGTGGTTTAGATAGATCCCCTATGTATACTGGTGTGATAGAAGGAATAGGCCCTCGTTACTGCCCTTCTATTGAAGATAAAATTCATCGTTTTGCAGATAAAAATTCACATCAAATATTTGTTGAACCAGAAGGGTTAAATAGCATTGAAGTTTACCCAAATGGTATATCAACTAGTCTTCCATTCGACGTTCAAATGAACTTAGTTCGTTCTATTGTCGGTTTTGAAAATGCGCATATTGTGCGTCCTGGTTATGCTATCGAATATGACTTTTTTGATCCAAGGGATCTCAAACAAACCTTAGAAACTAAGTTTATAAAAGGATTATTTTTTGCCGGTCAGATTAATGGCACCACAGGCTATGAAGAAGCAGGTGCTCAGGGGTTAATTGCTGGGGCAAATGCGGCGTGTCAGGTACAACAAAAAGAAGAATTTATTCTTCGCCGTGATGAAGCTTATATTGGTGTATTGATCGACGATCTGGCAACTATGGGAACTAAAGAACCCTATCGTATGTTTACTAGTAGAGCAGAATATCGTTTATTACTTAGGGAAGATAATGCTGATATTCGATTAACTGCCAAAGGTCATAGAATAGGCTTAGTTGACGAATTTCGTTGGAAAGCTTTTAACGAAAAATTAGAAGCTATTGAACTTGAAAAACAACGCCTAAAAGCAACATGGGTTCACCCAAACCATGAGTCAGTAGATGAATTAAATAAAATTTTAAAAAATCCAGTGACTAAAGAAAACTCTTTAGAAGATTTAATAAGACGTCCTGAGATGACTTATAAAACCTTAGTAAGTCTAGATGTTTTTGGGCCAGGTTTAGATAATGAACAGGCTGCAGAACAAGTTGAAATACAAATTAAATATGCTGGGTATATCGAACGTCAAAAAGATGAAATAGCTAAAACAATGCGTAATGAAAATACGCTTATTCCTAAAGACTTTGATTTTAGTCAAATATCAGGATTGAGCAACGAAGTTGTGGCTAAGCTTAGTGATGCAAGACCAGAAACAATTGGTAAAGCGGGAAGAATATCGGGAATTACACCTGCAGCAGTCTCACTTTTACTGGTTTATTTGAAAAAACATGGATTATTAGTGGGCTCTAGTAGTACTGATAAGAAAATAACAGCTTAATGAAAGATCAACAATTATTAGGTGAAGAATTACTCACCATACTAAACAAGAGTATTAGAAGCACTGCTTTAGAAGTAACTGAGTATCAAAAAAAGTTGCTAATTGATTATATTTTAATGATTCACAGATGGAATAAGGCTTTTAATTTAACTTCTATTCGTGAGCCAGAAAAAATGGTTATAAAACACATAGTAGACTCTATCGTAGTGGCTCCTTATCTTGATAAGATCCGATACATAGACGTAGGTACTGGTCCTGGATTACCTGGCATTCCGTTAGCGATTATGTGTCCTGAAAAACATTTTATTTTATTAGATAGTTTAGGAAAACGTGTACGCTTTATGAAACAAGTGGCACATGAACTAAATATTAAAAATATAGAACCTATACAATCTAGAGTGGAAGACTACATTCCAACCTTTAAAATTGATGGAGTATTAAGCAGAGCCTTTGCTTCGTTAAAAGATATGTTGCACTGGTGCCAACATCTGGTAGATTCTCACGGAGTTTATCTTGCGTTAAAAGGTCAACTTCCTCTAGATGAGCTTGAAGAACTACCTTCAAGTTTTACTTTACAAGAAACAATTAAGTTAGATGTTCCAGGCCTAGATGGCGAACGTCATATAGTCAAAATAAAAAAACAACCATCAGATTAGAAGTTATTTAATTAGACATAAATATTATGTCTATCTGATCTGCCAACATAAATGGATGGCTATTTTGGGTAAAATAATTGCGATCGCTAATCAAAAAGGTGGCGTAGGAAAAACGACAACTGCCGTTAACGTTGCGGCATCTATGGCTGCAACTAAGCGCAAGGTCTTGCTGATCGACTTAGATCCTCAGGGCAACGCTACAATGGGAAGCGGTGTCGATAAATACAATGTTGAAAATACAAGTTATGAGTTATTAATTGAAGAAAAACCTATTGATGAAGTCTTAATTAAAGAAACATCTGGTAAGTATGATCTCATTGCGGGAAATAGTGATATTACTGCCGCTGAAATAAAACTTATGGAAGTATTTGCCAGGGAGGTACGTCTTCGAAATGCATTAGAGCCTGTAAAAAATTATTATGATTTTATTTTTATAGACTGCCCTCCTTCATTAAATCAATTGACTGTAAATGCTATGGCAGCAGCAGATTCTGTTTTAGTACCAATGCAATGTGAATATTACGCTCTCGAAGGACTAACAGCTTTAATGGATACCATTAAAAAGTTAGCATCGGTTGTTAATCCCGCTCTTAAAATAGAGGGAGTATTAAGAACTATGTATGATCCAAGAAACAGATTAGCAAATGATGTTTCGGAGCAGCTTAAACGGCATTTTGGTGATCAAGTTTATAGAACCGTTATCCCTAGAAACGTTAGGCTTGCAGAAGCGCCAAGTTTTGGTGCTCCAGCTATGTATTATGATAAGTCATCTACTGGGGCAAAAGCGTATCTAGCGTTAGCTGGTGAAATTTTACGTCGTAGTAGAAAGAAAACAACTTAGAACAAATAAAATTAGAGGACAACATGTCGGCAAAAAAACGAGGATTAGGCAGAGGATTAGATGCCTTACTAGCTACCAGTCAAAGCAAAACCAATTCTGAAGCAGATGCATCAGAGCAAAAAGGTGAATTACGTAAAATCCCTGTTGAATTTTTGCGCCCTGGTAAATATCAACCTCGTAAAGACATGTCTTCTGAAGCATTAGAAGACCTTGCATCATCAATTCGCTCTCAAGGTGTTATTCAACCTATAGTGGTGCGAGAAATTTCTGAAAATAGATTTGAAATTATTGCAGGGGAAAGACGCTGGCGTGCTTCTCAAATTGCTCAATTAGATGAAATTCCATGTTTAGTTAAAAATGTACCGGATGAATCAGCAGTCGCGATTGCATTAATTGAAAATATTCAACGAGAAGATTTGAATGCTATGGAAGAAGCTCAAGCTTTGGATAGGTTAATGGTTGAATTTGAATTAACTCATCAAGAAGTAGCAACTGCTGTAGGTAAATCACGTACTACCGTAACTAATTTAATGCGTCTTAATAACTTAAATGAAGATGTAAAATTATTACTTGAGCATGGCGATATTGAAATGGGTCACGCTAGGGCTTTATTATCATTAGAAGGTGATATTCAGAACGATGCTGCGCAAACAGTTTCAGGAAAGGGTCTTACTGTGAGAGATACTGAAACTTTAGTTAGAAAACTTCTAGAACCTGTAAAACTTAAAGAACCTATAAAAATCGACCCTGATGTTGAAAAACTACAAACTACATTATCTGAAAATTTAGGGGCTCCTGTTAATATTGCTCATAATGCTAAAGGTAAAGGTAAATTAGTGATTAATTTTTCTACTTTAGATCAGCTTGACGGCATTTTGAGTCATATTAAATAAATGCCATTAATTAAGGCGTTTAGATATAAATTTTATTGATAAATTAATTTTGTGATTTATCAAATACAGTTACATCCTCGGCCAAATATATTAATTAAATAATCCCTATAAAATTTAATGCTTTATAGTGCTCTCCATAATAGTGCTTTTGTGCACCAAACTAGACTTTTTTGTTGTAAATCAGCGCCAGTTAAGTATAATTTTGGCGCTTTTCGTTAGCTTTTAATACATAGAGGGATCAATTGGCAACTAGTTTGGTCCAAAAAGGTCAAAAATTGGCTAAAAACATACTTATATTACAAAGTATTCTAGCCATTATATGTTCCTCTGTATTTGCTTTTTTTTTAGGAAAAAACGAAGGTTTATCAGCACTTTACGGTGGTTTTATATGTGTTGTTCCTAATGGTTTGTTTGCTTTCTTAGTATTCAGATATTCCGGTGCTAGTAAAATTAAGCTAGTAGTGCGGAGTTTTAATAAGGGAAGCAAACTGAAATTTTTATTTACAATTTTATTGTTCTTATTTGTATATCAATGGCAAAACTTACAACCTTTGCCTTTAATAGTGACATATGTTGTAACTTTAATGGCCCAATGGCCAATTATAATTATTTTGAATCGCGTTGTTTAATAAGTAAATAACGAGATTTTGTACCTGTTTTTAACTTTAAATTGTGGATGGAAAAATGGCAGCATCAGGTGACGAACAAAGCGTCAGCGCTTACATTCAACATCACTTAACTAATGCTTCTGTCGGTGAAGGGTTTTGGACTTTTCACATTGACACGTTGGCATGGTCGGTGGTTTTGGGGTTAGTGTTTTTAGTTAGTTTTCGCTCAGCGGCAAAAAAAGCAACAACAGGCGTACCAGGTAAATGGCAAGCTTGTGTTGAATTAGTTGTTGAATTTGTAGATAGCACCGTTAAGGGAACCTATCAGGGCAAGAGCCCTGTAATTGCTCCTTTAGCTTTAACTATCTTTGTTTGGGTATTATTGATGAATTTGATGGATTTAATCCCTGTCGATCTCATTCCTTACATTGCTCAAAACATTGGTATTATGATGGGTGTTGATCCTCATGATGTATATATAAAGTCAGTACCTACTACTGATACAAGTATGACTTTTGCTTTATCTTTAGGTGTATTTGCATTAATGATTTTTTATTCAATAAAAATCAAAGGTGTGGGCGGCTTTATGAAAGAACTATATGCTCATCCATTTAACACCCCATGGTTATATTGGTTTAACTTCATATTAGAAGTGGTAGCACTTATTGCTAAACCTCTATCTCTTGCTTTGCGCCTTTTTGGTAACTTGTATGCAGGTGAACTTATATTCATTCTTATTGCTGGTACTATTGGTCTTTGGCAATTACCTATTCATTTTTTATGGGCAGCCTTCCATTTGTTGGTAATCCCATTACAAGCTTTCATATTCATGATGTTAACAATCGTTTACTTGAGTATGGCGAGCGAGAAACATTAATTTTTGAAAGAATTTAGACAGCATAAGCTGGCCCTTTTGGGTGAGGCAAGGACGCCTACGAAACAAGTTTTACACGTTTTTTTATTTTAACTTTAACTTTAAACACAAGGTGAAAATCTATGGAAATCTTAGGTAATCTATATATCGCAGTTGGTATTTTGATTGGTCTATGCGCATTGGGGCCAGCTATTGGCTTCGGTATTTTAGGTGGTAAATTTTTGGAGTCTGCTGCTCGTCAACCAGAACTTTCAAATCAATTACAAACTAAAATGTTCATTGTAGCGGGTCTTATCGATGCGATTGCAATGATCGGTGTAGCAATCGCTCTTTATATGTTGTTTGTACTTGGTGCTCAGTAATAGTTAACCATACCTTTTAACAACTATTAAAGAGGAGGAGCGGCCGTGTTACCAAATGCCACTCTAATAGGCGAATTAATAGCTTTCTTAGTGTTTGTAGTGTTCTGCATGAAATATGTATGGCCTCCAATCATTGGTGCTATTGAAGAACGCCAAAAGAAAATTGCTGATGGTCTTGCAGCTTCTGAGGAAGGCGAGAAAGCTCTCGAACTTGCTCAAGCAGACGCAGACGTTCAGCTTAAAGAAGCTAAAGCGCAAGCAGCTGAAATTATCGATCAAGCCAAAAAGCGTGGTACTCAGATTGTTGATGAGGAAACGCAACGTGGTCACTCTGAGCGTGAGAAAATCATTGCTCAGGGATATTCAGAGGTTGAAGCAGAAAGAAATCGCACTAAAGAAGAGTTACGTAAACAAGTAGCTGCTCTGGCGATAACTGGTGCTGAAAAAATCCTTGAAAGAGAAATTGATGCTGCAGCACAAAGTGACATAGTTGCAAAACTTGTCGCTGAATTGTAAGGGAGAATTGAGCTATGTCTGAATTGACAACTATCGCTCGCCCTTACGCGCAAGCTGCGTTCGATTACGCGGTTGAGAACAAAACCATTACACAATGGCAAGAAATGTTATTTTTTGCTTCTGAAGTTTCTAAAGATGAAACGGTTAAGGCACTTTTAACTGGCTCTGTTGCGGCAGAGAAGCTTTCTGAAATATTCATTGGCGTGTGTGGCGAACAACTCGACCTACATGGTCAGAACTTAATAAAGGTTTTGGCTGATAATAGACGTTTACAAGCGTTGCCCGATATTTCTGCTTTGTTTAATCAGCTTAAAGCTGATTTTGAGAAAGAGATTGACGTTGAAATCACTTCAGCAGTCGTACTTGATGAATCACAACAAACAGCAATAGGTGCTTCTCTTGAGAAACGTCTTGCACGAAAAGTTAAGCTAAATTGTAGCGTGGATCCTGAACTTGTTGCCGGCGTACTAATTAAAGCCGGTGATACAGTAATTGACGGTTCACTTCGAAGTAAACTAAACCGTCTTTCAGACGCGTTACAAGCATAACGGGGAAAAGAGCATGCAACTGAATTCCACTGAAATTGCAGAACTAATCAAACAACGTATTGAGAAGTTCGAAGTAGTAAGTGAAGCTCGAAACGAAGGGACTATCGTTGGTGTAACCGACGGTATTATCCGTATACATGGCCTTGCTGATGTTATGCAAGGTGAAATGATCGAGCTTCCTGGTAGTCGTTACGCTATCGCATTGAACCTTGAAAGAGATTCTGTAGGTGCGGTAGTTATGGGTCCTTACGCTGACTTACAAGAAGGCGTAAAAGTAAAATCTTCTGGACGTATCTTAGAAGTACCAGTAGGTCGTAACCTACTTGGTCGTGTTGTTAACACTCTAGGTGCACCTATCGATGGAAAAGGCGCTATCGATGCAGATGGTTTTGAACCTGTTGAAAAAATTGCACCAGGCGTTATTGAACGTCAGTCAGTTGATCAACCAATTCAAACTGGTTATAAATCAGTAGATGCCATGATCCCAGTTGGTCGTGGACAACGTGAATTAGTTATCGGTGACCGTCAAACTGGTAAAACTGCATTAGCGATTGATGCCATCATCAATCAAAAAGATTCAGGTGTTAAATGTGTGTACGTAGCGGTAGGCCAAAAGGCATCTACTATTGCAAACGTTGTACGCAAGTTAGAAGAACACGGCGCATTGGCTAACACTATTGTTGTCGCTGCTTCTGCATCTGAATCAGCTGCTCTTCAATATTTGGCTCCTTACTCTGGTTGTACTATGGGTGAGTATTTCCGTGACCGTGGTGAAGACGCGTTGATCGTATATGATGACTTGTCTAAGCAGGCTGTTGCATATCGTCAAATTTCATTGTTGTTACGTCGACCGCCAGGTCGTGAAGCGTATCCTGGAGATGTTTTCTATCTTCACTCGCGTCTTCTTGAACGTGCTGCACGTGTAAATGATAAGTATGTTGAGCGTTATACTAATGGTGAAGTAACAGGTAAAACAGGATCTTTAACTGCCTTACCTATTATCGAAACCCAAGCTGGTGACGTATCTGCATTCGTACCTACTAACGTAATCTCGATTACTGATGGTCAAATCTTCCTAGAGACAGATTTGTTCAACGCGGGCATTCGTCCTGCTGTAAACGCAGGTATTTCGGTATCACGTGTTGGTGGTGCAGCTCAAACGAAAATTGTTAAGAAATTAGGTGGTGGTATACGTCTAGCTCTAGCTCAATATCGTGAACTAGCCGCTTTCTCACAATTTGCATCTGATTTAGATGACGCAACACGTGAACAGCTTGAACACGGTGAGCGTGTTGTTGAATTAATGAAACAAAACCAATATGCACCACTTTCAGTAGGTGACATGGGTGTTTCTTTATTCTCTGTTGAAAAAGGATATTTGAAAGATGTTGCACTAGATAAAATTCTAGATTTTGAAGCATCTCTTCATTCTTATATGAACAGCGAATACAGCGAGCTGATGGACACTATCAATAAAACTGGTAATTTCGACAAGACAATTGAAGCCACACTAAATGAAGCTTTAACTAAGTTTAAAGAAACACAAACGTGGTAATCAATTTGGCTACTGAAATCTAATTTTAATAGATAACGGTAGCCACTATGTTGAATAATCGGAGATAGAGTTTATGGCTAGCGGTAAAGAGATAAAAGGTAAGATCGGTAGTATTAAAAATACTCAGAAGATCACCAGCGCTATGGAAATGGTTGCAGCGTCTAAAATGAAGAAGGCGCAAGACCGTATGGCTTCTAGCCGTCCTTACGCTGAGAATATTCGTAACGTGATCGGTCACCTGGCAAACGCTAACCTTGAATATCGTCATCCATATTTGGAAGACCGCGAAGTAAAACGCGTGGGCTATATTGTGATTTCTACAGACCGTGGATTATGTGGTGGATTAAACACTAACGAATTCAAATTGGTCGCTAAAGAAGCACAAAAATGGCAAGAACAAGGTGTTGAAACTGACTTTGCTGCTTTAGGTGCAAAATCAGTAGCATTCTTCAACCGTTTTGGTGGCAATGTACTTGCTGCAGAATCTGGTCTTGGTGATGCGCCCACTGTCAAAGAAATAATTGGCTTGGTTCGTATCATGTTGGATGCATTCAACGATGGTAAAATAGACCGTTTATATCTGGTATTTAACAAGTTTGTTAATACTATGGCGCAAGAGCCGCAGATCGATCAATTGTTGCCTTTGCCAAAATCTGAAGAACAAGCATTACAACATCGTTGGGATTATATTTATGAACCTGATCCTAAGCCTATCTTAGATATGCTTTTGGTTCGCTTTATAGAGTCTCAAGTATACCAAGGTGTAGTTGAAAATGCCGCCTCTGAGCAAGCTGCTCGAATGGTTGCAATGAAAGCTGCAACAGATAACGCCGGCGACTTAATTGACGACTTGCAATTGGTATATAACAAAGCACGTCAAGCAGCTATCACACAAGAAATCAGTGAGATTGTTAGCGGCGCTTCAGCGGTTTAGTTTGTAAGTAAATTCAGGCAAAGGTTTTAGAATTTAAGAGGAATTAACATGAGTCAAGGTAAGGTCGTCCAAATAATTGGCGCCGTTGTGGACATCGAGTTTCCACAAGATTCGGTTCCAAAAGTATATGACGCGTTGCGAATCACTGAAGGTGAGTTGCAAGGTTTGACCCTAGAAGTGCAGCAACAACTTGGTGGTGGCGTAGTGCGTACAATCGCATTGGGTACTACTGATGGTTTGCGCCGTGGTTTAGCAGTTGAAAATACTGGTGAAGCAATTCAGGTTCCAGTTGGTACAGCCACATTAGGCCGTATCATGGATGTATTGGGTAACCCAATCGATGAAGCAGGTCCAATTGGTGAAGAAGAGCGTATGTCTATTCACCGTGAAGCACCTACTTACGAAGATCAATCAAGTTCAGTTGAACTACTAGAAACAGGCATCAAAGTTATCGACTTAGTATGCCCGTTCGCTAAAGGTGGTAAAGTTGGATTGTTCGGTGGTGCCGGTGTTGGTAAAACTGTAAACATGATGGAATTAATTCGTAACATCGCTATTGAGCACAGTGGATACTCTGTATTCGCAGGTGTTGGTGAGCGTACTCGTGAAGGTAATGATTTCTATCACGAAATGAACGAATCTAATGTACTTGATAAAGTATCACTAGTTTACGGTCAAATGAATGAGCCTCCTGGAAACCGTTTACGCGTAGCGTTAACTGGTTTAACCATGGCTGAAAAATTCCGTGATGAAGGCCGTGATGTTCTTTTCTTTGTTGATAACATCTACCGTTATACACTTGCTGGTACTGAAGTATCTGCATTGTTAGGTCGTATGCCATCTGCTGTAGGTTATCAGCCTACTCTAGCTGAAGAAATGGGTGTATTGCAGGAGCGGATTGCTTCTACTAAGACAGGTTCAATCACTTCTATCCAAGCGGTATATGTACCTGCGGATGATTTGACCGATCCGTCACCAGCCACAACCTTCGCTCACTTAGATGCTACTGTTGTATTGTCTCGTGACATTGCCTCTCTTGGTATCTACCCAGCGGTTGATCCACTAGATTCAACGTCACGACAGCTTGATCCTCTAGTCATTGGACAAGAGCATTATGATATAGCTCGTGGTGTGCAATCAGTATTACAACGTTATAAAGAACTAAAAGACATTATCGCAATTTTGGGTATGGACGAACTTTCTGAAGAAGATAAGTTATCTGTTTCACGTGCTCGTAAGATTCAGCGTTTCTTGTCACAACCTTTCTTCGTAGCAGAAGTATTTACTGGTTCTCCTGGTAAATATGTATCTTTGAAAGACACAATCAGTGGATTTAAAGGCATTCTTGAAGGTGAGTTTGATGACCTTCCTGAACAGGCCTTCTACATGGTTGGTTCTATTGAAGAAGCAAGCGAGAAAGCTAAAAACATGTAATTTTTAGTCTATTAACACGAACTCGTGTTGGAGGTACATAGATATGATAATATCTTGTGTATCTCCTTCTAGACTTCAAGGTAGATAGACGTAAAAATGCCTGCATGTTGAAGAACTTTATTGGAGGTTCATTATGGCAACGACAACAGTACAACTAGATGTAGTAAGCGCTGAGACCAGTATTTTTTCTGGCGAAGTTGAAGCTATTCAAGTTACTGGTAGTGAAGGTGAACTGGGTATACATCCTGGACATGCTCCTTTATTAACGACATTGTTACCTGGCATGGTACGTTTAGTACAAAACGGTGATGAAGAAAATATCTATATCAACGGTGGCGTACTTGAAATACAACCGGGTAACGTGACTGTATTAGCTGATACCGCTATTCGTGCTGAAGACTTAGACGAACAAGCAGCTACTGAAGCGAAAAAACGCGCTGAAGAACATATCGCTAATCCAGGCGCTGATTTTGATTATGCAGAAGCAGCGATTGAGCTGGCAGAAGCTATTGCACAGCTAAGGTTAATTCAAAAGCTGCGTAAGTAATTGCATTCAATTATTTATATTAAAACCCAGCCATGTGCTGGGTTTTTTTTGAAATGAAATATATTTGCTATAATAAGGTCTTAGTAAATATCAAATAATTAATATTGAAAAGCGACAATAGCGAATGAAAAACTACTTAGTCTTAACGTTACTCATTATAGTTGGGTGTTTTGTTTCAGGCGCTTCCGCAGAAAAAGCAATTTTTGCAGGGGGATGTTTCTGGTGTATGGAATCTGATTTTGAAAAGTTAGATGGCGTTAATGAGGTTATTTCAGGGTTTACTGGTGGTGCCCTAGAAAATCCTACGTATAGTGGAAATCATTATGGCCATTATGAAGCCGTAGAAGTCGATTACGATGCTAGTAAATTAAGTTATCAGGGTTTATTAAACCACTACTGGGTAAATATTGATCCTTTTGATGAAGGTGGCCAATTTTGCGATAAAGGGTTTAGTTATAAAAGCGCTATATTTGTAGCAAATGAAGATGAAAAAAGATTAGCTGAAGCCTCTAAACAATTAGTTATTTCGCAGTTTCCAGAACAAACAGTAGTTACCCCTATTTTGAATACTACAAAATTTTATCCTATCAAAGGTAATGAGATATACCACCAAGATTATTACAAGAAAAGTCCTGTTAGATATAAGCTTTATCGTTGGAACTGCGGCAGGGATCAAAGATTAGAAGAAATCTGGGGGCCAAAAAGGTAACGTTGTATTTGGGATACCTGTAAGCCCTCTAAATTTGATTCATTAAGTTAGGCTCTAAAGTTGTATTGAGTTGGGTTATCTGCTTTTCTATCAAATTTAAAAAAGGGTTAAAATCATTAACGTTTTTATGCCCTGTGGTAAGTAGGTTTTCCATAGATTTAAGCGCGGTTTCTGTATCAGTTAATGCACACTCATGTGAACTAGGTAATAACTTATATAGGTGAATTAGGGCACTGTTCATTTCGGAATTCACTAAAGCATCTTGCAACTGAATAAATATTTGTTCTGCATCCTCTGCAAATTTATATATAGCTTTTAGAAATAATTCCACGTTATTTTTATGGTTGACTATACCTTGAGGAATATTAACGCAGGGCAAGTCGGTACATTGACGAGCTAATGCTACAACTTTTGGAAGTTCAATGGCTATGGCTATTTCATCGTCTTGTAATGCATATTTTTCAATATTAACAAACTTATTACCTATTAAAGCAAATCCAAACGAACCAGCTGAGCCGCTTATATTATGTGCAATTTCAGATATTAGTGAAAGGTCTTGTTGTATCAATGCACTATTAATATTATCCAACTGCTCTCGCAAATTATCCTGATACTCACTAACCAAATTTAGCATCTCTTCTTTGCTTAATACCTGCTCTGAATCACTCTGCATTGTTAAAAACATAGATAATTTACTAATAAAGTGCTCTCTATTTATGGGTTTTGCTAGGTAATCAGAAAACCCCAATGTCATGTACTCTTCTATTTCGTGTTTCATAGTATTGGCTGTAAGCGCAATAGCAGGAGTATTGTTACCTGTTGTCCGCAAATGTTTCAAAGCTACGGTTCCATCCATTACAGGCATATGAATATCAAGTAAAATTAGATCAAAACTTTGACGATATAAAACTTCTAATGCCTGTTTGCCATTTTCAACTTCAGTTACTTCAATATTCATTCGTTTCAACAGTAAAGAAATAAGTTCCCTATTATTTGGATGGTCATCGGCTAACAACACTGTGTTGCCAATAAACTTTGGTATATTTATTGGTTGGATCGATCGTGAAGGGGTGGAGCGCCAGATCTCTGCAACATTATTTATCCAGCTAGTGTTCTCTACAACATCTACCATTATATCTAAGGTAAACACTGAACCTTTATCTTTTTCACTATAAAAGGATATTTCGCCTCCAAGCCCTTTTGCTAAAAGTTGAGAAATACTCAAGCCTAAACCTGTACCCCCAAAGCGTCTATTAATAGAATTATCAGCCTGGGTGAACGGCTGAAAAAGCTTTATTTGTTGCTCTTTTGATATGCCCTCACCCGAGTCTTTTACAGTAATTTTCAGTTTGTTATTAATTAAGGCTACTGACAAACCAACGTAACCCTTTTGAGTAAATTTAATCGCATTGTTTGTTATGTTAAATAATATTTGTTTTAGGCGCGTTGGGTCAGTATTTATATGGGCTGGTAAGGGATACTGATAATCTAAGTAAAACGCTAAGCCTTTGTCTCTTACCCTTTTTCCTACTAGTGATTCCACTTGTGCTAAAACAGAAAAAAGTGGTGTGGGAATAGATTCAAACTCTAACTTATTTGCATTTATTTTACTGATATCGAGAATGTCATTAATTACATTTAGTAAATGACTGCCATTTTCAGAAATTATTTTTGTCACTCTTTCTTGTTCAGCTTTGTCGATATCTCCAGCTAAAATTCCGTCAGCATAGCCAATAATGGAAGTTAAAGGAGTACGTATCTCGTGACTCATGGTTGCTAAAAATCGGCCTTTAGCATTATTAGCTTCAAATAAATCGTTATTGGTTTTTTCAAGCTTTGAATTTGCTTCTTTTAATTCTGCAGTGCGTTTAGCCACCTTGCTCTCAAGGTTAGTTTTAAGCTCATTGTTTTTAAGCGTCAGTATTCGTAACTGAGCTGCCAAAGCAAATGCTAATAACAGGCTATCTAGACAATTACCTATTAAACCTAACAGATAGATATTAACGTTTAACCCAGGTAAAAATTCGATATTTATTAAATTTACTACCATGTTTGGTAAAATTACAGACAATAAGGCTAGCGTATAATATTTAGCTGGGGAATATCCATGCATCCAACAACGTACACCGGTGTAAATCCCTATAATTGCCGTTATTGATGTAGAAAAAGTTGCTAGATACAAACCTACTTCATAACTATTGAATGCGAAGGGGATGGATACAAAAGCTATTAAGGCTATTATTTTTAAGGAGAAGGCTATCTTAGGGCTTACCTTGTCTAATCGTAAAAATTGAATATTGAAAAAGCAGGTAAATATAGAGCCAATTAGAAACGCAGGCAGTGCAAATATAAGAGTGTTTTTAAAACCTAAGTAATCAGGAATGGCAAATACAATCGCCCAAGCGCTAGCGTAGCTTAACGTAGAAAATGCATAGGTTAAATATTGATAATTACGGGTGCTGGTGAAAATAAAAAGATTATAAATACCTAAAGCTAAGGAAATACCTAAGCCCATTAGTAGCAATACATTTTCAATATGAAATAGCTTTATAGCTTGTTTAAAAGGCTTAACTACTATTTTTATAGGTGAGAAAAAGTAAGGACTATCAAACAATATTGCTATTGTTTTATGTTGTCCTGGACTTATTTCTATTTTGCTACCGTAGTGAAAATCTTGCTGGTTGCTAAGGCCATGGCCTGACGTTACTAATTCATTAAACTCGTTACAGGGGAAACAAAAAATATCAATATGTTGCACCACTGAACCATAGGGATATATAAACCATTCTGTTTGCTGGGTGTCATTATATAAATCAAATATCGCCACGTACTTATCACCACCTAAATCGGTGTCAGTATGAGGTTGTAGTGTAGATATTAAAGCCTCGAGGGTAGTTTTGTTCGTAGGAAAAGTCTGTGTATTACCGACTAAAGAAAAATAACTAATCTGCTCGGCAATATTACGGCCATTCAAGTCGCTCAGTTTGACGCTAGGTATATTACCAGCTGTTGCAGTAAATAAATTTTGCACCAACAAAATAACGAATAGCGTTAAAAAGCTTACAAGTTTAAAAATTTTAGAATACATTTTTTATATAACTTTTATAGTTAGGAACCATATCTAATATTAATTATTAGTGTCCTATTGTCTTTTGTTAATATCTCGTTTTATCTATAAAAGTCAGTAGTGAGTTTCCAGTTTACTGAAGTGGAAATCAATCTCAATATTTCCTGTTTATAATTCAACCCATAATGGGGTAATTACCTCAGTAAAATACTAAAGTGATAAAGCCTGTATATTGCCTTTTTTTTCGGCAAAAGTCAGTTACATGTTGGTATTTATCAAAAATGGAAAACATTCATTCTTTAAAACTGTCTAAAGCCATTAGGTAAATGAACATGACCGTTTTATTTTCTAGAATTCTCCATGAAGCAAACCTGCTGCATTTTTGTGAACAACGTATAAAGATGATCGCAGTTAATTCCTTGAGTATATTCAAGTATATAGGCCACAGATTCTAAGGTTGAAAGGCTATTTTTTTGTGTGGTTTGTCTAATTTGATATTGGTTAATGGGGGGAGAAGAGAAGTGCCAACTCTGCAATGTATGCATCCAAGGGTTAAGCTTCCAAATTTTTAAAGCTTTCCGCCAAGATGCGTCTATAAATATAACAGTATGCTCTGGCGGGAAAAAGGCTTGTTTTTGCATGATATTGGTAAGAGATTCAAGTGGCTTACTTTGCTCATGGGGGTAACACACACTGAAATTGTCTGGGTTTTGCGAGACTACCTTAATAAATTCTGTCCAATCCTCTGGTGACTCTCCTATTAACACACGCAATCTGTTTAACGTTAAATTAAGTAACTTAACAGTATTTTTGGCATGCTTTGTTTCTTGAGGCTGTTGCAGTATGACTATGTTTATTGGGCTATCAAAAGGATAAACCCAAGTACACAAACACGTTTTTTGAGGATAGTCACATTTAACACAATGCATTCTTTTCTTTAAATTAGAAATGTTCATATTTGATTGGGTTTAGCTCCTACAACAGATATTCTGCTTGGTGTTTGTCTGTACACTTGTTAGATTTGTTAATTATATTAGTACTTACCTAACCAAATGAACTTTTTTAATATAAAAAGGATTTATATGTTTAGCTTAAACAATACCTACTTGATGATATTGCCTACCCGAATGTTGGATTTTTAACATGGCATTTAAAAATAAACTTGATTACATACCTAATCAGCCTTTTTCGGGCAATTCTCAACATATGTCCGACACAGAGCATAAGAAATTTCAAACCCGTAAATGGCAGGTTTTAATTGGTACTTTCTGCATGTTAATGGTTATCTCTAATCTTATTATTTGGAGTCAAGTGGCTATTTATCAAAGCCAAGCAATATTACATTTTTCTTATCCGTCACAAGCCGAACAAGTGTTTACAGAGTTGCCACAAAGACAAATAGCTATACATGCCCGCAGGCTAAAAAGTAGTCATGTTTTAACCGCAGTTTCTGAGTCGTTATCTCAAAAGCAGTATTTAAATATTAGTTTGCAAACCTTGGTTGATGACTTAGAAGTAGAACCAAGTTTAACCAGTCGTATTATAACGCTTAAGGCAAATGGGTCTGATCCAAAACATCTTAAACCCATGTTAGATATTTGGGTGGAGGTATACCTAACACTTATCGACTCTGAAAAAGAAGTGAACAATTCAGAAGAACAAAAAACTGCAAATGAACAACTTTTGTTGCTAGAACAAAAAATCAATGAGCAAAGGTCTCAAGTACAAAACTTTGCTCAGCGCAATAACATTACTTCTTTAGAGCGTGATGAAAACCGTGTGTTAAATCAAGTAAAAAACTTAAGTGCTAGCATTGACTTAGCAATTGCACAGCAAGCTGAAAAAAGTGCCCTTCTGTCTAGTGTTAACATGTCTATTGGTCATGGAGAAACCGTAATACGTCCAGCAGATGAACCTGCCATTGATGGAACCAGATCCAGATTACAAGAAATAACAGCAGGGCTAGATGCCTTGTCTCAGCAATATACGCAAGCCTATCTAGAACGAGACACTGTTATTGTGGCTCGTCAGCAAGAAGTAGTAAAGTTGCAAGCACTTCTCGATGAACAAATCAAACTTAGTCAAGAAGCATATATACAAGAAGCCCAAAGAGATATGCAAACAGCCAAAAATAAGGTTGTAGACCTACAAAAACAGCTAAATGAACAAAATGAATTAGCACAAATATTTAATCAGAATTTAGACGAATTTAAACAACTAAATACAGAGCTTAAAGCATTGCAAGAACAGGCTCAAACAATAAAAACACAACAAATAACACAACAGGTATCTAAACCTTTTGAGGCTAAAATTAGCTTATTAGCGTCTCCTTTTACACCTGACTTTGCTATATCCCCTAACTATTTGCTCAATAGTTTTATTAGTTTAATTGCGTCATTGTTTTTCGCCATATTAGCATTGTTTTTATATAGTTTTATCTTCAAACAACACGTATCACAAGGCTCCTCAAGTAATTTTGTTGTAGTACCGGGGCAAAATGTTAATCAAGATTTAGCTAATCTTAATAATCAACAGCCTATACAGCTTAACCAAGTAAACCCACAATCATTGTCACAGCTCGAAGTACCAGCAGTAAGGTTGTTGACCATTGATGAAAGCAAATCTTTGTTTGCAGTAGCAAACAAACAAGCAAAGGTGTTAATCGGTTTAACTATGAGTGGTGTTGAGCAACAAGAGTTAAAAGTCATTAGCGCTAGAGATTTTCAAAAAGACTATTCTCAGATGACTATAAAGGGAGTGGCATCAAGAGTTTTAGCCTTACCTTCATACCTAAGTGAAATTTTAAATAATTTATGTGTAACGAGTGGCAATGAGGATATATGGTCTAACCTTGACCCAGTTCAGGACTTTTCACCCCTTTTAGTTAATGCTGCTCATGATGCAAACTTATTACTTCCTGAGCAAATTGATATAAATATTTTACGCCATACGTATATTACCTATCTAGTTGTTCAAGGCATTAAACTAAATGATATAGAAAATGTCGCCGGGTTTATTGCTCCTTCTGAGTTAGCGAATTATCGTCATATTAATAACCAAAAAGAAGCAGTAGATATAGAAAACATTAACACTCAGTACCCTTTAGTTTAAATGCTGGTCTTATCACCCCAGCAAAAAATTTGGAAAACAGTACAGCTTATCCCTAAAGGAAAAGTGGCTACTTATGGACAAATAGCTGACTTAGCGGGTTTGCCAGGTAGGGCACGGTTAGTAGGTAAATCTTTAGGGAATGTGCCAAGTGAATTACACGTACCTTGGTACAGAGTTTTACGTTCAACTGGGCAAATTGCTTTTCCGGCAGGCACTGAACAATCAAGAACACAAACTGACTATTTACAACAAGAGGGTGTTGCAGTATTTAATAACAAAGTAAAACTTAAAAGTTTTCAATGGCAACCAGATTTGGGTGAGTTACTATGGAAATTAGAGTTTTAAATCAACTTAAAATAGCTATCTCGTTACAGCAATTAAACAAGATCGATATTTTTAGATATTAGTTTTGAAAACATTTTCAGAGATCAAGTAATGCTAAAAACCATAAATATCGATGCGGTCAAAGAAGGGATGTACATTGACTCTATTGTGAAACAGAAAAATGAACTTAAGATAGCTAGCAGAGGAAGGGTTACCTCAAAAGAGGCAATACAGAAATTAAAGAAGCAAGGCATTTTGGCCGTTGCTATTGATTTGAGTAAGCAGCTAAATACTGAAAAAGATGTAGAGCCAAAAATAACTGCAAACCCTAAGTCTGACGTACCTTTTGAATCTGAACTTGCAATGGCTATGAAGTTGCATGCTCAGGGTAAAAATATTCAAAAAACCATGTTAAACAACGTGGCTAAAAACCTTCCTGTAGATGTGGCTGTCCCACAAGAATTCGCTTCTAGTCTAGTCTCATCAATAGACAGAAACCCAAATGCATTAATGTGCATGACCAAAATACGAGAAAAAGACACATACCTTTTAGAGCATTCTTTGAATGTATCTATTTTGTTAGCAAATTTTGGAACGCATTTAGGGCTAACTGAAGAGCAAATACAAGAGCTTGCATTGTCTGGTTTTTTACATGATATTGGAAAAATTAAAATTCCTGATGCGATTTTGCATAAACCAGGACGCTTAACCGATTCAGAAATGGATATAATGCGTAAACATGTGGTTTATGGTACCAAAGTGTTAGATGAAATGGGATTGCCTGACTCTATAATAACAACCGTAAGTGAGCACCATGAGAGGTTAGATGGCTTGGGTTATCCACTAGGATTACATGGAGAAAAAATAACTAAATTTGGCCGCATGATTGCTATAGTGGATACCTATGACGCAATAACAGCAGACAGATGTTATAAAGCGGGTATGCCATCTAAAAAAGCTTTACAAATACTCCTAAAAGATAGCCCAAAAAAGTTTGATTTAGCCTTAGTTAAACAGTTTGTTCAATGTGTCGGTATTTATCCAGTTGGTAGTTTAGTGAAACTAGATAACGAAAAGGTCGCTATGGTGCTTAAACAACATCCTGAACATGCTATTAAACCTGTTGTTAAGGTATTTTACTCTGTCCGTGGTAGTCATTATTTAGAGCCCAAAGAGCTCAACTTAGCGGCAAGTAATAACACTGTTAAAATAGTAGAAGCTGTAATCGCCAGCGACTATAAATTGGATTTTAACCGCTATTTTAATGAATCAATTGCGCTGTAATTAACGAAAAATTTGTTCAGGAAGTAATTTTAAAATAACTCTAAGTTGATCTGTCGTTACAGCTGATGGGCAGACGCCCTTATTGACTAAATCTTCACGAATACATGCAGGATCGGTAGACGAAAAATCAGCACTGTTTTTTTGCACGTAACGGGTTAATTGTTGTTGCATTTTTCGTGTTAAACAAGACATCTGTACAACCTTATCAGTGAAATGTTATCGGCCTATAAAAATCCAAAGGCTATTATTTTGAATATAAATATTTTGTATATATAAATATAAAATATCCGCATAAATTAGTGATAATCAAAAAGTAAGCCAAGAAAGTTTTGTTTATATAATTCAATGTGTTACGTTTTAATTAGATGTTAATTAAATGTTACTTGTAAATAAAACTGACACTCTTTTTAACTCCGATATACTATTGGTTAAATTAAGCTAAATCCTGACACTTACAGCATTTATTAATAATAAAATGAAACGGGAACTACATGAAACGTAATATAGAAAAGGGCTTGCTAAAAACAACTTGGAATAGCGTGTTGATAACTGCATCAACTACCCTATTGCTTGCTTGTCAGCCAAAAACAGAGGACGTAAAAATGCCAGAAGTCGGGTCTCAAGCTTCATCAGTGTTAACTTATCCAGTAACCCGCAAAGGATATGTAGTTGATACCTATTTTGGTGAGCAAGTTGCCGATCCCTATCGCTGGCTTGAAGATGACAGAAGCTCTGAAACCGAGGCTTGGGTAAAAGCTCAAAATAAAACGACACAAGGGTATTTAGAGCAAGTACCTTACAAAGATAAAATTGCTAGCGTTGTTAAAAATCTACTGAACTACGAAAGAATTTCTGCTCCATTTACTGAGGGTGATTACACCTATTTTTATAAGAACGATGGGCTACAGAATCAAAGTGTGGTGTATCGCCAAAAAGGTGAAGGTGAGCCACAAGTATTTATCGATCCAAACAAACTGAGTGATGACGGCACAATATCATTAGCGGGTCTGTCATTTTCGAATGACGGATCTTTAGCTGCGTACTTAACTTCAACTGGTGGTAGTGATTGGCGTGAGCTTTATGTAATTGACACCAATACTATGGAAAAGGTCGATACGAAACTGGTAGACCTTAAATTTACAGGTGTCTCTTGGTATAAAAATGAAGGTTTTTATTACTCTAGCTATGATAAACCTGAAGGGTCTGAGTTAAGTGAAAAAACCGACCAGCATAAAGTGTATTATCACAAAATGGGTACCGCCCAAAAAGATGATATGGCTATTTTTGGTCATACCGAAGATCAAAAACATCGTTATGTTGGCGCCGAAGTGTCAGACGATAATCAATATTTAATTATCTCTGCAGCGAACTCAACGTCGGGTAATCGCGCTTATATAAAAGACTTAAACGATGTGAACGCAACATGGATAACGGTGAAGGAATCCATAGAGTCAGATGTTTATCTGTTAACTAATAAAGGTGAAGATCTGTATTTGGTAACAAACTACCAAGCACCTAATAGTAAAATTGTAAAAGTTAAAGCCAGCGCTCCCAATGTAGAAAATTGGCAAGATGTGGTGTCAGAAACCGAAAATGTTTTATCACCTAGCACAGCTGGTGGCTATATTTTTGCTGAATACATGGTAGATGCAATTTCTAAGGTGTTTCAATACACTCTTGAGGGTGAGCAAGTGCGTGAGATTGCCTTGCCAGACATTGGTACAGCAGGCAGCTTTGCTGGCAAACAAAAAGCCACCATAACTTATTTCACCTTTAGTAATTACACTACGCCTACCACTATCTATTCATACGATATTACAACTGGAAAAACGGCATTATTCAACAAGCCAGCATCGGCATTTGATGGCAGCCAATATGTATCTAAACAAGTATTTTATACATCTAAAGACGGCACCAAAGTGCCTATGATTATCACCCAACATAAAGATGCAAAGCTTGACGGTAGCAGCCCAACTATTTTATACGGTTATGGAGGCTTTAATATTAGCCTTACTCCTCAGTTTAGTTCTACTGTGGCAGCTTGGTTAGAGTTAGGAGGTAGCTATGCAGTAGCTAATATTCGTGGTGGTGGTGAATATGGTAAAGCATGGCATAGGGCGGGTACTCAATTACAAAAGCAGAACGTGTTCGACGATTTTATTGCGGCGGCCGAGTATTTAAAAGATAACAAATATACTAGTAGCGAACATCTTGCTCTGCGTGGAGGCTCGAATGGCGGCCTATTGGTGGGAGCTGTGGCCAATCAACGCCCTGATTTAGCTGCGGTAGCATTACCTGCAGTTGGTGTTATGGATATGCTGCGCTACCATACTTTTACCGCTGGTGCTGGCTGGGCCTATGACTACGGTACAGCAGAACAAAGTAAAGAAATGTTCGAGTACCTAAAAGCTTACTCTCCGGTTCATACCATAACATCAGGCATTGAATATCCAGCGACTTTGGTCACCACAGCCGACCATGATGACCGCGTAGTACCTGCTCACTCATTCAAGTACGCTGCTATGCTGCAAGCTCATCAAACAGGCTCTAACCCTACGCTAATACGCATAGAAACAGACGCGGGTCACGGAGCTGGCACGCCCATCAGTAAAACCATTGAACAATATGCAGATATCTACGGATTCACCTTATATAACATGGGCGTAAAAGCTTTATAAATTAAGGGTTGAGTTCGCTTAGCGTAAAAAGCCATCACAATTGTGATGGCTTTTTTATGGGTGGTGAATTGTGCGGTTAAAATAATTACTCTATATTCGCTATTTGCTCACGCATTTGCTCGATTAACACTTTAAGTTCCACCGCTGATTGGGTGATATCGGTATTGATGGACTTTGAACCCAAAGTATTCGACTCCCGATTAAATTCTTGCATCATAAAGTCTAAACGGCGGCCTACTGCCCCACCCTTTTTGAGGATTTTGTGAGTTTCGCTAATGTGGGATATTAGGCGGTCGAGCTCTTCGGCAACATCTACCTTTTGCGCTAGCATCACCATTTCTTGCTCGACACGGGTTGATTCTAACTCTATTTTTGCTTCTTCAAAGCGGCTGAGTATTTTTTCACGTTGCCATTTTATGACTTCAGGCATATGGGCTGTGACTTTTTCTACTTCTACCTTGATGCCGTCTAAGCGCTGTTCGATCATGGCTTTAAGGTTTACCCCTTCAGTTGCACGAGCTGCAATAAAGTCGGTTAAGGTAAGGTCAAATTCTTTCAATATATCACCTTGAATACTGTCCATGTCGGCTTCTTCTGCTGACATCACGCCAGGCCATTTTAGAACATCTACTGGGTTCACTCCGACTGACTCGCCCTGCGCTTGCACCCAATTAGCCGCTTGCATGACTTGTTTGGCTAGGTCTTCGTTTAAATTTAATTTACCTACTGCTGCGTCGTTAGCGAAAAAACGCAACGCACATTCGACCTTACCCCTTTGCAATTGTTTACGAAAACGCTCACGTAATAAGGGTTCCATGCCTTTGAATTGCTCAGGAAGACGAAAATAAGTTTCAAGAAACCTCTGGTTAACAGAGCGTATTTCCCATACGGCTGACCCCCAATCGGCTTTGAGTTCGCGGCGGGCAAAAGCAGTCATACTGTAAATCATTGAAATCTTCCTAAGTTTTAATTCGGGGGCATTATACCTCTGTTACTCTTTGGTGCGAGAGTCCATACCTAGTATTCACTAAATAATTGGTTATGAATGCTTTAAAACTCAAGATAATTTGTACGTATGCCTCTATAATTGCGGCCATTATTTTGTCTGTGAGTATTTAGGAGAGCACCATGCGTCCAAGTGGAAGAACTGCCAATCAAATTCGCCCTGTTACTATTACCCGTAATTTTACCTGTCATGCCGAGGGCTCAGTGTTAATTGAGTTTGGTAACACCAAAGTATTGTGTAACGCCACTGTCACTGAAGGTGTACCGCGCTTCATGAAAGGCAAAGGCAAAGGATGGGTAAACGCCGAATATAGCATGTTACCAAGAGCCACACATACTCGCTCAGACAGAGAAGCGGCTAGAGGTAAACAAGGTGGTCGTACTCTTGAAATTCAGCGTTTAATTGCTCGCTCATTACGTGCAGCGGTTGATTTAAAGCTGCTAGGCGAAAATACCATAGTAGTAGATTGTGATGTTATTCAAGCAGATGGCGGTACGCGTACTGCCTCTATCACAGGAGCATGTGTCGCCCTAGCAGATGCATTAAGCTGGATGCGTACCAAGGGTATTTTAAAAACTAACCCTATTAAACACATGATTGCCGCTTTATCAGTAGGTGTTTACAAAGGGGTAGCGATTGCTGATTTAGAATACCTTGAAGACTCAGATGCAGAAACAGACATGAATGTTGTCATGACCGACACGGGTAAATTCATAGAAGTACAAGGCACCGCAGAGGGCGAACCTTTCGATGCAGATGAATTAAATGAAATGCTATCACTTGCGAAAGACGGTATTCGCGAGTTATTTGACGCTCAGAAATTAGCTTTAAACTAGGACTGACCATGCAAGATTATCAACGTAATTTTATTGAGTTTGCTTTAGCTCGTAATGTTTTAAAGTTTGGTCAGTTTACCCTTAAATCAGGCCGCACTAGCCCTTACTTTTTTAATGCAGGTTTGTTTAATACTGGCGGTGATTTAGCCAAGCTTGGGCAATTTTACGCAAAAGCGTTACAAAACGCTGCCATCGAATATGATGTGCTGTTTGGGCCCGCCTATAAAGGCATCCCTATTGCCACCACCACAGCGGTAGCCCTTGCGGATAAACATGGGGTAGATAAACCTTATTGTTTTAACCGTAAAGAAGCTAAAACCCATGGCGAAGGCGGTAATCTAGTAGGTAGCCCATTAGCCGGTAAAATAATGTTAGTTGATGATGTTATTACTGCAGGTACTGCAATTCGTGAATCAATGTTGCTAATTGAAGCGAACAAAGCAGACCTTGCTGGTGTATTGATAGCACTAGACAGACAAGAAAAAGGCCAAGGTGAATTATCAGCTATTCAAGAAGTCGAACGTGACTTTAATACTCAAGTTGTCAGTATTGTTAGCTTGGCTGATTTGGTTGAATACTTGGCAGATAAACCAGAAATGGCCGAGCATTTAGCAAATATCAAGCAGTACTGCTTAGACTACGGAATATAGTCAACTGTGAGTGACCCTAGCTCTTTTAAGTCTGCGGATTTCCAATTGGATGCAATCGGCCTGCGTTGCCCAGAGCCCGTGATGATGGTGCGCCTTAAAATTCGTGAAATGCAAATAGGTGATACCCTAGCGGTAGTGGCTGATGACCATTCTACCACTCGGGATATCCCCAGCTTTTGCCGTTTTATGGAACATGAGCTGCTGGATCAATTAATCGAACACTCTCCGTACCGTTACCTCATAAAAAAAGGCCGCTAAATAGCGGCCTTTTTTTAAAATTATACTCTAAGAATATTTACTTAGGCTTACGGAACTTAAGGGTCCAGCGGTCAGTGTTACCTGTCACTGTTTTAACCCCTACTTCGTAACGTAACTCGTCGTCAATACGGTAGTGTAAATCACTGTAGTCAACGAACTCAAACCCAGCTTCTTGTATTTCTTTAATGGCTAAAACAGGGTCTACTCTGCGGCCGTTCTGTGAATTATCCGCTTCCATGTGACGTCTTGTGTGGTCAACTACAGCATATATGCCACCTGGCTTAAGTGCATCAAAGGAAAGTTTATTCATATGGCGACGACCGTCTTCACCAAAGTTATGGTAGTTACGGAAAGTAAGTACCATATCTAGGTTTTTGACCTCTAAAGAGTCACCTGATAAAGAAAATTCACGCTCGCCTTCTTTACGATAAAAATTAGCATCTTTGGCTACAATTTTTGCATTTTTAAAGCCTGGCTCATCAAGCAATTTTTCAACGCGGCCTGTCCCTATAGCTGCGTAGTATTGACCTTTCTTATTAACAACTGGGGCTAGAATTTTGGTATACCAGCCACCACCAGGAATAAGCTCGATGACTTTCATATCGTCACGTAAACCAAAAAATTCTAGTGTTTTTAGTGCTTTACGGTTTTTATCTCGAACGGTATCGGCTTCGGTTCTAATATCTGAGGCTAAGGCTTTTTTAATTTTCTCTGCTGTAGCATCAAAATTATTAGCCGCTAACGTGTTAGCGCTAACAAGTAGCGTTGCTAATAAAACTAAACTGGTTTTCATTATTTGTCTCCACTGCTGTTCTCTGGGTTAACTTACATACATTTTGTATTAGTTGTGAGTGAATGTAAGGTTTAAGTACTTAAAAGACCAGTAAATATTAAAAAGACTTTCAAGTAAAATAATTGCTGATGATTAGTCGATGAAATGACAATAAGGTTCCTTTTTAGACTGCCTTTAACATATGCTAATTAGTAATAAACTTAGTGCACAGGTGCTTGGCATTTTACTTGTCTTTCAAAACAAAACTCACTATTTTTACTAGTGAACCATCGGGAAGACGATAACCTATTGGAGCAGTTAAATCTGCTACTTTACCTATTTCTATTCTTCTTAATTTGTAACAATTCAACAGCATTTTTAATAGCCTTGTATGAGCCTATTAAAACAGGTATGTAGAAGTTTCCTAATTTTTATAGGTAGAACTGCCACTGTTAATCAATAATCTTTAGTTGTATCTCTAACAGGTGATTCGGACTACTTGTTAGCCCGCACCAACAGGCTTTACTTTTTTTAGCAACAAATAAATGTACCTGTACGAATAAATGCCTCTACATTACCCCTAAACTAAAGCGGTAGTTACCGCTATTTAGCGTTAAGTGAGCCTGACCTTTGATATTTTGCTCTAGGCCTAATTCGGCTAGTTGATAAAATACATTTTGGTGGATACGGGCCCACAAATTTCGGCGAACTTTGGCATAGGGTAAGGTGGCACCTGTTAATTTATCGTTCAACAGTTCTATTGGGTTTTCAGCGCTAACTTTTAAAATATCGCCTATATTAGAAGTTAGTACTAACTCATCTTTTTCGTGTTGCCATTGAGTAATAATAAAGGGGGCATCTACAACTTGAATTCCAACTTTTTCTGCAGGTGTCACCAGGAAGTATTCGTCGCTTTCACGCTTTAATACACTAGCAAAAAGTTTAACCAATGCTTTACGCCCTATAGGCGTACCCATATAAAGCCAGCTACCATCATGCTTTATTTGCATGTCTATGTTGCCACAAAAATCAGGGTTCCATTTTTCCAACGGCGGCATAGCATTTTGTTGAGAGTCTATCTGCGCTTGAAAAGAGCCTAAATCAAAGTTTTCCATGAGTAATTAGGTACCCTGTAAGACGCTTTGAATTTCTCTTAATTTTGCTTTGATGCGGCGCATATTTTCTGGGCCCGTACGTAATAGTTGTTTTTGAGGCGCTGATAAAGATTCAATTCTTTCATCTGCATATTTAAACATTACGCTGTCAGTATAAACCTCTACTGGCACTGGTACTTCTGGGGTGTCTAGCAGTATATCTATAGCATCAGACAATTTGTCATCAAAGCTGTCGTTTGGATTGCCAATTTCTGCAAATATATCATTAATCGCAGGTTTGTATTCATCATATAATGCTATTAGAGGTGCTGCTTCTAAAGATTCAAATACATCAACATAAGAGGTGTAGCGTTTGTAACTTGCAGGATCTATCCAACTTTTACCAGCTTGATTGTAGGTACGGAAAGGCTTTTCAGGCTGTGAAAGTAATCTGTTGTTGGCGGAAATATCTTCATCAGCCAGAGTTGTTGTCATAACCACAAACCGCTCTAATAATGCATCATTAATGAGTAAACGAGAAAAAGCATCGTAATCAGATAGCGTAAGTAGCTTGGTTTTTATGGTTCCGTCACTCACATCTAATGGTTTAGGAGCTGGTGCTATTTTGGGCTCAGCCTCAGCCTCTGTTTCTAGTTTTGGCTCAACAAATTCGTTCATGGCAGGAGGAGCTTGAAATTCAGGGGAGGTATCTACATCCGGTTTCTCTGTAGGTGTTCTTTCAATAGGTTCTGCACTGGTCTCTGCCTCCAACCTAGGTACATAAGGAGTAGGCTCGGATGGCCATAGTAATACAATCAAAATGATTAAAACTACAATTGCGCCAATAGTAAAATGGGGCACTAATGACTTGTTAGATTGCTCGTTCATAATGTTCTCTTCTTAGCAAAACCCTTTAGATATTAGCCTACTTAAAATTCATCTCAATTGATATGTGTAGTTAGTAAATTAACAAGTACCAATGAGATAAGCCTTAAAAAACGAAAGCTCTTAATAAATAGACTCGGTTTTAGAGCATTTTACTCTCTAAAGTTTCAAATAAGTTCTTTTATCAAGAAAAAAGATATTGTTAGTAGTGAGTTATGTTCATTTAAATTTTATTGTAAGGTATTGAATAGTATGTAAAATTAAATCTAAATTACATGCATTAATCAGAGTACTAGCCCATAATGTTATTCAAATTTACTGTTATTATTGTCACTAGCTTTATCTCAACCCTAGCCTTTTCAGCCTCGGCACCACTCGTTTCAATCCCTACTCAGGATAGGTTTTTCTCTAATATCACCGAGCATTGTGGTAAAGCATTTGAAGGTAAAGTCACAGTTGATAACCAACCCAGCGCAGCCTTTGATGCTAAGTTGGTTATGTTTGTCCGTTATTGTGATGACGTTGAGTTACAAATACCTTTTTATGTTGGCGACAATGCGTCACGTACTTGGATCATCAAGAAAACAGGCAGTGGATTGAGCCTTAAGCATGATCACAGACATAAAGACGGCAGTTATGATCCCGTCACTATGTATGGTGGCCACACCTTAGATGCGGGCTTTGAGCAGATTCAATCTTTCCCCGCAGATCAGTATTCAAAAGAGTTATTTGCCAAGCAAGGTTTACCTCAGTCGATTACCAATGTGTGGCAAATGTACATTTACCCAAATACTTTTTCATATCGATTAGTCCGTGCAGGGCGCGAGTTTAGAGTCGACTTTGATTTAACTAACCCTATTCCACCCCCTAAAGCACCATGGGGATATACTGATTAGATAAACGCCCTATATCCTTTCGGGTAGTTGAACCAAATGAGTAAACATGCCGTAGTATTTAATAATTGAAACGAACAAGCTTAAATCTAATGGCCCTTTCAAAATTTAATTTAAAAACAATTGAGTCTGACCATACTGTTGTAGACAAACTTACCGTACATTCATATGAGATGAGTATTTACTTGGTTGAATTAGAAGTAAATGGTATTACAGGCTTGGTATACGATGGTGACAAACCCATGCGCTTTTTAAGCAGCCAAGATGTGAGAAATGCATTTTCCAATTGCAGAGTACTGACGGCACAGATGTCACATGAATCACCTTATGACGAAATGATAGGCAACCCTCAGTCTGCACAAAAAGCTAGCGTACTACCGTTTTCTATGGAGCAGCCCTACTAACCTTTCAAAGGTTTTCACTGACGTTATGAATAAACAAATACGCATAGTAACTGCATAAAGACACGACCACGCCTATCCCCAAAATTGAGCCCCAAGCCACTGGGTCATTTAAAATTAAGTTCCACATTATTGATCTCCTCAAACAAAACCCTTAAGTTCTGGACGGAGTTTAAGCCGTGGATAATGCTGATTTTTGATCTAGATCAAGATTTGAGAACAATTAGAAAAATATACAGCAGACCATAAAAAAGCCTCTGTAAAGATTACAAAGGCATTTTCAGAAACAGATTTAATTAGTGTTGTTTAAGAGATACTTCTAGCAACTCAACTGAATCTGCAAAGGTTAAGGTTTGCAACTTACCTTTGCCTTCAACATTAATGGTATTGACTTGTTCTGGCCATAAGTCACGCAATGCGTCATGGCGTATTGTGAGGTTTTCTAACTTGGTTGGCTGTGTCGTTTCTTGATACACCCAAAAGAAATTACCCTCTAACTCATGACCCACCACCTTTAACTCTATTGGTTGCTGTTGGCTATCAAACAAGCTAAAGCGCTCATTTACATAATTGCTAAATTGTTTCTGAGTGCTTTCTGAATCAATCATATCAGCATCTTTACCAAAAATTTCTTTAGCAGCATGTTCTGCATCATGCACTCTAAAACGATGCATAATCTCAATATTATTAGTACGAGGATTGAACAACACCGTGCTTATCGATGTTTTTTGCTGATGAGCACATAGCGAAAACGCTGTGAATAACAGCGTTCCCACTAATAGTTTTACAAACTTACTCATACTTAGTTTGAGTCTTCGTCTTCAGCAGCGTCTTTATCATAAGATTTTGCCTCAGTTTTGATATCTTGCATGATATCTCGAGACACCTTACTGGTACTTTTCTTACGTTTATAAGCTTCGATACGAGAAGGTATAATTTGACGAGGATAGTGATTGTTATTAACGTCAACATCAGCAGTTTCCCAACGAGGATCAACTGTCACACTCACTAGCTCTTTGTCTTTATCAGTAACAATTAACTTACTCACCGCTTTTGGCGTTCTACGCCATATTTCAGCTGGAATATATTGGTTTTCAGTTGTGCCATCTGCAAATTCAAGATCCAATATGATTGGCATAACTAATCCACCATTATTTGAAAAATCCAATACATAGTAGTTTTTGTCTTCAGCAACGGCACGTTCTAACGTTGCCTTCTCCCAAGGCTTAAGTTTACTTAAAAACTTTTGGTACTTGTTACGTTCTTTATTGGTAACCGTAAAGCGGTCATTTTCGTCATAAAAGTCAGTAATGTCAGGGAAACGTTCAACCCACAACTTTTTGCCTTCTGCTTTGTTGCGTTCGTCAGTTAGTGACAAAGGTTTATCAAGCTCTTCTTGACGTAGACGGTTAAAGTCAATATCAGGATCGTGTGTGTCTAAACGTAGCTTATATACATTATCAATAGAAATATCGACATGGTCTGTGCTGTAGAACCAACCACGCCAGAACCAGTCTAAATCAACACCCGAAGCTTCTTCCATAGTACGGAAAAAGTCAGAAGGAGTAGGGCGTTTGTATTTCCAGCGCTGTGCATATTCTTTAAAAGCAAAATCAAATAATTCACGGCCTAGAATAGTCTCACGAAGAATATTCAACGCGGCTGCAGGTTTAGTGTAAGCATTAGGGCCTAAACGTAATACGCTGTCTGATTGAGTCATAATAGGCACTTGTGTAGAAGACTTCATGTAACCTACAATGTCACGAGGCTCTACACCCCAAGGAATAGTTGGATCCCACTCACGCCCTGCTACACCGTCTAAAAAGCTATTAAGCCCTTCATCCATCCACGTCCATTGGCGTTCATCAGAGTTAACAATCATCGGAAAATAAATATGACCAATTTCATGAATAACTACACCAATTAAAAAGCGTTTTTCAGCTTGAGAATAGGTACGACTTCCGTCTTTTTGTAATTCAGTACGAGGGCCATTAAAAGTGATCATTGGATATTCCATACCGCCTACAGGTCCGTTAACAGACTGAGCAACCGGGTATGGGTAATCAAAAGAAAAACGTGAGTATACTTCTAAAGTTTGGATTATGGCTTCAGTTGAATACTTCTCCCATAAGTCCCCACCCTCTTTAGGGTAAAAAGACATCGCCATTACTAGAGGCTGGTCATCACCATCTTGTTGGTGACCACGGGCATCCCACATGAATTTACGAGAAGATGCCCAAGCAAAATCACGAACATTCTTAGCGCTAAACTTCCAAGTTTTTAGCTTATCTGTGCCTTCTTTTTCGTTTTCTAGTGCTTCTTCTGCAGTGACAACAAACACAATACGGTCTGCATCTTCAGCTTGCTCTAAACGTTTACGTTGAGTTGACGTTAGAACGCTCTTAGGGTTTTGCAATGCACCGGTTGAACTGACGATATGATCCGCCGGTACAGTAAGCTCTACGTCATAGTTACCAAACTCTAAGGTAAACTCACCACGACCAATAAACTCTTTATTGGTCCAAGCTTCATAGTCTGTATAAGAATGTAAACGTGGAAACCATTGGGCAAGTAAGAATATGTCATTACCGCCTTCACGCTCGTCATCTGGAAAATGTTCATAACCAGAACGGGCAGAAACTGCATCTTCTTCAACTATGTTAAAAGCATAATCTAGATTGAAAGTGATTTTTTTACCTGGCTTTAAGTAGCTAGGTAAATCAATACGCATATTGGTGCCCACAATCGTATATTTGAGCTTTTCACCATTTTTATCAGTCACTGACTGAATGTCGTATCCTAAAACGGTATCCTCGGTAAATTGCTGGCGACGTAACGCATCTAAACTAAGCTGAGCAGCTTTACCTGATGATGCAGATGCTGTCGCAGGGCCACGGTTACCAATACCACCGAATGTTGTCGTCATGGCAGACATCGAATCATTTCGGAATTTATTTTGGTCTAACTGCATCCACAAGTACTTTAACGTATCTGGTGAATTGTTATGATAAGTGATGGTTTGACTAGCTTCTATACGGCGTTTTTGTTCGTCTAGTTTAGCTTTAATTTTGTAATCAACCTGCTGCTGCCAATATTTATGTCCGGGTTCGCCGGCGGCGTTACGGTAAACGTTAGGTGTAGGTAATGACTCGTCTAACTGGCGAAATTTATCTTCAAAATCACCTTTAGTTTGATTAATTGCAGCATTTGCTGAAGCAATAGCTGACAACGATAGCACGGCTACCGTAAAAAATTTTTTAAACATTGAATTCCCTGATAATAGTGTTTTTAATATAAAAAATTGTAGATTTCTAAGTGAATCTTTTATTAACAACAGACGTGATAATATCACAGCCTTAGTTTTTAATATGTTTCGAATTAAGCAACCTTAATAACCTTTTGTTTGCCACATTTATTATAACTGTTTTATTTTGCATAAAAAAGTTGCACAAATAAAGTACAAAACTTTTCTAAGACCATAGCTTATAACTACAACGGCTTGTTTATTAGACTATTTATCGTACCCTAGATAGATAATTAGTTGGAGAATAGTGTGGCACAAGTAGATTGGAAAAGAGCTGTAATTAAGGTGGGTAGTAGCTTAATTGCGCCTACTAACAACCAATGCAGTTCAAAATATTTGTCACCAATCGCAAAATTCATCAGTGATAGTCGTAAAAAGGGTAAAGAAGTGATTTTAGTTTCTTCGGGGAGTGTGGCCGCTGGAAAAGGTAAAATTGCTCATAAACACCGTCCATCAATCGCTGAGAAACAAGCCATGGCTGCTATTGGGCAGACACAAATGATGGCGAATTGGGCAAAGTTATTTGATTTTGATTGTGCTCAAATATTGTTGACCTCTGATGATCTGCATGACCGTACTCGATATGTAAATATTAAGAATACCCTGCGCGAATTATTAAAAAATAACGCACTGCCCATAGTCAACGAAAATGACACTGTGGCTATTAACGAATTAAAAGTGGGTGACAATGATAACCTTGCCGCCTATACCGCTTTAGTCGCTGAAGCAGATACCCTCATTGTTTGTTCAGACATAGATGGCTTGTACGATGCAGACCCTCGCAAAAATCCTGACGCTAAGTTAATGCCAATTGTAAATCACATCGATAAAAGTATTTACGATTTGGCCGGAGGAGCAGGCAGTGATGTGGGCACAGGTGGAATGCAAACTAAAATACAAGCGGCTGACAAGTGTATTAATTCGGGTATCCAGACGTTAATCGTAAACGGTCAAAATCCAACGTCTTTTTTAATGTTAGCTAAAGGCGAAAATCCAGGTACAGTGTTTTTACCAAATAAGAGTTTAGATAGTGCTCGTAATAGCTGGTTAAGGCATACATTGAGAGCTAAAGGACGGCTCGAGGTTGATCAAGGAGCCAAAAAGGCATTACTAGATCATGGGGCATCATTGTTGCCTTCGGGGGTTATCAATGTGTCTGGTAAGTTTGAACCAGGTGATGCAGTTAATATTTACTTTGGAAAGAAAGTCATCGCTAAGGGCTTAGCTATGTATAACGCTTTAGATATGGCCAATATTCAAGGGGTCAACAGTAGCAAAATTGAGAGTATTTTGGGTTATTCTTTCGGAGAAGCCATTGTGCACCGAGATGACCTAGTATTGTTATAAATTAAAATTGATTAAGGATTCATTTATGAGTTTTTCCGTTGCCGCCGCCGCTAAAGAAGCTAAAAAGGCTGCCCGTCAAGTAGCAAACTTAAATGCTCAGCAAAAAGATCAGCTATTAACTGATATCGCGGAGTCTTTAATATCAAATACTGAAAGTATTTTAATTGCCAATGCTAAAGATTTAGCTTCAGGTAAAGAAAAAGGTTTAGATGCCGCTATGCTAGACCGTCTCGCGCTTGACCCTTTGCGTATTCAAGGTATCGCTGATGCGGTCATTGAAATTGCTGGGCAGTCGGACCCAGTTGGCTCAATTTCAAAAGTTGAACGTATGCCAAGTGGCATTCAAGTAGGAAAAATGCGGATTCCTCTTGGCGTAATAGCGATGATTTATGAATCTCGACCAAATGTAACAATTGATGCAGCTGCATTATGTTTAAAGGCAGGTAATGCTGTAGTGTTACGTGGTGGTAAAGAAGCCGTTCACTCAAACTTAGCCCTAGCTGAATGCATTAAGTTTGCATTAGCTAAACAGCAGCTTGACCCCTCAGCAGTTGTTGTGGTGCCTGATACTGACCGGGCTGTAATGAATGAACTAATGACCCTTAATGAGTCTATTGATTTAATTATTCCTCGAGGAGGCGAAGGGCTTATACGCTTTGTTTCTGAAAATAGTCGCATACCTGTGATTCAACATTACAAAGGTGTATGCCACATTTATGTGGATTGCGCTGCTGACGAAGTCAAAGCAATCAATTTACTTAAAAACGGTAAAACGCAACGCACAGGCGTATGTAATTCATTAGAAACAATGTTAGTGCATCAAGACATTGCTGAAACATTTTTACCTAAAGCGGCGGCACTTTTGGCTGAGCACAATACTATTGTACATGCATGTAAAAACAGTATTGGTTACTTTGAAGGGGCACAATTAGCCACTGAAGATGATTGGCATGCCGAATACTTAGCCATGGAAATTGCCGTTAAAGTGGTTAGTGACTTTGATCAAGCAATAGAACATATCGAAGATTATGGCTCGGGCCATACTGAAGTGATTGCTAGTCAAGATTATTCTAAAACCCAAGCGTTTATTCGCAGAGTGAATTCTGCTGTGGTGATGGCTAACGCATCATCTCGCTTCTCAGATGGTGGTCAATTAGGATTAGGTGCAGAAATTGGTATTTCAACCAGTAAACTACACGCTTACGGGCCTATGGGAGCTGAATCTCTCACTACAGAAAAGTTCATTGTTATGGGCGACGGTGAAGTGCGAAGTTAAATAACTATATATGACTCATCATCACTATTTATTTGATTGGGGGGACACGCTTATGGTGGACCTCCCTAATCAAGTCGGCCCTATGTGTGATTGGCCACAAATCAAAGTAGTGGATGGGGCGTTAGATTGTCTTAAACATCTTTCACTACAAGCCCGATGTCATTTGGCTACCAACGCAGAAGAGTCAACTGAAGTTCAAATTCGTAATGCATTACAGCGTGCAGGATTAAGTGATTACATCAGCCAGGTATTTTGCCGCGAAAACCTTGGTGTAGGTAAAACCGATAGTAGTTATTATCCTAAAATCATCAGTAGGTTAGGTGTAAAAGCAAGCCAAGTAACAATGGTAGGCGATTCTCTAGAAAGGGATGTACTAGCACCTATGAGCGCAGGATTGCAAGGGATATGGTTTAACCCTAGTTGCCAAGAATGCGGTCAAGATATAAAGAGTGTTGAGCAATTAACATGTTTTATCTCATGATTTACGGTTAATTTATTTTGCTTTTATGTTGTGTTCACAATTGATTATTAATTTGAAATTATAAGTATGAGTGATTAGGTTAGTTCTCGCGATTTTTTATATCTAGTGTAGTTAACCCAAGGTAGCAATATGTGTAGTTGGAAGGTAATGTGATGGAATTTTTTACTTCTAATGTTGCTTTTTGAACATACATTGTTTTATTTTAATTAACCTCAACTTTTCTATATTACTCCCAAACTATTGAGCTAAATGTGAACTATCAATTTTTTACCCAAAACATTCAAGGCAGAGATTTTATTTGTGGTGATATTCACGGCTATTTTAATATTATCGATAAGCTGCTAATTGAGCATGAGTTTAACCCATCAGTCGACCGTTTGTTTAGTCTTGGTGACCTAATCGATAGAGGTAGGGGGTCCATAAATGTACTCACGTGGCTATCTCAACCTTGGTTTCATGCCATTCAGGGCAATCACGAGCGAATGTTGATTAATGTAGTCGAAAGCCAATCGAAAGATGTGTGGAAGCAGTGGCAAAGCTGGGGTGGTCTATGGGCCCGAGGGTTAGATTACAAATCACTGCAAGTCTATTATGATGCTATGGTCAAGATGCCTGCAGCGATAGAGATAGAAATATCTGAAGGGTGTAATTTGGGGTTAGTACACGCAGAACTCCCAGATAAATGTGACTGGCATCAAGTGAAAACTATGCTGTTAGAGGCCCCTCAAAATATTGAAGATAATCGTGCTATAAGTGACTTGTTTTGGACTAGGGCGCAGCTGTTTTACGATGATGTTAGAAAGCAAAAAGTGCAGCCTGTAAAAAATATATTTCATGTATTCCATGGACATACTCCAGTGAAAAAGTATCAAACCATTAGTAATCGCACCTTCTTAGACTTAGGTAGCTACAAAACAGGTGAAATTGGATTTATAGAGATTGGTAACTTTTTTAATGGGTAATCTTCGATATTACCAACAGTTTCTTGGATAGACTTAAGCTTAATATGAAGACAGCTAAGCTGTCATTTCGTTTCATTCTTTAAGTACAATTTGCAATAGTTAGTCTGCTCCCAAGGATGCTGGCTGCTGAAGCACTAAATGGAATTTATAAGAAACAACAGTTGTGCCAAAAAATTAGTATTGCAGGAGCGTATAAAGAGTTGAGCTACATCTGTAAGCGAATCAACGCTTAATGCTGCACCCGATAAGTTACCCGCTTCATATACCTCACCACCTAGAAATAAGGCAAGCAAGGGCTATTTCCAGATTGATTGGCTAGCCAGTTTGAAGTGATTAACTGTGCCTGCTGGCTCATACTTTCTTATTAGACAGTGAGCTAAATATACAACCTAACAATAATATTTTTTGGGTCGAGCGAGCATCTTGGTATGATGAAGGCGCAAACACAAACGAATGTACTAGCTTTTTAAGCTAGCTCATATATTACTTCATAAATCGAGAACAATAATAATGAAAAAACTGTCTGTTTCCCATGGCCTAGATTACTTGTTGGCGCTATGTGCTTTCATTGGATTTTTAGCAGTATTGCAGACTTTTATTATAGGCAAGCATTACATAATCCCGACTATCCTATTACTTCCTACTGTGTTGTTGGGTAACTTTGCTTGGTATGGTTTAAAACAAGTTAAATGGGCTCAGTATGTAAATTTTTGGGTTGGGTTTATTGCAACTAGTCATTTATTTTTTGCGGTGTTTTGGGCAAAAACGCCACGAGATATTCTCGGTAGCGCCTTTGAGCCAGTGTTTATAGCTTTGACTTTAGGCATGCTACTTTTAACTATATTTTATGCCCGCGGTAATCAGCTTTTTAGCCGCTAGTTTCTGCTATTTAATTAGCAATAGCTGATTGCTCTAATAATGCATAATAAAACTGTATGGCATTTAGGTAGTTTTGCACACTGATTTGTTCGTTTAACCCATGAAACTGGCTTAAGGTATCTTGATTTAGCGATACCATCATAAAACGATAAATATTGTCTGATAAACCTTGAAAGTGTCTAGAGTCAGTTGCCCCAACTATAAGATAAGGGGTAACTAAAATACTGTCGTCTATACGCCTTATGGTGGATTCAATCAGTTTAAACCCTAGGTGCTCTGTGGGGGACACTGATGATGCTTCGTTCGCTAATGAAGTGCTCAGTTCCACTCTTGGATCATCAATAACCTCTTCTAGATGAGCTCGAATACTCTCAATAGTATCACCAGGTAATATTCTAAAATTGACTGTTGCTTTGGCTACAGTTGGTAAAACGTTTGATTTAGTGCTGCCTTGCAACATAGTGACTGCAGTGGTGGTGCGGGCACTTGCAGCTGAGGTAGGGTTGCTTAAAATAGCGCTTTTGACCAATGGTTCTAGTAACCACAAATTGCTTAAAGGTAAACGTTGCGATAAGGGCATAGAATACCCAATGTTTTCAAACATCAAGCCTAAAAAGTCTAAGTTCTCTTCAAAGGGATTGTTCTCTACTTTTACAATAGCGGCTGCAAGTATACCTGCGGCAGTATGTGCTGGTGGCTGAGAAGAATGGCCCCCTTTGCTTCTTACTGTTAGATCAAAATTTACAAAGCCTTTTTCAGCAACACCAATGACGGCTATTGGATCACTGGTTCCTGCGACTATCCCTTCGGTGACTAATCCGCCTTCATCTAAAATGTACTCGAATTCAATACTTTGTGCCGCAAAGTATTTAGCAATGGCTTGAGCACCATCTCCTCCTGCTTCTTCATCATGTCCAAAGGAAAAGTAGATATCTCGCTGAGGGGTAATACCTTTAGCCAAAAATATCTCTAATGACTCCATTAAGGCAAGCACTGTAACCTTGTCGTCAATCGCTCCTCGTCCCCATATAGTGCCATCAACAATATTGCCGCTAAAAGGTGGCTGTAACCATTCAAATGCAGTATTTGGATCGACCGGTACTACATCCATATGGCCCATGAATAATACCGGCTTAAGCTTATTGTTTTGGCCTTTTAAGTGATAAACCAAGCTGTAGTCGTTAAACTTTTGTAGTGTTGTTTGTTGGTGCACCAAAGGAAACGAGTCCGCTAAATGTTGGTGAAATGCTAGGAAAGCTTTAGGGTCTAATTTTGTAGCGTCGTCGTAGGATATGGTCTTAATTTTTATGGCATCTGCAAATCTATGTAGTGCAGCTGATTCATCAATTTGAATGGGGTGTAACGCTTCAGTTACCTGATATTGATTGTTTTCAAACACAGTATTGGCACGGTAAAACACCACAGCAACAACAGCTATGATGGTGACGGTTAAAAACAATAATATTTTTTTCATTTGAAGTGTCCTTAAATCAAATTATCTGGTTACACTAGCATGCAGTATACCCCTTCACTTTGAGAAATAAATTTTTGTCTAATCCAGTGCTATTTTCTGTTGTTGTGTTGATTTGGGGCTCGACTTGGCTAGCAATCACATTTCAATTTGGAGAAGTTGACTCCAGTTTATCAGTCGCTATTCGATTCTTTTTTGCCGCCCTTATTTTACTCGCGTATTGTAAATTCAAAAAGTTGTCTTTGGCTTTACCTAGGCACATCCATATCAAAATGGCTGGAGTTGGTCTGTGTTTATATACCTTAGACTACAGTCTGCTTTATCAAAGTCAGCAATATATTATTAGTGCCATCGTTGCCTTGATGAGCTCAGGCATGGTGTATATAAATGTGGTGTTACGTCGAGTGTTACTTAAAAAGCCAATCCGCCCAGAAGTAATTGTGGGCGCGACATTTGGCTTGATTGGCATCGGTTTGATATTTTTACCTGAGTTTTCTAAGGTAAGCGCCAACGAATATATAGTGTTAGGCATTAGCTTTGCCTTGGCTTCGTTCTTTTTTGCCTCTTTAGGTAATGTGATTTCAGAGCGAATTTTGGACCACGGCACTCCTGTTATCCAAATGAACTTTTGGGCAATGAGTTATGGTGTGTTGTTTTTAACGGTTAGTGCTTTGGCTGGTGGCGCAGAAATTGTGATCCCTAGCAATCCAAATTATTACTATTCACTCGCTTATTTAACCGTTTTTGGCTCAGTCTTAGCTTTTGGTGCTTATATGCAGTTGGTGAAACAAATGGGCTCAGACAAAGCCGCTTATGTGGTGTTAGTGTATCCAATAGTAGCCTTAATTTTGTCGACCATTTTTGAAGGGTATACTTGGCACACAGAGGCGTTTGTAGGGGTGACAATAGTGTTATTAGGCAACGCCATTGCCATGGGGAAAATAGCCGTGCCTTTTTTTAAAAAATAGCGTTATAAAAAATGGATCAAAGCTGATTTAGCTTTTTATTTAACTCATAAGCAGGTTCGGTGACTATTTTTTCTAATACTTGTACTCGCTCTTTTAGTTCTAAAATTAGAGCGTCTTTTTCATCTGAGCTTTGCTGGGTATCTACTTTTTGTGATTGAGTAGTTTGTATAAACGGGTTACTACAATGGCCATTTAACCAATCGGCTAGATGCCAACCTTTTTTGTAGTCTAACCAACAGATAGCAAGTGATGCTAAGGCTAAGCTTGAAAGTAAAATAGTAATTTTTAGTGGGTCCATAAGTTGCTCCTAATTGTTTGATTTAGACAATCTGCGATTGATAGTTTTCTGTATCCATTTTATATGCGTATGAAGTACTAACAGGTACATGTTTCTTTCCCTTTTTATTGCAATTACTCCCATAGTCTTGGGTAATGAATATTTATTACACAATTATTTAAAATAAAATTATTTGTAATATTTTTAAATGCCTAAAGACTATGTAATTGTGCGCGCAGTAATGAACAGTAATTATGGACCTTAGTTAATTGAGTACAGATTTCAAACAGATACTAAAAGAGCATGCTCCCTTATTGGGGCGTGTGGCGGCTACCTATGAGGCTAACTTTCATATGCGCCAAGAGTTACTGCAAGAAATCACCCTGGCGGTTTGGCAAGCCTTGGCTAAGTTTAAAGGTGATAGCAGTATTAAAACTTATATTTTGCGGGTAGCTCACAACAAGGCCATCACCCATGTGGCGTACCACGCCAAGCAGCCTCGAAACGATTCATATTGTGAAGTAGAAACCCCTGAGCCTAGCAAAGCTAAAACCACAGATGAGCAACTAGACCAACAAAGACAAATTCAACAGATGTTAATTCATATTCGAAACATGCCTATTCAAACTCGGCAGGTGGTGACTATGTCGATGGAAGGGTTAAGCTATGACGAAATTGCAGATGCTTGCGGTATTAGCGCCTCAAATGCAGGTGTTGTGCTCAACAGAGCAAGAAAAACATTAATGGAGAGCATTCAAGATGCCCAATAATCAAGACCCATTAAGCCTATTATGGCACCAACAAGAAGTGCAGAAACCAGATTATCAAGCGTTGCAAATATCTTGGAATAAAATGCGAGTAAAGCAAAGGTTTTATGTTTTGTTTGATGTGCTCAGTGTTTTGGTGGCATTCTTTATTATTTGGTTTAACAAAGAAAAACTCGATGATTTTACCATGGGGTTGATGGCTATTGTTTTGTTGATTGCTATCTCAACAGTTATTTACTTAACTTGGTTACGACGCTTTTCTCTGGGTTGGTCTAATCAAAATACAGCTATGTACATGCAGCAGCTTAAAAAGCAGCTTGAGAATAATATAAAAATTGCCAATTTGAGCATGCACTCTGGATGGGCGATCATAGTATTATTGGTAACTTTTTATGGTGGACTTTATATTTATGAGGTTTTTACACCAGATCAGTTATTAAAAAAAATATACCCAACTTTAACCATCCATTTTTTATTGTTGCCAAGTATTTGGTTTTGGGCAAAAAGACGTAAACAACGCTTCGTGAAAGAACTTTCAGAATTAAATAAAATCTTAGAGTTATAATTTTTATAACAAAGCATGTTGGGTTGAATTTCAGACATAAAAAAAGCAAACAGGGGTTAACTGTTTGCTTTTTTAGAGTTTGTTTATTTGAGCTTATTTAGATACTTTTTCAGAGATGTAGTTGATAACGCTAGTAGCGCCACGCTCTTGGAAGAACTCAACTAAGCCTTTACCGGCACATTTTACGCCTTCA
>NZ_JBDUZQ010000012.1:0-18031 GCF_039943935.1 Paraglaciecola sp.
GAGCCGCAGGTGCAAAACTGATGAGTTGATTAAATTCACCAGTACCCGAAAAATAAATTCCTGAAAACGCAACTGCGAGGGCTGAATTTCCAAGTGCTTTGCCATTCACTAGCTTTGACCACATTTCTTTAGTACCTAACGCCCGCAAAAAATGCGGATAATGCTTGGCTAAAATTAGCGAAGAATGAGCGCCAGCCAAGCGTTTGACGTCATTTTTGATGCGCTTGTTAAGTTACCTATTTAGACGGTATAAGCCACATTCATTAGCCCATTTTTCAATTTTTTCTGCGTGTTTAGGATTACGTAAATAGAAAACATTAGTGTCGTCCCAGCTTTCAAAATATACAGCCTCCAACTCAGGCAGCACCACTTTATAAAAATGACTACTATCTACATTATGTGGAGCGCACATTAGGTAAGTTTCTTTGGCGGCGTCCGAGGTAAATTTGCGAAAGTGTGGTTTAGCTGAACTCCAACGACCTTTAAATGTAAAGTTTAGAACCTCAGTGTTATCAATTAATTTTTTCGCAAATTTAACGAATTTTGCATCTCTACTTTGTTGCTCTTCATCAGAAACATCAGATAAATATTTAATTGAGTCTTCTGCTCCCAACCAACGGTCGAAAACCGAAACCGCCATGTAAGTATATGCATCTGTATCTTCTACAGCATACAACTTATCAAGATCTGGATACTTTTCTCGCAAGTCTATTTGAGATTTTTTATCCAATGCCAGAAATTTACGCATATCTTTCTTGGTAACTTAACGCTCAATATAACTGGAAAATACGAGCGCTTTATAGCGAGTAGTTTTCCAGTTGATGTTTTTGTTATGTGGCATCGCTTAAACCTATACGTTTTTGAAGTTTTAGCCGCCAATTAACCCAAGCGGTAATTACAAGAATTGGTGGTGAAATCATGTACAGAAAGTAAAGTGTCGTTTCCAATGCAGTCGGCGATGGGCCACAAACGTCTACAGCACACTGAGCTTCAAAACCAAAAATAATTAACGAGGAGAAGAACCAAATAAACGGCCAAAGAATAAAAAACAATAAAACTAGAGTTCCTTTCCAATTACGCATAAGCCCCTCTTGCCACATAACAGTATATTAGCCAGACCGCACGTTTAAGCCACTTTAGGAATAAACGGAATAATGATTCTGGCAATTAATTTACTCCATCTTTTCATATACTTATTGGCTTTCAAAGGGAAATTTTTGATTGGCGTACCATGTAGAAATCATGAGTCTGGATAAATACAGAATACTATATTTTCACTAAAAGCATTAACTTCAACAAAAACAATGAGATAAAATTAATTGGTCTATTTTCAATTATATTTTTTCACAAATAATAACAGTGAAAAATGGGAAATTTTAAAATACGCATTATAACTGTATAAACAAACAGCATAATGATAAATAAAATATGTCAGCCTTCATCGAGTCAATTCGGGTACAGCCTATGCAGTCCTCCATTTTAAATACTGCAAAAAATATCATCACACCTAACGTTACAAAGACACTTGTTTTATCGGCGTCACCCCAAATGCATCTCTTAGCCAGCTGCCTGCTTTTCCTAAACGCTCGCTAGATGACCAGATTAAATCTACGCCCACTTCCCATTCTGTGTGGGGGTATGAGGTAAGCTGCAATTCACATAATTGGTCTTGTAACTGTAAATCTAGCATCAATTGTTTTGGCACAGTGGCCCATCCCATGCCCGTACACAGGGTATTCATTAAGGTGAGATAACTCGACATTTTCCACTGATTGGTGGCACTTAAGTATTCACTAGTGGGCAGTTTTTCTAACAAAGGCGAGTAAACCAATTGCCGGTGTTGATTAAGTTGCTCAAAATTAACCTGTGGCAACTTGGCTAAAGGGTGGTCTTTGTGAACCACATTAGCAAAAATAATATTTCCTAATCTTTTAAAATGTATATCTTTAGGATAGTGAGTGCCTGCACACATAATGCCTAAAGACGCTTCTCCTTGCTCTATCATCTGCTGAATATATTGTGATGATGGGTGTAATATATTTAAATCTACTGGGGCAAAACTGTCAGCAAACCCAGTTAAATTGTGATTTAACAATTGAAACGGAATGGTTTCATCAATGGCGATGGTGACTTGGCTTTCAAGCGCTGCGGCTAAGCTGTTTGCACGGTTTTCCATTGAAGAGCATTGATGCAATATGGCTTCAGCGTCTCGCAGCAATGACTCACCATGCTTAGTCAAAACGGGGTAACGACTACTTCGGTCAAACAAGCTTACCCCAAAATCAATCTCTAAATTTGCCACCGAAATGCTCAAAGCCGACTGCGACTTACCTAATTTTCGAGCGGCTGCCGAAAAGGATTTTTCGTTGGCTACTGCACAAAATGCTGTTAATTGCTCAATAGATAAACGCATAATCACCACAGAAGTATTAAAAATATTAATACTTTCTATTTTGCACACTCTGCCCAGCAGAGTAAATTGAATATATTGCTAACATTTTGTTTTGAGGTTGTAAGAGATGGCATTTATTAAGTCACAGGCAAACCACACACAGAGCAACATCCACCCAGTGGATCAAACCCTGCCCATCGCCCCAACCTTTTTATTAGGGTTACAACATGTATTGGTGATGTATTCAGCTTGCATCATAGTGCCTTTAATTTTAGGGGCAGCACTTAATCTGCCTAAAGAAACCTTGTCACTCATCATCAACGCTGATCTATTCGCGGCAGGACTTGCCACCTTAGTGCAGTGTTTTGGTAATCGTTACTTTGGCATTAAATTACCCATAATGATGGGGGTAACCTTTACGTCTATCGCCCCGATGATTGCCATAGGTGTGAACCCCGAACTAGGCCTGCCAGGCATTTACGGCGCCATTATTGTTTCAGGCATATTAGGCATACTCTTTGCGCCTGTTATGGGCCGTTTAATGAGGTTTTTCCCTCCTGTAGTAACTGGTTCTGTTTTGCTGGTTATTGGCATTAGCTTAATGAAAGTAGGTATTGAATGGTCTGCAGGTGGTAGCCCAACTCTTGCCGATGGTTCAGCTAACCCAGATTTTGGTAAACCTGTTTATCTACTAATTAGCTTAATGCAACTTGGCTTAATTTTACTCATTAACCGATTTGCCAAAGGCTTTTTAAGTAATGTGTCTGTACTGGTTGCCATGTTTGCTGGCTTTGCGGCCGCTTGGTTATTAGGGGATATTTCTCTTGAAGGCATAAGTAATGAGCCTTGGGTTGCTGTTATCAAGCCTTTAAGCCTAGGCATGCCCACCTTTGATTTTTTGGCTATTTGTTCTATGTCATTAGTGATGATGGTCACTATGGTTGAATCCACTGGTATGTTTTTGGCCTTGGGTAAGTTAGTTGATAAAGAAGTAGACCAAAAACAATTAATTAGAGGCTTACGATCCGATGGGCTAGGGACCTTATTAGGTGGCCTTTTCAATGCATTTCCTTACACTTCTTTTTCGCAAAACATAGGGTTAGTCACCATAAGTGGCGTCAAAAGTCGCTACGTTGCTGCTGCTGGTGCATTTATTTTAATTGCCCTTGGCTGCCTGCCTAAAATGGCGTTTATTATTGCGTCTATTCCCCAGTACGCCTTAGGCGCAGCGGCTATGGTGATGTTTGGCACCGTTGCCTTGATGGGGGTACGCATTTTGAGTCAGGTAGAGTTTACAGAGTCCCGCTCTAATTTATTGGTGGTGTCTGCCAGTTTGGGCATAGGCTTAATTCCTATGATCGCCCCAAGTTATTTTCAACATTTACCCCAATGGAGTGCCATTTTTACCGATAGCGGCATCATATTAAGTGTATGCACCGCCATTTTGCTAAACGCCATTTTTAACCAGCCCCACGCTGAACAACACAACAAGGGTTAATTCAATATGACAGCCACACTTTATCAAGCAGACTACCTAGTCACTATGGACAGTAACAACACCATAATTAAAGATGGTGCAGTGTTGGTAGAACAAGGCACTATCAAGCAATTAGGTGTCGCCAGCGAATTAATTGCCCAACACCCAAACGTGGCAGTTAAGGCTTATTCTAAGCGTATTTTGATGCCAGGACTAATCAATACTCACTGCCACTCGGGTATGCTGCGGGGCACGGCTGAAGGCTTGCCAGTGTGGGATTGGCTGCAGCAATATATTGATCCTATGCATAAGGTATTGAACCCCAAAGAAGCGAGTTTATCGTCATGGTTATGCTATGCAGAGGCACTGCTTTCTGGCACTACATGTATAGTGGATATGTGGCGTTACATGGAAGGCAGTGCAGATGCAGCCAAGCAGTTAGGCATTCGAGCTTGCTTAGTGCCTTATGTTGCCGAGCACCCAGAACACGATTATTTCGAAACCCTAGACAGCAACGAAGCACTTATTAATAACTGGCATCAAGAAGCCAACGGCCGCATACAAGTGTGGGTAGGCCTAGAGCATTTATTTTATGCCGTGCCACCAGCCTTAAAACGTATCGCCGATATGTGCCAAGACTACCAAGTGGGCTTTCATACTCACAGTAACGAAAGTAAGTTTGACGTAGAACAAACCCTTGAACGCTATCAAATAAGACCTATTCAAGCCCTTGATAAATTTGGTTTATTGAACGCACCCAAAACCCTTTTAGCACATTGTGTTTGGGCAGATGATAACGAAATTGCATTAATGGCAGAACGTAAAATAGGTGTCGCCCATAACCCCATTAGCAACATGAAACTAGCGTCAGGCGCTGCGCCAATTGTGAAAATGTTAAAAGCGGGTGTGGCTGTTGGTTTAGGCACAGACGGCGAAAAAGAAAACAACAACCTAGACATGTTTGAAGAAATGAAAACATCATCATTACTGGCCAAATTTTCAAGCTTAGATGCCGCAGCCCTTGATGCGTGGGATATATGCCGTATGGCCACTATTGATGGTGCAAAAGCACTAGGCTTAGACAATATCACCGGCTCACTTGAGGTAGGTAAATCTGCTGATATGATTGCGGTTCGCTGCGACACCCCACGAATGACCCCCCTTATCGACTCTGGCCCTTTGATGAATATTCATTACAACTTAGTCCATGCAGTACAAGGCCAAGATGTAGATATGACTATGGTGGCAGGTAAAATATTGGTAGAAAACGGTCGCTTACTAGAACATGATATACAGCACCTCATCGAACAAGTTAACCAAGCGGCTCCTGCTTTATTTGAGCGTCGCCAAGCATGGTTAGATAGTTCAAATGGCGCGACAAAACGCGCACTAACCAGCTAAATAAAAATAATAACATTGGGATAAACGGGGATGAACAAAGCACTTTTAACCATAGTCGCCTTTATGACTTATATGGTGATGGCAGGTCTATTGACGCAAATAGGCGTATTAATATCTCCTGTTGCTGATTACCTCAACATCAGCATTACCCATGCTGCGTCTATGTTTTCGCTGTTAACGGGCGGAGCATTTGCAGGTACTTTTATTGCTATGTTGGTGTATGGGCGTTTTTCTACCAGACTCATATTTCAAGTCAATTACCTAATCTTTATCACGCTACTTATAGTGATGGTGGCCTTAGATATCCGGTTACAGTGGTTGGTTTCTGTTTACTTATTTACACTGGGTATAGGTTGCGGTGTTGGCCTTGCAGGTGGTGCCGTACTAATTGCCAATTTATACAACGAGCAAAAGCGTGCTTCAGCGTTTTTAGCAACAGATTGCTCTTTTAGTTTGGCGGGGTTTATATTCCCTTCATTGGCCGTTGTATTGTTATCAGCTAATCAGTTGTGGACACTCAGCTATGCAGCAGTAGGTGCCATTGCCCTGCTTATTTTAGTGGCTTGCTTCACTTTGACATTTCCTGATACTCACCCTTCACATGTCAACCAAGAACAGGTACCCAAAGCCAAGCCAAATCTAAGTATTTGGACACCAAGAGTATTTATTGTAGCCGCTGCTCTATGCTGCTATTTAACCACTCAAACCACCTTTTTAACTTGGGCACCTAATTACTTACAGCAAGCCCTTAACCTTGATGCCAATCAAGCCGCAGCGGCGGTGGGTAACTATTGGGGGCCTTCTATATTTGGGCTACTTATGGTGACGCTACTGGTGATGAAGGTACCCACGCGCCCCTTATTACTAGGCGTGATAGTCGTCGCCATAGTGTTATCTACATTGCTTTATACAACAGATGATCCCCACTGGTTTTTAACCATAACACTGGGCTTAGGCTTTATGACCTCGTGTATTTTCAAGCTGGGGATCTCGGTGGGCTCACAACAAATAAAAAATGCGCCGCCTATTCTAGTCACCTTTTTACTATGCTCGGCGACGGTAGGCAGTACGTTAGCGCCTGCGTTATCCGCTCTAGTGGTATCGAACTTTGGCGTCAGCAGCGCGATGTTAATGACAGTCATAGGCTTTGTGCTTGTGGCGATTTTGATTTCGACCTGTTTATTACTTGAGAAAAAGGCGCAAGCCATTGAAGCAAACCAAGAGACAAGCGTATGAATACAAAAGTTATTTTTGATACTGACCCGGGCATAGACGATGCCATGGCAATTCTGTTTGCAGAGGCGAGCAGTAAAATTGAGCTACTAGGGATCACCACGGTATTTGGCAACGCCACCATAGAAAACGCGACACGCAATGCCTTGTACCTAAAGCTGCGCTTTAATATGTCAGCAACCGTATGTACAGGCGCTAACACCCCTTTAAACATAGCCGCTGGAGAACCCACTACATTTGTACATGGGCAAAATGGCCTAGGAGATATCGAACTACCCGATACCCTCCCCATTGCTGCCGATGCTCGCTCAGCCCATGACTTCATCATTGAAACCGTACGCAAATACCCTCACGAAATTACCTTAATAGCAGTAGGGCGCTTAACCAATCTCGCCTTGGCTCTGCAAAAAGCCCCAGACATTGCGGCCTTAGTAAAAGAAGTGGTGGTTATGGGCGGCGCTTTTGGCCATAACGGCCATACAGGTAATGTTAGCCCTTATGCAGAGGCCAACATTATAGGCGACCCACATGCTGCTGACATTGTGTTTACTCAACCTTGGCCAGTTACAGTAGTGGGGTTAGATGTTACCCAACAAAGTATTATGAGTAATGACTACATAAAAGCACTTCAAGATCAGTCGGCTACTTACGGAGAGTTTATCTATCAAATCAGTCGCTTTTACAGTGACTTTCACAAAGAAAGCGCGGGATTAGATGGGTTTTATGTACACGACTCATCCGCAGTAGCTTACTTGTTAGCCCCCGAATTATTTAAGGTAAAACAAGGGCCAATACGAGTAATATGCGAAGGCCCAGCCATAGGTATGACACTGTGCAAAACCGCTGAAAAAGTGTTTCCCGTTGATGACTGGCATAATAAGCCCAAACAACAAGTATGTACTGATGTTGATAGCAAAGGGCTACTTGATTTGTATTTTAAGATACTTACTCAGTCACCTAAACCTCTCTAATTTACGCAAGCCATACAAGTACGCAAAGAATTATGTTAAAAATAACATTTGGGAAATATAACTCTCACGTATGCAGACACTGGCCTTAACCAAATACTGTGTTGCTAATAGGTTTATGGACGATTTAACCAATATTTATGCTAAATAATTAATTCTTGGTCCTATGTATTTTGTTGATGTCTTTGCGCTGCGTTAAGTCTAACGACTTTTACAATAGCGAACGCTCAACCTTAGAAGCCAACTAATTGAAACCGTCAAAAATTGACTTACATAATAATGTGTTAGCCGCTGTTGTTACCTTCTTAAAACACAAATAGAAGAAAACTAACCTAACCACAATCTAGAATTCGTAACGGGAACACACTCTGCAAATTTTAATTTCACATGCCAATAAATGGAGCCGTAGCATTGCATTTTAGAAAAGATATAAATGGTTTACGGGCGCTTGCCGTTTTAGCCGTAGTAATTTTCCATTTTATCCCTTCACTGGTACCGGGTGGTTACGCCGGAGTGGATATGTTTTTTGTAATCTCCGGCTTTTTAATGACTGGGATCATCGTCACAGGGATTGAGCAAAACAACTTTTCTATTTTGAATTTTTACATTGCCAGAGCAAACCGCATCATTCCTGCTTTAGCAGCTTTGTGTTTAAGTCTATTGATTTTAGGTGCTATGTTTCTAACGCCTACTGAATACCAAGCCTTAGGTAAACATGTTGCTAGCAGCCTAACATTTGTATCAAATTTACTTTATTGGCAAGAGTCTGGGTATTTTGAAGCCTTGTCACAAAGTAAGTGGCTATTACATACCTGGTCACTGTCAGTTGAATGGCAGTTTTATATTTTATTTCCGGTTTTTCTTCTCATTACCAGTAAAATCACTACCTTGCCGCGTCTTAAAATTTTATTTTTAATGGCGACTGTACTGAGTGTATTAGGTTCGATTATCGCCAATTACAAATGGCCAAACGCCAGCTACTATTTATTACCTACTAGAGCTTGGGAGATGCTAATCGGCGGGCTTGTATACTTCTACCCCTTGCGTATTAGCCAGAAATCCAAACAAGCTTTAGAGTACCTTGGTTTGACCTTAATCATCGCTGCCTTTATCCCCTTATTTGGATTAGCTTATTGGCCTGACTATTTGATATTTATGTCTGTGCTTGGCACTGCTTTCATTATTCAAGCCAACAGAAGCAATAGTTTATTAACCGGCAACCTGTTGTTTCAAAAAATAGGAAAATGGTCATACTCAATATACCTATGGCACTGGCCTATTGTTGTGGCACTGTCTTATTTCGCAATGAACGGAGCCGCTATTTACTTTGGGATAGCACTATCGATATTACTGGGCTTCTTAAGTTACAACCTAATCGAAAAACTAAAATTTAGAAGGCAATTCACAAATGTACGTCAGTGCTTAACATGTAAACCCCTTTATATGGTTGTGATTATCACTGCATTAGGATTATTTTCAAAAATTGAAGATGACTCGGCTCAGAAATTAGAATATGTGGAAAACATTAAACAATTAACGGTTAATAGAGATACCGCCGAACTCCACTATAAATTTCGTTTAACCCCTGCATTTACTAATAACGGTGAAAGCTATCAAACCTCTTTTTTATGCTCCTTAGATGGCAACAAGCAAACTGTCGAGAGCGCCATAGACTGCCTTCAATTTAAACTACAAGACAGTGGTTTTCTAATTTTGGGAGATAGTCACGGTAGAGACTTCCTGCACGCAGTAAAGTTGGCTTATCCTGAAACAAACTTCGCAATGTTATTACAAAGTGCCTGTGTTCCTGCGACCTACAGCCATAAAACTGGAGCAAATAAGCAATGCTTTGAGATGCTAGATGAAATCATTGAACAATTTGTTCTTAAAAACCACGCTTTAAAAGGGATCATCTTTGCCTCTGCTTATGGGGATGATGACGGTATAGAGTCACTTCTCAGTGACATTGACAATAAAGTTTATGGTGATATTCCTCTGTATTTAGTTAACGCAGGCTTCGTATTAGATAACACTGTGGTAGACCTTGCTTCTGAAGCATCTGTTGTTAAAGATGAGTATAAACTAGCAGGAAATGACCAAAAGGCGCGCACAACCAACGAGTTATTAAGCGAAATAAAAGGCGTTAAAGTATTCGACAAGCACGCAGCATTCTGTAAAGAAGACTTATGTCGGCTAAACGACGGCTTAACTCCCCTAGTTTGGGATACTGCACACTTATCGCAGCGGGGCATTGACATAATGGCAGCTACGATTAAAGAGCAGAACTTTTTAGAGACACAATAAGTACCCAGTTACTTCACCACTCTATTCGCCAGCTCAGTATATTGCTGGCTAATTTTATCTTCATCAGCACATACACTTAATAGGTCTTCAATAAAACACCCTAATGCCCTGCGTTCTATTTGTATGATTTGAGCCTGCTGCTTTTCGTTTAACATATAGTACATAGACGCTGCACCAAAATCACCGAATATTATATTGCCATCATCATCAACCAAGGTATTGTGGGCGTATAAATCACCATGACAAACTTGTTTACTATGCAGGTGCGCGAATACCGACTCCATTTGTTCCACTATTTTACTGATGTGAGCAATAGATAAACTCTCGCCTTTTGCGAATGTATCTCGGGTGCAAGACTCAAAGCTGGGTGGTAACCCTAAATTGCGGAAGTGCTTAGGAATAAGCGCCATCACTAAAGCTTTACAATCGTCTTCTTTAATCTGTGCAACTGGCTGAACTAAATTAGGGTGAGCCCCTGCTCTTAAACACGCTTGCATTTCGTCTTCGGGGTAGCCATCGCTAGTTAACTCTCCCTTAAAGACTTTAACGGCGATATCTTGCTCAAGTTCTAATTGAGGCTCTCGCCACGTTGCTTTTGAAATCACCCCAGATGCACCTTGGCCCAGTACATTTTTTACATCAATACTTGAGAAAGCTACCTGAGGTACAAAGTAAGTGTGAGGCTGTACTTGACTAAAAGGGTTGCCAGAAAAGGCTATCCAAGCGAGTTTTGGCAAACCTAATAATTGCTCTGGGCAATGCGTAAGCTTATTCGCAGATATACGCACCAACTCAAGGCTAGTAAGCTGTGAAAGGTTGCTTGGTAATTCAGCTAATTGATTGCCAGCTAACATTAATTTTTGTAGCAAACATCGCTCACCCAAAGACTGAGGCAATGCAGTTATTTGGTTATCAGTCAAAATTAACCAGCGCAACTTTTGAGGAAGCGACGCTTCAGGTACATGCTTTATCTTATTAGCTTTAAAACCCACTATCTCTAGATTAGGACACTTACCTAGACTTTCCGGCAAGGTTTCAAATGGATTATTAGAGGCAAATAGTATTCTGAGTTTAGTTAGTTGCTTTATTTCGTCAGGCAAACTGGTTAATCGATTATTTGATAAATCTAACACCTCTAAACTATCTGCTAAGGATAATATCTCCATGGGAAAATCGGTTAAATCTTCAGATAAAGCTAGCTCTGAAATACCAGCTAAATGACCAGAACGAAGTGCACAAAGAGTTTGCAAAATAAAGCGCCTGCTTGAGTCTAAAACAAAGTGAAAAAGCCTACTGAAAAAGCCTTAGAAAAGAAAGCTGTTCACACTCTGAAAAGTTAAACATTTGAGGTTTATCTTATCTTGTTTTAGGAGTTAACTCGGTGTAGTGCCACACCAGTACATTCGGTATAGGTTAAATTTGCTAGGCTATATTAAAAAAAGAGTCAATAAGTTACCTCTGTGTAATGGTTAATACATTACTTTTCAATATCATACCTTCAATGCTTCATTTTTGAGCTAAACTTATGAATCTTTTACAGTTACTTGGAAGTTTTTGAATAGATGTATTGCTGTGTACCCACGCATAAGGCTAGTCTACTATTGATTAGTTTTTTGATTTTACTGAATCTAATGAACATTGAAGTTCAAGCACAAGAAAATACGACAACTCTTCAGTTAAAGACAAACAATGCTTCTGAACAGCAACGACTACAAGAAGCTAAAGCACTCCGTTTTAACCAACCTAATACAAGTGTCAAACTTGCCAACGAGGCACTTGAACTGGCCAAAAACAACAATAATAAACTGTTAATAGCACAATCCCACTCACTTTTAGCGAGGTTGTTTAGTAAACAGTTAAAGACGCCATCAAAAGCAAGACACCACTTTTACCACGCCATTATGCTCTATAGCGAAATGGATAAAAAAAGTAATCAAATTTCAGATTCAATCGAATACGCAAATTTGTTTTTTAAAGAAAAAGACTTCGACACTGGGCACAAAATCATAGATGAAGCGTTATCAGTAGCTTTGTTACATGGTAAAAATATACTCATCGGTAAAACGTTATCTAGTAAAGGGCGAGCACTTTATGACAATAAAGATTACGTAAAAGCAGAAGATAAATATTTAGACGCTTTACGTTATTTAGCAGCTCAAAACCTTGAAACCAAAATGTTAAAAGCTGGGGCATATCACCAGTTAGGTCAAATTAATAAAAGACTTCAAAAACATAAAAATACGGCCAAATTTCACAAACTTGCATTAACAATATATCAATCTTTAGGAGATCCTAAAATGATTGCGCGCGCTATAAAAAATGTCGCTAGTGCTGAGTTTAAAAAACAAAATTATCTAGAAGCCCTCGATTATGCAATGCGCGGAATTAATTTACTTAAGGACATTGATGAGCCTACTGAGCAAGCTGAGCTGTTAACCCTTATCGGCTTGACGTACCGTAACCTCAATCGCTACGAAACCGCTATAGAGCACTTGATTGAAGCCCAAACAATATATAAAAAACTAGGCAACCTAGGAAAAGTAGCCGATAACTCTAACCAGATAGGGCTCTTGTACACTCGGTTAGAAAAACACCTACAAGCTTACGATTTTTATAAAGTGTCGTTAGCGCTACCTAAAAACCAAGTACCAGTAAAAACTCTCGCTTCTTCCTACAGAGAAATAGCGTTTATTGAATTAGAATTAAAGCACTATGATGTCGCTTTAGACATGGCAAACAAAGCTTATAAAGTTTACAAAAAGAATAATAATCAAAGTAAACAAAGCATTACTGCACGAATTATTGGAGAGGTCTATCATCAAAAAAGAAACGCCTCTAAAGCACTTACCTTTTATCAAGAGTCTCTCTCTTTAGCTGTACAAACTAACAGCCAATTAGATCATGTCAAAGCCTTAAATAAGTTGGGCGAGCTATATATAGATATAGACATAGTGAAAGCAGAACCAATGTTTATTGAAGCTCTAAACATATCCGAAACGGCATCAATGTTACCCGAAAAGGCCGCTGCCTACCGAGGCTTAATAAAGCTTGAACAGCACACTGAAAACTATAAAAAAGCTTTAAAATATTCACAGCAATTAACTGACACAACAGAGCAGATATACCAAATTCGAGAACAACAACGACTTGTTGTAGAAAAAGCAAAGCTCGACTCGCATATTATAGAGGCCGAATTGGTAACCTTAAAAGAGCAAGCCAACTATGACAAATTAACTTTAGAGAAAAACAACAACAGAATAGAGATTGCCCAACAAAAAAATATGATCGCGGAGTTAGAGCTTATAAAGAAAAATTATGCAACGCTGCTTTTAGCTGCACTGTTATTTTTATGTGTTTGTGCTGCATTTTACTTTTATCGAACACTTGGGTTATCTAGAAAGCACAACAGTGTATTAGACTATCAAGCCACCCATGACCCTCTCACCGAATGTTTAAATCGTAGAGGATTGTTTAACATAATCAAGCGGGAGCTTAATACTGCCAACGATTGTGAAAAATATGCTGTAATATTGGCAGATATTGATCATTTTAAAGGTGTTAATGACACTTTTGGTCACGACGCTGGTGATGATGTACTTTGCGGTTTTGTAAACTTGATCAAAACTTGTGTCCGTGACAATGATATTGTCGCTCGTTTTGGTGGTGAAGAGTTCTGCATTGTGCTGACCGATCTAGACCAAGACCGTGTTGAGCATATCGCTGAAAATATGCGTTTTAAAACAGAAAATGCTCATTTCATTAAAAATGTTAATGGTGCCAATCCTACTATAACCTGTAGTTTTGGGGTTTCGTTAGGTAAAAACAGCAGTGACTTACCAAACGAATTAATATCTAGAGCAGATAAAGCCTTATATAGAGCCAAAGAAAACGGGCGTAATAAAGTAGTTGTATGGTCAAACGATCTCGCCTCAAAGTAATCTAAACTTACCCGAAGAAAGGTTGTTTCACAAAACACTGAGTGCGCATAACTTTCAACTGTTTTTAAAATACAAAAACGGGCTATCAAAGCCCGTTCTATGTAAGTTTTACAACCTAGATATTATTCTGAGATAGTAGTTACCCCATGGCCCTCGCGTGGCGACTCGCTTTCAGTCACTTCAAGTTTTGAAAAAGTCACACTTGAATAATCACCATTGGCCTTGTCTTCTTCCCAATTACCCGTTCCAGGGCAAGCTGGATACCAAAAACCAGGATCATCTTTGGCGCTACACTGATTATACGCCCCAGCTTTAAAATAATTAAAATCTAATGTGTATCCATAAGGATGGTCTAACTTATCTAACTCGCCATATGCGTTAACCCCATTTGCTAAATTTATGGCGTACTCAACAGTTTTATGGCCATCAGCTTCAAAAGTTAAATACATTACATCTTTGTGAACATTTACCGCATAACTAAACTCTTCACCAAGAGACAAACCTTCTGTTTCAGGATCATTAGGGTCAAGCCATGTATTCCCCCAGACAGGATAGGCAATGTCTTTGCGGTTGGGATCATCTTTAGGCAAGTTTCTTTCGTAGGTCCAAAAAACAGAACCTGTTTCATGACCAGGGCGTTTCTTAAAGTAAATTTTTAGTGGCTCGTTACCCCATCCAAACCCTTTAACAGGCTTATCCCATTTGGTTGCATGAATCTGACCCACAACAACAGAAAACGCTGGGGCTTTTTCTGGATATTTTGCTCTTAAAGAGACATGGTTCACTTTTAATGTTGCTGCTAACTTTCCACCAATTCGTTTAAACTTTTTAGCGATGGGGTTACTCGCAACGGTAAAATTGTTTTTAGGTGACTGGGTTTTATGACGAGTAGACTTACCCCGCAACATATGACGTAGCTCACTACGAGTATTAGTCGTATTCTTGGTTGTGGCAGCTTTATTTGGTGTAGTAAACACCATGCCACCCTCTTCATCTAGATAGAAGAAGTCAGGATGCTCAAAATCCTGAATTTTTTTAACTGATACCGTATCTGGCTTGCCATCATTGTTTTCATCCGTTGGTAGCGTGATATTCCACTCGCTCAAATCAAATTTATCTGCTGGTATATTGGCAAGTGCAGCTTCAGTAATACCTACAGCTAACACAAGTGTTACCGTTATTTTTTTATAGTTTAAGTACTTAGAAAAAGCGTTCATAAAATCTCATTATTCGTAGGGTATAAAAATATTAAATATGTAACCTGTACCTCGTTGTTAACGATATATCAGGCTCCAGGTCTTTGCCTGAAACACTATATTAACAAATAAAGTCTCCTAGCTCTAACTGCTCTTAAATCTAAAGCAAACGTTCAAAAAAAAACAACCGTAAGTTTCACACCCTCCCACTCCAAAAGTGTTCAGAAAAATGGCTTAACAGATAATGCGGTTTTGGCTAGTTTTTAGAGTGAGTGACTTTGTTGTGATTATTAACGCTATGACTTTGGAGCTAAATCACACCTGCAGCTTTATAAAGCTGAAGATGAACCTCAACCAAATCGTCGATGTTACGCTGGTATCCTCCTCCAATCACAGCAGCAACAGGGACTCCGCGGCGTTTGCATTCGTCAAAAACCAATTTGTCACGTTCGTAAACGCCTTGAGTACTTATTTTCAAGTTCCCCAAATCGTCGGCTTCATGAATATCAACGCCAGCATCGTAAATGACAGCGTCAGGCATCGAAGTATTGAAAGCCACCGCCAGAGCGCACTCTACCGTATGTAAATATTCATCATCAGACATACCTCGCTCTAATGGAAAATCTAGGTCTGATTGTTGCTTTCTTGTGGGGAAGTTCTTCTCGCAATGCAAAGAAACTGTGTATATGGAATCATCTCCAGTGGCTAATAATGCCGTTCCATCACCTTGATGAACATCACAATCAAAGGTTAACACTCTGTCTACCGAATCGTGCTTTAACATATTTTTAGCACTAAGTATGATGTCATTAAAAACGCAGAAGCCCGAACCTAACTCATAAAAAGCATGGTGATAGCCGCCGGTTAAGTTTAAAGCTACGCCATGCTTCATGGCTAATTCACTGGTTAAAACAGTTCCACCGACTGCATGTAAAGTCCGCTCAACAAACTGTTCAGACCAAGGCATACCAATACGTCGTACTGCTTTTTGAGAAATAGTGCCGTCTACAAAGCTTTTTACGTAATTAGCATCATGAGTGAAGAGCAGGTCGTCAATATCAACTTTAGACGGTTTAGAAAACCAGTCATCTGCAACGCCTTCAGCCGCTAGTCTTTGACGGATCCCACTATATTTTTCAATAGGAAACCTATGTTTTGCTGGTAAGGTTAGTTGGCTATAAATTGGATGAAAAACAAGTGGGATCATTTATATCTTCTTCATGGGGTTAGCTTTTTAGCCTCGTCACTTTTACGTGCTGCGTTTATGCTATTTTGCGCGCCTTTGCCACAAGGTTAAAGGGAATTTAAGGCAAAAAAAAGCCTGATAACAAATCAGGCTTAAAAATGAGAACACACATAAAAACTATATAAATAGACGAGGAATGTCGTTATAAGTTCAAAGAGTTTGAATTTTTTGAGTAGCAAACAAGAATTTCAACGACTCTGACGTTTTTGTTCTGGTTATGTACTGTTGTCGGGCGACTCGATTACTAATGTGAAGGAAGAAATACCACCAAGTAAGTGCGTATTTGCAGTTACTGAAACTAATTCCCAACCATCATTTTCCATCTCTTGAATTTGAATGTTAAGTAATTCTAAATCAGGTCCGCCTGACCAGAAATTCTTCTTTTTGTAAAAAATTACAACTTTCTTCATTCACTGCTCCTTTGCTAATGTTTCTCAATAACAATTGAATATGGGGGGCTTGTTTATTGCGCTTTAATCACCAGCGCTGATAGTAAGACATCCAAGATAAAATACTTACGGAACACCATTTAATTCGACAAATACACCGCAACAAAACAATGCCAGAAAAGGTAAAACACTTACCAACTTTAACATGTTTGAATGTACTCGCCATTTAACTACCAATGTAATGATATATGGCACGAAAAGGAATAAACCATAAATTAGCATGAACGCAACAATATACAATTGTTCATGGCGAAGTTCAGCTTCTGGGAATGCTGAATAGTTGTAGATTGAATAAAGAGCAAAAAGCAATAATGGCATAGTTAAAATACTGAGAATTATTAACAGAAATCTTGAGCCTCTCACAAATCTATCCTTGTAAACCTAACGCTTAAGCTAAACAGCAGTTAAGGGGACATTAGCGAAGCCAACGAGAAACTGTCAGATTAAGCTTTTTGTTAGCTGCTTTAGACAAACTTAATACCCCCATTTGAATTACCCTACAGCTCCTCTGACTGGGGAGTTTTTGATATTGAGGTATTTTTCTATTTCTTGCTCAATATACAATGCCTGCTCACTAGCTTCTAAACCGCTTAAAAGTTTAGTGTTCGTACCACTATTTAATATTGCGTGTACTTCATAAGTAACCGTTGTTCCATTCTTACCGCTAGTGACCTTTTCTTTTGTATAGATTTGTTTTAAATCAGCGGATTTCATTTTTTTGTTACCAAACCATGGAATAGGTTTATGATTAATCTCTATGGTTTCCTTGCTAACGAAGACATTTGATTTGTTGAACCAACCAGCAATAGCGTAGTAAGAAATACCAATGCCAGCAGCAACATGAATTAAAGGAAATATTTTAGAAAAGACATCTGCCTCTTCCCCCATATCTGCATAAAATTGCCAAAGAAAACCATTCCAAAATATTGCAAACACAGTCATGAAAATCACTTGCCCGCTAAACCATTTTCGAGATATACGCATATAGTCAGGAAACTCTTGCAACTCTAGTTTCTCTGGGAGCCCTAAGTCCATATGTTCTTTCATTAAAATAATCTCCGTATTTAAGTTCGTAGCTAACGCCCCTGAACAGCTTGTTATATGCCTTACTATTCGATACTCAGCCAATCAATCGATGCTTTATCGATACTTTGTGAAAGACTATTAAACTTTTTTCTTATCAAAAGTTTCTTTTTTTGCTCTAAGGGCTGGAACAACAACTCATAGTCAACTTCTATCTGTTTACACATGAACTTATCTTTGCGCAATAAAAACATGTCATATGGCAAGGCAAAAAGCATGCACATTACGAATACCCCTGAAAAGCAATATCCGAAAGATTTCATAACCTTAAGCAAAGTAATAGTCTCAATATTTTTGAGAGCAACGATCGTAACACCAACCACTATGATTAAGGTTAGATTGAT
>NZ_JBDUZQ010000013.1:0-318995 GCF_039943935.1 Paraglaciecola sp.
CATCCTTCAAAACAATATTTAATCACCACTTCTTTATCTTGAAGGTAAACTGAGTAATAGATTGAATCAGAATATGAACTCAGATATCGTTTGTGGATGAATTAAATAAATTTAAAACGGGTTAATCTACAGCCTCGTTAGGTGTTTTCGTAAATGGGTGTCACTAGTTTTCTAATTAAAATCACCCTTACGCTAATTGGCGTTGGATTGGGAGGTTTGATAGGATTTTGGGGATTATTTGTAGTCTCATGGATGTTAGCCCAGTTTGTAGAGGATCAAACAAGTCTAGGATGGCTTTGGGTCTTCGCCTTAATAACGACTCCATTGGGCGCCATAGTTGGTGGGGGATATGGTTTTAGGCTATACCGTGGATCTACCAATCAAAAAAACACCTAACAAACAAAGTCAGCGGGACTTTTACTCGCTGCAACGTTGAAAAGTGTTCACTATAACTGGGATGATAGTACGGTCAGCTTAACGTTTTCTGTTTATACGCTCGAATTAAAAAGCACTACCTCTTACCAGTTGATATTTGAAGGTTGCTCGGATTTACATATTCCACATTTAAGTGAATGGGGTGAATCAAGCTCAGTTAATACACTTTCAATGGACAATGAGTTGTACAAAATAGAAATGCAAAGTGGTGATGTTATCGCTCTAAAATCAAAAGGCTTTAACTTTGTACCAATTGCCTTATAACAAACAAATTAGGGCCGACGCGCAAACAGCGCACGCCGCCTATTCGAAGCGTTAGGTGCTTATGCGTACAGTCATACTTTTATTCACGTTGTTGTTAGCAAGTTGCACCAATTCCGAGGTGAATGAGCTTTACGCAACATGTATGGACTTTAAAAAGCCATTGGACGTTAAAACCCTATATCAGACTTATCGGAACGGTGAATTATTGGAAGTTACGAATGAAGGAAATCAAATTCACTTTTTCTCTCCTCATCAAGATTACAACTTGATATATAGCTCTTTTATTGTTGCAGAGATAAATAAAGATAAACTAGTGCTAAGCTTGAAGTGTGCGGAAAATAAGTATGCGTTTTGACAATCAGCACCTAACAAATTGCCTAAGATCGCCGCAAAAAGCGCGGCTGGGACAAATACTCACTGGGCTCTGCCCAACAACGTTCGCATTTGCCCCTTGGCAAAGCGTTAGCTATACAGAGAAGGAATTTAGATATGCAACTAATCATAAATACTAAAAAAGTTGATAATCCGTTAGCTGTTGTAGCACTCTCACTTTTCGCAATGTGTGTCATAGCTGCAGTTCTATCCCTGATAATATTTGTTGTGCTACCGCTGATTGGTTTGTTTGTATCAGGTATGTTAGCGGTACTTTTTATTGTAATTACACCAATAATTTTCTGGCTCGTTTTACCTGCTCTTAAGATTTCAATAATTGCTTGGTGCTTTGGTAGATTTTCAAAGTAAATGCTAGTTTTGTATAGTAAAGCTAACAAACCAAATCAGCGGGAATTTTACTCGCTGAAAAACGCTCATAAAATCCCCATATGTTAAGCGTTAAAGCGCTAGTCGTATTCTGAGAAGTTGATGCACCCAAAGTTCTTATCATTATTTTTAGTTTTGTTTTCATTAAATATTGCTTATGCCGAAAGCGATACTCATATTGAAACCGAAATCCAAAATACTATCGACACTGAAGATATTGTAGGACTATCTTGGTCAACAATTTCAAAGGGGCATGTTGAGGTTGGTAGTGTTGGATATGCAAATATTTCAAAACTTGAACATATGATGCCTGCACAAAAAATGCATGTAGGCTCAGTTACCAAATCGGTTCTGGCAATGGGCGTTCTCCATTTAATATTTGAAGGAAGACTCTCATTAGATAGTAATATTGAAGCACTATTGCCAGGATTGAACTTCGACAATGTTTGGGATCATCGTTCACCTATTAAGGTCAAAAACTTACTCGATCATACTGCTGGATTAGACAATATCAGGATGTGGCAGTTACTAAGCACTAAACCTTTACCAAATACGCCACTTGGAAAAGCTTTTGAATCAAGCAGACAAAACTTATTAAAGATTAGAACTGAACCAGGAACGCAATACTCATATTCCAATATGGGATATACATTACTTGCAATGGTTATAGAAGCTGTAACCAACCAGCGTTATGAAGAGTTCCTCGATGACAACCTTTTAGCCCCTTTAGAAATGTATGACAGTAGCTTTGAGTTTATCAGCCAACAAGGACAGTACGCCGATCCTTTATTAGCGATGGGCTATCATGAAAATAATGTTACTCAAATTGCTGTGTCTAGCTATCTTAGACCTTCGGGACAATTCACAACTACCGCCATTGACATGGCTAAGTTTATGAATTTTATTTTGAATGAAGGCAAAGTAAATGGTCAAAATTTTGTAAAACCTGAGCATATGAAAATGCTTACTAATCCTTCAAACACTAAAGCACATATAGAAGGTCTGAATATTGGGCATGGCCTTGCGTTTGCTAATAGAGATCGGCATAACGTGCTTGGCATGTGTCATCCGGGTACAACATTCGGATTTAGAGCCTATATTTGCCTTTTTCCAGATGAAAAAAAGGGATTTTTTTACGCCGCTAACACGGATAACGAAACTGCCGACTATGAAAAGTTTAATGAATTATTTATCAATAAACTAAGCGTGGTGTCAGCGTCTATTGCAGAGAGCACGGGAAAGGGAATTGGGTTGTCAAAGTTGGAGGGCATTTATCTACCATCTCCAAATAACATGGCAGAATTTGAATTCATTGATATGCTTTTCAATTTTATTTGGTTAGAACAATCAAACGAGCACCTTCTAATGAAGTCATTGCAAAATGCCGATAGGCGCTTAATTCAAGTCGGCGATCACTTATTTAGAGATGTTAACAGGACACAAGCTTCTCATGTTTTCTATTGGGATAGTCAGAGAAGATTGTTTCTTAGTGATGGTCTTAAAACGTTTAAGCAAGCATCAATTATAGCATTGGTACTTTATTGGTTAAGCTTAATCTTTGGTCTAATAGGACTGTTTTATATATTTTTAGTCGGGTTAATTAGGGTCATTAAACGAGACAAAGAAAGTTTCGTTCGAATAAAATGGGGATTTATAAACCTACTATTGTTCAGCTTTCCTGTATACCTCTATGTTCAGCAATCCTTTCTACAATTTGGTGATATTACAGCGGCAAGTGTTTCCTTGGCTTTTCTTTCAGGAGTTTTGCCACTAACACTGTTATTTTCTTTATGGATTTCTCTAAGAGTAAAATTACAAAGTAAACTAATTAAATTGGATGTTGCGGCAATTTTGATATCGGTACAATTAGTTTTAGTAATGGTTTTCTGGGGGCAGCTCCCCGTTATATTTTGGCAATAAAGAGTAGCGCTTTAACAAGGCCATCAAACGGACACGTGCAGTTTGCTCGCGCTTTGCGCAGTTTAGCAAAGTGTACTTAGCCGCTTATAGCGGCGTTAGCCACTACACACTACAGAGGAGCCTTCCAAATTGTTTGGTTTATTAAAGAAAAGATATTCTAAATTCATCATAATAGAATTGAATGCACGACTTAATCCAGAGGACAGAGTAGATTTTTATGAACAGAATTTGAAAGCTGCGATATAGAATTAGAAGTAAGAGATACAAATCCTGAAGTCATTGAGCTGTTAAAACAAACACTAGACTATATCGGTACACCTAAGGGTTCTAAAATTACCATAGAAGATTCTCAAGAAACTATTTCGGTTGGCGACCTAGAAGGGCTAGCGGTTTATCTAGATGGCGTCAATCTGCACCAAGATGTTTACGAAGAATGCGACATTGAGTATGTATATGATGAACTAGAAAGGTTATCAGCAGGCGCTGGAAATCTAGCTAGTTATTGGGAAGGGGAGTCTGAGACCGCTTTTTACATATATGGCGAGTCATTTAACAAAATTAATGAGCAGATTGAGCCATTAATTAAATCTTACCCACTTTGCAAAAATTGTCGGATCGAGAGAATTGCTTGAACGTCGCTAACAAGTGCATATGGGGATTTTACTCGCTGCCTTCGGCAAAAACACTCGTAAAAGCCGCTGCTTTGAGGCGGTAGAAAAACCTATTTTTGTTCAAAAAAACACACATTAATTACTTGCCACAGAGCATGCTTACCCAGGCATTGCTTTAGAAACCTATCAGGTACTAGAAGCCAATAGGGAGGCTGCCTTTTACGAAGAGCTTGTAATAATCTGGATGGTTTTCTTTCCACAGCTTAATATTATGTTTTTAGTCCTAGAATGCATGGCGGTGTAATGGCTGCTGATATTGAGTCAGAGAACGGGCTAGCACAGATGAAAGAGCCGATGGTTTTAGCTCTTTTAAGTCAGCCGAAATAGCTCAAAACTGATCGATTCAACTTACCAGTTTAAATGTGAGCTACTCAGGTAAAGTGCCCATCAAATCTTGAATAATAGATTTTTAACAAAGTCTTAGTTAGCTATTGTTTAACTGTGTAATGCCCATATTAATATTGGTTATTCGTCATCCTATACAATCATTGTATTTTTACCCTTTATAAAGGAAGTCTATGCCAGGATTACACCGCATTATTCTTATTAATTGTCACCTTCCTGGTTTTGTTGAACTTGATGTGTCTGGCCACAGTAATATTTGTGGTACTAACGCGTCTGGGAAAACCACATTACAACGCCTTATTCCTGTGTTTTATGGTGAGTTGCCTAGTAAAGTGGTACCTAAAACTCGTAAGAAATTTGATGACTTCTATTTACCCCACGCCAACAGTTACCTGATTTACGAATATCAAAGAGAAGACGGGCAAGATTGCCAAGTGGTACTGACTCGAAAAGGCACCGATGGTGTGCAATATCGTCTGGTTGCTGCTCCATATCATCAAGAGCAATTATTGGTAGATACTGAACAGGGCAATGTACAAGCTATGTTACCAGAGCAGTGGATTAAGCAGCTGCGTCAGCTGAGTATTGAGTTTTCTCACAAAATACAATCCACTAGCGAGTTTCGTAGCATCATTCAAAATGATGCTAGTGTGGGTAGAGCTGTGGGGCGTGAAAACACTAAGCTTAGGCAGTTGGCTAGTCGTTATAGTTTGGTATCTAGTCAGCATCGTATTCGGCATATGGAAAAGCTAGTCAGTGCGGTTCATGCTAAAGAAGGTAAAATGGATACCTTACGTACTATGTTAGCTGCAATTTTTGAAGAAGATGGTTTGGTTCAACCCACAACTACTGTCAAAAATACTAAGGCCCGAGAATGGATCACGCAAATGCGTCAGACCATGCGGTTACAGTCTATGCAAAGTGAATATCAAAATATTCAAGTACAGACCGACAAACTGAATGCCATTGAAAGCCAGTTGTTGCAACTCAAACCTGTTTTAGACAAAGACTTACAAGCTCTTAGTACTCAAAAAGCAGATGGCCAAGAACAGCGCAATAAAATTAAAAGTCAGCAGAGTAGTGAAAAAAGTGCCTTTGAGTTAGCTGAAGGTGCACTAAATAGTCGTGTCAGCGAAACCGTTGAAAACCTCAAAGCAAAATCCTCACGGCTCGATCATATCCAACAGCAATATGAGAAATATCAAGATTCAGATATTGATCAACTGCAAAAAGATACTGACGCATTACCTCTCAAGCGAGAGGAGTACGAGCAAAAGTTAGAGCAATATAATTTACTGATTGAACAACATAAGGATTTACAGAGTCAACTTGAACAGCAGAAACTTAAACTGTCTGAGTCGTTAGAGCGGTTATCTCGTAAAAATCAGGCTCAAGTTAAAACTATTGGACAACAAAGAGAAGCTAAGCGTCAATCCCACAATGAGAAAGAGCTAGAGTTACGAGGCCAATTTGAGCTACGAAAAGAGCAGCAGTCCACAGAGTTTGATTCTGAACTATTAGAGCTTGAGCGCAGTATTGTGCGCCAAGAGCACCAAGCTAAGCTCGCCACACCCACAGAGTTAGAAATAGAAAATGGCACCTTAGCGGATAAACGTTTAGAACTAGCGCAGCGTGTTTGGCAGCAAACATCTAGCGCCAAACAGCAAGCAGAGAATGCTTATCAACAGCAAAGAGCTATACGTGATAATGCTGATAAAGCCCTGCAGCACGCCAGACAAACAACTAGGCAAGCCAAAGAGCGCTTAAGTCAAATAAATAAGCAAGTATCACCTGAACAAGATAGTTTAAGACAATATCTGCGAGACAATAAGCCAGGTTGGGAGCAAGATATTGGTCGCTTGATCAATGAGCCTTTGCTTGATCGTAAAGATCTGTCGCCCCAGCTTTTAGCATCAAGTAAGAGTAATGAAGCTGAACTAAATAGTTTATTAGGTGTGCAGTTAAATCTAAGTGTTATCGACGCGCCTGATTATGCTCAAGATGAAGCTGCATTGAGTTTAGCTTTAGAGCAAGCTCTAAAACAGTTGTTGGCTGCCGAAAAACAGCAAAAACAGAATGAGTCTGAATTAGACCAGTGTCATCAAGAAGCTGAACTTAAGCGAGAAGCAGTGGCTGAACAAAATCGCTTGTTTGAGCAAGCTGAGCAGGAAGTTGCTTATGCGCAAAGCGCCAAACAACGTTTTGCCGATGAATTAAAAGCAGCGTTAGCCAAACGTAAACAACACGCGCAACAAGCCTTGCAGAAGTTATTAGACGACAAACAACAAGTATTGGCGCAAAAACAACGTGCCATTGATGAATTAAAATCTGATTATGAAGAACAACTATTAGAATTTAAAAGTGGTTGGCAAGATGAGTTAGCTATTTTAGATGAGCAAATTGAAGAATTAGACTCTCAGGTTGAGACCAAAAGGCAGCAAAACCGTGAACAAATTAAACAGCTAGAACATGCATTTAATCAAGAGCTGGCAGACCAAGATATTGATCCCAATACATTGCGAGATCTTAAACAACAAATCGAAGCATTAAAAAATCATATTCAAGGCGTAGTGGTAAGGCGTGATGAGTTAAATGAATATAAAACCTTTGTGCAAACTGATTGGTTAAAGCAGCGACCAGAATTATTAGAGCAAGAAGCAGAATTAAAGTCTTTAAATCAACAATTACAACAGCAGCAATCAAGCTTAGTCAGTCAGTATCAAGCTAAACGAGCTGAGTTATCAACTGCTCTTGCTGCAACAGATAAAGCCTTAGCAAGTTGTAGTTCTTTGATAACCGAAATCGAGCCTATGGTGCGGCAGCTGAGTCATATTGTATTTTCTTTTGAGCCATCAGATCAGGTAAGCATTAACCTTGGTGATCAGGCTGAGCGAATAAGCCGTGCGAATGAAGCGTTGGAAAGCCGCAGTCGTGGTGAGAAAAAATTAAAAGAATCCTTAACTGAATTTGAGGCGGTACTTGGGAAAGATGCAGGTAAAGACTTTCTTGATACCATGCATCAAGCTTTTGCGGTTTTAGATGAAGACGCTAATGTTCGTGATCGTTTACCTATTTTACAACGACTATTGAGTATTTTAGAGTCTCGTCAGCGACAAATTGTGGAGCAGGGTGAAACCATAGGGGGGGACTTAAATCGCTTCTTTACTGTGTTTAGTGATATTAATCGAAAAATTGCTCAACAAAGTAAACGCATCACCGAAGAAGTGTCTGATGATTTAAGTTTAGACGGTATTGCCCGTTCAGAGGTGAAAATCATTTCTACTGTGGATGAGCTGAACTTCTGGGCTCCATTGAAACGCTTTGCACAGCAATATGAAAGTTGGAACAAATCTGATGATTACCTGCCAAGTGAAGCGTACTTAGATAATTTGGCAGATGTTGTTGAAGTGCTGCCCAATGATGCTAATTACAGTATTGAGTCTTTGCTACGTTTGGAATTACACCTTAATGAAGGTGGCTCAGATTTAGTGATTAAAAATGACAGACAATTACTCGAGTCTTCGAGTCATGGTATGGCGTATCTCATACTATGTAAGTTTTTATTAGCTTTTACCCGTTTACTACGTAACCAAGCTGATATTCATATTCATTGGCCCATTGATGAAATTGGTACCTTGGCATATCACAATGTGGAAAAACTGTTTAAGGCTTGCGACACCAATCATATCCATATTCTAGGGGCATTTCCGAACCCTGAATCAGATGTATTGATGTTATTTAAACATAGATATTTGATTGATAAACAAAAACAACAATTAGAAAAAATTGAGCCTAAACTCAGCCGTATTGCACAGCGTTTACAACAAAACAGTGCATCAACCACAGAGATAGAGCAGGTGAATGCATGATAGAACATGGCCCTTTATTAGAACGTTTACTTGAAGGCGAGTTTATTTGCGCAGTGACTGATGAGCATAGTTTTCACAAATTACAAAACGAAGCGCTGGTGGAAGAGTTTAATCACTTTTTACGACCCTTAAATAGGCGAGTGGCAAAAAGTGATGATGCCTCAGTTTATTTTTTGGCGTATTGTGATTTAAGTCAAAATGCACGGCACCACTTAAGCCAGCAGTTCTCAACTACAGTACAATCTTTGTTACCTATGCTTGAATGGATGCAGTTGGTTCAAGAGGCCTTAGGTCGAGATGGAGCCTTAAGTGCTGGTGATACCATTAAATTACAAGACTTTGAGTCTAAAGTGGTTGATAACCAATCTTTGATGCAGCGCCTAGCCCATCTTGCTGGAGACAAGGTATTTAAGTCCACTAGTGATAAAGTGGATATGCAAATTAAACAAGTGTTTAAACGTATAAAAGAACTGGGTTACTTACATCAACCTCACAAAGATAGGCTGTTCTATATTGTGACGGGGAAAATAGAGCACCTTATTGAGTTAGTGCGTTTTATCAAAGATGAAGAAAATCTGCCCATTGATGATGTGCCCGAGCAAGAGGCAATGTTTTGAATCAGCCCTCAAAGTCAAATAATGCCCTACAAAGTAATCCCCTTTTTGATTTAGGAAAAGAGCGCTTAGAGCTTATTGGCAAACATTCAGAAGCGTTAATGCAAGGATATTTACAAGGCCATGTGGACGAAACTGCCTTTACTGTACAGGCATTAGATAAGTTGATTAATGGTCGCATTTTATGGCGCCCTGATGAACAGCAGCCTTTAGCATTGCGGCCAAATGTAAATGATTTGATTGCTAGCTTGACCCAAGATGAGCGTAAGCGACAAATCAACTCCGATGTAGGTGAGCACCTAGATCAAATTCACACTCGAGTACAATCACTACAAGCGGCCCGTCAGAAAGGTGATTACGCTGCCACTGAGCATCATATGCAACTGTTAACTGAGCGTGTGTATGACATGACAGGGCAATTTGGTGATGCCATTGAAAGTTTGTGGCACAGGTTAAATACTGAGTTTGGTTTTGTCAGTAGTCTAGATGATAAAATTTTAGAAATTGAACTCGCCCAGCGCCAGTTAAGGCGCATACTTGATGGGTTTAGCATCATTAATTTTGATGATTTGATTCAGCTGGCGGGCAGTGACGGCGCCTTGCGAAAGTTACTGGTTAGTCAATTACAAGCTCGTATTTCAGAACACTCTGGCTCCTTACTAGAGGTTCAAAAGCGCCTAGTATTGCTAATGGCGCGTTTTCGTCATCAACAAGACAGAGCCTTGCTAATTAATCGAATGAGTGCTTTTTTGCGGCAACACCCGAATTTTCAAGTGGGGGACTATCCAAACCGTAGCGAGGTGCCCGCAGTCGTTAATCAAGCTCACGGTATAAAAGCTCACGCCTTTGTTGCTTTAGACAGGGCTCAAGATGGCTATGCTTTAGCAGAGCTCGCCAGAGCAGTACCCAGAGCGCCTGAACAAGGCTCACAATCAGAAACCCAAACCGAAGGGTTTGCTGTCGCTGTGCAAAATTTAGTAGCAACAGAGCAAAAGCAACTCGCTAAAGACGTAGAAGATTTCTTCATTCGAGTGATAGAAAGCCCAGAAGCGCTGAGTGGGGTTGATTATCTAGCGGAGCAGGAATTGCCTTGGGAGCCAGAAATTTGGCTGTTCCAAATTGTGGCTGAATACGAAGGCTTGCCGCAACAGAATAAACAGAGTTTTATGCTTGAAAAAGACGCCGCACCTCAAAGTCGTTTTAATCAGCTGCATATCATTAAAGATGTAAGGGTAGGGATGCGCTTTTTTGGTGATTTTCAGGCGGTTGGTTAACCTGTATGTCAGCCTCGATCTCCTCTAAAGCTAAGGCCTTGTTGTTAGAGCAAAGCACCAAGCTTATGGTTGATGATAGGGCTTCCACCACTGCTGTTGCAGCGATTAAAGAGATACTTAGATGGTGTGACAATGAAAATATTGTTCCTGGAAAATGGCTCGTTGATGGGAAAAAATATCGTTTTAATCGACAGGGCATAGATAAAATACAACAGGCTTACCAGAGTGCTATGTCTGAAGATATATTTACCGATTTTAGCCAAGATGATCATCAAACTGCATCAACAAAAAGTACTAATGAAAAACAAGGTAAGTTAAAGCCAACCGCGCACCTTATTCTTGCGGCAGTGACAAAAGGAGCCAGTTATGATGGCTTTCACAGTGAGTTTTACCCATGTCATCAAGTTAACGTTGAAATTAATATAAACGAGATTAAGTTATCTAGGTATGACGCTTTAATCATGGTTGAAAATCGCGATAGTTTTAATGATTGGTTTATGTTTCAGACACACATTTCCCATAACTTAGGCAAAGTATTCGTTATTTATCGTGGTGACAGTGATTACTCTGAAGCTGCCTCATCGTTCTTAAAATTATGGCGAGTTCATGACTCTAATAAACCAGTAGTATATTTTGGTGACTTTGACTTGTCGGGTTTGAGGTTAGCACTATCGGCGAAGTGTTCTCATCTTTTATTGCCCAGCTATGAGTTTTTAAGAAGTAATGTAATCTCTCAGCATTAACCTGATGAGCAGCAAAAATATTTAGTGGGTTTAGAGCGTGATTGCACTCAAGGTTGGCAAGCATTATTGAGTTTAATGTTTACAAAGGGGGCGGGCTTAAGGCAGCAACGAATGTACAATACTGCCTTACTTTTTTACCACTGCTGATAGCCTACTTAAAAGGTGTAAGTCAGGCCCAGCGTTATACGCTTGTCGGCAATATCGCGGTCTGCAGAGTCAGAACTCCTGTCTAATAATTGTGCACCTAAATTAAGCTTTAAGTGTTGAGCTACTATACGTGATACGTCTAAACTAGAAGTTAAAGTATTATCTGTATCATTTGAGCCTCTAGGTTTCGTTCTCGCGTAGCGAGTACTAAAGTTAACATCAGTTTTCTTACCGAGTTCATAAGCAATGACTACTCTTGCACTTCGCGTGCTCTGTAGTTGCCCTGACTCTAAGTATTCAGTTTCACCATAGGAAAGGGTTAATGCTGTTTTTAATCTGCGTTTGTCATAACCAATATTAAAACTGCCAGCTTTACGTAGAATTATTTCTTCACTAATATCGGTTTCGATATCCGTTGAAGCTCTAAATTCTTCACCTGCTTGTAATTCATAGCTGAGTGAATCAGGTTGAAAGCACTCTCCTAAGTCAACGCTGCCAATGGGGCACACAAATAAACTGGTTCCCCCCTCACCAAAGGATAAGCGAGAAAAGGAGGTAACTTGTTCAGAGTAATTTACTGAGCTTCTATAAAATTTTAAGTTATGGCTAAAATCCATTGTATAGGCATCACCATAGAATCTTTTACCATAGTTGAAATTCAATGCGGTTCTACTTGATAGTGCCCAAGCTATATCTAACCCGATGTAATTGGTGGTATTTTCACCTTCATCTAGTTGATTGTAGGTAACGGAGATGCTTCGTTCATTCATAGGTTGCCACATAACGCCAGCACCATAACTAGTGCTATCTAAATTGGTTCTAGTTGCAAAGCCAGTGGTATCTACATCATATTTGGAAGAGTACCCTTGAGCGAGAAAACTAACGTTCTGATTGAATGGTAGCCCTACTTCAGCACTGACCTCAGTAGAAGAGAAGTTCTGAAAACTAGCTCGAGTAGTGTCATTATAGCTAGCAGACAAGTTGAAACTTAAACTATCTACTTTTCTTCCTTCAGATATTGCTGCAGATAATCCAATGTTGGAGCCATCTACACCAAAATCACCTTCAATAGATTCTTCAGTTGTTGTTTCTGAATAGCTTGTTTGAATGGATAAGCCAACGTACTCCGGGTTGGGTGTTACAAAGTTTAAAGCAGCTGCCACATTGTTAAATTTCGTCAAATCTCCAGCTGCTAATATTTTATCGCTGACATAATCTTGCTCTTGATTAATTACTCGGTAGTTTTCTTTTCCGCTAATGGATAGTGTTAAAGCGTTATCTATTAATGTGGTTAGGCCATCAACTGCAAATTCTGTGTACGTTTTGTCGGCATCTACATTTCCGGAAATTTGCTCTACTTTGATATGTTCAGCATATGCAGACATATTCATACGTCTGCTTGAATATGTAGCTGTCACGGTTGGAGTAATTGTTGCAACTTTATTCGTTTCAGGCTCTTCAGAGCCTGTTTTAGTTTGGTATACATATCCAGTTGTTGTTACTTTACCTTCAACATCTAGATCGTTAGCCTTTAGCTGACTAGAGGTGGCCACTATTGTAATAAGGGACAATTTAAATACCTTATTAAATGAGTGTAAACGCCTAGTCGACACTTTAATTAGCTCCTGCGTAATAGTATCCATACCCAGAACCATCAGAGTTAGCTTTTTCGGCTTTATTGACAACAAAGCCTATAGCCATGTCTGGGTTAAGTTGCTTAACGGCATTAGATACATCCGCTAACTTAGTTTTTGTCTCTTCAACTACAACTAAAGCTTGCCCTGCCAAGTTCGCTAAGATTGCTGTTTCGTTAATGCCTAAAAGTGGGGGAGTATCAACAATAACGACACGATCTGGATATCTATTGGCAAACTCTTCAACGGCTTCTTGCATTTTTTCACTGGCAAGTAATTCTGTTGACAGGTGGTGTGATTTACCTGCTGGAATAATTCTTAAGTTATCTAAGTTAGTGGTACACATAACCTCCGATATATTATCTTTTTCACCTAATAAGAACTCCATTAAACCTACGGTATTGTTTAACTCTAAAGTTCTCATTACATTAGGTTTTAATACATCAGCATCAACTAGTAGCACCGTTTTATCTTGTTCGAGGGCGATGCTTAGCGCTAGGTTTACCGCTGTAAACGTCTTTCCTTCACCTGGCCTGGAGCTACTCACCATAATAATATTGCTATTGTTTAATGACTTAGATAACGGACCAAAGGCATTGTCCAAAAGCTTACGTTTTATAGCTCTATATTCTTCATTAATAATTTGACGTTGCGAATTGGTTGAAACAAACCCTTTTTTATCTAACGCTTCAAAATCAATTTCTATGTCAACCTTATTTGTTGTGCTTTTGCTAGGTTGAACCCTCGGTGATTGGGTACCAACTGCTTTTTCTATAGAGCTACTTGCAGGTTCTGCGTTAACTGTCGTGTCTCTATCAGGCTGTTCAGACGCTTTTTGATTCTGTTTCTGTAACGCTTTTTCAATTGAGTTCAAGAGAAAACCCTCCCGTAAATGTCAATTTGCATGACTTCTGCTGCTATTAGTGCACTGTACAAGCCAAAAATTATTAGAGAAGAGAGTAGGAATACTAACAACCTAGAACGATTGACTTTGTTAATATGTTTCTTATTCAGGTGGCTAACTGTTCCTAATACAGGGTAGGAAGTCATAGTGGTCAACTGACTTGCTCTGATCACTACAGGTGTAATCTGACTCACTAAAAAGGCTACTCCCAATCCAGCAGCAAAGCCTAAGAACAGAACAGCTGTATAATTTATTATTCTATTAGGGCCTGAAGCATTTTTAGGGGCTAAGGGAGGATCAATGACGCGAAATTGTACGTTCTCGTTTGATACGTCCGCCTTTTGCGCTAATTCTGCTGACTCTTTTCTTCCTAAAAGCTCTTCATATTTTCTTTTGGTAATTTCATAGTCTCTGTTCAATGCGGTTCTTTCAGCTTCTACTTGAGGAACCAAGTCAATTTTTTGTTTAAGAGTTTCAATCTTGTTGGAGTAATCTGACTCTCTGACCTTCATTGAGGCGATTTGGCTTTGTAATCTGCTCATCTCTAGCTTTAACTCACTAGCTATTGAGCCTATTTGATCTGAGTTGTCACCTTCACTACCGGATAAGTAATCTGCAATCTCTTTTTCGCGAGCTTTTCTAAGAGAATCTAATAAGTTATTCGCTTCAATTACATCGGGGTGAAGATCTGTATATCTAAGTGATAACTGATCTAGGTTTTCTTCAAGGTTTTTTATTCTGTCATCATATCTAGTGGTTAGCTGAGATTGCTCATCTGATGGGCGAACCGAAAACTCATCAGACTTATCGTTGTTACCATTAATTTGAGTCGATAAAGAAGCGATTTGTTGTTCGGTTTCTTTAATTTTTAATTGAATTTCTTCTAACTGAGACTCTAATTGTGCATAGTTTTGATAGAAGGTACCTTGATTTGGTAATAGGGCTGTATATTTTCGTTTGAAATTCGCAAGCCTCTGTTCTGCTGAAGCTAATCGGCTTTCGTATTCATCAATTTGTTCATCTATGAATTGGCTGGCAGAGTCTGAGTCTTTTCTGCTATTTCCTTTAGTACCCTCAACAAATAAATCTAAGGTTTCTTGTACCACTGTTCGTGCCATTTCTGGGTTTTTATGATTATAAGAAATGGAATAGAGGTTATCTCTACCCGTTGATTTTAGTTTTATGTTGTTAGATAAGGAGTTAATTAGGTTTTCATATTGAGTAGGGTTAGTAGTGGTTATGTCTAGGTCCGACTCCCTTGCAATGACTTCTAAGTTAGGTCTGCTTAGTAAGGTCTTTACCATCATGGCGATTTCTTGCTGAGGGTTAGTTTGTATTGCTAAACCTCTCAACAACGGTTGCAAAACCGAACGTGTATCTACATATACTCTAGCTTGTGACTCATAAACATCAGGCATTGATGCAACGTAAAAAAAGCCTATTGGGCAAATTAACCATGAACAAATAATTATGTAACGCTTTTTTACCCACACACCCTTAATATAGCCGATTAAGAGCTCGAGAGTTTTTTGAATATCCTGCATCTATTTATAAATCCATCTGTAATTAAGGTCTAAAACCAAGCTTCTGGAATAATGATGATATCGCCGGGAAGCATATCAATATTTTCTTCAATATCTCCATTTTTAATTAGATCATCAATACGTATTCCATAACTTTTTTGTTCTCCGGCTACCATTCTCACGAGCTTCGCATCATTACCGTCAGCAAACTCAGTTAAGCCTCCTACAGCAATCATTAAATCCAATAATGTCATTCTTTCAGTATAGCTGACTGCACTAGGGTTAGTTGCTTCACCAATTACTCTGACTTGCTCACTTAATGGGCCTGTGAAATTAGTTACACTCACCGTAACTCTTGGATTATTAATATATTTGCCTAATTGCTCTTCAATTTCTCTTGCGAGCATCGTAGCGGTTTTACCTGATACCTCTATATCTTCTACTAGTGAGGTAGTGACCTTACCATCGGGACGTACGATAAATGAGCCTGATATATCAGGATTTCGCCATACAAAAATAGATAAGTTATCGCCAGGGCCGATCAGATACTGATAATCATCAACCGAGGTGGTGATGGATGTGTACTTAGTCGCGCTTGGCAATTTACTTAGGTTACTTGCGCATCCAGTTGTTAATAAAATTAGAAAAAATATTAATTTTGACAATGCTATTTTGTTAGTCTTCATGTAGATTACTATCCCGTAAGTTTGAAGTCGCTCACTCTCAATGTAGCAAGTTTTGCTCTTGCTAGACAACCTTAATATGGTGATTATATTGAAAAAAGAATTTGATATAATTTTATTGGTTATCAATTGATATACAAGAGTTCGGATCCTAATACATGGTTGGAAAAGATAAATGAGTTTTGGAAGTAAAAAAGAAATTAGACGCTCAAATGTATTGATGGCGTTAGAAGTTTTAATGGTGGCTTATGTCGGGTATTTAGCTTCCTTGCTTGTAAAACATTATTTGAATGATTCTTATAACATTATTGCAACAATTGATTTTTTTGTGCAAATTGGCTTTTTTACTATTTTAGTCATTGTTTCAGCATTATCAGTGGGATTATATGAATCTAAGCTTCGTGAGACTTTCCGAGGGATCATAAGGCGTATTTTTGTTAGCGTGGCGATCGGATACTTTGTAACCGAAGTAATAAGTAGTAGTTTCTTTCAAAGCGTTGAGGTTAGCGAATATTACCTACCTATATACGCAGGTCTAACAATCGTTGCCATGGTTTTTCTTCGCTATTTTGTAAATAGACTCGGCATTCTTGGTCTTGGTCAAGCGAAAATTATAGTAATTGGTGCAGGTGAGAGAGCCTCAATTATTGAAAAAAGAATGCGGCGTGAAGTGGATAGATTTGGTTTTGAACTGGTTGGTTTTATTCCTATTCCGGGTGATAACAGGGAAGAAGGGATTCAAAACGAAAAGCTTATTCACGTAAGAATAGACGAAAACTTTAGAAATTTTATTACTGATAATGATATTGATGAAGTGATTATTGCCTGTGACCAAAGACGAGGTACCTTGCCGGTTGAGATTTTATTTGACTGTCGCTTGAGAGGAGTCGAAGTCACTGATCTGTTAGACTTTATGGAACGTGAAACGGGGCAAATTGTTGTGAATCTAATGTACCCAAGTTGGGTGATTTATTCCAATGGATTTAACTCTCAAAACTATTTAAGGGATGCCCTGGATTACTCTGTAAATTGTGTTTTAGCTACTATAGTCTTATTAATGACTTGGCCGTTTATGTTGATTACAGCTTTAATTATCTTTTTCGAAGATATAAGAGTAAAAGGTGCTTCTGTTTTTTATAAACAAGAAAGAGTGGGCCTCAATGGTCGTCTTTTCAAAATTATTAAGTTTAGAAGTATGCGACCGGATGCGGAAAAAGACGGTGCAAAGTGGGCTACAACCAATGATTCAAGAGTTACTAAAACTGGGGCGTTCATTCGCAAATATCGAATTGATGAGTTACCTCAATTATTAAATGTATATCGCGGTGAAATGTCTTTTATTGGCCCCAGACCAGAACGTCCTCAATTTGTAGAACAGTTGATAAGAGAAATACCTTACTATAATCAAAGGCATAATGTTAAACCGGGGTTAGCTGGTTGGGCACAACTTAATTACCCTTACGGAGCTAGTGTTGAAGACTCCATGGAAAAATTGAAATTTGATCTTTATTACGTCAAACATCAAAGTGTGATGTTAGATATTTTGATTTTGATCAGAACGGTTGAAGTCGTACTCTTTGGCAAAGGAAGATAACAGTGGCTACCCCGATTCTTAATGCTATGACGGTCGACGTAGAAGATTTTTTTCATGTCTCTGCCTTTGAATCAGTTATCGACCCTTCACAATGGAAAGAATACCAACCTAGGGTTGATGCTAATACTCGCAGATTATTAGATTTGTTCGCTAAGTATAATGTGAAGTCTACGTTTTTTGTTTTGGGGTGGGTGGCAGAGCGTTTTCCTGAACTTGTTACAGAAATTCATCGTCAGGGTCACGAAATCGCGAGTCATGGTTATGCTCATCGAAGAGCCACTTCCCAAGATCGTAAGGAATTCAAAGAGGATGTTACACGCTCCAAAGATCATCTCGAAGGGCTTATCGGAGAGAGAATAACAGGCTATCGAGCGCCTAGCTTTTCAATTGGATATGATAATGAATGGGCCTTTGAAGTTTTAACAGAACTAGACTTTGGCTACAGTTCTAGTACTTATCCAGTTAAACATGACCTTTACGGTACACCTGACTGGCCAAGGTTTACCTACAAACGTAAAGAGGGAATTGTTGAAATTCCCATCCCTACCTTAAAGCTCATGGGTAAACAAACTCCAATCGGCGGTGGTGGATATTTTAGACTCTACCCTTATGCATTATCTAAATTTTTAGTTTCTAGTTATTTGAAAAAAGAAAGACAACCTTACTCATTTTATTTTCACCCTTGGGAGATCGATAGTGAGCAACCACGGTTAAATAATGCGCCCCTTAAATCTAAATTTAGGCACTATGTTAATTTAGACAAAACATATGGCAAGTTGGAAAAGTTGTTGCAGGACTTCTCATGGGGAACCATGAAAGACGTGTATAACATACCATCAAAATAAGGAAGACGTATTTTGAAAGGAAGCTTAGTAGTAAATATGGAGCAACCTCAACTTAAACCTGTATTCCTTAGTTTAATAGCCATCTTAGTTAGTTGGGTCTTTGTTTTTTGGCAGGGACTATCAACTGCTATTGATATCTGGCTTATATCTGAAATATTTAATCATTGCTTATTTGTTTTACCCGGCAGCGCCTATCTGATTTATTTGAAAAAAGACGAGTTGAACGTCAATCAAATTAAGCCTAATTATTTTGTTTTAATTTTATGCCTTGGTAGCTTGTTACTTTATGCAGTCGGCATTGCAGGTGATGTTAAATTATTTATGCATGTGGCAACTTTTACTTTTTTACCATTGGCTTTGTGGGCTTACTTAGGTAATAAAGTCGCTTTTCAAATCATGTTCCCATTAGTCTTCATCTTATTTTGTATTCCTGTCGGTGAGGAGCTCATTCCAACACTCCAAGAAGTCACAGCTGATTTATCTATGATAATGTTGAACTGGACAGGTATTCCAATTTATAGAACTGGTTTATATATAGAGATACCTCAAGGGAAGTTCTTAGTTGCTGAAGCTTGTTCTGGGATTAGTTTTTTTATCGCTTCTGTCGTAATCGGTTCTTTGTATTCTTATTTAAACTTAATTAATACAAAACGACGAATTATTTTTATGTCGATATCTATTTTGTTTCCTATTGTTGCGAATGCAATTCGAGTTTTTGGAATAATTCTAACGGGTTATTTAACCGATATGGAGCATGCTGTAGGCGCTGATCATCTTATCTACGGGTGGATATTCTTTTCTTTAGTTATAGTCTGTTTATTGGGCCTTGGTGAATTAGTTCGAGAAAAGCATCGTAAACCCGTAATTAATACAGAAAAAACAGATCCTTCCTCCAAGATCAATGTGAAAGGGTGTTATCAAGTATCAGCCATTACCATAATTATTATGTTCTCTTTCTTTATTTGGTTTAATTCAATTAATACTCAATTAAGTTTACGTGAGACAAGTCAAAACCTGAAAGTCTTGTTAATGACAGAGCAATCTATACCTTCAACTGATTATGAAAGTACATGGAAGCCAGAATTTAACCAGCCTTATCAAGAGTTTCAGTTTTTGAAAAAATTGAATGGTATACCTGTAGAGATATATATAGTGTGGTATCCAAAAGGGCATGGAGAGTTAATTAGCTCTCTTAATAGGTTATACCCTCAAAAAGTATGGACGTTAGAAAGCAAAAGCTCTTATCAACTTGATGACAATCTCAATATCGATTTATCCATGATTGTTAACCCTCATGGAAAGCGATTATTAAGTTATTGGTATGTTGTCGATGGTAAGGTGTTTACCAATAACCGAATGGCTAAACTCTATGAAATTTATAAAATATTAATGGGTAGCTATACGGGAAGTGGTTTAATCGCAATCTCTCAAATTACTGATTCTGTATCTATAAAACAAGATAAGCTTTATTTCAAAGGTTTAACTCAAGATAATTTTGTAGAGTTAAGTCAATATTTTGATTTTTAAAAAGTCAGGTTTACCGATGCAACCATTTCAACTTTTCCCCTCTGGAGTCAATTATGTTTTGACTACTCTGCAAAAAACAGAGTGGCGAGGAAAGTATAAGGTGTTTGTTTGGTTATCTAAATTTTTTCCTAATAAAGTAATTATACATAACATAGATAATAGACGATTTTGTGTGCCCGTGAGTGAATGGTGTTTTTGGCTAGAAAAGGGGCCAGAAAATTACTATCTAGATGAATTTTTGCCTTTTTGTGATGTATTGAACAATCTAAAGACTCCTTTTACCTTTTTTGATTTAGGGGCTGACATAGGTGTAGTGTCATCGTTAATCGTTTCTCATTGCTCTAAAGTTAAGAATATAATTGCTATTGAACCAAACCCACATTCATTTCCAATATTGAAAGCCAACTTAAAAGAAATGGGTAAACCATATGAATGTAAACAGGCTGCAGTCTCTAATTTTGTTGGGAATGCTAAGTTCTACTTTAATGAGAATCGCTCGAATGATCATGAAGGTTATATCGATGAAACTAGAGAAGGTGCAACCGACGTTCTTACATTAGATGCATGGCATGCGGGAAATAACGCTGTTTTTTTGGAAAATACATTAGTATTCAAGGTCGACGTGGAAGGGCAAGAGCTAGCTGTATTCGAAGGAGCTAAACGTTTAATTTCACAGGCTAAATCTTGTATTGTTTTATTAGAGATACATCCTGATGTGCTAGAGAGAATTGGGCAGACTCCTGAAGATATTTTTATTGCGGCTGAAAATACTGCGTGCTTTAAATGGTTTGTACCTGAATTAGGAAATAAGCCAATAGCCCGAAATTCTAGCTTTTATGAACAATTTGAATTAAAGCAGTATGATGTAATTGGTGTATCTCAAAATGGTGATATTTGAAACATAAGTTGATAACAAGTGCGGCTTTTTCTAGTGGAGCTAAATTTTTAAGTCGCATCATCGGATTAATTAGCACGCTTATCCTAGCGCGTATTCTCACACCAACAGATTTTGCAATGATAGCTATTATTGCAATTGTCATACATCTCTTCGATATATTGTCCCATACAGGGGCTGAGCAATATATAGTCCAAAAATCTAACGTATATGATGAAGACTTAAATACCGCGTGGACCTTGGATCTTTTGTTAAAGGTGTTGGTATGTTTCTCATTAATTATTTTGGCTCCATTCATCACCACTTTCTTTGATAAACCTGAGCTTACCATTGTTATACAAGTCGCATCGACAACACTCATTTTTAATGCCTTAAAAACCCCCGGGTTGTTACTACTAAAGAGAGGGTTAGAGTATAAAAAAATATTTTACCTATCCTTAGTGCAAAGAGTTATCAGTTTTATCATTGTTATTTTTGTTGCTTTTTACTGGCGTAATTACTGGGCTTTTGTGGTAGCTGACATAGTTGGCGCAATTGTTTTTACTATAGGCAGTTATAGGATCCACTCTTATCGTCCTTCTTTTAGTTTAATTAAAGTGAGTGAACAGTGGCTGTTTTCTAAATGGCTTTTAGGTAAATATATTGTCGGTTATTTAGGCTCTCAGGTTGATACTGTGCTTGTTGCTAAGTTTTTTGGAAATATCCAATTAGGTAATTACCATATGGCAAGAGATGTCGCTATGTTGCCTGGACATAATATTATAGGACCTGCCATTGAGCCTCTTTTAGCCGACTTTAAAGATCATAAAAATACTCCCAATAAACTGGGTAGAAGAGTAAGTAAGGTATTGTGTTTGGTAGCTTTTATTGTCGTTCCTATCACTTCTTTTATGCTTTTTTACCCTAGATTGATTATAGATGTATTGCTAGGTAAGCAGTGGGTAATAGCAGGTGAATTGCTTGGTGTTATGTCATTATTATTCTTTTACTATTGTTTTCTGCTGGTTATTGAAAGTGCCTTGACGGCTATAGGTCGAGTGAGAGTTCTTTTTTACTTTGATATCTTTAGTTTAATTTTGGTTGTAGTTACCCTACTGACTTATTTACAAATGTTTAATGATTTAAATCAAACCGTGTGGTTGCGAGTGTTGATTGGTCTTACATTAACACTTTTGATTGCAATGATATTGCATTCTTTCGTACCGCTTAAATTTATACAAGTTGGCATCACGCTAGTAGTATCCGGTGGGATATCTGGTATCTCTTTAGCCTTAAGTCATTGGGTAACAATGCAGATAGAGATAGGTCAAGTGATGATGCTTTTAGTCTCGGGATCAATATTTTGCGCTACATATACAGTGGTAACTGTTATCTTTTTGCCCAGATTAATGGGGACTACTTTAGGTAGCCTTATAGAAGAGTATCGTTAAGCTGAATTGGATAATGTTTCTAAGGCTCTTTTCCAGAAATGCTTCCTTGCTTTTGGCATCTTAGTTTTGTGACGTCATTGCTTTGTAATAATGTCATATTCTCTTTAAAATCAGTCGCTTACGGACTATTTTTTAAACTTTTCTACTTTTGATTACTTTAGCTGGGTTACCAGCAACGATTGCATAGTCTGGCACTTCGTTCACCACTACAGAGCCGGCCGCTACCACACATTTTTTTCCGACACTAGCCATAATTATCGAGCCGTTTCCTAGCCAGCTATCTTCTCCAATAGTCACTTTTTCAAACTTGCCTCCTTGATCCTTTAATGGGATGTCAATATCGTCAAAGTTATGTTGGCCCTTTCCACTTAGTATGTGCACCCCGCTGCCTATTAAGCAGTTTCTGTTAATTTTCGATTTTCCGATGTTGCATTGAGGGCCAATATAAGTGCCTGAGTATATTTCGGTGTCTTGTTGAGAAAATAAAGTGCCAAATCCTATTACTACGTCGTTATCGCAATAGGTCATTGTATATCTATAAAATGCGGCTCTTAGATATACACCAAACATTCCAGGAAAAAGACTGAAGAATTGTACAAAACTGGAAAACAAACCATCTGCAGAGCCAATTAAAGATAATAGCCAAAACAAACAATATATAGGTAACGCTAACAATTTGAATAAGATATGGGCTGCGGATTTTAATATGTTTTTCATTAGCTATTTTTGACCTTAACGCTTGTAACTTCGCTTAAAACGCTATCAAAAGGAGCAAGCACTCCCTCCCAAGCGTAATGTTGTTGTATTATTGCTAATGCATTGCCTGCAATTTCTTGGCTTAGTGCTTTATCTAACGTTAGGGTTTCAATTTCATTTATGAAGTCTTCGGGCGTAGCTGCAAGTAATATGTTTTCTTTGTCTTTACACCTGATGCCTTCTGCTCCCATCTGGGTAGATATTACGGGTATGCCGCAAGCGAATGCCTGTAACACTTTATTTTGTACGCCACGTGCGATCCTAAAGGGCCCTATAAATATGGTAGCTTGGTGAAAATATGGCAAAATATCATCAACAAAACCAGTGACAATAATTCCCTTCTGTTTACTTAAATTATTAACCTTATCAGATGGCGACATTCCGACAATATAAAATTTTGCTTCAGGCCATTTCGCTAATACTTGAGACCAAGCGTTTTCAACAAACCATACAACAGCATCGACGTTTGGTGCGTAATTCATTACACCTGTAAAAAGTAATACCGGTTGTTCTGAATGGATAGGTAGGAGAGCCGGTTTAAAAGTCTGAGTATCCATCCCGTTTTCAACAGCAAAAATGTTATCTGCGTTAGGCGCCCCTTTGCTAAATAGCTCTTTCTCAGTATTTGTAATAAAAAAGCAGGCATCAAAACGTTCAGCAATGTTAATTTCGAACTTGCTGATTAGTCTAGTTTCACGTTGATAGACCCATTTCATTGGTAAGGTTGAACGTTCGGAGTATTGTCGCCATTTGTCTGAATCTAAATCCATAAAATCCATCAAAAGGGCGGGGCATGGGTTTTCTGCAAGCCAATGACTTTTAAATACGTATTCAGCCATACTAGAAGCAGTACATACTATGGCATCGAACTTTTTGTTTTTGACTAGTTTATCAAACGTCTGTTGTAAATTTTTGCTATAAAAATTAGCCACACTAAGGGCTTTGCCTTTTACTAAACCAGTACTTAGCCTAAGTAGTTTGTTAGATAGCTTAACACCATCGGCTACCTGGCAATATTGTTGCTCAAGTGTATAAAAAAAATCGAGTTCTTGTTCTTCTTCAAACGGAGCCAGTACATGAATATTATGCCCATTATCACCAAGAAATTTAAGTTGATTAAAGGTTCGTATTTTTTCCCCTTTATTAGGTGGAAAAGGCACTCTGTGAGATAAAAATAAGATATTCATCATCGTGGATTCACTTGTTTTGATTGGTTAAGAACGACTGAAGTCGTTAATGTTAAGTCTTGACCGTTTTATTGCTGACAAGAAAAAACAATAACATAAAAAACAGACTACTCACTCGGCTAGAATCCAGTGGGTCGCCAAACATCCCAAACGCTAGATAAGCTAATATTATACTTGCGATTGCCCCATTTAAAGGTTGGCTCTCTACGGGGCTAGCAATCACTTTTTTGGTTGCAATTCCTAACATAATTACAAACAGTAGACTACCTATTGCACCTAACTGATAGAATACGGATAAATATATGTTTTTTATGTGCCATGGTAAATGTTCAAAATCATGGTAGAAGAACCAATGATCCGTTCCTTTAGAAAAGTGACTATTAGTAACAGTTGAATCTAAGCTATTATCTAATAACTCAATACTCTTTATCGCTAGTGGGGCTGGCCCTTTCTTGTACCTTAGTAGCATGACTGTAGGTAGGCGCTTAATGCCGATATTGGAGCCAACTGTTTTACTGTTGATGATTGTTGAAATTGATAGTGTATCTTCGCTAGAGGGAATTTTAATTCTCTGAGCTTCGCAGTTGACCGCCCAATATTCGAAGATGATTAAATTTCGTTCGCATAAAGAGGCGACTAATTCAGTTTTAGTAGTAATGGAATGCGAATCGAGTTCAATGTTCAATCTGTATTGAGTGTTGGGTGTTAATTCAAGTCGTTGTCCAAAAGCTAAATCTTCGCCTGGGCCAAGTAGTAGAATGTTCTCTTTTCCATTTGTTGTTAAAGTGTAGCTTCCAATACGACGAACCAAGTCAGGTTGATTGGTGACATAATTTGACGGAAAACTGCCTAAGCCATTGCCCATAACTATATCTTTGAAAGACCACTGAGAAGAGTCAATAACAGTGTTCCAATGGGCAACCCTAGTATCTAAATCTCTTGATGTGGTATCCATTCTCATTTGAATTCGTGTGCCACCAATAGCAACAGTCAATATTGCTGAAATTATAATAATGGTTAAGTGATGGTAAAAAGGACTTTTACCTTTTTGTAATGAGGGATAATTAGCAATAAATATAGTGATAATGATGCCGCTTAAGGCAACAAATAACAAAAACATATTATCATTTGTTTTTTCTACCCATTTACTATCGTAAAAGCTATCAATGCATATATAAATAATTAGAATATTTATCATTAAAATTATAGGCCAATAGGCCTGGTTTAGTTTAGCTCTATATTGATTCACAAACATGGTTAGAATTAGGCCGAGGGCTGCAGCGCCAATGACGTAATAACCTGTTTGTGCATAAGCAAACCAAACACTGATGATATAAATTCCATAAGTGCATAACTTGAAAACAGGGAATGAGTTCATTTGATTTTTTTTTGCTTTTAATTCCCAAGCAAAATGCATAGTGGCAAAAGCTAGTAGACCAATTGTAGTGGCTACATATGTTGCGCGAGTGAAACCTACCAAAACACAATATAGAATACTAAGTAGTCCAACTAGAGCGAACACTTTGGCCTTATGAGACTTATACACATAAACGCCTAATAAATTAAGCGGGGCAAGTAGTAAGAATATACCATCTAAACTCTCGCCTCCTGTATGCATATCAGCCATGACTCCTGTCATGCGATAGGCACCAGAAAAATTTAGAAATGAATGAGCCACTTTCATCCAAGGGGTGTTATCAAGCAATACTCCAAAAGTCTTTCTTTCCCACAGTGCAATAATAAAAAGCAATATAGAGGTTAATACTGCGGCAAAAATCAGATAGGACACAACTAATTTTCTATCTTGTTGGCATTGCTTTATTAGTATCCAACAAAGGCTTAACCCATAGGCTATACCTTTTGTCACGGATAAGGGGTAAGCCTCTGAAAAATAAAAGTTTTGAGTTGTGGGGCCAAACAACGTAGCAAGTGGGACATGGGTGATGGATATCAAACAAAAAGCAGTAACAATAAAAGGGATTAACATATTATATGTTTGTCCCATGTTTGGTGATCTAAGTGTATTCAATAGTCCTACTGCAACGGTAATCAACACGAACATGTCGTGTTCGTTAAAGATAAACCTACCGCTCCACGGAGATAAGCTTAAACCAACTGTAATTAACGGTAGAACAATTATCCAGCTCAGTGGCTTGTAAAATAATAAACCCACATAAAGTATGATTGCAATTAGTAGAGATAGTTGAGCAATGGGAAAATACCATAGGGCGCACAATGACAAAGCTGCAAGAAGGATACTGGGTGTAATAACACAGATTTTCATGCTGGTAGATATCGAAGTAGGAGCACTGATAGTCAAACTTATTCCTTCTTTTTTAAATAAATTTCAATACTGATTAAACGACAATATGCGCGTTCTTCCAACTCTAGCCTGCACAATCTATCATTGATCGCATTATTGCATAAGGACATTATGCCAGACAGCGAAAAAGTTATTTTAATACCGTTCTTTGTTGCTAGTGTTCCCAGTGGCAATTCGGATGAGTTTATTTAAAGGGCGTATATTGTATATACATATTGTCGAGCTATGAGATGAAAGTCGTTTTATAAGCTTAGCGACTTTTAGGTCTATGCATACTCGAAAGTTGGCATAATGACTGACATTTTGGAGTAGAGTGAATGGAAGGGTAAGATAATTGTTTATTTTGAGTCATATTGAATGAATTAAACAGAATCTTATATTTTAAATTGTGGTGTTAAGTCTATTTAGGTTATTACCTTCTCATGGGGTATCGAGACTTTAGTATCGAATAATATAATGAAACTTTAAGTTACACTGCTATGATTTATCATGAGGTTTATGACAGTAGCAGCGAAGTTCATGTTGTCAATTTATTATGAATGAAAGCCATTTTTAGTTGAGTTATCGAATATTGACATCACTCAGAAGTATTTAAAATTAATTTTTAGACAATGCAAAGTGTTTAAGTTCACAAAAGTAAGATGATTACAAAATGATTAGTGTTTTAATGTTTTATGGAACGTTCATAGCATGCATTGCTCTAGCTTTCCGAAAGTCTGCCGTGTTTATTTTTGTATTGTATCAAGGCGTTTATTTTTTTAATCCTGCCACAAAGTGGTGGGGGAAAAGTATTCCAGATCTTAGTTATTCTTTCTATATCGTTCTTTTATTGATATTAATCGTAATGATGAATTTTTCTAAAATAATTGAAAATAACCCGTTGAAAGTCCCTCAGTTACGTTGGTTATATATAGTTGTATTGTTATATGTTGGCGCTTCAGTCTACGCGGTGTTGCCTGTACCACATTCAATTGCAGTAGAGGCTTTCGTCACCTTAGCAGTAATAGTTTCATTGGGGTACATTCTTTGTGACACTGAGAAAAAGTTAGATTATTTAATCTATGGCTATCTGTATGGAGCGTTTTATCTATCATTTTATGTATTTCAGTTTGGTCGCAATTCAGGCAGCCGGGTTGAAGGCGTGGGAATGGTTGATGCCCCAGATTCCAATGGTGTTTCTGCTGCATTAGCCCCCGCGGTGGTTTTGTGTCTTTATTATTTCTGGGTTAACTCTAACGTGAAAATAAAAGCCCTATTTGCGATTATCGGAGTGTTTGTAGCGAATGCGCTAATACTAATAAATAGTAGAGGCGCTTTCCTTGGTGTGTCAGTAGGGCTTAGTGTATTTATTTGGAGTATGTATTTCTCCTCTTTTCAGAGAAAAAATCAGAAACTTACCGTGATTGCTATCGTTATTTTAGGCCTAGCCGGTTCAACAGTTATTATTGATGATGGATTTATCAAACGAATGCAAACATTAATGGTCGAAACAGAAGTAGACGAAGAAAAAGAATCGGGTGCTACTCGAACTGCTTATTGGGTAGCCGCTATTGAAATGTCTAAAGATTATCCCTTTGGCGCAGGTCGAGCTGGTTTTAATTACTACGCACCAGTATATATTCCCGAAAATATCAATACTGGGGGCAGTAAACATCGTTCTGTTCATTCCACTTGGTTCGAAACATTGAGCGAAATTGGTTACCCTGGAATAATCGCATTTATGATGATGTTATGGGGGGCTTATAAAACGACACAGGCAGCTAAGAAAAAATTAAAGGGTGTTGGGAATGTTGATGCGTATTTTAAAATACTTGCGATACAGTGTGCTCTTATTACCTTTATTGTAACAATGACATTTCTAAATAGGTTAAGAGCAGAAGTTTTATATTGGATTATTTTGTACACAGCGTGTGTGTACAATGTGTATATTTTAAAACCTCAAGAAACAAAAAATGTGAATCCTGATTAGGTTGTGAGTAAGCATTGGTGTCGATAAATAACGGTTTTCGGTGTTAAAGGTGTAGTTGTTGTAATGAAGAATAAAAGTATGTATCTAACGTATAGGTTTATTAGCGTCTCCCTCATTATTGTTGGAGCAACTTTGCTGACAATTAATTTTATTGGCTTAACTAAAAATATCCGAAGCGAGTTTGTCCACAAGACAGATACAAGGTTTGATAATGAGAAGCTGATAACATTTGAAGAAGCAATGGAAACATTACCTAAAGGGGATAAAGAGCAGTCAGATGATTACTTATTAAGGCTAACAAAACTCATATCGGAAAGCCTTTTGCATATTAACTGGCATGCAGAAGAAGATACAGATAGGTTTCATCAACTCATCCCTATATGGGAAAATTATTTTCTTTATTTCATGGGTAAGTTCTCTAACATTCCTGAGTATCAAAAATATCACTATGCTGATTATGAGCGAAGTATTAGAAGAGGAGTAGGTATCTGTGGTGATGCATCTATGGTTATGTCCCAATTACTTACTCAGTCTAATATAAAAAATAAAATAATTTCATTTCCTGGTCATGTTGTAGTCATGGCTCAAACCAGTGACAATAGTGAAATAGTGTTGGATCCTGATTATGGCGTTGTATTGCCTTATACTCTCAGTGAAATAAACCAAAAGCCTGCCCTAATAGGAGATTTTTATACACAAGCAGGATATAAAGCTTCTGATGTAAGAGTATTGCAGCGCATTTATGGTAACTCTTATCAAAAATGGAGTGGAGTTGAACACTTTATTACTAATAAATATTACTTTGAAAAATTAGCTTACGCGTTGAAGTGGCCTTTCCCTATTTTACTCGTTGTATTTGGACTATTTTTAATGAGATGGAATATGCGGGTTACTTCCAATGTTCAAGGTTGACGTCTAACAAGCTTTCCAGGTTCTCGATATCTTGTGTGAAATCTTTTTTGTATTCAGCTAGATCATTTTTGTTATTGGTTTTTGTATTGCCTTGAAATTTTTTCTTTATCAACTCAGAAAAAGGAGACTTTTTCACAAGTTCGATGATAAAACTTAAGCCTAGGCGGTTAAGTTTGTCTTGTAAATCAGGCAGCACTATACGATTAATTCTCTGATTAATTTTCTCAGGAACGAAGTCAGCGTTAACATCAATAAATTTATAAACGCTAGAAACAAAGTTCTCAGGTTGCTTGCTGATATCGTCGTAAAACTTAACTAATACATGTTTGTTACCAAAAATTTCAAATACATTTTGTAAATGTTGTGATTGATTGCTTAGATATTTAATCACATTAAACTGCTGGTAAGCATCCTTGAAACTCAGACCTTGAAAAGGCCCCATAGAACTAAGTTGATAGTGAGAAAAGGCTCTAGAGACGGGTTCACGTAAAATAAAAATAATTTTCACGTTAGGGTAATGCTCTTTTATCCTTAATAATGCAGTTTTGTCGTGATAATAGTTTGGGGTAACTTCACCTACAACTAGGTTTTTATTGTTTTCATCGGCTTCTAAAAAATGAGATTGGTAGTACTCCAAACCTTTTTCATAATGGGTATTAAAAAAGTGTAATTCTTTTTGTTCAGGTACGAATACGTCGGGGTGTTCTGATAAACATTCATGTAGCCAAGTTGTTCCTGCTCTCTGTGAACCGATACAAATAAAATGGGGTTTTTCAATTGGCGAGTTCTTCTTCATAATTCAAAAATCTATCATTATTACACTTTTTATTAGTCTACTTCGTCGGCAAGAACAGTACAAATAGATATTTAAATGACGTAATTAGAGTGATTTTTTAAGATATTTTTCAAGTGATACATCACAAGTAATAGGGCTATGGTGGGACTTACAACAAAGTTTAGAATAGTTCTGTTACTGGTTCGGCTCTCAATTGATGATTAGGTTCTTTAATAGACTGCTGATCTAGTATTTTTTCACGTCTCTTTGTTATCTATCAGAACCAAGTGTGTAGACATAATTATACTGTAATAGCTTGACTATAAAGCGCTTTAAGTAAGCTTTTAATTTGCTGATACGGGTCGGTTCTAGTTTATCTTACATAACTGTAAGATATCAGGTTAGCTGGCAAAACAGTTTGTAGTTAATAATGAAGTGTTCATTTTGTGGATAAGTTTCATTTTAAATGTTTATTGTACATCGGGTTAAATAACCGAGTATGTTTCTATCGTGCTTTGATTGGCATGGTAAAAAAAGGAGAAACCTCTAGAATATAATAAGCTGATACACTTAATGACAACTGAGGCAATTCGCTCAATGCCGACATTATTTAGCCATATTTATACTTTTAGGCATAATACAGCCGTAATCAATGATAGCGGAGAGGATTATAGTTATGCGAAATTATATGCTGATGCAATAGTATGTACTGAACAGTTAGGGCAAGAGTCAAAGCTTGTTTTTATTAACGCTCGAAACAATTATTCGACAATTGTTGCCTATGTCGCCTGTATGTTAGGGGGGCATCCTGTTTTATTAGTCGCTGCAGATAATCATCAACAACTTGAAGAGCTCGCTTATTCATACCAGCCTAATTTTATTGTTAATACTCATACAGACACACCTGAATTTAAAGTTTATAACCCGAAAACAATTCAATTGCATGACGAGCTTTGTTTACTCTTGAGCACATCGGGATCGACAGGCTCCCCCAAATTAGTCAAGATATCGCATAGTAATATTATATCGAATAGTGACGCTATCATTCGTTACTTAAAGGTCACCAATACTGACCGTGCTATTACCTCACTGCCTATTCATTATTCTTATGGGTTATCAATCGTAAATATTCATCTTCGAGTAGGGGCTTCAATTGTCCTCACGGGTTTGTCTGTGACGAATGAAAATTTTTGGAATATTTACAAACAATTCAGCGTGACGAGTTTTTCTGGTGTGCCTTATAGTTTCCAAGCATTATTTTCGGTAAATTTTGATTTCTCATCAGCTCCATCTACTCGTTATGTGACTCAAGCAGGAGGGAAGTTATCTCAAAATGTAATATTGCATTTTGCTAATCAATTAAAACTCACCAACAAACTATTTTTTATAATGTACGGTCAAACTGAAGCATCTCCGCGGATTAGTTATTTACCTCCAGAACAGGTGTTTGAGCATTCAGATTGTATTGGTGTTGCAATCCATGGCGGTAATTTAACGTTACATGACGATAAGGAAAAAGAGATTACGGACTCAGGAGTTGCTGGTGAGCTAATTTATCGCGGCCCTAATATAATGATGGGGTACGCACTTAGTCAGAATGATTTCGCTTCAATGGAGTATATGGAAGCCTTGCATACTGGGGATATCGCATTAAGAAAAAGCAATGGGCTGTTTAAAATTATTGGTCGCGTGTCTCGTTTTGTTAAACCTTTTGGAATACGAGTAAACTTAGATGATATTCAAAATAAGTTATCAAATACCGACGCTATCGTTGCTGTAACCGGAAATGACGAGAAAATATTAGTTGTAATTCAAACAGAGGACAAAACTTTAATCTCATCAATTTCTCATCAAATATCATTAAGTTATACATTGCCCCCTGAGATTTTTCAAATCGAGATGGTAAGTACGATACCTAGGTTGTCAAACGACAAGTTTGACTATAAATATCTTCTAAAGCTTTTTGTAGAAGGTGTTAAGCAAAAATCAAGTACACGGTTATTTTTAGGTGAATTTAAAAAAGAAGTCCTTATTTTGTTAGGATTAGCTGAAAAGCCTTGGGACAGTGTTGCAGATATATACAGCTCTATTCTAAATAACCCTACATGCGATGATTTAAGTACGTTTAGGTCTCTCTCCGGTGATTCCTTGTCATACGTTGCTGTTTCAAGTGCACTTGAGCAATACCTTGGTAATTTACCTGACAACTGGCACAACATGAGTATTCAATCATTACAAGATTCTAGGTATGGCAATGAGTTTTAATTATTTTACTTCGTTTCGCACAATTGAAGTCACAGATTTCCTGAAAGCGTTAGGAATTTGTTTAGTGGTACTTAATCACTCTAGTTGGCATAATCTAGAAGGTGGCCTTAATATCCTGATACTCATATCTGGCCTAAATTTTGCGCGTTTTTCCCTAAAGAAAGATAACACTGAACTAGCTGTAGATATTGCAAGGTTACTTAAAAAGTTATTGATACCCAGTTTATTACTAATGGGGTTTTATAGTTTACTTTTCAATAAGTTTGATTGGAAAGAGATTCTGTTAATTAGTAACTTTTTCTATACTCAAAAAATAGCTGCTTTCCCTGTTTGGTATGTACAAGTGATTACTCAACTAATGTTAGTCATCGCCTTAATCGCATTTGTGTTCAATTTTGCTAAGTGGACTCGCATATCGCTTTTGGGTTTTAGTCTTGTAATGTTATTTTTTTCAATATTGATTCCACCATTTATAGATCAATATTTAAGTAGTGCAGAGCTTTTTTGGAAGTTACCTCACTATATTGCTTGGAATTTTATTTTGGGTTGGGTTGTGTGGGCAAGTATTGAGGACGAAAATCAATCACCACTAAAATTATGTATATGCTGGTTACTGATTGTTATTAGTGCATTTATTGTGTTTCAACTATACCAAGAAATCTCAATAAATCGATTTTTAATATTCTCTAGCTTCGCGACAGTGCTTTTATTGTTTAAAAAAATACAAGTACCAACAATTTTTTATCGACCAATTGTAATTTTAGCTAGTGCTGTGTTTTACATTTTCTTATTACACGGCGGTATCATGTATTTCATTCAAATTTTGATGATAGATCATTTTAGTTATGCCACAGTCGCTGTGTGTAAATTCTTTATATCAATATCATTATGCTGTGTGCTTTTTATACTAGTTACTGCGACTTTAAATGCTTTGAAGACCGTTAGAGAAAGTTCGAGTAAAGTGAGTAACAACAGCTAGCAAAATGGTTTAGTCAAGTTTGATGACATCAGGTATTATAGGGGCATATCGGAGTTTTAAATTTAGAGGATGATTATATCAATTCTATAATTTTACTTTTTTCGCCTTTTTAAATAATTATATCCGCCATATATACGTTTCTTCCACTTATAGAGACTCCCATCAGTCGGCGCTTTATTATTGCCTTTATTAAAATATGATTTAACATCATGTGATAAATCCCAATAAATCATTTTCATGGCATTAAACTCAAAAGATAGTAAGTATTTGACTAAAAATGCTCCTTGGCCAATTAAGTAGTTTCTTTTTAAAGTAATCCTAGCGTCATCTGTTCGACGGCCATGGTTATGGTAAACAAACCAATCAGGACAATAGATTATATCTTTTCCACTCAACCAAATGCGGTAATAATAATCTGTATCTTCCGCCGAGCCACATTTACTTCCTGCGCCAAGGTAGGTGTCAAATTTTCCTACTTTATCCATGACATCTTTTGAAAATAACATACAGCAACCATGCACGAATCCAAATAAATTCAAACCACCCGTATATTTTTCGTGCTGTTTACTTGTTTTGATTGTTATTGGTAAATCTTTATCGTTAAATAACTCAACTCGGCCACCAATCATCCCAGCATTTGGATATTGTTGAATACTTGTGAGTAGATTAATTAAAAAGCTCTCTGGTAAAACCAGATCATCGTCAATTGTGCAAATATAATCAGTGTTAACTTCAATTGCATCTATGGCCGCATTTCTGGCGTTACTCAGCCCTTTTTTCTTTTGATTTATATAAAATAATTCAAAAGGGCATTCAATCGTATCGACCAAGTTTTTGAGATTTCCATCTCCACTATTATCTACTAATAAAATACTGAAACTAATTTCGGTTGAAGGCGTTATTTGGGCTATTGAGTCGAAAAGGCGACGAATATCATTGTGCCTATTTAAGGTGGGGATGATGCCAACCAATTTCATTTATTGCCTACTCTTTTAATACTATGATGCTAACTTACCTAGTTTATCTGAATATTTAAATGGAATCTTATTACTAGAGAAATATTTTAATCTCTGCCAAGTAAGGTTCTCAGGTATCTTCTAACTCTATGATGTATAGGTGGGCTAGGAGGTTTTCTATTTAACGCATAGGTTAGTGCTTCACTTAATAGTATTTTTTCTGGAAATGGCTCTAGTGCTTTTAGGTTTTCTAACACAAACTCTCTGGCACTGTGGCTATTAATAGGTATCGCTCTAACTTTTTCTTGAGTGAGTTTATCGGGAAACGCTGGACTGTGCTCTAATGCATCATATATTTCTAAATTAATCATTGTGCGAATACATTTCTCACACTTGCAACAATTATATGCACTGTTAGGGTTACGCCAACACACTCTGAGGCTTTCAAGGGCTAAACTGTTTGTAGCAATTAGCTTAGCTTTATCTATACGTTTTGCTTCACAACCGTCATGAATAAACTTTAAGTTAGAGGAGCTCCATTGAGGATCTAGTAATGGATGGGTGCCCCAAGGAAACAGGTTACCATAGTGATAAGATGAAGGAATGGTAATAGATTCAAACTCGTGGCTTAACAAGTGACCTATGCTTATTAATGCGGCACCATGTCCTAATTCCCCCCAAGTCACATATTTATCTAAGTAATCTCGTAGATTAGTTTCGATTTCAATGAGGTTGACATTATTTTGTTCCGCAATCTTGTGGAGTTGAGCGGACGTTTTTGTTCTTAATTCATGATCTGAGAGTTTAATGTCATAACCATGTACAAATATCAGATCTGTAATTTTGTTTTGATGCTTTAGAAAACTGTAAAACGAGTCCATTCCACCAGAGAAAAACATGCCGTGTCTTTTAAAGTTATGAGGGTTAACCTTAGTTTCAGAGGAATTAAATACAGGGAGAGAGGTAGCCTGGTTGTGCTCAAAGTCTACTTGAGCAAAGTTTTCATGCCAGCTTTTGTAAATATTTTGAACGGTGTACTGACCAGCTTTAAAGTATGTATCCAATTCTGCTTCTAAAAATACTTTGGGTATTCCTTGTTGCATGGCTGGTAGTAATGTAATCGTAGCTTCCACTTCTGCAGACATAACTAATGGGTGTTTACTTTTAAAATATATTTCTTTGGGGGCAGATTTGTTCTGAATGTTCACAACAAAACCAGCTCCATCAGGCAGTAAGCTTGATGAAACATAGAGCTGAGAACTCTTAACGTTGTTAGACATACTCTGTTCCATTATAGGTGATCTTTTAAGTCATCAACTTCGTTAAGTAGGAAAGTTAAATCGGACTCTGTCATCCAGGTATGATGAAAGTTTGAAATCTTCCCTCCTAAAGAATCAAAGGTGCAATTTTTTATACCGAGCAGGGTACTCATTATAAAAGCATGCAGACGGTCGGTTACTACTTGTTCACCTTGACTAAGCAATGCTATTCCTCGGGTGAGATTGGTGTGAGCATAATGTAGGCGTAGTTTTTCATAAAATGGTTGTATTAACTTGGTTTGGCTAGGGTAGCGTTTGATTAAATAGCATAACCAAAGGTTTAGTTTGCTCTGTAATGGGGCTTTTTCGACAACCCAATCAGAATAAGAGTAGGTTAGCGCCTTGGCTTTTAATAATTGGTTAATTGCCTCAGTTTTATTCACTAAAAGTTCTTTGTCTTCACGAAGTAAGCAGAACACATCAGACTTTGCTGGCAGACGCACTATCGTTGGTAAATAGAAAGCCATATCGGGTATTAACTCAGTTGTACAACTGAAGTTATGTCGCGCAAACTCCAAACTTTTTTTATCTCTTACAAACAATGAATAGTGAGCACATTTTGCTATAGCATCTGCCGTTTCTTTGATTGAGTCTTGGGTTTCAAAGTGAATACTTTGTGGAAATTGTATTAACCTTTTATGTGAAAATTCATTCATTATAGCAAGTCGAAGTTTTTGGTGACGTTTCCAAAGATCACCAAAATTTCCTCCACCTTGAAAAAATATACAATCAGCTTGTTCTAAAAGATATTTTTGCCCTTTAGCGTAACTTCTATGGTCAATAAAGTGTACTTTAGCTTGTGGAAAATGAATGTTTAGAAAATTCAATTGTCCCAGGAAAATTGCACTATCACCTATGTTTGGATAATCTGGCGGATCAACTAATACAATACTTAAAATGTTCTCAGGTACGCATGGCATTAATGTCTGTTTAATGATGTTTTTTAAAAACATATTGCATTTCCAATTAACATTCTATGAGTTCCTTAAAGGGCTTTTACGCAAGTCTTGCTAGACATTACCCGTATCTGTTTTGCCTTAATGTTTTTAATTCACTTGTATTCGCATTATTTTAGAGTTTTTCTTAAGTCTTCCACATCGTCAATTAGATGGGTAATTGGTGCGTCACTTAACCAAGCCTGATAAAAAGACGCTACCTTGCTTCCTAGCGAATCAAAAGTGTAATTAGTGATGCCTAATAAATGACTCATTATCATGGCATGCAACCTGTCGGTTACAACTATTTTTCCTGAGCTTAACAGTTTAACGCCCCTTTTTACATTATCTCGCATATAAAGGATACGGATATATTCGTAAATAGGTTGGAGTATTGGCGTTATGCTAGGGTGTAATTTAAACCAGCAACATAATAAGTCATTCAGTTTGGCTTTTAGTGGCGCTTCTTCAATAACCCAGTCTTCATGCTTATGAGTAAGGGCAAGCTCGTCAAGAATCGAAACTATCGCTTCAGTTTTGTCTACTAATAGCTCTTTATCTTCTCTTAGTAGGCAAAATGTATCTAGGTGCGATTTCAAGCGCGTTAACTTAGGCATGTAAAATGCCATATCTGGACTTAAGTTAGTTTTACATGAGAAATGTTTTTCAGCGAAAGCTAGGCTATTTTTATCTCTGACAACAAGTGTGTAATCACTACAGACAGAAATAACTTCAGCCATTTCGACTATATTATCAGGCTCTTTAAAGTGAATACTTTGCGGAAATTGCAACATAGGCTTCTGAGGGAATTCGCGCATTATTTTGAGACGGGTATTTTGATGGCGCTTCCATAAATCCCCAAAATTGCCACCACCATGAAATAAAATGCAGTCTGCACGCTCTAATAAATATTTTTGACCATTTGCATAACTTTTGTAGTCAACGAAGTTTATTTTCGCATCTGGAAAGTGCACAGACAGAAACGTCATTTCACCGTATAATATGGCACTGTCCCCCACATTAGGGTGATCAGGTGGATCAACTAAAACAATATTCGCTGCGTTTGGTGGTATCGCTGATAAAACTTGTTGTCTTATAATTTCTTGTAAAATCATATTCTATCTCTTTTCAATTTTTTTTTGATTACGCCGCTGAGTTTTAGCTCTATACCTTGTGGCTTTCCTTGTATTATCCAAATTAGAAAATGACAACTGCAATAGGAAAGTGATCCTCCAATACAAAGTAAGGTTAGTTCTATTATCAGGCCTAATGTGGTGCTCTCAAAGGTAAACTGATTCTTTAATAACAGCATAGTGAAATACATAAAACAGACGCTTAAAATAGGGCGACATAACACCGTTAATTGCTGAACTATGCCTACATTAAGTAAGTAGCGTACCAAGAAAAAGTTGTATATTAGTAGAAATATTAAATTAACTAATTTGGAGTATAAAAGTCCCAAAAAACCGTATAAATAAAGGCCACTTAAACTTAGCACGACTTTGACAATAAAGAATAATACATCCCGTTTAAATATAATTTTAGTCTTGCCCGTAGCCATTGCTATGGCTTTGGTTACTGAAGTAATACACGCTACAGCATAAATACCCGCCAATATTTCAATGACGAGAATTGCCCCTTGCCATTTCTCACCTAGGGCCAAAAGTACCATTGGCTCTGCTACTATCACCAGACCAAACCCTATGGGTAATAGAATTGAGTAGAAAATGGAAATGCTGGTTAGGTAAGCTTTGATAAAACGCTCTGGTTTATGGATGAGTTGAGAAAATGCTGGGAACAGCGCTCTATTTAAAGGTGTTGTCGTTTCTCGCGTTGGCATACTTGCTAACTCATTGCCAATATTATAAACACCTAGAGTTACCGTACCAAAGAATTTACCAATCAATAGTTGATCAAGCTTCCAATTAATATTGTTAATAATATGGCTTAATGAAACCCAAACTGAAAAAGATAAAATTTCTTTATTTTTTTTCAAAGAAAACCTTGGAAGGTAAGGTAAGAAGTAATAGGTAAAAATAACATTGAGAAATTGGGTAATAACACTACCAATCACTAGTGCCCAATAAGACTGAGTGTAATATGCAATAGTTAAAGAGGCTCCTGTGGCCAGTAATTTTGATAAAACACTCGTAAAAAAGATGTAGGAAAAATTCAGGGACTTCTCAAAAATCACAAACTTTGGGTTGATAAAGCCATCAGCAAAAGCAGCTACTGAGAAAACAATCAGTATTTGTGTAACCTTAGGTTCATTGTAAAAATTAGCAATGGGTATTGCTGACACAAGTAACACTAAGCAAATTAATGTGGTTCGGATAATATTTATGGTAAATGCAGTATCGAAATGTGCTTTAGTGGGGGTCTTTATGGCAATTAGTGCCTGACTTACCGGAATCTGCACCATTGATTGCAATAAGGTGGCCACCACACTAGCAATGGCAACTAATCCAAAGTCTTCTGGCGTCAATAATCTTGCCAATATAAAAATGCTAGCCATGCTCAAAACAGTAATGACAACCCGAGTGAACATGAGCCAGCTGGACGCTTTAAATACTTGAGGTACGAGTGATTTAGGCACTGAAATCCTTAAATAATCTAATCATGTTATGAATAGCACTGTTTGGTAAGTCCGCCAACTTTTTCCCAAGTCAAGTTAAGAGCTGCTGCTCTATTAGTTTTTGCCATTGCCTGTAGTGGAAGTGTGTGAATATTTTGTAGTACTGATGTGAGTTCTGCTGTGTTTGCAAAATACTTTACCCCTTCTTCGGGGACACACCCAAATACTCTTGCTTTTTCTGGCAATATTAATGGCTTCCCTTGGGTCATGGCTAGGATGGTTGAACCTGAAGTTAAAGTGTCGGCAAAAGGGATTACAACAATATCTGCAGCAGATATTTGGTCAACTAATTGCTGCTCTGGTAAAAAATCGAAGACGGCCGTTATGTGTTTATTCAATTTTATCTTTTCTAAAAGCTGGTTTCTATAGTTTGGATCAGATACCCCTCCCGCTAATGTTAAGCGTGAGCTGTTAATAGTAAAATTGAGTTGATTAAAAGAGTCAATTAAGTTGTCCACACCTTTATATGGCCTGATAGAACCAAAATATAGAATATTGGTAACGTCAGGCTCAAAATTAAACTTTTTTCTTAAATTAATCTTACTGGCAGATGGTTTAGGGTAGCTATATTCATAGTTACCATGGGATATTACGTTTGCTTTTTCTGATAGCGGGTATTCATACAGCTTACTTACAAGATCAGTGGCTTGAGTGCTATGTAGGATTATTTCATCGACAAAACGGCAAAATTGGCGCCTTATCAATAGCTCTTTTTTCTTATTTAAACCTTGATGAGAAAGCTTGTTATGTACGGTCCAGATTACCTTAATACCACTTTTTTTTAGCCTCCATAAGTCATATAACATCAAGCCTAATTTGATATAAAAAAACAGTGATGACTTTGACCAACTTAAACGGTGAACAAGATCAGCAACCCAATGTAAGTGCAAAACTGTCATGGTGGGATTCTGTTTATGCAAACTCGTAAATGGTCTAAATCCCGCTGGATAATTTTGCATTTTCACTTCATATTTATCAGAAATACTATCAGCTAATAAATTTTGATAGGGATTATTCTTAGACCAGTTAGGCGCAAATATCACTAAGTCTTTCTTCTTGCTCATGGTTTTATGCCTAAACGAGCTAGGCACAACCTCAGTAAACTCACTAGATAAGATTTTGCAAACCTCCAATTGCTAGGGTCTAACTTCCATGCTTGCAACATGGCACTAGAGGATGCTTTAAGTTTTCCAAGGTCTTTTAATGCAATAGATAACTCCCAAGCGTTAACCTTTGCCAATTGTTTTTTTATGGTTAATTTTTCTTGTTTTGTATGGGCTAAATCTAATAATGAGGAATAACCCCGAAGCATGGTTTTTGCGCTGCGTTCAGCTTTTTCGGGAGATGCTCCAGCGACAAGTGAGATGTGGGCATCATGTATATGGTAAATTTGGTGTGTGGTATCTACAAAGGCAAACTTGTGTCCCCGTAGTACTGATTTTATTGCATAAAACCTGTCATAGGCTGTTCTATAACTTCCGTCAAAAACGTTTTTTTCAAATATACTTTTTCTAATAATCGCACATTGAGTACTTCCTGGTACACAGTGTTCAATGGCAACAGTTTTTATATTTTCGTCAACAATGACTGATATAGCGTTTCTTTTTTCAGTGAGTAGGCTTACGAAAGGGTGGCGACTGCCATCGGCCATAATGAAGTTACTTGATTCTTTAATTTCTCTAGTATCATGGTCAATTCTTTGTAAAGAGCCAAAAAGCCAATCAATATCTGGGTTTTCATTTAGTGCTTTTACGAAGTTGTTTAAATGGTAATTAGGCCATTCATCATCACTATCTTGAAAGGCTATATATTGACCTTTAGCTAAACTGAGTCCCAAGTTTCTAGCGATGTAGGGGCCTGCATTCTCTTGATATCTATATGTGACATATTGACCGTATGCTAATGAGTGTTCCTGCAACCATTGCTGGGTATTGTCGGTACTCCCATCATCAATTAAAATAACCTCAAAATCTTTGAAAGTTTGCGTGTTTAGGGTGTCAAACAACTGAGGTAAAAATTTCTCTCTGTTATATAAAGGAACGATAACACTTACTGTTGGGGGTATTTGCTCATTCATTAAATTTGCTTTCCAGTTGTTGAGACAATATTCCCCAATCATAATTTATTGAGTGCGCGCGGGCATTTAATTTCATCTCACGAAGTTCGTTGGGATTAGCAAGCATAAATTGGACTTTATTACTTAATGGTTTAGGTGTATTACAATCAACAATGTAGCCAGTTTTACCTTCGATTAGGGTTTCAGGAGTACCGCCCGAGTTTCCGCCAATGACAGGAACTCCACAAGCTTGAGCTTCTATCATAACTATCCCAAAGCCTTCTATGTTCCGTCCAATATCTCTGTTAGGTAGAACAAAAATATCGCTTTGTTGATAACACTCTATCATTTGTCTATCTGATAATTCGGACATAAACATTACATTATCTTCGAGGCTGAGTTCCGAAACCAATTTTTCAAGCTCTGGTTTTTGAGGTCCACCTCCGATTATGGCGTAGAGAACGTCAGGAATTTTGGCTTTTATATCGACTAAAGCTTCAATTAGAGTGGCATGACCTTTTCGTAACTCTAATCGCGATACAGTGAGTAAAACTGGGCGTTCATTCCAACCAAACTTAGCTCGTAATTCTAGGCTTTTTGGAGCTGGTTTGAATGTATTTGTATCAACCCCGGGAGTTATTACCGTTGTTAACTCAGGGTTTACATCCCAATGAGCCAGTAGTACTCGTTTAGAGTTTTGACTATTACAAATTAATAGGTCTGCACCTTTTAGGGCTCGACGAACTATCCAGCTAAATGCGCGACTGGTTGCTGCATTTTCAACATCTTCGCCGTGAATATAGCAGTAGTAAGGTATTTTTAAGGTTGCCTTAATAAGGTATGCAATAAAGCCCTCAGGAATACATCTACCACAGTGAATTACGTCAATTTCGTGTTTTTTTATCGCTTTCCATGTGTCGATAAACAAATTAATATAGAAAACTATTCCAGAGATTGACAGAAGTCCCCAGTCAGACCATTTTTTATATTTAAACGTGATTCGTTCTATTGTTAAATTTGCCTCATCGTCAAATTCCTTCTGCTCTGGTGTTGTGCCTGCCAGAATAACGTACTTATTAGGATCAAGTCGGCTGTATACTTCCCAAAACCACCGGCCGCTTCCACCATGTTTTGGAGGAAAAATTTCACTAAATAATAATGTTTTTTTCATTGCATAGTTCTTAAGTTGGAGTGCCGTTGAGCAGTAAGGTTAGATTGTTTTCGCAAATTTCTTCATGTTGCTCAAACCATTCATTGCTTGCATACTTTTGCCATTGATTCTTGGGGGGGGCTTGAATTACCCCACACAGTTCACTTATGCCGTTTTTAGAGATATTTAAAACATCATAGAGCTCTTTAATTTGCTTTTCGGGGTCTTCAGTTAATTGCTCAAAGCTTAAATTATGATTGCTGTGAGCTACGCCATGTAAGTATGAGAGTTTCCATAAATAATAGAATCTCTGATAGGGATGAGGTGTGTTAATTTTAGATAATATAGGATAATGCTGTGATAAATCTTTACACCAAACATCTAAATAAAATGCATCTTGATAGGTATGTTCTACATCATTTTTATTCATGATATTTTTATTTGTCAAAAAGGAACACCATTGGTCTCTTGGATGACGATATAAGTGAATGATTTTGGCATTTGGAAAATGCTTTTTGAGCCAAGGTAATCTGAAGTCAATTCTATTAAACTGTAATATGGGACGTCCAGTAGCAGCATCGATCAAGGATTCAATATAAGCTTTCATATTTGGATTCCAGCTACTTTCTGTCATCAACAATTGTTGTCTGATCCAATTTTCATTATAGAGTTTGGATAGGCCTGTTAAATTATTATATTCCGCTGAATAATCGGCTACTCCTCTATGGGTATTATCAACATTATTGCCTCTTAACTCAGGGTTAAACCATTGCCTTTCGTTGAAAGGCTCATAATATGAAGTGCAGTCTTGAGTTTGTCTGAACAAGTTCCAAAGTAGAGTCGAACCACTACGAAAACGACTTGTTATAAATACAATATCATCTCGCAATGAAGGATGCGAAAGTTCACTAATAGTATCAGGGGTGTAGGGGGACTGGGTGTTTTCTATTACCGGCAATATACAAGACGCTTGGTTTATTTGCTCTCGCAATTCATTTTGAATTTCTTCTCGGCCAAGAAATTTTAAGAAAATATCGATGACTTGTTGTTTTATTTTTGAAGTCATTTTTTATCCGTTCAGCTTAGCAGAGGGCTGTTTGTTTTTAGGTAAACATTTTAAATAAATGGCTTTGTAAGCATTTGCCATAATGGGGATACTAAACTCTGAATTAAATCGTTCTTTACCAGCTTTTCCAAAATCCTTCTGTAATTCTGAGTCAGTTAATAAACGTATAATTGCTTTTGCGTAAGCGGCTTCATCGTCATTTGGTGTGACTAAACCTGTGATGTCATTTAATACTATTTCTGGGTTGCCTCCCGCATGGGTAACTATGCAAGGTTTACCCATAGACATTGCTTCTAGTAAGGTCATAGACGTCCCTTCACTTAAGGAAGGTAATAAGTATATATCCATTAAAGCTAAATGGTTTTGTGGTTTAGATTCGTAGCCAGTTAAAACTACATCATCTTGAAGGTTTAGTTGCTCAACCAATTTGACAATGTTTGACATTTCTTCTCCGTCACCAACCAATATCAATTTACAACTTATTCCTTCATCTAAAACTCGCCTGAAAGCACTTAACATCATGCTGTGGTTTTTAATCGGATCTAACCTCGCGATAGTTCCTATACAAGGAATATGCTCAGAAAAAGCTAACTCTTGTGCTAATAAAGTAGTTTTGTTTTCATCTTTTTTTAATCCAAATATACCGTTATAGACAACTTGTATTTTACTGATTGGGATATTTTCAAACTCAGACAATGCTTGCTTCGTAGCCGCAGATATCGCCGTTGTAGCTGCTGTAAAAGTATTGAGTACTGGATTAAGTAATTTCCGTTTCCAGCTACTTGAGTCTGGGTAAAAGCGCCCGTGTTCTGTAAAAACGACCTTAGAGTCGGTGAAGAAACTTCCAAACAACCCATATACATAAGGTGTGTATTGATGACAATGTACGATATCAATTTTGTTTTCTTTTATATGATTGCGTATGTGCTTAATAAGCTTTGTGTCGAAGCCAGGCTGTCTAGATAAGGCTTGAATTACTATACCTTGTTCAAGTAATTCATTTGCAAAAGGGCCCAGTGGAGACTCTATACATAGAATCGACATCTCAAAAATGTTTTTGTCAGATCCTTGAATTAAGTTTTTTATGACTTGTTCGGTACCACCAATTCTCATGTCATACGTCACATGTAGAACTTTTATTTTAGCCATGAATATGTCTCACAATCGCTTGGTGGTAAATTAATATAATCAAGAGTTTAGACGTTAAGATTCTCTTAAGCTTCATCTGAGTGTTGCTCAACTTGTATATATTTAAACCACCACATCTGGAACATCAGCATGCTCCATAAAACATTGCTGTGGTCAGCTTTATTTTGTTGGTGCTGGCTCCATAAGTCTTTTACAGTCTCCATATTGAAAAATTGCTGTATACCTGAGGACTTAGTGAACAAATAATCTTCGGTTAAATCTTTAATTTCACCTCGTAACCAAGCAGCAAGTGGTACGGAAAAACCCATTTTTTTGCGATACAAAATGTCGTCTGATAAAACTGGTTTAAATGCTTCTTTTAGAATATGTTTTTTCTCTCCACTATTGAATTTTAATGAAGAGGGGAGGGTGGCTGCAAATTCTATGATGTCTTTGTCTAAAATTGGGGCTCTTACTTCTAAAGAGTTGGCCATACTCATCCTATCGACTTTGACTAAAATACCTCCTGGTAAATATGTTTTCATATCGGTATACAAAATCTTGGACACATGGTCTGGACCATCAGCTTTATTGTATGCGTCTATGGTAATTTTCGAAGGATGGTAACTACCTAGTCGTTGAAGTGTTTTATTTGATGCTAACTTTTTCCACAATCTATCTTCAATTTGAGAGTTTGTAACATAAAACCCCATTGCAGGTTCCAAGCTTAAACTATAAAAAAGTGACTTCGCTTTACGGCATATAGGAGATTCACTTTTAGCAAACATATTAGACAGCATAGGAAATAAGTTTTTGCGCAGTACTTTTGGGAATTTATTACGAAGACGGTTTTCGATGTCGTCAGTGGTGTATTTTTCATAACCTGCAAAGACTTCGTCTCCGCCATCACCCGCAATCGCAACTGTCACCTGAGAGCGAGCCAATTCAGAAACAAAGTAAGTAGGCACTAACGAAGGGTCCGCAAAGGGTTCATCAAAGTAGGCGACGATTTCTTCTAAGCTATCGGTTACATTTTGATGTACTGTAAATTCATGGTGTTCGGTTTGGTATTGCTCTGCTACTGCTTTAGCAAACTCAGTTTCGTTATATTTTTTATCATCAAAACCAATGGAGCATGTTTTAACAGGAGTCTCAGAGTTTTGAGCCATCATGGCTACTACGCCACTTGAATCAATACCTCCACTTAGAAATGCGCCAAGAGGGACATCACTCATCATTCTGTCTTTAGTGCGCTCAGTGGCTAATTCAAATAATTCTTTAGTGAGCTCTTGTTCGGTTTTTGTGGTGGTTTTGCTAAAGGTTACATCCCAATATTGTTCTATTTCTATCCCGTCATTAGATACTGTCATTAAGTGGCCTGGAGGTAACTTATGTATATCGTTGAATATGGTTTTAGGGTCAGGAATGTATTGATAGGCAAAAAAGTCGTGTACAGCATCTAAGCGGATTTCTTTAGAGATATTAGGTAAGGTTAATATCGCTTTAATTTCTGAAGCAAAGGCAAATTGAGTATCTGTTTTAAGGTAATAAAGTGGCTTTTTCCCGACTCTATCTCTAGCAATTAAGAGCTCTTTGGTTGTCGTGTCCCAAAGCGCAAAAGCAAACATACCGTTAAGTTTACTTAACATTTCCTTCCCCTCTAGAGCGTATAGGGCAAGTATTACTTCTGTGTCTGTGTGGGTTTTAAAAGGGTAACCTGCGGCACTCAGTTCATCTCTGATGGCAAGGTAATTATAGATTTCACCATTGAATACAATAATATATTGACCGTCATGTGAGGTCATGGGCTGTACACCCGCTTCTGACAAATCAATGATTGCTAAACGGCGGTGTGCAAGCCCTACATTGTCATTAATGTATTCACCGCCAGCGTCAGGTCCGCGATGATAGATACTATTCCCCATTTCTTTTAGGGTTTCTTTATCCCCCATGTTTCCAAAAAAATGGCTAAAACCTGCAATTCCACACATTAACTCAATTCCTGTGTTCTAATTTTTAAACCAATTATAGCTATGTTTTATAAGCTGATATGTCTACGTATTTTCGGGCCAATAACGGTTGTCATTTTTAAAGGCAATTTTGACCATATATTTTCTACTAACACTCTGGTTTTATTTGTCCTAGTTGCTACTTCATCATCGTTTTCTAAATTAGAAGCTAGGTTTGACCATTTTAAGGGGGTGGGTACTGCTCCCCATTGACGTTTAAATTTAAAAGTACCTTCGTTATAAGTAGAACGACCAAAATCGAACTCAGTAATTCCTGCATCTGATACGTGTTGTAATAGAGACCAGTACAACATCATGTTAGGTGCTAACTTATTGTATTCAGAAACAGTTGAGGCCCATGGTATGCAGGCTCTATTGCCATTAGTTAGCACTATGCCTGCACCTACTGGTGTATTCTCACTGTATACAACAGATAAAACGATATTATCTCCATAGTTTTTAAATAAGGTTTCAAACCATTTTTTGCTATGTACTGGTGAGCCTAGTTTTCGCATGTTAACTGAGAATATTTGATAAAAGTCGTCAATCTTTTTCTGATTAGAAGCAAGTTTATAGCTCAAACCATTTTTTTCTGATTTGCGAATTTGGCTACGTAATTTTGACTTGAAACCTGACATTAAAGCTTCAGAATTCTCTGGCAAAGAAAGTAGCATACGTACTTTTTTCCCTTCTAGCGTAGCTTCATCTGTTTCTTTTGAGCAGGTATCTCGATACTCAAATGTCTTTCCTCTAAGAGAGTTTAAGTACTCAATAGCTTTCGCAGTTAAGGCCTTTCGGATGGGTTCGTTATCAGCAATACAAAACCCTAAGTCGCAATAAGGGAGAGAGCAAAACATAGTATTCGTAAACGGCTTTTTCATGCTGATACAAGGAAAAATTCCAACGACAGAATCACCTTCTAAGGCAATAAAGCTGACATTTTTATGATGATATGCTTGTTCAATACTTTTAACCCAAGCGAAGCGGTGATAAGGCGTAGCATCTGGATGAATACTTACGTATTGGTCCCAAACCTGTTTGTCTGTTACTACACTCAGCCTGATATTCATTTAATAGCGCTACCTTTGTGAGAAGCACGTGCCTGCATTTTTTTTGCGGCTTCAGATATAGTACAAAACTCAATATTGTATTGAGATGATAACTCATTAATAACTGTTTTTATGGCGTTAGTTATAAAGGTAAACGCGTCTTTATTACCAAGTAAACTATTTTTATTATCCACTAAACTGGAGCTATGCATATACATATGTAGAATGGGATAACCTTTATTAATAACAGATTTACATAATGAAATCATATCACTAGGTGTAGATAATTCTGGACATAAGTAGTTTTTTCTTAAGATATTAGTATGCCAGGCTATACCATTAAACCTAGTCCACCTTAATGGCGGCTTAGTAAATGCTGTGTGGATCTTATTCGCTAATTCAAAATTGTTTCGATTAAAGCCAACGGTAACAGGAAGCTCATATATCTTATTCTGAGAAGATTTTTTAAGGGGGTTGTTTAAGTCAGGCCAGTAGGGCAAGGGCGGGGAGCCATTACAGTTAAAGTATTCATTTTCATAGAAAGGATAAACACTAGAGTCTACATTGAAGCCTTGCTCTACAAGCAAATTCATCACTTTTTTGTCAATTCCCCAACGCCCTGTTCTAAATGATTTTGGTTTAATGGAAAAGCTATGTTCTATTTTTTTTACTAAGGTATCTAACTTCTGTGAAACTTGGTCTTTTGGTAAATTGATTACATGCGATTCAAACTCACCTACCGGATCAAAGTATGGTGGATTACACCATGGATGAAGGTGTGCTCCTATTTCACAGTTTCCTTGATGTGCCAAAGGGAGAATCTTTTCAATGGCTTGTGCGTTGTCTGCTACCGCATAGTCTACAAAATAAGTGGGTCGTAGATTTAAGCCTTCACATATTTTTTGGAAGGCAGGAATACTATTAATATTGGAAACATTAGCATTCTGTTGTGGAAATGCCTCACCCCATTCCCACTCTTCTTCTGTATCAATAGACAATACAAATAGTATAGGCTCTGTGGTGTTTACCTTTGAGGTCATTAGTTTTCCTTAACCAGCTCATTAAACAATTTAGTATACTCTTTCGCCATTCGGTGTGCGGAGTAATGTTCATATACATACTCCTTGGCATTAGTAGATAGTTCATCAGCATATTCTTGATTAAATAATAGTTCTTCCCAATAACTTTGTAAGGTTTCTTTTTCTCCTAATGGTGCTAATAGACCTGTCTTTTGGTGTTCTATTAATTGATCAATGCCCGGAATATTATAGGCTGCCACAGGTATTCCAGCTGCAGTTGCTTCCATCAGGCACCTAGGTATACCTTCTAGTGTTGAGGTCATGACAAATAGATCAAAGGACTTTAATAGCAACAGACGGTCGTCCCTGAATCCTAAAAACTCAATTTTACTCTGGCAGGACAGTGTCTTTGAGTAACTTTCTAATTCGGAACGTGCGTCTCCGTCTCCTAATAACACTAATTTTGTGTTGGGGTACTTCTTATGCAGTTGTTCGAATATATCTAAGATATCGAAAATGTTTTTACGACTTATCATTTGGCCTACAAAACCGATACGTTTCTCTTCTGAATCATCTCGCTTTGGCGCGATAGTGGCTTCTACTTCAGATAAATCTACACCATTTTGGATATATAAACTTTTACTTCTGGCTACTCCCATTGACAACACATCGTCTAATAACTGTTGGGATAATGGAACTACCTTAGTTGCAAACTTCATTGCTTGGCAGCCTAACCAAATGAAGAGTCTTAGCTTAAAGTCTTTTGCATTTTCAAAACCATGGGGCGTAACAACACTGGGAATACCTGCTTTTTTTGCTGCCCAAACGCCAATAATGTCTGACTTATAACCGTGAGTATGCACAATATGAATATTTTCTTTTTTAATCAGTTCTACCATTTTGTCGACTGCAGATAAGTCAAACTTACTTTTCATATTTATGGTGTGACAAGGTAAGTTTAGTTTCTTGTATTCTTTTGCTAGCTCTAGTGGTTTTTGACCTGGCTCCATGGTCACTGCTAAGTCACTTCGAACAACGTTGGCATCTAAATGTTTTGATAATGCCAATACCCATCGTTCTGCACCATAAAAACCTGTTGGGCATATAAACTGCAACACATTTATAGTTTTTGTCATTTGTGTTAATCCTTAAAGTGTTTTTACGCCAATAGATTTAAACAAGCCTAAAAGTGTTCCTATTGCCCTAGCTGGGAAATAAAATACATAAAAGAGCACAATATACCAAAGATGAATTTTTTTGTTAGCTAAGGAGTAAAGTCGAATACTGTAGATAAAAATCGGAATTACAGCAAAAATAAAAACTGATATTGCAATTAGGGGCTGGCGACAAAGAATAAGTATTATTGAAGTAATTAACATCAAAACTATAGCTGGGGGGACCGCGAAACTCGGCCATTCTCGGATTGGAATACGACGGCCAGAGATTGATTGGAGGTTAGACTGTCCTCTCCAGATTTCTTTATCAAACATAGCTTTATATTCTTTATCTTCGCCTAGATGAATATAGTTGGAATTTGAGGTGTAAAATAAAGTTCCCAATTTGGCGGCTTGATCTGTGAAATAATAATCCTCGCATGTAATGAGATGCTCCGGAAAACCACCTATGTTTTCAAATGAGGTTTTTTTTAAGCACAAATTCCGTCCTGGAAGAAAAGCTACGTCAGTATCAAGTTCTGCATTACTTAGAGCCGTGCGGATTTTCTCTAATGGTGGGGCACTCTCTTCACAAATTTGCATGGCACTGCAGATTATTCGATTACTATCATGGTCGAGTGCCGTTAGCATTTGCTCAACCCAATTATGAGATAGGTAGACATCCGCATCTAGAAATGCCAAATATTCTCCACTAGCCTCTGTTACTCCGTAATTTCTCAATGCTGATATTGTGTCTGATGTGGGCCGAATATGTACACTCAGTGATAAGGTAGTATTTGTTGATAACACTTGTTGCTGAATTTCTGGTGTTTGACTAACCACAATGACTTCAATGTCATTCTGATTGCAAGTTTGTAGACTGATAGATTCTAAGGTCTGGATCAGCATTTCAAATCGCCCTTTATGGGGAATAATAAATGATACTTGCATATGAAATTATTTTTCCTGTAAGTGCTGGCTTAAGATAGCCGTTTTTTTAGCCATTCGAACTCTCGCTTTAATGAGAGCTTGAGTAATCGCCTAAAAACTGTTGTTATCACGGCTGTTGCCAATGAAAGTTTTTGATAACTAGCTTTCGGCCACTCCTCTTTTAGGTTATCAAACTCTACTTTTGGGGCATTTTGATAAAATGCTACAGCACCGTAATTTTGCATAGTTAACACTAAAATTCGAGTATAGGTTTTGGTTTCTGAATCGTTAAGTCTTTTGGCTACATAGTCTTCAAAGTATTTAGCTTTTGTTAAATACTCTTTATTTTTCTCAGGGGAAAAGTAATAAGCGCTCGCTAATACATGCGCTTTTCTTAAATCTTGAGCTGTCCATGTGTCATTGGGGTATTCCAATATATCGGGCTTTTCTAAGTAAGGATATTCATTAGCTAACATCCATTGAGCATAATTTAAAAGACTGTCCCTACAATAATAAAAGCAATCATCTAATTGGCCTTGATTCAGTTTTAAATGTAAGTAACGACTCATTGCCTGTAGTAGCACAGTATAGAACCAAGTGTTTTCAACATCATCTAGTGATCTTTGGCCGACTGATTCGGTTGGGTGCACTGTATGGGAAATGATATCTTCGACTTTAGTCAAAAATGTTTGATCTTGTGTTAATTCATAACTATCTAGCAAAGCAACTAGGTAATTTGCAGTACCTCTATCTAATGGGTATTGCCCTGTGAAATGATTTTTACTACCTGCAAGATGCCTATTCCTGAAGGCTAATAATAACTCTAGGATAGTCCCTGAGCCTTCATAAACATTTGTTATCCACTCGGTTAATGTGAGTACTACAGTCTTGGAACTTTCATTCGCGGTTAAAAAGTAATGTAGCATTAACCCTGTTGTGTAGCAGTGTTGTCCACCTGGACCACCGCCCCCCGCATGATCTTGATAGGCATTGCTAGCTTGGTGTTTTGAGTATGAACGATGGCTTGATGTATGTGCTTCAAGGTAATGATCCGTATGCCAAAATAAGCCACCGTTATATTCGTTTTTGTCTTCTTGGGTATTATAGATGTCTATGTCTTTAATATGTTTGGCTAGGTCATCAGCTAACTCAAACCATTTGGCGTTACCTGTCGCTAAAAATTGTTTTATAAAACCCATTAACGGATCATATTGATTGTTGTAATGTGACACAAAAATATGTTTACCTTCATACCCTGCTGTTTCATGATCTGCATAGATGTCTCCAAAGTTTCGCCATCCATACTCGTCTAATATTTCTCTTTTAATAAAGAAACTATTGTCTCCGTCAACGGCAGTTTTTATCAGTTTACTCAGTATTTCATTTTCGTGAAACGACGCTAATGGGTATAGTACTTTCGCTGATTGAAGCCAACTAAGCGGAACATTAACCTGGCGAGTGTGATGTACCCACTCTAAGTTATCTGATCTGTCCTCTAGACTTACCCACAAAATGTGGGATTTTTTTTCTCCTGCTTGTAGTTCATGTAACCTACCTTCTTGTTTAGGAAATATACTGACATCAATAGTGTTTGCGGATAATTCGATTGCTTTAGGGAAGTTTTGCCAAAATCGTTCGAGTGTAATTGTGAATTGTTGGCCAACTTGGATTTTTGGCGTCGCTCTTTGCCCATGGTATGAAATTTGGCCATTTTCAGTGGTGTGGTATCCACATATTGAGTATGGGATTTTGTTGGAGCTATTTAAATGCACTGGGCTGTCCCAGTTTTCGCCACCGCTGGTAAATTGTTCAATTTTTACTACTTTTTTATCAGTGGTATGCCACGTTGACATCAACTCTGTTTGGTAATTTGTTGTAGGCGTTTCAAAATTTTTAAACTTTAAAGCCAATGATTCAAAATGATATGAATTTGGATCACCTAGATCCCAACGCCCATTTGGATGAAGTGCGGCTTTGGGGTTATGTAAAACATACTCTAACTTTACATAAGAGGTATGTTTGAAAAAAGTGAGGTTAAATTCGAAATTTACACAGTTTTTGAGTGATGGTGACCCATAATAACCGCATATCTTTATTCTTATTGAGCTTGTTGAACCATCATTTAAGTTGAGTAGTTTTTCAAAATCGGTGCTAGTCACTTTATAGCCGATTGAAACGAGTTTATTATCTTTAAGGTTTATATTTGAAAGTTCAAGAATAGGATGAGTAGGTGTTCCATTAACCGAATGAATTAACAGTGAAAGTTCGTATGTATTGATAGTGAATTTATGTTTATAGTTAACTAACTCTAACCTATTAGCCTTTTCAATGACCTTGAAATCATCTACAACATCTAAAAGTAATTGTTGTGTTTGATAAATAACAATTGAGTAATCTCTTGACTCTTCTGGTTCAATAAAGAAGCTTACAAACAGCCATTTGACACTACCATCAGACCAATAAGCACATATTTTAACTGAGCTATCAATTGTATGTTCATTGGAAAATAACCGAACCTGTTTTATATTTTTGACTAAGGTGATGGGGAAGGGTACTGCAAGCTCATATAATCCATGTTCATTAACCGCGGTAGTGGTAATTTTGAGTGGAATGACATGTTTATCGGAATGTTCGAGCTTCATATTACTTGCTACTTTTTATTAAGTCTGAATAAAGAGTCAATATTTGATATTTTATAGTTCTTAGCTTTTCAATACATAGGATTAAGGTTGTAGGGCGATAGAAGCATACCAATTGTTGTAAAGATTCAGATGTATTACTCATTGAACGTTTGTACCTAGCATCTCCAGCTAAGAAACTATAACATTTAGCTCCATGAGTAATGGCTTCGTTAATTAGTAAGGTATGAATTACCAGTCCTATTTTGACTTTATTATCTTGGCTTTTTTTGATAGCGGACAAATAAAAGTACCATTTTTCGTTGTTTTTAATGATGTAAACATATGCGTTTGGTTTATTATCTAAATTCAAACTATAGAGCCTACAATGTTTTCCTTCTGTGTCAGCATGTAAGACATTACAGTGAAATTTTTTGAATATTGGGTTGTTAAAGCCACTGCCAAATGGAGTACTTTCCCATTTTTCAATATGAATTTTTGCGATCTCTGTTAAAAATAAGTTCTTTTCATGTGTTGTCCTAGCTTGTTTTAGTTCGATAGAGCCTCGCTGTGACAATAATTTGAGAGATCTGTTTATTTGTGAACGTGTATTTTTTGACAAATCCTTAAGATAGTCTTCCGAACTTTGTTTATTTATTAAGTTAACAACAAAATCTGGGGAGCATATATCTATCCGTTTAAAGTTGAATACTTCACTAAACTTACTGACAGTATTTTCAGTTGCCATACCTAAATAAAGCTCATCCCATAGAGTTTTATTATTTTTTAAATATATAAGCATAGCTTTTCGAATGAAATGTGTATTTTTACCAGCTAACAAAAAGTCATTGTGCTCAATCCAGACTTGGTCGTAATCCACTTCTCCAAACCTGTGTAACCAAAGTTGTTTGAGTTTTGTACCAAAAATAGTTCTTTTTTGTCTTTCACAAAATAGGGCTAGTCCTACAACTTGACCAGCCTCCCTAGCTTCCATTAAGTGAGGAATGACGGGTAAGGATTTTAACCAAGAGTTGATCCAGTAAATATTGTGGAAAGGTGATGCAGAAGAGATATCAAATAATGTTGACCACTTTTCTTGAATTTCTTCAAGGTTATCTGGTTGATAATATTTTATTTTAATATCTGAAAGCACAACCGAACTCAAATGCTGCGTGGTTTATTTTAATTGGCAAGTTGAGCTTGCTACTTGAAATAGAAGTAAACACTTTTTAGATTTTGCTTTGCTTGCGTAGAGCATCCATTTGGAGTTTTTGCTCGTCATTCTTAGGCGAAATATTTTCTAGTATCGCTAAGGCAGCCTCTTTATCTCCTATTTTAGTGAGTAGTTGCGAATAATGAATAGCAACACCTGAGTGCGTGTTATCGATTTTATATGCTTTTTCTAATAGACTTAAAGCACTTTCAGTATCATCTAGCGCTATTTTAACCGCAGCAACAGTATCTAAAATATCTGGCATGTTGGAAGCAATAGCTAGCGCCTTTTCAGCATACTCTTCTGCTTTGAATAGTTGATTTTTTTGTAATGCATGCCAAGCTAAGTTGTTTAAAGCTATAACATTTTCTGGGGCGTATTCGAGGATTTTAGCATACTGTTCGTACGCACGCTCATCATTGGCTTCTATCATAATATTAGCTAATTGGGTTCTAGCAATTACATCATTTTGGGATGACGCTAAGTGAACTTGCAAGAACTCAATTGCTTCTGCTCTTCCATCTATAGTTCTAATTTGCTCTGACAACCAAATTGCTGTTCTAGATTTAGGTAATATTTGATAACTTTTAAAAAGTAGTTCTTTCGCATCATTGTTAGCTTTTTTTGCGGCTGCAATGCGGCCCTGAGCATAGAGTCCTGTTGCAGTTTGAAGTAGGTTGTGGTTCGTGACTTTTTGTATCGAGCGCTCAGCTAATAATATATTGTTAACTTTTAATTGCAATAAAGCTTCAGCAATATACATTTGGTTATTCTGATTTTTACTATTCCACAAGCTTAACGCTTCTATTGCTTGAGTAGTTTTTCCTGACTTTTCTAAAGTAATGGCTTTAAAATATATGGCTGAAACACTATTTGGAAAGCTTTTTAACCAAGAGTCTAGTGTTTTTATAGTTGACTCAAAGTCAAGAAGGTTCATTTCTGCAAGGGCTAAAGTACGCCAATAAAACTCTGGAAGTTGATCTGGTTTTACATTTGTTTGCAATAGATCTGCGGCCTGTTTATACATGCGCTCTGAGTTATAGATTCTTGCTAGGGCAATTTTGAACTCTTTTGTTGAGTAAGTTTCAAATTGCTTTTTAAAGTAGCTTACGAATTCAGTTCCTTTGCCTTGCTCTTTATTGATTAAATATAAATGTAGGTATGGCCTTACATCATTTGGTTGTATTTCAATAAACTCTTCCATTAAGTTGGCTGCTAGCTCATATTTACCTTCAGATATCAGCTTACCTTTTAAAAAAAGATAAGCTCGAAAATTATTTTTGTTAAGTATCAACGACTCCCTGTATGCTTTCTCAGCAAGCTCCAATCTACCTTGTTTATAATAGATATAAGCTTCTAAGTTTTTAGCTTCAACATTTTGAGGCTCCTGAGCTTGCCAATCTAAAGCTAAAGTAATTGCCTTAGTGAACTCATTAATTTGTATATAAGCTGTTGCTAGCATGAGTTTTGCTTGAAGTTGATTTGAGTTTTTTTCTAATGACTCTTTTAAGTCATCAATTCCTGAAAAGTCATTAACAGATAATTTTAATTGTCCTAAACGGGTAAGCATTTCAAAGGAGCCATCTAGTGTTGATTCTGTTTTTGTTATCAAGTCCTTAGCTTTATCGAGTCGACCACTTTTCATTAATCCATAACTTATTGAAGTATAAAGTTCGAAATCTTCTTGAGTTGATGTGCTAACTTGCTCCAAGGTTGTAGCCGCCTCTTCAAAATTTCCAACTTTTAACTGAGCTATCGAAAAAAGTTTATGAATTGGGTGGTTGATTGGTGCTTTTTTTACTAATGACTCTAGATAACTATACGCTTGCTCATAGTTCTCTAATTGCATAGCACTAACTCCAGCAATAAATTTGGTAGTGTCTTGTTTATCACCCAATTGCAAAGCCTTCTCAGAATGTTCTTTTGCAAGTAAGAAGTGTTTTCTTTCAAATTCAACAACAGCCTTTAACTGGTTGATTAGGGGTTGATTAGGAAATAGAGTTAGCAACTTTTCTAATTCAATATCTGCCTCTTCATAGTTTTCAGCTCGAACTAAAGCTTGTGCAAAATAGATTCTGGACCAGTGAGCATTTGGGTAATAATGTAGGTAAATATCTAAGGTAGAAGCTGAATCGGTAAATTTTTGTTGTAAATAATGTATACGGCTTTTTAAAACCAAAGCTTCTGCGAAATCTGGTTCGGATAAGAGTACATTGTTTAGTAGGTTTATACTGCTATTGAAATCTTGGTCAAGAAAGGCAATGTATGCTTTGGCAAGGCTTTGAAATTTATTATATTTTGTATCGGCTTCTATTGCTGATGTAAACCATACCCTAGCTCTGATTATGTTATTTAGTTCTAAATAGGAAATACCTTTATAGGCATTGCTAGCTATTTTAAGGCTATCATTAGTTGTGGTCAGCGATTCTAAATAATTTAAAGTGTCTTCTACTTTATGTTGCATCACTAGAGATTTTAAGTATTTTAAGACTGTTTTGTCATCTTGAAAGCCGAGTTCTAAAGCTCGTCGAAGCTCTTTTTCAGATAAGGTAGCTAAACCTTGATTAAGGTACAGTGTACCTAATTGAGCCCGTAAATTTTTATCTTGAGGATATTTTTTTATGGCGGATTTTAATGTTACCTCCGCATCATTAAGTTTTTCCTCCAAAATATAAATATTTGCTTGTTGTATAAGTTCAACAGAACTTTTTTGTTCGCAGCTCGAAAGTATTAATAAAATAAATGCAATTTTAACAGCGCTTTTTATCATCCCGCTTTCCTTTAGTAGGCGTTCACTTTAGATGTATACCACAACATTACCAATATTAAGAGTGTATCGATTCATTAACATAATGACTACCAAAATAAGATTGTTACGCACAACAGTATAAAAAATAGTAAAAATCACTTGTTTTGCCTTAGCTTGCAGAGCATATAGAATCTGCGCTTATATCAGATGTGAATTTTTGGACCTGAATTTTGCATCTAATTTTATTAAGATATATAAGCTTAAGGCCTTCACACTAGTTTTGATTATCTGGAGTCAAGTAGGGCTTAAAAGGCTAATATGTGGTTAGGGTGTGGTCTAGCTGCTTTATTACACTCATTTCAATAATAAATACAAGCTGTTTTTGACGTGTCGAAGGAAAGGGAAAAGTATAGTAATTAGAAAGAAAAAAGGCTCGAAAGAGCCTTTTTTAGTAACCAATATGGGCTATTTTTTTCTTCTAGCTAATCCACCAAGACCTATTAAACCCAATCCCAGTAAAGCAATTGATGCAGGGGCTGATACTTCAACAGGAACTAGCTCTGAATCAATTCTAAACTCAGCAACTAATTGATTCGACATTTCTTCAGTTGTTAAGAAGCCAATGCAGCCTTCATCTAGACCAATTGTTACACAAGCGGTATCTGTAATTAATTGAAGACCCGACAACACAGTGGTTATTGTATACTCATACTCATCTAGGATGAAGCTTCCCGAAAATTCTACATTGCCACCAACGATGTCAAAGTCTGTGCTACCAGAAGTAATTGCAAAAATATCTGCACATCCATTTAGGTTTACACCTGTGCCGTTTAAAGTTCCATCTGGGCAGATTAACGTATCATCTAAAACCGCTTCATCAACAGTGAAGCCCCCACTTAGGTCATAATCCACACCGTTAACAGTCTCTAAAAAACTAATTTCAAATCCTAAAGTAGGTGCATCGATTACTAAGGCAGGCCCAACATAAGGAATACCATCCAATTCAGTAGCAGTAAGTTGCAATGCGTCTAAAAAGCTAGCACCAATTAACAAACCATCACCTGTTCCTACAACCCAGTTGTTATGGAATAAATCAGTACCTTGCTCTAGCCCTCCGTTTGTATCAACGGTACCTAAAACGGGACTTGCAGATTGAAAAGAACTTTGGATACCATCAACGCCACCGTTTATGACAACGTCTCCACTTGTAAGGCCTTCACCCCAAGTCAGGTCAGTTGACGCTGGAACACCAAGTAAACCATTCGGTGTCGCATCACCTGATGCTGTAACGCTTCCGCCAAGTGTTTGAGTGAAGTCAGTAAAGCCTGCTTCGTTTATATAATTCCAAGACGTAATTTGTGCTGCATTAGCAGTACCTACTACAGCTAACGTCATTGCTGCGAATACCGTATTTAACTTTTTCATTGTTAGTTCCTCATTTTAGCTAGTTAGCTGAAGTAAATATCAATGTCGATAAAGCATGTAGTGTGCCATAAAAATATAATCCTTTTAAAACAATGAAATACGGTTTTTTATGGCTATTTAATTTAGTGCTCTGTAAAAAAAACGGACATAAACATATTTAGTTTTTGATAAGGTTTGTGGCTAGTTTTATTTTTAATCTTTGTAATAATCCATTATTACCGAAGGGCAGGTAAGTCTTCTTCAGTTTGTTTTTATAGGCATCAAAGTGAAGCCCTTTTGGTGCGTATAAAACCTCTCCCCGTTTTAACAATATTTTTAAGGCATAAGTACCTGCGACGCCTGCGCACATTTTTACAGCCATTGGCATCGAAGGTCCTATTTCTTTTTGAAAATTCGCACTTTCGGGAATGACTAGATAATCTCTTTGTAGTAACGAAGGTGATAGGCCCACTAAAAAACGTATAAGTTGTTCATTTCTGCTGTGCTGCTCAAATCTGAAGTATTCTTCAAAGGACATTTTTCCAGGCATAAAGCATAGAAAAGCAACCCCCATCCCTATTGGAGCTGCAGTTAAATATGGAATCTTATATTCTTCACATTTTTTGAATACTAGTTTTCTAGCATCTAAAGCAAAGAAATCTAAACTATCGATATATAAATCTACATCAAATAGAAAATCATCCACATTATATTTGTTGATCCCTTCATTAAATGATTTAATTTTAGAGTCGGGGTTTATATCTTTAGCAATGCTCTCCATTACCGCAGATTTGGGTTGATTAACTGTAGATAGAAATGCACCAGCTTGGCGGTTAAAGTTATGAACTTCAAACTTGTCAAAATCTGAAATGTTAAAATTTTCAATACCCAGTCGGGCCATTGTGATTAGATGCTCTCCACCTACTCCTCCAGCCCCTGCTATTGCAATCCGTTTTGAACGTAATATTTGCTGTTCATCTGGTGTTATCCATCCAATGTTTCGAGAGAATGCACGGGTATAGTCAAACATCTTTTTAGTTCCTTGAGGGCTACTAGCAGTTCAAGTTTATAGTCGAGCTGCCATTACCTACCATTACTTAGTGTTAAATTGGTTACTGACTTCTTGTTCAATTACACTAAGTATACTTTTGAAGCCTGGAGTCAGGCCAGAAAGCAGTAATTCTCGATTGATATAGTAAGGTGCTCTTTTACCATGATACTCGACCACGGGCCCAACTTTTGTAAAAACTATACCAACAAACTTTAAACTTCTAGCAAGTCTTGGCTCCATCATTACGAAGCAATGTTTTATTCCTATGTTTAAACAAACTGAAGCAGCACAAAGATATAAGCCTATCGCTATAAGTGGAAAGCACCTAAGTTCTTTTTCGGAATAATTGTATTCATTAATTGAACCAGTGGCTGAGCCATTAAATTTATCCGTCGCTCTCTTTCTAAACTTTTTTGGGATCGCGAGTCGAGATATTTCACACACTTCCTCTCTTGGGAAGTCTGAAGGGTGGACACTTTTTTCGTGAATTACACCGAGGCAGAACTTCTCGATGGGGAGCATTTGTTTTGGATTTTGACTGGTTACAACTCTGACTGTTCCCGCAAAGTCCCCAGTTGGTTTATGCTTTATTAAGCAGTGAACTGCTCTTGTGTCAAATTCATCGAACTCTTCATTTGTGGGTTGAAGCTTTTCAAACTTTAGTTCTTCACAATAGACTTTGTGTCTTATTTTAAATGATTCAGATTTGTAGTTTTGGTTAGTCGCAACGGTTGCTGAAAGGTATTCGGTAAAATGTTTGGATATTTGATTCGCTTGCCTGTTTATCGCAATGTTTATGAATATTTTAACAAGCGGGCCAATTATTGGCTTCTCAGTGTATTTTCTTAATTTTTTCACTAGTTTTTGAATTCCTACCTAGGCTCTAGCCCAATCATCTGTTAACAGTGAAATTTGTATTAAGCCAAAGATAAATGTTAACTCAGTTCTAGATATTTATCATAAAACTTTTATCAGGCACCCGTTTAGCGCAGGTAACGTTGGTATATCAATCCTAGGTATTCATGTAAAGCTCTTTCACTTCGGTATAAGCTAGATGCATTGGGTAAGCCTAATAAAGGCTCGACGTTTTTGCGACTCAGATGCTCAACAGGTATGGGTAATACTTTAATATTATAGTCCTCGAAGTAAGATATGGCGCGGGTTAGGTGGCTTGCAGAGGTAACTAAAGATATATACTTACCATCAACCATTTCGGCTAGGGCTGCTACTTCAGTTTCAGTGTCATTTCCTTTAGAGTTGACGAAAATGTCATGAGAGTTTACACCCATAGTCATTAAGAATTCGCGATTATGTGCAGCTTGTGAATAGGCGTCTTTTGAACCTAAAATGCCACCGGCTAGGTAAATAGGTTTGTTTGTAGATTGGTACATTTGTGCTGCATAAAGATTTCTTTGCATAGAGCAATTTGGCCATCTAGAAATAAATGGTAAGTCATTATCTTCCACGTAGTTACAGGCTAAAACAACGATTGCATCGGTTTGTAGCCAAGTTTCAGACTCAACTTTTATTGTAGGGTAGGGATCTTCTAACTGCTTTATTAATAGAACACTTGGGTAAGTCATTGAGCAAAGTAATAACCAACCCAAAGGCAAAAATGAGAAGAAAGACAACAATTTACTGCTAGAGATTAAATAGGCAAGCCTAAGTAATACAAACATCAGTGCTGAATGAACCAGCGGAGAACTAAGTGCCGTTGCTATACCTGCTAACATGATATTTGCAATTTGTTTGATTTACTGTATTTCATAAAATGTTTTAGATCAGCTTACAAACTCTCCGATCTTTTTATCAACGTTACTTTTAGATGGGTAACTTATATCATAAATTATCCTTGATACATCCACATAATTATTAGCTACATCACCAGTTCGTTGAGGTGATGTACTTTTAAAAGCAATTTTGTTTAAAGCGTATTCTATAGTTTCAATAATAGCTTTTAGGTTACGTGCATCAACTTCATAGGTTTTCCGGGGTGCTGTACTGAGCTTGATGATATATTTTTTGTTAGTTGGTTTAGGCGCCCTTCATCGAAAGTAACGCCACAATTATCATTCATGTTAACTATTGCTACAATAGTATCACCGAGGCTTAGCAGAGATTTAATAACCTGAAATTTAATAAATCCAGCGCCCCGTAGCGAGAACTCTCATAAAAACACCTTCAAAACTTGTTTCAATGCTAGAACTACTTATAAAAATATAAATGGAATGAGAAGCCAATATTTGTGATTATAACGAGATGCTTGCGACTAACTGTATTGATCATGATGGTAAATAAAATAATTTTATTTAGTTTTAAAATTTTCCTTTCTGGATGGTTATTATCGAATCTGGCTTTTAGTTCTGGATTAAGTGATCTTGTGTCCGAAATTAAGCCATCAATTGTCGGTGTTGGTTTGTATGATCCCTTAGGTGTCCAAACCCATCAATTAATGGGGAGTGGCTTTGTGTTTGGGGATGGTTCTTTAGTTGCTACTAACCATCATGTTGTTTCTTTGGATTTAGATCCTGCAAAAGTGCAACACCTTATTATATTCTCTGGTGTAGGCCGAAGCCCAAAAATCCAAAAGGTTCAAGTGATAGCCATAGACCCTTCACACGATTTAGCAATTCTCAAATTAGAGAAAGCCTTACCTCCTATTACATTGGCTGATGATGAATACGCGCCAGATGGGACAGAAATTTTACTGACGGGATTCCCTATTGGGGCTGTTTTAGGCTTATTCCCAGCCACTCATAGAGGAATAATTGCGGCTACTTCACCTGATGTGATTCCAAGTGCCAATTCTAGGGGGTTATCTACTAAAATCCTTAGAAGGTTGGATGAGCAGTTTTTAATATATCAACTTGATATAACTGCTTATCCTGGCAACAGTGGTAGTCCAGTTTATGACTCAGAAACTGGGGATGTAATAGGCGTGTTAAATAAAGTATTTGTTAAAGAGTCAAAAGAGTCTGCACTAGAAAAACCTTCTGGCATTAGTTATGCCATACCAATAAAATATTTAAAAGCACTCGCTAAGAGTAAAGGTATTATGCTTTAGAAATGTGTGCTTCTGTGCAGTATAAAGGTCTATACATTATTATGAATGTAGCAGTTATGTAAAAGTGAATTTTAGGTAAACTATTAATGCAAAGTGAAATTTCACAAAAGTAAATATGATAAGCGGCATTGAAATTGTTTAAATATACATGAACATTGTCAAAGTATTTTACATTTTTCAATTGGAATAAGAAGATTTACCTATTAAATCAACTGCTTATTTTTATGGAATAGTTATTGCTAAGTTGTTAGTTACTATATTTAAAATTTGATAATGAATCACAACACATCGAGAGGAATACACCCTTGAATTCACAAATTGAAACAAAAAATCAACGTAGAAGCTTTATTAAAAAGTCAGCTGCTGGTGTTGTGGTTACGTCTTTACCAGCAAAATCTGTTTGGGGAGCGTGTAATGCGTCTGGAATTTCAGGGGGATCCGGTTCTACCGCTACATGTGAGTTACCTATTTTGTCGAATGGTCGTTCCCCTGGTTCTTGGAGTAAGTTTCTTTCTAATAACCCAACTAAGGTTGGACGTAATAAAATTAAGACAATGTTCAGTACTTATCAGCGTGGAAGCAATTCTGCTTTAGACAATGTTTATTGCCAGCTACACAGTTATATTATGAACACTACCATAACCTTATCTAATGGTGGGGCGATTCCCGCTGCCACATTAAATCTTGGGGCGGCGTTAGGAAGCCCCGGAGGTATTTGGAATTTGGCAGCATTTTATCTAAATGCAAAACTCGGATTTTATACAATACCAATGCAATTCTCTGATGCTGATGAGTTGATTGAACATGTTTGGAGTGTTCTTTATATTTCAAATAATGGTTATACGCCGACAAATTTTGACAGCTTAAATTCATCATTTACTGACGGGGTTAGTAGCATATCTTTATCTAATTTGGCCACTGCTTGTAGTTAACTGCTTATGTTGTGTAAGTATGGGTTATCAGGTAATCATATTCTTTATATACCTTCGGACATGACAGGGATAGTTGTTTTTAGTTGTATCGATTACTCTACATTTTTTTTACAGGTGGACATGACAAAATTTGCCGGTTTAATTACCTTAGAGGGATCGTTAAATTGTGACTTTATTTCAGAAACACATATTCTCAGTTCGGAATTTGAGATTTTGAAGCGTCAGTTACTTGATAATCAAATCATTATGGAAATAACTTGAACCCTGTCGTTGATGTAGGACAGTATCGGTTTTGTTTTGAAAACTGCCCTCCAAAAATCGTTAAGTATTTTGAACAAATGTATGACGAAAGTCTTTCTTTTGAGAAGAGAGACGATATAGATTATTTCCTTAGCGTTAATTATACCTCTGTTTTAAGGCGTTTTGTAAAGCCACAAGTTTGTTTGTATATTGATAACCAGCGGCCTTTCAATCCCGTTCACCCTGATTTGTTAATGCCATCTGTTGAATGGGGAATGAATTGGTGTATAGCGTCTTTAGACTATTCAAAGCTTTTGATTCACTCTTCTGTTTTAGTCAAAAATGGCAAAGCAATTATTTTTCCAGCAACCCCTGGCTCAGGTAAAAGTACACTCTCGGCGTATTTTGCATTACATGGTTGGCATTTGTATTCAGATGAAATGGCTATCATTAATTTAAATTCTAATACTGTCAAACCCATGCATAGGCCTGCTTCAATGAAAAATAAGTCAATAGAAGTAATTAAACGCTATTGTGATGAAGCTAGCTTGTCTGAAACCACATTTAATACTCACAAGGGAGATATTGCTCACGTTAAACTGAAAACAAGACAACAGTTTGATTTGTTGGAAGACGCTAAAATTGTCGCTGTTGTCTTTCCAAAGTTTAAAGTTGGTAGTGAGTTATTAATTCAGGAAATTACTAAAGTTGAAGGATTTGCCAAACTTGTTCATCACTCATTCAATTATAGTGTCTTGGGTGAAACGGGTTTTTCCACTTTGAAAGCAGTGGTAGAAAATTGTACATTCTTTACATCTCATTTTTCTTCATATGATGGTATGGGTATGTTTCTACAAGAACTAGTCGATTGATGTCTTCTGAAATTACAATTTATTCAGTCTACGAAGTATTTACCCGGCCCAGCTTAGTTAAATATTTCAACAACACTCAATGGCAAAGTTTTATTAGAGTAGTCAGAGGAGCAGATCTACTAGCATCGTTTTATTATTTGTTGGAACGTTCAAATCTAATTCAATATGTTCCTAACTTTTGGTTGAAACACTTAACATCAGCGAAAACGTATGCAGATAGACAAGCTCATCAAGTAGTAAACGAATGTAAATTATTAGAGTCAGTGTTATCTCAGATTCAAGTAAAGCCAATCTTTTTGAAAGGTGCAGCATATGTATTGCGACAGGATACCAATCATTATGGCAGAGTCATGTCAGATATTGATATTTTGGTCAATAAATCTGAACTTCAAATGGTTGAAGAGTGCTTAAAACGTAATGACTGGGTTGAGAAAGAGCTAGATATTTACGACCAACAATACTATCGTAAATGGGCACATGAATTGCCTCCTTTTATTCATAAATTCAAGGGGACGACCTTAGATATTCATTTTACGTTAATTCCGCCTATTACGGGAATTGTACTTGAAGAAAAGGCGTTGTTTGAAAACGCTCAACTGACTTCAAGTAATCTCTATGTTCTTCATCATAACTTGCTCGTTTTACACTGCATGATTCACTTATTTTATAATGAAGATTTTTCAAAAAGTTTTAGAGATATATTAGATATACATGTATTGGTTGAAGAACTAGATACTCAAAGTGGGCTGGAAGAACTTAGTTGCCTTGCTAAAACAATGGGGTTTTATAGAGAGTTCTTTTACGCGTTAAGTGTAAAGGATAAAATTTTTAACACAAATAAAGTATCTATGTATAACTTTAAGCCACCGTCATTTACCTATTCTAACCGCTATTTTGTTAATAATATTTTATATCGAGGGATGATGCCTTCCCATGAGTTAATTTTTAACCGATGGAATAGCTTTGCTCAATTTATTTTATTCATTCGTGGGCATATATTAAAAATGCCCTTAAAAGTTTTGATACCTCACTTATTTACAAAAGCGAAGCGTCGTTTAATTACTTCAATAATGGGCGCACATCATTATGAAAAATAAAGTGGTTAAATCGTTGAGGCTATTGAGTTAGTTCTGCTCCAACATTTACTATTAGCCTTCTAAGCCATATATGGCCTGCGTCATGATGTAGCAATGGGCTCCATGCTATTTTAAGTGCTATTGGAGGAATATCAAATGGTGGAGGTAAGATTTTTACTTCCGAATCATCGAGGTACAAACTAGCTGCTTTACTAGGCAATGTTGCAATTATATTTTGTGCTTTAGCTAACTGCAACGCAACATGATAATGCCTAGTGAATACTCTTATATTTCTTTTTTTACCTATCTTGGTTAATTCAGCGTCTACCCAACCTAACTTTTGTACTTCTTTCGGATCTATTCCTACGCCTACACCAAATCCTGTTTTGCTTACCCAAATATGTTTCGCTCCTAGATAGTTTTCTAAACTAAAATCTTCAATTAATGGGTTTCTTCTATTAGTCACACAAGAGAAAGTGTCATACCAGACGACTTTTTGGTGGAAGGATAAAGGTAGTTCTTCAAAACGATTAATTGCCATATCTACTTTGCCATGTTCGACATCATGAAAGGTAACATCACTTGGGGTAATTAAATCTAAACTTACGTTTGGAGCTTCTGTAGTTAGCCTTCTAATAACTTCCATCAGTAAAGTTGATTCGGCATAGTCACTTGCCATTATCCTGAAGGTCCTACTAGTGTTCAGAGGGCTAAACTCTATTTCCGGTTTAATAGTCGTTTCTAATTTAGAAAGTACATCCCGAATGATAGGTTGAAGTTCTATTGCGCGTTTTGTTGGCGTCATGCCTCTGCTCGTTCTTACAAGTAAAGGGTCTTTAAATAAATCCCTAAGCCTTCGAAGACCATTGCTCATAGCTGGTTGAGTAATGCTTAGTTGGTTTGCTGCTTTAGTTACGCTACCTTCTCTTAGTAGTACATCTAGATAAACTAGTAGGTTTAAATCTACTTTTGATATATTCATTGTTTTTATCTCGAGGATTAAATTCATTTATTATTTAAATTTTACTCAAATTGAAATCTATTTTCATGGATTAAATGAAAATATAGATAAAATGTTAAAGATGTACTGGCTATAATGTTTTGATGAGGAGCTGTAACTTTCTGACTTGGTGAGCACATTTTTTTGCATCTGACACTTGGTTTTCAATTTGAATACAGCATGTGCCAGCTTCTATCATTTTCTTGGCTAAAAGGTGAGTGGCCTCTTCTTTCGTAAAACCTGCATCAATATCGGCAATGATTGGAAATATATGGGGTTATAATAGTAGCCTAGACTTCTCATGCGTCTAACCCTACCTCTATGGCTTTGTGTAAGTGTAAAAAAAATGCCTCCTAACTCACGAAAACAAGGTATAAAGCTTTCCAATTATTAAGGAGAACAGTTGTTTTTTCATCCATTGATTAGTCGTGTAATGGTCCTAATTCAAACCTTCTTCATGACCTTGCATGTCTTTGCGCAAGAGACTGGCGTTATACTTGGCAGTATCAAGACCGGTTTGTAATCGGTTTTGGGCTTTCATACAAGTAACGTATTCAGATGATACTGCATTCCATATGGCATTTAGGGCTGACATTTAAGTATTGAATTTAGTTATATTTTGTTGATATATGAAACATGTGTCTGTTCCTTAGTTGATGATATTTTGCAACAAACTAGAATGATTTAAAGGAATTGCTCTAAACTTGTTACTAAGAACATCCTATATAGGCTTCATTAATAAATAAAGTCTATATAAAGGGGGCTTATTATTCATTGTATGAATTTTTTTGGTCCGTCATCAACGTTCTAAACGTGTTTAAGTAAAGTTTAAGGCTTTTTTTAGTTAGAGGTCTTGGTTATAGTTTGTTTTATAAAGTTAATTAGAGAGTACCTATGTCAGAGCTAATGTCATCAATTGACCAGCGCACACAATTAGTGGGTGAGAACAGGTTAGAGTTACTCATGTTTAAATTAGGTACCAGGCATACGTTTGCATTAAACGTATTTAAAGTTAGAGAGGTGATTACAATCCCTCCAATGAATCAAATACCTGGTGCGCATAAAAATTTGAAAGGAATCACAAATTATAGAGGAGCGTCTATTCCTGTCATAGATTTGCGCGCAGCTATTGGGATCAATCTAAACGAAGATAAATATGACCCAGAAAACGTGATAATAACTGAATATAATAGAAGCGTTCAAGGATTTTTGATTGGCAAGATAATGCATATTATCAATACTTCTTGGAGTACCATTCAACCCCCTCCTTCCAGTTCCGGTAAAAATAATTATCTAACTGCTATTACTCATGTTGATATAGATAAAGATACTGAATTAGTTGAAATTATTGATGTGGAGAAAGTACTTGCGGAAATTGTAGAATATGACACGTCTATCTCTGAGGATGTACTCGATACAAACGTTTCAGAACACCTTAAAGGTAAAAAAATATTAGTTGTGGACGACTCTGCTACTGCTCGATGGCAAATCAGAGAAACACTTGGTCAACTTGGCCTTGAAATTATTGAAGAAAAGGATGGGTTAAAGGCTTTAAATCGGCTCAAACATTGGGCTGATGATGGTAAAACAGTGACTGATGAAATTTTAATGATGTTTACGGATGCTGAAATGCCCGAAATGGATGGCTATCGATTAACCTCAGAAGTGCGCAAAGATCCTCGAATGAGTGATCTGTTTATTGCGTTAAATACATCTTTGAGTGGCAGTTTTAATGAAGCTATGGTCAAAAAAGTGGGTTGCAATCGATTCATTTCTAAGTTTCAACCTGATTTGTTAGTTGATGTAGTACAACAAAGAATGAGAGAGGCGCTAAATCTTTGACTACAACCACTAAGTTAATGGTTTGTCACTATAGTTTCATATAATTTTATCTAACTAATCTAGATGACTCACGTATAATCTTACGCTTTAATTTCATCGTTGGAGAGAAGATGATTCGAATATTGAGTGTTTTAGTTGCTGGCTTCTGTAGTTCTTTAGTGGCAACAGAAGCACCTAAAAATGTCATCATGGTAATTGGTGATGGAATGGGACCTGCTTATACAACTGCTTATCGTATGTATGCAGATGATCCTGTTACTGCTGAGGTCGAGGAAACTGTTTTTGATCGTTTGTTAGTTGGAATGGCAAGTACTCACCCTGATCTTAATACAGGGTATGTGACTGATTCTGCTGCAAGCGCTACAGCCTTGTCATCTGGTGTAAAAACATACAATGGAGCAATTGGAGTAGATGTAGATAAAAAGTCAGTTCAAACCGTTCTAGAGTTAGCCAAAAAACAGGGACGTAAAACAGGTGTGGCGGTTACTTCGCAAATAAACCATGCAACGCCAGCGGGGTTTAGTTCTCATAATGAAAGCCGCCAAAATTACGATGCTATAGCTGACAGTTATTTTGATGATAAAATTGACGACCACTTTGTTCTAGACGTTATGTTAGGTGGCGGGTGGAAGTATTTTATTCGTGAAGATCGTAACCTTGTAGAGCAGTTTCAAAAAGCAGGCTATCAATATGTAGATAACTATGAACAACTCAGTATTGTAAAACCAAATGTTCCGTTACTAGGTCTTTTTGCTGATGTTGGTTTGCCTTGGGCCTTAGATAGTGAAGGAAAACAGCGCTTACCTGCTTTAGCTAAAGCAGCGATTAAACAATTAGAGAATGAAAAAGGTTTCTTTTTATTAGTAGAGGGTAGCCAAGTAGATTGGGCTGGGCATGCAAATGACGTAGCGGCCGCTATGGCAGAAATGCATGATTTAGCCTTAACGTTAGAATGGCTAGAGGATTACGTCCAAAGCCATGATAATACTCTTATGGTGATTACAGCAGACCACAGTACCGGAGGACTCACTATTGGTGCTAATCGTATATACAATTGGGAGCCTTCAGTTCTTAAAGATTTAAAAGCTTCTCCCGAAGAAATAGCCAAAATGTTAGTGAGTGCGAAGGATAGAGCTAGATTAGCTTCTAGTTTTTTGGGTTTCGAGCTTACTAGTGAGGAGGAAAAACAACTCGCCAATCTAGAGTCAGATAATGCTAGGGTATTCCACCAAGCAATTACTAGAATACTTGATAATCATTCTATAACTGGCTGGACTACAGGGGGGCATACGGGAGTAGATGTTCCGGTAATGGCAATTGGTACTGGAAGTGAACGGTTCAGAGGGTATTTGGATAACACCCAAATTGCTGAAAATATTTTCGATCTATTAAAAGCGAAATGATGAGCATTAAAACATAGTTATCGTATTTTTATAAAAGAAGAATATGTAAGCCAGCACTAAGCTGGCTTTTTTCTATCTTAATTATTATTGCTCAACCAAAAAATGCTCTAAGTCTTCACCGGTTAGTTTTTTAATTTGAGCAAATATATACCACAAGGCGGCGATTAACATGATCATGCTGGGTATGACGATCACAGGATAACTTAAAGCCGTCATTCTCCCTAGCTCTTCGGTATATGCAGTTGTTCCGGGTGGGCTGACTAAAATTACTTTGGCCAATATATAGTTTAAAGCTGATGATAAGAAGAAAGAACCTGCTACGATAAAAGAGCTAGTGGCCATTTTTTTCTCGAAGGCTGCTGTCGTCCCGGTTCTCTCTAGAGATTCGGAAAGATTCTTCCAGTTTACAATTTGTTCATTTAGAACAAATACTTTTAATAAAGGTTTACTCGTTTTCTGAGTGATTAATACTGCAAGTCCAATAAGGGCTGGTATGCTAGCTTCTTTAATTGCGATATATTCTGCAGGTAACTCTAATAGGCTGATACCGCCAGTTAGAAAGACACTTACGATCCCTAGAATAGAAAAAGGGTTTATTTTCCCTGATTGTTTTAGATCCCAAACCCCAAAAGCAATTGGAAATACAAGTGCTACGACAATACTCCAAGCAGGCCCTAAGTACTCGTCTCCACTAAGTTTAGTTAAAATAAGAACAGGAAAAACGATATTGAAGGCTAAGTTCCCTAGCATTCCTGACTGTTTTTGGGGTTTTGATTCGGTCATAAGTTACCTAAATGATTCAGAAAATTGCTTTGTAGAGTATATTAAAGTTCATAACTTAGGGCTAGAATTTTGAAATTTAATCGTAGTTATTGTGATCGTTGTTAAGTCGCTTTTGAAGCCCATAACTTTGCTGCTACCAGTCCAGATATAAAGCCAAATAAGTGTGACTCCCAAGATATATAAGGGCTTGATGGTAAAATTCCCCAAATTAACCCTCCATAGAAAAATGCCACTATAACCGATATCAACATGAGTTTGGCTTTACCACTTAAAAAGCCAGCTAAAACTAAGTAACCAAAATACCCATAAATTATACCACTAGCCCCGATATGGCTTGAGGACCGACCAAACAACCAAACTAAAATCCCAGTTCCTAATACCACCAATAGGGTCACCATTAGATAACGTTTTAAACCGTATTGCAGTAATAAATAACTGAAGATACATATGGGAATAATGTTTGAAAAGTAATGTTGTAGACTGCCATGAATAAAGGGGCCAAGTAAGATCCCTTTCAAGCCAGGTATAAATCGAGGGAAGTTACCTAGCTGATTTAGCATGCGGCCTGTGAACAGGTTTATAACTTCAACAATTGTTAGTATTACAAAAATCCAAAATACAATTTTAACTTGTTGTGAGGTGTTACTAAGTTTCATTTGGCAATCAATTACAATAAATAGAACGGTTATTATTACTGATAAATCTGAGAAAATTCATGTCAAATTGTCACAAAATAATATGTGGTAAATAGCGGGACATATCTTGAGTGATGGTTGACTTATCTTCACGTACTGAAATTCCAGCGGCTTTATCATCCACTAACCAAGAACCAATTAAGGTGTGATTGTCTGAAAACTGTGGCAAGGCAGAGTATGCCTGATAAATATAGCCCTCCTCGCCATATGGGCCTGTCGCTTGTAACACAGTTTCACCATTTTCAATGATGCTAACATTGGCCCCTTCTCTTGAGTAGATAGGTTTTTTAACGAGTTTACTTTCTGTAGCTAAAGATAACTCGTCCTCAAAGTAGGAAGGTAAGAGGTTAGGGTGGTTGGGGAACATTTTCCATAACATAGGCATAAGTGCCTTATTAGATAACACTGTTTTCCAAATTGGCTCGAGCCAATTTACATTCGCTGTTTCAATGGCACTTCCAAACTCTTCTCTTTGAATAAATTCCCAGGGGTAAAGTTTGAAAAGTGTTTGAATTTTATTATCTGATAAATCGGTAAAGCTTCCACATTCACTTAATCCAATGTCTTCGATAAAAACGAAGTCATTATGTAGTCCTGATTCTCTAGCACAATCTTGTAAGTATTGGACTGTGCCTCTGTCTTCGTCGGTATCTTGGCAGCATGCAAAATGCATATGGGTTACATCATAATGTTTAGTGATAGCCGCTAATCTATGGACTAATTTTTCTTGTAAAGAATTAAATTGATCTGCCTGCTTAGCTATCTTGCCTGCATCAACTTGATCCTGTAGCCATAACCATTGCCAAAATCCAGACTCATAAAGTGAAGTTGGAGTATCTGCATTATTTTCGTATAACTTAGCTGGACCATTGCCGTGATAACTAAAATCTAAACGAGAATACAGAGAGGGTTTTTTTTGTTGCCAAGAGTCTCGGATTTGTTCCCAAAATGCCTCAGGAATTTGAAACTTTTCAAGGAGTGCTTGATCATTCACAACTTTATCTACGACATGTAAACACATCTGGTGAATGTCTTCGGTGGGCGTTTCTATATCTTGTTCTATCTGTTTGAGAGTAAATTGATAGTAAGCAGACTCATCCCAATAGGGTTTTCCGTGCATGGTGTGAAATTTAAATCCAAACTCTTCTGCTTTCCGTCGCCAATTCACACGTTCATTAATATTGATTCTTAACATTTCAAAACGAACGTTGTGTTAAAACGTTGAAATCGCATAAGTTGGAGTTATCCACCCCACCCCCCTTTTTTAGAGCTGCTGCCCCAGCTAGATTTTGCTCTGACGCTGCTACCAAACCCACCTCGCTTAATAGTTCTACTTACAGTTGGTTTGGGTTTTAAGGCACTCTCACTGACATTCATCGAGCGACGACGGTAGTCGCCAAAGTCATAACCGTCAGCACCTATCCATCTATTTCTATAAGGTGAATACCTAGAATAAGAGGTATACATGGGTTGAGAATAGTAACCTCTGGGTGACATTAGATTACTTAGCATGTATCCAGCCATAAATGGCATAAAAAATGACCCAGAACTGTTTTGGACTTGGTTACATTGGTTGTAGCCAAACTCTGCTTCACAATCACTTTGAGAGTTATATTTAGGACCTGTTCGTTGAGCTTCTTGCAAAGCTTGTTGATAGGCTGCTTCACATTGTGCACCAGCGTCGGGATTGTTATTAGTACAGTCATCAACATCGGTATAAACCGTTGCTTTTTCTTGATTTCCACAGGCGGTTAAGAAAATAGCTGCAATACCGAGTGCCAACGGCTTAACACTAAAGCTTTTGCGCATTCCTTTTAAGTTTATATTGTGTGTGCGTTTACTATTATTGGATGGCATTGGGCTCTCCTAATAACTCATACATGCGGCGTTTAATAGCCCCACAGAAATAGAAACCGCAGCTAAAATTGTTCCAGCAGAGACTTCATTTTTATCAATTCTGTCGGCTATTTTGGGCATAAAGGTAAAGCGCAGTAACGCAAAGGCTAAGGATTGCGCAATAATCGCCACTATGCCCCAAATTACAAAATCTACCAAAAACTCTGAATTGGCAACTGCGCCAGCCAAAGCAATACTAAAGCCAATCATTGCTCCACCAAACCCAATGGCTGCTGCCTGATTTTTGTGTATTTTAACTAACGCCCACTCATCATGAGGTGTGACAAATGCATAAATTATTTTAAATACAAATAACAATAAAATTGAAACTGCAAAATACAATGCAAAGTTGCTTAACCCTGCTAATGAGTTTAAAACTGCGTTCATTTTTCATCCTTTTTGATAGAGTGCGCTCCCAGTATATATGGGGCGATCTTAAATTTAAATAGTACTTGCTAACCGTTAATCGTAATGTCTGCTTGTCCGACATTAAAACCTGTACTGATGACTAAACAACGGTCTAAATTACTGTTTACTACTTTTTCTTCAGCACTAACTAATAAACTCTCAGTATCATCATCTGAAGCAGTTCTTTCATAGAGCATTACAAATTGATCGGTCTCGCTAGTATCGCCGTCTTCTTCATAGGTTTTTTCAGTCATTGCCACCGGGGGAGACTCTTCGCCTACAGCATCCCATACTCTACTAAAGCTTTCAGTTGCTAGCTTGTAAGATGATTTGGATACACCTGTGGCTAATGTCTCTTTCCACTGTCGTTCAGAACCAATGGTTTTCGTTTCGTAAAAGTACCAAAGCTTCACATCCGTTATGTGGTTTTCTGTGTCACCACCATCAAGTATCACTTGTAAGTATGCGTCATCATCTGTGTAAAATCGGAGAATTTTACCGCCTGTATCTAGGTTGACTTCACCTACCGCTTGAATGAAATGATATGTGGCAGCTTTCTCAATGGTTAGACTTGGCTCTAACAATTTTAACCTTAAGGGGTCTAATTCAAAAGAGCCCCCTAAATATAAGCCCATTATTTCAGGTGCCTTTGGCTTTACCTTTTTCTCTTTTTTACCAAATAATTTACTAAACATTATCTGCCTCAACAAATTGTTGCCATCTCACTTTATTAATACGTTGATGTGCTATGTAATATATTTTGTCACCCGAATAAAGCGTGGTATCCAAGTTAGGGTTGACTTGAACCTTCAATTTCTCTTCACTTCTGGCCATGCCAATCAAGGTTGCCTGATAGTTGCTCTTTAAGGATTGAAAAATATTAACAACTTTTAGAGGTGGGGCATCTTCAGGGATCTGCAGTGAATATTGGGCTTGTCCTAAGTTCACATCGAGCAAATCGTGATGCAATACACTGGATCCAGGATCAAAAGCAGATTTAGCTAACATCTCAACTGCGACACTAGGTGTGCATTCGACGTTTGGACAATGTTTTTGTAAGAGGCCAACTAAGCTTTCGTCGTTAAAATAAGCGATCATTTGAGCTTCTGAGTTACGTTGGCTACAGTACAATGCAGTTGTCATAGTTAAATCGTCTTCTGGATTGTCCATGATAACTACGCTCGCTTTAGCAATACATGCTTTGTCCATATCAGAATCGTTGCTAAAGGTTGTTACTTTCACAAACTCAACCTGTTCAGGTAGAGGGTTGGTTATATCAGCTCGAACGCACAATACAATGTCAGGATTTTCTTCTATTGAAGAACGTTCGCGAATTAAAAGTTCTAGTAGGCGAATTGTGCGAGGTCCGTTCCAACCTAAAACCAATATGTGATTTTCAACGTCAAGACTTTTCAATCCTCTTGCTCCTTTTTGCCATTGCTCTGATACCCAGGCGGCAATACGCCCTAATACCAAACCAAATATGCTTAACCCTAAAGGTATGATGTAAATCGAGACAATATATTTGCCAAAAGTAGTGGTTGGAGACATGTCTCCATACCCAACCGTAGAGCCGGTGACTACCAACCAATATACAAAATCAACAGGTTTAGTTAGGGCTTGCTCTCCAGCTAAAATTAGCAACAACCAGCTAGTTACACCATAAAAAACAAGCGCCAGTACAATTGTGTACCAGCGCATCTCAGCGAAGACTTTGACCAATAACTTACTTAACTTTGGAAACATATTCGCCTTTTAATATATCTAGTCAGTTAGCTATTACTTACCCAATATGCGGCTAAGTTCATCATCAGCTGAAGTTGTTCCGCCAGCTATGCCAGCCTCTGCTAACCGTTTCGATAAGTCATCGCTAGATTCTTCACTTGCCAACTCTTCAGCTGCTTGTAATTCAGCATTACGTAAGTTCTGCTTTTCCTGAATTCTAGATAAAGATTCAGTAGCGGTTTTCATTTTACTATTAGCACCTAAATGCCTAGATGATACTGCCACTTGTGCTTTTTGAACTGACTCAGTCGCCTTTACCATATCAACTTGTTGCTCCAACCTTTTGAGATTAGACTTTGCTTGGCTAATATTGGTCGCTAATTGTTTTTCAGATAATTTAAATTGATCTAAATACTTTTGTTCCCCATCTTGCTCTGTACGTAAATCACTAACTTTCTGTGCACAATCTAGTGCTAATTGACGGTCGCTGTCTATTGCTTTGCGAGCGTGTGCTTCATATTGCTCAATTGAGCCTTGCAGATTATCAACTTTTTGTTGAGCAAGCTTACATTTTGCTAGAATCTGGGTTCTTGCGTGGTCTGACTTACGTAATTCATCTTTAGCATCACGGATTTCTTGTTCAAGAATTCGAATAGCTTGACTATCAACGACCGATTGAGCTGCTTCAGTTGCACCGCCTTTTACTGCTGTGACTAATTTTCTCCAAACTGACATATTATTTCTCCTAATTTTTACAAGACTTATTGCAAATGGCCTTCATAAGCATCAATAAATGCTTCGACATTTTGAAATAATGTTGTTAACTCAATAATGACACTTTCTGCTTTTGACTGAGAGCTTAGTGAGCCAAAAGCGGTGTAATATTCATCACCTGCTACCTGTGAAATACCGACTGTAGTTAATGGAAATATCATGTGAGTCTTCAATATTTCTTCGTTTAAACTAGTAGTATCTTTGACCTCAGATTTTGCAAATAATAATGATTCTATTAATATTTGTTCGCCACTAATGGCTACCCAAGCGTCAATGCCATCACTGTTGGCAATCAATAAACAGTTTTCTTCTCTAGTAACAACCAAATCTTGATTGTCGGCTAAAAGGGTCTCAAGTTGGTTAAGATCCCAAGTCATGGATATTCTCCTATCAGGCTAATGACTGTTATGTGTTGATTTTTATACGCAGATGAAGTTTTTTCACTGATGCATCATTCCTCAACACGCACATAGTGTAGTCATTATAAAGTTAATTAGTCAAATTATATTTATCAACATTTGATATTTATTTGTTTTAAATGTAAATTATAACTCACGTTTGTTCTATTTGGTGTTTGGTATGTCTAGTCAAAACAATACAGGAAATTCTAATGTCACTGCATCTCACTCTGGAGACTGGAGGCAGCTTGTACAGCGTATCCTAAAAGCTGAAATGTCGAAACGTGGTACGAAGTACCAAGATCTCAGCGATAGATTGTCTACTATAGGGGTACATCAAAGCGCAGACAACCTTAGAAATAAAGTTAATAAGGGCATTATGGGAGCAGATTTGTTGTTACAAATCATGTACGTGCTTAATATGAGAAGGATAGAACGAGATGATATTTTGGATATTTTTGCAGATTTAGGCAGTCCTCTTGAATAAATTTAATGTTTGTAGTGTTTTGTAAACTTTACTTTTGAGGGGAATTTTTTAGCTCTGATGGAATGTGTGAAAGCTTACTTAAAAAAAAGTCCGAGCATGGCTCGGACAAGAACAGTTCAGGGAGAAACATATTTAAAAACTGTACGATAATAATAAGTCTTGTTGTTAAAACTGCAATTAAATTTGGGTATACTGGATTAACTATAGGTATATTAAAAAATACCTAATTATGCAGGTCAAACCTTTGATTTCTAAATTATACAATTGGGATTTGCTGACTTCACCTATCATTGATTAGAAGTTCAACATTTAGAATTTCACAGACTAGTAAAACAGCACGCAGTGACAATGATATCACTGCGTGCAAAAAGCAGTTTTAGAAGAAACGTTAATAAAACTGTGACTTAATAATAATTAAGGACGGTAAAAGTGCAATTTCATTTGGGTATACTATTTTAGTTATGGGTATACCATTGTATACAAGCTTATTAATTTTGATTTATGCAACTTAAATACTCTAATAATCCAAATTGATGGTTATTTTAGGTGTGTAAACAGAGTGTCTTATTGAATATTTTTTAATGCAAAAAAAAGCCCGAATAGATAAAAATTATCATTCGGGCGAAGAGCAGTTTTGGGAGAAACGTCAATAAAACTGTCTGCTAATAGTAAGTCAGATGAACCAAACTACAATCGGATTAGGGTATGTAAGTTAGGCTATAGGTATAAAAAATAATAAATATATTGAGTGTTCCGTATAGATGCTATCCTCTTTATTACTTATGATATTAAAAAGCGTATTTTGCTGTTAGCTGTAGTCGCCCCAATGTTCCGTCAGCCTCTGATTCAAGTTCTTTTTTAGCGTATGCGTATTCACCTCCTAATGTGAGCTCTTTCGTTGGAGAGTACATTAAGTTTACTCGAGCACTAGAGGTAGACTTTATTGGATTAATAGGGCCGTTTAAGCTCATGTCGTTATCTGCGTTAAATGCTGAATACATAAAATTACTTCGAAGTTTTTCATTCCAAACATGGCGATAAGCGATGGTGTAACCAATAGAGTCAATGATTTGTAACTCATTGTCTTCGTTAAGAATTGCGCCGTTGGCAACGTTGAGGCCTAGGTACCTTCCTAATCCCTTCCCTGTGTTTGCCATCAGCCTGATGTCATCTTGACCAAGTTTAAACTTTGCGGTGAGGCTTAAACCTATCGATGTTTCAGATGTGTCGATATTTGCTCCTCCTTGTTTGTTCTCATAAGATAGTTGGCGAACCAATCCTGCAACTGCAAAGTGGCCCCAATCGCCTTTAACTGTATACCTTGCAGTGATGTCAGGAAAAGCGGAGTCATCAGCAACAATCCTACCACCTGCTTGGTAGTTAGATATGGTGCTTTCTGGGTTTTCTGCCGCAATTTCAAAGTTACCAGATGTATACCTAACCATCATTTGGCGGACGAAGATAGTACCGTCGGTTACACCAATAAAGTCGACACTTTCGGGTAGGGCCCTAACGTCTTGAAAGGTTGACCATGTTTGGCCAATAAGCCAATTATCGTATTTTATAAATGCATGTCTTACTCTAGGCGTATATGAGTTACTTATACGTTCATCTCCGCCAGACGTTACGTGAAAATCAAACTCTAATACACCTGTTAGTTTTTTGCCGTTGGCAAGAGAAGTGTCAGTCGTAAACCTAAAGCGACTTTGCTTTATATGTGCGTCGAATTGCGTTGATTCTTCATTTCCTCCAGTTGGCGTTAGACTGGGGATGTAAAAGTCTCTGCCCACCGATCCTGAAGATAAAGTACCATCGCTATAAGAGCTAAACATAGCATCAGCTTTAAGGTAACCGCTAAACTTCACATTGGTTTCTTCAATTACATTAGCCAGTGCTGTATTGGCTAAACTTGATATCGCTACTATTGCTGGTAATACTAGTGTTCTTTTTATTTCCATTACGTTTTCCTCGTGACGTATCTTGAGTGAACTTTGGACGATTTAAAAAATTTTGCATATAAGCTGATGGTCTATAAGACCAAAGTCTCATGTTGTATTTGCTTGGTGGAGTTAAAGTATTGGCAACTCAAATTAATTACGGAAAAAAACTATGACTGAATCACGTTTCCCAGTGCCAGAAAAGGCAAAAGTTGGCGCTCTTCTTACGCCAGAAAGATATCAAGAAATGTATAAAGAATCAGTCGAGTCGCCAGATATCTTTTGGGGTAAGCAAGCGGCTACACTAGATTGGTTTAAAGTTCCAACGATAGTTAAGAATACTTCTTTTGACAAAAACAACCTAAGTATTAAGTGGTTCGAAGATGGTGAATTAAATCTTAGTTATAATTGTATAGATAGGCATTTGCAAACAAAGGCTAATACTACTGCCATCATATGGGAAGGTGACACGCCTGACCAAGATAAGCATATAAGTTATCAAATGCTGCATAATGAAGTGTGTAAATTAGCTAATGGTTTAAAAAAATTAGGGGTCGCTAAAGGTGATAGGGTGGCGATTTATATGCCTATGATCCCTGAAGCCAGTTATGCCATGTTAGCTTGCGCTCGCATAGGCGCTATCCACTCAATCATTTTTGGAGGGTTTTCACCTAACGCTATTGCTGACCGAATTAATGATTGTGATGCAAAAGTTGTGATTACTTCTGATGAGGGGCGACGAGGTGCTGGCGTTGTACCTTTAAAGGTGAACGTAGATGAAGCTTTGCAAGATGGTAAGTGTCCCAGTATCCAACATGTTGTTGTGTTTCAAAATACAGGTGGTGATGTTGAAAAACAGACTAGAGATATTGACTGGAAGACTCTAACTGATAGTTGTAGTTTCAATTGTGAACCCACTGTAATGAATGCTGAAGATCCACTATTTATTTTATATACATCGGGTTCAACAGGGACGCCCAAAGGTGTAGTACATACCACTGGAGGCTACTTAGTTTATGCTTCTATGACCCATAAATATGTATTCGATTACAGAGAAGGCGAAATCTACTGGTGTGCTGCTGACGTTGGCTGGATTACTGGGCATACTTATATGGTTTACGGACCGTTAGCTAATGGCGCAACGACTTTGTTATTTGAAGGAGTTCCAACTTATCCGGATGTTAGGCGTATTTGCCAAGTCGTTGATAAACATAAAGTTAATATTTTATACACCGCCCCAACCGCTATACGAGCATTAATGGCTCATGGTGACTTTCCGGCAGAAGGTACCCATTGTGATTCATTGCGGTTACTTGGCTCTGTAGGTGAGCCAATTAACCCAGAAGCTTGGCATTGGTATTATGAGACTATTGGAAAAAGCCGTTGCCCAATAGTAGATACGTGGTGGCAAACAGAAACCGGTGGCATAATGATGACACCATTACCCAGTGTCACTGACTTAAAACCTGGCGCTGCAAGTACTCCTTTTTTTGGTATTCAACCAGCACTAGTAGATAGTGAAGGTAGCGAACTTCACGGTGAAGCTGAAGGTAATTTAATTATTAAGGAAAGTTGGCCAGCGCAAGCTCGCACCGTTTATGGAGACCACGAACGTTTCATTCAAACCTATTTTAGTACGTTTGATAATGCGTACTTTACCGGTGATGGATCTCGCAGAGAAGAAGATGGCACATATTGGATAACAGGCAGAGTAGATGACGTACTAAATGTGTCTGGACACCGTTTAGGAACCGCTGAAATAGAAAGTGCTTTAGTATCACATCCTGCCGTTGCTGAAGCGGCCGTTGTAGGGTATCCCCATGATATTAAAGGGCAGGGAATTTACGTTTATGTGAGTCCTGTAGAAGGAGTTGAGCCCTCTCAAACGTTAACGAAAGAGTTGATAAAATGGGTTCGGAAAGAGCTAAGCCCAATAGCATCTCCAGACTTAGTACAGTGGACATCAGGTTTACCTAAAACTCGTTCAGGTAAAATTATGCGCCGTATTTTACGTAAAATAGCAGCGAATGAGTACGCGCAATTAGGTGACACTTCGACTTTAGCTGATCCAAGTGTGGTTGATAATTTAATAGAAAATAGGTTAGTGCGTTAATCACGCTATGATATTGATAGTTTTTACTAGTTAGGTCGATATAGGTCAATAATAGGTGATGTTATTGATTTGTATCGGTTATACTATTTAAATAACTAATTATTAACAAAATGCCCGCGATAACATGTATACATTGCTCATTGCAGATGACCACCCACTCTACAGAGATGCTCTAAAAGGAGCATTAAATGGCTCTTTACAATCATTGTCACTATTAGAGTCAGGCTCACTCGCAGATACACTGAAAATTATCGAAACCACCGAAATCGATTTATTACTTCTAGATTTGCATATGCCTGGAAGCCAAGACTTATTTGGTTTGATTCATGTGCGGAAGTTGTTCCCAGATTTGCCTGTTATGATCATTTCAGGTTTAGAAAATAAAGATATTGTGTCCAAAGTATTAAATACCGGGGCAATGGGATTTATACCTAAAACCACAAGTTCTGATAATATTGCTCTGGCTGTAAAGACCGTGCTTGAAGGCGATATTTGGGTGCCAGATAAATTAGTCAGTGAGCTTGATTCACCAGATGACGCTTTTGCTGAGCTAGCGGCTAAAATTTCCACGCTAACACCTGCTCAATACAAGGTCTTATGTTTGATGCGTGATGGCTTGTTAAATAAACAAATTGCTTATGAACTAGGGATTGCAGTTGCCACTGTAAAAGCCCATGTAACAGAGGTGTTCAAAAAGTTGTCCATTAATAATCGTACTCAAGGTGTGTTGATTGCCTCCCAATTGCAATTAGAGCCGCCAAGTACAGCGAACTGCCAACACTGAGTTTAGTTCGCCAAGAGCAAAAGAATGCTTTATCAAATTTTTGTCTTAAAGCTATTTAATAAAGCGCGTAATTTAGCTGGTTTAACAGGTTTACTAAGATACTCAACACCTTGCTTTTTGCATTGTTCTAATAAAATTTGTTCTCGATTTGCTGTAACTAAAATGGCTGGCAAAGGTTTACCCACTTTGTCCCTTAGGTTCTCGATTAGCTGCAAACCATTTTCTGAGTTTGATAAATGATAATCCACAAATAACGCATTAGGTGTAAATTCACTTGTGACAGCTAATGCTTGTTGCGTAGTCTGCACGCAATGATTTTGAATATTCCACTTATCAAATAGGGTGGAAATTGCATCTAAATTTTCTGCTATATCATCAACACAAAGTACTTTTAACTTAGCTAAGTCCGTTTTAATTGTTGGTAATGTGATTGGTGAAAAAGGTTGCGGTGTTGCAATGGGTAAAATTATTGAAAAACAGCTTCCTTTCCCTAATTTAGAACGAAGCGTAATTGGTATATTAAGTTTATCTTTTAACCTTGAGACCACACCTAATCCTAACCCTACACCTTGTACTAGATGCTCAGTAACGCGATAAAAGTCATCGAATACTTTTTGCTGTTCAGATTCAGCCATGCCTATTCCCGTATCCCATACTTGCAGTAACACCGAAGAGCCACCATTTTCAGATGTTCGAACTCTTGCAGTGATTAGTATTTTTCCTCTGTTAGTGTACTTAATCGCGTTAGACAGCAGGTTCTGTACAATTCGATATAATGATGTTTTGTCTGATGTGACCCAACAATCTGCAAGTCGAGTCCGAAAGTCTAATCCTCGCTCCTTTGCTTTCATTAGAAACTCATCGACTAATGGATTAAGTAACATACTTAAAGACAAGGGCTCTTTATTAATTAGCACCTCATCCTGATCTAGTCTGGCAATATCCAATAGAGTTGCGATTAAGGTCTCACTTGAAACTACACTGTCATTTAGTTTGTTCAATACTGCCCGCATATCTAGTGTCACATCTGCTTCATCTAAAACAGATAAATAGAGTTTTGCTGCATTCAAAGGTTGCAAAACATCGTGGCTAGCGAAGGCTAAGAACCGTGTTTTACTGGCATTGGCTTCCTCAGCGGCTTGTTTCGCTTTTAACAAGTCATATTCCAATTGAGCTCGGCGGTCAATTTCCAATCTAAGCTCTGCGTTAATCGCCTGTACTTCTTGGCCTCTTTTTTCAATTCTTTTTTCTAAGTTTATATTGGCTTCTTTTAGTGCTTTTTGAATTTCGATATGTGAAGTAATGTCAGCAAAACTAGTCACAAATCCGCCACCAGGGAGGGGGTTACCAACCATCTCAATCATTTTCCCATCACTACGCTGACGGACAAATTTATGGGGGTGGCCCGCTTTTAAATGGTCAATACGCTTTTTCACTAGAGTATCTACTTCGCCAATACCACATTCTCCTCTTAAGGCATTAAAATAAACCATTTTCTCTATAGGTGTCCCCACACTTATTAAGTCGTCAGGGTAGTCGAATAATTCTAAATAGCGTTTATTCCAAGCCACTAAATTAAGATTTTTATCAATTACACTTATCCCTTGCTCTAGACTTTCAATCGATGTGAAAAGTGCTGAAGCATTAAATTGAATGGCCTGAGTAGTATCATCAAAAAATGTCACCACTTCTTCAAAATTGAGCTTTTTACCAATTAGTACACTATCAATTAACCGTTTAGCGCTAGAGCTTCCTAAAACCCCTCCAAGGGCTTTTTCACAAAACATTAGAAAGTCAGGTTGAGGTGGCTTCTGCCAATCTAGTTTTGAATCACAGCGACGCTCAAAGTCAAGCAATAGACTTTGTGTTCTAGGTTCACCTAAAAAGGTAGAAAGCAATGTTGATAAATCACTAACTGTCGCTAACGTTTGTCTTTTTTTCGATTCGTCAACTTGCCCCTCTCTAGGAGAGACAAATGCTTGAGATTGTAAGCGGTCAATAAGTCTATCTTGAGCAAAATACGAGAATAAAATATAAGCAAAGGTATTTATGCCCAGGCTCAGTAACGCAACCATACTGATAGCATCGGAATGCAGAGTATCATTAGCTAACTCGTTACTTAAAGGTAGGATAATCCATAATACCCAAGTAAAGAGACCACTCATTAAGCCTGCGTACACACCATGCGCATGACCCTTTTTCCAATACAAGCCTCCTACAATAGCGGGAAGGAGTTGAATAACCAAAGAAAACGCGATTAATCCGATGGAAGCTAAAGAGCGACTTCCTGTCATTTGTTGTTGGTAGATATATGCCAGCAACAATAAGGACCCGATGACTAGGCGTCTTACCATTAGAATCACGCTGGCATAATTTTTATGGGTGTTAGTAGACGAGTTCTTACGATGTAATTTGGTTAATATTTTGGGCATTATGACGTCATTTGTAATCATAGTGCTCAAAGTGAGGGTTGCGATAATAATCATAGCCGTGGCAGCGGATAAACCTCCTAAAAATACCAATACTTGGATAAGTAAAGTGTCTGATGCCATTGCTAAGCTAAGTACATATGTATCAGGGTCTTGATGACCTAAAATGATTTTCCCAGAAACTGCAATAATAGGAATAACTGCCGCAGTAATTGCTAAATACAAAGGAAATAACCAACGGGCTGTTCTAACATGCTTCAGCTTTAGGTTATCGATAACGGCAATATGATACTGACGTGGCAAGCAAACCACTGCAGACGCTGCCATAATAGTTTGAGCTATAAATGAAAATGAGCCGAAGCTACTTACATCGTTGAAGGTTTTTAGTGTTTCTTTAAAGGCTTGTTGATCAACGGACATAGACCAACGATAGCCAATGAAACAAACCCCCAGTAAGGCGACTAACTTTAAAGATGATTCGAGCGCTATTGCTAAGATTAAACCATGCCTGTGCTCTGTGACATCTGTTCTTTGGGTACCAAAGTAAATAGAAAATAAAGCAATAAATCCAGTGGCTAACAGTACGATTAGCTCACTACTTTCTTGTTGGGTTACTATCTGGAAGGCCGCCCCAATTGCTTTTAATTGTAATGCGACATAGGGAATGGTTGCCAACAAAGCAATAATAGTCACAAGCAGAGCAACTAACTGTCTTTTGCCATACCTTGAGGAAATAAAGTCAGCAATAGTGGTAATATGTTGTTTTTTGCTCACTAAGGTAAGCTTGAATATAAACTGGTAACCAAATAGGTAAACTATTGTTGGTCCAAGGAGTATTGGCAGGTATTGCCAGGTATTGCGTGCAGCTTCACCCACCGCGCCGAAAAAAGTCCAAGCCGTGCAGTAAATCGCGAGTGCCAAAGAATAAATAACTGGGTGTGAAGTAAGTTTTATCGCTAGGGGCGATCCTTTTTCCCCCCATTTAGCCACAAAAAACAACCCAACCAAATAGGTTAACGCTAATAAAATCCAACCAAATGCCATTTAATTTTCTCTATGAAAACGATTGTTTACCAAGGGCTTAGGGAAACTTTATCATACCTTTATTGAGATTTTGGAAACTATACGACTATGGTCTTATTACTAAATAGTCAATGGCATGAACTGGCACTTTCTGTATTGAATCAGGAAACTTAACGTTTCTTACCCTAAATGAAAAAGAGCTTAAAATACTCAGCTTTTTTACACCTGTGCTAGAGACATCTTGAGCTAAACGACACATCACCGTAAGATGCACAGCGATTTAATGGCGAGAACCTTATGAAACTATCTGATTTTCAATTTGATTTACCTGAAGCACTTATAGCTCGGTACCCAACAAAGCAGCGTACTGCAAGTCGTTTGATGCACCTAGATGGTGATAATGGAGTGGTATCCCATAAAAAATTTAGCGACATAGTCAGCCTAGTTAACGAAGGGGACCTATTAATTTTTAATAATACTAGGGTGATACCTGCTCGTTTAATTGGTCAAAAGCAGTCTGGTGGAAAAGTTGAAGTATTAGTTGAAAGGGTGCTTGATGATCATCGAGTATTAGCACATGTAAGAGCGAGTAAATCCCCTAAAGCCGGAACTGTACTTATTCTTGAAAATTACGTAAAAGCTGAAATGTTGCAACGCCATGATGCATTATTTGAGTTGAAATTTCTTGGTGAGGAAACGGTTTTAACTTTGCTAGAAAGATACGGGCACATGCCACTTCCTCCTTATATCGACAGGCCTGATGAAGACTCTGATAAAGAACGATATCAAACTGTATACAACCAGGTGCCTGGTGCTGTTGCAGCGCCTACTGCAGGCTTACATTTTGATGATGAGATATTGCAAAAACTCAAAGAAAAAGGTGTAAATTCGGAATTTGTAACCTTGCATGTTGGAGCTGGAACTTTTCAGCCCGTGAGAGTCGAAAATATTTTAGAACATCAAATGCATTCAGAATACGCCGAAGTATCACAACAAGTTGTTGATGCCATACTCGCGACTAAAGCTTCGGGTAAGAGAGTGATCGCTGTAGGTACGACTTCAGTGCGCTCTTTAGAGTCTGCTGCCAAAGCATCCTTAAAATCAGGGGCATTACTACAACCTTTCTTTAGTGATACCGATATATTTATCTACCCTGGCTATGATTTTCAGATAGTTGACGCAATGTTAACTAACTTCCATTTATCTGAATCAACACTGCTCATGTTAGTGAGTGCATTTTGTGGTAAAGAAAATATTGATAATGCGTATCAACAAGCTATCGAGAATAAATACCGATTCTTTAGTTACGGTGATGCTATGTTTTTAAAACAAAACACTAAACAAAACTAAACTTTGGGGAACGTTTTTCTTTAAAAAAAGTTAAAACTTAAAATGAGCAACAATTTTGCCTAACTCAATTGTGTTCTAACTCAATTTGCTAGATGTTTTATTATTTTGCTCGATGATATTGGTTAAGCCTGACGTTTGAGCAGAGATTTTTACATCCTGTTTTCAAAGATAATTACCAACTTGGTATTGTTCTTCAGAAACGTTTGCTATCTCTTGTTGAATTTTTCTGAATTGCTTTTTGTTGCATGTCAATTAATCCCGATACTTTCAACATCAATACTTACACTTGCCACAATACCGAGTTTTATAAGTTGTAGTTATAAGTTGCTTTATCAAAGCCTGACCTGTTTCTATTCGGTTAGTTGAGATAGATAAGACTGCTATAGCGTTCCCTTAAGAGTATCGTATCTCGTATTATCTCAAATCTTTATGAAAGCAAGGTCAATTGCATAATATAAGTTAGAGTAGCTAGCTATTTTATTATCTATACCCGTCATTGCGTGTTTATTATTGGAGTTTTAGCTAAATCGAAAATGGATTAAAATTTAGTGGTGATATGTTTTCAAACCAGAGCTTGATTCGTATATAATCTCGCAAATTTTTTAGCCGGTCTGAATGCAAGTTATTGGATTCTGAAAAAGCTGGTCTTCGTGAGACTGTTTTACGGTAAACAGAGAGAGATAAATGAAATTCGAATTAGACAATACAGACGGTAAAGCACGCCGAGGCCGATTGGTATTTGATCGTGGTGTGGTAGAGACCCCTGCTTTCATGCCTGTAGGTACATACGGTACCGTTAAAGGGATGACACCTGAAGAATTAGATGAAACTGGGGCACATATATGTTTAGGAAATACCTTTCATTTGATGTTGCGCCCAGGAACAGAAATTATCAAGCAACACGGTGATTTACATGACTTTATGCATTGGGATAAGCCAATTTTGACTGACTCTGGTGGTTTCCAAGTTTTCAGTTTGGGTGACCTGCGCAAGATTACCGAAGAGGGGGTGACCTTTCGCTCTCCTATTAATGGTGAAAAAATATTACTAACGCCAGAAAAGTCTATGCAAGTTCAACGTGATCTTGGATCTGACATAGTCATGATTTTTGATGAATGCACTCCTTATCCTGCCACAGAAAGTGAAGCCAGAGTTTCAATGGAAATGTCATTGCGCTGGGCTAAACGAAGTAAAGCTGAACATGGTGATAGCTCTTCCGCTTTGTTTGGGATTATTCAAGGGGGAATGTATGAAGATTTGCGAGACGTCTCTTTACAAGGGTTAGAAGATATCGGTTTTGATGGCTATGCCATAGGTGGTTTATCCGTAGGCGAACCAAAAGACGAAATGATTAAAATTCTTGACCATACTACAGAGCAAATCCCTGCGGATAAACCTCGTTATTTGATGGGAGTTGGTAAGCCTGAAGATATAGTTGAAGCGGTGCGCCGTGGTATTGATATGTTTGATTGTGTAATGCCAACACGAAATGCTCGGAACGGGCACTTGTTTGTTACTGATGGAGTTGTAAAAATTCGCAACGCCGTTCACAAGACAGATACAGGACCTTTAGACGATAAATGTGACTGTTACACTTGTAAAAACTATTCTCGGTCATATCTACATCACTTGGATAAGTGTAACGAGATATTGGGCTCGCGCCTGAATACTATACACAATTTACGCTATTACCAACGAGTAATGCAGGGGTTACGAGATGCTATTGCAGCTAACGACTTAGATAGCTTTGTTAGTGAATTTTACGCGCAAAAAGGATTACCGGTACCCGAATTGAAAGAGTAACGGGTATCTATTATTTTAATAATTAACAAAGGTTAGGGGAATTTATGAGTTTATTTATATCAAATGCTTACGCACAAGATGCTGGCGGTGCTGCTGGTGGCGGTTTTGAAATGTTGATCATGCTTGGTGTGTTCGGGTTGATCTTTTACTTTATGTTATATCGTCCTCAAGCGAAGCGGGTAAAAGAGCATAAAAACTTAGTGGGCTCATTAAGTAAAGGTGACGAAGTGTTAACTCAAGGCGGGATGGTAGGTAAGATTACTAAGGTTTCAGAAGACAAAGATTTCATAGAGATTGGCTTGAACGATAGCACTAACATTGTTGTACAAAAATCAGCCATATCGGCTGTGCTACCTAAGGGTACTATGAAAGCTATATAAGCTTTAGTTATTGGGGCTTTTGCCCCTTTTTTTTGAAAAACGGAAGGAATGTCTTGTGTTAAATCAAACTCCGCTGTGGAAATACTTTGCGGTCTTCATAGTTGTTGGTATATGTGCCTTGTATGCATCCCCTAATTTATATGGTGAAGATCATGCGGTACAAATTTCTGCTAGTAGTAGTGCGGTAATTGACGGGTCTACTTTAGAAAAAGTTACAGCTGAACTAGCGTCAGCTAATATTCCAAGTAAAAGCATTGTGTTGCAAAACGAGCAAATTTTGGTTCGTGTCCCAGATTCAGATACTCAGTTAATCGCACGTGAGACAATTGAAAAAGCGTTAGGTGACGATTATTCCGTTGCCATGAATTTAGCTCCAGATACACCAAAATGGTTAGACTCATTAGGCGGTACGCCAATGAAGTTAGGGCTAGATTTGCGTGGTGGCGTACATTTTTTGATGGAGGTAGATATGAAATCTGCATTGTCAAAATCTTATGAAGATATGGTAGGTGACTTCAAATCTGCGTTGAGAGAAGAAGGTATTCGTTACCGTGCAGTGAAGCAGATTGATGATGGAGTTGAAATTTATTTTCGTGATGAAGAGAAATTAGATAAAGCGGAGTTTTTCTTAAAAAACCGTAATCGAGATTTTGTTTTCAGCAATAAAAATGACCTAGTCCTGTTAGTCAAAATGTCAGAGCAAAAATTACTAGAAACTCGTGACTACGCAGTCAAACAAAACATTACAATCATACGTAACAGGGTTAATCAACTCGGTGTCGCAGAGCCAACAGTTCAAAAGCAAGGCCCTGATAGAATTGTTGTGCAGTTACCAGGCATTCAAGACACCGCCAAAGCGAAAGAAATCTTAAATGCTACTGCAACGTTAGAATATAGAGAAGTTGACCTTGATCATGACGTCCGTGATGCCATTGATGGCCGGGTTCCCGCAGGTTCAGAATTGTTACCTTATGAAAAAGGTGGCCCTCAATTATTGAAGAAAAAGATCATAGTTAAAGGTAGCTCTATCATTGATGCCAACAGTGGTGTTGATCAAAATGGCATGCCAAAAGTATCTATTTCCCTTGATTCTAAAGGAGGGGCTCAAATGCTTAAGTTCACTAAGCGAGCAGTAGGTAAACCTATGGCTGTGGTATTTATTGAATATAAAGCTACTGATGAACGTGATGAAAATGACAAGCTTATTTTTGAAGAAAAGCGTCGTGTTATTAGTGTTGCTACTATTAATGGTGTGTTTAGTAATAAGTTTGAAACCACCGGATTAGACTCTCCCAGAGAGGCGCATGATTTAGCATTGTTACTAAGAGCTGGTGCGTTGATTGCGCCTATTCAGATTATTGAAGAACGTACAGTTGGCCCAAGTTTAGGTCAAGAAAATATCAACTTAGGTATGCAAGCTATTATATGGGGATTTGTAGCAGTACTTGTTTTCATGTTGGCTTATTATAAAAAATTCGGCATCGTTGCAAATGTTGCATTAACCCTCAACTTAGTCATGATAGTAGGAATTATGTCTATGATCCCGGGTGCTGCACTAAGCTTACCTGGAATGGCTGGTATTGTATTAACCGTAGGTATGGCGGTTGATGCTAACGTTCTCATATTTGAAAGAATACGAGAAGAAATTAAGGAAGGAAGAAGTCCCCAGCAAGCTATACATCATGGTTACGATAGTGCGTTTTCAACTATTCTTGACGCCAACATCACAACTTTCCTTGTTGGATTGATATTGTTTGCTGTTGGTACAGGCCCTATAAAAGGTTTCTCTATTACCCTAATGATTGGTATTGCTACTTCGATGTTCACTGCCATTATTGTAACTCGAGTTATTGTTAATGCATGGTGGGGCGGTAAACGTCTAACCAAGTTGTCAATCTAGGAGCAAAATTGTGCAATTATTAAATATGAAAGACACCGTTGCCTTTATGGCTTTGAAAAAGCCAGCGGCAGCATTGTCTATTTTACTTATACTGGGGTCGATTGCCTCTCTGGTTATCAATCAACTTAATTGGGGGCTTGATTTTACCGGGGGAACCCAGATAGAAGTTGGGTATAAAAATACCGCTAATTTGGAAGAAATTCGTCAAGTTTTAGAGAACTCAGATTTTAATGATGCGGTAGTTCAAAACTTTGGCAGTAGCACTGATGTATTGATTCGCTTAGCATCTCGTGAAGGAATTAAGCCAGCTGAGTTAGGGGATGCAGCGTTAAAAATATTAAAAGAAGCGGATGAAACGGCTGAAATGCGTGGTAGCTCTTATGTTAGCTCAAGTGTAGGAGAAGAGTTAACAGAGCAGGGTGGTTTAGCCATGTTGGTCGCTTTGATTTGTATTTTAATCTATGTCGCTATGCGCTTCGAGTGGCGTTTTGCGTTAGGTTCAGTGGCTGCTTTAACTCACGATGTCATTATCACGCTCGGCTTATTTTCTGTGTTTCAATTAGAGTTCGACCTCACTGTTTTAGCTGCTGTGTTAGCGGTTATTGGGTATTCGCTAAACGATACTATTGTGGTTTGTGACAGGATCCGTGAGAACTTCCGTAAAATGCGTAAGGGTGAGTCAGAAGACATTATTAATACATCTCTTACTCAAACCTTGAATCGAACTATCATTACCTCTCTAACCACAATCTTGGTTTTACTAGCTCTATTCTTTTTAGGAGGAGCGACCATTCATGGCTTCGCGACTGCATTATTGTTTGGCGTGTTAATTGGTACCTATTCATCTATTTATGTTGCCAGTTTAGTCGCATTAACACTAGGTATTAGCAAAGAAGACCTAATGCCAACCGAAGTAGAAAAAGAAGGAGCAGATCAAGACGCTGTGGTGTAATCTTTCTTTAGAAAGTACAAAACTAAAAACCAGCACTCTTTGCTGGTTTTTTAGTATTTATATAAGTGATAACCCATAGTTTTTAACTCTATAAATAACGCTTATTTTCATTAAATCAGGTATATTTTGATGCCGAAATTACCAATGCTCTGTTAGGAAAAATATGATAGTAACCGAAAAATACAAGTTTGGCTTGGTAATAGCTTTGAGTATAAATTTGTTGATTTCAGCTTGTGGCTCTACTCAAGAAAATGAAAGTCAACAGGTTTCAAGCGAGCCAGAGGTTCAACATCATATAGTCAAAAGTCCTAATGATAATCGTGAATATGACTCAATTGTTTTAGACAACGAATTGCAAATTCTATTGGTATCTGACCCTGATATTGAAAAGTCTGCAGTTGCTTTAAGTGTAGCAGTAGGTTCATTTCAAGAACCCAAAGAATTTGGCGGGTTGGCTCATTATTTAGAGCATATGTTGTTTATGGGAACAAAATCTTACCCTGAAGTGGGAGGGTATGGCGAATTTGTTACGTTAAATGGAGGCATTCAAAATGCCTACACAGAACTCGATCATACTAATTTTATGGTTGCGGTAAACAATGATGCTTACGAACAGGCTTTATCACGATTTAGTGGTTTTTTTTATGAGGCATTATTAAATGAAGAGTATGCAGATAAAGAGCGTAATGCGGTGCACTCTGAATGGAGCATGAAAAGCCCAAACGACTGGGTGATCCTAGCTCAGGTAGAAGGAAAGACACTAAATCCAGAGCATCCTATATCTCAGTTTAATTGGGGTAATTTAGAATCTTTGGCTGATAATGGTGACGAAAAACTTCAAGGTGCACTAGTAGACTTTTATCATCGCTATTACTCGGCAAACCTAATGAAAAGTGCCATGATTAGCCATTTGCCAATTGCTGAGATGAGGCTACTAGCAAAACGTTATTTTTCTAAAATTCCAAATAAACACACCCCTAAACCAACTATCAATGTAGCAGCAGCTACAGAGAAGCAGCTAAAAAAGATAGTTCATTATGTGCCTCAAGCTGATATGAAACAGTTAAGTCTCCATTTTGTAATTGAAAACAATGCACATGAATTTGCAGTAAAACCAAATGGATATGTCAATTACCTAATTGCGAATGAGATGCCAGGTACGTTAGCGTCGGAGTTACGTGACACTGGATTAGCTGAAGCTGTATATTCTACCTACGAGGCCGATGAATATGGTAATTCAGGTAGTTTTATTTTGTACATTGACCTTACAGAAACAGGAGTTCAAAACAGGGACAGGGTAATGGGGGCTGTAGTCAAATATTTAAGTTTACTGCGGGAGCATGGAGTGAACCCACTATATTTCAATGAAATAAAACAGTCGTTAAGTAACGATTTTCGTTTCAAAGAGAAAACTAACGACTATAACTACGCTATGCAGATTGCCGCTAACCTTCAGCATTTACCCACTGAGTATGTATTGAGCAGTGAATATGAATATCAACGTTTCAACGCCGCGGCAATCCAAAAGGTGTTAAATCAATTAACTATCGAGAACGCTCGTATCTTTTATATAGATAAAGCCCAACCTGCAGACATTAAAATGAAGTTTTTTGCAGGTAAGTATAGTGTGCAAGATATTACTGACGAAAATATTAAAACATGGAGAAAATATGGGACACAATTCAACTTAAGTTTACCTAGGGCAAACACCCTAATGCCTGAAAACTTTGATCTTGTTAAAACAGCCTATATAGAAAAACCTGAATTGTTAGTTAGCGAAAAGGGTTACACTGTTCATTTGGGACATTCTGCACTTTTTAAACAGCCTAAAGGGCGGATTTCTTTGGAACTTAATAGCGGCATTACCAAAGTAAGTGCAAGAGCTCATGTTTTAGCAAGTTTATTAAGTAGAGCCTTAAACCAACAGTTAATTGAGTTGCAGTCTGAAGCAGGAGCAGCTGGTATGGGGCTGAACACCAGCTTACATAATGGTTTATCACTTACTGTTAGTGGCTTTACTGATAGGCAAGGTGACCTGTTATCGCAAACACTGCAACAGATAGTTTCCTTTGATATTAGCGACGTCGATTTAAACAATATCAAAGGGAGTTTTGTATCAGATATTGAAAGTAGTAAAAAACAGATTTTACTCAACCAACTCTTCCCCAAATTCAGCGAAATGGTTAATTTAGATGGAGTCAGTGACCATGCATTATTGGCTCAAGTAGAAGGTATTCAGCCTTCCGATCTTAAACTCTTTCGAGACCAGCTGTTGAAAAGAGCCAATTTGCGTGTCTTCGCCTTTGGAAACTATACCGTCGAGCAAGTTAACACCCTTTCTGAATTAGTATTAGCCGAGTTACCCGCTGAACGTGAAGTGTCTAAAGTCTATCAAACGCCCACGTTACATCCTAGTCCCGGCAGCATCTATAGTTGGCAAGAAGATATTGATATATCAGACGTAGGCTTAATTGATGCTTATCTTACGTCGTTAAATCCTACTGATTTGGCTGCGGCACGCGTATTGTCTCAGCTAATAAGACCTGCATTGTTTAAACAAATCAGGACAGAAGAGCAGTTAGCTTATGCTGTGGGTTTCTTTGGTGAGACCTGGCGAGACCAAATACTATTTGGTTTTTATATTCAGTCTCCTGTAAAAGGCCTCGATGAGGTACATAAGCGCATCGAGTTATTCCGTCACAATTTTGTAAAAAAATTGGCTGCGGTAACAGCAGAGAGCTTTAATATCACTAAGAATGGTATTTTAACTAACCTGAATCAGCCCGCTAAAAACCTTTCGCAGGAAATGGGAGAATTCATCGAAGAATGGCGTGATCAAGAGTGGGCTTTTGACAGTAAGCCAAAGTTAATTGAAGCGCTTGAAAAACTCACTCTAGACGATGTAATTGCTTTTTACAAAGATCTACAAGAAGGCGCTAAGTTTGGTCGAGTGTTAATACAAATGCGTGGTAATAATTTTGCAGATAAGGATTTTATTGAATTGAAAGGAGCAGTAAAAATTACAGATGTTGACGTATTTCATCAAAGGTTAATCCAAAAACCTTTGATAAGTCACTGAACATATTTTTTATTGATGAACTAATATTCAAAGTGCGGAGAAAAGGCGAGTCTTACTCGCCTTTTGGTTTTTATTTTAAGTGCTTTACTAAGGTTTGTACGATTTTGGGGCTACCTGCTACTATTTCACCTTTATGCATTGGGTCATTACCCCCAGAGAAATCAGTAATTAAACCACCAGACTCTCGAACTAGTAACTCACCAGCAGCAATATCCCAAGGTTTAATACCACGCTCCCAGTATCCGTCATATCGCCCAGCAGCGACATAGGCTAAATCTAGTGCCGCAGAACCTGAACGACGGATATCGCCAGCTTGCATAAATATCTTATTAAAGCTTTGCTGGTAATTAGGTAAGGAGTCTTTAGCTTTGAATGGAAAAGCAGTAGCTAAAATAGTTTGGCTTAATTCTTTAGCTTTACTTGCTCTAATACGAAAGCCGTTCAGTTGTGCGCCTGCACCTTTGCTGGCAGTAAACAGTTCACCACGTAGTGGGTCAAACACTACCGCTTGATCAAGTCGTCCTTTGTGCATAAGGGCAATCGATACGGCAAAATGAGGAATGCCTTTTATAAAATTGGTGGTGCCATCTAACGGGTCAATAATCCATTTAAAGTCTTTGTCACCTTCAACTACACCACCTTCTTCACCCACAAAGCTGTGCTCGGGATAAGACTGCTTAATTTTATGAATAATTGCTTGTTCGGCTTCTTTGTCAATACGCGTAACATAATCGTTATCGCCTTTTGCTTCTGTCATTAAGTCTGTTTGATTCTCAAACCCTTTAACAATAATGTTGCCCGCCGTCCGCGCAGCACGGATCGCTATATTCAGCATAGGATGCATAGTTAACCACCAATTTTAAAAGAACAGTAAAAAGACAACCGTTAGGTAATAGATACATAAACAGCCGCACAAAAATCGCCGCGGAGTTTACCAGAGAGATAAGCCTTTTACTAGCAAGATTACAACTGATATTGTGGCGCGTTTATTGTAATATTTTAATTCGGTTTTTTGTGAAAAGGAGTTTAATTGGCGTTAAATAGGGCCTTCATTCTGATTAGATGAGTCAGTCATAAACCTAAAGTCTAATGGTAAGTAATATTTTATCGATTAACATAAGAACAGGTTTTTATTAGGAATTATATAGTTTTGGCGGTATGGTTTATATAAGCAAAATTTTTAAGCTAAGTTACGACATGATCAGATTAAAATCTGCTGTAAGTTCCTACCTATTTATATTATTAATTTTAAGTTCCTTTACAGTCAAAGCTGATACTGTGGTTGAGCTTGAAAAGCGTATACAACAACTTGAAGCTTTGGTCGAAAAGTTGATGTCTAACACCGCTAACGAAGCTTCCCTGGGTAAAGAGAAACATGAATCTGATGATAAGGCTAATACCAGCTCACTTAATGATTTGACTTTAGAGGTTGAAGAACAACAATATTTGATCGAGGAATTAAGCAAGAAAGACGAAAACCAAATGCAAGTTTCAGGTTATGCAGATGTTGAATACAAAGGGTCTGATAGTCCAGGAGCGAGTGAAGAGTTTAGAATGCATCATTTGTCTCTTTTTTTTACAAAGAAGTTTGATAATAAATTCAAATTTTTCTCTGAGATTGAATATGAAGATGCGCCCAAATTTGATGGCGTAAATGATGGTTCGGGAGATTTGGAAGAAGCGGCAGGAACTATTTTTGTTGAAGCTGTAAATTTTGATTGGAATTATAGTCAAGCCTTTAATATTAGAGCTGGGCGCTTTTTCTCACCAGCAGGAATTTGGTCGGAAGACCACTATCCGCCTTTTGTTGCGACCCAAGAACGACCAATGCATATATTCCGTATTTTTCCTCAGTTTGTTGACGGGGTTTCGGGATACGGACGACAATATTTAAGTGACTCAATTAGTGTTGATTATAATGTTTTCTTAGGAAACGGCGAGTCTTCGGTTTCAGGTAAAAAAGACCTAAATAGTAATAAGGCGACAGGTTTTAGAGGGCGAATACAATTGCCAATTTGGGACGAGTTTAGTTTTGGGTTTACCTTTTACAATGATAATGAAGACAGTGCAAATGGTAATGCTGATAAGTTTGCCCATGGATACCACTTAGAAGCTCGCTACCATAATTTTTCTCTTCAAGGAGAATATGCATTTGCTAATCTAACGTTCTCAGATGACTCTTTAGATTACGATAGAGAAGGGTTTTATGCTCAGGTTAAGTACCACTTAAACGACTGGGACATCGGCTATCGTTATGATTTTTATGATGCTAACAGCATTGGAGTGAACACAATAAAAAGAAACTCAGTGTTTGTTAATTTTCATGTTAACGAAGCAATGACACTGAAAGGGGAGTATCACAAAAACCAATATCAAGACTCTTTGGTTGATGATGTAGGTTTTTATACCTTTTCAATTTCCACGTATTTGGGGAATTAAACAATGAGAAAATCTCAATTAATCATGATTGTAATGTTTTTATTTTTGTTTTCTAGAAATGTTATGTCAGAGACTGTATACGTCGTAGTCAATGAAAAAAACACTGATATAATAAGCCCTGAATTGGTTAAATTGATTTACTTAGATAAAAGCTCTGTTTGGTCTGATGGCACTAATATTTTAGTATTTGAGTTACCTGTGAAGTCTGATGCTAGAGTAAAGTTTTGCCAAGAAGTGTTGAATATGTCGCCAGTATCAAGTCAAAGATATTGGTCTAACCGTTTTGTGAACAATACAATTCAAAATGAAGTTAAAATTAAGCCACACCGTCTAGTCACCCGATTTGTGAGTGCTAAGGAATCCGCTATTGGATATGTTCCAGAGTCAGAAATTCATAATATGAAAGGTGTTAGAATTGTAATGACAATCAATTAACACTATGTCCTTTGAATTGTTCAGAAAGTCTATAGCCACCAAATTAATTTTGTATGTTGGCAGTGCAATAACAGTTGTGCTGTTGCTTCAGGCCTATATAAATATTAAGAGGTTTGAACATTTAGTTACTCCATTAATTTTCCGTGATTTAGATAATGCTTTAGCTCGCAGCCACATGGTGTTTCAGAGTTTAGCTGAACAGATTACTGAAGATGCTCAGGTTATTACATCTCATAATGCACTCAGTAATTATATAGATTACGAACAACTCGATGACTCCAAGGGAATGAATGAAGAGTTAGTCAACTTAGAACAGTTCTTAATTTCTTTAAATGCATCTAAAAGTCACTATCTGAATATCGAAGTGTTTACTAAGCTCGGTTCTATAATAAGAATTGACAATGGTGAGGTAGTTGACTCCGTTTATAGATTATCGCCAAATTTTATTTTTAGTGAGCAAGCGAAACTAGACTCCTACTACACCATAGGCGTAAATAAAGAAGTCCTTTATACCCTGAAATACAAATTCTCAATGTCTGGAGCATTTACAGAAGATGAGGTAGCTGGGGCTATTTATATTGTTCGAGATGCAAGTTCAGTGTTGCAAGAATTAGTAGAAGAATTACAAGGCTTGAATATGCACCTTACTGTGATGGACGGTGAGGTGCTAATTGGAGGGGAGCCTATAGATAATAATTGGTTAAGTAGAGAGCTTTACTGTCCTGACTCGAATTTGACAATCTCTGTGGGTATTAGTGAAGATAATGCATTTTTGTTTGTCCATGAAATGCAACGAAGCATCATTATTCTAACTATTTCTCTTATTTTAGTGCTTGGGCTATCTCAATTTTTTACTATCACACAGGTTATAGCTAAACCTCTTAAGAGCTTAATTGACTTTATGAATAAGCAAGCAGTTGGTGATACGCCTGCTTCGATTCAATACCAATCTACTCGGACTGATGAAATTGGACTTTTTGCTCAAGGTCTAAATAACATGCTTGACCAAATAAATACTAGACAAACGGCCTTGTCTGCAAGTGAAGAGAGGTTGGCATTAGCATTATGGGGAAGTGGTGAAGGAATGTGGGAGTTTTCAGTTAGTGAATCCACAATACTGTTAGTGGAAGAAAGCTGTGAAATTTTATCAATAGAAACGAGTCCCATCAAGCTTTCACAAGAACAGTTCATTTCTAAGATCCATGAAGACGATCGAGAAGGTGTTAATGTCTATTTCAAATCCTTTAAGCAAGTGACATCTGACTTGTTTGAAATTGAGTTTAGAATCTTAGTTGGTGACAAGTTCAAATGGTTAAAAATGAAAGGAAGAGTCACTGAACAAGGGAGTGTTGCTAGCTCTGATGCCATGATTGTTGGTACTCTAATGGATGTTAGTGACCAAAGAGAGGCTGAAAAAGAAATAAGGCTATATGCAAAAGCTTTCGATAGCAGTGCTAGCGCAATTGTGATTCTAGATAAAACGTTAGTGGTGCTTGCCGTTAATGAGGCTTTTGAGGAGACGACTGGTTACAATTTGAGTGATGTGGTGGGGCGTGTACCTGACTTTATAATTCATCACACACATTCATCTTTTGATTTAAAAGAGTTCACCCATGAAATACAAAATAATGGGAAATGGCAAAATGAATTAATTGGAATGAAGAAAAATGGAGAGCGCTTTGTTAAAGACATAAGCATTAACGCTATCCTAGATAATAACGGTTCTCCTACTCATTATGTCTGTGCATTTAACGATATTACCCATAAGAAAAAATCCGAAAAAGATCTTTGGACTATGGCTAACCATGACATCTTAACTGGGTTACCTAATCGAGGTTATTTCAGGAAAAGCCTGGACTCAGCAATCAGTAAAGCTAAGAATGAAGGCGCATCTTTAGCGTTACTTTTTATAGATTTAGATAGATTTAAACAAGTGAATGATACGTTAGGGCATGAGTCCGGTGATCGTTTATTGAAGAAAGTCGGCGCAACACTCGTGAAGCTAGCACGAAAGACAGATTACGCAGCTCGGCTTGGAGGTGATGAATTCGCTATTATAATTGAAAACGTCACAAGTAAAGTCAATGTAGAGAGAATTGCAGTCGAGCTAGTTAAGCAATTTGATAAGGGTTTAATAGTTAATGAAAAGGACTCAGGGGTAGGCGTTAGTATCGGTATTAGTCTTTACCCTGACAATGCCAATAATGCTGATGAATTGGTGCATTATGCTGACACAGCAATGTATTTTTCAAAGACAACAGGAAGCAACTTGTTTCATTTTTTTGAACCAAGTATGAGTGACCATGTTAATCGCCGAAATTTAATTGAAAAAGAACTGAGAGAGGCCCTCCGAGAAGATAAGCTGTCGCTTTATTTTCAACCTCAAATTAACATCATAACAGGGGCTGTAGTATCTTTTGAGGCACTTTCAAGATGGTTTCATCCAACACTGGGAACGATTTCCCCTGAAGAATTTATTCCCATAGCTGAAGATGCAGGCTTAATTGTTGATTTAGGTAAGCAGGTATTGAAAAAAGCCTGTCAACAAGTAAAACGTTGGCATGAGCACGGTTTCAGTTCCATTAAAATTGCCATTAACGTATCTATAAAACAGTTTATGTTATCGGATGTTACGTATGATCTTTCTAATATTTTAAACCAAGTAGACCTCAGTGCACGGTATATTGAACTAGAGCTTACTGAGAGCCTTTTTGTAGATGAAGCTGAAAATGTTATTAATACTCTCAAGAAGCTAAAACAATTAGGGGTCAGTTTATCTATTGATGACTTTGGTACTGGATATTCTTCTTTGAGTTATTTGAATAAATTTCCTCTCGATGTGTTAAAAATTGATAAAAGTTTTGTAAGCCAGTTAAGTTCAGATAAAACAAGTATGGCGATAACTCAATCTATAGTAGCAATTGCACATGCATTAGATCTCGAAATTGTCGCTGAAGGAGTAGAGACAGATGAACAGTTGTCGTTATTAGGAAAAATGGGTTGTCAGTATGTTCAAGGGTATTTATATGGCCCTCCAATTTCTGCCGAAGAGTCCTTTAATTATCTAGAGAAAAGTAATTTATTTGAACATTGTTAATCGTTACCAAAAAATGCGTTACCGAGTAACGTTGGTTGAATATTTATCCTACGCTTTCCAACGTTAAGTATTGTTGCAGAATAGGATATATGTATTTATTACTGTTGGTAAGTCGCGTTATTTTTGCAAAAGTCAGCATCCTCGACTGACACCCATACTCACTTAATCTTCTTTTAATTATCAGCTTTTATCCACTGGAGCCTTTGCTTGCAAGGTACATAGCTTGTTTTAATTATTCGCATGCTTTTAGCTGTGGGTTGGCTATGATATTATCCGCGCCCAGAAATTTGCCAGCTCAGGAAGCATATACCCGCCATGTTAGAAAATATTCGCGTAGTACTAGTTAATACTTCTCATACAGGAAACATAGGCTCTGCTGCACGGGCTATGAAAACCATGGGGTTAAGTCAGCTAGTCTTGGTTGATCCTGTTTCTCCTCCAGATGGAAAGTCGAGTGCATTAGCCGCTGGAGCTGGTGATGTATTGGCAAACGCTCTAGTAGTAGATACATTGGCCGAAGCCGTAGCTGATTGTGGACTAGTTGTTGGTACAAGTGCGCGGTCACGCACATTGTCTTGGCCCATGCTTGAGCCTAGAGGGTGTGGTGAAAAACTCATTTCTGAAGTTCCACAATACCCAGTAGCTTTAGTGTTTGGGCGAGAAAATAACGGTTTAAGTAACGAAGAACTGCAGCAATGTCATTTTCATGTGTGTATTCCTGCAAATCCAGAGTATAGCTCTTTAAATCTAGCCGCCGCTGTACAAACATTATGTTACGAAGTCCGTATGGCCTATCTAAATCTTACCAGAAGCCAGCATCCGGAAAATCACCCTGATAACACCGAATACCCATTATCTGAGGATTTAGAGGGCTTTTATAGTCATTTGGAACAAACCCTAATTAAAACGAATTTCATCATTGCAAAACATCCCGGTATGGTGATGACTAAATTACGTAGGATGTTTAACCGTGCCCGCCCTGAATCACAAGAACTTAATATTTTACGTGGCATATTAGCATCAATTAGTAAAATTACTTCACACAAAGAATGACTATGTTTAGCAGAATGAAAGAAGATGTGCAGAGTGTTTTCCATCGGGACCCTGCAGCTCGAACAACTTTTGAAGTGTTAACTAATTACCCGGGATTGCATGCTATTTGGTTACATCGTTTGGGGCATAGACTTTGGAAAGCAAATTGGAAGTGGTTAGCGCGCTCTGTTTCTACATTTTCACGTTGGTTGACCGGGATTGAAATTCACCCAGGTGCCACTTTGGGCCGTCGATTCTTTATCGATCATGGAATGGGAGTTGTAATAGGCGAAACTGCAGAAATAGGCAACGATGTTACCCTTTACCATGGCGTTACTTTAGGGGGGACCAGCTGGAATGCCGGCAAGCGTCATCCAACACTAGAAGATAATGTAGTGGTAGGCGCAGGTGCGAAAGTATTAGGGCCCATTACCATGCATAAAGGTGCCAAAGTAGGATCTAATTCTGTTGTGGTTCGTGATGTACCTGAAAATGCCACTGTTATAGGTATTCCAGGCCGAGTTGTTGTCTCACAAAAAAAGCCAGCACCACCTAATCAAGATGAGAGGGAAAAAATTGCACAAAAGTATGGGTTCGATGCCTATGCTGTTGCTACCGACAACCCTGATCCTGTTGCTCAAGCAATTGGCGTGATGGTTGACCACGTTCACCTAATCGATACAAAAGTAGAAGAAATGTGTAAAGCCATAAATAAAATGGGAGGGGATGTGTGTGGGAAATCCTTACCTAGCCTAGAAATAGACAGCTTTTCTGATGATGAAATGGCAAAAGATATAAAAAAAGCATGTGATGCTTTCGACCCACAGATTTGATTTAGACGACACAGTAAATACTTGAGTAAAACACTAGGTTAAATACTTGACTAAAATAGTAGGGTATGTGAAGATCCTGCGCACATTTGTTGCTGGATAGAATTGTATGAAATTGACTTCTAAAGGACGTTATGCGGTAACCGCGATGCTTGATGTATCGTTACATTCTCAGCGTGGTCCAGTGTCTTTGGCTGAAATATCTGAACGCCAAGAAATTTCATTATCATATCTAGAGCAACTTTTTTCTCGTCTTCGTCGAGAAGAGCTTGTTGAAAGTGTACGCGGCCCAGGTGGCGGATATCGATTAGGGCGTAAGGCTAGCGATATATCTATCGGCGAAGTGATCAGTGCTGTAAATGAATCCGTAGACGCTACTAAGTGTCAAGGGCAGGGCGGTTGCCAAGGTGGTGAACGTTGTTTGACTCACAATTTGTGGGAAGGGTTGAGTGACCGCATTAGCGTATTTTTAAACGGCATTACTTTAGGCGAATTAATGGAGCAACATGAGGTCAAACAAGTTGCTCAGCGCCAAGACAAAAATAAACATCTTAATAATATAGCGTCAAACGACATTACGATCAGTTTGCAGCTTTAAGCGGAGTAAAAAATGAGCGAATTAAAGCTTCCAATCTACTTGGATTATTCTTCAACCACACCAGTAGACCCTCGCGTTGCCACAAAAATGGCTGAGTGTCTTACCACTGAAGGTGTGTTTGGTAACCCTGCTTCTCGTTCTCACAAATTTGGTTGGGTAGCGGAAGAGGCGGTAGATGTTGGCCGTAATCAAATTGCAGATTTAGTCAATGCCGACCCTAGAGAGATTGTCTTTACTTCGGGAGCAACCGAATCAAATAACCTGGGTATTAAGGGCGCAGCTAATTTCTATGGTAAAAAAGGTAAGCACCTTATTACCGTAAAAACAGAGCATAAAGCCGTTTTAGATACTATGCGTCAGTTAGAGCGTGAAGGTTTTGAAGTGACTTATTTAGATCCAGAGCCAAATGGTTTGCTTGATTTGGATAAATTAGTGGCAGCTATTCGCCCTGACACAATTTTAGTGAGTGTCATGCATGTAAATAACGAAATTGGTGTAATCCAAGATATTACAGCCATTGGCGAAATATGCCGAGAACGTAAGGTTTTGTTTCACGTAGATGCTGCGCAAAGTACAGGTAAGGTGCCCGTCGATTTACAAACAATGAAAGTTGATTTGATGTCATTCTCTGCCCACAAAACTTATGGTCCTAAAGGAATTGGTGCTTTGTACGTACGTCGTAAACCTCGTATTCGTTTAGAAGCCCAAATGCATGGTGGTGGGCACGAACGAGGTATGCGTTCTGGCACTATGGCTACGCACCAGATTGTGGGAATGGGTGAAGCATTCAGAATTGCTAAAGAAGAAATGGGGGCAGAGAACGATCGCTTAATCATGTTACGTAATAAATTATGGAATGGCATCAAAGATATGGAAGCCGTTTACCTAAACGGTGATATGGATAGCCGTATAGCAGGTAACCTTAATGTGAGTTTCGCTTACGTTGAAGGTGAGTCATTAATCATGGCTCTTAAAGACATGGCTGTTTCGTCAGGTTCAGCATGCACTTCTGCTAGTCTAGAGCCATCTTATGTGCTTCGTGCCCTAGGGTTAAATGATGAGTTAGCACACAGCTCTATTCGTTTCACTATGGGACGTTTCACCACAGAAGCTGAAATTGACTATGTGGTTGGCGTAATTCGTAACGCTATCGATAAGCTTCGTGAAATGTCACCGTTATGGGATATGTACAAAGAAGGAATCGATTTGGATTCTGTAGAGTGGGCTCACCACTAAGTTAACGTATTTTAAAATTAATGAGTTGTTACGACGTACGGAGCAACTCATAAACAAAGGTAAAAATAATGGCTTACAGCGAAAAAGTAATTGATCACTACGAAAACCCTCGTAACGTAGGTGGGTTTGATAAGAACGATCCAAAAATCGCAACGGGAATGGTGGGAGCACCAGCGTGCGGTGATGTAATGAAGTTACAATTGAAAATTGATGATAATGGTATTATTGAAGACGCAAAATTCAAAACATATGGTTGTGGTTCAGCTATCGCATCAAGTTCTTTAGTAACAGAATGGGTAAAAGGTAAATCTATTGATGAAGCAGTAGAAATTAAAAATACTGACATTGCAGAAGAGCTTGCTTTACCACCTGTTAAAATTCACTGCTCAATTTTAGCTGAAGATGCTATCAAAGCGGCAGTAGAAGATTATAAAAGTCGCCAAAACTAAGTCAAAAAATTAAAGTAATAGGAGTAACCAGTGGCAATTACCGTATCCGATAGCGCAGCACAACGTGCTAAAACATTTCTTGAAAATAGAGGGAAAGGTTTAGGGTTGCGTCTTGGAGTGAAGACAACTGGCTGCTCTGGTTTAGCTTATGTTCTTGAATTTGTTGACGATTTAAACTCGGATGATCAACTTTTTGAGGATAATGGCGTGAAAATTATCATTGATGGTAAAAGTCTTGTGTATCTAGATGGGACTCATTTAGACTTTGCCAAAGATGGTTTAAATGAAGGATTTGAGTTTACTAACCCTAACGCTAACGGCGAATGTGGTTGTGGCGAAAGCTTTAACGTTTAATTTTGTCCTTTTCCTGCCTTCTAAAACAGTAAGCCTATTTAAATCAGATGAACTACTTCGAACTTTTTAATATTCCAGTCTCTTTTGATGTGGATTTGTCTGCATTATCTCTAACCTATCAGCAACTTCAGCGTCTTACCCATCCGGATAAGTTCGCAAGTGGTAGTGAGCAAGATAAACTCATAGCCATTCAAAAAAATGCACAAGTTAACGACGCCTACACTACGCTTAAAGCACCTTTATCAAGGGCTGAACATATCCTCTTGTTGAGGGGAGTTGAGTTGCAACATGAACAGCAAACCATTAAAGATACTGCTTTTCTAATGCAGCAGATGGAATGGCGCGAAATATTGGCAGAACTCGATCAAAATAGTGATCCGTTAGATGCATTAGAATCACTCGAAGACGAAATTAAACAGAGTATAAAAAGTGATTTAAATAAGCTGCAAAGCTTGTTAGTTAGTGAGCAAGAAAACGCAGTGGAACAGGCTGCTGATGGTATCCGAAAACTTAAATTTTTATATAAAATGTTAGCGGAAATTGAGATTAAAGAAGAAGCGTTAAACGACTTCTAATTTCATTTAATTAAATCAAAAGAAACGAATTAAATCATGGCATTACTGCAAATATCTGAACCTGGACTAAGCGCCGCTCCCCATCAACGCAAACTTGCAGTTGGTATTGATTTAGGCACAACTAATTCATTAGTGGCTTCTGTTAGAAGTGGCGAAGCATTAACGCTACCCGATGAACAGGGCAGTCATTTAATGCCATCTGTAGTTAGATATCTACAGCAGGGTGTGACGGTAGGCTTAGACGCTAAATTACAGGCAAGTATAGACCCGTCAAACACTATAGTGTCAGTGAAACGTTTTTTAGGCCGTTCAGTCACTGACATTGAAAAAGCTTACCCTCATTTACCTTATCAATTTACCGATGCTCAATCTCCAGTAATCAACGTTGCGTCAGGTGATGTAAATCCAGTACAAGTTTCTTCAGAAATATTGTCAGTATTAAAACAGCGTGCTGAAAAAACGTTAGGTGATGAATTACAGGGTGCTGTTATAACTGTTCCAGCTTATTTTGATGATGCACAACGTCAAGGCACCAAAGACGCCGCCACATTATCAGGGTTAAAGGTATTACGATTACTGAACGAGCCTACCGCCGCTGCCATTGCTTATGGCCTAGACTCTGGCCAAGAAGGTGTAATTGCCGTTTATGACTTAGGGGGGGGAACCTTTGATATTTCAATATTGCGACTGAGTAAAGGCGTATTTGAAGTATTAGCCACAGGTGGCGACTCTACGTTAGGTGGTGATGACTTTGATGCAGTATTGGTTGAGTTTATCCGTGAACAAACAGGTTTGACAGGTGAGTTGTCAAAAGAGTTACACCGAACCTTATTAGACAAAGCTAAGCAGGCAAAAGAGTCCCTAAGCAAAAAGTCTACTGTAACCATAGAGTTAACTGATGATGAAAATAAAGCCCATGTGGTACAGGTAAATGTTAAACAATTCGAAAGTCTAATTTCATCTTTAATCAAAACTACGTTAAGAGCCTGTCGCCGAGCTTTAAAAGATGCTTCCCTTGAAAAAGAAGATGTCTTAGAAGTTGTGATGGTGGGTGGTTCAACCCGTGTGCCCGCCGTTTGTCAAAAAGTAGGGGAGTTCTTTGAGCGCACCCCATTAACATCTATTAATCCAGATAAAGTTGTAGCAGTGGGTGCAGCCATACAAGCTGACATTTTGGTTGGCAATAAGCCTGATAGTGACATGTTACTTCTGGATGTGTTGCCTTTATCTCTAGGGATAGAAACTATGGGCGGCTTAACTGAGAAAGTGATTAGCAGGAATACCACCATTCCCGTAGCAAAAGCTCAAGAGTTTACCACGTTTAAAGATGGTCAAACGGCTATGATGATCCATGTATTACAGGGTGAGCGAGAACTTGTTAGTGATTGTAGATCGCTGGCTAAATTTACGTTAAAAGGTATTCCTCCCATGGCTGCCGGTGCAGCACACATCCGCGTGACGTTTCAAGTTGATGCTGATGGATTGTTAAATGTGACAGCCATGGAAAAATCAAGTGGGGTCAAAGCTGATATTCAAGTTAAGCCATCTTATGGATTAGATGATACTGAAATAGCAGATATGCTTAAGGCATCAATGGAGCATGCCCAAGATGACATGCAAGCCAGAATGTTAAAAGAGCAGCAAGTTGAAGCTGCAAGAGTATACGAAACCTTAACGGCAGCATTACATGCTGACGGTGCAGCGTTACTCAATACCAGTGAAAAACAAGTTGTAGAGCAAGGCCTAGCAGAGCTACAGACATTGGCCGAAGGTTCCGATAAAGACGCTATTAAGGCCGGTATTGAACATGTTGATAAATTGAGTCAAGTTTTTGCTGAACGCAGAATGGACCAATCGATTAAAAATGCATTTTCTGGTCAGTCAGTCGACCAAATATAATTTAATTTACAGAATGTTAGGAAGCAAGTTATGCCACAAGTAATCTTTTTACCACATGATGAATTGTGCCCAGATGGCGCAGTATTAGAAGGCGAGAAAGGCACTTCTGTTTTAGATTTGGCCCTAAAAAACGGTATTGGTATTGAGCATGCGTGCGAAAAAGTATGTGCTTGTACTACTTGTCACGTGGTGATCCGTGAAGGCTTTGACTCTTTAGAAGAAGGTGATGAGCTAGAAGAAGACATGCTTGATAAAGCCTGGGGGTTAGAGCCTGAATCTAGATTAGGCTGCCAAGCTATTATTAAAGACGAAGATTTAGTCGTTGAGATCCCTAAATATACAGTGAATCAGGTGAGTGAAGGCCACTAAGGCTTTTAATCTTTTAAAAACTTGTATTAAATACAACCAGCATTTTGCTGGTTTTTTTATGGGTAATTTAAATTAAACTGTTTTTATATACAGTTGTTATGTTAAGCTTATTTCATTGATTGCATAGGAGATAAAAGTTATGGCCGTTATTACACGTTATGTAGTAGAACACAAAGGGGTGGAGAAGTTTGTGAGCACAGATAAAAAAGCAGCTGATCAATACGACAAGATGTTAGACGTTGCCGATAACTTAAGTGAGTACATTGAAGGCAAAGGTTTCAAAATTGAGGCCAAGGTATTAGAAGAATTATCTATTATGTTATCAAAAAATAAAGACTCTCTCGGCAAGCTGTTAAAAGGCACTGCTGCAGATACATTGTTGACTGAAGAAAAAGCTGAAGTAGTAGAGATTGATAAGAAGAAAGCCTAGTTTTTTAATTAAGTTTGAATATGAGTAGTAATATTGAGGGTTATTCAAATTGTTGTTTGAACTCGTCTTTGTAGCGCCTTGATAATGTGATGGTATGACCATTTTTTAATTGAATTTTTCCATCGCCACTTGGTTGGTAACTTATGTTGTCTATAGCATTTATGTTAACGGCATAGCTGCGGTGGGTTCGGTAAAAGCCTTTATCTTTGAGGCGTTTTGTTAGGTCTGCAAAGGTTGTGCGAATTGGGTAAATGCGTCCGGTGCTATGTAAGTTTACGTAGTTTCCCGCCGCCTCTAACCACTCTATGTCTGCTACTTTCACAAGAAATTCTCTGTCTAATTTTTTAACTAACAGGTGCGCAGGGGTCTCAACAGTTTGTTCAGATTCAGCACCGATTAAGTTGGCTTCACCCTTTAGACGGCTATAAACAAATCTATAAACTTGATACAAACCAAAGAAAAACACATACCCCCACACGTCTTTACGGTATTCATATAAAAACTCTCTAAATATAGGGCCAAAGTCATAGTTGCTATTCATTAGCCAATATGAGAATTCACGTAGCCAAACCATAATGCATACGTGGAGTGCCGAAAAGCTTGACGCTACCAATATATGTTTAACAAGTTGCGTTTTTAGATGGGTGAACAACAAGGGGGTTCGTTGCCAAAATATCACCACTAAAGGCAGTAACATCAGGGTACTAATGGCGCTAGAGTACTCCCAAATAAAGGGTTCAATAATGCTGAATTCTGGACTGCCGTCTCGGGTAGTTTCCATCCAGTCTGAGCTAGCATTTATGGTGTTGTTGATTAACTGATAAGTGGCAACGAATAAAAATAAATACTTATTTTTATGTTTATCAAAACGTTCAAATATTGTCACTAATGTTTACCCCAGTTATCCACCACTTGTCCCTAGTACCAGTCAGACAAGCATTTTGTGGTGTTTTACTTTTTATTGATGATCCAAGATGAGTAGGTTCATTTAACCTCAGAGATTATCATGACTCAAGAAATACATGTAAGACGATATGACATTGACTGGCTTCGGTGCTTAGTCTTTTTGCTTCTTATTTTTTATCACGTAGGCATGTACTACGTGTTTGATTGGGGCTGGCATATTAAAAGTGCTGAACAAAGTGTTTGGCTACAAGATGTGATGGTGTGGAGTAACCAGTGGCGAATGTCACTGTTGTTTTTTATATCGGGGCTAGTCACCTCTTTGGTTGCCAATAAACTAAGTCGTTGGGCGATATTTAAAGAGCGCAGTTCTCGACTGCTTCTACCGTTAATTTTTGGCATGTTTGTGATTGTTGCGCCTCAAGTTTACTACGAAGGGTTAACCCAAGATTTGTTAGAGCCAGGTTACTGGGATTTTTGGTTGCATTATATTAATCCAAATAGTGAGTTTCTGTCTGACCACCATGGCCCTATAGGTTTATTAACCTGGAATCATTTGTGGTTTCTACCCTACCTATGGTGTTACAGCCTGATTTTATTAGCCATATCTCCTTGGATAACTCAGGTGTTAAGTTATCGCTTGTTACAATCTATAAATGGTAAGTGTGCGTTGGCAGTTTTGATATTGGTGATGTTAGGGATTTGGTCTTATTTACGACCTAATTATCCGGTAACCCATGATTTATTTAACGACTGGTATAGCCATGGTAAGTACTTTTGGGTGTTTGTAGTGGGGTTTGCTTTAGATAAGTTCCCTGTATTGTGGCAGAGGCTTATTGAGTGTCGCAGAGGGTTACTAATTGTTGCCTTTATGTGTTACGTATTCATCATCATGGATAGGCATCAAATGTTTCAACCTTTGGCTGATTTATATACCAGTTCGAACTGGGTGAGATTATTTTATGGAAGTGTATTCGTGACAAACCATTGGTTATGGATTTTAGCCATTGTGGGCTATGCAGGGCGGTACTTACAATTTTCTAACCGCTTTCTGAAAAAAATAAACCGAGCCATTCTACCTTGTTACATTCTGCATCAAAGTGTGATCATCGTTTTTGCAGCAAACCTAGCGTTTTGGGCTATACCTGCGTGGGTTGAAGCACCATTACTTATTGTATCAACTGCCTTATGTTGTTATTTAGGTTATGAGTTGATAAATCGCAGCAAAGTATTAAAGCCTTTTTTTGGTTTGAAGTAATTTAATGATGTGATTGCTCGGGCATATATCTGGCCCGTTTTTTAGGTTTCAAAGTATCTAGATCGGCAATGACCAAACCATCTACACAGTGGTTAAAGTCTGGGTCTATATTGAAGTCGATAAAATGTACGCCACCGTTTTGATAGGTTTCAGTATATTGTTTGTAAAGGGTAGGGACGGCCATGCCCATGTTAGCCAGTAAATGTTTAAGTCGAGTAAAGTCTGCTTTGTAGTCTTCACCGCTAAAGCTATGTTGCAAGTCTTGTGGCAGTAGGTAGGGAATTTGGGCGTGGGCTACTTTTGTTTCTGAGCCAAAATATAAGCTGTAAAACTTTACCAATAAGTCCTTTGATGCTTTAGGATAATTATCACTTAAACTCACGGCTCCAAATAAATACCGAAACTCTGGGTGATGTTGTATGAAGGCCCCTAAGCCAAACCATAAATAGTCTAAGCTACGTTTTCCCCAATATTTGGGTTGTACAAAACTTCTACCTAGCTCCAATCCTTGCTCGAAGTATTGTCCCATTTCTGGGGTATAATTAAATAAACTAGCTGAGTACAAACCTTTAATACCTTGGTTATCTATAATTTTTTTGGCTGGTCCAAAACGATAAGCTCCTGCAATTTCTAAATCTTCTTGGTCCCAGAGTATTAGGTGATAATAGTGTGAGTCGAACATGTCTATGTCTCGACGCTTGTCTGTGCCTTCTCCTACTGCCCTAAAGGATACTTCCCGTAACCGGCCAATTTCTCGCATAATAGGAGAGCTACCTTTGTGCTGATACAAAAATATTATTTTGCCATCTTTGGTGACTCCCAAGCGCTGGCAATCTTGCTTTAAGCTAAGGTACAACTTGGCTCGGTTTTCAGCGGGAGCGATCGCCCTCTGTGTTTTAAAGACCCCTGTTTTACCCTGCCCAATTTTGTATAAGTGCTTTTTAAATAGAGATATATGTTGGTTACGGCTTATCTTACTGTTGTTATAAGATTCAAAGGGTATTAACTCACCAATACGCATGGGTAAATGATGGCGTTTATGTTTAAACATTTCTTTGACTAGCAACATGCTAGCTAACGGTTTGTAAATCATGGATAAACCGTAAAATAGACGTGAATTTTTAGCGTCTATAAACACGGGGAGTATATGAGATTTAGCTTGTTTAGCCATGCGTAAAAAGCCACTTTGCCAACGGGTATCGCGAATTCCTTGGGGCCTTAATCGTGATACTTCACCGGCGGGAAACACAATTACGACGCCTTCGGTTTGTAAGTGAGCTTGAATGTTTTGAATGTGCTCTCTCGCTGTGCCGCCACTCATATTATTTACAGGTAATAGCATGGAGTGCAGAGGCTCAAGTGCCATTAACATTTGGTTGGCCACAACTTTTATATCTTGTCTAATTTCACTCACTAATTTAATTAGAGCTAACGCATCTAATGAGCCTATGGGGTGATTGGCAATAATAACAAGTTTACCTTGGTTGGGAATGCGCTCTTTTTCTACGTCCCGCGTGGAGTAACTAATATTAAAATACTCCAACACCTGTTCAACGAAATCTAAACCTTGATAGTGGGGGTAGGCTTGCCCAAACTCCTGCATTTCACGTTCATGAAGTAAGCGTCTAAGCACAAACGTTAGGGTTTTTGATAGGATAGGTTTATTGGCTACTTGTGGGTAGTGCTTTTCAAGCACATCAGAAACAGAAAACATGGGTCACGTGTCAACTTAATTACTAACTTGAACAAAGGGTATTCATTAAATGTGACAGTTTAGCGCTAGAGTAATGGACATTTTGTGACATAAATTACTATTTTCGCCCTGATTCATTACTGGGCGAAGGTCAGTTTGTTGTTAGTCTAGAGCTTCTCTTAAGGCATTTTTCAGCTGAACTTGTTCAGCATGGGTTAATGGCTGGTTATGCTCATTGCTAATAATAAATAAGTCTTCAGCCCTTTCACCAATGGTGGTTATTTTAGCTTGATGCAATTTATACTTTAATTCTATAAATTGCTCTGTAATGGTAGCTAGAAGTCCGGGGGCATCAAGAGCTTCAAGCTCTACAATAGATGTATTCGTTTTACTCGTGTAAAAGCGAACTTTAGTCGGTACATCTAGTTGCTTCATTTGTCTAGACATTTTGCGTTTATTAGTATGCTGAACCCCAGGTTTGTTAAGCTGTGTTTCAACCGCTTCTTTAAGACTTGTTAGACGAGAAGTCGATGTGATGCGGTCACCATTTTGTTCTTGAATAATGAAACTATCAAATATGTACCCATCATGAGTACGCATAATTTGTGCGTCTCGAATAGAGCAATTTCTGCTGTCTAACACTGAAGCGATTTGTGCAAACATTCTTGCTCGGTCTTTTCCATATACTATTAACTCTGCTCCGGCTTTGGAGGTTCCTGCGCTGGTGCCTACTAATAAAAAGTCGTCTGTCATAGGATGGGACGCTAGAATAACATTAGCATGCCAAGCAATTTGCTCTGGTTTAAAGCGAGCAAAATAATCATCGCTTAATCTTTGCCAGAATTGGGATATTTGCGTGCTGTTCATGCCGTTTGATAGCAATGATTCGAGGGCTATAGCTTGGTGCTCGTTGATCCTGTCTTGCAACGCGACTTTACACTCAAGCCCATTGTCTAACGCTTTTTGAGTTAGTAAATAAAGCTCTCTTAGTAGTGATGCTTTCCAATCATTCCAGAGGTTATCATTTGTCGCTCTAATATCTGCTAAGGTTAAAACATATAAGTGATTCAAATTGTTATGGGTGCGTACTGCTTGTGCAAACTCATTAATCACTTGTGGGTCATATATATCTCTTCTTTGAGCAACAACAGACATAAGCAAGTGGCTTTCTACTAACCAACGAATTAACTCTGAATCTTTCTCACTTAAGCCATGAGTGCTACAGAATTTTTTAACATCTACCGCGCCTAGTTTCGAGTGATCACCATTACGGCCTTTACCTATATCATGAAAGATAGCAGCGATAAAAAGTAAATCTGGTTTACTGAGGTTCTTCACTATATTGCCACACCGAGGAAAGTCTTTATTTCCGGGTGCACTGTAATCATGAATGTTCTTTACTAATCTGTGGGTGTGTTCATCTACCGTATAAGCATGGAATAAATCAAACTGCATCATACCTACAATGTTATCCCACTCAGGAATATAGGCTTGCAGTATGCCGTGCTTATGCATGATATCCCAGCCAAGCCCAAAGAAATTAGGGTGTCTTACCAATTCTAAGAAGAGTGTCCTACATGTATCTTTTTCCACATAGTATTGTTTGCTAAAGGTTCTCCTTGCTTGCCTTATTTGCTGTAAACAACTTGAATGTAATCCTTTTATTTCAGGGGTACTGGCGACCAGTAACAAAAATCGTAGGATATCTTCTGGCGAGGCAAAAACATTCTCATGTTCAGGGGCAATTAAGCCATCTAGTAATTCAAAATCTCGATTTACGTTAACACCTTGCTTTACTTTTAAAGCGAGTACGTCTTGCCCAAACCGTTGAAGCAACATCTCGTTTAATTCACTAATGCGTCTGACAGTCCTAAAAAAAGACTTCATCATACGTTCTACAGAGGCTTTACCTTCGTTTCCATACCCTAAACGCGTAGCAACGTCGGTTTGGTAGTCAAATAATAACCGGTTTTCACTTCTCCCAGCTACAAGATGAAGGGCAAAGCGAATCCTCCATAAGTTTTCACGGCATTCAATTAATTCAGAAAATTCTTCAGGGGTAAAATAACCATGCTTGACTAACTCTTTACCATCAATGGCATTAAAGTGCTTTTTTGCTACCCACCCAATAGATTGAATATCTCGTAAGCAGCCAGGGCTTTCTTTAACATTAGGTTCAAGATTATAAGATGAATCTTTAAACTTGGCGTGTCGTTGTTTTTGCTCTTGGTACTTGGCTAAGAAAAAATCCTTGCTGCTCCAATAACTTCTACTCTGAAGTTTTTGTAGTAGAGCTTCAAAGGTTTCTCCACTGCCTGTTAATAAACGTGCCTCAACTAAATTAGTGGCAATGGTGACATCTTGTTTTGCTTGTAGAACCGTTTCTTTGATGGTTCGAACAGATTGACCTATATCTAAACCAATATCCCACAGAAAAGTAATAAACGAGCCGATTTTTTCTTGCTGACTTACTGACAGTGTTTTTTTACTTAATATGAGTAGGTCGATATCCGAATAGGGTTGCAACTGGCCACGACCATATCCCCCAACGGCCACAAGACTTATATGTTTTTGTGAGGATAGATCCATTAACTGCCAAATATGATCTAATAGAGCATCAATAAATGTTGCTCTACCCAGCACTAGACCGTTAACTTTAGCAGTGCTTATTTCCTCGCTGCTAAGCCACTCATAGCTCTTACTGATTAACCCTTTGCAGGAGGCAATATTATCAATGTTATTGATTGATTTTATTTCGTCTAACAAATTTTGTAGTGACAATTCCGACCCCTTGCAAAGGACTGTTTTTATTTAACTAATCTTTTTTTAAATTATTAATTACTAATGACTCGGTCTATTTCTTCGTCATCACGAAGAGTTAGTATTTCTACGCCATTTTCAGTCACTAACAAAGTGTGTTCCCACTGGGCGCTTAGGCTTCGGTCTTTTGTCACTACTGTCCATTGGTCAGGTAAAATTTTGGAGAAACGTTTGCCCGCATTTACCATTGGTTCAATGGTAAAGCACATGCCTGCTTCAAGGGTTTCCCCGGTATTAGGTTTACCGTAATGAACTACTTGAGGGTCTTCATGAAAGTTAGCACCAATTCCATGACCACAATATTCCCGTACAATCGAATAATCATGGCTTTCGGCATATTGTTGAATCGCATGGCCAATATCACCCAGGCGTGCGCCTGGTTTAACCATTTTAATACCAATATACAATGACTCTTGGGTCACCCTAATTAAGCGTTCTGTTAGTATCGACGGCTTACCTACAACAAACATCTTAGATGTATCACCATGGTAACCATCTTTTATAACGGTAACATCAATATTAACTGAATCACCTTCTTTGAGCTTTTTATCCGCTGGAATGCCATGGCAAATTACATGGTTAACAGAAGTACAAATAGATTTAGGAAACGGTGGCTGACCATAGTTCAAGGGCGCTGGAATACATTTTTGTTCGTTCACAATATAATCGTGGCAGATCTGATTTAACTCGTTTGTAGTCACGCCTTTTTTAACATGTGGCCCAATCATTTGCAGCACGTCAGCAGCAAGGCGACCTGCTACTCGCATTTTTTCAATTTCTTCAGCGGTTTTAATAGTACCTGACAAAACGTAGACCCTAATTCATTCAAATTATTCTGAGGGCTATTGTAACTTTTTGGATTGATTCTAGCTAGAGCATAATTTTAAGGTTTTTGCACTTAAATTGAGGCTTTTTAACCTAAAGCTTGAATCCATGAAAAAGTCATGATATAAAGCGCACCGCTGAAATTAATGAAGACAATTATATCTTCAAATTATCGCGAAGTAGCTAGGTTTTCTAGCGTAAATAACACACATACATCGACACATATTTCGGGGTGTCTTTCTAGGGTAAACCTAGGAGATCGAAATCTGGGATGTATGGAGGCCTAACCCCATATTGAGGAATCTATATAATGGCAAATGTATCTATGCGCGACATGCTTCAAGCAGGCGTACACTTCGGACACCAAACTCGTTACTGGAACCCAAAAATGAAGCCTTTCATCTTTGGTGCACGTAATAAAGTTCATATCATCAACTTAGAAAAAACAGTACCTTTATTCAATGAAGCTCTAAGCTTTGTTGGTGGCGTTGCAGCTAAGAAAGGTAAAATTCTTTTTGTTGGTACTAAACGTGCCGCAAGTGATGCAGTTAAAGAAGCTGCAGACAAATGCGATCAATTTTATGTTAACAAACGCTGGTTAGGCGGTATGTTAACTAACTGGAAGACAGTTCGTCAGTCAATCAAACGTTTAAAAGATCTTGAGCAACAAAGCCAAGACGGAACGTTCGAAAAATTGACTAAAAAAGAAGTATTAATGCTTCAACGTGAAATGACTAAGCTTGAAACAAGTCTTGGTGGAATTAAAAACATGGGTGGCTTACCTGATGTTTTATTCGTAGTTGATGCTGATCACGAGCATATCGCTATCACTGAAGCAAAAAACTTAGGTATTCCTGTTGTTTCAATCGTTGATACTAACTCAAATCCAGATGGTGTTGATTACATCGTTCCTGGTAATGATGATGCGATTCGTGCTGTTCAACTTTATTTGAACGCTGCTGCTGACGCTGTAATTGAAGGTCGTGAGCAAACAGTTGAAGCGCAAGCTGAAAAAGGTGAATTCGTAGAAGCGGCTGAGTAATTAGTCGATTAAATGAATGCACTGTGGTAACCATAAATGGTTGCCTAATGGAATAAAAACAAACGGGGGCGGACGCCCCTGTTTTCATAGATGTTTAAAGTTAAATTATATTGCTGAGGAAACAAAAATGGCAGTTACTGCAGCCCTAGTTAAAGAATTGCGTGAGCGTACAGCCGCTGGCATGCTTGATTGTAAAAAAGCATTGGTTGAAACCGATGGTGATATCGAGCTAGCAATCGAGAACATGCGTAAAAATGGTCAAGCTAAAGCAGCTAAAAAAGCAGGTCGTATTGCTGCTGAAGGTGTTATTTTGACTAAAGTTGCTCCTGGTGTAGCGACTATGATCGAATTAAATAGTGAAACTGATTTCGTTGCTCGTGATGATGGTTTTGTAGCCTTTGGACAAAAACTAATCGATGTCGCGTCAGCAAATAAGATTAGTGACATGGACACATTAAACAATGCTGAAATTGACGGCGTTAAAGTAAGCGAAGCCCGTGACACTCTAGTTGCTAAAATTGGTGAGAACATCAGCCCACGTCGTGTGATTACTGTTGAAGGCGACAACCTTGGTGCATACGTACACGGTGCACGTATTGGTGTTATAGCTATCTTACAAGGTGGTGATGAAGAATTGGCAAAAGATATTGCAATGCATGTTGCAGCATCTAACCCTCAATTTGTTAAGCCTGAAGATGTTGCAGCAGAAGTTGTTGCAAAAGAGAAAGAAATTCAGTTAGATATAGCCATGAAATCTGGTAAGCCTGCTGAAATTGCAGAAAAAATGGTTCTTGGCCGTATGAAGAAGTTCACTGGCGAAATCAGCTTAACAGGTCAACCGTTTGTTAAAGATCCTTCAACTTCTGTTGGTGATTTACTTAAATCTAAAGGTGCTGATGTAATCAACTTCGTACGTTTTGAAGTAGGTGAAGGTATCGAGAAGAAAGAAGAAGACTTCGCCGCTGAAGTAGCCGCACAAATGGCAGCAGCTAAAAAGTAAGCAGATAATCTTCAAAACAATTTTTATTTATGCTGAAACATGCATTTTAAAGTTGTTTGGGTATAATACTGGCACCTCACTTTGAGGTGCTTTTTTATATGTAGTAAAAAGGGTTCGCAACCCAAAGAGATCTCCGTCTTTTTCATATTAAGGAAATACCATCTATGAGTGTCGCACCTAAATCTACTTATCGCAGAATATTATTAAAATTGAGTGGTGAAGCCCTAATGGGGGACGAAGGCTTTGGTATTGACCCCAAAGTACTAGAGCGCATGGCGCTAGAAATTAAAGAAATTGTAGAGTTGGGAATTGAGGTTGGTTTAGTTATTGGTGGCGGAAACTTATTCCGTGGCGAAGGTTTGGCTAAAGCAGGAATGAATCGAGTTGTTGGCGACCATATGGGAATGCTTGCAACCGTTATGAATGGTTTAGCGATGCGTGATGCATTACATAGAGCATTCGTAAATGCTCGTTTGATGTCAGCATTTCCTTTAAATGGGGTATGTGACTCATATAACTGGGCAGAAGCTATTAGCTTGCTAAAGTCTGGCCGTGTTGTGATTTTCTCAGCAGGTACCGGTAACCCATTCTTTACCACTGACTCTGCTGCTTGTTTGCGAGGTATTGAAATTGAAGCCGACGCAGTTCTTAAAGGAACTAAAGTAGATGGTGTCTATGATTCTGATCCAGCCACTAATCCAGATGCGCAATTATATAAAACTCTTTCTTACGATGAGGTTTTAGATAAAGAATTGAAAGTAATGGATTTGGCTGCATTTACCCTTGCCAGAGACCACAATGTCCCTATTCGCGTATTTAATATGAATACCCCAGGCTGTTTGAAAGCCGTAGTGATGGGCGAAGATGTAGGCACAGTGATCTGTCATTCATAAAACAATAGCAACAATAGGAATACTACCGTGATTGATGAAATTAACGATGATGCGCGTCAGCGTATGGAAAAAAGTATTGTCTCTTTAAAAGGACAACTGTCTAAGATTAGAACTGGCCGTGCTCATCCTAGTCTACTTGATAGCATTATGGTGCCTTATTATGGCGCACCGACTCCGCTAAAACAGTTAGCTAATATTGTTGCAGAAGATGCTCGTACCTTAGCATTAACCGTGTTTGATCAAAGTGCAGCACAAGCTGTAGAAAAAGCGATTATGCAGTCAGATTTGGGACTTAACCCTATGAGTGCCGGAGCGGTTATGCGCATACCTATGCCTGCACTTACAGAGGAGCGTCGTAAAGACCTAATTCGAGTGGTTCGCGGTGAAGCTGAGCAAGGTAAAGTAGCGATCCGTAATATCCGCCGTGATGCTAACGGTGATATCAAAGAGCTATTAAAAGAGAAAGAAATCGGTGAAGATGACAGTCGTCGTGGTGAAGAGGCTATTCAAAAACTGACAGATATGTTTGTTAAACAAGTTGATGAAATCTTATCAGCTAAAGAAAAAGACCTAATGGAAGTTTAACTGGGCCTTTTTCTATTTCATGAATACATCTAATTTATCAAATTCAATTATTATCCCTAAGCATGTTGCCATTATTATGGACGGCAATGGTCGTTGGGCAAAAAGTAAAGGAAAAATCCGCACCTTTGGCCATAAAGCCGGCGTAAAAGCGGTAAGAGCATCGGTTTCTTATTCTCTTAAAAATGGCATTAATTTCCTTACTTTATTTGCGTTTAGTAGTGAAAACTGGAACCGACCTGAGGAAGAGGTTGGGGTGCTCATGGAACTTTTTAAAATGGTTCTCGGTAGCGAGGTTAAAAAACTACATAAGAATAACGTGAGATTAAGGGTAATTGGCGATACCAGTCGTTTCGATAGCAAACTTGTTGAAAAAATTCGACAGGCTGAAGAATTAACTGCCAAAAATGATGCCTTAACTTTAAATATTGCTGCAAATTATGGCGGTCGTTGGGATGTCGTTAATGCTGCCAAATGTCTTGTTCAAAGTGTCCAAGCAGGCGAGCTGAGTTTGGATGATATTAATGAAAGCGCTTTTAATCAATTTACTAGTACTAGTAGTATACCCGAAGTTGATTTATTGATCCGTACTGGCGGTGAGCAAAGAATAAGCAATTTTCTATTGTGGCAAATTGCTTATGCGGAATTATATTTTTCCGAGGATTTTTGGCCTGATTTTAATGAAGATGCTTTCCAATCTGCTGTTAATACGTTCAACGAACGTCAAAGACGCTTCGGTAAAACTGGCGAGCAGGTTAGTGAATGACAAGTCTTTCAATATTAAGGCTTAAGGCGGGGAAATGTTAAAACAACGAATTATTACTGCACTTATTTTAGCGCCCTTGGCACTGTGTGCCATTCTATTTTTGCCTGTATTTAGTTTCCAACTAGTTATTGCTGCAATTATAGGTCTTGGTGCGTGGGAATGGTCAAGTATGTCAGGCATTACCCGAACTATGTCTAAGTATGCATATGGAATATTAGTTGCGTCTGTATGTGTTGTATTGTCTATACTTTTGCCTGCGGATCTTATTTGGTATCAAGGGCAACTTAACGATTTATACATTTACATTTTGGGTGCTGCCGCAATTTGGTGGGCTATTTCATTTTTCATGATACTGGCCTATCCAAAGTTCAGTTCGCTATGGTATTGCAGTAAGGTTTTAAGAGGAATTTTTGGTTTCTTTACACTAATTCCAACTTGGGTTGCAGTGGTTTCTTTAAGAACTAGCTTATATGACGTTGATCCATTTTATGGTGCTTCTTTAATTTTTTACGTGTTAGGTATTGTATGGGCTGCTGATATTGGTGCTTTCTTTGTTGGCGTTAAATTTGGAAAGCATAAACTACGTCCAAGAGTCTCTCCTGGTAAAACCTACGAAGGTTTGATGGGGGGCGTTTTTGCATCAACTGCGATCATTGCCTTTGCAGCATTGCATTATCAAGTCGATCCTTCTCGTATTTGGTTACATGTGGTTATTGGTGCATTAACAGTCGGTGTTTCTGCATTAGGCGACTTAAATGAAAGTATGTTTAAACGGTGTGCTGGTATTAAAGACAGTGGCACTTTGTTGCCGGGGCACGGTGGAATAATGGATAGAATTGATAGCTTAACCGCTGCTTTTCCTATTTTTGCTTTTTGTTACGTAGTATGGATGGCTTAATGGCTCAAGCTATTCAAAAGGTTACTATTTTAGGTGCTACGGGCTCGATAGGACAAAGCACTATCGACGTTATTTTAAGACACCCTGACATGTTTAAAGTATTTGCGTTAACTGCAAATAGAAATATTGATCTTTTGTTACAACAAGCTCAACTATGTCAACCTGAATACGTTGTAGTTAGCGACCCTAAGTTATTGCTACATGTTAAAGACGTATTTTCAAAAAACGCATTAAATTGTGAAGTGCTCGCAGGTTGCGATGCCTTAGAGCAAGTATCCAGTGATGCTGAGGTCGATGTGGTCATGGCTGCTATTGTAGGCGCTGCAGGCTTATTGCCCACTCTAGCTGCTGCAAAGGCTGGAAAAAAGGTTCTACTAGCCAATAAAGAATCGTTAGTCATGTCTGGTGACTTATTCATTCAAACTGCAAACAAAAATAATGCCCAACTGTTACCGATTGATAGTGAGCATAATGCAATATTTCAATGCTTACCGACTGATTTTACTTATGGAGATCTAGAAGGCTCTGGTATTAGTAACATCATATTGACCGGCTCTGGCGGCCCTTTTTTATCTACACCTTTAGATGAACTTCAACATATGGGACCTGAGCAAGCTTGTGCTCACCCTAATTGGAACATGGGGCGTAAAATATCTGTTGACTCAGCGACTATGATGAATAAAGGGTTAGAGTTTATAGAGGCTCGTTGGTTGTTCGGGTTGCAGTCAAAAGATATTCAGGTGGTTTTACACCCTCAAAGTATTATCCATTCTATGGTGCAATATGTTGATGGTTCTGTACTGGCTCAGATGGGTAACCCAGATATGCGAACCCCTATTGCTCATGCTTTGGCATACCCTCAAAGAATTCAATCTGGTGTGGCAGCCCTAGACTTTAAGAAGCTTGCTGACTTCAGTTTTACCGAACCAAGCCAAGCACGTTATCCGAATTTGGAGCTTGCTATACAAGCTAGCAATGCTGGTCAGTATGCAACGACTAGCCTCAATGCCGCAAATGAAGTATCTGTCGCTAAGTTTCTTAACGGAGAAATAGGTTTTACGCAAATAGCCGAAGCAAATGACGAGTGTTTGCAACAAATTTCTTCACACAAACTTACAAGTGTCGATGATGTTATTGCATGCGATCAGCAGGCTAGGGCAGTGACCTGCAACATTATAAAAAGAATTAAAACTACTGGAATGGTAGGCGCTAAAAATGTTTGATTTTTTATGGACAGTAGCAAGCTTTGTTATTGCATTAGGTATTCTTGTCGCGGTACACGAGTGGGGACATTTTTGGGTCGCTCGGCGTTGTGGTGTTAAAGTTGAAAGGTTTTCTATTGGGTTTGGCAAAGCGCTTTGGAAAAGAACGGATAAGCTAGGTACAGAGTACGTTGTTGCTGCAATTCCCCTTGGTGGCTATGTTAAAATGCTGGATGAGAGAGTTGATGTAGTCGCAGAAGAAGACTTGCCTCATGCCTTTAATCAGAAGCATGTTTTAAAGCGAATTGCCATTGTTGCTGCAGGTCCAATAGTGAACTTTTTGTTTGCAATATTGGCTTTATTTATCATGTATCTGATCGGCTTAGAAACAGTTAAACCTGTGGTTGCAGATATTAAGACGGAAAGCATTTTCAGTCAAAGTAACATGTCTAAAAACGCAATTATTACTCAAGTCGGGGATCGTAAAGTAGCCGACTGGGAAGATGTGAATTATGAATTGATTTCACATATCGGTAAAGATGTAATGAATATCAAGTGGACAGAAGCTAATCATGTGATTGAACGCTCAGCAGTTATTAATATTCAAGCCTGGCAGTTTGATCCAGATAAAGGATCTCCGGTTGCGAGTTTAGGCCTAGTTCCATTTCGTCCTGAGGTGTCAAGAATAATAGGTTTAGTTCAGCCAGACTCTGCCGCCGATGCTATTGGTTTGCGTCCAAATGATAAAATTATACGTTTAGATGGAACTACTATGGATAATTGGGAACAAATAGTGGGATATGTTTCATCTAGAGCAAATCAATTTGTTAAGGTTGATGTTCTGAGAAACGAGAAAATTGTTCGGCTAGATGGCTCAATAGGTCAAATAAAAGTTGAAGGAACAGTCAAAGGGTATATGGGGCTTACCCCTACATTTGAAGCTTGGCCGGAAGGAATGTTGTTTACACATCAATATGGTGTTGTTGAGGCCTTAGCCAAAGCTATGGACAAAACTTGGCGTATGATGACTCTAAGTGTCGAAATGTTAGGTAAATTGCTTACGGGGGATGTTTCAGTAAAGAACTTAAGCGGTCCTATTGCTATTGCACAAGGTGCTGGGATGAGCGCAAGTTCCGGGTTGGTATACTTTTTAGGATTTTTAGCGCTAATTAGTGTGAATTTAGGCATAATTAACCTTTTGCCTTTACCTGTTCTAGACGGGGGACATCTACTGTATTTCGTTATCGAACTTTTTAGTGGTCGTCCTGTTCCGGAGTCAGTACAAGAAATAGGGTTTAAAGTGGGTGGCATATTGCTACTGCTATTAATGAGCATCGCAATCTTTAATGATATTGCGCGTTTATAATTTTTATCGGTCAGTTAGGCCAAGCACGTTTTGTTATTGTGCGTTTAGGAAGAATACTAATAAATGAAGTTTATACAGTTAGTTGTTGCCGGATTAATATTATCCATTACTAGCGTTGCAAAAGCTGCCCCTGGTAGTGAATTTGTAGTCGAAGACATTAAAATAGAAGGATTACAACGTGTTGCTTTAGGTGCTGCACTCACCTACTTACCCATTAATGTGGGCGATGAAATGAATAGCTTTAGGGTTTCACAGCTTATTCGGTCTATGTACTCTTCAACGCATTTCGAAAATATTGAAATTTTACGAGATGGTAATTCATTGATTGTACGCGTTAAAGAGCGCCCTACTATTAGCAATATTGTGTTTGAAGATAATGACGATATTAAAGATGAGCAACTTCAAGAAAGCTTAAATGATGCCAATATCTTAATTGGTGAGCCATTAGACAGAACAGTATTAACCTCTATAGAAAATGGCTTAAAGGACTTTTTCTATAGTATTGGTAAATATAATGCTGATGTAACGGCTATTATCACTCCTTTACCTCGAAATCGCGTTGACCTAAAACTGTTGTTTGAAGAAGGTGATTCGGCAAAAATTCAACAGATTAATGTTGTGGGTAATGAAACATTTACTGATAGTGAGCTACTTGAGCCGATAGAGCTAAAATTTGATACGGCTTGGTGGGACTTCTTATCCGAGACTCGTTACCAGAAACAAACCCTTACCGGTGATATGGAAACCATTACTAGTTACTATAAGGATAGGGGGTATATACGTTTTAATATTGATTCAACTCAAGTAACTATGACGCCAGATAAAACTGGTATTTATGTCACTCTAAATGTGGAAGAGGGTGAACAATACACTATTTCTGATATTGAATTAATTGGTGATTTACTGGGGCACGAAGATTATATAAACGCTGTTTTACCATTGAGAAAAGGTGAAATGTATAATCAAGCAGAAGTGACTTATACTGAAGAGTTTATTAGTAAGTATTTAGGGAGATATGGCTATGCTTACCCTACTGTTACCACTATCCCTGATATTAATGATGAAGACAAAACTGTAAAGTTGGTGTTATCTGTTGACCCGGGTAAACGTATTTACGTTCGCCGTATTAACTTTGCCGGTAATACCAGTACCGCAGATGAGGTGTTACGCCAATCTGTTTCTCAAATGGAAGGTGCATGGTTGTCAAACGCGACTTTAGAGTCATCAAAAAATAGTTTGTCACGTTTGACTTATATGGAAACCGTAGATTTTGAGACCGTGCGTTTACCAGGTGAAGAAGACAAAGTTGACGTAAACTTTGCTGTAAAAGAACAACCATCTGGCGCTTTCAATGCAGGCATAGGTTACGGCGACCGTACAAAATTGAGTTTAAATGCCGGCATTCAACAAGACAATTTTTTAGGCACAGGTAAGCGTATAGCGTTTAACATAAGTACAGTGTCTTACCAGAAAAGCATTCAGCTTTCATACACAGACCCTTTCTTTACTATTGATGGTATTAGTTTAGGAGGTTCAGTGTCTTATAGTGAATTTGATGGTAGTTCAGCAAACCTAATTCAATATAATAGTAAACAGTACTCTTTAGGTGCTAATGTCGGTTACCCAATTGATCAATTTAACCGTATAAATTTTGGACTGACCTATAGCAATGTAGAGTTATTTCAACGCCAATCTTATGTTCAGACCACGCGTTTTAATGACCAGTTTGTTGATGACGAAAATCCAGACTCTGCAATTAATTATGATAGCTTTTTAGCTTCCGTAGCGTGGTCACGTTCAACCTTAAACCGAGGTGTATTCCCAACTGCTGGTTCATCACAACGTGCATCTTTTGGTGTTACTACACCTAATTCAGATGTAAATTATTTTAAAACTGAGATTGATGGTAAGTGGTATTTCCCTCTTTCACGTAATCAACGTTGGTCTGTATTAGCAAGATTAAAAGCGGGCTATGGTAATGGTTATGGTGACGCTGGAGGTGTAGACCAAATATTACCTTTTACACAACATTTCACAGCGGGTGGTTCAGATTCTCTAAGAGGGTTTGAAAATAACACAGTTGGCCCTCGCGGGTTACAAGTTACACCATCAGTAGCGGTTGTGGATCCTAACGGTAATGACATATTAGGGGATAGCTCAAGTGATACCGTTGCTATTTCTTCTCGTTCTTTAGGTGGTAATGCCATGGTATTGGGGGGGATCGAACTAATTGTACCTACACCATTTGTTGAGGTTGACTTCGATAACTCCGTACGTACCAGTTTATTTGTTGATGTCGGTAACGTATGGGACACAGAATTTGATTACGATGCATACAGAGACTTAACGCTGGACACTCGCTTTAGTGATGACCCATTATTAGATTATAGTGACCCATTCCTTTATAGAGCTTCAAGCGGGATCTCTGTACAATGGTTATCACCTATGGGGCCTATGGTGTTTAGCTTTTCCAAAGCTATTAAAGAACGTGAAGGTGATGATTCAAAATTCTTTACCTTTAATATTGGTCAAACATTTTAATTTTTTGGTTGCTTAGTCAATCACTATAAGACAGGAGTTTCTTTTGAAAACATTTACTAAGAGTTTAATAGCGGGTGCTTTATTAACAACAGTCATGACAAGTTCAGCTGTTTTTGCAGAGCAAAAAATTGGAGCGGTTAATGTTCAAGGTATCTTTCAGAACATGCCTCAAGCTGCAAATATTCAAGAAGCTATTGCTGTTGAATTTAAAGATAAAACTGAAGAAGTAAGTCGTTTAGAAAAAGATATTAAATACTATCTTGAAAAAAATCAGCGTGATGCAGCTACTATGAGTGCGGCTGAGAAGAAAGAGCTCGAAGAAAAAATTATCGCACTTCGTGGCGAATATACGGCTAAAGCTCAACCTCTTCAGCAAGAAATTCAGCAACGTCTTCAAGAAGAACAAAACAAGTTACTTGGTCTTATTAAGCAAGGTGTTGATGCCGTTGCAGCAAAAGAAAAGTATGATGTTATCTTGAATGCTAACTCAGTTGCTTTTATTAATCCTGACCACGATATTTCTAAGTTAGTATTAGAACAGGTCAGTAAAGTTAACTAAGGTAATTAGTTAATTATTGTATTTAATGAAAAGGGAGGTGTTTTGAGCCATTCAGTTAGTTTAATAGAGTTAGCCAATCACATTGGTGCAGAACTGCATCTAGCGAATAACGATACTCAAAATACTCCAATTACCGGCCTGTCTACATTAGTCAGCGCAGGTAATGGTCAGATTTCATTTTTATCGAATAGCAAGTATCGTAGTCAGCTTCAGGATTCGATGGCTCAGGCTATTATATTGCATCCCGATGAACTTTCTCATTGTTCACGTTCAGCGCTTGTTATGAATAATCCTTACATAGGGTTTGCAAAAGCAGCGCAATTGTTAGATACCACACCCGCAGCAGCCCATGAAATATCACCTCATGCAGTTATTGCAGCTGATGTTGCACTTGGTGAAAATGTGAAAGTTGCGGCGAATGCTGTCATAGAAGCTGGGGCTGAACTAGGCGACAACGTTCAAGTTGGTCCTGGATGCTTTATTGGTAAAAACGCTCAATTAGGTGCGAACACAAAATTATGGGCTAACGTCAGTATTTATCATAATGTTGTGATTGGTACAGATTGCTTGGTTCAAGCAAATACAGTCATTGGCAGCGATGGGTTTGGTTATGCTAATGAAAATGGTAAGTGGATCAAAATCCCTCAATTAGGCAGTGTTATAATTGGTGATAGAGTTGAAATTGGTGCGAGCACTACTATTGACCGTGGCGCCATAGATAATACAATTTTAGCTGATGGAGTAATTATTGATAATCAATGTCAAATTGCCCATAACGTTGAAATAGGTGAAAACACGGCAATGGCAGCTTGTTCTGTTATTGCAGGTAGTACTGTAATAGGAAAAAATTGTAGCATGGCTGGATTAGTAGGAATAAACGGCCACATTAATATATGTGATGGCGTTGTTTTTACTGGCATGAGTATGGTCACTAAAAGTATTTCAGAACCTGGTGTTTATTCTTCAGGTATACCAGCCGCCGCAAATAAAGAATGGCGTAAAAATATGGTTGCACTTAGAAATATTACCACTCTCAATCAGCGTGTTAAAACGTTAGAAAAATCCCAACAAGGTAGTTAGAAAACTACCCAATAGTGAGTTTAGGAGAAACCCCTTTGGCTAATAGTTTAAACACTCTTGCAGTAGAAGAGATCATGGAGTTGTTACCCCACCGTTATCCTTTTCTATTAGTAGATAGAGTGACAGATTATACAATCAATGAATCCATTGATGCCTATAAAAACATTACGTTTAATGAACCTTGTTTTACTGGACACTTTCCAGGTAAACCTATTTTCCCCGGCGTGATGATACTTGAAGCCTTAGCGCAAGTTGCTGGTGTACTAGGGTTTAAAACTCAAGGTAACAGTGATGACCTATATTTATACGCAGGTGTGGATAAGGCCCGTTTTAAAACCCCCGTTGTTCCAGGTGACCGTTTAGATATGCGCGTTGAGCTAATTAAGGAACGTCGTGGTATTTGGAAATTCCGTGGTATTGCAAGTGTAGACGGAGTGGCAGCGTGTGAAGCTGAATTTATGTGTGCTATGAGGAAACTGTAAAAAGTGATTCATTCAACGGCTATTATTCATCCTTCTGTAGAACTGGGCAATAATGTCAGTATCGGACCTTATTGTTTTATCGATGAAAATGTCTGCATAGGTGACAATACTGTGCTTGAATCACATGTGGTGGTTAAGGGTAAGACGACTATCGGTAAAGGTAACCACTTTTATCAATTTTCCTCCATAGGTGAAGATTGCCAAGATAAAAAATATGCTGGTGAGCTAACTGAACTAATCATAGGTGACAACAACATTATACGTGAGTCGGTGACAATTCACCGGGGTACAGTACAAGACAATAGTGTGACTACAATAGGCTCTAATAATTTACTGATGTGCTACGTTCATGTAGCGCACGACTGCTCAATTGGTAGTAATAGTATTTTGGCAACTAGCGCTATTTTAGCAGGGCATGTGCATATTGGAGACTGGGTGATAATGGGAGGGGCTACGGCTTCTCATCAGTTTTGCAGAATTGGCGACCATAGCTTTGTAGGTGGTGGAGCCATAATACTAGCTGATGTACCACCTTTTGTAATGTTAGGTAATGACAGTACTCCAAGAACCATAAATGCAGAAGGGTTAAAGCGCAGGGGCTTCGATAGCAAAACTATCATGCAAATTAAACGTGCCTATAAAATTATATATCGCCAAGGGCATAGAGCTGAAGACGCGGTAAAGTTATTACAAGAAATGCCTGGAGAGTTACCTGAAATCAAGCAGATGGCTGACTTTGTTGCTAGCTCCACTCGAGGTATTGCGCGCTAAGCCATGAGCGACAATATACTTAGGATAGGCATAGTCGCGGGTGAAACATCTGGAGACATACTTGCAGCTGGTTTGGTTAAACAGTTAAAACTTCAATATCCAAATGCTACTTTTGAAGGTATTGCTGGGCCAAAAATGTTAGCCCAAGGCTGCCACTCATTATTTGAAATGGAAGAGTTATCAGTAATGGGGCTCATCGAAGTTATTCCTAAACTGCGCCGATTAATGTTCATACGTAAAGCATTATTACACCACTTCTTAGAAAACCCACCGGATGTATTTATTGGTGTTGATGCGCCTGATTTTAATTTGGGGCTTGAGACTAAATTGAAAGCGCAGAACATCAAAACTGTTCATTACGTTAGCCCAACCGTTTGGGCATGGCGAGAAAAGCGGATTTTTAAAATAGCGAAAGCTACCAACTTAGTGTTAAGTATTTTTCCCTTTGAGAAACAAGTTTACGATAAACACAATATTCCCTGTGAATATGTTGGGCATACCATGGCTGACGATATTGACTTAAAGCCTGATAAACTAAAGGCTAGACAATCGCTGCAGATTAAAGAAAAACAATTAGTTTTAGCTGTATTGCCAGGTAGCCGTAAACGAGAAGTTGACACTCTTTTAGATATATTTATTAAAGCGTCACTGTTGTTAGAGACTCAACTTGAAAGCTTTAAAGTGGTGATACCCGTTGTTAATAGGCAGCGTAAAGCACAAGTTGATGACTATATCCGCCAGCATCTTCCTGAATTAGATATCCAAATTGTAATAGGCCATGCCAGAGAAGTAATGATAGCGGCAGATGCCGTATTGTTAGCCTCTGGTACGGCAACGTTAGAGACTATGTTTTGTAAGAAGAATATGGTGGCAGCTTATAAGCTGAGTGGGCTAACCTATCAAATGATGAAGTGGCTTTACAAGGCTAAGTATTTTACCTTACCTAATGTATTAGCTGATGAACAGCTTATCCCAGAGTTATTGCAAGATGACGTGAATCCACAAACTATAGCGGATCTACTGCTACCCATGCTGAAAGAGAAAGACTCTGAATCACAGCTAGCGCTTATAGAAAAGTTCGAAATATTGCATCAATCCCTCAGAAAAGGAGCTGATCATCAAGCAGCGTTAGCTGTTTCTAACTTGGTTGAGGTAAAGGTATGAGTCGTTTATTAGCTGGGGTCGATGAAGTGGGGCGCGGTCCTTTGGTAGGAGACGTCGTTACCGCTGCGGTAATACTTGACCCTACTCGGCCCATAGTAGGTTTGGCTGATTCTAAAAAATTGTCAGAAAAGAAGCGCATGGTTCTAGCTGAAGAAATTAAACAAAAATCGTTAGTCTGGTCAATTGGCCGAGCCAGCCCTAAAGAGATAGATGAACTAAACATTCTTCATGCCACTATGCTAGCAATGACAAGGGCAGTTGAAGGCTTAACAATACAACCAGAGCACGTTATGGTTGACGGAAATCGTTGCCCCCCTTGGGGATACTCTAGCGAAGCCATTGTAAAAGGAGATGGACTTATAGCCGAAATCTCCGCAGCATCTATAATCGCTAAAGTAACTCGTGATCAAGAAATGCTCGACTTAGACGCCCAATATCCAGAATATGGCTTTGCTAAACATAAAGGGTATCCAACCGCTTTTCATCTCGCTAAACTATTGGAATTAGGTCCGTTACCCGAATATCGAATGAGTTTTAAGCCTGTGCAGCGGTCTCTTGCGGCGCGCCATGGCCAATTAGCAGGCGAATAAATGACAGAACAACTACCTTCCCCTTCCCCTTCCCCTAGCTTTGTGCACTTACGTGTGCATAGTGATTTTTCTATGGTAGACGGGCTGAACAAAGTGAAGCCTATAATGGCCCGGGTTAAAGAGTTAAACATGCCTGCGGTAGCCGTAACCGATCAAATGAATATGTGTGGCTTAGTCAAGTTTTACGGCCAAGCACATAGCAACGGTATTAAACCTATTATCGGCACCGACTTTTGGGTGCAAAGTGACGAAATGGAAGGGCGAATTTTTCGCCTCACGTTACTCGCCTTAGATAATCATGGTTATAAAAACATTACTTTACTTATTTCAAAAGCTTACTTACGAGGCAACCTTCAAGATAAATCAGTAATTGACAAACAATGGTTAGAAGAGCATAACCAAGGTGTGTTGATTATCTCTGGTGGGAAAGCTGGCGACTTAGGTATTGCCTTAACTAAAGGAAATCATACTACAGCATCGTCGATTACACAGTTTTACCAAGAGCATTTCGCAGACCGCTATTATGTCGAGTTAACGCGAACCGCAAGGCTGGGTGAAGAAGATTATATTCACCGAGCGGTCGAGTGGGCCGGACAACATGATTTACCTGTAGTGGCCACCAACGAAGTATGCTTTATTGATAAAGAAGGGTTTGAGGCTCACGAAATTCGAGTGGCTATTCATGATGGTTTTACCTTAGCTGACCCTCGCAGACCTAAAGAATACAGCGAACAACAATTTTTACGTTCTCCAGACGAAATGGCAGAGCTATTTTCAGATATCCCTGAGGCATTACAAAATACAGTAGAAATTGCTAAACGATGTAACGTTACCGTACAGCTAGGAACCTACTTTTTACCGGACTTTCCCACTGAAGGTATGGATATCAAAGACTTTTTAGTTAAGGTATCTAGAGAAGGCTTAGAAAGGCGTTTAGCTTTTTTGTTTCCAGATGAGCAAGAGCGAGTTGAAAAACGTCCAGAATACGATGAAAGGCTAGAAATTGAACTGGGCGTGATAAACCAAATGGGGTTCCCCGGTTATTTCTTGATAGTAATGGAGTTTATTCAATGGAGTAAAGATAACAATATTCCAGTTGGTCCCGGTCGAGGGTCTGGTGCTGGATCATTGGTTGCTTACGCCTTAGACATTACCGATCTTGATCCACTTGAATACGATTTGCTATTTGAACGCTTCTTGAATCCAGAGCGGGTATCTATGCCCGATTTTGATGTTGACTTTTGCATGGACAGGCGTGATGAAGTAATCGATCATGTTGCAGAAATGTATGGACGTGATGCGGTGTCACAAATCATTACGTTTGGAACTATGGCGGCAAAAGCCGTGGTACGTGATGTGGGAAGGGTACTTGGGCATCCTTATGGTTTTGTTGACCGTCTTTCTAAACTGATACCACCTACACCGGGTATGACCCTAGAGAAGGCCTTTGTAGAAGAGCCTAGATTACAAGAAGCTTACGACGAAGATGAAGACGTAAAAGAACTCATCGATATGTGCCGTATCTTAGAAGGCGTCACTCGTAATGCAGGTAAGCATGCGGGGGGGGTGGTTATCGCACCAACAGTCATTACCGACTTTGCCCCTTTGTATTGTGATGACGAAGGTAAAAACCCGGTCACACAATTTGATAAAAATGACGTAGAAACAGCTGGGCTAGTTAAATTCGATTTCCTCGGTTTACGTACTTTGACCATTATTCAATGGGCCATTGATATGATTAAGCTTGGTAAGAATATCGATGTTGATATCGCGTCTATCCCGTTAGAAGATCCCCGCTCATTTAAAATATTACAAAATGCTGAAACCACCGCAGTGTTTCAGCTTGAATCTCGAGGTATGAAGGAGCTAATCAAGCGCCTTAAACCTGATTCTTTTGAAGATATCATCGCACTGGTAGCTCTATTTAGACCCGGGCCTTTGCAGTCGGGCATGGTTGACAACTTTATTGATCGTAAACATGGCCGCGAAGAAGTCTCTTACCCTGATGCCGAATATCAGCATGAATGCTTGAAAGAAATCTTGCAACCTACCTACGGTATTATCTTGTACCAAGAACAAGTTATGCAGATAGCCCAAGAAATGTCGGGTTATAGCCTAGGTGGCGCCGATTTATTACGTCGGGCTATGGGGAAGAAAAAAGCCGAAGAAATGGAAAAGCAGCGAGGCTCCTTTGAAGCTGGTGCTGAAGACAATGGTATAGACCCAAATCTAGCTGGTAAAATTTTCGATTTGGTTGAAAAATTTGCTGGCTACGGTTTTAACAAATCTCATTCTGCTGCGTATGCCTTAGTTTCATATCAAACCTTGTGGCTTAAGACTCATTATCCTGCCGAGTTTATGGCGGCGGTAATGTCTGCTGATATGGATAACTCAGATAAAATTGTGACACTAGTAGATGAATGTGACCGTATGGGGTTAACCATATTACCCCCAGATGTGAACGCTGGGAGTCATAAGTTCACAGTGGATGAAGAAGGCCGCATTGTTTATGGCATAGGCGCCGTGAAAGGGGTCGGTGAAGGTCCAATTGAAGCCATTATCGAAGCGAGAGAAGAGCAAGGCAAGTTTAGCGACTTGTTTGACTTTTGTGCCAAAATTGATATCAAACGCATTAATAAACGCATATTAGAAAAATTGGTATTAGCCGGAGCATTAGATAATTTAGGGCCTCATCGTGCATCTTTAATGGCTTCTTTACCCGATGCCTTAGCCGCAGCAGGGCAACATGCTAAAGATCAAACATCAGGCCAGTCAGATATGTTTGGTTTACTCACCACAGAGCCTGAACAAGTACAACAAGCCTTTGCTAATGTTCCTGAGTGGCCAGAGAAGGTATGGTTAGAAGGTGAAAAAAACACCTTAGGTTTATACCTAACAGGCCACCCAATAAATCAATATGTGAATGAAATTAAGCATTATGCACCCACACGTTTAGTTGACTTAAAACCCACCCATAGAGACCAAACTGCCTACGCGGTTGGACTAGTACTAGGTGTGAGAGTCATGACTAACAAACGGGGTAGACGTTGGGCATTAGTGACCCTAGATGATAAAAGTGCCAGAATAGACGTTAGGTTTTTCCCCGATATGCTAGAGCAGTACGAAGAATTGCTGCAAGCTGATAAAATACTGGTCATAAGTGGACAGGTCAGCTTTGATGAATTCTCTGGTGGCAATACAATGTCGGCCCGCGATGCTATGGACTTAGTGCAGGCTCGAGAGAAAAATGCAAAATGTTTGCAGTTACAAATGCAATCTAGCTGGTGCAATGCATCAACGGTGGGTAAACTACAGACCATATTTAAACCATATCAAGGTGGAAGTTGCCCGGTTCAGGTACATTATGTACACCCGGATGCAAAAGTAGACCTAACCTTGGGTGCTCAGTGGTATGTTACGCCACAAGATGAGTTATTATATGACCTACAACAGTTATTAGGTAAGCCGCAGGTTAATTTAGAATTTCATTAATCTAAGCAGTACATGACAAATGAAATGCGCAACAAATTATTATTAGGTGTTCAATGAGTGTAAATTTTTTGGAATTCGAAAAGCCCATCGCCGATTTAGAAGCGAAGATTGAAGAATTAAGATTGGTCAATCAAGGGGGAGAGTTCGACGTTAGTCTCGAAGAAGAAATCACTAAACTTCGAGAGAAAAGTGCAGAATTAAGTCGTAAAATCTTTGCAGATTTAGGAGCGTGGCAGGTACAGCAAATAGCCCGCCACCCAATGCGTCCTTATACCTATGACTACATTGAGTTTATGTGTACAGACTTTGATGAGTTAGCTGGAGATCGTGCCTTCGCTGACGACAAAGCGATAGTGGGTGGTTTGGCTAAAATTGATGAGCAACCAGTCATGATCATTGGCCACCAAAAGGGCCGAGATACTAAAGAAAAAATTAAACGTAACTTTGGTATGCCTAAACCAGAAGGCTACCGGAAGGCCCTTCGCTTGATGGAAATGGCAGAACGTTTTAATTTACCTATCATTACCTTCATCGACACTCCTGGTGCGTACCCAGGTGTAGGTGCAGAAGAGCGTGGCCAAAGTGAAGCCATTGCCAAAAATTTAAAAGTCATGGCGGGTTTAAAAGTCCCTGTTATTTGTACCGTAATTGGTGAAGGTGGTTCTGGTGGCGCACTTGCTATTGGAGTGGGAGACAGAGTTAATATGCTGCAATACAGTACCTACTCAGTTATTTCTCCAGAAGGTTGTGCCTCTATCTTGTGGAAAAGTGCGGAAAAAGCCCCGCAAGCAGCTGAAGCCATGGGCGTAAGTGCCGGTCAAATTAAAGAGTTAGGTTTGATTAATCACATAGTTGACGAGCCATTAGGTGGTGCCCATCGTGACCACGAGAGCATGGCGGCAAACCTAAAAGCGACGATTAAACAGCAGTTAGCACAGTTAGGTAGTTTATCTACAGAAGAGTTGCTAGACGAGCGTTACAAACGTTTAATGTCTTTTGGCTACTGCTAAGCTATAAACTCACGTTATACTACAAAGCCATTTGCTGGTTTAAGGCAGATGGCTTTTTGGTTTTTGGGATCTAATGTCACCACTTAGCGCATTAAACATACATTTATCAGCCTCACCCCTATGTGAGGCGAATGACGTTGTGGTCGCCTATAGTGGTGGGGTTGACTCTCACGTGTTGCTACATGCTTTAAGCGAGCTTAGGCAAAGCCAAGAGTACACATTTAAGTTACACGCTATACATATTCACCATGGTCTCAGCCAAAATGCTGATATTTGGCAAGCTCACTGTCAACAAGTTTGCGCTGACCTTAATGTTGCTTTTCAAACTGCCAATGTAGCTGTTGAAGCACAAGCAAGGCAAAGCCTAGAAGCCCAAGCCCGAGATGCTCGCTATCAAAAACTTGTGGAGCTGGCCCCCGCTGATAGCCATATTTTACTGGGGCAACACCAAGACGATCAGCTAGAAACCTTTTTGCTACAGCTAAAAAGAGGGGCAGGCCCTAAAGGCTTAGGTGCCATGAATCCGCAATGGGCTGTCACAATTGCAGTGGGGAAAGAGTCTAAAACAGTCAACTTTTATCGCCCGCTTTTAAACGTTAGCCAAAAGCACATCTTAGAATATGCAGAGCAACAACATCTTAAGTGGGTTGAAGATGAATCAAATCAAGACGCCAAATTTGATAGAAATTTTTTACGACTAGATGTCTTACCCATTTTGCAAAGTAGGTGGCCAGAACTGGCAAGCTCGGTATCACGTAGCGCCCTGTTATGCGCTCAACAGCAAGATATGTTAGATGAAATCAGTGCTGAAAAATTAAACAATATGCGAACCTCTGAAAATAGCTTGCCTGTTAGTGAACTAAGTAAACTAAATGAAAATTGGTTACATCAAGTGGTGCGCTATTGGCTTTCACAGCAAGGTATTTCGAACCCATCATTAGCAGTGCTACAGCAACTATTACCACAAGTTTTGTTGGCAGCAGCAGATGCCAGCCCTATTTTGCAGTGGCAAAGTTGGCAATTTAGACGTTTTAATCAGCAACTTTACGTGATCCCCGAGCCCGTTGATTTACCTGAGTTTGAAACCCTATGGCAAGGTGAAAGCACTATGAACTTGCCAGGCGGCTTAAATGGCTTATGTTTTAGCCAAAGTAATAACGAATTAGATAGCTCCCAAGCATACCTAACCATTAACCCAAATTTAGGGCCAATAACCGTGAGGTTAGGTGGTTATTCAGCAAAGTTCAAACCCCAAGGCAGCCAATATAGTAAACCCATAAAACAATGGTTTAAACTATGGAAGGTACCACCATGGGTACGTGATAACACCTTGATTATTGTTCAGAACAAAGAAGTTGTAGGGTTAATAAATGAAGCCCAAAGCTACCAAGCCCCATTAACGCTCGACAACGTTCATCGCCTATTTATTTCTATGAAAAAGTAGTTTAAATACCTAAACTTGCTTTTGTTAGGGCTTTCGAAATACGACTTTTATATTCTTCAAAATCCGTTTGTTGAGTTTCTGTTAGTTGTGCGGACTCTAAGGATTCTATACATCCTTTTGCGTGCTCTGTTTCTTGCTCTGCCAGGCCATCTTCTTCAGCGATAATCGCCAGTACTTTTAAAATACTCACCATAATACTTTTGTTATTTGGCGATAGCTGTGTGGCTTGGCACAATAAATTATAGGCTGGTTGGTAACGCTGATTTTTGTAATAAGAGGAAGCCATTTCGGCAATTTCTCTTGGGTTGTAACGAATATCTTTACGCTCTTTAGACTCTTGCTCAATATAAGCGGTTAACACTTTACCTGTGAAAGAATCTTGTGACATAAACTCTTTCATTTGTTCAAGTAAAAGCATTGACTGTTCCCACATGCCTACTTCGTGATAAGCCTTAACTTTATCTAGGTTATCTTCAAAATACTTTTGGGCCTTAACCGGTAAGTTCTTTTGAAAATGTCTTTGTAAGGCTTTTTCTGCTTCCCTTTTATTTTGCCTAGAATTCATTATTCGAATTTCAATGATATTTATCTGTTCGCCTAATTCATTAGCAGCACCAAAATCTGACTTTAATTCTTTTATGTTTCTTTCTGTTCTGGCGATTAACTTATTGGCTTCTGCATAAGAAAGAGTTGGTGCAAGATCAATTGCTGAACGTATCACGTTGAGCTGCAGTAAAGGCGTATCATGAATTGAGTTTTTGGCATGCTTCAGCATGTTTCTAGTGGCAGCATATTGGCCTAATCTATCGTGATTTAACCTAGCTAAATTCCAAGAGTTTTTGTTACGTTCAATACTACGAGGGGCCAATTTAGTTGCTTCTTGAATAATTTGGTAACCCATCTGAAAGTTTTCTTTAGAAATATAATACTCAGCCAGTAAGTCGTAGGTGGCAAACTTAGTGTCTTCACGTTCAAGCAGTGCATCTGTTAAATCAGACGCTTCTGTAATCATATCTTGCTTTAAAAATGAATTGGCCAAACCTACATGAACCCATGCATAATCATAGGTTTCTGTTAATTTTTCATAAAAACGCTGTGCTTCTCTATACTCACGTAAATTGATTAAACTGCGCCCAATTATGCGGTTTATATGAGGATGATATAAAACTAAGGTTTCATCTTTTAATTGTCTTTCAGCGTAATAGATAGCCGTGGCATATTCTTCTTTTTCGAAGCAATAACGCAATGCATAGAGTTTTTTCTCTATCATTAACAGCTGTTGAATGCGGTGTTCAACCTTAGACTGATCTAATGGCTTTACCCAAAAATCTGTGGGCTCCATTTCTACAACACAATTAACTAAGCCTTCACTGGTATCGGCACTGAGAAAAATGACACAGGTGGTTTTTTTTATATACCCTTTAAACTTCATCTCTTCTAAAAGATTAAAACCGTCTTTATCACTTTTTACATCAAACGCAATTAATACCATGTCAAACTTAGTTGAACTACATAAACGCAAAGCTGTATAGGCGTTATGGGCACTTTGAATTTTTTTAATTCCAGCATCAATTAGAGCTGCTTTTACGACCGTGTGTACCAACGCTTGCCCATCAATAATCAGCACATTTAACTCATTCCAAGGCTTTTCATCAGGGATTTCTATCAAGCTTTCATTCCTTTACAAATCATATGTTTATACAGACTAACGGTAATCTATTATTACCCAAGCTAATTGTCTAGCATTTCAACATAATCAGGCATGTTATAGGGTATAAATTAATTTAAAGCTTAGTTTAAAAAACTAACATTATTGACAGTTCAGAGAATTAGTTGAATAGTAAGCTAACTTCTTAAGGCAAAAGAAGTAGATAAAAAGGAAGCAGGTAAACGGACATACATCATCACATCATAGAGTTACTAGCCTATTGGCAAGGTTATGTTAATAACTCTCACCTAACGCGCTACTTTGGTCGCAGTAGAACGCAAACTAATAAATATATAAAGTCTTACCAAAAGCTATATCCAAGCAACTTATATTATTTAGAGTGATGTAATTCAATTTCTTATCGTTCAAAAATAAACTTGGATACATTATTTTCCAAGTTCGCTGCAATCTCTACTTGGGAGGTTGCTACGTTTTTGGCTGACTCTGCTTTGGTGCTCGTTTCATCTGCTAATGTCATAATTCTATTAATGTTTCTATCAAGCTCAGTGACAGTAACTGCTTGTTCTTCAGCAGCAGTAGAAATAAGGTAACTTAAACTTTGGATAGCTGACATTTTGTCTTCAAAGTTAACAATAATTTCATCTGCACGTTTTGCCTGTAGTAAGCTTTCATTCACTAATGTTTCACTTTGAATAGTTACCTCTACCGCGAGTTTTGAGTCAACAATCATAGAGGATATTTTTTGATGGATCTCCAAAGTTGATTGTTGAGTTCTAGTGGCCAGTGTGCGTACTTCATCGGCTACAACGGCAAACCCTCGGCCTTGTTCTCCTGCCCGCGCAGCTTCGATAGCTGCGTTTAGAGCTAAAAGGTTTGTTTGGTCAGCAATATCAGTAATAGTATCTATTATGCTTTCTATACTTTTTACACCCGTATCTAAATTAGTGATGGCAGATAACGTTTTATCTATCTGAGAAGCTACTTGTTCTATTTTTTGATGGTTTTGCTGAACTTTTTGTCTACCGTTTTTAGCAAGTTCTACTGCACCAATTACGGCTTCGTGGGTTTTTTCGGTGTGTTGAGCTACACCATCTGAAGTTGTTCCCATTTGGACTAACGCGGTGGCAACCATATCTAATTCATCTTTTTGTTTTCGCACTATGGTAAGCGTATCTTTTGAGCCATTGACGACAGAATCTACTGAGTTTTCTACTTTCTTCGAAGAGTCTTCAATCTCTAATATTGTTTGTTTAAGGTTACTCACAACGTCAATTAGGTAGCCATTTAAACGTCCAAATTCATCATCAGACTTCATTGCAGGAATAGTGCGCAAAATACCCTTAGATAAATAGCTTAATTCATCCATAACTAGCTGCATTGCTTTGCGTATAAAACGCGTCATCCATATTGATAAAAGAACAATGCCGAGTAATATTGAAATACCAACGATAATACTTACGTTATTCTGGTGCTTAGTGTCATCACTTATACTTGTAGAAAGTTGCATGTTTTGTGCGAAGGCATTTGTAAGCAGTCGTTCTGTTAAGTTGGTTGTGTTGCTTATTTTTGAATAGAGCTCTGCAGAATCTATTTTTTGTTGGGAAATTAATTCTAACTTTCTTGTTTGAATAGCCAATAACCCTTGTTTTCCCTCAACCGCATCTAGTAAAGATAACGTTAGCTTCGATAGTTCACGAACAAAGTTTTGAAATTGAGGTTCTGTGGAAGCAAATATCAAAGAAGGTAGAAGGTTTGAGTGCTGATTTTGCCAGTTAACAAATTGGCTACTATTTTCGTAAAGTTTGTCTAGTGACGTTGTATTAGCGATTCTTTCAATAACTAACATACCAGAAACCACAGAAACGTTAATTTCATGCAATATTGAAATAACAGATTCATTTTCGATTTCAATTAGTGTGTCTGCAAGTAAAGGTGATATTTCTTCTCGTAAATTATCGAGGGTCGCTATAATTTGATTCGACTTCTGAATAGAGTCAATTATGTCTGACTGTTCGTTGATAAGTGAAAGAGAGTCTGATTCTACTTGCTGCATGTTTACTTTTAATTGTTTGAGTGACTCGTCAACTAGGGCCGAAAAATCACCACCTAATTCAAGTTTATCAAAATCACTTAGTGTTGATGCAATTAGCGTATTGTTTGCGTTAAGTTGATTTGCAGTGCCATTATATTCTAGCGCGTTGTTACTTGATAACAGCTTTAGAACCAAAGGCTCTTTAGCTTTCATTAGTTCATTGATTTTTGACGAAAAGACGATAACGGGAGATGATTCTTCATTGATTAAAGTTAGTCCTGAGATTACTTTCTTGCCGTTTATAAACCCCAACAGCATCATGACTATAAACAGCAAGCCGATAAAAGAAAAACTTACAGTAATTTTGGTAGACAAGTTAACGTTCGATATATGCATAAATTTCACTGAGCCCAAGGTTATGTCATTTAATTAAAATTAGGTGCCATTGATGGCCATCTATAACAGTCGAGTTTTAATTTTACCGCGTAGGGTAAGTTTAGGAGGGCTTGCTACCAGACATGCTATCCAGCTTTTGGTGCGTTGAGTACCTGTGAATTATTGCACTGCTATGGTGTTTTTAGTTTTTAAACTCAGCTTTTTTCAGCCGATTCACCCATATTTCAAAGATACGATACTTTTCTATCAGTATTGTCTAGTTAATCTATCTAGATTAAGCCCTTACAAACACATGTTTATATTGTCTAATAAAAATATTGTTTTGATTATGCAATCCAAATGTGTGAGCATTTGCCCTGCTCTTGGGTTTTTTCTCATGAGTTCGCTGTTAAGTCAATGATTTTCACTATTTTGTGTTTCTATTTGATAAATATTCTGAAGTATTTCAGTAACTAGTGAACTATTGCTCATTACGAAATGAATTTGGTTTATTTGAATATTAGTTAGATCATTGGAGGGGGGTGATGAATGACAGAGTGCTTTTTAAGTTCTGAAATAATCACGGTTTTGTATTAAATGTAAGACAATTAAGATGAAATACAGATGAAATTTTTTTCTATTTACATCCTTATGTTATGTTCGAGTACGCTCAGCGCTCGGGTCTTTTCTGTAGAGCTAAATATCGCGACAGTTAACAATGCGCATATGATAGAAATGCAAAAGTTAACTCCTGAATTCGAACGCGATTATCCCAGTATCACTTTAAAATGGCATGTTTATAACGAAGGTAGTCTGCGCATGCGCACTATCGCTGATATTGCATCTGGCGGCGGTCTCTATGATGTGGTGACAATTGGTTTATATGAGACTCCAATCTGGGCAAAGCGCAATTGGCTTATCCCTTTAGAACCTGATAATGAATACCAGATAAATGATGTCCTTCCAACTATTAGAAGTGGATTATCTTACCAAGGAGAGCTCTTTGCAGCACCATTCTATGGTGAAAGCTCCATACTCATGTACCGTAAAGATTTGTTGAAAAAAGCTGGTCTATCCTTCGAGAATAGACCTACTTGGGATGAGATACTGAATGCTGCGAAAAGCATTCATGATCCTAATAATGGTATTTATGGTATCTGTCTCCGCGGAAAACCGGGCTGGGGAGACAACATGGCTCTGATATCCACTATAGTGAATAGCTTTGGTGGCCGCTGGTTTGATATGGATTGGAAACCAGAAATTAATAGTGCCGTTTGGAATAAAGCAGTGAGTTTTTATGTCAACCTCCTTGTAAATTATGGTCCGCCTAATTCAGAGAATAATAGTTTCTCTGAGATACTGGCGCTATCTAGAGCAGGGAAGTGCGGCATGTGGGTTGACGCTTCAGTGGCAGCTTCTTTCCTTAACAACCCTGCAGAAAGTAATTTTTCAGAGCTCTGGTCGTATGCTGAATCCCCTTATCAAACTACCTCTCGAGGGGCTAGTTGGCTTTGGGCATGGTCTCTCGCCATTCCACAAAAAGCAGTCAATACCAAGGAAGCCCAATTATTTATTAATTGGGCCACATCAAAACGTTATATTCAGCGAGTAGCAGAAAAAAATGGATGGGAAAATGTACCTACTGGTACGCGATTTTCTACTTATAAAAATAGCTCCTTCGAGGCAGCAGTAGGAAATTTTGCTCAGGCAGAGCTTGCAGCACTAACTAATGCAGACCCTGATAATAATACGTTAGAGCCTTCCCCTTATTCAGGTATTCAGTTTGTTCCCATACCAGAATTTGTTTCTATTGGTGGCACTACTGGCCTTAAAATAGCAGATGCACTAAAAGGAGATACTAGTGTTAGAGAAGCATTAGAGCATGCCCAAAAAATTGCTGTACGTGAAATGAAACGAGCTGGCTATTACGATGAACTTTAATGTTCACTTGAAGATATCAAGGTATTAAATTAAGCAGCTTCGCATGCACTGGTTTTTAAGCCAGTGTAACGTTGAATTGCAACGCGAGTGCTTTTTATGCCACTAATGCAAACACGCTAAAGTAGTTAATTAGCTCAACACTTAACCCAGACATGATTGTCAGGGTTAAGTCAGTTTAACAGAATCGCCTTCCTAAGATTCCACCCTTCCATTGATGATACAACACGATTTGATATGGGCTTAAAACACACAAATAGGATGAAAAATAGACTTTTGGTTTGAATATTTCAAATATCGAATTAAGCTTAGTGATAATTTTTACCGATTAGGAATATTGGTTTGCCTATTGGATATTATAAAGGGTTGCTGTGGTCAGGGTTGTCTTGTTTGGGGCTACTTGTAGGGTATTATTATTATTGTTTACCGCCCGTTGAAATTGTCGAGTTGGCCAGCGAAACAGAGTATCACTTTGAGCAAGTGGACGGCCCTATTCAACCTATTCCTCGGTCAATGGTTTCGAATGTTAAGTGGGTGCAATTAGGCAAGGCCTTATTTAATAGCACGCTGTTGTCTAGTGATAATAGTATTTCGTGTGCGTCTTGCCATTTACTTGATTATGGCGGTGATGATGGGTTACCTCTTTCTTTGGGGGTGGGTAGCCTGTTAGGCGAGCGAAATTCTCCTAGTGTGTTTAATTCAGTATTCAATTTCAGGCAGTTTTGGGATGGTCGTAGTCATAATTTAGCCGAACAAATTGCCGAGCCTATCCATAACCCAAACGAAATGGCCACTAATTGGCAGGATGTCATTAGTAAGCTTAAACAAGATCCTGAATTTAATCAGGCGTTTTCGACGATTAGCTCAGAAGGTATAACACAGCAGGCTATTGTCAAAGCAATTCGCCTCTTTGAAGAATCCCTTATTACGCCTAATGCCCCTATTGATCTCTATTTATTAGGCAATAAAAGTGCGTTAACCCTTCAGCAGCAACGTGGCTATGCCAAGTTTTCTAATTTTGGGTGCAGCACGTGCCACCAAGGTATTAATATTGGCGGTAATCTGTACCAAAAATTAGGGCGGATTGACCGAATGCCCGCAAAATTGTTAGATGATTTAGGTCGCTATGAATTGACTAAAAACATAGAAGATAAGTATGTATTTAAGGTGCCTTCTTTGCGTAATGTGGCAGACACCGCGCCTTATTTTCATAATGGGTCGGTGGCTACCTTAGAAGAGGCTGTGATAATTATGGCACAAGGTCAACTGGGGTTGAGTTTGTCGCAAGAAGATGTGAATGATTTAGTAGCGGCATTGAAATCGTTTTCAGGCAGGCCATACACGGAGGTACCGCATGCATCGCGCTAGTTATATGATTGAAGGCGTTTGCTTTATTCTTGTGTTGCTAGCTGGTATGCAGTTAATTGATGATTTAAAGCAAGAGCAACAAATCGATAAGCAATTAGCTAACCTAAACACCTTACAAGCTACGGTGTCTAAAATTAGAGTTGAAACCTTAATGATAGGTTATGCTGATGTAGTACATTACGACAAAAGCGCTCAGTTGCAACTAAAGGCTGATTTATTAAGTCAGGCTTTGGCGCAAGAGCCAGAACTTCAGCAGCAATATAGTCATTTTAGCGCAAGTATTTCCCATTATATGCAGCTTGAAACTATGCTGAAAACTTCCCATCGTTTTTTGGCTAAAAGTTTGAGTGTATTCGCTGGTAGTGGCTTGTCGGTTCGCAGGGTGGGTGAACAGTTACTTGCTGGATTATTGTCTTTTAAAAGCCTTCCCAGTATCGATAAAGCAGATTATTTAAGGGAATTAATTCGGCTTAACGACGAACTGTTAATGAGGGTTGATCACCCAGGACTACGCTGGGGTATGCTTAAAAAGCATATTGAGTTTGTGCTTGAAAATACTACTCTGGCCCAGCAAAAAATAATGGCAATCCAATCATTGCCTTTTGTGAATACGTTAACTGAACAAGTCAGTATCACACATCATGAGCGTATAGTTTTAGAGCAAAATATGAAACTGAGCTGGGTGCAGTTGATGGTGGCAGTATTTGCAATTTTAACCTGTATGTTTTGGCGACAGTCTGTCCAACTTAAAATTAAAACCAAGCAAGCAGAAGATGCCGCTAAGGTTAAAGCTCAATTTTTGTCTAATATGTCCCATGAAATTCGCACTCCTATGAATGGTATCATAGGCTTAACCGATTTATGTTTAACCACTCAACTTGGCGAAATTCAGCGCAACTATTTAGACAATATTCGTTTTTCGGCTAAATCATTGATGACTATCATCAATGACATTTTAGACTTTTCAAAAATTGAATCTAAAAAATTACATATTGAAAAAGTAGATTTTAGTATGTTGGAGCTGGTGGCGAGCTTGAAAATGATGTTAGCTAAAAATGCATCAGACAAAGGACTTGAGCTGATTTTTGATATTCAAGAAGATTTACCTAATGTGTTACATGGTGACTCGGTCAGAATTGGCCAAATTTTATTAAATTTAAGTAGTAATGCCATTAAGTTTACTGAATCAGGGCATGTATTGATTTGTGTCAAATTGCTTATGTCGGCAGATGATGAGCCTGTGCTAGTGGTGTCTGTGAAGGATACGGGTATTGGGTTAAGTCATGAGCAACAACAGCATTTGTTTCAGCGCTTTACTCAAGCTGAACTGTCTACCACCCGCAGATACGGCGGCACGGGATTGGGTTTGTCTATTTGTAAATTGTTGGTGGAACTAATGGAAGGTGACATTAGCATAGACAGTGTCTTAGAAGAAGGGTCTACCTTTGTGGTGAGGCTACCTATTGGCATTGCCGATAAAAAAATACAACCAGAGTGCCATTTTGAAACCTTGGTTGGACAGTCTGTAATACTGGTGGAAGACCATCCCATCAGTACTATTGTTTTAGAGCGAATGTTGATGAACTTTGGAATGCAAGTTACAAGCTTTACCACCCCCGATGAAGCCATACAAAGTTGCCAGAACTATCAATATGACTTCGCTTTTATTGATTGGCAAATGCCGAAAATGAACGGGTTGGCTTTGTTTCAGAAGTTATCTGAAATGCCCCTTTGTCCCGAGCACATTATTTTTTGCAGTGCGTTTAATACCAACTATTTACAAGAGCAGTTACATGCATGCGAAGGCACACATTTTTTGAGTAAACCTGTTACGTTATTAGAATTAGAACAAGTGTTAAAAGGCATCTTAATTACAGATGATGAGTTGTCTCATAGCCACGAGTTAGAGGCTAAAGTTTTTACCGAGTTAGGATTTAGCGACAGTAAAGTTTTGTTGGTAGAAGACAACGAAATTAATCAAATGATAGCCATCGATATGCTTAATCATTTAGGCATAGAGGTAGAAACAGCATTAAACGGGGTTGAGGCTATCGAAAAAGTCGAACAAGGCCACTATGCATTGGTGTTAATGGATATCCAAATGCCTATAATGGATGGACTTAAAGCAACAGCAGAATTACGTAAGAAATTTAGTGCTAAGCAATTGCCTATTGTGGCATTAACCGCCAATGTGATGTTAACTGATATTGAGCATTATCATAATATAGGTATGAATGACCACTTGGGTAAACCTTTTGATAAAGCCCAATTAGAAAAGGTTGTCAGTACTTATTGCCTTCCTTACGTAGCTCAATAGTTGGGGGGGTAAGGCGAAATATTTAAGCGGCAATGCCTATCCAATAGAAAACACTACACGCTAAACTTTGACATGCACTACAGAAGCTTGCGGGCGATTTAAATCGTTAAATATCATATGGTTACCATAAAGTATTAAGTTCCTTATTTTTCGATAGTTCACAATGGCGAGGCTATTGTAAATGTTGTGCAAAATATTCTCGCTAAAAATTAGCAACCAATATTACTAAATTATGGATAGTTAGGTGTTTAAGTCTTCTACTTAAACGTTATGTTGCAAAAGCTTGTAATTACAACAAAGTAGGGTGGCTTGGTTACAAGGTTTAGGTATATACTACGCGGCCTTAAATTTTATCAATTTTACGCTTTTTAGAGGTCGTTTTTCATGCGCACAGACTATTGTGGCAACATCAATTCTTCTTATATCGGACAAACTGTCACCTTATGTGGTTGGGTTAACCGTAGCCGTGATTTAGGCGGTGTGATTTTTCTTGACTTACGTGACCGTGAAGGTGTGGTTCAAGTGGTATTTGATCCTGATTTAGCCGATGTATTTGACGTGGCAAACAGTCTACGTAATGAATTTTGTGTGCAGTTAACAGGGTTAGTACGAGCTCGTCCTGATGGCCAAGTGAATAAAGATATGTCTACCGGCGAGATCGAAATGCTAGGTAAGTCTTTAACTATCTTAAATAAAGCTGCGCCTTTGCCTTTAGATTGGAATCAAGAAAACTCTGAAGAGCAGCGTTTAAAGTACCGTTATTTAGATTTACGCCGTCCTTTGATGAGTGACCGTCTTAAATTTAGAGCAAAAGTCACCAGTAGTGTACGTAACTATCTAGAAAACGATGGCTTCTTGGATATAGAAACGCCTATTTTGACTAAGGCTACACCTGAAGGTGCCCGTGATTATTTAGTACCAAGTCGTACCCATAAAGGTCAGTTTTTTGCGTTACCACAATCACCGCAGTTGTTTAAGCAATTGTTGATGATGTCAGGCATGGATAAATATTATCAAATCGTAAAGTGTTTCCGTGACGAAGATTTACGTGCTGACCGTCAACCAGAATTTACCCAAATTGATATCGAAACCACCTTTTTAGATGCCGATGGTGTGATGTCTATTACTGAAGGGTTAGTGCGCGATTTATTCCAAAAAATGCTTAACGTTGACTTAGGTGATTTCCCTAGTATGACTTACGCCGATGCCATGCGTCGTTTTGGTAGCGATAAGCCAGATTTACGTAACCCATTAGAATTAACCGATGTTGCAGATTTACTCAAAGATGTTGAGTTTAAGGTGTTTTCTGGCCCAGCAAACGATGCAAAAGGTCGTGTTGCAGTAATACGTGTGCCTGGCGGGGCTAAATTGTCTCGTAAGCAAATTGATGACTACGGTAAGTTTGTGGGTATTTATGGTGCGAAAGGCCTAGCGTGGATGAAAATCAACAACCTTGATGCTGGTATGGAAGGTCTACAGTCGCCAATTCTTAAGTTCTTAAGCGAAGACGTAGCGAAAGGCATTGTTGAGCGTGCAGGCGCGCAAAGTGGCGATATTTTATTGTTTGGTGCCGACACCAATACAGTAGTAACCGAAGCATTAGGTGCACTTAGATTAAAACTAGGCGAAGATTTAGAGCTACTAGAAGGCGAATGGAAACCACTATGGGTGGTTGACTTCCCAATGTTTGAAGAAGTTGATGGCCAATTTTATGCGTTACATCACCCCTTTACAGCACCGAGAGATATGACACCAGAAGAGTTAGCCGCTAACCCAGCTGGCGCGTTATCAAATGCCTATGACATGGTCTTAAATGGCTGTGAGTTAGGTGGTGGTTCGGTTCGTATTCATAATCAAGAGATGCAAGCGTGTGTGTTTAAATTGCTAGGCATTAGTGATGAAGAAGCCGAAATGAAATTTGGCTTCTTACTCGAAGCACTCAAATTTGGTGCGCCTCCTCATGCTGGTTTAGCCTTTGGTTTAGACCGTATGGTGATGTTAATGACGGGGGCAACCTCTATTCGTGATGTGATGGCGTTCCCTAAAACGACTACTGCGGCTTGCCCATTAACCGATGCACCGGGTGAAGCAAACCCAGAGCAACTGAAAGAGTTGTCTATCCGCACAGTTATTGAAAAGAAAGAAACAGAACGTAAAGCTGATTAAGTTTTAGCTGAAATGACTTCAATGTACCGCATCCCAAAATCTGCCCTTACGGTTGTATACAACCAAGCAGGGCAGGTATTGGTGATGCAGCGTAACGATGACCCTGAATTTTGGCAATCGGTGACCGGAACTCTCGAACTTGGCGAAGAACCATTTGATACTTCTATGCGTGAAGTACAAGAAGAAACAGGGATTGATATCGCTAAAAACGGTTACCAATTACAAGACTGCCAAAAAGTTAATACCTATGAAATTCGCGATATGTGGAAACACCGCTATCCGCCAAATACCCCTTTTAACACTGAGTATGTATTTGCCGTTGAAGTGGCAAATGATGAGTCTGTTGTACTGACTGAGCATTCGGCTTATGTTTGGTTAGATAAACAGGCGGCCATGGAAAAAGTTTGGTCTGAGACTAATCGTGAGGCAATCTCATTGTATGTGCCAAATGCCAACTAATCATCTAACATACTGCTGTTTTTATGCTGGGTGCGTGTTCCGAGTGATTACTTTATGGCACTAATTTTAGGGATTGACCCAGGTTCACGTATTACGGGTTATGGGGTAATTAAAAAAGTTGGGCAAAAGTCTGAGTATGTGGCTAGTGGTTGTATTCGGGTACAAGGCGATGAACTTGCCGGTAGGTTGAAGCAAATTTTCGATGGCGTAAGTGAAATAATTCATCAGTTTCAGCCAACTGAGTTCGCAATAGAACAGGTGTTTATGGCAAAAAATCCTGACTCAGCTCTTAAGCTAGGGCAAGCCAGAGGAGCGGCTATTGTTGCCGCTACCACGTTTGATTTACCGGTGGCAGAATATTCTGCCAGACAAATTAAACAGTCGGTTGTGGGCAAGGGAAGTGCCGATAAATCACAAGTTCAGCACATGGTGACATACTTACTTAATTTAGCAGCCAAGCCCCAAGCTGATGCAGCAGACGCATTAGCGGTGGCTTTATGCCACAATCATACCCAACAGAGTTTAATTAAAATGTCTGGTCAAGCCTCAAAAACCGTACGCGGTCGCCTGCGTTAGTCATAAAAACAAATAAGGAAACACCATGATAGGTAACCTTCGCGGTATCTTACTTGAAAAACAGCCACCTGAAATACTTATCGAAGCCGGTGGTGTGGGCTACGAAGTTCATGTGCCTATGACCAGTTTTTACCAGTTACCAGAAATTGGTCAAGAAGCGAATATCTGTATTCACTTTGTGACCCGTGAAGATGCACAACTGCTGTTTGGATTTGCCAATAAGCAAGAGCGTGCGGTGTTTCGTGAATTAATTAAAGCCAGTGGTGTGGGGCCTAAACTAGCCTTGACGATCTTATCTGGTATGAATGCGCAGCAGTTTATGCAGTGCGTGAGTATGGAGGACGTGACCGGATTAACTAAATTACCTGGTGTCGGTAAGAAGACCGCAGAGCGTTTAGTGATTGAAATGCGAGATAGGTTAAGCAAACTAGCGAAAGATCAAGGGTATGCTGAAACCGTTCATTTGACCCCAGACTTACCTGTAGAAAATACGTTTGTACAGCGCACCGACGCTAAAGAAGAAGCCTTAAGTGCCTTAATTGCTTTAGGATATAAAGCACCTCAAGCCACTAAAGTGATTAATTCAGTGCATCAAGAAGATATGAGTAGCGAAGTACTTATTAGAGGAGCGTTACGAGCGATGGCAAATTAGAGACGGCTGGCAATAAATTTGATACTGTATAAAAAAACACTAAAGCTATTGGTAATAAGTCACAATGATTGAAGCCGACCGTATAATAAAACCCACCGCTAGTCATGAAGATGAAGTGGTTGACCGCGCCATTCGACCTAAAATGTTGGTTGATTACACTGGGCAAGATCATGTTTGCTCGCAAATGGAAATCTTTATTCAAGCAGCACGTAAGCGTAGTGATGCACTTGACCATTTATTAATTTTTGGTCCCCCCGGTTTAGGTAAAACTACTTTGGCTAACATAGTGGCTAATGAAATGGGGGTAAATATTAAAACCACCTCTGGCCCTGTTTTAGAAAAAGCCGGTGATTTAGCGGCGCTATTAACAAACCTTGAAGAAAATGATGTGTTGTTTATTGATGAAATACATCGTTTGAGTCCGGTAGTAGAAGAAATATTGTATCCTGCCATGGAAGATTACCAACTCGATATTATGATTGGTGAAGGGCCAGCCGCACGTTCAATAAAGTTAGAGTTACCTCCTTTTACCTTAATTGGTGCAACCACAAGAGCGGGCTCTTTGACGTCTCCACTTAGAGATCGTTTTGGCATAGTGCAGCGCCTAGAGTTTTATAATGTCAAAGACCTCACCCAAATCGTAAAACGTTCTGCCAGTTATTTAGATTTAACTATGGAAGAAGAAGGGGCCTTTGAAGTAGCCAAACGCTCTAGAGGTACACCGAGAATAAGCAACCGTTTGTTAAGACGGGTACGAGATTTTGCTGAAGTAAAAGCTGATGGCAAAATCACAGCTGATGTGGCCGCACAAGCGTTAGATATGTTAGATGTAGATAAAGAAGGTTTTGATTACATGGACCGGAAATTATTACTGGCCATAATTGAAAAGTTTATGGGGGGTCCTGTAGGTTTAGATAACTTAGCCGCTGCTATTGGTGAGGAACGCGATACTATAGAAGATGTCATAGAGCCATTTTTGATACAACAGGGTTTTTTACAACGTACCCCTAGAGGGCGCATAGCTTCAAAAAGAGCCTTCTTACATTTTGGAATAGATTACACCCCAGAATAATTATTTTAAGCAAAAAAAAGCCCACACAGATGTGTGGGCAAGCAACTAAAAATTAGTTGAAGGGAATAAATCCAAAGAACAAGTCAAAAAACTATTTTCACTTTTAGCGTTTTCGCTTCAAAGTTACTCTGTAGCTCTAGGGACAAGTACTATTGTAAGAGTTATAGTTACTTACACAACTGAATAAAATTGATATTAAAGATTAGAAAAACTAATGTATTTTTTTATGAAAAAAAGTAAATTTAATACTTTAGGTTAATATTATCTCTACCCTTATGATTTATAAGTGTTTTTTATTTGGGTTGTTTATTGTTCTATTATTTTTTCTGATTCTAAAGAGATTTCAATTTAAATAATGGGTATTAACTTAGCTTGAATGTTTATTCACTATAAAAATGTTAGTTAACAGAGGTTTTTACCTTAGGCGTCTTGTTTTTATGTGTAATCTTTTGATTTTTAAAGTTTTTTATGACAATGCAAGATAAATTCAAGGGGTTGTTTATTTACAACTTGGTAGCATAACTATTAAATATTGATACTCAACTCTCATTTGTTGAGTTTTTGAGTTGCTAAATTATTGACAGAAGAAATTAAAATTAATATGAGCTTTGACTATAAAATTCGTGTTTATTACGAAGATACTGATGCTGGTGGTATTGTTTATTACGCCAATTATTTGAAGTTTATGGAAAGGGCGAGAACAGAGTGGTTGAGAGCAATGGGCACAGAACAAGATATTCTTTTGGAACATTCTGTGGGTTTTGTCGTCAAACGGGTTGAAATGGATAATCACGCCCCTGCAAGGTTTAATGAGTTGTTGAGTATTCAAACCGAAATAGTAGAATTGAAGCGTGCCAGTTTAGTGTTTAAACAAGTCATCATAAGCCCAGCCAATAAACCTTTGGTTAGTGCTTTAATACGAGTCGCCTGTGTCAATATATTGAATATGAAACCACAAGCTATTCCAGAAAAAATATTAGGGGAATTTTCACGTGTCATCTGAGTTATCTTTTATCGATTTGATTTTAGAAGCTAGTTTACTAGTTCAACTGGTTATGTTGTTGTTAATTACTGCGTCTATCGCTTCTTGGGCTTTCATTATTGAGCGCAGCCGAGCGTTGAACGCTGCCCGCAGTGAGATGAAAAAATTTGAAGATAAATTTTGGTCTGGGGTTGATTTAAATCGTTTTTACCAAGAGTTGGCCGCTCGAGAGTCTATAGGCGGTATGGCTAGTATGTTTTGCGCTGGCTTTAAAGAGTTTGTGAAATTGCGTAAGAGTGCATCTACACCTGCAGATGCCATTATGGAGGGGGCATCTCGTGCCATGCGTGTGTCTTTATCTAGGGAAATTGATAGTTTAGAAAGCAGGTTACCGTTTTTAGCCACAACCGGATCAATTAGTCCCTATATTGGTTTGTTTGGGACTGTTTGGGGAATTATGAACTCATTTATTGCATTAGGTGGCCAGCAACAAGCAACTTTAGCTATGGTGGCTCCAGGGATTGCAGAGGCTTTGATTGCTACTGCAATGGGTTTATTTGCAGCCATTCCAGCCGTTATAGCTTACAACCGTTTTAGCCACCAGGTAGAAAAGTTAGAAAATAGCTACGGTAATTTTATGGAAGAGTTTTCGAGTATTTTACATAGACAAGCCTTCTCATCTAGTGTCGACACTAACCAAGCTGCTGGATAGATAAACTATGTATGTAAGAAAGCGTAGACGCCCTGTTTCTGAAATTAATGTGGTTCCTTATATCGATGTAATGTTGGTATTGTTGATTATTTTTATGGTTACAGCGCCTCTTATTACTCAAGGTGTGAAGGTAGATTTACCTAAGGCAGACTCGCAGCCTTTAGATGAGGAGGCTAAGCCACCAATCGTGGCGTCGGTAGATGCTGAAGGGCAGTACTTCTTGAATGTTGGTGATTCCCAAGATGAACCCATGTCTGCCGTCGAACTAGCCACATTAGTGGCTGCTCAATTACAAATTGATCCTGATTTACCTGTCGTGGTAAGAGGCGATGGTGCTGTGCCTTATAGTGAGGTAGTACAGTTGATGGTGTTGCTACAAAGAGCAGGGGCGCCATCAGTGGGGTTAATGACGACTCCACCGGAGAGTTAGGCTAGCAATGAACCTTTTTACTAGTTTTTCATTGTCCTTTTTGCTGCACTTAGTTGTGTTGGTCATGGTGTGGGTGAGTGCTGACTTTTCTTCATCTAAAGAGACCCCAGAGTATTCTGCCCCAGCACCAATTATTGAAGCAAAGGCTATAGATGAACAGCAATTACAACAAGAAGTCCAAAAAATAAAGGACAAGAAAAAGGCTCAGCAACAAAAAGAGGAGCAAAGAGTTAAGGATTTAGAGCGCCGAGCTGCTGCTGCAGAAAGAAAGCGAAAGCAACAAGAGTCACAAGTGTCTGAGTTAAAAAATCAAGCACGTAAACAAGAACAAAACAAAAAGAAAGCAGAACAAGCCGCTGCTGCCGCTCGTGAAAAACAGAAACAAGAAAAAGCCAAAATAGCAAAGCTAGAAGCAGCAAGAAAGCGTAAAGAATTAGAAAAGAAAAAAGCTGATGAACTTGCTCGAAAAGCAAAAGAAAAACGCCAAAAAGAAGAAGCTGCCCTAAAAGAATTAGAGAGAAAACGTCAACAAGAAAAAGAACAGGCGCTGCAGCAAAAGCTATTAGAAGAGCAACTGCAAGCAGAGCAAGCAGCAAGACAGCAAGTGCGAAATAAGCAGGTCTTGTCGGAAGTTCAAAAGTATCAAGCGCTTATTAAACAAACTATAGAACGAAATTTAATAGTAGATGACGCTATGAAAGGTAAGTCTTGTCGCCTAAATATCCGTTTGGCTTCTAATGGTCTAGTAACACAAGTTACTGAATTAAGTGGTAATGCTATTTTATGTCGAGCCGCTAAGGCGGCTGTTTATAAATCAGATACATTGCCTGTTTCGAAAGAAGCGGATGTCAACCAACAATTACGTAACATTAATTTAACTGTAGAGCCAACATTGTAATGCCGAAACTTAGAGTTCTTTTCTTTTCTTTTTTATTTTCTTTAATTAGTTTTAACTGTTTCTCCGCCCTAGAGATTGTGATTACTGAAGGTGTAGATACTTCAAGGCCTATCGGTATTGTACCGTTTAAGTGGGTGGGTGACGGCGTAATGCCCGCAGAAATTACAGAAGTAATAGGTGCTGATTTACGTCGTAGTGGTAAATTCAATCCAATTAAGAGCATTGATATGCCTCAATATCCTGCTACTGATACTGAGGTTGATTATAGTGCTTGGGCCGCAAAAGGTGTTGAAGCCGTTCTCGTAGGCACAGTCGAACTCGCTGGCATTGATAGATATACAGTAACTTATGAGTTGATTGATGTACTGCGTGGGCAAATCACTGGCGGTGATTCACAAATCTTAGTGGGTGGAAAATTAGTTAGTAGTAGTGAGCATATATTAGAAACCAGAAGATCAACTATTTCAGGGAATGAGTTTAGGCAGTATTCCCATAGAATTAGTGACGTTGTTTATGAAAAGCTAACGGGTGAAAAAGGCGCGTTTATGACACGTATTGCCTATGTATTAGTGCGTGATAGGCAATCTCATGAGTTTCCATATCAGTTGGTTGTATCTGATTATGACGGTGTTAACGAAACTGTGCTTTTACGTTCGAAAGAGCCTCTAATGTCACCTTCTTGGTCTCCTGATGGGACTAAGCTTGCGTATGTTAGCTTTGAGAATAAGCGTCCACAAATCTATATCCAAGATATCTACACCATGAGCCGTACGCAAATGACGAGCTTTCCAGGTATAAATGGCTCGCCCAAGTTTTCGCCTGATGGTAAAAAATTAGCTTTGGTATTGTCTAAAGATGGCAATCCCGAATTATATGTTATGGATATAGCGAGCAAACAAATTCGCAGACTCACAAATAATAGAGCGATAGATACTGAACCTAGTTGGATGCCTGACAGTAAAGGATTGATATTTAGTTCAGAACGGGGTGGTAAACCTCAGATATATCGAGTAAATTTAGCTACGAACAAGGTTCGGCGTCTTACGTTTGATGGCGAAATGAATTTAGGTGGTACGGTTACCCCTAATGGCGAGCAGATGGTGATGGTGAATCGGACCCGAGGTAACTATCATATTGCAAGGCAAGATCTTGATAGTGGTAATCTCATGGTTTTAACTAAGACCTATTTAGATGAATCACCAAGTATTGCTCCAAATGGAAGTATGATCATATACAGTACATTGCATCAAGGAAAGCAAGTTTTGTCTTTGGTCTCCCTTGATGGAAGGTTTAAGGCTCGTCTACCAGCAGCCGACGGACAAGTAAAGGCACCAAGTTGGTCGCCGTTTTTACTGTAGCCAAGAGATATATAATTTAAATTCGATAAAAATAGGAACAAAAAGAATGCAGCTTAACAAAATTTTTAAAGGTTTAATCATAGCTTTACCTGTTGTGACCTTAATGGCTTGTTCTTCAACAAGTGAAGATGAAGCTTTAGCGGCTGAGCAAGCGAGAATCGCACAAGAGCAAGCAGCAGCTGATGCCCAAGCTGCAGAAGATGCAAACGTTCAAACAGGAAATGTTGCACCGCTAATGTCTCCTGAAGAAGAGATGAAAAAGCAATTAGATGAGTTGCAAGAATCCCAAACCGTTTATTTTGACTTTGACCGTGCAAGTGTAAAGCCTGAGTTTTATTCAGTATTAGATTTACATGCTGCGTTTTTAGTTAAAAATAGCAGTCAATCTATTGTTATTGAAGGCCATACTGATAGCCGTGGTACACCAGAGTATAATATTGCTTTAGGTGAATCTCGAGCCAAATCAGTACAGACTTATTTATTGAATGCCGGTGTAAGTTCTTCGCAAGTTTCTGTTGTTTCTTATGGTGAAGAAAAACCAGTTAATTATTACAGTACTGCAGCGGCTTTCGCAGAAAACCGTCGCGGCGTATTAGTATATCAATAGTAGATATTAAACATGATAAAACGCACCTTAGCGCTAAGTTTGCTAGGGCTATATGGAGCCGCAGTTAATGCGGCTCCTGCGCCTGTGGCAGATGTGAATGACAGTAGTGACAAACAACGTCTTGTAGAACTAGAAAAGAAGTTTGCGTCTCGTACTCAAGCTCAACATCGTCAACAAGAACAATTGGACCTTTTACAAAGCGAAGTGAGTGAGCTTCGTGGTGCAATTGAAGTTCAGAGTTATCAACTAGAGAAGATCTTAGAACGTCAGCGTGAGTTGTACCTTGAGATTGATAAACGTATTGAAGAAGTAAAAACTCAACCAAGTACTCAGGTTGCTACTGTGCCTTCGCAATTGGCAACTCCTAGTGACACTACTCCGGTAGTAGGAAGTGATAATGAGGCTTACGATAAAGCGGTTAATCTAATATTAAAAGATAGACTGTATGATCAAGCTGTACTAGAGTTTGAAGCATTTCTACAAAATTATCCTACATCTGACTATGTTCCAAATGCACGATACTGGTTAGGTCAAGTGTTGTTTAATAAACAAGATTGGGTAGGTGCGGGTGAACAATTTCAGTCGTTAGTTAGTCATTACCCTGACTCTAATAAAAGAGCTGATGCGTTATTAAAACTTGGCATCACTGAAGTACAACGATCAAATGCGGCTAGAGCGAAACAATTATGGGAACAATTATTGAGCGAATTCCCAGACTCTTCTTCTGCAAAGTTGGCTAGCCAGAGATTAAGTAATTTATAAAAATTGTGCGCTAACTCATTATTTAGCGCCAATGTTTCATTCTTTATACAAGTATCGTTCGCTTTTTCAGCAAACAGTTTAAATTCTTAAAATAAATTAGTTTTAAGCTTGCACTGAAATTTGAATTGAGTATTATATGCCGCCTTCGCAGTGAGGCGAACGGAAAAAGGGTCGTTAGCTCAGTTGGTAGAGCAGTTGACTTTTAATCAATTGGTCGCTGGTTCGAATCCAGCACGACCCACCAATTTCCGAATCTCATCGCGTTTATGTAAAGTTTTCAATTAGATGGGTCGTTAGCTCAGTTGGTAGAGCAGTTGACTTTTAATCAATTGGTCGCTGGTTCGAATCCAGCACGACCCACCATCTATCTCTAATGTTTCAAGTACCCATTAAATTATTAACGTCCATATATAACTTATGTTGTAACGGATGATAACTTGCATGTTCAACTAATTTTCCAAGAAAAACTAGAGCCTACAAACTACATAAGACAGATGCCTGAAGTGATCTAGCATGACTTATCATTTTTCATCTAGCTTATTCAATGACATTGATTTTAATTAGATTGTTTTTATTCAGATGAAAAATTAAGAATTTGTAGACCGAAGCAAAGACTTTCTATTTCAATAAATATGTATTTTTACTTAGCGCCAACAAATTTAATCCTTAAATAAAAGCTCGGCACGCGTCTTGATAGGCAGGCCTTTGCTGAATCCGATCAATGTAAGCTGCTACTTTGGGTGAGGCTTCAAGTATGCCGAATACTACTGATGAAGCTAGTAACCCTCCAAACACTATATCGGCGGCCGTAAACTGGTTGCCAAGTGCCCAATTAGTTGTGGGGGTTAAAGCTTCTAACGTTGACATAACACGAGTCATATCTCCCCATCCAGCTGTTGCAGGTTTCGGGTGTGTAATTTGCGCCGCAGCAAGGGTAAGGGCTGGTTCAATGGTATTTCCTGTAACAAACAAGTAGCGATAATAGGTGCCTCTATCAATAGAGTGTATTTCTGGTGCCAACTTCTTCTCTGGATACTTGTCAGCTAAATATGCGCAGATGGCCGCCACTTCTGTAACAACGGTTTGAGCATCTTTAAGTATTGGCACTTTCCCCATGGGGTTAATTTGTTGTAAATGTAACAACTCCTCGCTTTTAACGGTAAGGTCAATTTGGATTTGCTCATGTTTGATATCAAGCTCTTTAAGCATCCAATCTGTTGTGACAGCTCTGCTCATTGAGTTGTAATAATGCTTCATGGTTATTTTCCTTTCTATAGTGTATTTCGAAATGAACGTTTTGTTTAAAAGTAGAGTGTATTGATAAATGTGCCATATAGTGGCACATTAAAGTTATGTTGAAGACAAACTTTAAAAGTCGTGCCGAAAGACGAAACCGGCTAATTGGCATGCTCCGTTCAGAGGTGTATTGGCAGACTGCTGATCTACGGGAGCACTTAAATATCAGTCAACGCACCTTAATGCGAGAACTCGCAGATCTCAAAGATGCAGGGTACCCAATAGAGTCAGATAGAGGGCGTGGAGGCGGTATTCGTTTAAACGGAAGATGGGGAATTGAACGCTTAGTATTGAATCACAAAGAGGTCGTAGATTTGATACTTTCACTTTCTATAATGGAGACGCTCAATTTACCCTTGCTGAGTGACAATCTAAACGCTATTAGGCAGAAACTATTTCAGGCCTTTCCTGAAAACCAACGGGGGGTTGTGAGTAACATTCGTAAGCGTATTTTGATTAGTAGACAGACAAAGCTTACTAGTGACTTTCTCCTATCGGACCTCAAACCGGAGATTTCAGACAATATCTTAGCGTCTTTTTTTGAGCAACGCTGTTTAGATATAAAATACTGCTCTGATGCTGGTGAACATACTATACGGACTATAGAGGCTCATTATATTATGTTGAGTTGGCCTGTATGGTACATAATAGCGTGGGATCACCTCAGAGCGGCTGCTAGAGTATTCCGTATAGATAGAATTGAAAGTGCTTGTGTTATGGGAGTATATTTCGAGCTTCGGCCCGAGCTGCTCCTTAACGATACTTACGCACCGTATTACAAAACAATTTAGTCTCGCTCTGGCTTTATTAGAATCACATTGTGTAATTAATGCTTGGATTTCTTATTAGACAGTAGATATCAGAGTAATATTCAACTATTCGTGAACATCATAAATTTGTGAGTATTTAGACTGAACGGTTTTTCTGTTTATTGGATTGTATTAGCGCCCTTTCGGGCGCTGTGATTATTCACATAGTCACCAAATCTTGATTGGTATTAGATTTCATTAAAGTCAGAGCTAAAAGTTTTTTGGTGGGGAAGGTGCTACAAGCTTACGCTTAGGGTTTTGTTTTAACTCTTGTAGTAGCTCTTTGACAGCACGCTCAATCGATGGGTCTTGTCCTTTATGTATCAGTTCTGGACGGTCTATTACTTTAATGTCTGGGGTAACCCCTTCGTTTTCAATGATCCAATTTCCTTCATTGTCTAGCACTCTAAAAGTTGCAGCAATTACCTGCCCCCCGTCCACAAGGCTAGGATTACCTGAAATGCCAATCAAGCCCCCCCACGTACGAGTGCCTATTAGTTTCCCTAAACCAGCTTGGCGGAAATAGTAGGGTAGGGCATCTCCACCTGAGCTAGAGTAACCATTGATTAGCATGGCTTTAGGGCCTTCATGGGCTAACTGAGGCGTTTTTGTGGGTTCTACGCCTCTACGCTTCCAGTAATTTAGAGGTTTACGAGCCAGCCAAGTCAGCATGTGTTCTGGAATAAAGCCGCCGCCATTGTAACGATCATCGATTATCATGGCTTCCTTAGTGGTTTGTGGCATAAACTTTTTAAATAGCTCCCTATGACCAGCAGAATGGGTGTTAGGTAAGTGAACATATCCAATTTTGCCTTTAGACAGTTTATCGACGTAATCCATGCGAGACTTCACCCACTTTAAGTAACGTAAACCGGTTTCACTGGCTACTGGTTTAACTGTCACTGTCCAGGTGTTTTCATGACTTGGTGAGTCACTCAACTCTAGTTCAATAGTTTGTTTTTGAGTATTCTCTAGTAGTTCATAAAAATTGCTAACCCCTTTGGTTGTCTGACCTTGTACTGTTATGATGTAATTTCCTACATTTGCGTTTACACCTGGTTCATCAAGTGGGGAACGGAAGTTTTCGTGCCAGCTCTCGCCTTTAAAAATTTCATCAATTTTTGCAAAACCTGACAAGTGGGTAGAAACTTCAGCTCCTAACAGTCCATGTTTTTTACGTTCTGCTTTAGGAGTATCGCCAGATTGTACGTAAATGTGGCCAGCGTTTAACTCTCCCGCAATTTCACTAAGTATGTAATCAAGATCGCTTCGGTGTGCCACAGCATTCACCAAAGGTTGATAACGCTTTCTTATTTCTATCCAGTCTTGCCCATGGTGATTCTCATCGTAGAACCAGTCTCTCAGTGTTCGCCAAGCCTCTACATACATTTGTTGCCATTCAACTTGTGGGGATATTTTTAACATTAGTTGAGATAAATTGAGCGTTGATTTAGATAGGACTTGCTTGGCTTTGGGTTCTACAATGCTGTAGTTATCGCCTGATTTTATAAGTAGATGTTTAGCATTTGCAGAAAGGGTATAAGCCGAGACTTTTTCAGCAACTGTTTCTACCTTTCCGCTGCGCCCGTTACCTATAACATTTAATGTTCCATCAGACATGGCAAGGACACCGCCTTTTACTCCGCCAAGTTGATTGTAGTCTCCAGCTTTAGCATTCAATACTTCAACTCTATCCATAAAGTTCTTTGGATCTATTGTAGAGGGAATGTCTGACTGCTCTGCTTCACTTTCTTCTTTATCATTGTCAACTTTTATAACTACTTCATCACTTTTGAAGTTATTGATGGCGATTACATCATTGTTAACTGCAGCAGCATATACTCTAGTTGAATTAGCATATAAATAATCAAACTCATAGCTTGAGAAGGTCATATTGAAATCACGCTGTGAGGTAAAATACAAATAGTGGCCATTTGGCGAAAACGTTGGGTTTTGTTCCGAGGTCATTTCGTTGGTTAAACGAGTTTTCTTTTTACTATTTAAATTGTAATGCCACAATGAACGATACCTGTTTTCGTTGTTTTTAAGGTAAACAATGTCTTCACTGTTGGGCGACCAAATATATGTGGTTAAACTGTCATCGTTAAAGCGAGCCACATCTATTTGGGTTTGCTTGCGACTCTTTATATCGACCACCCAAAGAATATGATTTTTATCTGCAAATAATAGTTTTGTGCTGTCTGGTGACCAAATTGGGTTGAAACGCCAAATAGTACCATTTGATGTTAACTGTTTAATTTTGTTATTAGATGCTCGGTCTTTTAAGTAGATTTCATACTCACCGGTTTTGTCGCTCATATAAGCGATATAACGTCCGCTAGGTGACCACGTAGCATCTATCTCTCGACTGCTAGATGTGTGCGATAGGTTGCGGGTAACACCGTCTTTTTTAGGTACTGAAAAAATCTCGCCTCTAGAGGTAAATAATGCACGTTTGCCACTGTTATCAATGCTCATTGAATCGATAAACTTGCTTACATTTTTACTATAGGGCAGGGCATGCTTACGCACGCCTAGAATGTCAATTATGAGCTTCTTTGATTGTTCTGTCTTTGGGTCAAAACGATATAAATATCCACCATTTTCATACACAATTGCATCAGGGCCAGCAGATGGCCACAGTACATCGTAGGTATTGTGATGGGTAAGCTTTTTTGGTTCTTTTCCTTTTCTGTATTGATATAAGTTTAATGTAAAGTCACGGTCAGACACGAAATAAATAGTGTCTTCAACTATGGTAGGTTGTTGATCTGTTGCACTGTGATTTGTCAGCTGTTCAGAGGTATTCTTTTCTAAGTCATATGCCCAAACATCTTGTGCACGGCCACCTCGACTCCGTTTCCATGTGCGGAATTCTCGGTCAATAGGCGTGTAAATGTACTTTTTACCATCCATTGAAAGCATGCCACCTCCTGTTTCAGGTACTGCTAATGGTTGTTCTTTACCTCCGTTGACAGATATTTTATATGGACGCCCCATGCGTTCGCCCCAAGGCAACCTATTTGCTCTAAATACAATATATTCACCATCAGGTGTCCAGTCTAAAACGCGGTAATCAAATCCGCCACGTGGAGGCATTGGACCTACATCATTGTAATATGTTAACTGTTTTAGCTCAGAACCATCGACATTCATGACGTAAACCTGTCGGCTGCCATTATATTCGGCAGAGAAAGCGATTTTTTTTCCGTTAGGTGAAAATTTGGGAAAGGCTTCATAACCGATATGATCGGTTAAACGTCGGCTCTCTTTGGTGTGGTGATTAGCAATATAGATATCACCCGCATAGACAAAGGTTACATGCTCTTTATAAATATCTGCAAATCGTAACAGGCGAGTATCGGATGTTTGGTAAGCGTATGTATTAAACGCACTTAATGCTGTAAAAATAACGAAAATTCTTATTAATTTCATATACTTTCTTATTGTTGTTATATTAATTAGCAAACATTAGTTGGATTATCTTCTTGATTCAATCATCGTTTTTAAATTGGCTTTAAATAATTGTAAGAATATCTTAAATATTAAAAATAAATTCCATGAAAATAGATACATGATCCCTTTGTTTTTATAAAATTCAGAACCCACCATCCAGAGTAACACTGATTTTTTTACCTAGTGACATTGCTAGATTGTTATCGTAATAGGCGGCTTCATTTATAAAGTGTGGGTAGGCTTCGTAATCACCTTGATAGGTAATTTCTCCCCCGTCAAATAAGGTAAAAATAGGGTCCCCTGGATTGAGCGGTTGAAAGTCATTATCTTGAATCTTTTTATGGACCATGCCAATGCGTTCACCATTTTCATCAGTTGGCAAAGCTATGGTTTCTACGTAGCTAAAAGCTGTATAGCTTTCTGCTAGGTCAGGTAACATATTACGATTATGTAATTCAATAAAATCAAGGATGGTATGTGTCATATTTTCCATCCATTCTAGTACGTCTTGTCTAATCACTGATTGTGGTTGTGGGCCTATTTCGACAATCACTCCTTGTGGCGCGATTGAGGCCAGAAAACAATGTTCTTCAATGCTAATTTGGTCTTCGAATACAATAACGGCTTTAGGCATTTTTGATAGTACATATGCGCCTAACTTTTTATTAAATTCGTCAGACTTTAGTAAGATGAGTGTTGGCCCCATGTTGCTAGTAGTGTTGTGCAAATCAATAATAAAATCAGTTTTAGCACGTCCTTTAGGGCCTAATTGCGAGTTAATGGTTTTTGCTAAAGTTTGCTCATATTTAGTCAAATCATTGTTTGCAAGGTTACTAAGTGTAAATTGACGATTTAAATCACAATCAAGATAACGTTTATTCTCTTCAAACCCTTTAGGGTTAGCGAGTAGTGTTTCAATACTGAGGCTATTTCTTTGGATGTGATGAGGCTGGCTTTGCCACTTTTTTAATAAATAAATGCCACTAAATTCATTGCCGTGTGTTCCCCCAACAATAGCGACCTTCTTAAGTTTATCCATTAAATATGTTTTCCCAGTATTAATTGTTAACAATATTATATCTTACAGAAGCATATTAAAAATAAAGAAAACGAATCAATTGTCAATTCAAACCCGCTGTTAATGGTGATTGTAAATATGTCGGCGGAAAATCCCAGGTCTTAATTATTAGGGGGCAATTAAGATAGACAAGGGGAAGCATTTTCACAATAAACTGTATGAATTTGATGTCGTTATGGTTGGCCTTTAGACCGCAAGAGCATAGCAATACCTTCTTCAAAAAGACTTGGATGCTTTCTGAGCATTCACATTGATAATGTGTAGTCAGATTACAGCATGATACTTACTCGTATTGAAAAATGGGCCTGAATTGCATTCCTAAAACTCAAGGCTCCCATACCGGTAGTGTAAATTAATATGCATGTTTTTATTGTTTAGGCATGAACTTAAAGCATTCTTCATTTACAATTAACGTGATACTTTTGCTATGAAGAAGATAGATGGATTTACAAAATTACGTAGACGATGCTGGTGATATCTTTGTTTTACCAGATGCAGTAATTAAAATTAAACAATTAATTGATGATGATGCAGCATCTTTAGATGATATTGCAGAAGTCATCAATTATGACCCTGCCATAATGACGCAAGTCTTGAAAATATCAAATAGTGCCCTTTATAATTTTCCCAACACCATAACGACAGTATCTAAAGCAATTCAGGTCATTGGAACACACTCTATTTATGATTTGGTGTTAGCTTATGGTGTTGCGAGTGCTTTTAAAGGTATTGCAATTGATGTCATTGATTTAGATAAATTTTGGGAAGAATCTGTTTCTTGTGGGTTGTTGTGTAAATACCTTGCGGATGAACTTGGCCTAAAAGAGTCGGAAAAACTGTTTGTGTGTGGTTTGTTACATAATCTAGGTGAGTTGGTAGTGGTGCAACTAAATTCGGCGATCGCTAGAAAATGCATGGACATATCTTCTAAAACGCCATTGGAACAACAAAATCATTACTTAGGGTTTTCTTATGTCGATATCTCTAGTCGTTTACTTAAACTATGGGGGATCCCCTTAGATATTGTTGAAATAATTGAGTCTACGCATTGCACTTCAAAGGAAGTGCTAACTAAAGAACAACAAATCATTCAACTTGGATACTTATTAGCGATAAATAATATTAATAATGAGTATTTCTCCAGGTTTGATGGCATAACTCCTGAAATGTATGCTGTTTTAGATTTGGATAAAGAGAGCATAGATGACGCTGTAGATTTTAGTAATTTACAGCTTATGAGTGCTTTAGCCTTGTTTAGTCCGTCGTCATTCGCATTATTTTAATTCAGGCTAGGCGAATACTGCTACCGTTTGTCTGCTTAACGCAACTAAAGCTCCGTTACTATCCCAAACTTCTGCTTCAGTGTTAGCATACCCGTCTTGAGCGTGTCTGGTTTTAGCTTTGTAAACAAACCAATCGGAAGGGCTAATTGAATTGTGTGGGTGAATAAATTCTAGATTCCAATTCATTGTACTGGCTGCTGCAGGCCATTTTAACTGCTGTAAAACTGTTGGGGGCCATACATCAATTAACCCTACTAGGTGTGCCTCTGTAAACGTTTTTGGTGCGACTTTAAAGCGCATCCGTCCAAAAGTATGGCTGTTTTTGTTGCCAGTAAAGGGCCAACCGCCATCAGTTTTAGCGAGTTCAAACTGACTAATAAATTTAGGTGTTACTTTAGGGATTACTGGCAGAAAGTTTGCCTTTGTTGGGCCCTCTAATCCATGTTCTAGATTATTGAGTACACGTATCTTTGATCGCCTTTTAACCCCAAAGCTGGCTTGACTGAGCACCGCTACATTTCCATTTTGGGTTACTTTGCCAATAGCTTGAGTGACATTTTTACCTTGTCTCAATATTTCTACTTGTATCGTAAATTCTTTATTTGCTTCTAGCGGACCAATAAATGCGGTATTGAATGATCTCATCTGGCTTTCTGATGTTAGAGTTTCTCGAATAGCTTTAAAAATTAAAGCTGCCGATACTCCACCATATATGGTCCTACCTTGAGCCCATGATTTATCTAGAGTGAGTTTTACTTCATTTATGTTGTGTTTTATCTGATTTCTAATTGAGTCAAATAGTGTATCTATATGCATTGTTCACCTGTATTTTTATAAAACCTACTTTGATACTACGTAGCAACGATTTTATGATACGTAAATAGGTAACTCATTATAGAGAGTTAATTCAACCTCTTTATAAATGAACATAAGTTATTGTTATAACTATATAAAAGTTATAAATCTCTTGATGTTAAGGATATCACGGCCTTACCATTGGATACGATAGAATATTCTTGTAGAACCTGTTTGGGTGAGTATTCGTGTGGATTTTGACTTGTATTACTATTTGTTAGTAATACTGATTTTAAACTATAGATAATTTCAAAAGGTACGTATAACTTGAGGGATCATCACTCTATTCCAATTCATTTTGCACATGCAAACGGGTTTCCTATGGGCAGTTACAGGCGTATGTTTGACGGTTTGGGCGATGGTATTGAAATTTTTGGTTTGCCTAAGTTTGCACACTCACCGTTATTTCCTGTCAATACTAACTTTGAAAATCTTAACTTAGAGTTAGTTCATTATTTAGAAAATCAGGTGCGTCAACCTGTGTATCTGGTGGGGCATTCTATGGGAGCTGTCATGTCATTTATGGTGGCGTGCGATAGACCTGATTTGGTTAAAGGACTTATTATGTTAGACCCTCCCATCGTTTCAGGCTTGTCTCGAATACTTTTTAAGACAGTGAAATTAGTGGGGCAAATAGATCGTATTACTCCTGCAAGCAAATCAAAATTTCGGTGCCAAAGTTGGGATAAGGATACTAACTTAGTTAATTATTTTAAAGATAAGGCATTATTTAAAAAATTTGAACTTGGATGTATTCAAGACTATGTATCATCTGCCATTGATGAAAAAAATGGTAGGCTTCATCTAAATTATGATGCCAAGATTGAAACAGAAGTCTATCGAAACGTTCCTCATAATATTCATCTATATAGTAAACGGTTATTGGTGCCGGCATGGATTATAAGCGGTGAAAAAAGCGAACTCAATACGCCATTTTTTTTATCTTCATTTCTGAAAAATACTAAGGTGAAGCAGCATGTGTTAAGTAATGGAGGGCATATGTTTCCTTTTGAGCAGCCCACAGAAGTTGCAGAGCTCATTAAAGCAAAAATTTTAGAGTGGGAGTTTGTGAATGAAAAAACCGCTTTAAATTAAAGCGGTTTTATTTAGACTATTATTGTTAAAAGCCTACTTTGAGGCCGAGCATCTCGCGAGTTACCAAAACCACTCCTTTATCAGAGACTCTAAAACCTCTGGCTAAATCATCATCACGATTATGGCCAATGATCGTACCTTCAGGTACTTCACACCCTCTATCAATGATCGCTTTACGGATTTTACAATTACGGTTAACTACCACTTCTGGCAAGATAACAGAATCCTCTATCTCACTATAAGAGTGTACTCTAACGTTTGAGAAACACAGAGTACGCCTCACTGTGGCCCCAGAAATTATACAGCCTCCAGATACCACTGAGTTTATGGCCGTACCTAACCTACTTTCTTCTTCCCAAACAAATTTAGCTGGAGGAAGTTGTTCCTGATAAGTCCATATAGGCCATTTTTTATCATAAAGGTTTAGTGCAGGTACGGGCGACACCATTTCCATATTGGCTTGCCAGAATGAGTCAATGGTGCCAACATCTCGCCAATATGCCTCGTTCTCTTCGTCACTTGTAAAAGGAAATGCATAGACATCATGTTCTTCGATTATAGAAGGAATAATATCTTTCCCAAAGTCTCGCTCTGAGCCTAAGTTGTCAGCATCTACTTTAAGTTGATCAAACAAAAATTCAGTATCAAAGACGTAGTTACCCATCGAAGCCAAGCATTTAGTTGGGTCATTGGGAAGTGGAGTCGGATTCTCGGGCTTTTCTTCAAACCCAATTATCTTGTAATTTTCATCGACTGACATGACGCCAAATTGACCAGCAGCTTCTTCTAAGGGGACAGGCATACAGCAAACTGTCATTTTTGCCCTAGACTCTGAGTGTTTAGCCAGTAAGTTACCGTAGTCCATTCTATAAATATGGTCTCCAGATAATACCATTACAAACTTTGGTAACTCGTCTCGAATAATATCGATATTTTGAAAAACAGCGTCTGCGGTGCCTTCATACCAGTTGTCTGAAAAGCGTTGTGATGCTGGTAGGATTTCAACAGATTCGCCAAGTTCTTTTTTAAAGTGACCCCAACCTCGCACAAGGTGCCGTATTAGAGAATGAGACTTGTATTGTGTGACTACTCCAACGTTTCGAATACCGGAGTTGATACAATTAGATAGAGGGAAGTCGATGATGCGAAATTTACCACCGAAATATAGTGCTGGCTTAGCTCGCCAATTCGTTAATTCATAGAGTCTTGAGCCTCGGCCTCCCGCTAAAATAAGTGCATATGTATCACGTGTTAAGTTACTAATATAGCGAGATGGTTGTTTTTCCATAAGTCATGCTCCATCAAAATTAAGGTTATTTGTAAAATATGTACTTAATCCGTTACTACCTGTGTTGAGTACCACAATCGAGTGTACACGACAGAAAACTATATTCAATCAATGATAAGCAGATGTGAATTAAAAGTTAAAAAAACACTTCATCAGATGGCTTTATCTATAACAATAGACAATAATAAGCCACCTTAGGAGGACTATTTATGTTGAACGTAGCTATCCTGGCGCATGAAAAAATAGCCATGTTTGAATTGGCATGTGCTATCGAAATTTTTGCCTTACCAAGAGAATATAAAACTTGGTACCAGACCGATGTGGTTTGTTTCGATCGGGCGCCCATTAGTGCTACTGGTGGTATAAAAATTACAGCAAAGCCCATTAGAAGTTTATATCGATATGACACGTTAGTTATTCCAAGCTGGACGACCAACAGTAAGCATGTTCGTTTAGATATGGCGGAGAAAATAAATGAATTTGCAGAGCAAGGAAAACGAATTATTTGTTTTTGTTCAGGTGCGTTTTTACTGGCGCAATTGGGATTATTACAACATAGAAAAGCTACAACACATTGGCGTTACGGGGAGCAGTTTAAGGAAAGATTTCCAAAAGTAAATTTTGTAAATGATGTGCTTTATACTCATGACCAAAATATTAGCTGTTCTGCAGGTAGTGCTGCAGCGCTAGACTTGGGTATTGATATTATTCGAAAAGATTTTGGCCATACTATCGCTAACCAAGTTGCGAGGCGGCTTGTTATATCCCCTCATAGAAGTGGTGGACAGACACAATATGTGGAGACACCTGTGGTTAAGAATTCAGGTTCTTTTAGTGCAACCTTAGACTGGACCATTGAGAATATAAGTGAAGCTATCAGTGTTGCTGAGATGGCTCAGCAGGCTTGTATGTCAAGAAGAACCTTTGATCGTCACTTTAAAAAAGCTTTAGGAACTAGCCCTAAGGCCTGGCTTAACCAGCAAAGAATTAATTTAGCGAAGCAAATACTAGAAGTTGAAACTCTTTCAATCGAGCAACTTGCTAGCAGAGTTGGCTACGATAACGGGATTACCTTAAGGTTCAATTTCAATAAATATGTAGGGGTAGCTCCTAGTCAGTATCAAGCACAATTTAAAACAAATTGATTCATTATTACTTACTCTGTAATACTTTATACACGACCTTATGATAATTGTAATGGTTGGCCTATTTTAGGCCAACTGTTGTCTTATGTAGAGTTTGTCAATATTTTTAATGAACCAATATTTTGTTCTAGGTTTAGTCATTCCATTATTTTTTTACTTGTTCACTACCATTCTTTAACGCTCGTATTAACAGACAAACGCCACAGATAAAGAAGGGAATACTCAAAGCTTGCCCAGTGTTTATCCAAATATCACTGTTATAAGCGGCTTGATTTACTTTAACGAATTCAATAAAGAATCTAGCGGTGAATACTAGAGATAGGAATACCCCCAGTAATGTACCTGTGTAGTGTTTGATCTTTGTAAACCGATGTAAGCAATATAAGGTGGCAAAAATAGCGAGGTATGAAAATGCCTCGTATAATTGAGCTGGATGCCTAGGAACTAAATCTATGCGTTCGAAAATAACGGCCCATTTGACATCAGTTTGGTGTCCAATAATTTCTGAATTGACAAAGTTTGCTACTCGAACAAAGAAACCAAACAGTGAAGTAGCAATGGCTAATCGGTCCAATAACCAAATGTAACCGACTTTAAATTTTCTTTGAAAAAGATACACGCTAATGATGACGCCTAGGCCTCCACCATGACTGGCTAGCCCTCCCTCCCAAATCGCTAATATTTTTAATGGATTACTTAAATAATATTCAGGGTCATAGAAAAGGCAGTGTGCTAGTCGTGCGCCAATGATAATTCCGAAGACACAGTACATTAACAAAGAGTCTAAAAGCTCTAAATTAACTTTTTCTCGTTTGAATATTCCTTTCATGACCTGTAGACCAGCTAAAATAGCTGTTGCAAACAAAGCGCCATACCAATGTATGGTTAAGCCTGCAAAAGAAACCAAGATTGGGTTCGCGTTCCAAGTGAAATACTCCATTTAATGTAGCCTTTTTATTCTTTAATTTACGATAACTATTTGACGATATTGTACCTGATTGACTTGCAGCAAACAGGCTATGTTTTGATAAAACTAGATTATTTATCGGTGGAAGATGTGCTGATAGAGCGTTTGAATTTAGGAAAGTTCCCGACAATAACGATGTAATAAGCCAAAACCGACAGTAGAGTAAAGATGATCATGCTTGTAGAAACCTCGCGCCAACCTTTGGTGAACAAAGTGAATACCAACATACCCACAACCAATAAAGTGGGACTTGCCACTAAAGCAATCATGACTCTGACATTGGCAGGAAGGGAAGTTTTAACACTCGTTTGCGGTTGCACCAGCAGTACTCAAATTGATGAATTTAGGATAAAAGATAATGCTGAAGTGCAGAGAGTGCAAGGGCAATTATAAATACTCATGAGTGACTTTTGGGGGCTAACGCTACTTTAGATTGGGAAGGTTTATTCAGAGCCTCAATTATTTCTCGGTCTGCTTGGGTAAGGGCATTTAATTCAGTCATCAACATTTCAATGTCTGCAACTGCTGCTGTATTTGAGTCTGTTTTTCGGTTGTCATTTTTAACATCTCTTGTAACTGTGCGAGAGAGTTATGGTGAGTATCATACAAGTTAAACAGAGCTGTTGTTTCTGACAACGAAAACCCAAGACGTTTGCCTCTGAGAATAAGCTTCAATCTGACTAAATCTTTATTTGTTTAAATGCGCTTTAGCTCAATTCTAAAGGGCTTAGTAACCCTTGTTCTTCATAAGACCATATCGACCTTGGTGTAACATCCATGGCTTTTGATAGGTCACTAATACTAAAGTTCTGTTCACTCATAATTGCTTGCCCTGTAATTTAAAGAAGTTATAACGAAAATTAAAGCTCTACGTTTACGTAAACTAGGTGCAAACGTAGAGCTTTAATTATTTAAAAGCAAATGCTCTAGTAGATAAATTCAATAAATGTCTACTTAGTTACAGGGTTAAATGTGCAGACATTTTTCCAAATATTGAAAATTTAAGGAGTTTTTATGTCTGATAACTCAATAGTTATTGTTGCGGCTAAGCGTACCCCTATGGGTGGCTTTATGGGGAGCTTGTCATCAGTAACCGGCACTGAGCTTGGATCTCATGCAATTAAGGCCTTGTTAGATGAAAATGTCTTACCCCATGTTGATGAAGTTATAATGGGGTGTGTCTTATCTGCAGGTTTGGGGCAGTCACCTACTAGGCAGGCATCTTTGGGGGCTGGCTTACCTCTCTCAAGTGGTGTGACAACCGTAAATAAAGTATGTGGTTCAGGAATGAAAGCTGTTGCTTTGGCGCATGATTTAATAAAGGCTGAGTCTGCAGAGGTGGTCATTGCCGGTGGCATGGAAAGCATGACTAACGCCCCCTATCTATTGCCAAAAGCACGCAGTGGTTATCGGATGGGGCATGGACAAATGATTGATCATATGATGTTTGACGGTTTGGAGAATGCTTATGATGGCCAAGCTATGGGGTGTTTTGCTCAGAAGACAGCTGACGCAGAAGGGGTGTCTCGAGATGAAATGGATGCGTTTGCGTTAGCAAGTTTACAGAAAGCCTGTGACGCGCAAGCATTAAGTACGTTTAGCGATGAAATTACCCCTATCACTATAAAAGGCCGAAAAGGCGAAGTAGTCATTAATAGTGATGATGGACCTAAGCAAGCCAAGCCTGAAAAAATTCCAAGTTTACGACCCGCGTTTATGAAAGACGGCACGTTAACCGCAGCTAACTCCAGCTCTATCTCTGATGGGGCTGCGGCACTTTTAGTAATGAGTCGTGAAAAATCAAAAGCATTAGGATTGGAGCCTTTAGCTAAAATAGTGGCTCATAGCTGCAATGGCTTAAAGCCAGAAGATTTTACTGTCGCACCGGTAGGAGCAATAGATAAACTATTGCGTAAAACTGGTTGGTCAATAAGTGATGTTGATTTGTTTGAAATTAATGAAGCATTCGCTATGGTGACTATATTGGCAATTAGAAAGCTTGGGCTAGATGCAAGCAAAGTGAATGTTAAAGGTGGCGCGTGTGCGTTAGGGCATCCTATTGGCGCGTCTGGTGCGCGAATTTTAGTCACATTAATACACACTTTAAGGCAGCGTGGTCTTAAAAAAGGCATTGCGTCTCTATGTATTGGTGGCGGTGAAGCTACTGCCATTGCTGTAGAAATTGTATAGTAATGCGTCTTAGCGCTTGGTTTTAAAGAGAATATAGGTCAGTGAGATATGGTGGTTGTCATATGATCTCATTAGCCTATTTCACATATTTACAATTCAAAAAGTTCATTAGGTTTTTTTCACTGCCTTTGAAGTGCTATCAAGTGTACTCTCTGCTATGACGAGATACGCCACTCTATATTTCTTTTGAAAGTGTGTGGTAGGCAACAGAGGTTTTATCGGAAGTTGTAAAAAACAAAACGTATAAGGAACCTCCGTTTTAAAATTTTTTAAAAGTTACTTAGTTGTAACTTATTACTCCATTGCGTCTAAATTGGTGCGTATCTTGTGGTAACGTTCTTGTTGCAAATGATTTAATTGACTATTTTCAATGGTAGTTATGCATTTCTTTAATTGTTTACTTGATACTGATGGTAGACCAAATTTTGCAGCTTTTGAGGAAATGGTTTGCATAAGATTTAGTGCAATAGAGGTGTTTTTAGGCATGATAGTAAAGGCTTGAGTAAATATTTCTATTGCCTTTTCTAAGTCCCCTTTCTGATAGTGATCTACTGCAGTGTTATTTAAGTCTTTTGAACTATGTTTAATGGTCGACTTTTCATGTTTTTCTTGGTTAATATAATGTAAGAATATTTCTCCTTTATCTGGTTCACTTTGACATAACACTTCTATTTGCTCAAGGATGGCCTGTGACCTTTCGTGTAAACCTAAGTCATGAAGAATTTTGGCTTTATCTAGCAATGCATCAGGCCCTTCGGTATCCCAGCTTTCCTCATCTAACTGATTCAATAATGCCAAGGCATTGTCTTTTTCATCCTCAAGATAAAATAGTCTAGCGTTGATGACTTTAATTTGTTCGTCCATTTCAGCTTTAGGGAAAGCCTGATTAAACTGTTTAACATACTCATTAGCTTGTTTAATTAAACGTTCAGTATCAGCAGCATCCGTTGTCATAGCATAGTCAATCCCAGCTCTAGCAACGTTTAAGTAATTTTCAGGTTTATCATGAATAGAGTTTTTGGCAAATCGAACAATCTTTTTTGCTGCTTCAAACTGGGTTTCATAGTCGTGTGTAATTCGAGACAAATCCATTGCTGTTTTATGTCTACGAATGCTTCTAGGAGAAACCTCGGTTGCCATAATCACGCACTCTAATGCAGTTTCAAAGTCATTCTGTTTTATTTGCAGCGCTGTTAACAAGTCGTATGCGGCTAATTGTGAATCTGGCTTAAAGGCTAAACGTAAAACTAGTTTTTCAGCTTGTTCATCTTCATCTAAATGTAAATGGCTATTAACTAAGCCCAATTGAGCCCAAGTAAACGTTTGTACCTTTAGTACAGCAAGATAAAACTCTTTAGCTTCTAGAAACTTACCTGAAGCAGTAAGCATTTCACCTTTGATTTTAAGGGCTAAAGGAAAAAATTCAGAATGTTTAGGATTCGCTAGAAATAACTCTACTTCAGATAGTGCTCGGATAAAATCTTGTTTTTCGATACATAAATACACTTTATGTAATACTTTTTTTCTAGTTAATACTCTACTCAACCGGCGGTCTAAATCTTTGACTGTGAAAGGTTTAGCTAAAAAATCATCTGGTTGCAACTCAATAATACTTTGCACTAGATCGGAATTGGTATCTGCGCTAATAAAGACGAAGGCAGTACTTAAAGGTAATTCCCCATTTGTTTTTATTTCATCATAAAAATAATAACCGTCTTGCTCACGCTTTAAATTATAAGAGCAGATAATCAGGTCAAAACGCTGACTACGAATGGTTGTCAGTGCAAGGTTTATTTTATCTACATAGCTAATATTGTTAAACCCTAACTCCTCCAAAGAGTATTTCATATACCCTTTGGCTAAAGCTTGGTCATCAACAATAAGAACTTTGGTATTTTGTGCGAGTTGTAAATTCATTAAAAACTAGTTTTCCTTGTATCTATAAAGGTTATCGTATTTTTCACCGAAATAATAAGGGCTAAAAACACAAAAAAGGAAATTAAAAGTGACTAACAAAGTTAATTGGAATAGTTCACATTAGTAAAGTGCTTTAGAAAATTTATGAGTTTTCTGATTAATTACATGCTGTGCTATTCACTATGGTTTGCCTTAAATACCAAGGTTATTGTTGTTAACTTTAAAAACTCATCTATATTAACTGAGCTACGTGTATAGGAAAAAATTTAAATAGACAATCTAATGGCCTAACAGAATTTAACGAGTAGGCGGAATCCACACCTAATTTATTCTTCAGATATATAGCTGCATTAACAAGTGAAAAGGAACACGTTTTGATAATTAGTATTTTAAAAAACTTGAAGTTTAAAAGGTCTTCTGTTGCCCCTATTAATAAGGGCGCTCACAACGGGCCTACCGTTTCATTTAGGTTAAATATTTTAAACATACTGGTTATAGTCTCAGGATTGTTGAGCATTGTGGGTGCATATGAAATTCAGCTTGGAGGAAAAATGCATGAGCTCAATTATCTTCACCAAAAATATATAACAAAAGCGATTAAATCAGTTGAGGGGTTTAAAGCAAACTCATTGCCTGTTAGTGATGTTGAAGAAGATATTTTACATATTCAAGAACAACCCATTAGGTGTATTAGGCTTGTTACTGGAGTTGAGCTATTTATTATGAAAGTGTTAGGTACACATTCTGCAATTGATGTTTGTAAAAATGACATAAGAGTGACCAATGACTTACTACAGAGAATACAAGCTTTCAAAGATAATGAGTTAGATAAAGCATCATTACTTAAATTTTTAAATGAAGGTATTGCAGATTTAGAGCAACACGGTACGTTATTCGAACCGTTGATAAGAAAAACTGTTCAAATAACATTTCTTATCGTTATCTCGCTTTTGATTACACAAGCGTTTGTTGTTCCTATAATTGGTATTGTGTTATCTCGAAGTGTCGCAAATGATTATATCTTGCTTCTAAAAACAAAGTTAAATTTAGAACAAGAAAAAAAGCGCAGTGCACTTATTCAGTCACAAAAAATGACATCACTTAATACGTTGGTTGCTGGGGTTGCACATGAAGTTAATACACCAGTGGGGGTCAGTATTTCAGCTACATCACTTTCTGTTTCTTTGGTTGATAAAGTTCAAAGAGCCTTTGAGCGCGAAGAATTAACAGAAGATGAGCTAAGGGACTTTTTTACACAAACTAAGAAGATAAATGATATCGTTAGTGGAAACCTTCTTCGAACGTCAACGTTGATTGAGAGCTTTAAACAGGTTTCAGTGGACCAGACTATGGATGATACGCAAACTGTTTTTCTAATACATTATATTGAAAAAGTATTGCTTACTTTAACTCCTTTAACAAAGAGCTCTGATATTAAAATTGAATTGATAGGTAGTAATGACATTAAAGCAGATATTCATGGAGGAGCATTAAGTCAAATCATTACTAACCTTGTCACTAATACAGTTAAGCATGCATTTAAAAATAGCAGAAACAATACTATTTTTATTTCATTGTCTAAAAGTAATGGAAGTGAAATACACTTAAGATTTGAAGACAATGGTTGTGGAATTCCTAAAAATGAACAAACTTATATTTTTGATCCATTTTTTACAACTAAAAGAGGAGCTGGAGGAACGGGGTTAGGGCTTCATATTGTATATAACCTCGTTGTTGAAAAACTTAAGGGTCGTATTCTGTGTTCAAGCACATTGGATGAAGGAGCTACATTCGATATTTATTTCCCTACGTCGTTAAGTAACAGCTGTTAAATCATAATTTATGTAAGCTTGTATTTAAGAATAAATGAAATTGAATTTTATACACATCTCATTTGATGTTTAAGTATAGATAAATGGTTTCAAAGGAGTTGTCAGGTTGGCCAAAAAATTATTGAAATTTGCAAAAACAAGTGAAAACCAGTCAAGAGCCGTCAACAAGGCACCAATTGAAGTTAATAGTAAGCCTTGGAATATATTAGTCGTTGATGATGACCAAAGTGTACATGATGTTACTGATTTGATTTTATCTAAATATACTTTTGATGGTAGGCCACTGAAATTAACTTATGCATACTCTGCCACTGAAGCTCGAGGTATTTTAGAAAAGCCCAATGATTTTTCAGTACTGTTACTTGATGTCGTTATGGAAACCGAACATGCCGGATTAGAGCTCGTTTCTTATATTCGTAATGTCCTGAAAAATCAATTTATTCGTATTATTCTGCGTACAGGCCAGCCAGGCCAAGCTCCTGAGTTAAGTGTTATTGTTGATTATGATATTAATGATTACCGAACAAAAACAGAATTAACGGCTGAAAAAATGTGTTCATGTGTTACTTCAGCACTTCGTGGTTACAAAGACATAAATACTATTAGAGAGCTGGCTTTATCTCGTGAACAGTTAAACCTACAGCTTAGAATTGAGATAGAGGAACGGTTTGCAGTAGAGAAGTTACTGGCCTCAACAAATGATAAGTTAGATTCTATCATTAATAACTCTACGTCATTAATCTCACTAAAACATGTGGATGGTTATTATGATTTAGTTAACGATACCTTCTTAAATGATTTAGAGGTGATGAATAACAATGTAATCGGAAAAACGGATTATGATATTTTTTCTGCGGCCATTGCTGATTCCATTCGTGCAAACGATAAAAAAGTCTTGGAAACTGGCGAGGCGATTCAATGCGAGGAATTTTTACCTTCAAAAGAGGGAGTGCACTGTTACCTTAGTGTTAAGTTTCCTTTGTTTGATAATGATGGAAATATTCATCTTATTTGTAGCATTTCTACAGATATCAACGAGAGAATGGAGGCTCAGAAAAAAATATTATACCTTGCTCAGTATGACGCGCTTACAAAGATCCCTAATCGTTCACTATTTATCGATAAATTAACTAGAGCCGTGTCTATATGTGAACGAAGTGAGCGATATTTGGCAGTCATGTTCATAGACTTAGATAGATTTAAACAAATAAATGATAGTTTAGGGCATGATTTTGGTGATGAGTTGCTAGTTAAAGTTGCTGGGCGTCTTACTTCAATTGTCAGAGATGGAGATTTGGTTTGCAGGTTAGGTGGTGATGAGTTTGCAGTGCTCTTAACGGAAGTCGCAACAGAGCAGGATATCGTTGAGATGGCAGACAAAATAATGAAGACTTTGACTAGGTCATACCTGATTCAAAGTAAAGAATTGATGGTCACTGCGAGCATGGGTATTAGTCGGTGCCCTATTGATAGTTTTGATGTTAAAACATTACTCAAAAAAGCAGATGTAGCGATGTACAAAGCTAAAAAAATTGGACGTAATGCTTATCGATTTTATCTACAAGAAGATGATTCAAAAGCGAATGAGCTTTTGTCGCTAGAGGTCGATATGCGTAAGATGTTGGCCGAAGAAAAGTCTCAATTTTTTTTGTTATATCAACCAAAGGTTTGCATAAATACAGGTAAGTATTTGAGTGTGGAAGCGCTTCTTCGCTGGAATCACCCTGAAAAAGGTATTATACCTCCTTTTCAATTCATCCCATTATTAGAAGAAACGGGCCTAATTATAAAGGTCGGGGAGTGGGTTTTAAAAGAAGCATGCTTTTTTGCCAAAAGAATGGCGGATGCTGGTAATGAAATAAAGGTAGCGGTGAATCTTTCTTCTCGACAGTTAAAACGTAAAGAAATGCTGGATACCATAAAAGTGATTCTTACAGAAACAGAGTGTGCCCCCCACCAATTAGAGCTAGAGGTAACCGAAAGCTCATTTATTGAAGATATCGAAGGTGCTAAATTATTATTAGAAAAAATTTCTGCACTGGGAATAAGCTTAGCAATTGATGATTTTGGTACAGGTTATTCTTCAATAAATTACCTTAAAATGCTTCCTTTTAATACGTTAAAGATAGACCGCTCGTTTATATCTGAAGCGCCTTCAATTAAACAGGATTTAGCAATAGTTACCACCATTACACAGCTAGCGACAAATTTAAATATGAAAATTGTTGCTGAAGGTGTTGAGACTGCTGAACAGTTTACAATGATAAAGAATTTATTAAGTGATTCAAAGGATCATTTAATTCAAGGGTACCTTTTTTCTAAACCAGTTGAAGAAGAGGCATTGTTAAAAGTATCTGCAAATATTTTAGAAATTTGGCGCACTATAAATCATGATAACGTCAGCTTGGAACACTAGATATTGGGAGTGTTAATTTAACTAATACGGTTAAGGTGGAGTGGGGTTTTTATCTAGTTCTAATCTGACTTTAGAGTAATGTATTTTTCCCTGAATAAATACAAAGTAAGCCAGTTGCACCTGATGAAAAAATTTTGAATCACTTGTTTGAGATACCAATATGGAAAATAAACTTAATGGCATAAATCTATCAAAGTGGGGATCTGAAAGGGGTTACATTGTCAGGCAAGCTTTTTTATTGCTTCGTCTATATTAGCTATGGCGTGTTTAATGGTAAAACTCTACCATTTCGTTTAATGAGTCTTTACTCAAATATAGGCTCTCGTCTGTTAACATTTATCACCTCTATAATAGTAGCCTAATCAATACCATTTATATTATTTCTAATAAAACCATTATTACTGACCAAAGCGACTACGGTAATAATGAGCTTTATACATAAATACTCACGAGTAATATCATCATTTTGGGTATCTACCTAGACTCATGCTTTGAATAAAACAGCGATGCATCGCTAATGTAAGTTTTAGAGTAATTGAAAATAATTAGATTTTACAGAGAAGTAGAAATAAAAAAGCCCAAAGTAATATGACTACTCTGGGCTTAAATGTGGTGGACGCTACTGGGCTTGAACCAGTGACCCTCGCCTTGTAAGGGCGATGCTCTCCCAACTGAGCTAAGCGTCCGATGTATTAACACTTAATGGCTGTTGCCTCTAAGTGGAGCGCTATTATAGGTGTGGACTTTTAACTGTCAACACTAAAATGAAATTTATTGTTCGGATGCGTAAAAAGTGTTCGTTTTTGATGATAAATAAGCAGTTTGATGAAAAAGCGGTCGTATTTTATTTGTTAATATTAGATTTTGGGAATGGGGCTTGATAAATGCTCTAAACAATATGTAAATTCAAAGCTTTGGCTGATAAAATACAAACAATTTTTTCAATAGGTTTTTTCAATGACAGTGGTAACACGATTTGCTCCTAGCCCCACAGGCTATTTACACGTTGGTGGCGCACGAACTGCGCTTTATTCTTGGCTATACGCAAAAAGTAAAGGTGGAAAGTTTGTACTTCGTATTGAAGATACAGATATCGAACGTTCAACCCAAGCTGCAATAGATGCCATTTTAGAAGGTATGCAGTGGTTAGGTTTAGATTGGGATGATGGTCCTTTTTATCAAACAGAACGGTTTGACCGTTATAATGAGTTAATTGATCTATTGTTAGCTGATGGAAAAGCTTATAAGTGCTTTATGCCTGCTGAAGAGTTAGATGCGATTCGCGAGCAGCAAATGGCTAACGGTGAAAAACCCCGTTACCCTGGCACGTGGAGAGATCGTACCGATCACCCTGTTGATCAGCCCTATGCTATACGCTTTAAAACACCTCAAGAGGGAAGTGTGGTTATCAAGGATCATATTAGAGGTGATATCGAAATAGCTAATAGTGAATTAGATGACTTGATAATACGCCGTACCGATGGCGCTCCAACTTATAACTTTTGTGTAGTTGTTGATGATTGGGATATGGGGATTAGTCATGTAGTACGAGGTGAAGACCACATTAATAATACCCCTAGGCAAATTAATATATTGTTAGCCTTAGGTGCTCCGATACCTGAATATGCTCATGTATCTATGATTTTAGGTGATGACGGTAAGAAATTATCAAAGCGTACCAATGCGGTAGGTGTAATGGAATTTAGAGATGATGGTTATTTACCAGAAGCTTTATTAAATTACCTAGTGCGTTTGGGGTGGTCTCATGGCGATCAAGAAGTTTTCACAAAAGAAGAAATGATAAAGCTTTTCTCTTTGGATGCTATTGGTCAGTCTGCTTCAGCATTTAACACAGATAAATTAATTTGGTTAAACCAGCATTACATTAAAACTTTGCCTGCTGCTGACGTAGCTGAACACGCAAAATGGCACTTTGAGCAACAAAATATCGATTTGAGTCAAGGTCCTGCTTTAGAAAAGGTAATTGAAATTCAAGCCGATAGAGTTAAAACTCTGAAAGAGCTGGCTGAGATAAGTGCTTATTTTTATCAAGAATACGAATCTTTTGATGCAAAAGCGGCTAAAAAACATTTGCGACCTGTGGCTAAAGAAGCATTAGTACTTGTCCAGGCTAAATTAGCAGCGTTAACTGAATGGAATACTGAATCTATTCATAATGCTATTAATGAAACAGCTGAAGAGTTGCAAGTAGGAATGGGAAAAGTGGGAATGCCGTTAAGGGTTGCTGCCACCGGTTCAGGAAATTCTCCGTCTTTAGATTTAACTTTAAACCTGTTAAAACCAGCTCAAATTGAACAACGTATAACCAAAGCGCTGGAATATATAGCAAACAGAGAAAATTCTTAAAAAAAGCGTTGACATGAAAAGAGCAGATGCCTAGAATGCGCCCCGCTGTCACGGAATGACACCTACTTATTAAGAAAGGCGAAAGCTGAAAAATAAGTTAGGGGCCATAGCTCAGCTGGGAGAGCGCTTGCATGGCATGCAAGAGGTCGGCGGTTCGATCCCGCCTGGCTCCACCAACATCAAGGAGTTGTTTACTACCACCTAGGCCAGTAAACAGAATGATAGACAAAAATTTAGTGTTTTTGTAAAGCATCAAAAGTTAGGTCGCGCAACTCGCAGGCTCATCTTGCCTTACAAAAAACATCGGAAACATGTTTCCGAAAACTGTTTTTTGTCCCCATCGTCTAGAGGCCTAGGACACCGCCCTTTCACGGCGGTAACAGGGGTTCGAATCCCCTTGGGGACGCCATATTGATTAAGTTAAATGATTTAACTTAAGTTTGAAAACAAGGATTATTAACTACCACCTAGGCCAGTTAATAAATAGTTTGATAGAAGTTTCGTTTTTGTAAGATGTATTGAGATGAAGATAACTTATTTTTTATTCTTAATGGTGTCGCTCCTCTCGCAGGCTCGACTCACCTTACAGAAACTTTCGAAGCATGCTTCGAGAGCAAAGTTTCTGTCCCCATCGTCTAGAGGCCTAGGACACCGCCCTTTCACGGCGGTAACAGGGGTTCGAATCCCCTTGGGGACGCCAAATATCAAAGCCGCTTAAGGAATTAAGCGGCTTTTTTATTGCCTGAAGATAATGACAACCCAAGGGGTGAGAACCCCTATGGTTCGACAAAAATGTCTGGAACATTTTTGAACGTGCTTTGCACGGCCGCGAAGCGGTAAAATACATGGATGTATTTTATAATCCCCTTGGGGACGCCAAATATCAAAGCCGCTTAAGTAATTAAGCGGCTTTTTTATTGCCTGAAGATAATGTTATCGTATTAAGTAAAACTTTTGGAAATCAACCTATAGGGCCTGAATTCACTTTTTTACAGTTACAAAAGAAGGCAATAGTTGAGAAAAGGTAAGCCTTAATCAGAAACTATTGGGGGCATTTGGGGGGCCCTGTTATAAGTAGAATAGCTGGTAAGTCCGGCTATTTGGTGTGTTATCTTTGTACGAAATAAAACAATCCGACTTAGTCGTTAAGCCGTATTAAATGGTCTTTTATTTAAGAGTCTGATGTACCTTTAAGTTCACTTTTCTCTAGAATCGCTCCTCTACTTTTTTTAGTAGGTTGGCATTTTCAATATTCAAGATAACTTTCCGCTTTAAAATGATTTTACCTTCTACCACAGATGAGCCATCAATTGTTAAAGTGGGAGGGGTACGATTATTATTATTGTCTTCCTTATCCCACCAACTGTTGTCATTTGTAGATTCAAATATTACATCTCCCGCAATTGTTGTGTTTAGTGTGAGTGTTATGTCGCCGTTGGTGGTTTCAATATCGCCACTTACCTGCGTGTCTAGTATTACAATGTCGCCATTAACAGTGGATAGGTCGCCACTCACTTTGCTGTTTTCTAGCAACTCAATACTGCCATTCACTGTGCTGATATCACCTAGGGCGTTTAAGTTTTCTTTTACTTTAATGCTGCCATTAACTGTGGATACATCTGATACCTGAACACTCTTTCCTAACTTTATCCCACCATTGACGGTACTGACGTCATTAGCAATGACTCCATTTTGTAGCTCTATTTCACCATTTACTGAGGATAAATCACCAACTTGACGGTCTTCAGCAATATCAAAACCACCAAAAACGCTACTTTTGTCTGGCTTGTCACCATGTCCATTGACGTGGATGATGCAACTCGATGTGGAAATCAATAAAGTGCTTAAAACAGCTGCTAGAGTTAAACCGGATATGTTCATGTTATTCCTTGTTGTTTAGCGATAAATTCAATATTTACTATGTTAAGCAGTGCTTGTGCCAATAATATAAGATACTGATAGTTATAGTTTTATTCGATTGATTGAATAGTTAGACGCAAAAAAATCCTAAAAGGTTGGCGAGTTCCACAATTAATTGGTCAGACTCTAGATCTTAAAAGCCGTCGGTACAGACGGCTTTTTATTGAATACGGTTATTAAGACACTCAAGGTGTTATTTTTTTTGGCAATATTGATCACCATAATAGTTGTTTAAATAGTTACAGTGTATCACTTCTTTTTTTGCTCTAGATAAACTAAAGCTAACACCTAATTTATTGAATATATTCTTCATGGTATTTACCTGGTTGAGTTAAGACAAGACCATTGTGCTTTCTATATTATGTTCAGTATATTTAATTGTGTTGATTATATTGTTCTGAAAAATAGAACTAATCCCCGTCACATTTCTGGCTTAGCTGTTTTGTAAATATACCCTTTAGTATGCTCAGTTCATTTGTTCGTACATAATTAGGCCTAATAACGAATGAAATTGTCCTATGAGGGCCTGGTTCGTTTAGATGGATTGCCGTTAACTCTGATTCATTGTGTGTGAGTTGGTCTAAAGCCATTTGAGGCACTAGAGTCGTTCCTAACTTGCCCGCCACCATCTGAATTAAGGTATGCAAGCTTGCTGAATCAAAATCAGTGTCCTGTTTTTTATTTTGTAGACTACAAGCCGCTAGTGCATGATCTTTTAAACAGTGACCATCTTTTAACAACATTAATTTATCAATTTCTAGCTCTTCACTAGTGATCTCATTTACCTTGGAGGGGCGTTCATCCTTATGGCACACCCAGTAGAAGTCTTCTTGCCAAAAATCGAAACTCATTAGACCTTCAATTGGGTAAGGTAGTGCGAGTATTGCAGCGTCAATTTCACCTACTCTGAGCTTATCTACTAATATGTGAGATTGATCTTCTTGAATTCTAAGTTTGAAGTTTGGGTATACCTTGCGAACTTCCGGTAAGACTTTAGGTAACAAGTAGGGGCCTATGGTAGGTATAACGCCAATCGTCATAGGTCTAGAAAAAGGTTCTTTGTTACTTTGTGACAACAGTAAAAGCTCATCAAATTCTAATTTAACTTTTTTAGCTTTATCAAGTATGGGTTGGCCGTCTCCGGTCACTAATACATGTTTGTTATTGCGCTCGAACACTGAGAAGCCAAGTTGTTTTTCAAACTCATTAATAGCGGTGCTGAGTGCTGACTGGGATACGTTGCACATTTCTGCCGCTTTTTTGAAGTGAAGGGTTTTTTCAACAGCTAGTGCGTAATGTAATTGCTTAAGTGAAATCATACTTCTAATCATTTGTTTTATCGAACGTAATGTTGATTTTAACCAGTATTTTAGAATTGACTAGTTTTTTATTTAGTTTGCTACTCTAATTAGGGGCGCTTCATTATTCTATTTAAGTGAACGTAATAATCAATTTAACCAAATTTACCAATTTATAATTTCCACCTAATATACCCCCATCGAAAGCAAACATGCTTTTGGAAACTGACTAACTTATAGAGTTAACAAACTAAATAAACGAGGAAATACAAATGGCTCAAATCGGCAAAACTATACCAGAATTCACTGCTCAAGCATTCCATAACGGCGAGTTTGTTGAAGTTACATCAGAAGGCGTGAAAGGTAAGTGGTCAATCTTCTTGTTCTACCCAGCAGATTTTACATTTGTTTGTCCTACTGAATTAGAAGATATGGCTAACCAGTACGAAGAACTTCAAAAGCTAGGTGTTGAAGTATATGCAGTATCGACTGATACACATTTCTCTCATAAAGCATGGCACGACTCTTCAGATGCAATTGGAAAAATTCAATTTCCAATGATTGGTGACCAAACAGGTACTATTACACGTGGTTTTGACGTAATGATAGAAGAAGATCACATGGCGCACCGTGGTACTTTCTTAGCTGACCCTGACGGCGTTATCCAAGTTGCACACATTCATGCGGGTGGTATTGGCCGAAGTGCTAAAGACATGGTACGTAATGTTAAAGCTGCACAATATGTTCGTGAAAACGACGGTGAAGTATGTCCAGCTGCTTGGGAACAAGGTGAAGCTACGTTAACACCAAGCCTAGATTTAGTTGGTAAAATCTAAGTGTAACTAGACAATTTTTAACCCCTTTAAAAGCGAGTTGATAACGCAAGTTATTAACTCGCTTTTTTGTGCCTGTAATAATTCAAAACAGTAACTTTGACATTTCAGTTTACTATTTCAAAGTCACTCATGTATCGTAACTTTTACAACAATGTTCAGTATTTTAGAATGTTAACTTAGATTTTATTAATTTTATTAATCAAAGTGTGTTCCTTAATATACCTTCATCGAAAGCACATAAGCTTTTATCAATTAAAATCAAAGGGTAGCACTATGTTAAGTAACGATATTTTAAATGCACTAAAATCTTACACTCAAAATATGACGAATAAGGTATCACTTGTTTTACAAACGGGTGAACAAGAAAAACGTTCAGAGCTTAAAGCGTTCTTAACTCAGTTATGTTCAGTATCAGATAATTTGTCTTTAGTTGAGCGTGATGAAAATTTACGTAGCCCTATTACTTTTTACTTAGAAGTAGAGGGTAAAAACAATGGTATTCATTTTTCTGGTATTCCGAGCGGCCATGAATTTAACTCGCTTATCTTGGCGATATTACAATCCTCAGGCACAGAGCTTAAGCTTGATAAGACCTTAAGAGGCATGATTGAAAAAATTCAAGAGAAACTACACTTTGAAGTATTTATCTCTTTGAGCTGTCATAACTGTCCTGATGTTGTGCAATCTTTAAATCAGTTTGCATTGTTAAGTGACCAAGTTAGTTCTGAGATGATAGACGGCGGTTTATTCCAAGATCTAATTGAAGAGCGCAACATTCAAGGTGTGCCAAGTGTTTACTTGAACGGTGAGCTATTTGCTAATGGAAAAATAGATACCGCCCAGTTGGTTGATAAATTAATCGAACGCTTTCCTTATATAGTTAACGGAGACAGTTCTGAGCAACTACCTTTACAAGATGTAACCGTTATTGGTGCTGGCCCTGCCGGTGTGGCATCAGCAATTTATGCGGCTCGTAAAGGTTTGAACGTTACTATGATTGCAGATCGTATCGGCGGCCAAGTTAAAGATACGGTAGGTATAGAAAACTTAATATCTGTGCCTAAAACAACTGGTACAGAGCTAACGGGTAACATGCAAGCTCACATGAGCGACTATGACATCAATATTAAAGAATTTTTACGTGTTGATAAAATCCAGCATGATGTAAATAACAGTAAAGCACCCAAGACTCTGTATTTGTCCAGTGGTGAAGTGATCGAGACTAAAACCGTAATCATCGCCACCGGTGCTAAATGGAGAGAGCTAGGCATACCTGGTGAGAAAGAAAACGTAGGATCTGGTGTAGCGTATTGCCCGCACTGTGACGGACCATTCTTTAAAGGTAAAGATGTTGCCGTAGTGGGTGGTGGGAACTCGGGTATTGAAGCTGCACTTGATTTAGCAGGAATGGTAAACCACGTTACTGTATTTGAGTTTTTACCTGACCTTAAAGCAGATAAAGTATTGGTTGATAAAGCAGAAGCTCACAACAAAATTACAATTATTAAAAATGTAGCGACTAAAGAAGTGATTGCTAATGATGGGAAAGTCGTCGCTCTTGCATACGAAGACAGAGTGACTGGTGAAGTAAAAGAGCAAGCTTTATCGGGGATTTTTGTTCAAATAGGTTTAGTACCAAATAGTGGGTTTTTAGACGGTGTAGTTGATAGAACTAAACATGGTGAAATCATTATTGATGAGAAATGTCACACTACCACGCCTGGAATATTTGCTGCCGGTGATGTATCTACGGTTCCATATAAGCAGATTGTTATTGCGATGGGCGAGGGGGCTAAAGCTTCGTTGTCAGCCTTTGATTACATCATTAGAGAAAGTTAATCTAGTTGATATAATAAACACCTGAGCTTGCTCAGGTGTTTTCTATTATTAATTTCATAGTTTCTAAGTAAATATGCGCTTTAATGCGCTACCTGCTTGAATTCTTCTTCTATATCATACATCTTGCTTGCACGTTTTTTATATCAGCCAATGAGTATTCAGGCATGTTAACAAATACCCAAAAGGTCACCTATCAAGAAAGTGGTTACCTCGTTTTAGAAGATTGTTTCACTGCAACACAAATGGACACGTTAAGACAAGCTGCGTTGCAGATAGTTGATGACTTTGACCCTAATTCGACCCGTTCTGTTTTCTCAACGCAAGATCAAAGTAAAACCAGAGATGACTATTTTTTATCTTCTGGTGACAAGATCAGATGCTTTTTTGAAGAAGACGCTTTTGATGGCAACGGAGAGCTAAAACAAGCTAAATCATTGAGTATCAATAAAATTGGTCATGGGTTGCATACGCTTTCACCAGAATTTAATACTTTTAGCCATTGCGAAACCATAAAAGCGATTGCAATGGATTTAGGACAGCAGCAACCGCAAATTCATCAATCTATGTATATTTTTAAACAACCTAAGATTGGTGGTGTCATTCGTTGGCATCAAGATGCGACTTATTTTTTAACGACACCTATCTCTGTGGTTACCTTTTGGTTTGCGGTTGAAGATGCCACTATCGAAAATGGGTGTTTACAGGTTCAGTCTGGAGGTGAGCCTATCCCTCTTAAAGAGCAGTTTTTGCGTTATCCCGATGATACAACTGAATTAAAGCAATTGCATGATATGCCATGGCCTGAAGATGATTGCGCCAAACCTTTAGAAGTTAAAAAGGGGGCTTTGGTGGTATTTAATGGCGAGTTACCACATTTTAGTGCTCCAAATATATCTGATAAATCTAGGCATGCTTATACCTTACATGTTACCTGTGGAAATACTGAATACGCCAAAGAAAACTGGTTACAAGCTACTCCTAGTAGACTGTAATTTATTGTTATGGGTAAATAACTTAAGGCTATATGAGGTTACTTTTTGGGCCAAAAACTACAGGTAAATTCTGTAGAATAGGGCTTAAACAAAAAAGTGAAAGTTGAGTCAGTAGGAGGCTTAGTGTTTCAGCTAGAAAAGTTTAGTTTAAAGGGCAAAGTGTCTGAGCAAGAGTGGCAAGTCAGAGTAGACCTCGCCGCTTGCTATCGTTTGGTTGCAGATCACCGCTGGGGTGATTTGATTTATACCCACCTTTCGGCTCGTATTCCTAATACCGACCATTATCTAGTCAACGCTTTCGGGTTAACCTTTGATGAAGTGACGGCCTCAAACTTGGTTAAGGTAGACTTAAATGGCAATATATTAGATGGCTCACCATACACTATTAACCCAGCAGGTTTTACTATTCATAGTGCTATCCATGAAGTACGTCATGATGCCCAATGCGTGATCCATTTGCATACTAAAGCCACTATTGGTGTGGCCACAGTAGAAGGGGGCTTAAAACCTTGGAGCCAGTATGCGATGTTCTCGTTGGCTTCACTTAGTTATCACGGTTACGAAGGATTAGCGGTAAACGATGAAGAAAAAGCTCGGCTTCAATCTGATTTGGGCATTACTAATCATATGTTATTGCATAACCATGGAGGCCTGACTTTAGGTCCTACTGTGGGAGATGCGTTTATGCGTTTTTATGATTTACAACGAGCATGCGAAATTCAAATGGATTTATTGCAAAGTGGCCAGCCTGTTATTGATATATCTCAAGATATTGTTGATGGCATTCAACAGCAAGCTAATATTGTACACAGTGGTGAAACAGGCGGTCAAAAAGCATGGCCAGCTATGCTTAGACGAGCTTACAAGCTTGACCCTACTTTTTGTGAATAATCATATTATTTGTTATTCAAGTTACTAGAGATTTAAAACAGGACATTATAAATGAAAATTACTCGTGTTGAAATTTTCGACATACATTGCCCTAAAAGGCCACCTTGGAACCCAGTTTTTATTCGTATTCATACTGATGAAGGAGTAACTGGAGTGGGTGAGGCTGGGCTTGCTTATGACTTAGGTCATAGCGCCGCTGCCCATATGATTAAAGAAATCGCTGAAGCTATGTTAATTGGCTTTGATCCCATGAACACAGAACTACTGTGGACACGTATGTTGCGTGAAAGTTTTTGGGGGCTCGGTGGAGGCCCAGTTTTATATTCTGCTATGAGTGCAATAGATACAGCACTTTGGGATATCAAAGGTAAAGCGTTTGGAGTGCCTGTGTATCAATTACTTGGTGGTAAAACAAACGGCAAGTTAAGAACCTATGCTAGCCAACTACAGTTTGATTGGGATAAAGAGTGCACTAAGCTAACTCAACCTGAACAGTATGCTGAAGCTGCGTTAAAAGCAGTAGCCGAAGGGTATGATGCTGTAAAAGTTGACCCTATTGTTTATGATAAAGACGGTAACTCCTCTTTTGATCGCACTAAGTTATTCACTAAACCTCAAATGAGACTATTTGGTGATAGGTTAAGGGCTATCCGCAGTGCAGTAGGAGCAGATGTCGATATTATTTTTGAATCGCACTCCCTAATGGGCGCAGCTTCTGCCATTCAAATGGGAGAAGTTATCGAAGAAGTAGGCTGTATGATGTACGAAGAGCCAGTAAACTATTTGAACTCTGCAGTACATAAAAAAGTAGCCGAAAATGTTCGAGTCCCTATTGCGGGTGGTGAAAGGCTTTATCATCGCTGGGATGTGCGTCCTTATTTTGAAGATCAAAGTATTGACGTACTACAACCTGATGTAGGCTTATGTGGTGGATTTACTGAAACCAAAAAAGTCTGCGATTATGCAGATGTGTACGACATTAGAGTACAAGCCCATGTATGTGGTGGTCCTGTGGCGACAGCCGCAAGCTTACATTTAGAAACCGCAATTCCTAACTTTTTAATACATGAACACCATACCTACGCCATTAAAGAGTGGAATAGGGAGTTATGTATTCAAGATCCACAACCTGTAAATGGCTTCTTTGAGGTATCTGAGACTCCGGGAATAGGTATAGAGTTGAATGATGACTTGGTGTATCGCTCACCTAATATGGAAGTGAAGTAATAATTTAACTTATGATAGTGAGAGTCACAGAAGCGTTGCTCTCACTACTCGGTCGTTGCTTTGAGTAGGTTTTTCATTGTTAATTTAATAGGCTCTTTTCCTGTTTTGTAAGCTGAGAATTGATTGTAATCAACATCATGCCATTGTTTTTTTTGCATGAAATCTAGATGATTTTCAACATTGCGCTTTGTTATTATCTCAAAATCATAAAGGGGGTGTTCAAATCTATCAATACCGTGGTGGTGGTCGAAAGCTTTGGTTATGGCTATGGCTCCCATTAAAAAATGGCCACCCATAGACGCAGTGAGTTGACCTTGTTTAATTTTTTGCAATGCTTCTGGTAGCCAATCAAATCCACCAATGATTCCTGATTTCCCAAATTGAATTTGATGCTGTTTAAGGACTTCAAGTGCTAATTTATCACTAGCACACCAAAAGATATTTGTTTTAGGGTAACGAGTCATCATGGCTTTAAAATTGACCGCTACATTTTGATGTACCCAATAGGTAGGAAAAATTTGATTTATACGATTATCATGCTTGCTTGCTAGATTAGTTAGCGCAAATTCTCTAGATGCAGATAAATTATCTAAGTTTCCTCCAATACCTATTAATGAGGGGGTTGCATTAGCGTCGTTCAATGTAAACTCATTGAATAGAGCATCAAGTAATTGCTGACCCGCTTTATTATTGTCGTAAACGACCTCTCCAACCCAGTGTTTATATTTTTGTTTTGGCTTTCTTAACTGTAGGACTTCATCCCCATAAACTGGTTGTTCTAAAGTTATAAAAGATATTTCACTTGCCTCAATTTTATTAAAGGTTGTTATGGCGTTACCATGAAAAGGGCGAAAAATAATATAGTCGGGTTTATCTTGCCGTGAGGTTATTTCATTAATCAATTCTAATGTAGAAAAGCGGTCGATCCCTCCTGGTACAACTTCTAATTCTACTTCTAAGCTTGCCGCCGCTGCAACACTGACTTGGTGTACGGTTTCCCAAAATACATCCTGCTTTTTGACTGGCACTACCATGACGATTTTCATCGCATAGCTATATTGAGATATGAATAATATAACTAAACTTAATACTATTTTCATTTGCTTTCACATTCCGCTTAGCTGGCCTTTTATTGTGATAAATTCCTCAAAAAAGCCGAGTTCGCTTATTATTAATCGTAATTTTGGGATTATATTCAATTACTCCCCAAATGCTCCCGCAGGACCAGGGAAGACCACAGGGCTTTCAAACCCGTCTTTACTGATACTTGCTACGCCGAAGAAGTAATTATCTATTACCACATTTTCTAAGGTGTATTGGTTTACGTTCCCCACATACTTACTAAATTGCCACTGGGGAGCGTCGGTATAACGCCAGTAAATTTTGTAACCTGCTAACTGGGAGTTTTGTACTTTATCTAATGCTTGCCAACCTAGCGTTGTACTGGGTTGTACTGCGCCTCCAATTTTCACCTGGGCCGGTGGGGACGGGGCCCAAGCCATACCAGCTAAAGATACGGCATTCAAAGAGGTGAGTTTGGCTGCATAATCAAAGTCTACCCCATCAATGGTATCCCCATAGGTTACCCCGTTCGCTATTTTCAAGTCTTGGTGTTGTCTGTCATAGTGTTCGTTGGTTTCCATAATACGAACACCTGGATAACCTAAGTCATTAAAAGGGCGATGATGGCCGCCGCGCCGAAATCTATCTAAACGATATATGACCATTGTATCTAAGTTAGGAATATAGCGGTCTGCCATCAAATCTATATAACGGGCTAGATTTCGACTTGGGGAGTCAACTTCCCCCCCCTGTGTACCTTCGAGTAACTTTTTCACCTTCAGTTTCTGTGTAACGTGTACCTTCTGCAAAAATACGGGCTGTGGTGTTATCCGTTACTCCGTTAATACCTGAAATGTTGCCAATCATGTCATTATTTAATACAGCTTTTAAGCGCCAACCATCTTTTTGAACGTTTTCTGCCAGTATTTTTCCTCCAAATAAGCCTTGTTCTTCACCCGATAAGGCGGCATAAACGATACTGCCGTTAAATTCATATTGGCTAAGTACGCGGGCTGTTTCGAGGACACCGGCGACACCCGACGCATTGTCGTTAGCCCCCGGTGAGTCATCAACGAAGTTCATAACATCTGACACCCTTGAGTCAATATCACCAGACATCATCACATAGCGATTAGGATCGGTTTTACCCGTTTGAACAGCAATCACACTAACTACTTCGGTTGCATTGGGAATACGTTTTTCACCTTCTATCACTCGAGATTGAAAATATACCCTTAAACAACCACCACAGGCCTTTGAAATATCATCAAATTCTGATTTTATCCAGCGTCTGGCCGCTCCGATACCACGTGTTTCAGATTTTGTTTCAGATAAGGTGTGGCGTGTACCAAAACCTACAAGTTTACGAATATCTTGCTCTATGTTTTCTGCTGAAATTTTAGCTTGAATATCATGGAGCTTAGCTTGATCTGTAAATTGAAGCTCAGCGCTTAAAGCCTGCTGTGAAAGTAGTAAACATAAGGGGGCGCTAAGCCGCATTAAAATACATAAAATGGGTTTCATTTAGTGACTCCTAAATTTTTATAGTTTTTAATCATAGAGATGAACGGAAATAGAGAGAAAATTATTCACCTATTGATAATTTTCTAATCATTCCCCACAGTTTAAGCCGATTAATTAGACTTAGCACTTCGTCTGCAGATGCAAATAACGAGTATTAACTGGGCCATTAAAGACATTACGATAATGGCATTGTGTTGATAAACCCCCGCCACAATAAAACTCAATAATGCCACACCTCCGTTTAACAGCGCATAAGGGTATTGGGTACGAAAATGTTCAAATTGATTACAGTTTGATCCTGTTGCCGATAATATGGTGGTTTCTGATATAGGTGAGCAATGGTCTCCAAACAGCCCCCCTGAAAGCACTGCCCCCATACTGACAAACAAAGGTGCGTCTATAGCGAAAGATGTAGGAATAACCAAAGGTAACATAATGGCAAATGTTCCCCAAGACGAGCCTGTAGCAAAAGATATGACTCCGGAAAATATAAAAGCCACGGCTGGTAGTAGCCAATAAGGAAAGCCTCTCTGAGCCTGTTCAGCGATATATTGAGCGGTACCTAACTCTTTGCCTAAAGAACTAAGGGTCCATGCGAGTATTAATATAATGGAAACTTGCATCATATTACTCATACCGTTTAAGTACATGGTAATACTGCCATTTAGGCTGCGCACTTTATACCAAGCCATTAAACTCATTAATGATAAGGCCGCTAAAAAATAAGCACTACTCAATGCAGCTCTAAAAGCTGAGCCAGGTACACTCTTAAAAGGGAAACCCATTGGCACCAACATCAGAGCTAATACAATAGCCATGATCGCTAAAGGAATAAATACAAAAGAAGCTCTGGCATTGGGATGCATAAAGGGCTGTATTGTGGTGGCTTCTTCATTGTCTATTTCATTTTTTATATCAGTCGAGTGCTCCTTTGACAATGTATTAGATAAAGAGCCTGATGATTCGATGCATGCTTTTTCTGCTTTGGCCATGGCGCCAAAGTCTGCTTTTCGCCACACTAATAAAGGTACAATGACGATGGCTAAAATGGCATAAAACTGAAATGGTATAGTATGAATAAAAGCGCTCCATGCTGTTATTGTCTGTCCAGAGCTATCAAACTCTTTTTGCATTAGGCCCATAATGTAAATTCCCCAACCGATAAAAGGGACTAAAATTGCTACAGGAGAAGCCGTGGAGTCGATAATAAAAGCCAATTTTTGACGAGATATTTTTAATTTATCAAACAAAGGTCGAAACACTGGGCCTACAATCAATGGTGTGCCTAAGTCAGAGTAGAATATAAAAATCCCTCCAAACCATGCCGCCATTTGTGCACGTGCGCGGCTATTTATTTTCTTCATCATTTTTAAGGCAAATGCGGGGCCCCCACCTGACTTTTCCATCAATGCAACAAAACCACCGATGAACACCATTAGCACTATGACCCCAGCGTTGTAGCTGTCGGTAATGGTACCAACTAAATGAGTTTTGACTAATTCAGATAGTACAGTCAAGGGATTAAACCCACTTAACATGGCCACGGCAGCTATCACGCCAGTGAATAATCCGATCACAACGTTTCGGGTATACAGAGACAAAATCAGTGTTAGTACTATGGGAAAAATTGAGCTGATATCTGGTGATGTCAAAATAGGAAGTCCTTAATTTAGATAAGAAATTTGCAACAACTAACATTAATTTAAGCCCGTAAGTTTATTACAAAGTAATCACTCAAATACTATTAATTTTTGTTTTTTTAGCTGTGGGTGAGATTTGCTTTAAAATTATTGAAAGGGACTTTACTTATTTCTCCTGAAACACAGCTCACGATTTCGTCATAAGAATTTCGAGATAAAAAGTTGAGGGTTAAGTATGTTTCAATGTGATATCAAGGGTAAACCTTTTTATAAATTCAACACGGTTCGTCTTAGGTTCCTTGTACAAGACTCTCTTTCGTTGCTCCAAAGAGTGATACGCCTTTTTGTGACTATTTGTTTCAGTATTGTTGACTCTATAACTTTTTATTTTATACGGGTAATATTGTATTTATGTTATTACCCGTATAAAATTGCGTTTTATTTAAACGCATTAAGGTTGGGTAATAATGGAATACATAGCCATTTACAATAAAACAGCAGTCGCTAAGGGCTCCTTACAAGACATAATTCAGCAGGTAAAAGCGTTTGATAACAACATTGAAGCTATAGTTTTTGAAGTTGAAACTTGCTGTAGAATTGATTTTAGTTGGTATGGTGACACCCAAACAGTTTTAGGTAATGCCAGTGTTTATACGGGTAGTAAAAACAAGCGTGGTAGGCCAAAGCTAGGTGTCAAGGCTAGAGAAGTCACCTTGTTACCTAGGCATTGGGAGTGGTTAGCTGGGCAGAAGGGAGGCGCATCAGCCACCTTAAGACGCTTAGTTGAAGATGCACAAATTAACACATCTACTGAAGACATCATTTGTACTAAGCAACAACAATTAGATAAATTTATGATGGCGTTCTTAGGTGATGAAGTTGGGTTTGAAGAAGCAAGCCGAGCTTTGTACCGTAATAGTAAAGTGAGTTTTGCAAGCGCCATTGAATCTTGGCCGGCTGAAATCAAAGACTTTGTTTTAACAAAGTTTAACACTATTGCTGCATTACATAACGGGGCCGCTTCACAATGACAAAAACAGGCGAGGAAAACTCTTTTATAAACGGAGCGTTGCCTTTAGTTTTCTTTAAAACCGCTTCGCCTATTATTTTAATTATGTTGGTGAATGGCTCATTCTCTTTAGTGGATGCTTATTTTCTTGGCATCTTTGTTGGGCCTGAGGCGTTAACGGCTGTAACGTCAATGTTTCCAGCATTTATCATGATAGTTGCCCTGTCTACCTTAGTTTCTAATGGCTTTGCTAGTTTAATGGCAAGGCAGCTAGGCGCTGGTGAGCAATCTCAGTCTGTCGAAACCTTTTCTCAAGCTATAACGTTATCGTTAGTGGTTTGCAGTGTACTTATTATCATGTTCATTTTAGGAGGAAACACGCTAACGGAAGCAGTGAGTAATGGCTCTGAAACCATTGCTAGTATGAGTTATGAGTACATTGCTATTTTGGTGTTTTGCTCCCCTCTGGTATTTATCCTAGGGATAAATGGTGACAGTTTACGCTGCGAAGGCCATGTTTCTTTTATGGCTATCATTTCACTGATTTCAGTGTTGCTCAACGCTGTATTTAACTACTTGTTGATCGTCGAATTTCAATGGGGGGTAGCTGGTTCTGCTTATGGTACCGTTCTAGCCCAAGCAGCTGCCTTGGTGGTGATTTTCTTATATCGAAAATACCAACCTCATGGCATCAAGCGACAGGTGATACAGTTTTCAATGTTACGTTGCCATTGGACTACATTTTTGTCGTTAGGCGCGCCATCAAGTTTGAATTACCTAGGTCTATCTCTATCGTCAGGGGCCATCTTGTATAATTTACAAATGTGGGATGCTGCGAACTATGAAACAACGGTTGGCGCTTATGGAATTATTACCCGTTTAATGACTTTTATATTTTTACCTTTGTTAGGCTTGAGCATGGCGTTTCAAGCTATTGTGGGTAATAACTATGGCGCGAATGAATTAAGTCGAGTGAATAGCAGTATTAAAATCGCTCTGCTGGTTTCCTTGATATATTGCGTTACCTTACAATTGCTCGGGGTGGTGTTTCACGAAAAATTAGGGGCTTTGTTTGTGACTGACCATCAAGTTGTAGCCGAAGTCGCAAGAATTTTTCCGTGGACTACTTTGGGGTTGTTTCTAATGGGGCCACAAATGATGATTAGTATGTTTTTTCAGGCGATAGGTGATGCTAAACGTGCAGGCATACTAGGCATTACTAAAACCTATGCTTTTTCATTACCTTTGATTTTTGTTCTACCGCTATTTTTTGCAGAGTGGGGCATTTGGTACGCTGCTCCTGTTACTGAGGTTCTAGCACTACTATTAACCACGGGTGTATTGATCTTAAGTCATTCAAGCGTTCGTTCTTTCGGACTATTCTTTAAACATTAGTCATATTTACAGGGGCATTAAAAAAGAGGCATTGAAATGAATCAATGCCCCTTCGTATTTATGGCTTAAGGTTAAGCCGCATCTGCTTTTTTATTACCAGACTCATTCACTAAGGTGAGGTCTTTGTCTAATAACTCTAGATCAAATGTAAACTCATCAACCCGTATTGCCACTTTACGTTTGTCATTGTAATCGATTACTAAAGCGACTTCTTCAGCTGAAAGTTCACCCGCAGCGTGTAATTTGCCAACTGCATGCTCAAACGATATAAAAGGAATAACTGGCGTATTACGAAGCGCCTTTTGTATTTTCTTTAGTTGAGGCATGACAGCATGCTTAGCTTTAAAGGCTTGTTCGTTAATGTCATTGCCATCACCAGGTATCACTTTAACTAAGTGGCTCAATTGTGCTTTGATGCTGGTGTCTTGCATAGCTGCAGCAGATAGTTCTCTTTTAAGATCATCAGAAATACCTTTTACAGACGAAGTGAAAGTGTTGGTTAGTAAACGCATTAAGCCTCTAACTGGCTTGTTAGAGAAGTTAGCAATAAAGTCATTTAATGCGGTTTCTCCTTTCTTTAAACACCACTGAATTGCGTACTCAAAATAAGGTAAGGCTTCGTCACGATTTTCAACTCGTTGCTCGTAAAAACGCACCACGGCCATTGCGGCATACAAATAGCTCATTACATCACCTAGACGTGCTGATAACATTTCTGCTTTCTTTAAATCGCCACCTAGCACTAAAAGAGATAAATCTGCCATCGGTGCTAATTTTGCCGCGAGTGTATTCATACGCTTTTCGTATTTACGAACTTCTGGTAGAGCTGAAGCCGCACCGCGGGTAAAGGGTAGGTAGCTTTTGGCTAAGCTACGAAATGCATTCTTAACACTAAAGCTAATGGTTTTACCTAATACTTTATTGAATTGTGTATCGGCTTGGCTGTCTTCACTGTGAATCAGGTCAACCATCTGTTTCAAGTGAGGGTGGCAACGCATTGTGCCTTGACCAAATATCATCAAGCTACGGGTGAGAATATTTGCGCCTTCAACAGTAATACCTATTGGTTGAGCTGCATATCCACCGGCTAAGGTATTTTGTGGCCCACGTTGAATGGCTTTACCAGCTTGAATATCCATAGCAGAGTTGAGCACTTCTCTTCCGAGCTCAGTCATATGATACTTCGCCATAGCGGTGACTACACCGGGCTTTAACCCTAAATTTAAGCCTTCGGTGGTTAGTACACGCATTGCTTCTAAGACAAAGGTTTTACCAGCAATATCAGCTAACTCTTCTTGTATGCCCTCAAAGCGTCCAATAGGTACACCAAATTGTTCACGTACAAAAGAATATTCGACAGTGGACTTAAATGCAGTTTGTGCTGAAGCTACGCCCATTGCAGGTAGCGATATACCACGACCAGCACCTAAACATGCAACCAGCATTTGCCAGCCACGACCAATATTTTTTTGACCGCCAATGATAAAGTCCATAGGAATGAACACGTCTTGTCCACGAGTCGTTCCATTATAAAAGGTCACCCCCATAGGGTCGTGACGATTACCTAACTCCACCCCTTGGTGAGACTTGGGAATAAGGGCGCAGGTAATACCCAGCTCGACTTGATCTCCTAATAAGCCTTCAGTATCAAATACTTTAAATGCTAGGCCTAACACCGTGGCTATCGGGGCAAGTGTTATATATCGCTTGTCCCATGAAACACGCAAGCCAACGACTTCTTCGCCTTCCCAGATACCTTTGGTCACAATTGCTGCGTCAGGTATTGCCCCTGCGTCTGAACCAGCTTCAGGACTTGTTAATGCAAAACAGGGGATATCTTGTCCTATTGCTAACCTTGGCAAATAATGGTTTTGCTGTTCTGGCGTACCATAATGCATGAGTAATTCGCCCGGGCCTAAGGAGTTAGGCACCATAACCGTTACGGCTAAGGCTCCACTTTTCGCCGCTAGGGTGGCAACTATGGTTGAGTTGGCATAAGGAGTAAATTCTAAGCCTCCAAACTTTTTAGGGATAATGAGTGCAAAAAATTTGTTAGCACTTAAAAAGTCTAAAATGGCTTGAGGGATGTGTTTGTCATTTTGCAATGCAAAGTCATCAACCATTTCAAGTACTTGTTGAACAGGGCCATTTAAAAAAGCTTGTTCATCTGAACTTAACTTAGCTGTAGGAATGTTTCTTAATGCTTGCATATCAGGTTTACCCTGATATATAGACGCTTCTAACCAAATATCACCTGCTTCTAATGCTTCTTGTTCGGTAATTGAAATTGGGGGTAATACTTTTTTAAGACTTGTTCTAATACTCATTGTGTCTCATCCGCTCATCTGACCAGTTAAGTGTATAATACTGAATTCAGAGAAAAGATCAAAATACTTTAGTATTTATATTCGTTACTAGATCTTAAAAATCATCTTAAATTAAACAAAAAATATTTTTTTAATGATATTTTGAGTCTATATCTGCATTTATCTAAACGTTTATTATTGCCTTTAATACAATTATTAGGCTTTAGGTGAGGAAATGCTTTAAATGTTATAAAAGAGATAATGAGAATCTTGATGCCTAGCTAGGTTGCCAAGACAGATCTTTTTAGTCTTCGAATTCAAAAAGGTGGCATGTTAAGTGAAAAATACTTGGTTAAATATCCCAGTTACTCATCCTAAGATTGTATTGATTATAGGTGTGATTCTAATTTTTGTTTCGGCGCTCGGCGCTAAAAATTTATATTTTAGAGGGGATTACAAGGTGTTTTTTGAGGAGGACAACCCTCAAAGAATGGCATTTGAACATATGCAGAACACGTTCAGCAAAAATGAAAATGTCAGCATTATTATAGCCCCAAAATCTGGCAATGTATTTACTAAAGAAACCGTAACTCTAATACAAAAAATGACAGAACAGGCTTGGCAAACGCCTATGTCCATTCGAGTAGACTCCCTAACAAACTTTCAACACACTTGGGCAGAAGATGATGATCTTGTGGTTGATGACCTAGTGCCACAAACTGTCAATATTTCTTCAGAAGAGCTAGAAAAAGTTAAGAAGATTGCTTTAGGTGAACCTAATTTAGTTGGTCGAATGGTCTCTGCAAAAGGGCATGTTTCAATAATTAATATTACAATTAATTTACCAGACGGCGATCAAACCGAAGAGGTGTTTGTCATTACTGAATTTGTAAAGGAAATGACAAACACCTTTAAACAAGAATTCCCCGAACATGACTTTTATCACACTGGTATGGTGGTAATGAACAACGCCTTTGCAGACTCTGCTAAACGAGACGCGTCAACACTTATTCCACTTATGTTTGTGGCTGTATTAGTGATTATGTGGTTGTTATTGCGTACATTTGTGGGCACGTTAGCGACATTGTTTGTAATAATTGCAAGTATTGTATCAACGATGGGGTTGGCGGGATGGTTTGGGCTGTTTTTAAGCACTGCAAGCGTAAATGTACCCACGATTGTGATGACGTTGGCGGTTGCAGACTGCATTCATGTCATTTCAAGTATGATGTTCTCGATGGGTCAAGGAAAAGACAAAGGGGATGCTCTTCTAGATAGCATTCATTTAAATAAAAAGCCGATTTTAATTACTAGTATAACGACGGCTATTGGATTTCTTACGTTAAATTTTTCAGAGGTACCTATTTTAGCGGATTTAGGAAATTTAACTGCTTTAGGCGTTGTGTTTGCATGTGTATTTTCTCTGAGTATTTTACCCGCCATAATAATGTTATTGCCTTTAAAAAATGTCGACAAACGAAATACACAAACGGGTGCTACTGAAAAGTTCGGTGAATGGGTGATTAGCCAACATAGAAATTTACTGCCTCTTAGCTTAATTGTAACTTTAGTAGCCATAGGGTTTTCATTTAAAAACCAGTTAAACGATGTTGCTACTGACTATTTTGATGATACTACCGAATTTAGACAATCAACTAATTTTCAAGAGCAAAACCTCAGTGGAATGACCAGCATTGATTTCGCTATCAATTCAAATATTGATTCAGGTATAAATATTCCAGAGGTCCTTATAATTGTCGAAAAGTTTAGTGAATGGTTACGAGCTCAACCGGAAGTGGATCATGTTTCCACTATTGCAGATACTTATAAGCGCTTGAACAAAAATATGAACAAGGATGACTTAGCATTTTATACTCTCCCAGATGACCGAGAGTTGGCTGCTCAGTACTTATTGATGTATGAGTTTTCGTTACCCTATGGATTAGACCTAACGAATCAACTCGATTTAAATAAATCTGCCACTCGTATTATGACCACGATAAAAAATTTAGGTAGTAAAGAGTTAACTGGCCTTGAACAGCGTGCTCACATTTGGTTTGATGAAAATGCTGATGAGTATACGTTAATTGTGGCAAGTCCTAATTTGATGTTCGCACATATTGGAGAAGCTAATATGGAGAGTATGTTGAAGGGGTCGATTGTTGCACTTATCTTAATTTCGATTTTATTGGTATTAGCTTTGAAATCATGGCGCATGGGGTTAGTGAGTTTGTTACCTAATCTATTACCTGCTTGTATAGGCTTTGGAATCTGGGGGCTTTATTCTGGTGAAGTTAACTTAGGTTTATCTATCGTGTTAAGTATGACGCTAGGCATTATTGTTGATGATACCGTGCACTTTTTAACTAAATATGATTACGCTCGTAAAAGTGGAGAGGATACCCAAGAGAGTGTTAGGTATGCATTTGCGAGTGTCGGAAAAGCGCTATGGGTAACAACCTTAGTTTTAGCGGTGGGGTTTTCTGTACTGACTTTTTCACCTTTTGCCGTTAATTCAGAGATGGGTTTATTAACTAGTATTATCATTGTGGTTGCTTTAGTCGTAGACTTCTTATTTTTACCTGCATTCTTAATTGCGTTTGACCGCAAAAAAAATGAGAATGCCCTCGTCTCATCTTAATTAGGAGTATTCCATGATGACTAATCTTAAATCTAGGTGCTACCAAATCCTTATAACTTTGTCCTTGGCATTCTTACTAAGTTTAAATGTTCATGCTCAATCGGCTGCAGAAAGGGGCTTAGAAATAGCTAAAGAGCGCAAAGCAAGAGACGCAGGGTGGGGGGATAGTTCCGCCAATGTGAGTATGATTTTGCGTAATGCTCAAGGTCAAGAAGTTGAACGTAAGATGCGTATAAAGTCATTGGAAATTGTTGGTGATGGTGATAAGGGATTGACGATTTTTGATCAGCCACTGGATGTAAAGGGGGCTGCATTTCTAAGCTTTTCCCATGCCAATGAACCAGATGACCAATGGATATATTTACCAAAACGTAAACGGGTAACGAGAATACGTTCTAAAAACAAGTCGGGCCCCTTTATGGGCAGTGAGTTTGCTTACGAAGACATGAGCTCTTTCGAAGTTGAAAAGTTTACATTTAAATTTTTAAGAGAAGAAAGTTTTGATGGTCAAGCTTGTTTTGTAGTAGAGCAGATCCCCTTGGATAAAAATTCTGGTTATACCAAACAAGTGGTTTGGCTTGATAAAAAGCATTACCGAGTTTTGAAAGTTGAATCTTATGATCGTAAAAAGAGCCTATTAAAAGAGCTAGTGATGGAAGAGTATGAGTTATATTTAAATAAATACTGGCGGCCAATGAGAATGGAAATGTTTAATGAGCAAAATGGAAAAAGTACCGAGTTAGTGACACATAATCTCGAGTTTGGTGTGGGGCTGGGCAAGGCAGATTTTGATGAAGCTAGACTTAAAAATGTTAAGTAAAAATCAAAATTTTGAATTAAAGGCCAAAAATTGAAACTGCTCGGTGCATTTCTTATTTCAATTTTCCCTATGATTACGCTTGCTGATATTGAGTACCATGGTGATGCAGGGGTAGAGCAACGTTATTTTTTTGAGGATGCAGCTTACCCACAACAACAAAGAAGTAATTTATCTGGATACTTTTCTCCTGAGTTGTACACATCATTCAATAATGGTGATGACAGTATCGTATTGAAAGGCTTTTTACGTGTTGATCAGCAAGACTCAGAAAGAACCCATGTGGATATTCGCGAATTAAAATGGACTCATTCCGGTGCTGAGTGGGAATTTCAAGCAGGCATAGGAATGGTATTTTGGGGACAAATCGAATCTTTACATTTAGTTGATATTATTAATCAAACTGATGCTGTTGAAGCGGTTGATGGCGAAGATAAGCTTGGTCAGCCGATGGTTACTTTTTCTCTATTTAAAGATTGGGGTAACACAACGGTGTACCTATTGCCTTATTTCAGAGAGCGCACATTTTCAGGTCTTGATGGTCACTTTCGTGCTCCGTTACCTGTGAATACTGATAATCCCCTGTATGAATCTGATGATGAAGAGCAACATTTAGATTGGGCTGCGCGCTGGGAACACTCTTTGGGCAATTTGGATATAGGTTTGTCTTATTTTGATGGCACCTCTAGAGAGCCCCTTTTTATGTTAGATACCAATGAGTCTTCTGAGTCGAGCATTCTGCCTTATTATCCTTTATTGCAGCAAGTTGGTTTAGATGCGTTGGCTTTAGTGGGTGACTGGACGCTTAAATTTGAAGGTGTTCATCGTAAAATTCTCGATCAGAGTACCAGTGCTTTTGTGGGGGGATTTGAGTATTCCTTTGTTCAAGTGTTCGATAGTTTTATTGATATAAATTTGCTCATGGAATATCAATATGACGAACGTGATAATCAAACCCAAGCACAAAATGATTTGATGTTAGGCAGTCGTATTGTGTTGAATAATATTGATGGCACTGAAATTTTAGTCGGTCTAGTGCAGGATTTAGATTATTCCAAAGTTAGGTCTGGTTTTATTGAAGCATCAAGTCGAATTAATGATAATTGGAAATGGCGTGTAGATGCTTGGTTTTTCTCGAGTGACGAACCCTTGGAACCTACCTATTTAATTCGCAGTGACGATTACCTACAAATGAGTTTAGAGTATTATTTTTAAGGTTTAGAAAATAGTAATGTTAGTCGAGTACTCAAGAGGTCTTTATCTCTAAAGTAGTCAAAAGTGTTCGTTTGAACAGAGCTTCTAATTCATGAGCCAAGTGTTTGTCAATTGGTCAGAATCCTTTATATAGGTGCTTGTTGGATAGGGCACCAAACGTATAGTTTAAGGCGATAATCCCAACCACTTACTGGAATTTATTCATCTACTAAAAACTAACTAGTAGATGAATAATCAAAAATAGAGTTTTTTAGAAAGCTTTATTGAGATGTTCGGCATGAAAATTCAGGTGCTCTTCAATGAAACTCGCTATAAAAAAGTAACTGTGATCATAACCAGGGTGATAGCGAAACTCTGCTTTATAATTTATATCTTCGGCAACTTGTTCTAATGGGCTGGTAAGCTTTTGAGTATGAAAAAAATTGTCATCTAGCCCTTGGTCAATCAGCATAGGTATATGCAAAAAGCTACCTTGTTGGCGCATCAATGCACAGCTGTCGTAAGCCTCCCAATCCTTGGTGTTTGCCCCCAAATAGTGTTTAAACGCTTTTTGTCCCCATTGGCAATCACTTGGGTTAACAATAGGAGCAAAAGCCGAGACTGAACAATATTGTTTCATATTAGACAGCGCGACGATTAAAGCACCATGTCCTCCCATTGAGTGCCCTGCAATTGCTGCTTTGGGTTTGACCTTAAACTCTTTTTGAATAAGGCTTGGTAGCTCATCAACTATATAGTCATACATTTGATAGTTATCTTGCCAAGGTTGCTCTGTAGCATTCACATAAAAACCTGCCCCTAACCCAAGATCATAAGCGCCATCTGCTGCATCAGGAACAGCATCCCCTCTAGGACTGGTATCTGGCATCACTAATATGATCCCTAATCTAGCTGCTGCTCTTTGTGCACCGGCTTTGGTGGCAAAGTTTTCATCGGTGCACGTTAATCCGCTTAACCAATACAACACTGGTAATCTTTGATTCGTGTCTTTAACTGGCGGAATAAATACACTAAATTTCATTTCGCAATTTAGTACCCTAGAACGATGGCTATAACGCTTTTGAGTGCCACCAAAACACTTATTGGCACTCAATTCAGCAAGTTCTGTTGCAATAGTCATTAAAAATGCACCACGCTACGAATTGATTTGCCTTCATGCATAAGATCGAATGCTGAATTAATATTCTCCAATGGCATGGTGTGGGTTATAAACGTATCTAATTCAAACTCTCCATCCATGTAGCGTTGTACATAATCAGGGAGTTGACTGCGGCCTTTGACCCCACCAAATGCAGTCCCGCGCCAAACACGACCGGTAACTAGTTGGAATGGACGGGTTGATATTTCTTGGCCTGCGCCTGCAACTCCGATAATCACAGATTCGCCCCAGCCTTTGTGACAGCACTCTAATGCTGAACGCATCACATTCACGTTACCTATACATTCGAAGGAATAGTCCACTCCACCTTCTGTCATATCAACAATAATTTCTTGGATAGATTTATCATAATTCTTAGGGTTTACAACATCCGTTGCACCTAACTTTTTCGCAATATCAAACTTATCTTCATTAACGTCAATCGCTATGATCCGACCGGCTTTGGCCATTTTTGCACCAATTAACACGGATAATCCAATTCCCCCTAAGCCAAAAACCGCAACTGTGTCACCTTCTTCAACTTTAGCTGCATTGGTAACTGCGCCCATGCCAGTTGTTACACCACAACCTAATAAACAAACTTTCTCTAACGGAGCATCTTTGGGGATTTTAGCCAGCGCTATTTCTGGCACCACAGTATGTTCAGCAAAGGTCGATGTACCCATATAATGGTAGATTGGTTCTCCATTTATTGAAAAACGACTAGTGCCGTCTGGCATAACCCCCTTACCTTGGGTGGTGCGTATTGCTTGGCATAAATTGGTTTTTCCTGATAAGCAAAATTTACATTTACCGCATTCTGGTGTGTACAGTGGAATGACATGATCACCCACTTCGACCATGGTGACACCTTCACCTATGGCTTGAACTATACCCGCTCCTTCGTGGCCTAGTATGGCCGGAAATAAGCCTTCTGGATCATCACCAGATAACGTATAAGCATCGGTATGACAGACTCCAGTGGCAACTATTTTAACTAAAACTTCCCCTTTCTTAGGTAGCTCTAAATCAACTTCTTCAATGGATAAAGGTTGATTTGCTGCCCAAGCGACAGCAGCACGTGTTTTTATACTTTGCATTAACTTTCCATTATTTGTTTGTTTTGTGTTGAGCGATATCAAAAACAATAACCTAGCAAGCGGATATTGTCTGCTTTCCATACTACATTACTAATTTCGTAACCTTTTAAGCAAACCTGTTCTTTTTCTAGTTTTAGTTTTAAGGCATTAGCTGCCGTATCTTCTAGGTCAAGTTTGGTTTGGTTGTTAGCTTGAATATCTAACCTTTGATTGTTTGAGGCAGGGCTAAACCTATCATTCTTGGGGCGTTCGATTTCTTGTCTGCCTTTGCGCAATAAAGAGGCCTGAGAAGTGTTTTTCCAAGATATCCCATATACAAATTCAGTTTGTCCTTTGTCGTTAATTCGGCTTTCAAATTTTTCTTCAGTCATAATTGGTGGAGCCGATCCGCTGGCACATGCAGTGCACAAAAACATTACCAGAATTACCATGCAAACTTTATTCATTAATCTTAACAACCCTTGTGCATTATAATATTTATGTTACCAATTCAGATACTAAACATTGAAAGCAAACTAAGCAATTTGTGATTTAGTTTTTAGCTGAGTTTAACTCGGTTTCTTTAACCAAAGAACTGCGTAAACAGTAGCGCTATCCATAATTGTTGCTACTTATGAAAATGTAGTATGGTAAAGGTAATAAGATTTTGAATTGGATTAAAACGTGGTTTTGAAAAGGTTTGGGGTAGCACTATTAGGGGGAATATTTTGTTGCCAAGGAATTGCAGCAGATAGATTATATAGCGTCTTTTCGTTGGGCGTAACCAATTTGGAAATAGCAAAAAATAGCAACCAAAATCTAGCCTATAAATTTGGATTTGGGTATCAATTTCATCCTCAGTGGTATGTTGAGGCTGGATATCAACAGTTAGGTTATGAAGAACTCTATATCTCAGCATTGCCAAGTGCAAATGATGTGATTAAGCAAAAAAGTGTGGCACAAGGTGATGGATTATTTCTAGCACTTATAGGGAAAGCGTCTAACAGGTATGGAGAGTTGTTCTATCGTTTGGGTATGCTAAAAACTGATGTTAGAGGTCAAAATATTTATGCTGGGGATCAAGAGTGCCAATTAGGACAAGGTACGATTGTAGACGTTGATAATTATGGCATTGTAACTTTGTGTGATTATGACGAGGCAGGCGCGGCGGCGGTAATTGGTTTAGGGTTTGATGCTTTTGTTGGGGCCAGAACCCTCGTCCGTACAGAAATTGAATATATTAAGGGACAAAATGATCTAGCAGCATCTGCACTGTTTATTGGTTTGCGATATAACTTTTAGTCATTAAATTTATACCAAATTAAGGCGTTTTTGTAGCTAATGGTGTTAAAATAAAGTTCAGATAGCCCTAGTGAATGATTATATTTTCTCCATAAATCACTATAAGAGTTGCTAAAAGTACAAAGTGGGAAGTTGCTTGCTAACATGACTCTTTGTTCGCCGAATATCTCTAAGCAACTGTTTAGTGCCTTCGAAGCCTGACTATGGTTCCAATGCCTGTCCGACATCTCCCATCCCGATAATTTTATAGCCACATTATTATAGTGTGATAAGTTTAAGAGGTTAGATTTCCATCTTTTCTCACCGTTAGAAGTGTTATCTAGAGGCCAACCCCCATGATTAATTATTATCTTCAACAAAGGGAGTGTTGCGGCAATTTTTGTTAGCTGTTCTGTACCTGAATCATCACTTAATGATAGTTGAGCATCAAAACTCAGGTTATGTTGTTGCAACAAAGTAAGGTGTTTATGAGTCATATCAGAGCTTAAGATCCTATCGGCCTCATTATCTAATATATAGCGAATACCCGTTACTGACGCTCGTTGTTTTAATTGCATAATATGCTCAGAGAAACTTGCAGAGCATAGATCTGCATACGCCACACTTTTAAACGGCAATGTACAATTTTGCTCTAACCAATCAATTTCTCGCCATGGGTGTTGGTTATCAAATCCTGCTTCGATATGTACAAAGCCTGCTAGCTGCTGCGGAGGGAACAGGGTTAAATCAGCTTGGTTGAAATTGCGGTTTATATTTATTTTATCGGGCCAATGGGGTGGGTTGTGCTCTTTAAGCCAATCATATTTACCTTCACTTAGATCAAATAAATGTAGGTGTGGGTCGATGATGTTTATAGGGGAGTCATTCATTCTTTATGCCGTTACTGCGCAGTGTAGCCCCCATCAATAGATTGCAGGCTCCCAGTAATAAATGCTGCATCATCTGAGGCTAAAAAATACGTTAGAGCAGCCACCTCATTTGCTTTACCTAGCCTTCCTAATGGCTGTAGGGCGGCCTCCTCTTGGTGAACAAGGTTGATATCTACTCCAGACTCGTTCACATAGTTTTGAATGGCAGTATGATACAAAGGGGTTTCAATGGTACCCGGACAAACAGCATTGGCTCTAATATTAAATTGAGCGTAATCGAGCGCTGTTGTTTTGGCCATAGAAGCCAAGGCTGATTTACTTAGGTTATAGGCAAAAGAGTTGGTTTTAGCCACGAGTGCTTGGTCAGACGCCATATACAAAATTACCCCCTGTTTCTGTTGCTTCATTATGGGTAAGACGGCCTTTGTAGCTGTGATAGCACCTTTTACATTAAGTGAAAACACACGCTCGAAATCTTTTTCACTAGTATCTTCAATATTGCCAGAAAAATGAATACCTGCATTGGAAATTAGTGCGTCAACTCTGCCATGATTGGTGATCGCTTTTTCAACATTCATTGTTATGTCAGCTGTGTTAGACATGTCGCATTTAAACCATTCAATAGCGGTAGATTGTTTTGGGTTGATTTTGATATCCAAATTAATTACATGATAGTTTTGTTCTAAAAACTTTTGACACACTGCTTCCCCAATGCCAAAACTGCCACCTGTTACTATACATATTTTTTTATTTGTGTTGTTTGCCATATGGGGTTCAATCATCTCTTTGAAGTGAGTTTGTTGGAGCACAAGCGCTAAGTGTAAAGGTGTGTTTTAAGCATTACAACGGTTTAGGTATCTTGTAGAATAGGGCACAGCTGGCATTTTAGACTCTTTTAAGAAAGCGAGATTTATTGTAGTGATTTTTACTTCACCATTTACTATCGTTATGTGTATTCTTTTTTATCACTTTACTATTCCTTTTTATGTCAACATGGCTACAGAAAGGTTAGGTGTAAAACCCTACTATTGCTAAGCATACCCAGCCCATATTGATTACTTGCTCCCCTCTACAAAACTAAGTGTTTGATTTTATTCAGGATACTCTGGATATAGATTGGAATTTCGCTATTAAACTAAGGCCGGTTACCAATCACAAGGATGTTGGCAACATTATGGATGGACAAGGTACTGAATGAGCTTGTACATGGGGGGCAGTTAATATGCTAAAATTGATTAATAAAAAAGGATGGATATAGATGTTCGCATCACTTGGCTTTGCCGTAGAAGTTACGTTACCTATAAGCTTAATTATTATCTTGGGGGTCTTTCTAAAGCGTATTCGTTGGATTACCGAAGAGTTTGTTGAAACAGGCTCTAAGCTGGTTTTTAACTTAACACTACCTTGTCTATTGTTTGTTAATATTGCCAATATTAATTTGTCTCAAGAATTTCCAACTTCATTAATTGCCTTCGGTGCTGCGGTGATGACCATCACGTTTTTGGTGTACCACTTTTTTGGATACTACATCGCAAACAAACAGGCGAGAGGGGCCTTTGTTCAAGGAGCGTGTCGCGGCAATATGGCCATTATTGGTTTGGCATTAGCGGTAAATGCGTTTGGTGATTCTGCTTTATCCTTGGCATCTATTTATTTAGCAGTACTTGTGGTGCCCCTGAATATTTTTTCAATTTTGACTCTGTATTACCATCAAGCTGAAAGCCCTTCAGTAAAAGCAGTTGCAAAGAGTGTATTAACTAACCCATTAGCCATTGCTATTGGCCTCGCTTTGTTTGTTGCCTTGTTGTCGATTCAGCTGCCTAAACTAATTACCGACACCGGCCAATACTTGGCCCGTATGACCTTACCATTAGCTCTGTTATGTGTGGGTGCCTCTATTCGTTTAAAAGAATTCCGTGCCTCGAATTTATTGTATTGGGCGATTGTTAGTAAAATTGCATTTCTACCTTTGGTGGCGACTACTGCTGGGTATATGTTTGGTTTGCGAGGAGTTGAGTTAGGCGTCCTTTACATGATGACATCGGCACCGACTGCTGCTGCAGCTTATCCTATGGTGCGAAGTATTGGCGGCGACTATCATCTTACTGCCGCCATTATTGCTGGTAGCACTATATTCTCTCTAATTAGCTCAACAATAGGTTTATTTTTACTACGTCATTTTCAATGGGTTTAGCAAAATCAGGTAAAGAAAAGTTATTCGAATAATTTTTCTTTTCCCATTTGTAACGTTCTAGTGGCTAACTGTACTTCTTTTAAAAACATTAATAATGCAAAAATAAGTAAAAATAAAGCTAAAACAAAGAGTGAAATTATTAACTCGCTAAGGTCTATCATCCAAAAATCGCCCAAAAATAAGCCTGCGACCATGGCACACACAAATAAGGCAGAAGCAGTACATAATCCAATGGAGCGGTTGATAATGGTAATACGACGCCACAGGTTTTTCAGCTCTTTTTCTGATTGTCTTAAATAGTCAGGGTTTTTAATCGTATGGACCCGTCTCTCCATTATGCGTGCTCGGTCGACTATGCGGCCTAGGCGTCCAGACATAACATTTAAAAATCCAGCGATACCGGTAAGCATAAATACAGGTGCCACAGCGAGTTGAATGATTTCTGCTATGTCGGGAATGTTTGCTTCCATTTTATATTTTGTTCCTTAATCTGCTGTTGCAAAGAGTGTTATTCAGAGTCTTCATCAACTTTCACCGCCCACAAATCATGCTCATCATTATGGATTATTTGTGCCCAGATAATATCACCTGGCTTAACGTCAAACTCGTCTGTTAAATGCACATTACCATCAATTTCTGGCGCGTCGGCATAACATCTACCAACTGCACCTTCAGGTGTAACTTCATCAATGATAACTTGGTATTCAAGGCCAATTTTTGCTTCTAGCTTCGCTGTACTTATTTGTGCTTGTTTATGCATAAAGCGTTCGAAGCGTTGTTGTTTGATTTCTTCACCTACTGGGTCTGGTAAGTCGTTAGCTTTCGCGCCATCCACGTCTGAGTACTTAAAGCAACCTACACGGTCTAACTGTGCTTCATCTAGAAAATCTAATAACATTTGGAAGTCATCTTCGGTTTCACCAGGGAAGCCCACAATAAAGGTTGAGCGAATGACTAGATTAGGACACTTTTCACGCCACGATTTGATGCGTTCCATGGTTTTCTCAGCAGCGGCTGGGCGCTTCATTAGCTTTAAAACTCTTGGACTGGCATGTTGAAACGGTATATCTAAATAAGGCAGTATTTTACCTTCAGCCATAAGAGGCATCACTTTATCAACTGATGGATAAGGGTATACATAATGAAGTCGAACCCATATACCCATTTCACCTAGTTTTTCGCATAGGGCTTTCATATCGGTTTTTACCGGCATGCCGTCCCAAAAATCAGTTTTATATTTTACGTCTACCCCATATGCACTAGTATCTTGAGAAATCACGAGAAGTTCTTTTACACCCGCATTCTTTAGGCGCTTTGCTTCATCTAAAATACTACCGATTGGACGGCTGACTAAATCACCACGCATTGATGGGATAATACAGAATGTACACCTGTGGTTACAGCCTTCAGATATCTTTAAATATGCGTAATGGCGAGGCGTTAACTTAACTCCAATATCAGGTACCAAGTTCATGTATGGGTTGTGTTCTGGCTGGGGTAAATGTTCGTGAACTTGATTGACGACTTCTTCATAGGCATGAGGGCCGGTTATGGCCAACACGTTTGGATGCACCTCACGGATTTCATCTTCTTTTATACCCAAACAACCTGTAACGATCACCTTGCCATTTTCGTTGAGGGCTTCACCTATGGTATCAAGTGACTCTTGTACAGCTGAATCAATAAAACCACATGTGTTCACAATGACCAAATCAGAGTCATTGTAGGTAGGTACTACGTCGTAACCTTCAGTACGCAATTGCGTAAGAATACGCTCAGAATCCACTAGATTTTTTGGGCAGCCTAAACTAACGAAGCCAATTTTGGTGCCATTTGTTTTTTGAATCGGACTATCTTCTAAAACTTTGACTGGCGTCTCTAAAGTTGTGGTTTTATTGGGTGTAAAGGTTTCAACTGTCATGGGCATATCTTAAATGTACGTAATTGAGGGCATTATACGTTAAGTGTTTGCGGGAAGTTAGAAGGAATATTGTTTTTGTGGTTTTTATATATCTGCTTTATTTAGATAGTCAGTTACTATCTACGGGTTACTCAATATTCAGGATAGAAGATGAACTTAGATAAATCGCAAAAACGTATTAATAAACGAGTGAAGCGAGGTTTTCATGGATATCCGCTTATTAGCATTCAATATTTTGGAAATGATGGCGGTATAGCAACAAAAGTAGAGGTAGGGTTTATTGAAGCTGAAAATGCTACGCCTATGATAGAAATCTTTGAAAGCAGCACTGACATGCGTCAAGACGAAACTGTGCAAACCACTATTATTAAAATTATCGATAGGGTTGATGCCAAAACGGTTACCTTGGAGTTAATGCCACCACTAAAGTAAAAAGTATGTAACACCATGCTTTAAGGCGACAAACCAGACATTAGTTTTACTCGCTAATGTCTGGACATTTATATTCTTGCTGTTTAGACAGTGCGCTCTAAATGCCAAACCTTAGACACTATACACCAGCCATCAGCGTCTTTCACAAAGCTTAAATGATCAACAAAAATACTGTTGTGGGCTCGCAGGCGTAATTTAACTGTTGCGCACTCTTTAGATAGCCAATCAATCATAATGACTTCTTGTTCTCTTGATTGTTTTACGCTGGCAGGGGAGGGGCGAGTTGCAACGTCTTGCCTAAAGCTTGCAATTGGATCTACTAGTAACTTTCCTTCATCAACATCAAACAAGCTAGCGCTCGGATGAAATACTGTATCTAATAAACTTATATCGCAATAATAAAGGGCGTCAAAGTAAGTATTAATTGCATCGTGTAAGTCTGTAGCTCTCATTTTATATCCTTAATTATTATATTACCTTTAAAAAGGTAAGTGTTTGTTAGTAATAAGAATAGTGTAGTCGCTTGATACTTTATATTGGCAAATTAGGCATTATTCGATAATAATAGGCCAATATGAAGTGTAATCATTAGTTACCGGTGAATTATGCTGAACTTTCTAAGGGGATAAATTTTCTTAGCGTATTCATTAATTTATCTATATCAATGGGTTTGCTAACATAATCTGTCATGCCAATAGCTAAACAATGCTGTTGATCGCCTTTCATTGCATTAGCGGTTAACGCGACTATTGGGATATCTTTAACGTGTTTCCCAGCATCGCCATTACGAATTTTGATTGTCGCTTCAAAGCCATCCATTATAGGCATTTGGCAATCCATTAATACCAACTCAAAGGCTTGATTTGTTGTGGTGTTGCTTAATATATCAAGGGCTTCTTGGCCATTAGAACAAGCTGTAGCGTTCAAGCCTATTTGGGTTAATAATTCTATAACAACAAGTTGATTTATTTCGTTATCTTCAACTACTAAAATAGTACCCGTGTGCTTTTTTATTTGGCCGATTTTTTGAAGGAGCGGTTGGCTTTCTGTTTCGTGTACTTTAAAATTTGAGTTGGTTTTAGGTAACCCTAACGGAATAGAGAACCTGAATATACTGCCTTTACCGGTTTCACTTATAACCTTAATCGACCCTTCCATTAATTCACACAAACGATACACAATAGATAAACCTAAACCAGTGCCTCCGTAGTTTCGTGTGGTACTTGAATCAGCTTGTGTAAAAGGTTGAAATAAATACTTCTGTGCTCTCTCACTTATCCCGATTCCTGTATCAGTAATTTGGCATCTGAATATTGTTCCGTTGTCGTTGGTTTCTAGATCCCAGTTTACAGTCACTTGTCCATGTGCGGTAAATTTAAGAGCGTTGCCAACCAAGTTATGTAGAATTTGCCTAATTCTTAATGGATCACCACAAACCACATCGCTTTTTAATTCTGGTTGCACAAGGACTAAGTCAACGTTTTTGTCTTCAAACGCTGGGCTCATCATGTTTATAAATTCATTTAAAAAGGTAGATATAGAAAAGTCTTCTTGCTCCAATATCAGTTTATTGGCGTCTATTTTAGACAGGTCAAGAATGTCATTAAGGATGATGAGTAAGTATTCAGCGCTAGACTGAGCTATGCTCACGTTAGACAATTGTTTCGCATCTAATTTACTGCGCTTTAACCATTGTAACATGCCCAATATGCCGTTCATCGGGGTGCGGATTTCATGGCTCATATTAGCTAAAAATTGACTTTTTGAGCGCGCTGCCGCTTCAGCATCCTCTTTGGCTTTTATCAGGGTATTGCGATTGTTAATTTGTTCGTCTATATCTTGAAACGACCCATACAAGGCTACGCATTTTTTATCCTCAATCACTGCTGAGCCTGTGGCTCTAACCCAAACCTCTTTATTTCTTGCGGTGACAATAATTAATTCTACGCACCATGGATCACCAGTCTCAATAGCGTTTTGAACTGCTGCTGAAATATTATCACGATGCTCTCCTTCCTTGTAAAATGAAATACCATTCTCTAATGTTGGAACAAAGTCATCTGCAACTTGATGAATTTTTCGAGTGACTGCTGACCAAAAGAGATTACCACTTTCAATATCTAGCTCCCAAGCTCCAACATTTGCTTGTTCACTCATCATCTCGAGCATATTTTTTTGCCGAGCCAGATGCTTTTCAAATTTAACTCTAGTTAGTTCATTACTGACCCATTGTGAGAACAGTACAATTAATTCAAGATCGTCCGAATTAAAACCTTCTGCTTTGATTTCTGGTCCTGAAAAGTTAATTGTGCCGAAAGGGTTACCATTAACGATTAAAGGCGTACCTATGTAGCTTTCTAGACCAAAGGCACTATAACAAGGGTGGGTTTTAATTTTGCTACCACCGGCATGAGAGAATGACAAAGGCGCTTCATTTTGTAAGGTATGAGTACAATATGTCGCCCCTAGATCAAACTTATCTCCAACCTTAACTTCACCATTGGGCGTATAAGCATATTTCACAGTATAGGTTGAATCAGAAATATGGCTGACTATGCCTAACGGTAAAGAAAACCTTTCACAGCCTAATACTAACAACCGCTGAATTTTACTGTCTACATCTAGCGAGCTATCAGATGTAATACGGTGTAACTCTTGTAGAGTGGTGATTGTTTGGCTTGCGTCGTTCTTGTTCATTTGTGCTTTGTCTAATGGCAGATGATTTAATTTATCACAATTATTCGTTTTAAGTCGTTATACATTCAATTACAAACTTTCAGACTCAGGTTACCGCCACACAATACAAAAAATGCCCAACTTTTAAAAGTTGAGCATTTAGTCTAAACATCTGCATTTAATAGGTTTAATGCAAACTCAATTTACTATTAGAACTTATAACTGAACATCACAGAGCCGGTTCTACCTTCAGATGGCTTGACAACAACTGAGTCAAATAAATCAGCGGAAGTGTAATACTCTTCATCAAATAAATTATTAATTGAGAATAAAACTTCATAATTTTCAGTTATATACCCTAGTGATGCAGTCCACACCATATAACTTGGTAGCAAAATGGTTTCAAGTACATCTGTGTAGGTTTCATCAGCCCAACCGAAACCGGTACTTCCAGTGATTTTGCCATCCCCCATAGGTTGAACGTAGTTTAGATACATACTAATTGTGTTGTCTGGCAGGCCGCCTCGATCTAACTCAACTCCAGTCCCAACAAATGTAGAACGGTTACCTCCAATACGACCGCCATAGACTTGGTAGGGTTCTAACCCATTTTGCGCTGCAAAATCAGCACCATTGATTATGGCTAAAGCATTATCACTAACTTCAGTAGTTTCTATATGAGTTGCTGTTGCCGTCATTGAGAAATTTTCGTTCAGTAAGGCGCGAGCTTCAAATTCAACCCCAGTACTAGAAACTGCCACTAAGGCTTGAGTTTGACCGATCCGATCCGTTTTTTCTTGGTCGAATATTGATAGGGCTGTATAGATGGTATCCTCTTCGTTACTGTATTTAAGCCCAAGCTCAATTAAGTCTGAATCTGCTAGGTACTCACCGTTATCAACACTACTGGCAATAATACCACCAAGTTGGTTGGTAGTTAATGAGTTGGCTTTTGCATACGTAACGTATGGAACCAATCCAGATTCAGTGGCATATGATATGCTCAAATTATAACTCAATGCAGATTCAGTATCTTTATGAACCTCGCCATCACCAAATGGAATACCCAGTAGTGAAACCGCTTCATCTTCTGCTTCTACATCGTAATAGTCGTAGCGGGCCCCCAACAATAAAGATAGTTTTTCAAAGCTAATATCTGCTAAATAAAATATTCCTAAATTGGTAACAGTAGATACTTGCTCTTCGTTAAAGTTACGACGCACTGTACCTTCAATTCCAGTTGGGTTTCCATCTACGTCGTATAATATAGTTGCATCTTCATAAGGGTCGGTGACAGCCCAATCAATTCTATCATTAGCTGTAGGCCCAACTGTGATATCCCTAAAATCGAAGGTTTCATCAAAAAATGCATGATTTAAGTCCAAGTCTTCATGCCTCAAACTAACTCCTGCTATATGTTGAATAGAAACGTTTTCACTTTGGGTATCAAACATTAAACTAGAACGAAATTCAGCGGCAGTCGCACCCGGGTAATCAGCAGTAAACCCCCAACTTTGATATTTGGTATGGTCCATGTAGTCATAATAAAACTGATTTTTCCAAACCATGTCATCAATGTAAGTAGTAAAGTCTAAGTAAGCAGTAAACGCCGTAGAGTCAGCAAAATCGATATCATCTATAAAGGTGGTTTTATGATCAATCTTAGTTTCACCTGGGTTGGTTAATGCGTAACCATCAATAAAGCCGGGAGCCCCAGGGCACGCTAACAGCATATCGTTGTATACAAAGTTGCTTGTGTCTGCATCTCCCGGGCTACAAAATGATCCTACTCCGGAGAATGAAGAGTTAATAAAATAAGGGGCTGCTGAACTAATAAATCCAGACTCTTGAGGTAATAAGCGGTCGGCACCAATTGTATTATCGCTATTTCTTATAGGCGCAGCACCGGTAATATAAGTTCCATTATCGATTAAGTCTTGGGTAACTCGGTTCCAGCCAGGTACTTGGATACTATCAGATGTCTGTGCTTGAAAACCAAATTCCATAGTGGTGCTGTCAGTGATATCGAGATCGATGGCAACTTGTAGCATCTCATTGGTGGGCTCGTAATTATTGTAAAACGACCCAGAATTTTCGGCTTCAGCAAATACATAAATACCACCTTGCTTATCACCTAATTTGAATGGAGTTCCTGCTTCTGCAGCTAATATTTTTTGAGAGTAGGTACCTAGTGTTAAATCAACTTTACCGGTAACCTCTTCTATATATTTAGTGGCGTCTGATTTTGCAGATTTAGGTGAGTAATTAAGCTGTCCACCAACACTTCCTGTTCCATATAATGGGCTGACAGGCCCGCGCATAACTTCTAATTGTTTCGCGCCACGAATGTTAGTTTTAAAGGCTCCAGGGTTGGCAATTCTACGAAAACCCCTGAAGTAGTTATCTGCAGTTTCTCCACGAATATCCATAGCCCCCTGGATCCCAAAGAAAGAACTGGTGAAAGCACCCGGTGTCATTCTTACTAAATCATCAACAGAGCGTAATCCATAAGCTTCAATCAAATCAGAGCTTACTTCTGTGACCGAACGTGGTGTTTCTACTAAAGACATATCAAAGCCATAGGTGCTGCTAGACTCTGGGGGCATGATCATGTTTTCATCTTTTACGCCTACAACGGATATTTTTTCAATCTCTTGTGCGTTAAGTGACAAGGCAAGTGATGTAGCAGTGATTGCTGCTATCGCAAGGGATAGTTTATTAAGTTTGTGCGTTCTCAAGATGTATCTCCGTATCCATGCAACTTTAAGTTGTCTTTTGGGCTGGTAGTAATTTTTATAGTGTGGTTGTCTTGTCGGGTATCATTCTTAATGATGATTTGTGCAACAATTAACCTCACAGAGCAATAGTTATGCCAGATAACTTTAAAACCTGACCAGCTGGTTTACATCGATTCAAGTGCTATTTTTTTAGAAGTAGCGCACACTTTTGGCACCAACATGCATTGTTTTTGGGAAAGTAATGGCTGGGTAGATTTAATAGAAGTATGGTTTGTTTGAATTGTGACCAGTTTTTGTGTTTGTTGAGTGTAAACAAACGGTATAGCAGACCTAGAGTAAAGGTGTAGTCAAACCTTTACTCTAAGTCTAAATTTTCAATATCAGAAAAGTCAGATTCAACTTTGTTTTTGAATTTAGGTAAACCCGTTGCAATAGCAAGGCAGCCAAATACTAAAATTAACATGGGGTACCAACCATAATAGGTGAGTGCTAAAGGGGATACGCCCGCAAGACTGGCTGCTGCTAGAAGTTGACCTCCATAGGGGATTAAACCTTGAAACCCACATGAAAAAATATCTAAAAGACTTGCGGTTCGTCTAGGATCTAAAGAGAATTTTTTTGCTAAGTCCTGCACTATGGGGCCAGTTGATACTATGGCTATTGTGTTGTTAGCCGTTGCGATATCGAGGGTACTCACTAAGGTGGCTACTCCAAATTCGGCTCCTTTTTTAGTAGATATACCTTTAGTCGTGTTAGTGACTAGCCATTGAATACCGCCATAGGCTTTCATTAGTGCAACCACACCGCCAATCAATAATGCAATAACCGCCATGTTTTGCATCCACTCTAGGCCTTTTTGAATACTTAACACCATTGAGGTAAAAGTGAATAAGCCCTTTGTCAAGCCTATTACACAAGCACTGACAATACCTACACCTAAAACACCTAACACGTTCATTCCAAACAGAGCACAACAAATTATGAGTAAGTAGGGCATTATCAACCACATGTCGTAGTCGTTACTTGTCACCACTGAGCTGCCGTCAATATCTACCATTAATAGGCATACAGCCGTTACAAAAGCTGCAGGTAATACAATGATCAAATTAGCTTTGAACTTATCTTTAAGTTGCACTCCTTGTGTCCGAGTAGCGGCGATTGTGGTATCGGAAATAAATGATAAATTGTCACCAAACATAGCGCCGCCTACCACTATGCTGACAGTTAATGGAATGGGCAAATTAAGGCTTTCTGCCAGTCCAATCCCTATGGGGGTAATGGCTGTGATGGTGCCCATAGATGTGCCCATGGCGAAAGCAATAAAACATGAAATAACAAATAGGCCAGGCAATAGATAGGCCGTAGGCACGTAATTTAGCGCCCAGTTTACAGTCGCATCTCGGGCTCCTATATCTATGGTGACAGCATAAAAAGCACCCGCCAATAAGAAGATAATTGCTAGTAAAATTATGGTCTTGTCACCACCACCTTTGCAGAATATATCGACCTTTTCAGTGAGAGATAGTGGGGCTGCTTTGCTATTAAGAAATAATGAATATCCAGCACAAATCATAAATGCCACTAAAATTGGCATACTAGAAAAATTTTGTGTCATTATCCCACTGCCAATAATAAGCAGCATAAACAGAATAATGGGACTTAACCCCATAAAATTTTCTTTAGTTGGTTTTTGCATTAAGCCTTACTTCTTTTGAAACGGTGTCGGTTTGATTTTTTACATTTATGTCATCACGTTAAGTATCATACAGCTAGAATTTAATATTTACAGTGTGCAAATAAAAACGCAGGCCTGAGCCTGCGGAATTATTCAATGTAAGCGAAGCATTAAAATTACTTACTAATTTTTTTGTATTTTAATCGATGTGGCTCCACTACATCAGTACCGTACGTGGCTTTCAGCCAAGCGGCATACTCTGTGTAATTACCGTCAAAGAAGTTAATTTTACCTTCGTCACGATAATCCATAATGTGAGTGGCTATTCTATCTAAGAACCACCTGTCATGTGATATCACCATGGCACAACCGGGGAATTCCAATAGAGCGTTTTCTAATGCCCTTAAGGTTTCTACGTCTAAGTCATTGGTGGGCTCATCCAGCAGCAATACATTACCACCGGCTTTTAATAACTTAGCCAAATGCACACGGTTTCGTTCACCACCGGACAGGTCTTTAATAAACTTCTGCTGGTCAGAACCCTTAAAGTTAAAACGGCCACAATAAGCACGGCTGTTCAACTCAAAGTTACCTATGCGGATTATGTCTGAATCATCAGATATTTCTTTATAAACGGTATTATTACCATCCATATGATCTCGGAATTGATCAACACTGGCTAGTTGCACTGTGTCACCAATATCTATGGTACCCGCGTCAGCTTGCTCTTGGCCTGTTAGCATCCTAAATAGGGTTGATTTACCCGCGCCGTTTGGACCAATGATACCGACTATGGCCCCTTTAGGCATTTTGAAATTTAAATCGTCAATGAGTAACCTGTCACCATAAGATTTTTGTAATCCAGAGACTTCAAATACTTTTTCACCTAAACGCTCTCCCGGTGGAATAAACAGCTCACTGGTTTCGTTACGTTTTTGGTAATCGCCAGTGTTCAGCTCTTCGAAGCGAGCCATACGGGCTTTACTTTTTGATTGGCGACCTTTGGCGTTTGAACGTACCCATTCTAATTCGGTTTTAATGGATTTTTGACGAGCACTTTCAGTTTTTTCTTCTTGCTCTAAACGGGCGTCTTTTTGCTCAAGCCATGAAGAGTAGTTACCTTCCCAAGGAATACCTTGACCACGGTCTAGCTCTAAAATCCAACCCGCGACATTGTCTAAGAAGTATCTATCATGGGTAATGGCAACCACGGTACCTTCGTAGTCATGTAAAAAGCGTTCTAACCAGGCAACAGATTCGGCATCCAAGTGGTTGGTAGGTTCGTCGAGTAATAACATTTCTGGTTTTTCGAGAAGCAATTTACACAGGGCGACACGGCGACGTTCACCACCAGATAGTTTACTTACGTCAGCATCCCATGGCGGAAGGCGCAATGCATCGGCGGCACGCTCTAGGGCATTGTCTAAATTATGTCCGTCTTTTGATTGAATAATGGCTTCAAGTTCACCTTGTTCTTTAGCAAGGGCATCAAAATCGGCACCTTCTTCGGCATATTCTGCGTACACTTCTTCAATACGTTTTAAAGCATGGACGACATCTTGTACGGCTTCTTCTATATTGCCACGCACATCTTTAGTTTCGTCAAGTTGTGGCTCTTGGGGTAGATAACCAATTTTAAGACCCGCTTGAGGAATTGCTTCACCTTCAATGTCTTTATCAAGGCCTGCCATAATTTTAAGTAGGGTCGATTTACCAGAACCGTTCAAACCTAATACGCCAATCTTGGCTCCCGGGAAAAAACTAAGAGAAATATTTTTTAAGATATGTTTGTTGGGGGGAACGACTTTTCCTACCCGTAACATGCTGTATACGTACTGCGCCATAATATTAAGTTACTTTTGTTGCTATGTATGAACAATATTGTAATTCACCAAGGGGCTAGGGTAAAAGGGATAGTGAATAAATCGTGCGCTTTAATTCTAAGTCCCGTAATATTTTGTGACCGATTGAGTCATTACAGGTACATCATGCAAACTTACAATTGGGGCGTTTTAGGCCCAGGTTCAATAGCGAATACTTTCGCTGAGGCAATGAAGCTTTCAGGTAGAGGCAAGATTACTGCCGTAGCAAGTAGAAGCCTTGAACGAGCTAGGGTATTTGCTGACAAGTACCAGATATCCACGGTTTATTCAGATTATAAAGCGTTATTAAATGACGCCAATGTTGATATTATTTATATCGCCACGCCCCACAGTTTTCATTTTGAACAAGCCAAGTTATGTCTAGAAGCAGGTAAACACGTTTTGGTTGAAAAACCTAGTACGGTTAGTGCCGAACAAATGCAGTATTTAGTCGAGTTAGCCGAGGCAAATAATGTGTTATTACAAGAAGGCGTGTGGAGCCGTTTCATGCCAGTGCTCAGCCAAGTGAAATCTTTAATTCAAGAGGGCGCTATCGGTGATATTCAATATATTCAATCCAATATTGGGTTTGCATTTCAAAATCGAGCAGAGCCAAAGCAGCGCTTAGCAAGGCCAGAGCTTGCTGGTGGCGCCTTATTAGATTTGGGCATTTACAGTATTACCTTAAGTCAGTTCTTTTTAGAACAGCACCCAAGTTCAATTACTAGCCAAGGTAAGTTGACTGATTTAGGTGTAGACGAATGTGAACTGGTGAACTTGAGTTATAGCACTGGCCAATACGCGCAATTTACGAGTTCGATGTCAGCCCATGCAAGTAACACTATGCATATTGTGGGTAGTCAAGGTTATGTTATTTTGCCCCATAACTTTTGGGATGTTGACACAGCTTATTTCTATGAACATGATAAATGTGTGCAAACCATAGCAATCCCCCATGCTGCCAATGGCTTTGAATATGAGATAGAAGAAGTGATGAATTGTATCGAACAAGGCAAGCTATGCAGTGATCTCATGTCTCATAAAGATAGTATAAGTGTATTGCAAGTGATGGATGAAATTCGAAGTCAATTAGGTGTGAAATACCCAGATAATATTATTCAAGCTGGGTGAATGTGCAGTGTGCAAAAATCGTTACAACTTTTGGTTGTTTCTCATGCCACAAAGCCACTATACAAATTGTATAAAATCACTAAACTATGCTCCAAATTGTTTACCGTATTAATCCCCCGTTTATGTTGAGGAAATGTAATGCTAACTCGTGATATGAATATTGCTGATTTCGACCCAGAATTGTACCAAGCAATTCAAGATGAAAACCAACGTCAGGAGCATCATATCGAATTGATCGCTTCTGAAAACTATTGCAGCCCACGTGTTCTTGAAGCGCAGGGATCACAGCTTACTAACAAATATGCTGAAGGGTATCCTCATAAGCGTTACTACGGCGGTTGTGAATATGTAGATATCGCAGAAGACTTAGCCATAGAACGCGCTAAACAGTTATTTGGTTGTGACTACGCTAACGTACAGCCCCATGCTGGCTCGCAAGCTAACTCAGCGGTATTTATGGCATTACTTGATGCTGGCGATACCGTATTAGGTATGAGCTTAGCCCACGGTGGCCACTTAACTCATGGTGCATCAGTGAGCTTTTCTGGTAAAACATACAACGCCGTGCAATACGGTTTACACCCAGAAACGGGCGAAATCGACATGGCACAAGTTGAAGCATTAGCCCTTGAGCACAAACCTAAAATGATTATCGGTGGCTTCTCAGCATACTCAGGTATTGTTGATTGGCAAAAATTCCGTGAAATTGCTGACAAAGTCGGCGCTTACTTGTTGGTCGATATGGCTCATGTAGCAGGTTTAGTCGCAGCGGGTGTGTACCCAAGCCCAATGGCTCATGCTCATGTTGTTACCACTACTACCCATAAAACCCTAGCTGGCCCACGTGGCGGTTTGATTTTATCTTCTTGTGGTGATGAAGCTATCTACAAAAAGCTAAATAGTGCGGTGTTCCCTGGTGGTCAAGGTGGTCCTTTGTGCCACGTGATTGCTGCTAAAGCGGTTGCCTTTAAAGAAGCACTACAACCAGAATTTAAAGTATACCAACAGCAAGTAGTAGCTAACGCAAAAGCTATGGTTGCGGTTATCCAAGAACGTGGTCACAAAGTAGTATCTGGCGGTACTGATAACCACTTGTTTTTGTTAGACCTAATCGATAAAGAATACACAGGTAAAGATGCTGACGCTGCCCTTGGTAACGCTAATATAACGGTAAACAAAAACTCAGTGCCTAACGACCCACGCTCACCCTTTGTTACTAGTGGTTTACGTATTGGCTCTCCAGCCATTACTCGCCGTGGTTTTAAAGAAGAGCAAGCTAAGCAAGTAGCTAATTGGATCTGTGAAGTGTTAGACAATATTAACGACGAAGCCGTCATCTCTAAAGTAAAAGGCGAAGTAGTGGCCTTATGTGAACAGTTCCCTGTTTACGGTTAAGTTAATCAGTTACTAAACAATTAAACAGTGGTTATTAGGTTTAACCACTGTTTACATCTTTAATTCAATAACTTAATAATTCGATAGCACTACGCAGGTTACGGTTTTCTCAACTCCTTTTGTTTCACGTATATCATCTACTAGTTCATCTAGCTGAGAGCTGGCTTCTACAGTTAACTCTAGAATTAAATCATATACACCACTCACTGACATTATCGAGGTTATTTGTGGACGCTGTTGTAATAGTTTAATGACGTGTCGTGATACCCCAGGTGTTAAATTGACCAACATCTGTGCTTTTAATAATTTACGTTCGTACTCTGCATCAAATTCAATGGTGAAGCTTTTAATGATACCGCGACGCTGCAAGGTTTCGATTCTGTTTTGAACGGTACTTCGGGACACGCCTAATTGTTTCGCTAGCTCAATGACAGGCGTTCGGCTGTTCGCTTTTAACAATGTAATTAACACTTGGTCTCTTTCATCCAAATTCATAATTGCCACTCAATTTTCATATTTGCTATTAAAATAAAGCATTTTGATAAGTTGTTGTAGCATATTGTTAGATATTAACTAGCGATATGTAAGTTTGTCTGGTGGATTGTCACACATATGGGGCCTATTCTTGTTTCCATTATTTACTTTGAACAATTAGGTGTGTAGATGTCATTTCTAGAATACAAAAATTCAGTACAACATATTGAATCTCTCTCTGTTTTAGCCTTGGCTGAGCAGTTTCCCACTCCTTTTTATTGCTACAGTTCAGCAAAGATACAAGCCCAGTACAGGATGTTTTCTGACGCTTTTTCTCATCTAAATACTTTGGTGTGTTTTGCTGTAAAAGTGAATTCCAATCAAGCTGTATTATCTTTGTTGGCGAAAGAGGGGGCGGGAGCTGATGTGGTTTCTGTGGGAGAGATTAAACGGGCATTAGCAGCTAATATTCCCGCTGAAAAAATTGTATTTTCAGGTGTCGCTAAAACCGAACAAGAAATGGAGTTTGCGTTAAAACAGCATATTTTATGTTTCAACATTGAGTCAGAGCCAGAGTTGTTTGCCCTTTCTCATGTAGCGCGACGCTTAAAAATTACTGCTAATATTTCGTTTCGAATCAATCCTAATGTGAATGCCAATACCCATAAAAAAATCTCTACGGGTAAAAAGGGCGATAAGTTTGGTGTGGATATCGAACATGCAATTTCACTTTATCAACAAGCTAACAATCTTGATTACATTAATGTGACGGGCATCAATATGCATATTGGCAGTCAAATATCTGATGTCACTCCTTTTGATTTAGCGATACAAAAAATCAAGGCTTTGTATTGTGAATTAAAAGCACTAAACATCAATATTACGCATGTTGATTTTGGTGGTGGCTTGGCAGTGAAATATCAAGATGACGAAACCCCAGAGCCTGAATTATTGGCACAATATGCTGCAGTGGTTAATCGCCATGCTGAAGATTTTAATTGCAGAATTCTGTTCGAACCCGGGCGTTTCATCACAGCTAATGCTGGTGTCTTAGTAAGCCAAGTTATTTATAAAAAAAACCAATCAGATAAGACTTTACTGATTGTAGACGCCGGTATGAACGACTTTATTCGACCGACACTTTACGATGCCTATCATAAAATTACAGCTGCAAAAAAAAGTCATGAGTATGAATGTGTTGATGTTGTAGGACCTGTTTGTGAAACAGGTGATTACTTTGCACTAGATCGCGTTATCGAGGTAGTTGAACAAGGTGAGCTAATAGTCATCAATTCAGTTGGCGCTTATTGTGCTGTTGCCTCCAATAGTTACAACTCTCGGCCTGTTATTGCAGAAATTTTGGTTCAAGGTGATCAAGCAGCCGTTATAAGAAAAGGCCAAAGCGTTGATGACCTTATCGCTTTAGATACTGTTCCAAATTGGGTCTAACCTTCATTTAGCTTTTCATAAATTAAGTATTTACAGTTTTTATTATGAATGTTCATACTCATAGATGAATTATCGATTATATATTTTCGCCTAGCTCAACTAGTCTATGGCTTCTATTATTTACGGAAGACCAAATTGAAAAAATTAATAATGACAGGTTTATTACTTACTGTTTCACATTCAACAATGGCAGTCGGTATGGTTAATGATATGCAGCTTTGCCAAGGTGTTATTGAGTTCGTTGATAAAAAATTAAAGGCTGCTCCAGCGTATTATGATAAAGCGGATGTTAAAACTGTTCGCAAAGGGCTTGAAGCTTATGACCAATATATTCAAGGTGAAATAGTTGCACCAAAATTATTGAAATTTAACGGCGGTGATATAGAAAAAGCCAGTGTGATGCAAAAGCAGGTTGACGCATATAAAATGACGGTGGTTAACCAGTTAAATACCCGTTACCCTCAACCTAACTTGTTTACTGATCACGCTATATCTATTAATGATTGTGCTAAAAAAGCGGTTCCCTCAGGGAAGGAGTTAGATAAGTTGAAAGATGCCCTAAATACCATGGTTAAATTAGCTCAATTGCATGGATAAAGGTTATCCTCATCAGGCTTTAGTATCCCTTGAGGTTAAATTTTGTTAATTTAGCTAACTTCATTTATTCAATATAGATAATCAGATGCATTGCCCATTTTGTTCTGTACAAGAAACCAAAGTAATCGACTCGCGTTTAGTGTCGGATGGCAGTCATGTGAGACGACGTCGGGAATGTACGGTTTGCAAAGAGCGTTTTACTACCTTCGAAATGGCAGAGTTAGTAATGCCACGTATTGTAAAGCGTGATGGCTCGCGTGAACCTTTCAACGAAGACAAACTCCGAGCTGGATTACAACGAGCTTTAGAAAAGCGCCCTGTCAGTACTGAAGAAGTAGAGCAATGCATTAGTCGCCTTAAGTCATCTTTACGGGCGACAGGTGAGCGAGAAGTTAGTAGCGAATTTTTAGGCAATTTAATTATGACCGCCTTAAAAGAGTTAGATAAAGTGGCTTATGTGCGTTTTGCCTCGGTTTATCGTTCTTTTGAAGATATTCGTGAATTCGGTGAAGAGATCGCCCGTCTTGGTGATTAACCTATCCATTACCCGAAATGCCTTTAACCTTTAAGGTGTAAATAACGTGTTTGAATTTTCTCTAATTGATCATCAGATGATGGCCCTAGCTATTAAGCTGGCTAAGCGTGGTCAATATACTACTTCTCCCAACCCTAATGTTGGCTGTGTTATCACTAAATCATGTGGGGAAATCGTTGGCCAGGGTTGGCATCAAAAAGCGGGCTCTCCCCATGCAGAAGTCCATGCCTTAAAACAAGCCGGTAGTTTGGCTAAAGGGGCGACGGCTTATGTTACCTTAGAGCCTTGTAGCCATTTTGGCCGCACGCCACCTTGTGCTAAAGCCTTAGTCGAGGCTGGGATATCTCGAGTGGTAGTGGCAATGCAAGATCCAAATCCACTGGTGTCTGGCAGAGGAATGCAAATACTGCAACGTGCAGGGGTTGTGGTTCAACACGGTTTATTGAAAAGCGCCGCAGCACAACTCAATTTAGGCTTTATTAAACGTATGTCCACAGGTTTACCCAGAGTCACTGTAAAACTGGCTGCAAGTTTAGATGGTAAAACAGCATTGCAAAATGGCTTAAGTCAATGGATTACTGGCCCTAAAGCTCGCCAAGATGTGCAACGTCATAGAGCAAAGAGTTGTGCTATTTTAAGTGGTTCCGGTACAGTAATGGCCGATAATCCGACATTGAACGTACGATTTAAAGAACTAGGGCTCACGCCTGAGGTATTAGCAGAAGAAAACCTGCGACAACCGATTAGGGTGATTTTAGATGGCAGAAACCAACTTCCACCTAACCTACGTTTATTGCAGCAATCTAGCAAGCAAGTTGCAGGTGATGTGTTACTCATTAATGGCACCCATAGCCAGCATCAATTTGCGAATCATGTGTCTCAATGGCAAGCGCCGTTTAATGGCAATAAATTAAATCTTGATGCTGTAATGCAAGAGTTAGCTAATAGGCAAATTAACGATATATGGGTTGAAGCTGGCGCAAAACTCGCGGGAGCGTTAATCCAAAATAACCTAACTGATGAATTGATTTTATATCAAGCGCCCAAACTTATAGGGAGCAGTGGGCAAAATTTATTTGATATTTTGCCGATTGAATCAATGGATGAAGTACATGATTTGTCTTGGAGTGATGTCAGGCAAGTGGGTAAAGATCTAAAGATGACCGCTCACTTTATTCGTAAATGAGTAACCGGTTATCCAAAAATGAGTAACTGATAGAGTATGTTTACTGGAATTATTGAAGATGTTGGGATCATCGAAAGTTTAACCCCTAATGGTGAAGACATTCGATTGTCGATCAAAATACAAAAGCTTGATATGAGTGATGTGAAGCTTGGAGATAGTATTGCTAATAATGGTGTGTGTTTAACAGTCGTTGCTCTATCAAACCATGGGTTTAGTGCGGATGTGTCTCACGAAACTATAAAACGTACTGGTTTTGCAGCCTATGAGGCAGGTAGCAAGGTTAACTTAGAAAAAGCGATGCAGGCCAATAGTCGCTTCGGTGGTCATATTGTGAGTGGTCATGTTGATGGTGTAGGCGAAGTTTTATCTATTTCTCAGGTCGGTCGTTATGTAGAAATATGGGTACAAGCTCCAGATGCATTAGCAAAGTATTTAGCCGAAAAAGGCTCTATAACCGTTGATGGTGTCAGTCTCACTGTAAACCAAGTCGATGGCGCTAAGTTTTTACTCACACTTATTCCTCACAGCCTACAAGAAACCATTATTGGTTCGTATCAAGTTGGTACAAAAGTAAATTTAGAGGTCGATGTGATAGCACGTTATTTGGAGCGTCTTATGCTTGGCGATAACGCTGCGCACTCAAGTGCAAATTCTCCCAAAAAAGATATTAGTATGGCGTTTTTAGCAGAAAATGGCTATTTGAAGTAGGTTAGGTTGATGAGCTTTTGGCTCAATGTCACGAAAGAAGATATAACATTATGTCATTAAATAGCAGTAGAGAAATTATTGAAGATATCCGCCAAGGTAAAATGGTTATTTTGATGGATGACGAAGACAGAGAAAACGAAGGCGACTTAATTATGGCTGCTGAACACGTTACTCCAGAAGCCATTAATTTTATGGTAACCCACGCCAGAGGTTTAGTGTGTTTACCTATGACAGCAGAACGCTGTAAAACCCTTAACTTACCGTTGATGGTAGATAATAACGAAGCGCAATTTTCGACTAACTTTACTGTATCGATAGAAGCGGCTGAAGGCGTGACCACTGGTATATCAGCAGCTGACCGCGCTAGAACCATACTCGCCGCTGTTGGTAAAGGCGCTGTTGCCGCAGATATTGTGCAACCTGGTCATATCTTTCCTCTAATTAGCAAAGAGGGCGGAGTCTTGAACCGAGCTGGACATACAGAGGCCGGTGTTGATTTAGCACGGTTGGCCGGATGTGAGCCTGCTTCTGTCATTGTTGAAATATTAAATGAAGACGGGACTATGGCAAGACGCCCAGAGCTTGAGGTATTTGCCAAAAGACATGATATGAAAATTGGTACTATTGCCGACCTCATTGAATATCGTAATTTACACGAAACCACGATAGAGCAAGTGGCTTCGTGTAAATTACCAACAGAGCATGGTGAGTTTGATTTGGTGACATATAAAGATGTCATCGATAATCAAGTACACTTTGCTATGTGTAAAGGACCGATTGACGGTGAAATACCTACGCTTGTTCGCGTGCATCTGTTAAATAGTTTGAGTGATTTATTAGGTTCAGAGCGTGCGATTAATCGCAGCATGGGCTTACCTGAAGCGATTAAAACCATTGCTGAAAACGGTGGGGTACTAGTGCTTCTTGGTAAAGATGAAGACTTGCTAAATCAGGTTAAACAATTTCAAGCTGAAGACAAAGGAGAGTCGCCCACTACCGCACCTTGGGCTGGCTCATCCAGAACGGTAGGTGTAGGCAGTCAAATTTTAGCAAGTTTAGGTGTTAGAAAAATGCGCCTACTCAGCAAGCCTAAAAAATATCATGCTCTTTCCGGTTACGGGCTAGAGGTGGTGGAGTATATTTCTGTTAAAGAATAATTAGTGAAAATCGTACAAAAATTATCAATATTTCCAATGTTAGGTGTGCTAAACTGCGCGCCGATTTTTCTAGTAAGGTTTTTTAGATGAACATTATTGAAGGTAACATGCGTGCGACTGGCAAAAAGTTTGCTTTAGTTGTGTCACGTTTTAACAGCTTTGTCGTTGAAAGTTTAGTTGATGGCGCACTCGATGCACTTGAAAGGCAAGGTGAAGTTAACGACCAAGACATTACGTTAGTTCGTGTTCCTGGTGCGTATGAGCTGCCAATTGCAGCTAAAAAACTTGCAGAACAAAATAAATATGATGCAATAATCGCCCTTGGTGCGGTGATCCGTGGTGGCACGCCGCACTTTGAGTTTGTGGCTGGCGAATGTAACAAAGGTCTTGCTCAAGTATCTCTAGAGTATGGTGTTCCTGTATCTTTTGGCGTGATCACAACCGATAGCATAGAACAAGCTATTGAGCGTTCAGGCACAAAAGCTGGTAACAAAGGTGCCGAAGCTGCTGTTGGTGCACTTGAGATGGTAAATGTTTTAGCCAATATTGAAGAGGCCAAATAGGTGAAACCTAAAGCTCGTCGTCTCTCCCGTGAATTAGCATTACAAGCTATTTATTCTTGGCAAATGACCAAGAACCCAGTTGAACAAATTGAACTAAGCATAGTAACCAGCAACAACATGCAAAAAGTTGATACCGAATACTTTTTAGAGTTATTGCGTAATGTGGTTAAAGATTGTGCTGATTTAGATACAAAAATGAAGCCGTATTTAGGTCGTTTGCCTGAAGAGCTTGACCCCGTGGAGTTTGCGATCCTTCGAATTGCTACCTATGAACTGGTTGCGCGAATTGATGTTCCTTACAAGGTAGTGATCAATGAAGCCATAGAGCTTGCAAAATCTTTTGGTGCAGAAGATAGCCACAAATTTATTAATGGTGTGCTTGATAAAGCCATCAAGACTCTGCGTAAAGACGAACGCGCTTAAATAGTTGTTTAACAACAATACATAACTCGTCAGCAAACGCAGCTCAACCAGAAGTAGTGTGATTGTGAAAGAATTTAAAGTTATTGAAGATTTTTTTAAGCAGCAAAGTTATCAACGTAAAGATGTCATTATCGGTATTGGTGATGATGGTGCCATAACCCATATACCAGAAGGACAAGCGCTAGTAACCACCACAGACACTTTATTAAGTGGTGTGCATTTTTTGCCTTCTACCAACGCCCACGCAATCGCTCAAAAAGCCATAGCGGTTAACTTAAGTGACTTAGCTGCTATGGGCGCAGAGCCTGCTTGGATAAGTTTGTCTCTTAGCTTGCCTGAGATTGACCAAGCTTGGCTTGAGGATTTCTCTAGAGGAATAAAAGAACACGCCGAATATTATTCTATTCAATTAATCGGCGGTGATACTGTTCATGGGCCTTTGGCCATCACTATTACTGCGCAAGGCTTTGTTCCTTTTGACCAAGCCTTGACTAGAAGCCAAGCTAAGCCAGGTGACTTTATTTATGCCACAGGTTCATTGGGTGACGCAGGTGTTGGGCTGCAACTGGCACAGCTCAAGCGCAAAATTGATAACCCAGTACATCACAACTTTCTCGTAAATCGACTTGATTATCCCACTCCGAGGTTATTGGTTGGTGCCAGTTTACGACGTATTGCTAACAGTTGTATCGATTTATCTGATGGGCTGATATCTGATATTCAACATATTCTGAAAGCCTCTCATTGTGGTGCTGTTATTCATGTTGATAAGCTACCATTGTCAGACGCTATGGTAGCCTCAGTAGAGCCAGAGGAAGCCATTAAATTTGCATTAAGTGCGGGTGATGACTACGAATTATTATTCACTGTAAGTGAGGAGCAAAAAGGTGTTCTTGAAACAATCCTTGCAAGCACAAATATTAAAGCCACATGTATTGGACAACTTACCGGTATGGCTGAAAAATTAGAATTGCGTCAAAATGATCAACCTTATGAATTTTCTAATTTAGGTTACCAACACTTTTAAACCTAGCCGCCTGTTAAGGAGCGTGTCCGTTTGGATAAACAAATTCGTCAGCGAGTAAGCATGCTAAATCCGGTACACTTTTTGGCTTTTGGGTTTGGTAGTGGCCTAGCTCCTAAGGCGCCTGGTACCTTTGGCACAATAGCAGCATTGCCTATTGTGGCTGTATTGGCGCTTTACACATCGCTCACTGTGTATATTGCCATCACTGTTATTGCTAGTGTGGTGGGTATTTGGATTTGTGGTATCGCAGCCAATGACATGGAGGTACATGATGACTCTTCGATAGTATGGGATGAGTTTGCTGGCATGCTTATTACCATGATAGCTGTTCCACTCTCATGGCAAACCCTATTGCTAGGTTTTATATTGTTTAGAATATTCGATATTTTAAAACCTTGGCCTATTAGTTACTTAGATAAAAACGCCCATGGCGGCTTTGGCATTATGATAGATGATGTATTGGCTGGCTTGTTTGCTTTGGGGGGAATGCAGCTTGCTCTCTATATGGGGTGGCTTAATTGAAAACACCATCTATTTCATTCTAGGGTTAAATGAAAGTAACGACTTATATTTTTTCTAACTCTTTAATTTTATTAAAAAGTAGCTGGTTCTCTGGTACAGGTATATTTAGTTCTCTCCCCTTTTTTATTACATATCCATTTATAAACTCTATCTCACTTTGACGTTTGAAGGTGATATCTTGATGCATAGACGAATAATTATTCGCTGTGGCTTCGATAACTCTTAATACGCTCTGCTGTAGCGTGTCACTGTTGGTCGGGTAACCTACTGAGGTCATAACTTGAGAGACTTCCGAGCAAATAGTATGAATGAGTTTGTGAAATTTTATATTAACTAATTCGCCATTTGTAATATTGTTTATGGCAGTGAGTGGGTTTATCACTGAGTTGATGGCGAGTTTTTTCCATAAGGCGAGTTGGATATCCTGGTGCCAAGTGCTCGGGGGGAGCAGTTTAGATATGGTTGACTCTATTAAAATGGCGTTGTTTCGGCACTTGGATACCCAACCTAAATGAGTTTTACCTAAGCCCGTTTCTTTAACATTAGTGTCAGTTGGTTTAAATGCTCCATAACTGGTGGTAGCTGCAACAATTGGGTTGTTTGGGTAGAGAGCTTTAACTTGTTCTATTGTTCCCATACCGTTGTGTAGTAAGACTAACGTATGCTTCGGACGAACGCTCTGACTTAGTTGTTGTAATGCTCCAAGTACCTGGTAAGCCTTTATTGGAAATACTACAATGTCAAAGTCGGCCGCGTCGTTTATATCAGACGAACTCGGATATACTCGAATTTTCTCGCCGTCAATCTTTTCAACATCTAAGGTTATAGTATTGTTGTTCTTTAACAGGAGTTGAAAATCAAGTTTTTGCTGCTGGCATGAATAAGCTATCAGGCTACCTATTGCACCTTTGCCTACCACTGCAACTTTTACTTTGGGGTTAATCATGATTGTCTTAAAGGGGAAATGGCGGGTTTTGGCCAGTTTAACAACCAAGGCTGTTGATGTGACTCAAGCAACGTTTCGGTTTTCTGGTGTGTAAAGTACTCACCTTCAAGGGGAGGGCATGTTATTGATATAGGTGAGCCCTGATACATAAATCTAATAACAAAAGCGTGTAGATAGGTTCTATCTGAACTCTGTCCTCCATAGAGTTCATCACCTAAAATAGGTGCGCTCAGACTCTTTAATGCGACTCTTATTTGGTGGGTTTTTCCAGTGAGAGGTTTAACTAAATATAAACGTAAACTAGGAGCAACAGAGAAACTGAAAAACTGAGTGGCTGCAAATTGAGTTGTACTGATATCAAGAATCCACTTTCCGTCTCTTACTTTTTTCATGCCACCTTTTATTGTGCCTTGTTTCTTTTTAGGCTTTCTGTCGGATAAAGCTAGATAGTATTTCTCAATTTGCTTCTGTTCAAAAAGGTCACCAAATAATGCGGCGGATTTAGCTGTTTTTGCAAGAATAAGAATACCTGAAGTGACTTTATCTAACCGATGAACAAGCCATAGTTTTTCAACGTTTAGTTGCTTGCAAATAATAGGCAAAATACCTTCTTGAGATTCCTCGTTTTGAACCGCTAGATGGGGCGGTTTGTTTACGACGATAAAGTCGGAGTGATCAAATAAAACCTGAATTTTGGCTGGCACTGTGCACACTCTTTTCTATTGAAGCAACTGTAAGGCGCGAGCGTAGTCAAAATCATTGACAGAATTTTTTATAGCGTTTTTTATATTTGGCGCTAAATCTAAATCTTCCATAAATTTTTGCATCTTTATTTCAGAAATAAACTCATTGCGTTTTAACGCAGTGATCAATATTTCTTTACTGTTAGGTTCGGTTGTGGGCTTTACTTCTGAGTTGTTACTATTATTTGAGATGAAACTTGTAATTGTGGTTAACGTAGTACTTATTAGTTTTAGGTACTCTATTACTAATTGCGCTTCTAAATTGGCCGATAATTTAGGTTCAAACTCTTTTGTTGCCTGATGTAATGCTTCCATACCTAAATTGCCACTAATTCCTTTTAAAGTATGGATATCTCTTTTTAAGGTCTCCATGTCACCCTGCTGCAAGAGTTCATTGAACGTTTCGTTAAAGCTCGTGTATTCGAGCTTAAATTTATTTAGAATTTTAATGAGTAATGGGCAACTACCGTTAAATTGACGTAGTGCAAATTCACTATTGAAAATATCTGTATTGGCGTCCATTTGATACTCTTTAATTTGGATGGCCAACAATCTTAGCAGTTTGGTGGGGGAGTTTAATAGGCATTTGATAATGATTTTTATCTAAAATATAACTTTCTTTCAATTACTCTTAGTATGATTGTTTATTATTTTTGTGAATATTTTTGCATTAGTCTCTGGTTACTTTATCTCTCATCAGAGGGTAGACTAACACTCTATTTTTAATTGAAATCAAAACTAAATAAACACGTTCTTTTGTAATTAAGGATAAGGTGTTAATTATCGTAGCCTACGAACTTAAATTTCGGGTGGGCTTTGGGTCGTGCTAAAAACTTTATAACAGGTTGTCAAACAGGTTATAAAGATCATACATTTTTATATTGGATATTATTTTGCAAATAGACAAAACATCTTTTTCTGAGCGTTTAACTACTTTACGCAACCCGTCGATTATGAAAACACTGACTGGGATAAAACATGGAGTAGAGCGAGAAACCTTGCGTATCAACCCTAATGGCGGCCTTGCACAGACACCACATCAAGAATCTTTAGGGGCTGCATTAACTCATGAGTATATAACAACGGATTTTTCTGAGTCCTTGTTAGAGTTTATCACCCCTCCAGAGAGCTCTATTGATAAAACAATTGGCCAGTTGAAAGATGTACATAAGTTTGTAATGACTAATATTGGCGACGAGCGGTTGTGGCCAATGAGCATGCCATGTTTTATAGAAAACCAAGATGCTATTCCCATTGCTAATTATGGAACGTCTAACGTTGGCAAAATGAAAAGTTTGTATCGTGTTGGATTAAAGAATCGTTACGGTAGTATGATGCAAGCAATATCTGGAGTGCATTTTAATTTTTCATTACCCAATGATTTTTGGGAAAAATGGCTGGATGCCGATACATATTTGGAAGTAGATAAAGATTCTATTTCTTCAGCTTACTTTGGGTTAATAAGAAATTATCGCCGTTTTTGTTGGGTTATTCCTTACTTATATGGCGCATCACCTGCCTTGTGTAGTTCGTTTATCAAAGGTAAAGAAACGGGTCTGCCATTCAAAAAGTTAGGGAAAGGTACTTACTATTTACCGTATGCTACGTCTCTTAGAATGAGTGATTTGGGTTATACAAATAGTGCTCAGTCAGGTTTAAATATATGCTACAACAAGGTTGATAGCTATATTGCTTCATTGAGAGCAGCAATCAATCAACCTTCTGAAGGTTATGAAAAGTTTGCTAGTAAAAAAGATGGTGAATACCAACAACTTAATAGCAATGTATTACAAATTGAAAATGAACTTTATTCTCCCATAAGGCCAAAGCAACCTACTCGGTCGTTGGAAAAGCCAACCGATGCTTTGGATGAAAGGGGCGTGAGTTATATAGAAGTTAGAGCGCTAGATGTTAATCCGTTTTCAGCGATAGGAATAGAACGTAATCAATTCTACTTCTTAGATGTGTTCTTATTGTACTGTTTAATTAAGCCAAGCAGTTTTATGAACACCGATGAATATCATGAAACGGAAGTGAACTTAAATGCGGTAGTTGAGCGAGGTCGTGACCCCAAACTAATACTGACTAATGCAACAGAGTCTGTTGAAATGATGAGTTGGGCATTACAGTTATTTTCTGAAATGAAAGAAGTCGCCATTATTTTGGACCAAGCAAACGGTACCCAAGACTATTCCCAAGCATTAGACTTTGAGAAACAAAAAATACTGGACCCAAGTTTAACGCCTTCGGCTCGCATTCTGAAACATCTCGTCAATGAAAATATCGACAATGGAAACTTAGGATTAAGTTTGGCAGAGTCTTTTAAAAATGAGTTGATTGGCACAGATTATAAGTTTATGAATGCCGAAGATTTAGCTGCTCATGCCTTATTGTCATTAGAAAAACAGCGAGTGATAGAACAACAGGAAGATATATCTTTTGATGATTTTCTTGCTAGTTATTTTTCAGAAAAATAAATTTTGAGTAAAAAAAAGCCTGACACTTGTCAGGCTTAAGGTCACTACTAGGGAAACTCTCTGTAATAAATACACATTAATGAAGAGTAGACGATGAGACGAAAGTTCACCAAAAAAATTTTATTGTTAAAAACTGGATTGAGTTTTTTACTGATTGTTTTATTTTTGAGTGGATGTGCAAGTACTCCCCCTAAAAATATTACTAATATTTGTGATATCTTTTTTGAAAAGCGTGATTGGTTTGATATAGCTTCTGGTATGAAGGAGAAATGGGGAGTTCCAATCCATATTCCTATGTCAATAATGTATCAGGAGAGTTCCTTTAAAGCCAAAGCTCGACCACCAAAAGATTACATTTTTTTTGGCTTAATACCATGGGGGCGAGTTAGTTCAGCTTACGGTTACTCTCAAGCTAAAACTCCTACTTGGGCTGACTATAAACGAGAAACAAAAAACGCTTGGGCTGACAGAACTGATTTTGATGATGCAATGGATTTTATGGGCTGGTTTATTGCAAAAACTCATAAAATGAATGGAGTATCAAAATGGGATGCTGAATTACAATATTTGAACTATCACGAAGGATGGGGTGGTTATAAAAGGAAGAGCTACAACAACAAACCTTGGTTAAAGAAAGTCGCTAAAATAGTTGATGCGCGTTCATTACGATATGCTCAACAACTTAAAACGTGCGAAGAAGAATTATCAAAAGGATGGTTTTGGGGCCTATTTAATTAACTTAATCAAATTTTCACTAATTTTTCACTACAATAATATTACCAAACACGTAAAACCGGAAAATATACCTATGTATTGGCTTGTATAACTTTGTGAAATATAAGTTAAGATAAAGTAGGGTGCATTTGGGGTGGATGGCCTCAAACTTCTAACTAATTGTTAAGTGAATGTATTATTCATGACGATTTGGAGGCGAATATGAAAGGTATAGTTTTTGTAAAGTTTAATGAATTTATTGAGGAATTGTGGGGTGAAGATTTTTGGGATGAATTGTTAAGTGATGCAGATCTTCCAAGCGAGGGAGTCTACACAACAGTTGCTACTTACGATGATGAAGAGCTTTTTACATTAGTTGGTCTAATTGTTGATAAAAAAAGCATAAGTGCAAAGGATGCACAATATGCGTTTGGTAAATGGGTCTTTAAAGAGTTATATAACCTTGCTCCTCCTGGAGCTCATGACTTTAAAGATGTCTTTGAGTTCTTACATGCAGTGCAAGATTTCATTCATGTTGAAGTAAAAAAATTGAATCCTGATGCATTGCTACCTGAGTTTGAATTTTTAACTGAAACACCAAACGTACTGACATTTAAATACATATCACCTCGCAAACTTTGTTATTTCTGTGAAGGCATTATTCATGGTCTGGCAGAACATACGGGCCAGAGTATAAAGGTATCGCAACCCGAGTGTGAGCATGAAGCTGGAAAGCGGTGTGTTATAAAGGTTGAAAAAGTTTGAGTTCTAATGATAAACCTGCGCTAGTAGGTGAGGAATTAGAAAAAAGAATTGCTGTACTAGAGCGCAAGGTAAGCCGAGAGAAGAAAGCGAGAAACATTGCAGAGAATAAATTAGAGCAATACTCGTTAGAAATTTATAAAACTAATGAATCTCTAAAGGAAGCGTTAGCTTCATCTACAAAAAAACAAAAAGAGCTAGAATATTTAGGGTGCGCCTCGAGTAATGTCGCTTCTGAATTGAAACTGAATGAAATGATTAGTAATGTTATCGACCTTACAGGACGCTTTTGTATGGCTGATTTCGGTTTTTATTTGGTCGTTAAAAAGGGAAGTATTATACAAGGGGATCTCAATACAAGTTGGTGTCCAAGTGGAGGTGAGCAAAATAATGATACTTTAATGGAGTTCATACGTGGGCTATTACCTTTAGATAACGTCGATCTACTAAACTCATGGGTAGCATTGGACATTGATCCTAACATTTGCAAACCTGAACATACGTTTGAACAAGTGTGTTTTACTAACTTTTCGCTTGCTGCAGATAAAGTAGGCTGGTTAGTCTTACTTAATAATCACAATGTTGTAGATTTTGATATCTTATCTGTACTAAATACAGCCCGAGGACATTTGTTAAGTGGTGTACGCCGGCGTTTGACTGATGTCAGAATTTTAAAACGAAATGTACAGCTTCAAGAATCTTTAGAAAAACTTGAGAAAACACGGCGGCAATTAATTCAGTCTGAGAAAATGGCTTCTCTAGGACAATTAGCCGCTGGTGTAGCTCATGAAATAAATAATCCCATTGCTTTTATTCGCTCAAACATGGAAGTGCTTCAAGAGTATTTAGGAGATTATAAGCAATTACATGAAGATTTAAAAAAGATTACTTATGGCAATAAAGCCGTATCTAGTAATGAATATCAAGTGATTTTTGACAAGGTCGATTTAGACTACATAGAAGAAGACTCGGTTGATTTGCTCCAGTCAAACATTGAAGGTTTGATTAGGGTTAGAGACATTGTTGATAACCTTAAGAGTTTTTCTCACTCGGGCAATGAGGAGTTAGTGCCGGTATCTATTAATGCTTGTGTTGAAGCATCGTTGAAAGTAACGGGTAACGTATTTAAATATGAGCATCAAATTGATAATCAAATTGGTGAACTGAGTCTTACTATCCTTGGAAATTTAGGTCAGTTGCAACAGGTTTTTGTTAACTTATTTGTCAATGCTGCCTATGCCATGGAAGGGGGAGGGAAGTTGACAATTTCTCATTCTAGCGTTGATGAAAGGATTGTCATTCATGTATCAGATACAGGGCAAGGAATGGATAAAGAAACAATAAATAAACTGTTTACTCCATTTTTTACCACTAAGCCTGTTGGCGTAGGCACTGGGTTAGGCTTATCTGTATCTTATGCTATTCTCGAAGCTCACGACGCCCAAGTCACCGTGGATTCTGATGTCGGAGTGGGGACGACATTTAACTTGTCATTTCCTGCACTCACTCAGCAATAGAATCTTGGCTCTCTTCCACTATTAATGACAGGGGCGCGGTTTGACTTTTTTCAAATTGTACCAATTTGGTTATGGTTTTTTCTGTAAAGACATGACCTTCAGGTAATACCAATATATGAGCATCATTAAATATATTACTTTTTAATGTCATACCTACTTTTAGTGCATGTGAAGGTATAGGCTTTTCAATAAATTCATCTGAGGCTATGTCAGGAGTGCTAAGTAATACCTCTAAAACTTTAGGGTCATAACGAGTACCTAGGAACTTCTTCATGGTCAGTCTGACTTCTGTTTCTTCCATTTTTTCTGGGGAAATACGACCTAATGAGTAACGCCAATAGTCTCTTGCAACAGATAGTATTTTTGCGCCTATTGGTATTTGCGTGTCAACGAGTTGATTCGGGCCACTGCCATTAAAGTACTCAAATTGACAAGTGATGATATCTGACACTTCTTGAAGGTGAGTGGCTGGACTTAGAATTAACTGAGCACTCTTGGTTTGGTCAATATACTCTTTCTTCTGATTGAAATTTAGCTCATCAAAAGGCCCGCTGTAAATGGCTGTATCTAAACCAAGTAAGCCTATTTCACATAACAAGGCTGCAAAGGCTGTATTTTCTATCTCTTCTTTTGATAATGCCAAGTGCTCTGCTAAATTTTTTGCCAGTAAACTAACACTATTAGCAAAACTTCCACTCAGGTTGGGGTTGATACTAATTAAATTGTATAACACCTTTTGAGTGGCTTTATTGTTGTGTTCAATACGCTTTAACGCTAGCTGAATCTGCTTTGTTCTCAATTGAACTTTGCTTTCTAAGTTTTGATTATGTTCTTTGAGTTTAGAGTTTTGTAATTTTATTAGTTTCTCTAGTTTAGTATTTTCGTTTTTAAGTCTGACGTTAGACAACCCTTCATCAATCGTTTGAATTATCTCTTGGTTTTCCCAAGGCTTTTGAAGGTATCGATGTATTTTTCCTTTATTGACGGCTTCTATAGTTGACTCCATATCTGAGTAGCCTGTTAATAGTACTCTGTAGGTCTCAGGGTATAAAGTGGCTACCTTTTCTAATAGTACAGCGCCTGACATTTCTGGCATTTTCATGTCAGATATAATTAGATGTACTTTATGTTTCTCCATCAACTCTAAGGCCGTCGCTCCATTCTCAGCTAATAATAGTTGGAAGTCTTGCTTGTAAAGTAAGCGTTTCATTGATTTGAGAATATTCAACTCATCATCCACACACAGCACAGTCATAGGTGATGTTTCTATGGCATTATCATTGCTCATTGGATGTATTCCTCACTTGGTTTTTTATTTTCGTCTGTAGGCAGTATGATACAAAAACAACTGCCTTTGTTAATTTCACTACTGACTGTTAGCTCTCCATTATGGTCGTTAATTATTCCATAGGATATGGAGAGGCCTAAACCCGTTCCCACGCCTTCTTCTTTAGTCGTGAAGAAAGGATCAAATAATTTATCTATGTATCTAGGTTCGATACCTGAACCATTGTCTTCAATCGACACTATTACGCAATTATTATGATACCGAGTTGATACAGTTATTTTTCCATTTTCATGAATTGCTTGCCCTGCATTAATGAACAAATTTGTTAGCACCTGAATAATTTTGCCCACATTGATGAGAACTTTAGGGACAGGGTTAAGATTTTTTTCAATTGTACAATGATACTTTAGCTGGTTGTTAACCATGTTTAGTGTAGTTGTTACGCAGTTGTTAATATCAAACCGTTGCTTATCGTCTGAATCTGCGCGAGAAAACTGTTTTAAGTCTTTTACAATATTTTTAACTCTCGTAAGGCCTTCTATTGATTCATTTAATAAATCTTTTGTATCGTCATTCAGAAAACAAAAGTCGTTAATCTTATGTGTTTTTTGAAGGTTTTGTATATGAATTGAATTTATATTAACGTGTTCATCTGATAGTAATGTTACAACTTGCTCACTTAATTGACGATAGCTATCTATGTAACTCCTTAAAGAGTTTAAGTTGCTGGTTACGAACGATATGGGGTTATTAATTTCATGTGCAACACCAGCGGCTAATTGACCAACAGAAGCCATTTTTTCTGCTTGAACGAGCTGTTGCTGGGCTTCATGCAGGTCTTGATTTGATTGTTCCAATTGAGTATTTCGCTCAAATAATAAAGAAGTACGTTCCTGAACCTTTCGCTCTAAAGTTTGATTGAGAACTTCTAACTCATTTTGATATGTTTCTTTACGTTGATGCTCTTGCTCTAAAATTATGACAAGTTTATTGAAAGCTTCAGCGACTTCAGTAAGCTCATCTTTCCCCCTAATTTGTATTTTTGAGTGGGTATACTCCCCACTCGTTACATTTTTTGAAATCTCTTTAGCTGCTTGGCGTAAACCCTGTAAGTGTCTTGTTAAATATGTACCTAATACAAAAGAAAACAACGCAACTAAAAACATTTCAATTAAAGCTATACTACTAGTCCAGTTTTGAATTTTTTTGATTGAAGATTCTATGCTGCTAATATCAATACCTAGTTGTACTTGGCCATATGTATGCTCAGCTTCACTAATTAAAGCATAGCTATCAAATACGCCATCAGAGACTAAGTTAAGTCTTTCATCTGGAACAAATTGTGATGCCAGCAGTTTTCGACGGCCTGCTTGAGCTAATATCTGGTTGTCACTATTTATAACTCTAACGTAGGCTATATCGGGGTTTTTCATTAACTCATTGCTATAGGCTTCTAATGATGCAAGGTCATATGACAGTACTGCGCTTTTGGCCGTTGTGGCAAATAGAGCTGTAATGGTTGATGCTCGTTTTACTAACCCTTCGTTCATTGTGCTACGCATAAAATCGACAGCAGTAAATACTAATAGAAGCAATAAACTGGCTTCTATTACAGCAATACCTAATATCGTTTTATTACGTAGTGACAATTGCATTATTTATTGTGAGCCTATAACCGTTTTAAGGTTCAAGGCTCTTACATCGTCCCATTCATGATTTTCTGCTGCAGAAATTCCCTCAAAATTTATTGAATTCAATAGGTTATAGCCTTGCTCGTCATCGTTCAGTTCAATTAATGCATTCAATATTTTTTGTTTCGAATAAGTGTTAACTCTTGGATGCACGGCGATTGCGTGCGGTGTATATCCTTGTGTTTCCCATATGGTGACTAATTGTGATTTTACGTTTTCTGGCATGTTGTTTAGTGTTCGTTTTATCCCTCCTCCAGCAGGGAAGAAACCTTTAGAAACATTTAAGTACACGGAATCATGCGATGATACATACATTGTTGAAAATGAGATACCATGTCTTTTTAGCTCTGCTATTGGCAATATACTGGCTGCAAAAGCTCCTGGGGCGGGGAACGCTAAACGCGCTCCTTCTAAGTCGTCAATAGTCTTAATATTGCCCTCAACGTTAGCGACGATTACTCCTTTAATAGTTTTCCCTTGTTGCTTCGCAATAGCGTCGTACCCTGGGGCCTTATTAAACTCTATATAGTGATAAGGATTCATGTAAGCAATATCGTACTCGCCATTGGCCAAACGCTGTTCAAAGGTTGGGATATCACGAGCTGTACTAAATTCAATATTAATGCCACTCGTTTCGCTAACTCGTTTTAAAATTGGTGTCCATAAAGTAGCTAGTCGTTTTGCTGATTGTTGTGGAACAATACCAAATGTTAATGTGTTTTCTTGAGCCATGGTTGCAAAAGAGTAATTAATTAATAAGCTAAAAAGTAGAAGTGTTTTCAACATATTGGTACCTCGTTCATATAAATATTATTCGGTAAGCTGGTTTACAATGCTTAGCAAGTGTTCTTTTTCAAAAGGTTTTGATATTGCAGCGTTGGCTCCGAGGGTTATGGCTTTGTCTAGGCTGTCTTGATTAAGTGCTGAGATCACCAAGATTTTTAAGTGGTTAAATTCATCTTGGCTTTTTAAGTGCTTCAGTAGTTCAAACCCATTTAGACCAGGCATACTTAAATCTAAAGTCATTAATGCTGGTTGCCTTTGCATCAATTTACTACCAGCTAGAAAGCCATTAACTGCTGTATCACATTCAAAACCAGCTTTTTTTAATACTCGTTTAATAGCACTTGCCATATTTTCATCATCGTCAACAATTAAAATTGTTTTATTGTCAGGCAAAAACTCTTCTGGTATCGGCATGTTATTCTCTTTGAGAAACGCCAAAAAATCTTCATTCGTTACACGGTTATTACCTCTTCCAGGCAGTTTATAGCCTTTTAGGCTACCTTTATCTATCCATCGAATGACTGTTCGCAAATTAACATCGCAATATTGCGCTATGTCACCTGTTGTTAGTGATCTAGCTTTGGCCATGAATACTACTCCTAAATTTCATTCGAGCATGGTATCACAATGGATAATGAAGACATATATGACTAAAGTATAGTATACGACATTTGTGACATTTGCTATGTTTATGCCATATTATGAAGTTCTTTCAATGCAATGGTCGAGATGGTTTATAAAATGAAGAAACGTTATTTGTTGATTGTTTTAAGTTTTCTATGTGTACAAAACACAGAAGCTTTAGATTTATCGACTAATGTATTGCTGAGATATGAAAATGAAACAGACCAAATAAATTTAGCGCCAAGAAAAAGGCTACGGTTGATTGCTTCTGTAGGCGCAGACTACAAACTAAGTGACAACACTATGTTTATTGGTCAAGTTAGAACCGGTTTAAAAAACAAACAAAATGTACCTGCTATTACGGTACAGCAATTTACTGATAATCCCAGTGGTCATAAGGATATCTATGTTTCACGAATTTTCACTAAATTCACCTTTGATAAATTGGCTGTAATAGCAGGTAAAATTCCATGGAAATCCAAGCAGATAACAGATTTATTTTGGGATAGGCACTTAAACCCTGTTGGTGTGCATCTTGATTATCATTTATCAAAGAAGCAACGCTTGACCTTTGCTACTTTTAAACCTTTAGATGGAGCATCAAATACTGTTGGCCATATGTCACTTTTTCAATATTCGAGACAAATATCTACGCACCTAGGAATAATCACTTTAGCGCCATGGCTAGTCGACTTTAAAGGTGAGCCTGACGCTCGTTATGCAACCAAAGATACACATTTTAATAACCAGTTCATCCGATTTTCGGGTGCTATCAAATTCAATGATTCTCAAATTGGAGCAGACTTAGGGTGGTCAACAAAGCGCGTTCCTAATGTTTTCTTTGAGCAATTTTCTAAGCAAAGGTTTAGCTATGCACTATTATTTAGTAAAGGGTCATTAAAGCAGGTAGGTAGTTATTTCACGGAACTCAAATATTTACATGTTGAACGCTTTTCTGTTGTGACTGAGTTTGCACAGAATGCTTCCAGCAGATTTGCTACAAGCAACTATAAAGGCTGGGACTTGCGCTTTCGACATAGATTGACAGATAACCTTTGGATTGGTTCTCGGCTTTCTCGAACCAAACGTTTAGTAGGATCGCCAGAGCATAGTGTGCGATTCAGAATAGAAACCAAATTTTCATTTTAGTATTCACTTTTGGGAGCATTTTCGATGTTAAATATGTCACAACAACCAGCCATATATAACCCTGTGTTACAAAATCGTAGCCTACTTGTTGTAGATGATGAAGAGAATATTTTACAGGCTATACAGCGCAGTTTTAGAGGAACAAAGTACCAAGTATATACGGCTAGTAGTGCTGAAGATGCTTTAAACATCTTGAAGTTACATGATGTACAAGTTGTCCTTTCTGATTTTAGAATGCCAGAAATTAATGGTGGTGCTTTAGTGAAAGATGTTCAGCAGCAATACCCAGAAATCGTTTCTATGATTTTAACAGGGCAGGCCGACTTTGAAGTTGCTGTCGATGTGATGAATTCTGGAGCAGCTTACAAGTTTTTGTCTAAACCCTGGAACAATAAAGAATTAATTGAGCAAGTAGACCATGCTTTTGATGAATATCAGCAACGCTTAATCGCTAGATCTAAAGAACAAATTACACAACAATATATAAAGCCAGAACGAGTATTGTTTGACCGAGCAGCAGAACACTTATTGAGTCAGAACCAAAAGTTTGCAGTTGCATCTATTATTTTATCGGATATGGCATTTCTTGATTACTATTGGCAACAACAGGAAGCAGGCACGTCTATTTTAGATTCTATTGAGAGTATTGTTAGTACTTATTTATCACCAAGCTGTGAAGTATTTGAGGTGGATGTTGATCAATTGCTTGTCATAATTCCAGAAAGTGAATGTAATGCAAATTTACATGATAGTTTGGTTGTTCTAGGTGAGGCTTTATCATTAACATGTGGAGCTGACAAATTACATCCGAAGATTGCCAGCCAATTAGCTTATGCTGAATCTCCGTTTGAAGGGTCTAATATTGCTCAGTTAGTGCATTCAATTCGAAATATTTCTACTCATGATTACGCTGATCATATTACTCAAGGAAAATGCTCTGACGTTATCAGGTTAGATGCTGCGCATTTGGCCCAAAAGAAACGTAAACAAACTATTCAGAATAGTATTCAACAAGCTATTAATTCCAATCAGTTTTCTTTGTATTTTCAACCAAAAGTGAATTTAAGTAATGGAATCGTTGAGCGGGCTGAGGTACTTATGCGCTGGGAACATTCGTCTTTGGGATGGGTGTCACCCGAGGAGTTTATTAGTCTTAGTGAGTTAGATGGACAAATTGAAAAGATAGGGACGTGGCTATTCAAAAAGAGTGTAGCGGATTTAGGTGTGTTACGTAAGCAATATGGAGAGAAGGTTAGTTTGGCTATAAATGTTTCGCCTAGACAGTTAAAAACTAGCCAGATAGTAGAGGAGTTTACTTACTTGTTAGCCGAAACAGGCCTTTCCCCCGAGTGTATTGAACTTGAGATCACTGAGGGTTGTGTAATTGATGATCTTGAACAGACAGGTAAAGTTCTATGGGAACTAAAGGATTTAGGTTTACGTATTGCTATTGATGACTTTGGATCTGGTTATGCTTCTTTTGCTTACCTGTCGAAACTACCAGTAGATGTGCTTAAATTGGACAAGATTTTAATCGATGATTTAGAAACAAATAACGATATGATTGACATGCTAAAAAGCATTATCGATTTATGTGGACGCATGCAGATAGAAGTTGTTGCTGAAGGAGTAGAAAACGAGAGACAAGTTAAGATGCTGAAAGAACTTGGATGTCATTATATACAAGGCTATGTTTATAGTCGGCCAATCACTAAAGAAAATTTTGAAAAAATATTAATAAATCAACCTTTTATATACCCAAAAGATGCTCACTCATAGCCTAAATTAGTCCTCTGGTATAGATTGGATTACTTCTGTGTCTTCTGTCTCAAAATTGGCCCGTTCTGCTTTACTTATGTATCTGGGGCTATTCTTTGATGCGAGTTTAGCTTTGGCTTTTTTAGCTCTAGCTTTTAAGATTTGATTGCCTTTTTTACGACGATTCATACATACCTCTTTTATTCATAATTGTTAAAGCGTTTAGAATTGTTTCAAGATATCGTCATTGTAATTACTGATATCTAAGCTGATTTGGTATTTTTTTGCTAATTTATCTAGTTCAGCTTGAGCGATAGTTAGCTCTTCCATAACAATTGTGTTGTCGTCTAATTGCCATAGTAAACGGGATCCAGAATAGCTATATTGCATGGCAAGCAATGCATTTATGTCACCTTGAGCGGCAGCCGGCTTTAGCTTTAACATCTTTCTGTTTATCTTGTTGAGTGCTTGTTTAAGCTCCCAAACATACACAACTTCAATCATGAAATTATGCTTACGATATCGATTGAGTATCCAAGCAATCAAGATACTTGTGATTATTGCCCCGAGTAAATTCCAGTGAAAATGACTACCACTTGGATCTGGAAACAACGCAATAAGCAATTGAGATATACCTAAACACCCTAATAGTAAGCCGGATATGCACCCAGTAATAACTAGGTTTAAGTGTTTACGATAGCGTTTTTTATCAATTGTTATGAGTTGCATTAAAATACCAAATTAAAAGTGCTAGAGCATCATCATTGTATAGTGTACTTAAATTGAAAGACTAATTGAGGTTTGTATAAATAATTTTTATTTCAATATGATTTAATTGCGATCTTTTTGTTTCTAAAATCCTAAAATAGTAGGCCATCGTAACTGGGGTTATCTCAGAGTGTCATTGCTAAACGTTATAATATCTTTATTAGGTTACGTTTTAGAAAATATGGCATGTTTTTCTGGATAATTCATTGTAGTGACTGTTTTTAGTGATGTGGAGCCGCTATACTGTGCGCCGCATTTAAAAGCGATATATAAAGAAAGCAAAAATGTATTGTCCTCAGTAGGGCAGTTTACAATTATTTAAAGGAAAAAAATGACTCCTATTACTAAATCTTTTCAGTATGGTCAGCATACTGTTACTCTTGAAACAGGCGTAATTGCTCGCCAAGCTACAGCTGCTGTATTAGCTAGTATGGATGATACATCTGTATTAGTATCGGTTGTTGGTAAAAAAGATACTAAACCTGGGCAAGACTTCTTCCCACTTACAGTTAATTACCAAGAGCGTACTTACGCCGCTGGTAAAATCCCTGGTGGATTTTTCAAACGTGAAGGTCGTCCTTCTGAGTATGAAACTCTTACATCACGTTTAATTGACCGTCCAATTCGTCCTTTATTCCCTGATGGGTTTATGAACGAAGTGCAAATTATTGTGACTGTAGTTTCAGCAAATCCAGAAATCCCCACAGACATCATCTCTCTTATTGGTACTTCTGCAGCTTTGGCTGTTTCTGGTATGCCATTTAATGGTCCTGTAGGTGCAGCACGTGTAGGGTACAAAGATGAACAATATCTCTTAAATACTCGCACTTCTGAGCTTGAAGACAGCCAACTTGATCTAGTAGTTGCTGGAACTGAAGGCGCTGTATTAATGGTTGAGTCAGAAGCTGAAATTCTTTCTGAAGAAGTGATGCTAGGTGCGGTAATGTATGGTCATGAGCAGATGCAAACAGTGGTAAACGCTGTCAATGAATTTGCTGCTGAAGTAAACACTCCTAAGTGGGATTGGCAACCAGAAGCTGAAAATACTGAGCTTAAAGATAAAATCAAAGCATTGGCAGAAGCGGGTATTACTGACGCATACCAAATCTCTGACAAGATGGAGCGTAAAGATGCCATCACTGCTTTAACTAACAAAACAGTTGAAGAACTAGTTGCTGCTGATGAAAATCAAGATGCTAAAGAAGTCTCTGAATTGGTACATGAACTAGAAAGTGATGTTGTTCGTTCGCGTATTCTTGCTGGTCAACCACGTATTGACGGCCGTGATCCTGCTATGATCCGTGCGCTTGATGTAGCTACTGGCTTGTTACCACGTACTCATGGTTCTGCTTTGTTCACTCGTGGGGAAACTCAAGCAATCGTTGCTGCGACTTTAGGTACTGAGCGTGATGCACAGATGATTGATGGCTTAAACGGTAAAGTAGATAGCCGCTTCATGCTACATTATAACTTTCCTCCATACTGTGTAGGTGAAACTGGTTTTGTTGGTTCTCCTAAGCGTCGTGAAATCGGTCATGGTCGTTTAGCAAAACGCGGTATTCAAGCTGTTATGCCGTCTGAAAAAGAATTCCCATACGTAGTACGTGTTGTATCTGAAATTACAGAGTCAAATGGATCGTCTTCAATGGCCTCTGTTTGTGGTACGTCTCTAGCGCTTATGGATGCGGGTGTTCCAATTAAAGCGTCTGTTGCTGGTATTGCCATGGGGCTTGTGAAAAATGATGAAAACTTCGTAGTTTTATCTGACATTTTAGGTGATGAAGATCACTTAGGTGACATGGACTTTAAAGTTGCGGGTACCACAGGTGGTATCACTGCACTACAAATGGACATCAAAATTGAAGGTATCACCAAAGAAATCATGCAAGTAGCTCTTAAGCAAGCTAAAGAAGCTCGTTTGCATATTCTAGGTGTAATGGACCAAGCTATCTCTGGTCACCGTGAAGAGATGTCTGAATTTGCTCCTCGCATTTATAAAATGAAAGTAGACAAAGATAAAATCCGTGACGTTATTGGTAAAGGTGGCGCGATGATCCGTGCTATTACTGAAGAATCTGAATGTAATATCGAAATTGAAGACGATGGTACAGTTAAGATTTTTGCAACTGAGTTAGCTAAAGCCCAAATTGCAATTAGCAAAATTGAGCAAGTTACCGCAGAAGTTGAAGCCGGTAAAACTTACTCTGGTAAAGTCACTCGTATCGTTGATTTTGGCGCTTTTGTTGAAATTTTACCAGGTAAAGAAGGACTTGTTCATATTTCACAAATCGCTCACGAACGTGTTAATAAAGTATCTGATCATCTTGAAGAAGGTCAAATCCTAGACGTTAAAGTAGTTGAAATTGACCGTCAAAACCGTGTTCGTTTAAGCATTAAAGATTTGCTTGAAAAGCCTGCTGCGCCAGAAGCATCAGGTAACGAGTAAGTAATTAGTTTTTAACTAATTTTAAAAGGAGCCGCAAGGCTCCTTTTTAGTATCTATAACTAACGCGCTGTCGCATCTGCTCTTAGTATTTAATCCACTAAATTAAAGTTGGTTTTTTTGAAAACTAGCTAGTAGCCTCCTGTAATTCTCCAAGCTAACAAAAAATCGAGATAGATTTATTACTCGTTGCACTCTTTAAGGTATTTCAAGCAACACCACTATATCCACGCAGATACTTTGGCCAGATTCAATGTGTGAGAAAGTTATTGCTTTATTGATTCTTTGTTCTAACGGGGTAAGTGCCACCCATCAATTTATGCAAAAGGAATATTCAGTGAAAACGATGTTAAAAACGAAACTTGGTTCGAGACTAACTTGCGTACCATTTATTTTATTCACACAGCAGAGTGTTGCTCAAGATGATGTTCAGAATGTTGCAATGGATGGCGGTGGATTGGCTGTCATTGCAAAAGTCGGCACCTTGGGACCAGGATTGGAGTTAGATTATAGTTTTACAGAAAGTTGGAATATACGTCTTCAAGCTAATAGTTACACGTACTCAGATACATTCGAAGAAGATGATATTGATTATAATGGCGAGATTGAGTTGTCTACCTTAGGTGTGCTAGTGGACTGGCGCCCATTCGATGGTGTTTTTCATATAACAGGTGGTGCGTATTCTAATGGCAATGAGTTACGTGGAAACGCTATTAGTTCTGGCAGTGAAACCTTTGAAATAGGTCAATTGGAATATCGAGGAAGCAGCGCAGATCCACTGACCATTGATACCGCTATTGTTTTAGGTGATGAAACAGCTGGTTATCTTGGGTTTGGCTGGGGACAAAGTTATGAAGATGGACTTATGTTTTCATTAGAAATAGGGGTGCTATTTTCTGGGGAGCCAGATGTACAACTTGAGGTTACCGGTACGGCAGAAGTAGTAGGCTATCCAGGATTTCAATTTGATGTTAGTGGTACATCACCTGAAGCCATTGAGTTTCAAGCTAATGTTGCCGATGAAATTGTTAATTTAGAAGAGGATATTTCTGATTTCGAAATGTATCCTGTTATAACTTTAGGAATAGGCTACCGCTTCTAATGAATTAAAATGAGAGTATATAGGGGCTGATTATTTTATTACATAGAAGGTCTGTCAGCGTTTAAGCTCGTCCCCATCATTGCTATTCATACTTTTACATCATGGATTTGTTTTGATTTGCTGTGAGGGGAGTATTGATAATAGTTTTATCAACTTGTCCTCTTTCTGGTGATTCTATGCCCAATACCAATACCAATACCAATGCCAAATTCAATAATGTTATTCTTTTCAATGTTCGAGAAAGAGTGGCTACAGTTACCGTTAATCGACCCAACGAGCTCAATACATTTACTGCTGACGTGATTAATGGGTTAACCAATGTTTTTACGTCCATTACCACTGATGATGCCATAAAAGTGGCAGTATTAAAGGGGCAGGCCGTGCCTTTAGTGCTGGGTTAGATTTGAAAGTGCTAATACGGAGAACGGTGTGTTTCAGCACCAGAACTAAGGGCAGCAGACTGCTTTTATTAAAGCGATATCACAATGCCCTAAACCTATTATAGGCGCAATAAATGGTGTAACCGCGCCAGAGAGTTTAGTTTTACCGGACGTTTCTTTAGTGCTCAAGATGCAAAATATTGGGGCTTGGTAAATGAAATATTCCCAAATGAGGACTTAATGAGTGGGGTCTTAACAATAGCTGAAAAATATCAGAAGCAGATATGTCTGCTTTATTGAAAATAAAGTCTCTTATAAATTAAGGTTGGGGCATGAGCCTTCAAAATGCATTAGAATATGAAACTCAGGTAGCTATGCCTTTTAGCAAAATGTTAGATATGAGCCAAATGGAACAACGTCTCGATATGCTAAAATGTCGTAAAAAGTAGGCTTGGGGGAATTATGTACGTCAGAAGCAATGATTACGGTGTCGGTAATAATTCGTATATAAAAGCAGGGGGGGGGGTCAGGCATAACGGCTTTGGTGGATGAGTTTTATGAAAATATTGATAACTTCCCTGCATCGAGAAAAATACGGGATATGCATACCAAAAACTTGTCTGAGCCTCGTAAAAAGCTAACTTATTTTCTCTCGGGGTGGTTAGGTGGCCCAAAATTGTACGCTGAGCATTACGGTAGTATTAATATTCCACAAACACACAAACACACAAACATTTATCAATTGGTAAAGATGAAAGTGAAGCATGGCTTTTATGTATGCAGAAAGCGGTAGATAACCAACCTTATGAAGCGTTATTTAAAGTTTACTTGATGGAACAGTTACGGGTTCCTGCAGAGAGAATAAGAGCTGTTTCCAGCTCTTAATTTATTTTATCAAAGCTGCTAGTTGATAACGCGTTTTTTAAGAAATAGTCTGTTCTAAGGTATGAGTTTCGCTCGGTAGAATAATCTGACCTTCTGTAATAGCCGTCTCAACGCACAACATAGTGACGTAACTATCATCGGCCATATCGCCCATACTGATAGATTTATCTTGCCAAGGGTTCCATACCACTATGCTATCGTGACCAGAGGATTGCACTCCAGTTATCAACTCTTGATCGGTAATAACTAATTTTTCAGGTTTATCAAAGTGGACTCTGTCAGTTTCTTCATTAAATTTATAGGGCTGTGGTGTCTCGAATCTTTCAAAGTTGCGAGTTTTATCTTTGTAAGTCCCTTGTAAACCTATTAGTTCACATTGCTGGATGTCTTTAATTGCAAAGTAACTATGCAAGGCGCAAGTATAGGTTAAAACCTTGTCACTTAGGTTTGTAGTTTTAAGTTGAATACTTAACTGCTTACCAATAAGAACGACTAACGTTAGTTGTGCTTCAGCATCAAACCCTGCTTCACTACTTGTTATTGGTTGCAGGCTTATGATGGTCCCTGTTTCAGAGTCTTCAGAGGCAACGACGTTCCAATTCTGTTGACGAACATAACCATGGCTAGGCATGGCTTTATCAGAAGAATGATCACCAAACCATGGCCAGCAAATGGGGACTCCACCGCGGATCGCTTTTTGGCCATTAAAGATGGCTTGTTTACTTATCCAAAGACGTTCACGACCATCACTTTTAGGAACAAAGCTTACAATATGTCCGCCAAATAGTGCAATCTCTGCTGTCGCAAATGAATTGTCTATTTTTAGAACGTTAATATTGCCACGGGGTATTATTGATACTGAATTTACTAGAAGCATAAAGACTCTCTAATTATAAATGTTAAGGATCAAAAAAGGCGATAAAGAAATATATCTTTATCGCCTTTTTAGCATGAAATTCAACTATCGTTGATTACTTACTGATGTGAGCAACTAAGTCCAATACTTTATTCGAGTAACCAATTTCATTGTCGTACCAAGATACTAACTTAACAAAAGTATCTGTTAAGGCAATACCAGCTGTCGCATCAAAAACAGATGTACGCACATCACCGATAAAGTCTTGAGATACTACAGCATCTTCTGTGTAGCCCATGACGCCTTTCATTTCGCCTTCAGATGCAGCCTTCATTGCAGCACAAATTTCTTCATAAGTAGCAGGTTTAGCTAAGTTAACCGTTAAATCTACAACTGATACATCAGCTGTTGGTACGCGAAAAGCCATACCTGTTAGTTTACCATTTAGCTCTGGAATAACTTTACCTACAGCTTTTGCTGCACCTGTAGAAGATGGGATGATGTTTTGAGAAGCACCACGACCACCACGCCAATCTTTTGCAGAAGGGCTATCCACTGTTTTCTGGGTAGCTGTTGTGGCATGAACTGTTGTCATTAATCCGTCAACAATTCCAAAGTTATCGTTAAGTACTTTCGCTAAAGGCGCTAAACAGTTAGTAGTACAAGAGGCGTTTGAAACGATATCTTCACCTGCATAGTTATTTTGGTTAACACCCATAACAAACATTGGTGTAGCGTCTTTAGATGGTGCAGAAAGTACAACTTTTTTGGCCCCAGCTTCAATATGTTTACGTGCAGTTTCATCAGTTAAAAACAAACCTGTAGATTCAACAACCACGTCAGTGCTAATTGCATCCCATGCTAAGTCAGCAGGGTTACGCTCAGCGGTTACGCGAATAGTTTTTCCATTAACAATAAGTTGGCCATCTTTAACGTCAACCGTGCCGTTGAATTTGCCATGAGTAGAGTCATACTTAAGCATATAAGCCATATATTCTGCATCTAACAAATCATTAATACCTACTACTTCAATATCACTGCGTTCACAGGCGGCGCGAAATACGAATCGACCGATACGGCCAAAGCCATTGATACCTACTTTTATTGTCATGTCTAAAATCCTCTACGAGTTAATTTAACTGCTTTCCTAAAAAGCGGTTAATGACGGGCTTAATAAACCCTACTGAAATATTATTACAAAATTATGGACTAAATAAGCATATAAGGCAAAATATTCCAGATAAAATGTTATTTAATTACATTATTTGTAACATAAAAATATTTGGTATTATTTCTGAACGATTACTAAGGGCAGCCCTTTCTTTAGACAGTTTTTTATAGGAATTAAAATTTAATGACGGCTTCATTGATTGATTATTTAGTTGAGTACCGTGGTATTGAGTCAAATTACCATGATGCTTGGGGTAAACCGACAACTATTGCAGCAGCTACCAAAGAGAAGTTGTTAAAGGCTATGGGATATGATGTGGATGACTCAAATGCTTTACAGCAACTAGCCGAAGATGAAGTGAATCATTCTTGGTTATCGCCGTTAGGGCCTGTACAAGTAATACGCACGGGTATTGAGTTTCATATTGCTGTTAGATTGCCTATTGAACTTGTAGACGATAAGTATGAGGCGGTTATTTCGACTGAACAAGGTGGTGAAGTTGTTTGTAGTTTCGTCCCTGTAGATGGTCAGCTCACCAATGTTGCCCACATAGAAGACGTTGAATTTCAAGAGTATGTGGTGAAACTAGAGGTAACTTTACCCTTAGGTTATCACTCCCTTTCATTACAAGCCGATAAAGACGAATTGGCTAATATGCGTCTCATAGTTGCTCCCCAATCTTGCTATAAACCCCAAGAAATACTAGATGGCAAAAAAGTCTGGGGAGTAAGTGTGCAGTTATATTGTTTACGTAGTGAAACCAACTGGGGGATTGGTGATTTTAGTGATTTAGCTTATTTACTGGAGAAATCAGCAAAGCAGGGAGCTCATTTCGTTGGGTTAAATCCGATACACGCTTTGTATCCTGCGCAACCGAATGCTTGTAGTCCTTATGGACCATCATCTCGCCGGTGGTTAAATTTCATATACATCGATGTGACAGCGGTTGAAGGCTACGAACAAAAAACAGTGCAAGACCTAATAAATACTCCTGAGTTTGCAGATAAATTGCGAAATTCCCGTAACGTTGAATGGGTCGATTATGAAACGGTAACTGCATTGAAATTAACCGCTCTTGAAGCTGTGTTTGAGTATCAAGACACGCTATATTTTTCTAAAAACACCAAGAACAACAGAGCTTTTAAAGCTTTTATTTCTGAAGGTGGTGATAGTTTACAAACCATTGCTATCTATGACGCCTTGCAAGAAAGCCTTGCTAAAAAAGGTGAGCCTTCGTGGGGTTGGCCTGTGTTTCCTGAAGAGTTATCTGATTTTCACAAGTCAGGGGTGAAAGCCTTTGCAAAGAAAAATAAAAAACGAGTGAAGTTCTTTTTATGGCTGCAATGGCAAGCTGCACAGCAATTGGAACAAGCTAATCAGGTTGCTCGCGATAACAGCATGTGTATTGGTTTGTACCGTGATTTGGCCGTAGGTGTAAGCGAAGGCAGTGCCGAAATTTGGGGAAATAAAAATTTATATTGTGTAGGGGCAAGTGTTGGCGCTCCGCCAGATGAGTTAGGCCCCCTTGGTCAAACATGGGGACTACCGCCTATAGACCCTGAAAAGCTTTACGAGCAACAATATCAACCTATCATTGATTTATTCCGTTCAAATATGTATGCCACAGGTGCTCTTCGAATTGATCATGTAATGGCGTTGTTACGCTTATGGTGGGTTTCAAAGGGCGACGATGCGACGGAAGGTGGCTACGTGTATTATCCAGTTGATGATTTACTTGGTATCTTAGCCCTAGAGAGCCAACGTAATAAAAGTATGGTCATTGGAGAAGATTTAGGAACAGTGCCTCCGGAAATTAGAGAAAAACTTGCAGAAAATGGCGTATATTCATATCGTGTTTTCTTTTTTGAGCAATCAAAGGATGGCGGATTTTTTTCTCCTGAGCATTACCCAAAACAGTCTATGGCCACCCTAACAACACACGATATGCCCACATTAAATGGTTATTGGAATTGTTATGACTTAGAGTTGGGTAAAGATCTTAGTTTATATCCGACTCAAGAGATACTGAATGGATTATACAATAGCCGTCATAGTAATAAGCAAGCTATTTTGGATACTTTGCACGCACATCATTCTGTCACTGATGAAGTAGGGTATGATGTGAATTATGTCGGTATGAGTAGGGCTTTAAATTTCGGCATGCAATTGCATATGGCTGGTGGTTCAAGTGAATTACTGAGTTTGCAACTAGAAGATTGGTTAGAAATGGATAAACCAGTCAATATTCCTGGAACATCTTCAGAATATCCCAACTGGCGACGAAAATTGACTCAAGACCTGCATAGTATTTATAGTGATGATGCATTAAATAAATTGGCACTAGATTTAACCGAGATGAGAAAAAACGTGTCCAGAAGGATTTAATTTATTAATGGTTTAGCAATTTTGTTAAACCGTAATGACAAAGGCGAATATATGCTCTTAGAAAACATGTTATCTCAAGCTAAATGTACCTTTCCGTTTTCCCACTTAGGTGTAACTTTTCAAAATTCGAATTCCCTACTTGTCATTACTGCTTGGCTGCCCCATGCTGAGAAAGTTGAGGTAATTGATTTAAGTTCTGACGATCCTATTGGCGAATTGACCAAAAGCAATGATAGCTATTTATTCTCAGGTGAATTTAACGTTCTAACACAGCCTAAAGCCTACTCGTTTAAAGTGACTAATGGAGAGACTGAGTACCAAGTTATCGATCCCTATCAGTTTCAAGAGCACGCCTACCATGCTGTGCATTATGTGGATCATTCACCCGAGAACATATATCAGCAATTAGGTGCTCAATTAATAAACCTAGATGTAGGTTTAGAATCCCCAATCCAAGCCACTCGTTTTGCCGTATTTGCACCTAATGCATCTGCTGTTTCTTTAATAGGTGATTTTAATTATTGGGATGGTTCATGCCTTCCAATGCAAAAAACGGACTTTGGGTATTGGGTATTAGTGGTTCCAGGAATAAAAGCTGGGGCAAAGTATAAATATCAGTTGAAGGATGCAATGGGGCATGAATTGCCTCATAAAGCGGATCCTGTTGGTTTTTTGGCTGAACAGTACCCTTCGCATGCATCTATTGTATATGACCATCAAGAATACAATTGGAACGATAGCAAGTGGCAAAGACAACCCCATAAAGATAAATACCAACAAGCAATGAGTATTTATGAATTGCATTTGGGTTCATGGAAAAAGCCGGGCGAGGAGTCTGGAAAGCGATTTTTAAGTTATCGTGATTTAGCTGTTGATCTTATTGCTTATATCAAAGACATGGGATATACGCATATAGAATTATTACCAGTTTCTGAGTTCCCTTTTGATGGCTCATGGGGCTATCAACCAGTAGGTTTATTTTCTCCTACGAGCCGTTTTGGTGGGCCTGATGATTTTAAATATTTTGTTGACCAATGCCACCAAAACGAAATTGGGGTGATAATTGATTGGGTACCTGCTCACTTCCCGGAAGATGGTCATGGACTGGCTCGATTTGACGGTACCCATATATACGAATATGAAGATCCTCGTAAAGGCTGGCACCCAGATTGGAACTCCTGCATTTATGATTTTGGGAAAGACACTGTGCGTCAGTTTCTTGTAGGTAATGCGCTGTTTTGGATGGATAAATACCATATTGATGGCTTGAGAGTAGATGCTGTTGCATCTATGTTGTACCTCGATTACTCCCGCGATAAAGGTGAGTGGATACCCAATGTTGATGGTGGCAACCACAATTATGAAGCAATTAGTCTATTACAATGGATGAATAAAGCGGTTTATGAGAAATATCCGAATGGAATGACCATTGCTGAAGAGTCTACCTCTTTTTCAAAGGTATCAAGGCCGGTGTTTGAAGGGGGGTTAGGGTTTGGTTTTAAATGGAATATGGGGTGGATGAATGACTCATTACACTATATTGCTAAAGACCCAGCTTATAGACGTTATCACCATAACGAAATTACTTTTAGTATGGTCTATGCCTTTGACGAGAGTTTTATTTTACCTATCTCTCATGATGAAGTTGTACATGGCAAAGGGTCCTTACTTCGAAAAATGCCTGGAGATGAGTGGCAACAAGCCGCAAACCTAAGAGCTTATGCTGGCTTTATGTATGCCCATCCAGGTAAAAAGTTAAATTTTATGGGGAATGAAATTGGTCAAGCAGAAGAGTGGAATCATGACAGCTCAGTAAATTGGCACCTGTTGGAGTTTGATAAACACAGAGGTATTCAATCTCTATATCGTGATCTAAATAAAATCTATGTTAAATATCCAGCTTTATATGAGTTAGATCATGACCATAAAGGTTTTGAGTGGATTGAGCATGGCAATGCTCAGCAGAGTGTACTTTCTGTACTAAGAAAGTCTAATGATGCAAAACAGAAGATATACTTTGTTGTTAACTTTACCCCAGTACCCTACGATAATTTTAAGTTAGGAGTTCAGGATTTAGGCGAGTATCAGTTACTTTTAAGTTCCGATGATGAAAAATATTGGGGTAGTGCTTATAACACTCAGGAGACATATCAAGGGGAGGGCGATGCATGGAATGGGCAACCTTATTCTATTTCTTTGAGTCTGCCGCCATTGGCAAGTTTATTTATTCTATTTAAAGGCTAATTCATGTCTCAGTATCAGGTTTTACCAGGAGCTAGCCATCCGTTAGGAGCCACGCTAAATGATTCGGGCTGTAATTTTGCGGTGCACTGCCCAGATGCTGAGGTTGTGGAGATTTGTTTGTTTGATAGTAGAACTGAAAAGCAAATATCCTGTATTCCAATACCCGCTAAAACCGGGAAGATTTGGCATTGTTTTATTTGTGGAGTAGACGCTGGGCAGCTTTATGGGTTTCGATTGCATGGAGACAACAACTCTCATAACGGATTGATGTTTGACCCTAAAAAATTGTTGATTGACCCTTATGCAAAAGTACTCAATAGACCCTTATTTTGGGATGCTAAAAAGTATCAAGGTGACAGTCAAGATATGATGCCAAAGGCTGTAGTCATGACACCGTCACGTACCCCAGCTAAAATCAATAAACCCAATATACCTCTTGATGAAACTATTTTATATGAAGCCCATGTTAAAGGGTTAACTCAACTTCATCCTGGTGTTGCTGATGAATATAAAGGTAAGTTTTTAGGTGTTTGTCAGCCTGTTATTATTGACCATTTAACGTCTTTAGGGGTCACGGCTATTCAGTTGATGCCAGTTTTTGCGTTTATGCCTGAACCTTTTATCACCAACAAAGGGCTGACAAATTATTGGGGATATAACCCAGTTAATTATTTTTGTCCTGAGCCTAGGTATGTAGTGAAAGATGCCGTACTTGAATTCAAAACCATGGTTGACCGTTTACATGAAGCTGGTATTGAAGTGATCCTTGATGTTGTTTTTAATCATACTGCAGAAGGTGGCTTAGATGGGCCTGTATTATCTTTTAAAGGGTTTGATAACACAGCATGTTATTTGTTTGAAAGAAATGATTACGGAGCTATTGATTATCAAAAATATGTAAACAATTCTGGTTGTGGCAATAGTGTCAATACAGCTTTTCCTTATGTATTGAAAATGGTGATGGACTCATTACGTTATTGGGTTCAAGAGATGGGAGTTGATGGTTTTCGATTTGATTTAGCGGCTAGCTTAGGTAGAGACCCTTATGAATTCTCGACACTGTCTGGATTTTTCCGAACTATCAGACAGGATCCTACTTTGATTGGTTGTAAGTTAATAGCAGAGCCTTGGGATATAGGTCATGGTGGATATCGGTTAGGACAGTTTCCTGCAAACTGGCTTGAGTGTAACGATAAATATCGAGATACGGTCCGCGCTTTCTGGCGGGGGGATAAAGGACATACTAGTGACTTCGCTACTCGTTTATTTGGTTCAAGAGATGTATTTTCAAAAGAGAGCCGCTCCATATTAACTTCTGTTAACAATGTGACTTATCATGATGGCTTTACGTTACAAGATTTAGTGAGTTACGCGGAGAGACACAACGATGCTAATTTAGAGCAAAATAGAGATGGTCATGGTCACAATTTATCCGCTAATTATGGTGTCGAAGGTCCGACTTCAAACGTTAAAATTAAGCAATATAGAGAACGGCAAAAACGTAATTTATTCGCCACCTTAATGTTATCGCAAGGCACCCCGCATGTACTAGGTGGTGATGAGTTAAGTCGTACTCAAAATGGTAACAATAATGCTTATTGCCAAGATAATGAAATAAATTGGATTAATTGGAAGTTAGATACAACTCAGCAAGAATTTCTAACGTTTTGTCAGCAAGTCATTGCATTACGTAAAAGTAGCTCAATACTAAATCACCTTAACTTTAAAGATGATCATTACTCTACAGGTTGTAATGTTGAAGAGATTTGCTGGTATCGTCCAGATGGAGAAAGGAAGTTAGAGGGCGATTGGCAAGACTATAATAATCAAGCATTCGCAGTTGAGCTCATGGGGCCTGATAGTATGTCACATGAGCATTGGTTACTTGTCTTTAATACGAGTGAAGACGATGTCCGTTTTCAGCTTCCTAAAATTGAGCGACATAAAAATTGGCAGTTAAAGTTAAATACACACTATGATAAATGGGCCTTGCAACCTAACGTATTGGTGAAAGATGTTCATTTACAAGTATTAAAAAGCATTGCTGTGTTTAAATGCATTGTGGCCTAAACCCCAATAGGCTATTTAGATTATAAGGATTAAGTATGAAACTTTCTGATTCCCAATGGCGTGAGAAATTATCAAATGAAGAATATAGAGTTTGTAGGCAAAAAGGGACAGAGAGACCATTTACTGGCGAGTTATTAGATTTAAAAGCACAAGGGGACTTTATATGCACTTGTTGTGGTGAAAAGTTGTTTGAGTCACATGATAAATTTGATTCAGGTTGTGGCTGGCCTTCTTTTTCGGCGCAAAGTTCAAATGATAATGTTGATTACTTAACTGATAACTCTTTGGGCATGCAGCGGGTAGAAATTATATGTAAACATTGTGATGCGCATTTAGGTCATGTTTTTGACGATGGTCCCGCCCCAACTGGTAAACGATATTGCGTAAATTCTGTTTCCATTAAGTTTGCCAAAAAAGAGTGAGTGGTTTGTTAATTAATCAGCTAGGCATTGTTTCTAAGTTATAAATTGACAGGAGTGTATTTAACTTTCATAGTCCTCTTGATGGGTTGGGTGTAAATTTACTCATATTTTCACCTGCGATATTCGACTTTTACTTATTTAATCAAGGATGAACATGTTTTTAAAATCAGTAACTATTTTATTTTGTATTATTTGTCACTCGCTCCATGCTGGCGTTTCTGAATGGGTAACCATGACACTAGAAAACGGGCATATGAAATTTCCTGTATTGGTTGAAGGTATTGAAACCATGGCCATCGTCGATAGCGGCGCGCAAATAAATGGTTTAAATGAAAGCTTTAAAAGGAAACATAATTTAGATTTTGCTGAAGGAAGACCGATAAAATTAGTAGGTGTGCATGGCAAAGAAAACAGACCAACATATAATGGTGTCTCAGTTGAAATGTTTGGCCTAAAAACAAAGCTAAATAGTTTGGGCAGTATTAATTTTGGTGGTGACAATAGTGCGTTAGTTCTTGGTGCTGGATTTTTACAAAATTACATTGTGCAAATTGATTACCCAAATGAAAAAATGAGATTTGTCACTAGGGACTCAATGAAGCTTCATGATTTTGTAAATGTAAGAGTTAAATCCCAGAAGGATACTGGCAGGCCAATAATTAAAGTTAACTTAAATAATCAAACAGATGTATGGCTTTTACTTGATACTGGAGCCACTAGTGGTGTTTTTCTTGAAAGGTCAGTGGCGAGCAAAAATGGTTGGCTAGACAAGTATCCAGTTGTAAGCTCTAAGTCACAGGGGGCTATAAGTCACGGAGCTACGGATACGTTTAGTTTACCCACCTTTAAAATTGGACCTTATGAACTTGAGAATGTGACCGTTGATGTTGGTAGTGAGGGTTCAATTACTAATGTTGGAAGTCAAGTTGATACGTCTTTTAGTCGAATAAAAGGAACTACCGTACGAGGACTATTAGGGTATGACGTGCTTAAGCATTTCATATTAACTCTCGATTATAAACGTGGCCAAGCTCACCTTGGATTACCCCCGAATTAAATTAAGAGCTATTTTTAACTAATTAAAGCAATAAATTCACATTTATTGCTTCTTTTTTGTGAAAGTTATTTTCATTAATTTTTATCCTAATTTCTTTTTTAAAGCACAATTTGACTGATTTTCTTAGCTTAACGTTTTTATAGGTAAATCTTGTAAATTTATTACCTATAAATATGTAGTTATCCGAAAAAAATCAATAAACCTGTAATAAATCAACAATTTGGCTCTATGCCATTCCTTCATTAGAATGCCTAAAAAATTCTTATTAACCAAAAAATAGGCAAGCATTAATGAATCAGCAATTAGAACAAAAATTGATTGAAAGTTGGCAAGAAAGACAGGAATACGCTGAGCAAATGCAACCCATTTTAGGGAGGTTATATCGAAATAGGGCGATTGAAATTTTTGTGTATGGTAAACCTCTGTTAGGTGCAAGTGCGATTGAAATTATTAAAGCTCACCGCTCGGTTAGGTTAAAAGAAAAAAATAAACTTAGGCTAAGAGAAAGTTGGCCACTATTAGAAGCGTTGAACACGATGCAGTTGGCCCCAGCAAAAATTGATATTGGTAAGTTAGCTTATGCCTATCAATACGACTCTGCTTTTGAAAACACATCAGTGACTGATTATTTAAACAGCGAGCTTAGTAGTATTGTAAATCAAACTGATGAGCAAGAAGCTCAAGATGTTGTTTTGTATGGATTTGGTCGAATTGGTAGGCTTTTAGCGAGACTCTTGATTGAAAGACAGGGGACTAACAATAAACTTCGCCTAAAAGCCATTGTTGTGCGTGGTGGAAAAGAGGGTGATCTAGAAAAACGTGCAAGTCTTTTAAGACGTGACTCTGTACATGGCCCTTTTAATGGAAGTATTACCATAGATAAAGAGAAAAATGCCATAAAAGCTAATGGCTCTTACATTCAAGTTATATATGCCAACAGCCCTTCCGATGTTAATTACAGCCAATATGGTATTAACAATGCGATTGTCGTTGATAACACTGGGATGTGGCGGGATGAGGAAGGTTTAGGGCAGCATTTGAAGTCTAAAGGAGCTAAAAAAGTACTGTTAACTGCACCAGGGAAAGGAGACATTAAAAACATTGTTTATGGTGTAAACGATATAGATATATCCCAAGATGATGTGATTTTATCTGCTGCTAGTTGTACCACCAATGCAATTACACCTGTCCTCAAAGCGTTGGATGAGAAATATGGTATTGATAGTGGGCATGTTGAAACGGTGCACTCATTCACAAATGATCAAAATTTGATTGATAATTTCCATAAAGGTGATCGCAGGGGGCGCAGTGCGCCATTGAATATGGTGATAACAGAAACGGGAGCGGCTAAGGCGGTTGCTAAGGCGTACCCAACTTTGGCTGGCAAATTAACTGGCAGTGCGATTAGAGTGCCCACGCCAAATGTTTCTTTAGCAATTCTAAACTTACATATGCGCAACGAAACGACAAAAGATGGGGTCAACGCTTTCTTGAGAGATACGTCATTGTTTTCACCTTTACAGCATCAAATCGACCTTACTGCGTCAAAAGAGATTGTATCTACTGACTTAGTCGGTACTCGGGCTCCTTCTGTGGTAGATTCACAAGCTACCATTGTCGCGGGTAATAGGGCTACGTTATATGTTTGGTATGACAATGAATTTGGCTATAGCTGCCAAGTATTAAAGGTCGTGCAACATATGGCAAATTTGTTTTATCCAACCTTGCCTATATCGTTGAAAGCCAGCTAATAGAATTCAGTCACAAAAAAAGGACTCTTGTAGTCCTTTTTTTGTGACTATGATAAATTACATTGGTTAACCTCTTATGGGAATAAAATGTGAGAATAAGTAGTAATTTTGATAGCGGAAATATTCATGTTATCAATGCAGAGTCACCTCAAGATATTCAACTCAGTATTCGTAAAGACAACCAATCTACATTCTATCAATGGTTTCATTTTAAGTTAGATTCACAACCTTTTGTGTCTCACGTTATTACAATACAAGACTTGGCAAAGTCAGCGTACCCAGATGGTTGGGTCGATTTTCAGGCTGTTGCTTCTTATGATCGTAAGGAGTGGTTTAGAGTTGAAACTAAGTTTGATGGTGACAATTTGAGCATTCACCATACCCCAGAGTTTTCACAAGTATATTACGCATATTTCACTCCTTACAGTTATGAACGTCATTTAGATTTGTTAGCATGGTCGCAGCTATCTTCGTTTTGTAAGCCGTATCATTTGGGGGAAACATTAGATGGTCGCGACATGTCTCTACTTGTTATTGGTGAGCCAGCGGATGGGAAAAAGTCAATATGGGTTACTGCAAGGCAACACCCTGGTGAAACCATGGCAGAATGGTTAGTAGAGGGGGTTTTACATCGCCTTTTAGATGAAGATGATGGGTTAGCTAAGTGGTTATTAGATAAAGCCGTTTTTTATGTGGTGCCGAATATGAATCCTGATGGCTCTGCCCGGGGTCACTTAAGAACAAACGCCAAAGGGGTGAACCTAAACCGTGAGTGGCAAGCTCCATCAATGGAAAACAGCCCAGAAGTATTCCTCATTAAGCAAAAAATGCAGGAAACGGGTGTCGATATGTTTTTAGATGTTCATGGAGACGAAGCCTTACCTTATAATTTCGTAGCTGGTTGTGAGGGCAATCCGAAGTATAATGAAAGATTGAAAAACTTAGAAAATACTTTTAAACAGGCATTGTTGATGGCCACTCCAGAATTCCAAGATATACATGGGTACGAAAAAGATGAACCTGGAAAGGGGAATTTAACTGTGGCGGCAAATGCAGTTGGCCATGAATTTGATTGTTTGTCATATACTTTAGAAATGCCTTTTAAAGATAATGTCGAGTTGCCAGATGTCGTTTTTGGGTGGTCACCAGAGCGAAGTAAACAACTTGGTGAAGATGTGATGGTTGCCATGCGCTCAGTTGTTGATATGCTTCGATAGTTAAAACAAAAAAATTAAAAATATAAATTAATAAAGGGGAAAAACGTTGGAAGCATTTCATAATATATTGAAATCAATGGATGGTATGTTAGGTGGAGCTTGGTGGTTCCCTTATGTGTTATTAGGCACTGGTTTCTTTTTCACTATTTATCTTAAATTTCCACAAGTTAGATATTTTAAGCATGCTTGGAAAGTTGTTACTGGAAAGTACGATAAAGCTAACTCCCCAGGTGATACAAGTCACTTTAGGGCGTTAACTACTGCTTTATCTGGAACGGTTGGAACGGGTAATATAGGTGGAGTGGCTTTTGCCTTATTTCTAGGTGGGCCCGCTGCACTATTTTGGATGTGGGCAACTGCTTTTTTTGGGATGACGACTAAATTTGTTGAAGTAACTTTGTCTCATAAATATCGTGATAAAACTCCAGATGGTTCAATGGCTGGCGGCCCCATGTATTACATGGACAAACGCTTGAATATGAAATGGTTGGCTGTCGCTTTTGCAATTGCAACAGTTATCAGTTCATTTGGTACAGGAAACTTACCCCAGAGTAATGGGATAGCTACGAGTATTGAGTCGACGTTTGGGTTTGAACCTCTAATGGTAGGCAGTGTACTTGGAGTTTTGCTGGCTTTAGTCATATTAGGTGGTATCACTCGTATTGCTGCTGTGACCTCGAAGATTGTACCCTTAATGGCTTTAATTTATATAGTAGGGGCATTTGCGGTCATCTTTGCTAATTTAGAAAATGTAGGTCCTGCCTTTGTCTCTGTTTTTTCGGATGTCTTTACGGGCTCGGCTGCGACAGGAGGATTTTTAGGGGCGACTATAGCGTATGCCTTTAATCGTGGTGTAAACCGAGGGCTATTCTCAAATGAAGCAGGGCAAGGTTCTGCGCCAATTGCTCATGCGGCCGCTAAGACGGATGAACCAGTTTCTGAAGGAATGGTATCAATTCTTGAACCTTTCATAGATACCATCATTATTTGTACAATCACAGGTTTAGTAATATTGTCTTCTGGTGTTTGGAAAGAGAAGCATATGAACACGTTTGATCGATCTGACATGCGTATTCTTGCAGGCACGTATGTCGAGTCAGATGTGTCTGATAAGGAGACATTGTTTGCTTATATTAATGACATTGATGGACACGGTGTTACTGATTACACTGGGGATATTCAAGTGGTTAATGGTAAGGCTGTAAATACTGGGTTTACTATCATTAATGCCAGATCTTTTGCTGAAAACGTGACTTTTTCAATTGGTGAGCCTGTTGACAACTATACCGGTACGTTAAAAGTGATAGATGGTTATTTAATGAAAGACTCTATACTAGTCACTGGAGAATCTCTGATTCACTCAGCAAGTTTAACAGCCCTCGCATTTACCAAAGGTTTTTTCGGTGAATCAGGTAAATATATTGTCTCAATTGGTCTATTACTTTTCGCTTTTTCAACCGCTATTGCTTGGTCATATTATGGTGATAGGGCGATGACTTATTTGCTCGGGCCTCGTTCAGTAATGCCGTATAGAGTTGTTTATGTAGCAGGGTTTGTATGGGCCGCTGTATCTGACACTACTCTTGTATGGACATTATCTGCCGTCGCTATAGTCGTTATGACCTTGCCTAACTTGTTTGGAATTTTTCTATTGCGCAAAGAAATGAAAGATTCTGTAACAGATTATTGGGACAGATTTAATAAAGAACAAAAGTAAGCTTTGAGTTTATTGAATTAAAAGGCGCGGCTATAAGCCGCGTTTTTCAGTGTAGTAGGAGTATAAAATGGCATTAATAAACTGCCCAAGTTGTAATCATAAAATTTCTGATAAATCCCAAAGCTGCCAGCATTGTGGTTTTACATTAGGAGAGGCAAGTGCTGAAGATATAGCTCGTAAGCAAAACCTTAATAAATATCTGGAGAGCCAACGTATTCAAACTCAGTCAATGGTTGCCATGCTGTTATTTGTGGCTGGGTTTGGCTTTATGTATTGGGGGGGCGCACTTCCAGGTGAGTTGCAACATACTGTCGCTATTGGCTGTGCAATTGTTGGATTTGTTTGGTACATAGTTAACAGGGTGCGTTTAGTATTCTTGAAAAGGTCTAATTAATATGTACAGTGAAATGCTATTGCAAAATATGTCTGAACAGGTTTATCAAAAATTATTACAAAGTGTAGAAACTGGGAAGTGGTTAGATGGCTCACCTTTGACTGAACAGCAGAAAGAAATAAGTATGCAGGCGGTAATGATGTATCAGGCTAAGGTTTTGAAGTCAGAACAACATATGACAGTGGGGGCGAATGGTGAAATTGTCCACAAAAGTCGTGAATCATTTAAGCAAGAATTTAACACAAAGGCTAATCAAGGCCAAACAATCGCACGGTTTAAACAGGATGATATTTAAGAGACTCTTTCGGGCCAAACATCTGAGCCCTGATCCTTTGGTAAGAATAGAAGCTATAGAAACCCTCAATAATCAGGCTTCTGAACAAAAATCAATTTTGCATGAACTAGCATTCAATGATGCAGAGCCCAAAGTTAGTTTGGCCGCGTTGCATAAGTTAGACAGTTTCGTATTGTGGTACAAAATGTCGGAAATTGCTAAAAATGAACTTGTGCGTCGTAAGTCTGTGCAATATGTAGAAACTGTTTTGTTATCTGAGGACAATACTATTTTAACCGCTTCACAAAGGCGTAATGTAGTACTGGAAGTGAAAGACAATGCTTTACTGGAAAAGATAATATTACAGCCTTGGGTGCAGAATGACGCAGAGCTAGTTATTACCTTACTTGCTAAAGTAGATAGACCTTTACTCAGAGATAAAGTGTTTTTGAATACTCAAAATGAGACTTTACAGTTTGAGATTTTAAGCAGTCTTAAAGATGTAGCCAGTAATCGTAAATTATTAAATAAATTTATTAAGAAAACTCCAACTTTAGCGGTTAAATCTAAAGCAAAAGAGCTTTTATCGCTGTGGTTAAAGCTTGAAAAAATTCCAGTGGAAACTGAGCAAAAAGTCACTATGTTATTGTCTTGCTTATTAGCGTTGAAAGATTCTCAAGATTTTGAATACGTGCAAATTAGACGGCAAGAGCTTAATCAAGAGTACACCAATTTAGCTGTAAACTTTGACAAATTGAGTGAAACCAAAGTGTCTGAAATTCAACAAAAATATATTGATATTTCAAGTAAAGTTGACCGCAATTTTGAGATATTGAAGCCTGTTTGGATGGCACAACAAGCTAAATTAGAATTAAAAAGCGCTGTTGACACAATTACAGCAGATGTCGAAAGACATTTGCAAGCCATCAGCACAGAATTAGACACTCGGATAAGTGAGATTAGTTCTGGTGAGGTAGATAGTTTTAAGCAAACTTTAAGGCAAAGTAGTAGTGCAGTACAGGACCTTATTAGTCAGGCTCCTGCGGATGAACAAAAGAAACATAAGCAGCTTGAAAGTTTAAACAATAGGGTCAACAGCACCTTAAATACATTAAGTCACTTACCGGAATTTCAGGTTAAAATTCATGCTGTACGGGTTATGCTTGAACAGTTTGAAGGGCTAGCGTTACCAAGTGACTCAAGTCAAGTTGATGCTTCACAAGAGCATCTAAACGACGTTAATCAAAAATGGCGGGCTCTTAATGGTGGAAACCATAGCCAGTTACCAAATGAGTTGATTGTACGTTGGAATAAACAATCAAAAGCTTGGGGGAAAGCCATTGCTGATTTACGCACAGAACTTAGTAGTGAACTTAACCGCTGCAGGAACAAGCTTAAATCCATAGATAGTTTAGTGCGGCAAGGTAAATTTAAAGCAGCTATGGGGTTGTATCGAAAGGTAACAGTTTGGTTTGACCGATTAAATGAAAAGCAGCAAGCACAATTGCATAAAACCTACTCAGACGTACAACAGCAAATTGAAAATCTAAAGGACTGGCAAGATTATATTTGTGCACCGCGTAAACCTGCATTATTAAAAGAGGTTGATAGATTAATTGCAAACCCTTTAAATGTTGGTGCTCAAGCGAAAGCAATAAAAGTGTTACGTAGCCAATGGAATAGCTTAGGAAAAACTGAAACGGAGTCGGATCAAGTGTTTAACGATGCATTTGAGGTTGCAATTGAAGCGGCTTTTTCACCATGCAGAGAGCATTATGATGAACAACAGAAACAGCGTGAAGCGAATTTACAGCTGAAAATGCAGGTACTTGCAGATCTTAAAGGGTTATCTAAAGCTGATAGTTCTATAATGGAACTAGCTAAAAAATTAAGACATGTTCAACAAACATGGAGAAATGTTGGAGAAGTTGACTTCAAATTACGAAAAGAACTTTATGAGAAATATCAAACATTAGTCGCGCCACTTAAACTGAAAATCAGTGAGTTTCACAATGATAATGCCAAGCAAAAGCAAACATTGTTGAACCAAGCTAGGTTGTTGATTGAACTAGAACCTATCACAGAAGCCATTGAACAAGCTAAGAAACTACAAGAAAAATGGAAGAGTATCGAGCACGCAGGCAGAAAAGCCGAAGCTGATTTATGGCAGGCGTTTAGACAGGCAAACGACAACTTGTTCACTAAAAGAGCTGAATTAAACCAGCAGCATAAGCTTGAGGTTAAAGAACAAATTAAACAATTGAAATTAAAAGTAAGTACGCTTAAATCGAATTTGACTGAGGCCAAGGGCAAAGCTGAATTAATACTAGCTTTACAAGGTGCCCCTGCAGTTCGAGAATCACTTACGTCTCTACCAAGCAGTATCCGTAATGAATTAGAAAGTGAGATTAATGGACTATTTGAGAATCAAAAGAAAAAACTGTCCGAACTAACTAAAAATGAAAAATCTAAAGAATATGTTCGGTTATTTGAGGCATTAAGGTGTTGGGAGCAAGGAGCCAATAAACCAGATGTTACTGATCTTAGAAAGAACTGGCAATCAGGCTTTACTAAAGCCCCCGCTCTAGCCGACCGAGATGAAATTACTTTAAAAATGGAGGTGATCGCCGATAAACCTTCTCCTGTTTCAGAGCAAAGTAAACGTAAGCAAGTACAAATGGAATTGATGGCACATAGACTGCAGACAGGCGATAGTTTGGAGTTAAATACTTTGTTAGTGGATTGGATTAAAGGCGGAGAATTAAGTGAAACAGATAAACCTTTGCTTGAGAGAGTTGAAAGAGTGTTTGTATCTTAATGAGTACTCTAATTCGATTAAATAAATTTATTAGTGACTCGGGGCATTGTTCACGTAGAGAAGCAGATAAGTTAATTGAGCAAATGCGGGTGCAAATAAATGGACAGATACCAGAGCTTGGCACAAAAGTCTCTTCGGAAGATATTGTTACTGTCGACGGAAACGCTATTAGTGCTAGTGCCAGCGACAAAACAGACCGTATATACATCGCCTACAATAAACCTGTCGGTGTAACTTGCACTACTGAACGACATATAAAAGGTAATATTATTGATGCCATTGGGCACAAGGAAAGAATTTTTCCAATTGGTCGGTTAGATAAACCTTCTGAAGGACTCATCTTTTTGACTAGTGATGGAGATATCGTAAATAAAATCCTTCGAGCCGAAAATGCTCATGATAAAGAGTATGTGGTCACTGTGAATCGTCCTCTCACTGACAGTTTTATAGGTAAAATGGCTAAAGGTGTCCCCATTTTGAATACAGTGACCAAGCCATGTAAGGTAACAATGCAAAGTAAAATGGTATTCCGGATTATTTTAACTCAAGGCCTAAATCGTCAAATTCGTCGTATGTGTGAGTATCTCGGATATGAAGTGACACAACTCAAGCGTAATCGAATTATGTCGGTAAGGTTGGCAGGATTAAAGCCTGGCCATTGGCGGAATTTAACCCCTAAAGAAATGGCTGAAATTAACATAGCCGTATCAGGATCGACTAAAACGGCTCTTTAAAGCGTTACTATTCAAGATGTTGTAGGTGCAGAGTTAAGACTTTTTAATAAAAATTTTAAACCGTTTACTTGGATATTAGAAAAAGTCTGTTTTCGCGCAAACTCATTGACTACATGAGTGGTGTCTTGAATAATCTCTTCGGCTAATTCGGCAGAAAACCCCATAGACCAATCTCCAAATTCCCTTATCATTATTGACTGTTTGTATATACATCGAATGTTGTCGTGCCTACTATCATCACTAATCTTCGAGAAAATTGACTCTACATCTAATTGGTTACCCTCTAACACTTGAATGAAGTGGTGAGGCAAGTTTAATAAAAGCCCTGTTACATTCAGTAACTCGTTATTTTTCATTGCACTTTTGAGAATTCGAGGAATGTCGCTTAGTTTAAAATGTTGAGATTTTTCGCTAATGTAAATTAATTGATACATGAAGTTCTCACATTAATCATTCTTATATAAAATAGTTTTACTATTTTAAAAGATAGATTATTTAAATTCGTTTAAATCTAATCTTAGTCTAATTTAAATTATAGTTATAACTTAACAACACAAGAACTATTGTAGAATAACAAGCAGATATCGGTAGCCCAAATTTTATAAAGTGTTTGAACTTATAATTACTCGCACTAAACACCAAAAGGTTTGTTTGGTATCCATAAGGTGAAATAAAGCTAGCGCTAGCTGCAAATGCCACTGCTAAAGCAAACGGCATCAATGGTACCTCTAAGGTTTCAACTAACCCATATGCTAAAGGAAACATAAGCGCTGCTGCTGCATTATTGGTTACTAATTCAGTAAGAAGCAAGGTCAACAAATAAACTGCCACTAAAGCCCATACAGGACTTATTGACAATGCCCAAGGACCCACTAAATCCATTAAGGTAGCAATAACACCCGATTTTTCCAAGGCAGTGGCAAGACTCAAGGCTCCTATAATGACAACTATAAGGTTTAAAGGGATATTGCGCTTTATTTCATTGCTTGATGTAACTCGGCTAAGAACTAAGGTTGATATGAAAAAAAGTAGGCCAGTTGCCAAATTTAAAACAGATGTGGCTGCAAGAGCAACCGTTATTAAGAATCCACCTAACGTAACCCACTCTTGATGTTTTGTTAGTTTTGTTGGTACCTTTTTTTCAGAAAGAATAAAGAAATTTTTAGTTAAGTTATGTCTTTGCATAAAATCTGGACCGGTAGCTAACAGCAAAAAGTCGCCAGCTTGTAGTTTAATCTCTCCTAGTTTTCCTGATAGTGACTCTCCATCTCGCCTTATCGCCACTACTGCGGCATCAAATAAAGCTCTAAAGCCAAGTGCCTTAATAGTTTGACCAATGATTTGAGCACGATTAGAAATAATGACTTCGGTAAGATTATCTCTGAGCAAACCATTAGATTCAGCAAATAGCTTTAAGCCTTTTATATGACTTAGGTTATCAACTTTCTGTATATTTCCAGAGAATATTAATTTGTCACCTGCTTGTATGGTCAAATCTGGGTTGACTGGAGTTATTAGCTTTCCTTTACGCGCGACTTCTATCAAAAACAGCTCAGGTAAGTTTCTTAAATGGTTTTCTTCAACTGTTTTACCTACTAACTCTGAGTCTGCATTAACATCAGCTTCTATGGAGTAGCTATGATACTGAGAACTTTTGTTGCTTATTTCTGGTAAGAAAGGGGTAAGTAGAAACATTAGAACGCCACAACTTATACCAGCTATAAGTCCATAAAGGGTAAAGTCCCAAAATGCAAAACCGGGGTGTCCGTGTTCAATCAGAAAACTATTTACTATTAGGTTTGTAGAGGTCCCAATGAGAGTGACAGTTCCTCCTAAAATGGCTGAATAGGATAGGGGAATAAGTAACCGTGACGCATGATGATATTGATTTTGTTTAACTGGGCCAATCAGGCTAGCAACAATCGCAGTATTGTTAAGTAACGCTGACGATATAAAAGTTAAACCAAATAGTCGCCAAAAACTACTATTGAAGCTTGCTGTTACTAATGTTCGACCAAGTCGCTTAATGAGTGACGTTTTATCAACAGCTGAGCTCACTAAAAGCAGTAATATTAAGGTTATTAAGCCTTGGTTGGTAAGGTTATGTATTACATCTATTATTACTAGTTGTTGACTAGCAATAAGAGACAGTAATGAAGCTGCAAAGATAAGAGATGGGCGCGCGTTAGTAGTAACGAGCGCCAATATAGTACCGGCAAAAATAGCTAATACCAGATACTGGTTAATATCCATATTGTTTTATCTTGCTAGTCTAAAGTTTACTGATATCAGTAGAGTTCCAATGGGGGAAGTGCTTTCTGACCAGTTGATTAAACTCTAATTCAAACTCTGAGAATTGACTTTCATTAGCTTCTTCTGCAGCGTCAATTATCATACCTGCGCCCACAGTTCCATTGGTTAACCTATCAATAATGATAAATGCGCCGGTAGTTCTGTTACGAGTATATGGGTCACAAGCTACAGGTTGGGTTAGCTTAATAGTCCCTACTGCAATTTCGTTTAACGCCAGTCTTACCGCGTCTTTTTGTTCCATTGAATTTACATCAATTTGGTAATCAACATTAGTAACACTGCCAGGTACAAACTTAGTGGCGAATTTAAAACCATATTGCTTATTAGGCATCATAGGCTCTTCGTCCATCCAAACTAAATTAGTACGGTAGGTATTACAATGCAGTGGCAAATTATCACTTTTTACTATCATGTCGCCACGAGAAATATCTATTTCATCTTCAAGAGTGATGGTGGTTGTAAGCGGTGCATAAGCTAACGCTTGTTCACCTTCAAAATTAACTAATGCTTTGACTTTTGACGTTTTACCAGAAGGAAGAGCGGTTATTTCATCCCCCGGCTTTATCTGACCTGAGACAACAGTACCAGCAAACCCTCTGAAGTTTAGGTTGGGACGATTCACGTATTGAACTGGGAAGCGGAAGTCATCAGCATTAATGTCATCATTAATTTCTATGTTTTCCAGCATGGTCATTAAGGTTTCACCCTTATACCAAGGTGTATTTTCGCTTGGGTTAACAACGTTATCGCCATCTAGAGCAGATAAAGGAATAAACTGAATGTCAGGTATTTCCAACTCTTCAGCAAAAACTAAGTAATCCTTTTTAATATCTTCATACACAGTTTCACTGTAGTCTTTCAGATCCATTTTATTGATTGCAACTATGACATGCTTGATTCCAAGCAAAGATGCTAAAAACGAGTGGCGACGAGTTTGAGTTTTAACCCCTCCACGAGCGTCGATTAAAATAATAGCTACATCACAGGTTGAAGCACCAGTAACCATATTACGAGTGTATTGTTCATGGCCTGGAGTATCAGCAATAATGAATTTACGTTTGTCAGTTGAGAAATAACGATAGGCAACATCTATAGTGATACCTTGCTCACGTTCTGACTGTAACCCATCAACTAAAAGCGCTAAGTCTACTTTTTCTCCTGTAGTCCCTACCTTTTTACTGTCTTTAGTTATGGCTGCTAATTGATCTTCAAAGATCATTTTTGAGTCGTGTAGTAAACGACCTATTAAAGTACTTTTACCATCATCCACACTACCGCAAGTTAAAAACCGGAGCATGTCTTTCTTTTCATGTTGTTCAAGATATCCTAAGATATCTGATTGTAATAAAGTATTTTCGCTATTCATAATCAGCAACTCACTAAGAAATAAGGGTTTAAAACGGAATCTTTTTGATTGTATTTAAGAGGTTCAGCATCTGCCTTTAAAGCATCTGTTGAGTCTTCTATTATGGTTACTTTACCACCTGCAGCCTCAACTACTGCTTGCGCGGCGCCAGTATCCCATTCAGATGTAGGACCTAATCGAGGGTACAAATGTGCAGCCCCTTCTGCTACTAAGCAAAGCTTTAAGGAACTTCCCATAGCCACGAGCTCTGTTTCTCCGTCCAAAGAATCAAGTAACGCTTTGATTTCTGGACTTTGGTGAGAACGACTTCCTACTATTTTCCACGTTTCGCCCGCTTCTCTTACTTTAGGGGTTATTGCAGCTTTAACCCCTGAAGTAATTTTATAAGCTCCTTGCCCAGCAACACCAACATAGGTCTGTTCAAGGACTGGGGCATAGACAACGCCGAACACAGGAACGCCATTTTTTATCAAAGCTATATTAACGGTGAATTCACCATTTTTCTTGATAAATTCTTTAGTACCATCTAAAGGATCAACTAACCAATAGTTTGACCACTTATCGCGTTCATCCCAAGGGATATTTGCTGACTCTTCAGATAAAATAGGCAGATTGGAAACGGATGTTAAACCGTCCACAATACAATTGTGGGCAGCAAGGTCTGCTTCCGTTAATGGGCTTTCATCTGACTTTTCGTAAATGGCAAAGTCTCTTTCATATATTTCCATAATTTTGTCACCCGCTTGATGGGTGATCTCAATTACGCTTTGAATAAGCTTTTCATCTAACATCAGTCAATAATTCCTTTTTCTTTAAGTAAGTCAAAAAGTTGTTCTGCAGATTCTGCTGCACTTTGGCCAGTGTAGGTCAGCGTTATTTCAGGGGATTCTGGCGCTTCATAAGGAGAGTCTATTCCTGTAAAGTCTTTAATTTCACCTTGCCTAGCTTTTTGATATAGCCCTTTTGGGTCACGCTTTTCGCACTCTTCGATAGGGGTATCAATGAATACTTCAATGAATTCGAGTTCTTCAAGTAAATTACGACAAAAATCACGTTCACTTTTAAAAGGTGAAATAAAGGCGGTAAGCACTATTACACCAGCATCAACAAATAACTTTGCCACTTCACCAACACGACGAACATTTTCGACTCTGTCTTTATCGCTAAAGGTGAGGTCGCCACATAAGCCATGACGAACATTATCTCCATCTAGTAAATAGGTGTGTTTGCTATGTTCGGCTAATTTTTTTTCTAATAAGTTGGCAATCGTCGATTTGCCAGAGCCGCTTAATCCTGTTAGCCATAAAACGCAGGGCTTTTGGTTTTTGGCAGTAGCTCGCCGTGTCTTGTTTACATCATGCTGATGCCAAACAATGTTGGTTTCCATTAGAAATACCCTTCCATCTTTTTCTTCTCCATCGAGCCAGATGAATCATGGTCAATAACTCGACCTTGTCTTTCAGAAGTTTTAGTTAAAAGCATTTCTTGAATTACTTCAGGTAAGGTTGCGGCAGTTGATTCGACTGCACCTGTAAGAGGGTAACAACCTAAGGTTCTAAAACGCACAGATTTCATTTCTGGCGTCTCGCCATCTTCTAATGGCATGCGATCATCATCAACCATAATCAATACTCCATCTCTATCTACAACTGGGCGTGGTTTCGCCAAGTAAAGAGAAGGAATTTCAATGTTCTCCATGTATATATATTGCCAGATATCTAACTCAGTCCAATTTGACATGGGGAATACACGTATGCTTTCACCTTTGTTGACTTGGGAATTATATACATTCCATAACTCAGGGCGTTGATTTTTAGGGTCCCATCTATGGTTGTCATCACGGAATGAATAAACACGCTCTTTAGCTCGAGATTTTTCTTCGTCCCTTCTTGCCCCACCAAAAGCGGCATCAAACTTGTAGTGGTCTAAAGCCTGCTTAAGGCCAGCGGTTTTCATGATGTCAGTGTGCTTAGCACTACCATGAGAAAATGGCCCCACATTCATTTTTAAACCATCTGGGTTGATATGTACTAATAGGTTCAAGTCATGTTTTTTAGCCATTTCATCGCGAAAGGCAATCATTTCTTGGAACTTCCAAGTTGTATCTACATGTAATAAAGGAAAAGGTATTTTACCAGGAGCAAAAGCCTTTCTTGCTAAATGCAATAGTACTGATGAGTCCTTTCCGACAGAATACAGCATTACTGGATTATCAAATTCAGCTGCTACTTCACGGAATATATGAATGCTTTCCGCTTCAAGTTGTTTTAAATGTGTCACAGTAGGTATCGAGGTTGACATAGATTTCTCACGCTAAAGTTTGAGGGGTTATATTAATTAATTCTATAGTTAGAACCATAACAAAAAAAATAGTAAAATTGTATTTATTATTAAAGATAAAAGTATTTTCTTTCTTTTAATTTCTGATGCATTAAGAGTGTAGGGCGTCCATTCTTTTCGATGACCATATTAGAGATTCTTCATAGATATCAGCAGATGTGTCGTAATCAACTTGTAATTCTAGGCAATACTGTTTGATGCTTTGCCATGCAGCCTTTTCATATAATTCACATAGCTTTAAAAGTTCTGCATAGGTTCCAGTACGATAAACGATGGCATCTTTTAGCTCTGTAGATAGTGGTAATTTATTAACTAGTTCCTGTAAATCCCCATCAACCATAGCATCTAGTAAAGACAATAACCCCATCAAAAATGCCGACGATTGCGAGTTCTGTGGTGAGTTCTTTAAGACCATCAACTCACAAAACCTTGCTCTTACAAGTGCCATCACGGTCAATTCTCTTGGCTTCTCTTGGGAAAACTGAGCGCTAAAGAGTAATGAGGTGAAGCGTTGTAACTCTTGCATTCCAAGTGCTAGAACAGCTTGCTTAATGTTCTCTATCATAATACTTCGTTTAAATATTGGAGATTGTGCATACCGAAGTAGTTTGTAAGATAAATTAGCGTCACCTTCAAATATGGAAGTAATAATACTAACATCAGGGGAGCTTTTATTTGATTCTGACATTAAGTTCACGACAGATAACTGTGAAGGGGTAAATGCAACGGTTTTAACCATCTCTGGTTTGCTAAAAAAATAACCTTGAAAATACTCACACCCTATCTCTAATGCGTGTTGGTATTCTTTGTAGGTTTCTATTTTTTCTGCTAACAATTTAATGTGTGGAAAATCTTTTACTATCATGACTATTTGCTCAAACTGAAGAGGGGAGGTTAGCGAGTAGTCAATTTTGATTATATCTACATATGGAAAAAAATGCAGCCAGACTGGCTTATGCTCATAGTCGTCTAAGGCAATGGTATAGCCTTTTTCTTTGAGCTCAATACAAACTCCGAGTAATTTTTTCCCTGGCTTAACTGTTTCTAATATTTCAACAACAATATGTTCTTTCGGTAATAATAGTGGGTATCGTTTTAACAATGATTCGTGGGTAAAATTAATAAAGGCCAGTGAACCCTCTGTTAGATTGCTTAGTCCCAAGTTGAACTCGAGCCCTTCAATTAATTTTGCTGTTGCTTCATTATCGTTAATATTAGGGAAAACATTATCTAAACTATCTCTAAACAATAATTCATATGCGTATAACTCTTTTGATTTTGTTAATATTGGTTGACGTGCAACATAAAAATTCACCCGTTTTTCCTCTTTAAACAATGACGCATAGCTAACATTATTAAACCAGTATGCATTTTAGGCTTGTTTCAAGGCTTTTGCTACCTCATCAAATGTTGTCTGTAGTTCTGTGTTGGTTTGCTTTTCTATTAAACTAACTAAAATGATAGTTATACTACATACTATAAAGCCAGGAATTATTTCATACATCCAACTACTTAGACTATGCCCATAAATTGTTACGGGTAAGTAAATCCAAAGCAACACCGTAATAGCACCAAGTAGCATCCCTAAAATAGCTGATAAACCAGTCATATTTTTCCAAAAAAGACTGATTAAAATTACTGGACCAAAAGCCGCTCCAAATCCAGCCCAAGCATTGCTTACTAAGGTTAAAATACTACTATTTCTATCGTGGGCTAGATAAACAGCTACCAATGCAACCAAAGCCACAGATAATCTTCCTGCTATAATTAATTCTTTTTGACTTGCGTGACGTCTAAAAAAGGTTTGGTAAAAGTCTCCAGTCAATGAACTTGAAGTCACGAGTAATTGCGAGGAGATTGTACTCATTATTGCAGCTAAAATTGCGCCTAATAAAAAGCCACCTATCAATGGATTAAATAGTAACTGTGATAAATAAATGAAAATAGTCTCAGGGTCGGTGAGTGTGCCATTATTTGCAGTGACGTAGGCAAGCCCCATTAAGCCTGTTGCTAACGCGCCTATTATAGAAACTAGCATCCAACTGATGCCAATTCTTCGAGCTACTTTAACGTCTTTGACTGAACGTATAGCCATAAAGCGCACTATTATGTGCGGTTGGCCAAAGTATCCTAATCCCCACGATAATAAAGAAATTATGCCTATTAGTGATACCGCTTTTCCAGTGGATGCATCATGAAAAACAGCCATATAGTTTGCAGGCAAAGTTTCTAACTGGGACACTGCTTCTGGTATTCCGCCTAATTCGAAAACAACCACAACAGGCACCAATACTAGGGAGACAAACATAATACACCCTTGTACAAAGTCAGTGATACTCACGGCTGTAAAACCACCAAGCATAGTATAAGCCACAACTACTCCTGCTGTTATATATAGCCCCAATTCGTAATCCAAACCAAATGAGCTTTCAAATAACTTACCGCCTGCTACTACACCCGATGAAGTATACAAGGTAAAGAAAACAACGATGACAATTGATGAAATAAGTCTCAGACTTCTAGAGGTGTCATTAAAACGATTTTCAAAGTAGTCTGGAATCGTTATTGCATTCTTAGCAAGCTCCGTATAAACACGTAGTCTGGGGGCAACCCATAAGTAGTTTAAATATGCGCCTATTACTAACCCCACAGCAATCCAAGCACTAGATAGCCCAGATACATACATTGCCCCCGGAAGGCCCATTAGCATCCAGCCGCTCATATCGGATGCCCCAGCGGATAAAGCGGTAACCTTGGGGCTTAAATTTCTTCCTCCTAACATGTACCCCTCAACATCAGTACTAGACTGTTTGAAAGAGTATAAGCCTATCCCCAGCATGACGATGAAATAAAGACTTAGAGATACAAAGGATAAGGGGTCCATTAACGATTCCTAAATTAAAAATTTGCTCTTATTGAGCTTATCATTATGATATTTATTTATGCTAACAACTGAGTGCTAGATATTCTAGCCACATCAAGAGTTTATATGAAAAGAAAGACCTTTAACGAGCTTGACATTAGAGAGCTATACGCAATATGTAAATTGCGGCAAGATGTTTTTATAGTTGAACAAAATAGCATTTATAATGACTTAGATGGGTTAGATCAGACATCAGTTCATTTTTTAGATATCAACGATAACGAAGAAATTATTGGTTACGCTAGGTACAGAGAAGTTGGAAAAGAGCACTTTAAGCTTGAAAGAGTGGTACTAAGAGAAGACTCAAGGGGAGGTGGTCGTGGTAAAACTATTATTGAACAAATGTTAACCGATATCCGACTGACAACCCCAAGTGCAAAAATTTCACTCTCAGCACAGACTAATGCCCTTAAGTTTTATCATTCGCTAGGTTTTCAAGCGGTAGGTGAGCCTTATGATGATGGGGGGATTGAGCATATAACTATGATGCTTAAAGGCTGATACTGTTTTACTTGTTATTTAATGTAACTATCAGGCAAACCCGATTGTATTAGGTATTGCCTGACTAATTAATTTCTATTGTCTAAGCAGAAAATTTAAACTTTTTACTAAGAGTTTGCTTAGCTTTATGAACATTAGAGCCGTTATCACCCACTACGATTACACTGGCTCTTGTAAAGTCCATTGTTTCACCAGAGTAGTTGTTATCTTTTGATACACTTTGGCTATCAAAATTATTTTCATTTGGCACAACAAAAACAGTGACTTTATCATTACCTACTTGCATAACCATATGTAAACTTCTAATTTCATTGAAGTCACAGAAGTTAGCATAGTAAATTTGGTCAACATTATCTGTTAGTTGCCCCCCAAAACTAGCGAGTTTGGCATTTACCTGCTCCAAAGTAATGTTTTCATGTGCTCCTAATGCATGCTCCCCCTCAGCCCGAACATGAGCAATGGCATTCTCAGAAAGATTAACCAAAGATGTAGACTGCCATAATGTAAAGCTTATACCCATAACAAATGCTACTGATGCCACCATCGCAAACTGAAAAACAGTTCGCTTTTTCGTTTTGGCATGTCGTTCCATTGTCTGTTTGAGTAACAATTTATGTACTAGATCCGCAGGAACATCTACTTCAAAAGCTTGTTCCATTTTTTTATCAAGTAATTTAAGTTCTTTGTAAAAATCTTGTTTTTTAGGGTCAGCCAACATAGTTTCCTTAAGCTTCAAATCTTGGCTATTAGGGTCACTATAAAGAGTACGACGAAATTCTAAATCATCCATTTTTACGCCCCATATCTACATTATTTTTTTCAAGGGTTTCTTTGACTTGGTTACGCGCCCGAAACAATCGGGTCATCACTGTATTTTTGTTGAGATTAAGTTGCTTTGCTATTTCATCTCCACTGTAGCCAAACATAATCTGCAGCATCAAAGGTTCTCTATATTCTTCACTTAGTGATGCCATTATTTCTCTTAGCTCTTTGTGTTCAATTTCCACTTCATTTGTTAGTTGTTCGTCCATTACAGACACATCATCAATATCAACCAAATCAAACTGTTTGCGCTCAAATCGCCTAGCGTTTTCTCTTCGTAAAATTGTAATTAACCAAGACTTAGCAGCTTTTTCGTCTTTTAATGAATCTAAAGACTTCCAAGCGCGAAGAAAGGTTTCCTGTACTATGTCTTCCGCAACTGCTTTGTCTTTTACAAGCCAATACGCATAACGGTAAATATCGGTATGTAATGCCAGTACGAGCACTTCATAGCGTTTTTGTTTATTTGCCATGTCATTAGAGACCGAGGCTTGCTTATTTTCCTTTCGAGAAAACATTAATTTTTCGCCTTTGGTATGAGGGATAAACACCCCAATGAATTTTCATTCTAGCAAATCTGTATAAATGAGCTTAAGTATTTGGATGTAAGGGCATTAAATTTGTATTGGCTTGCGCTTTCTTCATATGTTTTTGGTCTTTTCGAAGTTTACGTAAAACTTTATGTAAGTCTTTAGCGCTCCATTCTGCTTGGTTTTTAGAATATCTTGATGCCAATAGTCTATTCACTAGGCTTTCGAGTTCTGGTTCTTCTAACCTAGACATGCATAGCGCTAACGACGCACTTCTATCGTTTGTAATATTTCTTAACCATATCTCTAAATATTGTTGGGTGCCTAAAGCATCATTTTTATCTAGTGCTTTTTCTAAGGCTCGCCAACTTGATTGTTCGCTTTCAGTGACTCTTGGGGTGGATTCGGAGGAGGGATTAGAGTTACTTGAAAGGCTTTTAATATGGTACCACCAAGCCAATACAGTTATACCCCATAAAATAATTAAACCTAAACAAACCCATTGCCAATAGCTTGTTTGAATTTGAACTGGAACTTCAGCAGTTATGGGAGGTGCGATATCTGTCAGCTTCTGAGTACTTTGGACGTCTGGAGTTGTTGGCGTGTTAGGTACGTTTTGAATGGTGGCAGGATTAACCTGCATAGTTTTGGCTGGTAATGTTGCATATTCAGTTTTTTCGGTAACGGTATTAAACCAAGCAACTTTTACCTCAGGTATCAGTAATTCACCAACCTCATTGGGGATGATTGCAATACTTTCTTTACGTTGTGCAATTAATGTATTGTCTTTTACAAGGGTGGCCGTTTCAGCTTTGTCAGGGTACGTTTTTACAGAGCTAGGATAGCTGCTTAATATTTCTGGTAGCTGCTCTTCAACCACATCTATAGCGCTTAAGGTAATAGTACGAGTAACAGGTTCGCCTAAAACTAACTCATTTACACCTGACTGCCATTCATCATTTATTTTCACATATTCACTTGGCAGCCAGCTTTCTGTATAACCGCTTGGGATGGGCTTTATTTCGATAGTTTGCTCAGGACCGACTCGATTGACTACTTTACTGCGGTTAAAAAATCCAAAACTTTGTTGTGAGTTGTCAATTAGCTCCCCTTCAAACAGTGGACCGTTAATAGTAAATTTGCCACTTTTCTGAGGGATAATGGCAAAGGTTCTTTCAATGATTCGGTATCTTCTGTTTTCTACAATTTCATTATATTCTTTATCTTTGCCTATCTGACGTATGTCAGCATTTTCTAAAGTCGGGCTAGATAAGGTGCCTCTTTGTAAATCTCTACCTAGGTGTAATTTAACCGTGTATTGAATTTGTTGCTGTAAATAGGCTTTATCAAGGTCCACCTCAGTGGTTATAAAAAGCTCTCTGCCTTTTGATGAGGTTGATGCGGATATAGGCATAACTAATACATCAAAAGGTTCTGTTTTATTACCATTCAAGTCAAAAGAGGGGATAGTAAAGCGGCCTTGTTTTCTAGGTATTAATACCGTTGACCAAGTTTTACTTTGGGTGGTTTTAAAGTTAATCATCTTAGTTTGAGAGCTGATCGAAGTGCGGCCAACTACGAAGTCTTTCATTAAAAACGATGAATCAAATGCATTAGTATCTATATCGCCATTAGCAATAACACTTAGTATAAACGATTCATCAACCATGACAGGGTTTTTATCTACAGATGCTTTGACTTCAATGCTTTGTGCAAGACTGAAGTGACAAAAACTGTATAAGCATAAGCCGATTATAATTTGAATGATTTTTGACTTTATCACTACTACCAATTCCTCTGTATATTAGTTGGTAAACGCTCTTGTTTTCGTTGCTGTGACTCGATCAACATTTTACGTTTCAATAAAAATGCTGGGTCGTCAGGTATCTTATTCAATAAGCTTTGCATACGTTGCATTTGCTCTCTTTGCTCGTCTGTTAGCTCTTCTTCATTTCCCCCTGCCACTTGTGCTTGTTGTTCTTCAGTTTGCTGTTGTTCTTCATTGTCTTCTTGCTGTTGAGCATTTTGATCTTGTTGCTCTGAATCTTCAGCATCTTGTGATGGCTCTGAATCACTTTCAGATTGCTCAGAGTTCTGTTGTTCACTTTGATTTGACTCTTGTTGATCCGTATTTTGCTCTTGTTCTTGCTGATCTGAATTTTGATTTTCTTGACCGTCGGAGTCTTGCTGGTCAGATTGCTGTTGATCATCAGTGTTATCGCCATCGTGCTGCTCGGACTGATCATCAGACTGCTCTTGCTGATCTTGTTGTTGCTGCTCCTGCTGTTCTTTTAACTTCTCAATTAAGGCTTTATTTGCTGCCGCGTCTTCATGATCTGGTTGCGATGCTAATACCTTATCGTAAGCGGCAATTGCTTGGTCCAGCTCCCCTAATTGTGCTAACGCGTTGCCTGCGTTATACATAGCTTCTGGATATGTAATATCTGCCGGCGATACTTCTGAAAAAGACGCTAATGCACCTTGATAGTCTTGACTCTTATACTGGGATGTACCACGCCATAATGGATCTTCAAAAGTACTTGCCGCTTCTTCAAAGCTATTTTGGTTAAAGGCTTTTAAAGCTTGTTGATCCTTGGTCTGCCACATGTCTTGCCACCAATTAGCTTGGGCACTTGGGGTATATGCAGGTAGTAAGCAGGTCAGTAAAAAAACGCTGATAAGACCTCTTCTAAAACTGTAAGCTGCAAAGGGCAATAGTAGTAATAATAAGTATGGGCCCATTTCTTGCCATTTATCACCAAAGTTATCTTGTTGTTCTTGCTCTTCTTTTGAAGTGCTGCGGTCAATTTCATCTTGCCCCATCAAATAATCAATATCGTTGTCGTTACTTTGCATTGACACATACCTGCCCCCAGCACTCCTTGCTAATGATTTTAAATTTGCAGTAGTAAGCTTAGGAATGACAATTGCCCCGCGGTTGTCTTTTAGTAATTCTCCATCAACAAGTTTAATTGGTGCACCTTCTTCTGTACCAACAGCTAATATGGATAACCTAAATAACGAACTGTTGACGACTTCGCTTACCTCTTTCATTTGTTGATTTGATACCCCATCGGTGATCCAAAAAATTTCACCCTGTTGATATCCCGCACTAGTTAACAATTCAATAGCGGCTTCGATACCTAACACTGGTTCACTACCAGCAATGGGCATGATTTCAGGGGTCAAACTCGGAATAAGTGTTGTGAGATTTTGGGCATCGCTACTTAGGGGGCTAATTGTAAAAGCATCTCCTGCATAGGCCACTAAGCCAGTTTCACCTTCAGTAATGGTATTAACTAAATCAATCGCTTTGTATTTTGCTCGGGTTAATCTATTTGGAGTAATGTCTGTGGCTCGCATAGACAAAGACATATCAATTAGCACAACCTTGCCAGTATTAAGTTGATATACAGGTTGAGGTAATCTCTCCCATGTGGGACCAGCTAGTGCTAATACAGCAATTATCCAGCAAAACCCTAGTAAATATAAAGGAGGGCGGGCTTGTTTAACGCCATCTGTCGTTATCAAATGTTGATACAAATGACTGGCTAATACGCTTTTCCAACCTGACTGTTGTCTATGAAGATGGCGTAACAGTCCCACCACTATAATTAGCGGTATGATAGCCCACAGCCAATAAGGCCTAATAAAATGAAAATCATTTAAGAGGGTTAGGTAGTCTGTCATTGTTTAGCCCCCAAAAATACATAGTGCTTAGCTAAAGAAAATAGCGCCATAAATAAAGTAATGAAAATTGCAATTCCTAAAGGGTAATAAAAAAGTGCTTGTAGAGGGCGCATCTGACGGCTTTCTCGTGCTATTGGTTCAAGCTTATCTAGGGTGGCGTATATTTGTCGTAGAGATTCTGCATCTCTCGCTCTAAAGTATCGCCCACCTGTTGATGTGGCTATGTCTGTTAGCATATCTTCATCTAAATCTTGAGAAGGGTTGACTTGGCGTTTGCCAAAAAAGCTCTGCACTAACATTTTGTCGGCGCCTACACCTATGGTGTAAATTGTGACTCCGTTATTTATCGCCAACTCGTTGGCTTGCTCTGGGGTAATATTTCCGGCGGTATTTTGGCCATCAGTTAATAAAACTAATACTTTGTTTGATTCTTTTTTGGTTTCAAAGCGCTTTATTGCTAAACCAATTGCGTCTCCAATAGCAGTTTGTTCACCTACCAATCCAATAAGGGACTCATCGAGTAACTGTTCAACTGTTTCTCTATCATAGGTAAGGGGGGCTTGTAGGTAGGCCGTGTCTGCAAACAGTATTAATCCGAGTCTATCGCCCACACGACGTTCAATAAAATCACCTAACACATACTTAATCATTTTTAATCTGTCGACTTGCCTTCCATTAACTTCCATGTCGTCAATTTTCATACTGCCTGATAAATCTACGGCAATCATTAAGTCTCGGCCTTCTGCAGGAATGCTGATTGGCTCGCCTAACCACTGTGGCTTAGCAGAAGCTGTAATCAAAGCTATCCACGCCAGACTTGCAAAAAACAATCGCCACTTTTTAATCCCTCTAGTATGATTTTGCGCTTCAATACCGACAGTTAATGTTGGTACTTTTAGTGCTGCTTCTTGGCCTTGTTTTTTACTTGGCAATAAAAGTGCAAGTAGCGGAAGCGGTAAAAAATATAATGCCCATAACCATTCAAACTCAAGCATGATCTTGCTCCAGTTGCTTTATTACAGACTTTTTCGGAGGTAATGCAGTGCGTAACCAATCTGAGGTATGCTTTTTATAACTATCAAAATTATCAGTAGAGTCTTGTTTATATAAAGATTGCTGCAAGCTGGTAATGTTATCTATAAATTCTTGGTTATGTTTCTTATTAAAGCTGGTAACTAAAAATTTCACCCAATCGTCACCATACATTTGATGCACATTTATGCTGGTAAAGTAACGGATTGAAGCTCGTTTAAGAAGCTGGTTTAGCTGTGCTAAACCCTCTTTATGTTGGTGATCAATCAATGCTAGCTCTTGTAAAGCTTGACGCTTCGCAGCTCTTACTTTGTAATAATTCACTGCCCATATCGATGTGAATACGATAACTGCAAGTATCAACATGGCAAGTATCCACCATCCGTATGCAGGCGGCCACACATCTATTGCTGAAGGGGCATGTATATCTTTTAAATTTTCCAACGGATTCATTTTTTCTTTCTCCCTGAAAATCGATCCAGTTGGACTTCTAAGGGTGAACCGGCATCAATGGGGAGAACCTTTGCTTTGCATTGTGTCAAAGTCTGTTCAATTTTTTCAAAGTGGGCTTGATGCTGATTGGTGTAAGCTTGCTCAGTTCTTTTCTCTCCCAAATTAATTTGCTGTCGGTTAGTTCCATCACTCAGGGTAACGCGCTGGCTAACTTTTACATTGGGTAATTGATGTTCAAATGGGTCACTTAAAGGGTAGGCAATCACTTCATTGTGTTTACTTAACTGAGAAATATGCTGTTTAGCTAATTCATTTAGTTGGCTAAAGTCACTAATAATAAAAATTAGGCTTCCCGGGTGAGCCAAGCGCCGTAATCTGGCTAATGCATCTGATAGTGTAACTTGAGTATCGCCAGTGTCTTTAGCGGTTCTCTGCATTTTTATCATGCTATTTAACAATGACAATACTGCTTTTTGCCGCGTAAATGGTTTGCATTCTAAGTGTTGATACTGGTTGAACACTAAGCCGCCAATACGGTCTCCGCGTTTTCTTGCTGACCAAGCTATCAAAGCGCTTAAATGTGCTGCTTGAATGGATTTAAAAAGTAACTGGGTTCCAAACTGCATATTGCTAGACATATCGGTGAGAACAAAAACGGGACGTTCTTTTTCCTCTCGATATAGCTTAGTATGAGTTTTACCGGTACGAGCGGTAACCCGCCAGTCAATGGCTCGAATATCATCACCTGGCTGATAATGGCGAGCTTCATCAAATTCCATACCTCGGCCTTTGGTTTTGGCAATATAACCACCAGATAACTTAGCTTGAACAGCTTTTCGCGGAGTAAGGTTCAATAAACTGGTTTTACTTTGATAGTGTAAAAGTTCTTTAATACCAAGATTTACTCCATCACTGTGAACCTGTGCTAACCATTGAGAATTGTTTTGCATAGCGCTTCCTTCAACTACCCGTTTGCTTAAGGAACAGTGACAAGTCGCAGTATTTTATCTAGAACTTGGTTTCTACTTACGCCTTCGGCTTCGGCTTCATAACTCAGTATGATTCTGTGGCGCAACACATTATGAAATACCGCCTGAATGTTATCTGGCCCAACAAAATCCCGGCCCATTAGCCAAGCGTGAGCGCGGGCACATTTATCCAAAGCGATTGTCGCTCGCGGACTTGCGCCAAATTCTAGCCAATTAGCAAGATCTGCATGGTATTTTTCAGGTTGTCTTGTGGCCACAATAAGCTGCACTAAATATTGCTCAAGGGATTCATCTAAATGAATTTTAAGCAGATCCTGTCTTGCTTCAAAAATATCGCCTTGAGTCAAATTTGGTGGCGTTACAGGCGTCACGTGCATGGCTTCTTTACGGGTTAAACGCAAAATTTCTAGTTCGGTTGCAGCACCAGGGTAATCAATTTCTAAATGCATCATGAAGCGATCAAGTTGCGCTTCTGGCAAGGGGTAAGTCCCTTCTTGCTCTATTGGGTTTTGGGTGGCCATAACCAAGAATAAGTCAGGCAGTGTATAGGTTTTATTTCCTACAGTAATTTGCCTTTCAGCCATAGCTTCTAAAAGTGCAGACTGAACTTTAGCAGGGGCACGGTTTATTTCATCTGCTAACACTAGATTATGAAATAAAGGACCTTTTTGAAAAACAAAGTTTCCAGTTTCTGGCCTATAGATGTCTGTTCCAGTTAAATCTGCGGGAAGTAGATCTGGCGTAAATTGAACTCGATGAAAATCTCCTTCTACTCCATTTGCTAATGCATTCACTGCTCTAGTCTTCGCGAGTCCAGGCGGGCCTTCAACTAATAAGTGTCCATCAGCTAATAAGGCCAATAGTATGTTTTGGGTCAGCGTTTGCTGGCCGACAACTTGGCTGTCTAAGTAGTTACGTAACTGGATAAATTTTTCAGCAGTCATTTTGCTAACTCTTCCTTCTTATGGGGAATTTAATACTTTTGATGAATGAAATTTGCACAAAAGCCAATAGTTTGTGATTTTTGCCACAGGTTACTGACAATGCATTCTATATAGGGTTCCATTGCTGAAATACAATGTTACAAAAGGTCAAAAATGAAGTTTTTATTTAATCAATCCTCTTCTTTTAATCCTTAATGGATTTAGATGGCTATTATTCTTTGTCGTGAGTGAATACAAAAAGTGCATGAATACCCCTGACTTGCAGTCGCTATATTAACTATGTACAATCCATTCTTTACAGGTCAGACCACTTGTGGCAAGCTAAAATCAAAAGGATTAATAGATGACAACTAACCAAATAGTGAAAACAAGAGATGGCGATAGAATAGCCATAGTAGCTGGCTTACGAACCCCTTTTGCTAAAATGGCCACATATTTTAATGGTGTGCCAGCTGTTGATTTAGGCAAGATGGTTGTTAACGAAATGCTGGTCCGTAACAATGTTGATCCGAACCTGATTCAACAACTAGTTTACGGCCAAGTGGTGCAGATGCCTGAGGCACCAAATATTGCTCGTGAGATTGTTTTAGGCACAGGTATGAATGTGCAAACCGATGCTTATAGTGTATCTAGAGCCTGTGCCACAAGTTTTCAATCTACCGTTAGTATTGCCGAGTCGATGATGGCGGGGAATATCAATGTTGGAGTTGCAGGTGGTGCTGACTCTACTTCTGTATCACCAATTGGAGTGTCGAAAACATTAGCCAGAGCATTAACTGACCTTCAAAAAACTAAAACGCTTCCTCAAAAGTGGAATGTATTGAAAAAGCTTGGTCTGAAAGATCTATTACCCGTGCCCCCAGCGGTTGCTGAATATTCTACTGGTTTATCCATGGGACAAACTGCTGAGCAAATGGCGAAAAGCCACGGTATAAGTCGAAAAGAACAAGATGCTCTAGCTCACAGGTCACATAGTCTTGCTGCTCAAAGCTGGGAAGAAGGCAAGTTAGCTAATGAAGTTATGACAGCATATGCAGAACCATTTAAAGGGGCTTTAGAGAAAGATAACAATGTACGGTTTGACTCAAAACTTGAAGGCTACGCCAAGTTAAGGCCCGTATTCGATAGAAAGCACGGAACAGTCACTGCTGCTAATGCTACCCCCTTGACTGATGGCGCTTCAGCTATTTTGATGATGACTGAAAGCCGTGCAAAGGAGCTCGGTTATAAACCTTTAGGATATATAAAGAGCTATGCTTGGGCAGCGATTGACGTATGGGAAGATATGTTAATGGGTCCTTCGTACGCAACACCTATGGCTCTTGAAAAAGCAGGTATGACACTTAATGATTTAACCTTAATTGAAATGCATGAGGCTTTTGCAGCGCAAACATTAGCGAACATTAAAATGTTTGCCAGCGATAAATTTGCCCAAGAAAAGCTAGGCAGAAGTAAAGCCACAGGTGAGATTGATATGGACAAATTTAATGTAATGGGAAGCTCTTTGGCTTACGGCCACCCGTTTGCTGCAACTGGCACGCGAATGATTACACAAATGCTAAATGAGCTTAATAGAAGAGGAGGTGGTGCAGGATTACTAACTGCTTGTGCTGCTGGTGGTTTAGCCGCTGCTATGATCGTAGAAACTGAATAGGGTGAATGACATGACTATAAGTAATGATACCAAAGAAATAGAGAGTGCCTTCTCCCTTGATGTTCGAGATGATGGTGTAGCTATATTGACAATGGATGTTCCAGGCGAAAGCATGAACACTCTGAAAGTCGAGTTTTCACAGCAAATAGAAGATGTACTATCTCAAATTAATGCAGATAGCAGCATTAAAGGTGTAGTGTTAGTTAGTGGTAAAGATAACTCATTTGTAGCCGGAGCGGATATCAGCATGTTGGCCGCTTGTGAAAATGCGGAAGATGCCACAAGTATTGCTAAAGGCGGTCAACAAATGTTTGACCGTATTGAAGCTATGCCAGTTACTTTTGTTGCTGCTATCCATGGGCCTGCATTAGGAGGCGGTTTAGAATTGGCATTAGCCTGCCATTATCGAGTGTGTAGTGATGATGCGAAAACGCAACTTGGCTTACCTGAAGTGCAATTAGGCCTCCTTCCAGGAAGTGGCGGAACACAGCGATTACCGAGATTAATTAGCGTACAAAAAGCCATGAAAATGATGCTTACGGGGAGCCCTGCTCGAGCTAAACAAGCTCTTAAATATGGCATAGTCGATGATATGGTTCCAAAGTCTATATTACTTGATGTTGCCATCGAAATGGCTAAAAAACCTAAGCCTAAACGTAAAGGTCCTAAACTGGATGTTATGGGTAAGTTTTTAGAAAAAACTAATGTTGGTCGTAACATTATGTTTAAACAAGCTCGTAAACAAACGGCTTCTAAAACCCAAGGTAATTACCCTTCTCCAGAACTGATCATCGATTGTATTGAGACTGGGTTAAGTAAAGGCATGAAGCAGGGTCTTGAAGTAGAGGCATCGCATTTTGGTCAATTAGTGATGAGCCCTGAATCTGCCTCTTTGAGAAGTTTATTCTTTGCCACTACTGACATGAAGAAAGAGTCTGGCATTGAAGGCGTTAAACCTGAGGTTGTGAATAGAGTAGGGGTGTTAGGTGGTGGCTTGATGGGAGGAGGAATTGCCTTTGTTACTGCCAGTAAAGCTGGTATGACTGTTAGAATTAAAGACATCCGTACCGAGGGTATTGCTAACGCCATTAAGTACAGCTATGACATTTTAAATAAGAAGTTTAAACGTCGATTTATTAAAAAGTCAGAAATGCAAAAGCAATTGGCATTACTAACAGGAAGTGTTGATTATACGGGATTTAATGAAACTGATGTGGTGATCGAAGCGGTTTTTGAAGATCTAGAACTTAAGCAACAAATGGTCGCTGATGTAGAAGAAAACTGCTCAGAGAGTACTATATTTGCTTCTAATACATCTTCCATTCCAATTGGGCAGATTGCAGCCGAAGCTAAAAGACCGGAGAATGTAATAGGTTTACACTATTTTTCTCCTGTAGATAAAATGCCTCTAGCTGAAGTGATTGCTCACAATAAAACCTCAGACAAAACAATTTCGACTACTGTTGAGTTAGCTAAAAAACAAGGTAAAACACCTATTGTTGTAAAAGATGGTGCAGGGTTCTATGTGAATCGTATTTTAGCGCCCTACATGAATGCAGCTGCGGAAGTTCTGCTTAGTGGTGAGCCCATTGAACATATCGACAAATCTTTAGTTAAATTCGGATTCCCAGTAGGGCCTATTAAGTTACTTGATGAAGTTGGAATAGATGTTGGTACAAAAATAGGACCGATTTTAGAAGCTCAATTTGGTGATAGATTTGCATCAAATCCTGACTTTAATAAAATATTAACTGATGGCCGAAAAGGTAAAAAGAACGGCAAAGGTTTTTATGATTATTCTGGGAAAAGCACAGGTAAGAAAGTTGATAAGTCTTTGTATGATTTGTTAGGCATTACACCAGCAATAAAACAAAGCCAGGAGCAAATTTCTGAGCGTTGTGTATTACTTATGTTGAATGAAGCTGCCATGTGTTTAGATGAAGGGGTCATTCGTAATGCAAGAGATGGCGATATTGGTGCAATCTTTGGGATTGGCTTCCCTCCTTTTTTAGGTGGACCATTCCGATATATGCATAGTTTAGGCATAGAACATGTGGTTAATAGGCTTGAATATTATCAAAGTGTTTATGGAGATAAGTATACTCCAGCGGCATGCTTGAAGCTTATGCTTGGCGAGAAACGTTCTTTTTACTAACCAAGATATTTGATATACCCAGCCGAGCTGACATATACCCAAGCTCGGCTTTTTTTTGTTTGAAACCCATGTACACTAGCGGCAATTTCAATACAGAGGCAAATTATTACCGCTTATGTATTTCGGGACATAACAGTTGTTATGAATCTTACTTAAATTTGGTGAGGTGGATATGTTGTTTCTTATTTTAAGTTCATTCGTTTGGTATTACATATATTATGTGCAATCGCTGAAAACAGGCTTAACAGCAAAAAACTGGGCGCTTGCTGGGTTGTTTTTGGGGCCTATAATGTACCCTCTTTTTAGGTCGCATCAACGAATAAAGTTACAAAAGGCTAGGGGCTACGGTAGTGCTTTATTTGGGGTATAAAAAAGAGGGTTCCCCCTCTATTTATTGCTAACTCAATATAGATATTGAATTCCATTGAAATTACGCGTCCTTACGCAATATAACATCAAGTTTTAGATGTTATATAACTCTCCGTCTTTACCAGTTTCTACCAGTTTTTAAACCATTTTTACTGGTATCTGTAGTGGTTACTGGCGCTTTGTTTTGGCTAGGTGCTTTAACTGCTTCTTCAGATTTAATCACTGCTGGAGCCGCTGTTGCTAGTACTAGTGCTACTGCGTAAGATTTTAACATAATTATTTCCTCGTATATTTTATTGACGTTTATGCCGACATTATTTTGCCGGTCACAATTATATTAGCGAGAAGTGTGCCACATTTTATGAGTGTAGGAATCTTACCAAACATAAATATTAAATTTATCTAAGTTATTGAGGTTGAAGGAGATCTGTTAAACCTTTGGTTGGCAGGCTCATGGCACTGTTTCGTATGCTTAATCTAAATTGTGTGTTTTTGGATTACTTTAGATAATTGTTGATTTTCTGACAGTAAGCGTTCAAACCTCTGGGAGTTTAATGGCTTGCTGTAAAGGTATCCTTGTAACATTTCACATTTATAACGACGTAAAATTGACAATTGATTTTCATGTTCAACACCTTCAGCTACAACCTTCAGCCCTAAATTATGGGCAATTGTAATAATCGCTTGAGTCATGTACCTGTCTTCTGATGTTGTGGCAATATCATCAATAAAAGCTTTGTCAATTTTCAAGGTGTTTATTGGGAAACGTTTCAAATAAGCCAATGAAGAGTAACCCGTACCAAAATCATCGAGCGCAAGGTGTATTCCTCTCTCCCTGAGGCGAACCATCATCCGCAACGCTTTTTCTGGGTCTTGCATCAAGGTCCCTTCAGTTATTTCGCACTCGAGGTGCAAAGGCGAGAGGCCTATTTTTTGCAATATATCAATAATCCTTTCATCAAAATCTGGTATTTGAAATTGTCTTGCCGATATATTAACGGCAACGCGTCCTGTAAATAAGCCTTTATCTACCCAGCGTTTAGTATCTTCACAAGCTCTTTTCAGTACCACTTCACCAATGTCAACTATTTGGCCAGTTTGTTCTGCCAAAGGGATAAACTGAGCGGGGCTTACAATACCTTTATCGGGATGCTCGTAGCGTACTAAGGCTTCCATGCTGGTTAACTTACCACTGGCAATGTCAACTTTAGGTTGATAAAAAACTGTAAATAAGTCTTCTTTTAGACCATGACGGATTAAATTCTCTATTTGTAACTGACGGACTGCATTTTGGTTCATTTCTCCACTAAAGAACTGGTACTTATTGCCCCCCGCATTTTTAGCAAAATACATTGCAGTATCAGCATTTTTTAATAGCTCTTGTGGTGAGCTACCGTCCTCTGGATAAAAAGCTATCCCTAGACTGGCACCTAATACAAACTCTTGTTTATTGATAATAAATGGCCGGGCCATATTATCTAATATCGTTTGTGCAAAATGAGTAATGTAATGAATGTCAGTGGAGTTATCTACGAGTATACTGAATTCATCTCCACCTATGCGGTAACAAGTTGCCTTGGTACCTGCTATTTTTTGCAGTCGTTTGGCTATTTGCTTTATTAAAATATCACCAGTTTGATGCCCTAATGAGTCGTTAATTTTTTTAAAGTTATCCATATCTAAACATACAAGAGCATGAGAAGTATCTCGCCTTACTATATTGCTATGGCTTGCTAGGAAAAATGACCTGTTAGGCAAATCAGTAAGGGGGTCGGTATTCGACAGCTTTAATAGTTCTTTCTCTGTACCTTTACGGGCAGTAATATCCGAAAAAACACCTACATAATGGCTTATTTTGCCATCTTCATCGGTAATAGCATCAATATTAAGCTCCATCTCATACTTGTCGCCTACCTTTCTTCGTGATTCAACTTCACCAAACCAATTTCCTTTTTGTTGCAGGCTTTTCTTTACTTCTTCAGTAAACACACCTGGATATTGGTGAAAGGCTAAATAACTGGCTAGAGCCTGCTCTCTGGTTTCTCCCGTATATTTACAATACGAGTTGTTTACTGAGATAAATCTAAAACTAGTATCTGTAATAAAAACGCCATCTGATATAGTTTCAATTGAACGTTTAAATAGCTTTAACTGCTCTTCAGCTTCTTTGAGGTTGCTAATATTTTTTAATGTGCCTGTCATCCGTTGTGGTTGATGATTATTATCTCTAGCAACGACTTTACCTCTGTCTAGAACCCATAACCAATCACCCTTATAGGTTTGGGCTCGGTATGCCACTTCATAATTTTCGGTTCTTTCATCCAAATGGTCCTTCAATGAGTGTTGTACTCTTTCTATGTCATTTGGATGTATATTGGCTTCATAGGAGCTATTAACTCGAATGTCGTCTTGTGGGAAGTCCAAGGTTCCCCAGGTATTTGATCTAAAAACCTGTCCTTTATAGATATCCCAATCCCATAATTCATCACCGCTACTCCAGAGCGTTAGCTTTAAACGCTCTTCATTTTCTAATATCGCTTGGCGAGTTGCGTTTCTAGCTCTTAGTTGTTTAGTCCAGTAAAATAATAAAAATATTGTAAAGGCTGCATATAAAAATAACGCATTTTGATGTAACCAAAACGGTGGCGCTATTTCAATGCTAACTTGGTTTGAAGGTGACCATTCACCGAATGGAGCTTTACTTTGAACAACAAAGGTATAGGTGCCAAAGTCTAAATTTGAAAAATCTGCTCTTCTAGGGGACTCACTATCCGTCTTAATCCATTTATTTGAGAGCCCGATAAGTTTGTATCGATATTCTATTGCCTCTGGCACAACAGGGTTCAGCTGAGCGAATTTCAAGCTAATCATGCTCGACTCATTAGGAAGGTCGATACTTGTGGCCATATTAATTGCAGAGGATAAAGGAGAGTTTTTTGAATGAATAGAAACGGGAAGATTGAAAATTCTAAATTGTGTTAAAGTAGGCGAATTGTAAGAATTAAGATTGGCTTGATTAGCACTTTTTTCTAATTCTGAATATGATAACTTCTTTGGGTCAAATGTTAGAATACCACTTGCCCCTCCAAACATTATTTCATTTGTTTGAGTGAGTAAGCCAGAACCTTCATTTAATTCATTAAACATTAATCTTTCTGGCCCGATGTTTTGAAGTACTTTACCCTCCTTAACTGACACTTCATCTATTCCATCACTTATATGTGATAACCAGAGGCTATCTTTTCGATAAACAGTTTCAATAATTTGATTACTAGCTAAGCCATTTCCTTGGTTTAAATGTGTTTTCACTTGATAAGATGTTTTATCTAATTCAATAAGGCCGTGGCTTAGGGTTGATAGCCAAAATGCAGTATCTGTTTCAACTACAGAGTTAAACAATCTCACTGAATCATCAAAGTTAATGATTAATCTTTCTAACGTTTGAGTAGGTGTATTGTATAAAACGAGCCCCAAATTTGTTGCTAGCCATAAATTTTTGGATGAATCGTAGTAAAGAGGTACTACATAATTAATATTTTTATTGGGCAGTTCAATGTTTGTTATTTTGAGTGTTTCTGTGTCGACAGAGCTAATAATACCCACTTCTCTTCTGAGCCAAATTTTATTGGAAAACTGACTGATATTTTGGGTGTCCATTCCTGCGAAAAGTGTTTTTACGTGCTCTAGTTGACCTTCTGGAGTCTGTTTATATATAAAAAGGCCCCCAGAGCTGGCTACCCAAATCCTATCTAAGGCATCAATTTTTAATGCCCATATATTATGGTTAAAATTTGTTAAAAAATGTTCGAAAGTAAAGTTATCTGAATCAAATTTATTCAATCCATTAGATTGTGTCGCCGCCCAAATTTGACCTTTAGAGTCTTGAGATAACCCCCAAATAACGTTTCCCGATAATGAGTTGGGGTTATTAGCGTTTTTTTGAAACAACTTAATTTTTGAGCTTTCTAAATTATAATGGTAGACACCACCAGAAAAAGTACCTAACCAAATTGTGTTATTCGAGTCTTTAAATAGTTTTAAAAAATGAGTGCTGTCTAGCCCAAAATTGCTATTGTTTTGATCATTATATGAAAATAGATGCTCGAAATTTTTATCGATAATACTGATACCAGTTGTTGTTCCTAGCCATATATTTCCATCTTTATTTTGTGAAATACTTCTTATCTCATCTCCAACAATAGCGGGGGAGCTTTGAGTATCAATTTTGGTTACATCAAAAGTGTCGTTATTAACCACATAAGCACCTTGTTCGGTGCCTAGCCAATAGTTATTACTGATTAATTTTAAATCAAATAGATAGTCAGCATCGATAGATATATCCCAAGGATTTGCTTCTTTTAAACTAAACAAGGTATTTGTTGTATGTTCGAGGATAAATAATCCCTCACCTAAGCTACCAATCCAAGTTTTGTCTTCTTCACTAAATATTACTTTGATGTCCGCAGGTAACGCATCTCCATCTACTCTATAAGGCAAAAATGTATCGGTGGGGTTATCATATATATAAAGGTTTTCACTAGTAGAAATGACTAATTGGCTATTAACATCCAATGATAACGAAAATATTTCGTTATCGCTTAATGCACTGTTGCTACTATTATAAGTTTTAAAATTATCTAGTTGTGAGTTGTATTTCGCTAAGCCATTTCGAGTGCCTATCCAAAGATCTCCTTCAGAGTCCACCAACATTTTTTTGGTAAAGTTTGCAGGTAAAGAAAACTCATTTTCTGGGACATGTTTGTATGTTTTAAAGTCGTATCCGTCAAAACGGCTGATTCCTTCAAACGTTGAAAACCATAGAAAACCTTGCTTATCTTCAACTATATCGGTGACAGTACTTTGGGCTAACCCATCAGATTTAGAATATTTTAAAAAGACATTATTTGAGGCAAGCGCAGGAGTGAGGACGATTAATCCAAGTGATATCAAAAAAACGGACAAGTATGTGGTGTAAAATTTGTAAATGCGCACTTCGTACCCAAAGATAGTAGACTACCTTCTTATAATTAGTATTAGTCATTGGTATGTCCCTATCTCCCGCTACTAAATATGCCCAATTTTAGCTTGGGCTACAAGCATTTATAATAGAAAATTGACCGAGTTAGCTTAAAAAAGCTGATTTGTGTAGTTTTTATGCGGTTAATGGTGGCGTTAAAGGTAAATCGTTTCTGATTTAAACCTCTGAATATTAGAAATATTAGCAGCCTTAATAAAAGTAGGGTGATCATTTAAGTCGCCACTATACAACAAAAATTCTCCAAAATTCTGTCTTGACACCATATCGACTAAATAATGTTTTAGGTCTGTAAATTCAAGTTTAACAATAGCTTCTACCATTTTTTCATTATGATTAAATGTTAAATTTCCATTACCAATTGCCATCCATAAATGCTGACTTTTCATATTTAAATTGGTGTCTTTTTGCATTAATTGTTTAATGACGCCATTTTTGATCATTTTCCAAATATTCTCATATTCTTTTATACCTTCAAGCATCGCTACAAGGAATGTGTTAATTGCTTCTATGAGTTGACTGACAGTTTTGTGTGGAGATTGAATATAAAAGCTGATCCCTGGGTGATTGTTGTAGGGAACAAATCCAGTACCAACCAAATAGCCTAGTTGTTGCGTGGTGCGCAGTTCATGAAAAAATGGTGTGGCTAATAATTGCTCTGTTAAAATAGTTAGTACATTGGTTTTTATGGTTGAGTCTGGGGCTTGGAAATATAACACTACGGCTGCATCTGGATGTTCACAGTCGACTTGGTGGACTTGTGTGGCTAGTGTTCGTATGTCAGCTACCCCTCTTGTAATTTTGTCAGTCGTTTGGTACTTATTTCGAAAGTCTTTTATATCTTTAACCACTTTCACCGTATCAGAATATGTCCAGTCGCCATAAATCAAGCCTTCTAAATGAAAACGACTAAGTAATTTCTCTTTCGTCATTTTTACGTCGCTTAACTCTAAATTATTTATATTTAATGCCAACTGTTCTGGTGGATAATTTTGTTGTTGCATGAGAACTGCTAGTCTGGAAAACATCCTGTTTATTGGTTTGTTAAGCAGTGTATTTGATAAGCCATTAAGTTGTTTATTCTTTACTTGTTGAAATCTGCTTTCAAAATTATCATCTACTATGATTTCAGTTAAAAGGGTACTACAAAACTCAAGTTGTGGCTTACTAAACCCACTAGTTTGTATAGAGAACCCTCCTTGATGGGGGTATAAATGAAAGTGAATTCCAGCCATATTGGCCTGATAATATTTTTGATTTAATCTTTCATTTAATAATGAAATCCAAAGCCGCTTAGCCGCAACTATTTCAATGCCTTGATTCACAATGGGGCAATCAAAGGTTAAATAACAATGTCCTTTAGGTTGCTTAAATTTATCGTCTTGTCCGTACCAAATATGGAGCCCGGCTTCGCTAACTATTTCTTGTGGGAGATGATAGTTATGATTAACATCATTATGTTTAGAAGGCGGCTGTATGAATTTATTTACATCGGGCAATTTAAAATTAGAGTAGTACTGTGATTTATATATTTCGATTTCAAGTTTTAGTTTTTTAACATCATAAGGAGTGTTATACCACTTAGCGATTAGACTAGTGGTGACATCTGGCGTAATCACTTTTAACCTCAGGTTTTCAGGGGTGAAATACTCCAACATCTGAATTGTAAGTGCTGGGCTAGGTTTATCGAGTATATAATCTCCGCAAAGCACATACTCCTCCGGGTATTCAAACATTGCCACACTTAACTCTTGAACTTCATCTATAGGCTTTGCTTGGTCAGTGAAGTCCCACATTAATTGGTTGAGAAGGCAAATTTCTTGAATGCGCCAATTGCTAACGCCTTCTTCCTTAATAAGTTGAATAAAAGCGAATAAAGCCGAAATTATGTTGTCTTGATTTTTAATTCCTTCATTAGTCAATTGCAGATTAATGTTAAAGTCTTTAAAACTGCTGCCTTCAATTCCACCGCCTGCGCTTAGGGTTGTGGCCCAATTTTTTTGTTTGTAAAAGCTCAATAGTCCGCCATCTCCTTCATCACCTAATATATGACTCAAGACACTTAGTGGCTTACTTCTAAAGTGTTTATCTTGAGCGGGTAATGGGAATGTCAATATCATTCTTTGAGCGCGTTGAATGGGTTTGATATCAATCTGTATTCCTAAATTCTCCGGCAAATACAAACTAGGGTGCTTAGTACCAGAAATCGGTGTAGTTGCATCCCATTGACCAAAATGTTTTTGTATTAGCAATTCAGAAGTGCCAATTTCATGCTTAGAAATTAAACATAAAGCAGTATTGTGTGGTTGATAATAGGTTTGGTGGAGGCGTTGAATTTTTTCTTTTAATTCAGAGTTCGAAAATGCTGAGAAGCTCTCTAAATTGCCCACAGAAAACTTACTAAAAGGATGCGCAGGGTTACAGGTTTCTTTATGCACTTGGTATAAGCGTCTTAAATCATCTTTTTGTTTTAATAAAAACTCTGCATCAATTACTTTTAATTCTTTTTCAATGAATTTTTCATCAAACTTAGGCTTTAAAATCATCGCACTTAGGTGTTTTAAGCCGATGTCTTCTGCGTTTGTATTAGAATTTACATCGTAAAAATAACTTGTAAACTCAGTACCAGTAGAGGCATTTATACTTCCATTATGACTAGCTAAGAATTCTGAAAATGCATTGGCGACAGGGAATGCATGGTTTCCTAGAAAAAGCATATGCTCTAGTAAGTGACTGATACCGTGGCAGTCGCAATCATCGTTAAAGTGCCCCGCTTTCACCGTAATAGAGCAAGCACTTTTGTTGGTATGGATATCTTGAACCAATAAAACCTTTAAACCATTTGGTAATTCTATGAATTTATATTGGCGTTTATCATAGGCACTTTTATACAAAATATACTTTCCTTGACATTACAACTTGTAAGCATAAACCAATTTTTTATAGATAATCACTTTCTAAACATTTTTCATGACATTTTTATTGTACTATTAGAAAAAATAAAAAATTAAATCAATAATATGAAGTTAGTGATAATGCGTCACGGACAAGCTGAAGTACTAAGTAAGCCAGATGAAACTAGGGCTTTGACTGCTTTAGGTAAACAGCAAGTATCTGATGCAAGTAATTGGTTAGCAAAAAAATTAGGTGAGAAAACCAAAATTGATTTAGCACTGGTAAGCCCTTTTTTGAGGACTCAGCAAACCTATGATGAGTTATTTTCAGTGGTAAATGTTGTTAAAAAAATTGATGCACCTGATGTTGTCCCAAACGGTGATCCTGCTTTATTTCACGACTATTTAGATACCTTAATATCACAAACTCCCGCTTTTAAAACTATTTTGATTATAAGCCATATGCCCTTTGTTTGTTACTTTTTAGAAGAGATAAATAAAAGCAAAAAATCAATGTTATTTGATACGTCTAGTACTGTGGTTTTCGAATATAATCCTGTCGATAGAAATGGGATTCGGGGAGATACATTTCACCCTTAAGGTGAAATACACTTTCATAATATTTTGTGCAAATTTTATCCTTAAGAATTTGTAGGGTTAACCGATATCATTATTATGATAAATAAAAGTTTACCTGCATATTTACAACAGGTGTTAGAGAACGAGGTTGTAGAATCAAAACTGACTCATGATGATGAGCTACAGGGTATTATGGATCGCCTGACAAATCTTAATGACAAAGTTGAACACTTAAAAAGCAAAATCAAACAAAATCGCCAAATAAAAGATAACAATTCAAAGATGACTAATCAGAAGTAAAAGCTGGCTCTTCGCGGTAATATTCTGGCAATACTCTCACTGTTTTTACCATATTGTCTTTCATTTCAATTAGTTCTATAGGATAGCCAGCGATTCGCAAACTGATATTAGTTTCAGGTATATCTTCGAGGTATTCTAATATTAAACCGTTCAAGGTTTTTGGACCTTCAGTTGGGAAACTCCAATCTAGTTCTTTATTTAACTCTCTGATATTGGCGCTTCCATCTATTAAAAAGCTGCCGTCTTGTTGCAAGTTAGCTTCTTTACTATGGTCAGGTAGAAAACTAGTGGTGAAGTCACCAATAATTTCTTCAAGAATATCTTCCAAAGTTACTAACCCCTGAATGTCACCGTATTCATCTACTACTAGCCCTATTCTTTCTTTAGCTGCTTGAAATTTATACATTAAGGTATGTAGAGGCGTCGACTCTGGCGTAAAGTAAATATCTCTTACTGCTCTAAGTAAGGTGGCTTTTGTAAATTGATCTTTAGACAATAACCTTAAAGCATCTCGAACATGTACAAACCCTACCGCATCATCTATGCTGTCACGATAAAGTAACACTCGGGTGTGTTGAGCGTTGACTAGCCTCCGTTGAATATCTTTCCATTCATTATTGATGTCGATAGCTACGATATCGCTTCGAGGCACCATAATATCTTCAGCTGTTACCTTTTCTAAATCAAGAATGCCCACTAACATGTCTTGGTGCTTTTTAGGGATTAATGTGCCAGCTTCGTGAACCACGGTTCTTAGTTCTTCTCTGCTTAAGTTTTCACCATCGTTATTTCTGGGGTTAACTCGAATTATCGCTAATAAGCCATTACAAATACCATTTATCAGGTAGACAAACGGATAAAGTATAAACATCAGTGGAAGTAAAATAATGGAGCTAGGGAAAGATATTTTTTCGGGATAAAGTGCAGCTAACGTCTTAGGAGTAACTTCTGCAAAGATTAAAATCACAATAGTTAAGCCAATATTTGCAGCAATTAGGCCCCAAAACTCTCCAAACAATCTTAAACATAGAATGGTCGCTACAGACGCAGCTGCAATGTTAACCAAGTTATTGCCAATGAGTATTAAACCAATCAGTCTATCAGGTCTTTGTAGTAATTTTTGTACGCGAATAGCGCCTTTGTGACCTTCATTTTCAAGGTGTTTAAGACGGTATCTATTAATGGACATCATGCCCGTTTCTGAGCTTGAAAAATAAGCTGAGAGTAAAATTAAAACGCCGAGAATAATAAATAAACTACTAGTGGCGATGTCGTCCAACTATGGAAATCCTATAAAGAAATTAAGGTTGCAACTGTAAGGGCAATTTAGCCTCTAATCAAGAGTTAAGTAAGACTTCTCTGACAAAACGGCTACCAAAATATCCGAGGGTTAATAATGCAGCAGCTAATATACTTGAAGTAATAATCCATCTACCTCTCCAACCATACAGCCAGTGGCCAATCACTATCACGCTATAAGTAACCCACGCTATCAGTGCCAGTATCGTTTTATGCGCTTGTTCCTTGGCAAACATGTCATCTAAAAACATAAAACCAGTGATCAAAGATAAGGTGAGTAAAACCGTACCGACTAATAGTAACTTAAATAAAATATTCTCTACCGCCATAAGCGGAGGTAAAGAAGAGTGAAGCAAGGAGGCTTTCTTTTCTTTAAGACGTAAGTTGATATACGACAATTGCAAAGTATATAAAAATGCAATAGATAAACTTGCGTAAGCAAACAAAGACAGACCGATATGAATAAGTAACGTTGGTTTTATACCTACATTCATCATATGAGCGCTGGGTAATTGAGTGTTGGCTATAACAATTAAACCACTAAAACCGTATATCACCGGTAACAGAATAGTGTTAGGTAGTTTAAATGACGTTACCAACATAGTGACACTGATCAACCATCCAATAAGTGAAGCTACATTGAGCATACTCATGTTTTGACCTGGAGACAAAAACACACCAAGTCTTAGAATATATGCATGTAATATTATTGCGACAACAACACTAACTGTAGCTAACGCTTTGTTTGGGCCTTTTTTATCAAACATACCAGCAACCACTATTGCTGATGCTATCAGATAAAACACAAAACAAAGTACATCTAGTAACATCTTAAACTCTCTGGCTTGTTCAATGGGACGTAACGACAGTGCGTTATCAGCATTATGACTTACAACATTTTAATAAAAATCTAAGTTGTTAAAATTAACACTAATTTTGCTTACATGACATAGCTTTAATAACATTTCAAAGGTTACATACATTTTCTGTTACGAGAAATGCTTTTGAGCATTCTTATCTGTAACTATCTTCGATATAATAAAAGTAATTAGTAAACTTTAGGTAATACAAAGCATGTTTGAAAATCTAAGTGACAGATTAGGTAAAACGCTAAAAAATATTAGTGGTAAAGGGCGTTTATCTGAAGACAATATAAAAGACACTTTGCGCGAAGTGCGCATGGCATTGCTAGAGGCTGACGTAGCATTACCTGTCGTGCGTGAATTTATCGCGCAAGTAAAAGAGCGCGCAGTTGGGACTGAAGTTAGTAAAAGTCTAAACCCAGGTCAGGTTTTCATTAAAATTGTTCAATCTGAACTCGAGTCAGTCATGGGGCAGGTTAATGAATCCTTAAATCTTGCTGCGCAGCCCCCAGCTGTTGTGTTAATGGCAGGTTTACAAGGTGCGGGTAAAACTACCAGTGTCGGTAAATTAGCCGCTATGTTAAAGCAGCGTGAAAAGAAGAAAGTATTAGTTGTTAGTGCTGATGTTTATCGCCCTGCTGCAATTAAGCAACTTGAAACATTAGCAAATGATGTTGGTGTTGAGTTTTTTCCATCAAGTGCCGACCAGAAACCTATAGATATAGCTAATGCTGCGATAGATTTTGCACGTAAGCAATTTTTTGATGTACTGCTTGTGGATACAGCTGGTCGTTTGCATGTTGATGGCGAAATGATGCAAGAGATTCAAGCATTACATCAAGCCATTAATCCTATCGAAACCCTATTTGTTGTTGATGCCATGACAGGTCAAGATGCTGCTAACACAGCAAAAGCCTTTAATGATGCCTTGCCTTTAACAGGGGTTATATTAACCAAAGCGGACGGTGACGCCAGAGGCGGGGCTGCTTTATCTGTCAGGCATATTACTGGCAAGCCCATTAAGTTTATGGGGATGGGCGAAAAATTAGATGCCCTAGAAGCTTTCCATCCAGAGCGCATAGCATCCCGTATCTTAGGGATGGGTGATGTATTAAGTTTAATAGAAGAAGTTGAACGCAAAGTAGACAAAGCTAAAGCTCAAAAATTAGCTAAGAAAGTTCAAAAAGGTAAGGGGTTTGACTTACAAGACTTCAAAGAACAATTAGAGCAAATGCGCAACATGGGCGGCATGATGTCTCTTATGGATAAAATGCCCGGAATGGGAAATATGTCAGCGCAGGTTAAAGATAAAGCAAATGACAAATCTTTTAACCAAATGGAAGCTATAATCAATTCTATGACACCTGGCGAAAGGGCAAGACCAGATGTGATTAAAGGCGGGCGTAAGCGCAGAATTGCAGCTGGTTCGGGTACTCAAATTCAAGATGTAAATAGAATGCTGAAGCAGTTTACCCAAATGCAGAAAATGATGAAAAAAATGTCAGGTGGTGGCATGAAAAAAATGATGCGTAATATGAAAGGTATGATGCCACCGGGTGGCCCAGGTGGCATGTTTCCACCAAGATAGCTATGATTAGATTTGAGCCAGTAATTGCACTGGCTCAAATCTTTATAACCCAACAAATAGCTTCTTTATTTGGCGCTACTGGAACCGTTATTTTGCTAAAAAACATTTTTAATCAAGGTTCGCAAACCTTGGTCAATATTATCTTTGCCGTCGTTTTGACGCTAGGTCTATTTGTGACTGCTTCTGTGTATCTGAAAGGGAATAACATTGCTGAAAATACACAGCATTTAGCCACAGAATATATTTCGACTTACAAACTTTTGAACGAGTTAAATAATTATTTAATTGAGCAAGAACGCTTTCTTAATGCAACGTTAACTTTAGAAAATAGCAGAGATGAAAAAGTAACAAACCAGGCTGTTTTTCAAAAACCTAATAAGGTTATAGATACGTTAGTCATCAATTTAGGAGATAATCCATCTTTAAAAATTGTTGTCAATAATCTAAAGGAGCTTAATAGAGTAAACAGCCAATTGCTTGGTTACATTGAAAAAAAAGACGCGAATAAACAGTTAACTGCGGAGTATTTAAACACAATAAGTAAGATTAGAATTGCCACCAAGCAAGAGTTGCAGTCTTTAATTGATTTCGTGGACCTAAAAGTTGGTAATTCAAAAAACGAAATCTTAACTGGAGTTAGTAACGTTAAGTTATTTGTACTCCTATATGGCATTGCTACTTTTATAATAAGCTACGTCATCGTTAAAGCGATTGCTATTTTTAAAGCAAATAATGTTGATACACAACGTCTATCACTTTTTCCAAGCCGTAACCCCAACCCCGTATTCAGTTTAGATCACCAAAATAACGTCACTTACGCCAATCCTGCATGTGGTCTGTTGTTAAAGCGCTTATCGCTGCCTGTTGGGCAGACTCATCTACTTGTTGATAATAATATAAAATTTTACCAAGATGAAATAATGGCAGATGTAGATACTCAGTCAACTTCATTTGAATACCAAATTAATCAGTTATTCTTTCAATGTAACTTGTACAGCCTTGAAGATCGTAAAGAGTGGGATATTCATTTAACGGATATAACTGCCCGTAAAGCGGTAGAAAAAGAACTGTCGTATCGTGCAAGTCATGACCCTGAAACTGGCTTGAAAAATCGATATGAGTTAGAAAAAACAGTTGCTGATTTATGTCAGAGTAGCCAAGAGTTTTCTTTTGGATTATTAGAAATACGCTCCTTTAGCCAATTATTAACAGGACAAGGACTAACTGCTGCCTCGACAGTAATGAACGAGGTTGCGGATGTCATTCGAGAAATAATATGTGGATTTAACGTACTCGAGTGTAGTGTTTATCACCTTGGTGAAAAGAGTTTTGCATTAATAAGTAAACAAAATGCAAATAAAGGACAGATTTATTCATTGGTCAGAGAAATAGAAGAAAAAGTATCGAACACTTCTTTTTATTGTCACTATGAAGTTAGGCTTGATTATGGTTTTTCTTGTTTCCCTGCTCATGGTAATGATTACTCAAGCTTACATAAAAGTGCTTTGGCCGCCTTGGATAAATCCGCAAGCAGCGAAGATAAAAGGCATATAGTTTTTAACCCAGAGTTGGGCGAAAGACTTCGTTATCAACAACAATTGATTGAAGATATGCGGCTTGCAATATCTAATGCGAATTTCGAATTGTATTTTCAGCCTCAGCTAGATTTACGGACTGGAAAAGTGACAGGGGCTGAGGTGTTAATTCGTTGGCAGCGGAACGCCGAATGGATGTCCCCTGCAGAGTTTATTCCTTTGGCTGAAAAAGCAGGTCTTATTGATATTTTAGGAGATTGGATTTTACATACATCATGCCAAAAAGCGCGAAATCTAGTAGACCTAGGGTTAGAAGACTTAGTCATAGCAGTTAATATTTCACCATTACAGTTTGGTCGCAAAGATTTTCTAGCGAAAGTGCAACACGTATTAGAAGACACAGGCTTACCCTCTAAAAACCTTGAGTTAGAAATTACTGAGGGAGTTATCATCTACAATGAGCAAGAAACTATAGCTACGCTAGAGTCCTTGAAAAAATTGGGAGTCAAACTTGCTATTGATGATTTTGGAACCGGTTATTCGTCTTTGAGTTATTTGAAAAAGTTCAATATTGATAAGCTTAAAATAGATCAATCATTTGTACGTAATATTCAGCACGAAAATGCAGATCAATCCATTGTAAGAACTATTATCGAATTAGGTCGTAACCTAAGCCTTACTTTGATTGCAGAAGGAGTTGAAGAGCAAGAGCAACTTAATATATTAAAATCTATGGGGTGTGATGAAATACAAGGTTATTTCTTTAGTCGCCCATTACCTGAGCAAGAATTTATAGAGTTTGTGCAACAGCAAAGAGGGTCTTACTAAGTGGTGAAGCAGCTCACGCCAGCTAATGCCATGCGCTACAGTAGGCAAGTTTTACTTTCTGGTTTTGATTTAGATAAACAAGAGATATTGCTCAACAGTAAAGTATTACAAATTGGTGTGGGTGGGTTAGGGTGTGCAGCTGCTCAGTATTTAGTTTCGTCAGGTGTGGGTCTAATAACACTAGTAGATGACGATGAGGTTGAAACTTCAAATCTACAGCGTCAAGTTTTACACACCGAATCGAGTGTAGGGCTCAATAAATGCGTATCTGCAAAGCGTACATTAACAGCCTTAAATAGCGACGCCAGCATTAACCTTATTCAGCAGCGGTTGTCAGACGATGACCTAAGTGAACACGTTAACAAGCATGATATTGTCATTGACTGCAGTGATAATGTTGAAACACGTAATCAATTAAATCAAGTGTGTATAAATCAGAAAAAACCATTGGTTTCAGGGGCAGCAATAAGAATGGAAGGCCAGTTATCAAGTTTTTTACCTGGCGCAAACAACTCATGTTATCAGTGCCTAAGTGATATGTTTATCCAGCAAGATCTCACATGCGTTGAAGCTGGAGTTATGTCTCCTATCGTAGGTGTTGTGGGGGCTATGCAGGCGCTAGAGTGCGTAAAAATATTGACTGATTTTGGTCAACCATTAACGAATAAGTTAATGATGTTTGATGGTAAAAGTATGCAATGGCAAACATTTATCATCCCTAAAAATAATTCTTGTTCAGCCTGCTCTGTGCTGTAATTCGCTGATAAAAAAAGGCATACATAGGTAAGCCTTTTTTTATCAATCCAATATTTAATTTACATGTATCAATGTAGTTTCAGTTTTTGTCCCACAATATTACTGACCTTTCTACTCAACAATACTAGGGTTCCTTTGAGCCAACCATGAACGGCAAATTGGTGCATATTGTATAGCGAAATATAAACTAAACGAGCTAACTTACCTTCAACAAACATACTGCTACTGCTAAGACTACCCATTAAACTACCCACAGTACTGTACTTACTTAGATGAACTAATGATCCATAGTCTTTATATTTATACGACTTTAAAGGTTTAGACTGCTGAACATTAATTAAATTCGTTGCAACTAAGCTCGCCATTTGATGAGCTGATTGTGCTCTTGGCGGCACCCAAGAGCCATCCTCTTGTTGAAAGCCACAGCAATCACCAATGACATAAATATCGCCGGTTAATGTACTCTGTAATTGATTTGTTACGAGGATTTGTTGTGCACGGTTAGTTTCAAAAATATCTAACCCCTGAATAAAATCTGGGGCTTTAACACCTGCTGCCCAAACCATTAAGTCTGCTTCGAGCAGGTTAGATTCACTGGTAACAAAGCCTTCTTTTTGAGCGCTTGCTACTCGCGTATTTTCTAACACTTTTATACCGAGCTTATGTAATGCTGCTCTTGCTGAATTGGTTATGCGCTCGGGTAGAGCTGGCAAGATGCGAGGGCCTGCTTCAATGATAGAAACTTGCAGGCGTTCAGCTGACATGTTTGGCATTCCGTAAGAGCGGGCAAGGTTAGCAACATGATGAAGTTGTGCAGCAAGCTCGGTTCCCGTTGCCCCTCCGCCTACAATCGCCACTTTTAAGCTAGAGTCAGAATCACTTAACTGGTTAATCTTAACCAATTGATTAAGCAAAGCTTTATGGAATCGCTCAGCCTGTTTTAAAGAGTCTAATAAGTAGCAATTTTCAGCTACGCCCGGGGTGCCAAAGTCATTGCTAACACTACCAATGGCTAACACCAACGTATCGTAGTTTAAAGTACGCTCTGGTAATAAAATATCACCATTTTCATCTGGCATTTGATCTAAATGAATAGTCTTTTTTACATGGTCTATATGACTCATGTTGCCTAACTGAAAGTCGTAGTGATGCCGCGCAGCGTGAATACGGTAATCAACGCCATCTGAGTTCTTATCAATCACTCCAGCTGCCACTTCATGAAGTAAGGGCTTCCAAACATGGGTAAGGCTTCGATCAACCAATATGATGTCAGCTTCTTTATTTTTACCGAGCGTTTTACTTAACTTCGTAACTAGCTCAAGGCCACCCGCACCTCCGCCTACAACGATTATTTTTTGCATGATATTTCCTAAAGTTTAAAAAAATCTGGAGCGCACTTGCTAGCGGAGTAGAGGAACTACCTGATGTGTAGTAAATAAATGCTAAAAAAAGAAAGAGCACAGCTTTCGCAAGTTGTTGAGCTATGTAAAAAGTGTGACAAAAAATGCGTGTTTTGTCTAGAATAGCGCATCATATATTAAGCGTAGTCTATAGATAAATACCACAGCTTCATTGTTTATGGACCGAGTTGTGCAACACGTCGCTATTTTTCAAACATAATAATTAGAAAAGTCTTATCATTAACCAATTAAGAAGGTGCAGTAATGAGCTCAGAATCACCAAGTTTCAACCGTAGAAGTATGCTCAAAACCCTTACCGCAGGGGCTGTATATTCGCTAGCAGCATCAGAGCTAGTTCACGCTAAGCCTCTTGTAAATACACTTGAGTCTTTGCAAATCCCCAAAGGTGTCACCCCCGAAATTCTAGCCAAAGATGAGTCATTTTGGGCTAAGGTTGCACTTTTTTATGACAAAGCTGAAGGCATAGTCAACCTTGAACATGGCTACTGGGGCAAAATGTCTCGCCCAGTACAAACTGCCTACCTTGAAAACACCGAAATGGTGAATACTCAACTATCCTATTATGCTCGTAAAGAATACAACCAAGATTTAGTAGACAGCGCTAATAAAGTTGCAGCAGCCCTAGGAGCTAAAGATGGTGAAGTTGTACTAACCCGTAATGCTACCGAATCTATCCATAATTTATTAAGGCAGTACAACGACTTTAAACCGGACGAAACCGTTTTATTTACTGATATTGACTATCCTAGCTTTAAAGAAACTATGCAGTGGTTGGCTAAATCACGTAATGTAAAACCCATCGAAGTGATTATTCCGCCCCAAGCAAATCAGCAACAAATTCTCGATTTATACATTACCGCGTTTGATAGCAACCCTAACCTTAAATTGATGTTGCTGACCCATGCGAGCAATCAACATGGGTTGATACTTCCCGTCGCTAAAATTGCAGACGCAGCCAAACAAAGAGGCATAGATGTAGTATGTGACTGTGCACAATCTTGGGGGTTGTTAGACTTTAAAATTACTGACCTTAATGTAGATTGGGCAGGGTTTAATTTACACAAATGGATTGGCAGCCCTGTAGGCGTAGGGGCCTTATATATGAAAAAAGGCAGCCTAGCAAAAATTTCACCTTACCCTGGTGAAACGGATCCTGACGATACCTTAACGTATAAGCGAGTCCACACGGCAACGACCAATTTTGCCGCCACTTTAACCGTGCCTACTGCTATAAGCTTTCACCAATCAATGGGGCCTGCTAACAAAGAAGCTCGTTTACGTTATTTGCATTCCCTTTGGGCGACAGAAGCGAGAAAAATGCCTCACATAGAAGTACTAGGTGGGTCTGATGCAGAATCATCAACAGGTATGGGAGCATTCCGTTTAGCAGGTAAAACTAGCTTAGAAGAAGTAACTGAGTTACAAAAGCGCTTAGAAAACGAATTTGGTGTATTTACCGTTGTTAGAAAGGGTCTTGCCAGTGGTTGCTGTATACGAGTCACGCCACAGGTTTTCGTTTCGGCAACAGAAATCGCCCAATTGACTTCTGCCCTACGAAAACTTGCTTAAGTATTTGTTTTACTAAAAATTATTATAAAAAGGAAAATCATGAAAACGCTTATATTAACGACTGTGTTGTCTTTAGGATTAACATTTCCATTATTAACTTCAGCTAAAGAGATGACTCCAGAGCAACGCATCAAAGCTGCCGGCTTTACCTTACCAGCGCCCGTCAAGCCCATCGCCAATTATGTAACATGGAGACGCTCAGGCAATACCTTGTATTTATCTGGCCACGGTGCATGTGAAGGTAAAAGTGTACTAGGTAAGTTGGGTAGCAATCTTAATGTCGAACAAGGCTATGATGCTGCGCAGCTTGTTGGCTTGTGTGCTTTGGCTACCATAAAATATGCCACCGGTGATCTATCAAACGTAAAACAAGTATTAAAGATAACTGGAATGGTCAATGCCTCAGATTCTTTTACGGGTCACTCAAAGGTCATTAACGGATTTTCTGATTTATTTGTCACTGCATTCGGTGACGACGGCAAAGCCGCCCGAGCCGCAGTGGGTATGAGTAGCCTACCGGGAAATATGTCGGTCGAAGTCAGTGCTATAATCGAACTCAAAGAATAAATATAGAGTAGGGGCACATGCCCCTGCAACTCAGCTCTCCCATAGTAATTTATCGTAACGTTTACATATCTGCTTCTAATAGAAATCGTTTATCGACTGGTCGGTGTGAAGCAGGCTTATCAATACGACACCCTACAAGACGTTGCGGAATATTAGGCTTTAGTAAGTCTGCAAATACACTGACATTTTTTAGATTAGGATCAAGCCACATATTCATAGTATCGTCATCTTGACTCAACATCAGAGGGCTCGCCTTAGTGTGGTAGGGCATGAGCTTTTCATGGGGAGGTAAAGTTATCACCGAACACGACAAAGCTGTTTCACCAGTAGTAGAGTTAACCCATTCTCGGCATAAGCCACCTAAGGCAATAGCTTCACCTTTAATGGCTTTAAAGTCTGTATAGTTTGCATCACGGCCTTTACCTTCGGTTTCGCCAAAACCAGACGCAGGGATAATACAACGAGACTGCCTAAACGCTATATAGCCAGCACTGTGGGGCTTGTTAAGCTTGTCATAACGGGTGTTAAAGCTCGCCCATTTATAATCTGGCTTAAAGATACCACCTTCTAAAGTCTGCAATAACCACCAACTGGCATTTGCGATAGTGCGTTGCTGCGCCACTTGCCTAACAATTGAAACCTCGCTACCCGCCCGAATAAAGCGCTCAAACCTAAGGGGCACTTCGCCCACATCAATTTTAATACCCAGCACACCCAGCAGGCCAATAACACCTGGGTTGTCGGTTACATTTAAACGTCCACACATTAGGCAAGTATCATAGGTTAAGAATGCCTAATAGTTTTGCATAAAAATAACAAAAGCTCATGACATAACTTAAAGAGTGAAAAGTCACTACAAGCAAAAAGATGTTCCTACCAATTAATACATTTTAAGGCATGGACTTTTTAAAAGTGGCCAAGGCCCACTTTGATTTAGATAGGGCAAAGTCGTTTACTTAGTGAGTCTCATTAATGCATTGCTGAGTGGCCTTAATATGGACATGTTTTTCGTTAACAATTCTTTGGACACCCAATTTAATTTCAAGAAAATTACGATGGGTGTCCAATTAGTGTTTATGTTTATGTTTATGTTTCACTATTCGCTTTGTTTGCATATTTACCAATAGCTTTACCAGTTGTTGCCCAAACCATTACACCTCCCCATGCAATCAATGAGAAACCAGCAGGAATACATGCAAGCAATATATATTTAAAATGCTTTCTATTGAAAGCTAGAGCAAGCATTGCGGGAAGAAACCAGAGAATAAATACCCCAATTAATATGAAGCCAATAAATGCATAGTTGTCACTTGCCAAAATACTATCGATAAATTCCATCACTATTTCCCTTTTAAATTAACTACTTTGTTTTTTAAAATTGACAACGTTATCTGATTGTCAAAACTAGTAGTCTTTAATTAGGGAAATATATTACAGAATTGACTGTAATATTTTAGGTGCACCGACTTAATTGAAACATAAGGCTACAATATGGGGCGCGCGTTGTTTGCGCGTCCCTGCCCAACTTGTTGGGCGAACATAATTGACTTGTTAGCTTTAAGCGCACTTGGCGATAGTTGATAAAGCATCTTTCCAAGCCGCTAGAGCATCAAAGTCTTCAACCAAACCGTCTTTAGTACTTTGACCAGTGAAAGCCCCCATTCCATGTTGAATCATATAAGTTGGCTTATATGCTGGTGCCCCTAGATCACTTAGGCTCTGACAAATCGCAGTATTATCAGAACTTAATTTTGTAAGAGCCGTTTGCAATTTATCCATATCATCTTGTGATTGCGCACCGAACAAATTCATACGCAGAACACTAATCGCTTGATGTGCAGTTTTATCTGAAACACGTTTAGTATCAAAAAAGCCATAAGACATGCCGGCAAAATATAGCTCTGCAGCATTCGAGTAATTATTGTCGGTCAAGCACGCATTAAGCCCAGTAAATATATCGACAGGGTTCTGCATGTTCGATAACTCGGCTACAGATAAACATCCAGCTGGTTTCGGGGATTCCAAATTCCCAGTAATCTCATAGTTTGTGACACTGCTTTTAGGCGAAGAATTACAAGCTGAAAGTAGCAAAGCCGATAAAGCTGACAATATTATTTTTCTATCCATGAGCCCGAAGCCCTACTTTAAAGCTAACGCCCTAATAATGGGCAAAAAATTGTTGGCTAAAATGTTGAGGAACGAAAACAGCCAACTGTTTTTTGTCCTTGTTTAACAGCTTGATACCCATTGAGCCTCCCCAATCAGCGTAACAATTGTATGGACACCCACTTTAATTTCAAGAAAATTACGATGGGTGTCCAATTAGTGTTCACTGTGCGGGGTCGTCCGGGCCGCCGTTTCGGTGCAGGGTGTTGTGGGGGCTGGAGGGTAGATACCTCCGGCTACCCGATTACACGTTTTTCTGAAGTAGCTTTGTAGTAAAGCCATCTTTAAAGTGAAATACACTTGCCAAAAAGAACATAAAAATCTGGATAAAGCCTAGCGTCATCGTTGGTTTAGCTAACATACCAAAATAAGCAGCAATTGATGCAACAACTAGAAGAAATCTTTTGGCTGTATACCAGCCAAAATACTGTTCACTTGTTTTCGCTTTAGAGCTAGCAACAGCTTTAGACACTTTTGACGTTATTTGACCAAAAATTAGGCACGCAGCTAATGCCCACTCGGGAGCAAGTATTATTTCTTGCCAAGTTGCTATATATAGTTTTACAGAAATTAGCAGCAAGAATGGAATGGCAATAAACAGATACTCAGCTTTAAGCTCAGCAAAAGTAGCTTTTCTTTGTTGAGCACTAAACATCTGTAAGCTCATATTGATGGCCGCCATAACGAGTTATGTTTGTGATGCTAATGACTTTTGCGTTTCTAATTTGAGGTTGGCCTTTACCTTTTTGCGGAGTGTAAAAGTCTAAGCTTACATTTGCTTTAATAATATCTTTAGGACCGATTGGCGGTATTAATCCGTCTTGATATTTTTCTAGCCAGTCTTTATTAATAATACGAGCTGAGAATGTTTTTTCTAATGTAAGACTTTTGAACTTCCAGACTGCATGTCCCTCATTAACAGAAACCTTAACGTAAAGTTTATCTTCAAATTCCTTGTATTCTGTTTCACCAAGGAACATGTCTTTAGGGTTGCCAGTAAAGCGCCAAGCAGTATTTAATTCACACTTTTTGCCATCTTCACCGCCCGATTTAAGTATTACACTTTCACCTTTTTTCATTTTCTGATTGGCAGTTGAAAACTTATCAAGGACAGTTGCAAGCCCCTGTCTATCAATGTGGGGATCGGCTATTTGCTGAGGAAGATTTTCTACCAATGATGTTTCAAGATCTGCAGCAAGCTCTTCTACCTGTTCTTCACTCTCAGTAATATCAACATTAGTGAGTTCATCAAATAGATCATTTCCTGAATTGTAGAAAGCAGCTTCAAATACTTGGTCAATTTTTCCCGGTAATGCGGATAATTTGCTTAATATCGATCCTTTTTCAATGTCATTTAACTGAAATTCAAAATCAGTATTAAAGCCAACAGATCCAGTCAACAGCTGTCCAAAATCTCTATAGGCATTGATATATTCTGCCATAGCTTCGAATATTTCAGCTGGATTTTGTCGATCATCCAAGTAATCTAACTTAATTGATAATTCTGGTTTCACATTTACTTCCTATAAGTGCGCGATCTATCTCTACGTGTAACGCTTTGAATATGGGGCTAATGTAAGCGCTTCGGCCACAGGCCAGCGAGTATTTGTCCCAGTTAGTTTACGAGCGACATTATTCACTTGTTAGGTGCGTTTCAACTTGGAAAAGTCCATACATTCAAGAGCAATAAACAAAGCTTCAGTGTCTAAATATCTATTTTTTACCAAGTCAGAAAAACTAGGCACAGATGCAATAAATTCTTTTATATCACTCTTTATTTGTTCATTTTCTCTGTCCAACTTTGAAACATCACCAACTTTACCGCGATATTCCATAGTTTTATCTTTTGACTTATAAGTCGGTCGTATTTTTACAAACCAACCATAGGCTTTTAAATCAGAGAATTCTCTATTTATTTCTATATATCCGACGATTTGAGAAAACTTCCAAGGAATGAATACTGATGTATCAAAATGATCTGATCTTAGCTGTTTTTCAAGCTGGTCACTCACTCCGCCTACATATTCTATTTTTTTTTGTTCCATTAAAGCGCTGTGTTGTTCAGGACTTCTCAAATAAATTGGAATTGTAAATACTGTATCGTTTGACATGTGTGAAATACTCCGTAGCACCTAACGCCACCTTAAGCGGCTAAATATAGTTGGCTAAAATTGTTGAATGGAGTGAAAACAGCCAACTGTATTTTGTCCGTTTGAAGGTCTTGTTAACTTGCTAACCACGCAAACAACCATTCAACTTTATTTAAGCTCCACGCAACGATACCTGCAATATACTTTAAGGATTCCTTTAAACCGAATATAGCTTCTACTACTGTAATAGTGGTTAGCAATAATATTAAGTTATTGGTTTTGGTTTGTAATAATTGCTGTTGGCTTTGGCAATAATAATCATGCCACCATTCATTAGGCGTAGCGAATAGTTCATCTGCATCATGATCCCTATGATGTTGGTAAGTGTGGATTACCTCACCATTTTTATCAGGAACTAGTGTACAACTAGTGCTGATAGAGCCCTCATGCCAGAGAGTATATTTATCTATATATAAATCAAACTCCTCACCAGGATTAAGAGGTTTAATTTTTACTGCTTTCAGGGCATGTTGAGTAAGTGTTCCCGCTTTAATTGCAAACTCTTTTATTAACGCACCTGAAAATGGTTCAGTACCAATGTTTTTAATTTTAAGACCATACTCAAAAGGATCATTTTGAACAAGAAAAGGGAATTTTTTAGCCCACCATTTTTTATTAATAGGCTTATGAATAAATTGAAGCCTTAGTTTAACAATTTTTTCAGGTATTAATTCTAGTTGCTCTTCATTATCCACGATTAGTTACATCCTTATTCTGAGTAGCAAGTTAACGCCCAATTAACGGGCAAATAATTGTTGGCTAAAATAGTGAACGAAGTGAACAAAACCCAACTGTTATTTGTCACTGTTAAATTGCTTGTTATGTGTTTGATTTACCAAAGATATTTAAACACAACAAATCCTATCGCGCACCATAATAAGAAGCCAATAAAACGAACAAAAACCTTTGAATGATTGTTTGGATTAAATGACATTGGATCGGATTTAGGAGGATAACTACCAAAGGTTATAACTTTTAAGACAAGCCAACCAGAATAATAAAGTAAAGGCCATAATGTATACGCTAATATTTCACCT
>NZ_JBDUZQ010000014.1:0-3298 GCF_039943935.1 Paraglaciecola sp.
CTAGGGGAATAATATCTATTAGATCACAGCGAACATGTCGGTTCAAGGTCAAAAAACGCACAATGTAAAAGTAATCAAAAATATATTGAAAGTGCGATTTGGGAGAAATTCTACAGCCTCAACGCCTCGTTAAGAGGCAAAAAATTGTTGGCTAAAATTAGCGACGAAGGAGCAAAAGCCAAATGTTTTTTGTCCTTTTGAACGACTTGTTAGGGCTTTGTACTAATTAACTAAACTTTTGAAAAGCATTTATTAATCTTTTAGATATTAGGTGCTTTTCATTCATAATGTACTCAATACCTATTAAATTACCATCAAGCCTCATTTGATTATGTAGCTGATCTAATTTAACAAATTTTTGTACTATTTCATCATCTACTAAAGCATGAATTTGAGCTGGTAGTTTATTGTTTGATATTAACGAGCCAACTGAGTTATCAGGCGTAAAGAATATTTTATTTGTATCATGTTCTGAAGGTGTAACACACAGTAATGAATTATCAGGTCGTTTTACCACTACATGTCCAGTTACCTTTAAAACGATATTTCCTAATTGTGAGTACGACCAACCAAACTGTATTTCGCCTTGATTATTCAAAAGGTACTTTTGAACATTATTATAACAATCAAGTTTTAAACCTCCTTTCACAACTTCAATTTGAAGGTGTTCAACGGATGTTATACCTCTCGAATTTAAAAACTCAAACGGTAATTCTGTTGGTATTAGATAATCCACGATACTCTCGAAAGCCTTAACGCCTCAATAACCGGCGCAGCTTTGCTGCGTCCGGCGCCTAAAAGGCGCGAAGTTAATTGATTTGTTAGGCTTTTGGTGGGTAAGCACGTTACGATTCACAGGATGATGTGTCTGTATATTTGACCACAACACCAACTACGGGGTTTGAATCACTATAGCTGCTATTTATGAGCGAGCTAATGTGTTCTGATATACCTAGCGTTATTTGACCTAGGATTTCACTGTTTTCTAAGTGGACCTGAGAATCTTCATTGATCCTATCAGTGGCGATTTGTTGCATTTGATTAAGTGCCGTTACAGAGTTTATATCGTAGTCACCCAGCTCGAATGCCTTGGTGATCCCGGGGCTTGGCACATTTTTGCTTAACAGTTCAGGGTTTGGAATATTTACCGAATAATATCCGGGGTCATGATCAATACTTGCAAAGCAAAACTCCCAACCACTAGGAATTTTTACTCCATAGCTAAAAACGTAATCCCACTCAAATAGTATTTCTACATCATCCCCACCAAAAAAACGAGTCCACCTGCCAGCGAAGTTTGAGTCGTAAAAATGCATATACTGGTTGGTGATCGTTGAATAGATGTATTCAGATGTTCTAGCAAGAGTAGAGCTTTTGACAGTTATTTTCTGTTTTTCAATTGCGGCGTTTTTTTCTGTTAAAGCCACGTCTAATTGGTTCTGAAAGTTAGACCATTTATAGCCTCCAAAACCTACAACACACAACAAAATTACAGATAAAACAGTTGAAATCGTATTCATTAGTATGAGTCCTTATGTTGATGAAGCCTAACGCTTTTTATAAATGGCGCGCGTTTTTTGCGCGTCCAGTGAAGGCCGTTTTTTTGGCCGTAACGAAATTTAATAAATTTGTTATGTTTGAAGTTAACTCAAACGAACGATTATTTTTGCAGCCCACTTATCAAGAAGCTTAGCAGGAGCAAAAGATAGAAATAAGCCTAAAATTGGAAACAAAACACTAAAAATCGCAGCCACTATTTTATCCGTTGAATCTTTTGTTGGAACACCATTAATTTCAATTATAGCATTGGGATCTAACGCAGCTTGAGTAAAAACAAATACCAATATACTTCCAACAAAAATTAATGTGGCACCTGTAAGACGGCTCAACCCAACTGCAACATCTACTTTTTTCTTTAAATCTTCGTCCATACCTTACTCAAACATAACGCTAAGCTAAGCGGCGCAGCTTGTCTGCGTCGATGCTTAAGCGCATTGTTATAACTCTACTAACTCGATTGGAGCTTTTTATACTGGCTTCTCATTATTACCCACATAATCGCACCAAAGAATATGCCACCAATAGGAAACATGATTAAGGCTTCAATAATGCCATCAAAAAAAGGTTTATCGTCTTTAAATTGCATTATGAACTTGAACAGTATTGCAGTGCTAATACCCCAGCCAATAACGCCATGAATTAAAATAAAGCGCACCGCTCCTTTTTCAATAGTACTCTTCAATCTATCAGATTTATCCATGAAACTTCCTTGAGTTATAACGCCCCTATTAAACGGAGCAGACTTGCTGGCTATACTTGCGAGGAACGAGCCTAAGCCAGCGAGTAGGCGTCCGGTTGAATGGTTTGTTATGTGCCACTTTTAAATTCACCTTGTTTTTTCACTCTAATGTACATGAACATAACCAAGCCTAGTAAAATCATAAGTGGACTCATATATAGCATGGCAACATCACCTTTCCTCACGAATGACATGGCCCCCTCCTTACCAGCTACGTAACAATTTGACTCGTAGCGAAAGCAACTCACAATACTGCCGCCTTCTAGCTTAGTAAGTGATAGTGCAATTAAACCATTTTCTGACGTGCGGTAGTTATATACGGGTGGCCCATCAACTTTAACTCTTTTCCTCTCATTTACAGATAAAAGCTCTAACGTTACAAGTTGAACCTTGTTATTAAAAAGCGCTGCCATAACTGGCGAATAGTTAATCCAAAAGTGCAGAGCAAAAAAAGCAACTCCTGACCAAAAGATACCTTTTGCGCCATCCGAAAGGTTAGTGTTACTCATGGCATATAACGCCTGAATAATGTGTGAGCTAGTTTGGCAATTTTATTGCGCTGTTTGCAACTAAAAATGACAAACAAAAGCGAATCACTATTTATTCTCTTGTTATGTACACGAATGACCGTTTTATTTATTCTTTCAGGCTTAAGTGTTCTTTTATCAAGTGCTCCCAAGCAATAAAAGCTCCAGCAAACAAAAACAAAACTTTCTTAGCCATAAAAAACAATTCGTAGTCTGTTGCGGGCCAATAAAATATCAAATCTATAATTGAAGTAAAAAAGATAACAACCCCTAGAACACCTAGACTTTTTAATGGTTTTTGAAAATTCACTAATTACTTTCCTTGTGTACATAACAGTATATTAGCCAGACCGCACGTTTAAGCCACTTTAGGAATAAACGGAATAATGATTCTGGCAATTAATTTATTTCATCTTTTCATATACTTATTAGCTTTTAAAGGTAAATTTTTTATTAGCGAACCATGTAGAAA
>NZ_JBDUZQ010000015.1:0-22426 GCF_039943935.1 Paraglaciecola sp.
GGTTTGCAAAAAACGAGGTCCAATAATCAAAGCCATCATATTCACGAGCCCCTGGGCCACCATGGGGGTGTAAAATAGTAGCAACAGGACCTTCAGCACCTAGCGGTAGAGTTAAATAACCTTCTAGCTCAGTGCCATCTCTTGCGGTATAAGTGACAAACTTATGTTCGGTTAGAACTTCAGGAATCAATGTAGGGTATTGATCTAAAACGGGTACTAAAGACTTTTCTTTGCGGTTTCCAAAATAGTAAGTTCCGGGTGTAAAATCATTCTCTGTATATAGTAAATATATGCTTTCGTCTTTATTAAAGTCGACTAAATATACGTCTTTATCAGCTAGAGCCCTGTTTAACGATTTTTGAAATTTGCTTCTTGATTCATCCCAATACACACGGCCATCTGGACTATGGGAATGATAAACACCGATCACATCGTTGGTTTTTCGGGAATAAATAAGTGAGCCGTCTACATCGTAAGTTTCATCTGCAAATACCAATGTAGACTCTTTCGTCACCAGATCCATTTTGTATAAGGCTTTTTTATCGCCTTTATATTGGCTGTAGTACAAAATATTTGGGTCTTTTGCAAAACCTAGCGGCGTAATAGCAGGGTCTGTTAAGGCATTGTATGCAAACATCTTATGCCATGTATCATCGTCACCAATCTGAACTCTAATGCTAGCATCACCATGGGTGTAATCTAATACTGAACCTAATCTTACATGGCCTTGCCTATCAGCCATCCAATTTCGGATCATCATTCTTCCACGTGCTACACGAGATTTTTTATCGTTATAAATATTAACTTTATAAACACCAGGTAAATTGGCTTTATCGAGGTCTAAGGCTACTAAAATATGATCAGGGTCGTCACGCAAAAATGACACAACAGTATCCTGAAATTGTGATGTCCGTTGACTCCTTTTGGGTTTGGCAATTTGTCTTTGTACAGGGGTTTCACCATCAATATCAACAGCTAGCAACCGTGTTTCGGTATAGTCGGTACGACCCTGTGTAGAGGTATATTTAACACTTACAATTAAGGTTTTTTCGTTCGCCCAAGTAAACCATTTTATTTTAACTTTCTCATTATCTGATTTGATAAGGAGTTGCTTTTTACCAGTTGCTAAATCGACGGAGGTTAAGACTGTTACTTCTGGGGATAAATAGTTTTTTATATAAGCAATTTTTTTGCCGCTGGGGGACAGGTTAGGTCGCATGTGGCTTGGTAGCTGGCTGAAACTTTCAACAGGAAGCTCCTCAGCAAAACCATCAACGGCACAACAATATAAACTAAGGTAACAAACAAATAGTCGAATTCCATTCATACTAACAACTCCAAACGATGTTAAAAATTAGTTAACTATTAAACCTTAATTGTTTTCTAATGTTAATATTTATTACCCTTGTCTTTGCACTTAATGGCGAGTTTTATCTCATTTTACGCTGTTATTGCTCACCAAACGTAAAAACTTCGAGGCATTAGTTCGTAGTGTAAGTTATATTAATCGTGTGAGAGACGTTTGGATGGGTTACCTAAATCCGTTACACGGCCATTTTTGAGGCTGTATATCCAACTATGAATCCTTAACGTTTGTCCGCGCTTTTTTGCATCTTTAATGATGTTACTACGGCTAACATTATCAGCCTGCTCCATTACATTTAGTTCACACATTCGAGCTGATTTATCATGTTCATTCAAGATTGATAATTCTTCTCTATGTTTGTATGCGAGATCTTTTATGTGCCCTAGCCAATTGTCGATTAAACCAAATTGTTGGTCACCTAAAGCGGCATCAACCCCACCACAACCATAATGGCCGCAAACAATTACGTGCTTAACTTTTAAAACGTCAACGGCATATTGCAATACTGACAAACAATTGAAGTCAGTATGCACCACCAAATTCGCTACATTACGGTGTACAAAAATGTCACCGGGTAATAGGCCGACTATCTGATTTGCAGGTACGCGACTATCAGAGCAACCAATCCATAAATATTCAGGGTTTTGCTGTTTGGCGAGCTTGTTGAAAAATTCTGGCTCTTCTTTTTTAATTTGTTCAGACCAATTTTTATTGTTGGTCAAAAGATGTTTAATTTCGCTCATAAACCCTCACACTTTTGCCGGTGAGTATAAAGAAACTAACAAATGGAACAAGTCGCAATCTCTATTGTGACAAAGGTAATTAATTAACTTCTAAGATACGTATTGAAATGGCCGCTGCAGAGGTTCGGTTATCTACTCCCAGCTTTTTATAAATTTGTTCGAGGTGTTTATTGGCGGTGCGCGGGCTCATGCTTAAAATTTGTGAAATCTCCCAATTAGTTTTACCGTAAGAAACCCAATAGAGTACTTCTGACTCTCTCTTAGTTAATGGTAAATGTTTTTGCAAATCTAAAGGCGTAGTGGCAACTTTTGCCTCTGTCACTTTAAGTAAATGTTTGTCGTCTTGTTGCCGTGCATAAACGATTTCAAACGGCGTATCAAAACATGTCACTTTAAGAGGGGGGGGCGTTTCTTGTGTTAACCAATCAGATAATAAGTCGGCTATGCTCGCCCATGGGTTTAAATTACTGCCAGCAAAATCATCAATAAGTTTATGTACTTTAGGTGTGGCCCAAGATAAGCGGCCGTGCTCATTGACACAAAAAAGGTTACTACCAGCATGATCTAATGCATCTTGAGCACTTAAGGCCAATTTTGCAGTTTGAATATGAGTTTTAATTCTAGCGATAACCTCATCTGGTGTTATGGGTTTAGTGACATAATCAATGCCCCCAGCCTCAAAACCTTTCACCAAATCTTCAACATCAGATAAGCCAGTCATAAAAATAACGGGTATGTTAGGGTGTTGCTGTTTTAACCGACGACATGTTTCAAACCCATCCATTTCAGGCATTACCGCGTCTAGCAAAACCACATCTGGCTGAATTTTTTCAGCAATAGATAATGCTTGTAAACCATTTAAAGCAACCAGAGCAGTAAACCCTTGATTATTCAATGCAACATTGAGCATACCAAGTGACTCTGGTGAGTCATCTACCACTAACACGACACGGTTCATCTTGTTACTCATCGCACAATTCTTCCAAATAGCCTATGATTTTTGGAAAATTACACAAAGCTACATACTCTTGAATTTGAGCATCAACCTCAACAGGAAATTGATACTGTTCATTTAACTCCTTAAATTTATTTTTGAATCCAGACAAATAACCAATTTCGGCCAATGCTATTAATGTTTTATATTGCTCGTTGGAAGCTATAATTTTTGTGCTATCAAATAAGGGCATATTATCTTTCTGAGGAGGTTCATATGCTTCATACCGCCATTTTATGCCTATCAACTCCCCCACTTTTCCTAAAAGCGCAGTCAAATTTACTGGCTTAGCCATGTATCCGTCATGAAGCGCCTCGTCTGCATTGTGACTTTCTGTATCTCTAGCATTAGCAGATACCATCAGTACCGGCATTTTATAGTTTTTGTCGCGTAACATTTTGACCATTTGCCAACCATCTATAATTGGCATCCTTACATCCATAATTACCAATGCAACCGCTTGTTTTTCCAAACACTCAAAGCCAAATGTGGCACTTTCAGCTAACACCACGTCAAACCCTAAAGGTGTCAGCAAATCAGATAATAATTGACGTTGGCTAGGTTCGTCGTCTATCACGAGCACAGTGCATCTTTCCCCAATGTAACCCACAGCTTGCGCTAATGTGTTTTCTGGTGCGTTTTCATTTTTATTCAATGGCACCAGCATCAAACGCAAATTAAAGGTAGAGCCTTGACCTAAAGCGCTGTTAACTGTGATTTCACCTCCCATTAATTCAGTTAAAGAGCGAGAAATGGTTAAGCCTAACCCAGAGCCACCAATCGCTTGAGTATGAGCATTTCTGACTTGCTCGAAGGGCTTAAATATTGACTCCCTGTCATGTTCTGAAATACCAATCCCTGTGTCACTTACACTAAAATTTGCCACCTGATTTCGATAACTTATTTTTAAGGTCACTGTGCCTCGTTCGGTGTATTTAATGGCATTAGAAATAAGGTTAATTAATATTTGCCTAAATCGCTGTTTGTCGGTCGTGACATAATCCGGTAGGTTTGGACAAGGCACGTAAATAAACGTAAGATTTTTTTGTGCGGCCTTCATTTGAAACATATCAACTAGCTGTTGCAATATTCCCTTTAAGTTTACGTCGTCTCGATGCAGTGTCAGCCTTCCAGCTTCAATTTTTGATATTTCTAATAAACCTTCTATTAAGTCGGCTAAATGTTCACCGTTACGTTTAACAATTCCCAACGTTTCACGCTGTAGTTCTGGAAACGTTTTGTCTTGGCTGAGTAATTGGGCATAGCCAAGCATTACATTCAGTGGCGTCCTAAGTTCATGGCTTAAGCCAGCTAGGTATCTACTTTTAGCCTCATTCGCCGTTTCAGCTTCTACTTTTGCATCTCTAAGTGCTAGCGAAGTTTTCTCATGAGCACTACTTTCTTGAACTAACGCAGTGGTAAGTGAACGCAACTCTTTTAAAGCAGAGCGATTACCGCTTCTGGCTAAAATAAACAACCAGCTAACCACACCCAATATAATTAATAGTAAGAAAAAGATCTTTGTTAACGTACTAGCAAACACTTCTTTGACGGTGACATCATCTACCGGAACTTGTAAATAAATCAAATATAGAATGCTAGCGCCAATTACACTCAAGCTTGATGTTAAGGCGATAAATTGAGTCATAGGCGTGGTCATCATTCTTAATATATGGGTATTTAAAAAACGATGAAAAAACTTGTGTGACTGCCTAGATAAGGTTCCTTCTATACGACATTGGTCACCACAACGTACATCCAGTGAACAACATAAAGAGCAAATTGGTTTCTGATATGCGGGACAATAAGTCATGTCTTCTTGATCAAAAGTGTTCTCACAGATATGACATTGTGTACTTTGTGTAATGGTTACCTGAGAGTTATTCACCAAGTAGAATCGACCTTTAGTGATATAGCCAATAATTGGAACCGTTACAAAAGGCAACCCACAAGCTATGAACGACCCTAACGCTTGTGCTGTCTCTCCATACCACCCAAAATGTGCAGTAAAGCCCATAAAGGTAGCAATAAACATCGAACCCACGCCTACTGGGTTAATGTCGTATAAATGTGAACGCTTAAACTCTATATGAGCAGGGCTTAAACCTAATGGCTTATTAATGATTAAGTCGGCAGTAACTGAGCTTAACCATGCAAGTACGATGACCGAATAAACAGACAGCATCTTCTCTATGGTTTGATATATTCCCAATTCCATTAACAATAAAGCAATCGCCACATTAAATATCATCCACACCACACGACCTGGATGGTTGCGGGTCACCCGCGAGAAAAAATTCGACCAAGCTAATGATCCAGCATACGCATTGGCAACGTTAATTTTCAATTGCGACAACACCACAAACGTACACGCCAATACTAAAGCCAAAGTACTATTATCTACTACAAGACTAAATGCTAAGTTATACATATGCGCAGGGTCATCTGCTAAGTCCATTGACACACCTTGTGTCAGTGCAAAATAAGCTAAAAATGACCCTAAAAATAATTTTAATGCCCCGAATAAGATCCAACCTGGCCCCGCTACTGTTAGCGCTGTCCACCAACGCCACGTGTTTAGTTTCGGTTTTTCTGGCAAAAAACGTAAGAAGTCAACTTGTTCACCGATTTGAGCAACTAAAGACAATACAACCGCCGAAGCACCACCAAATAACAATAAATTAAAGCCATTGCCTTGCTCACCCGATGTACCTGTATAGCTTAGCCAGTCTCGTAAGTGACTGTCTGGGTGAGTAAAAACAAAATACAAAGGGATAAGCTGTAGCACAATCCAAAACGGTTGCGTCCAAACCTGAAAACGACTGATATTAGCAATGCCGTGGGTCACTAGAGGCAGCACCACCAGTGCACTAATGACATAGCAAAGGTAAAGTGGAATGCCAAACAACAACTGTATTGCCATAGACATAATGGCAGCCTCTAAGGCAAAAAAGATAAACGTGAAAGAGGCATAAATGAGTGATGCTATAGTTGAGCCAATATAACCAAAGCCAGCGCCTCTACTTAATAAATCAATATCAACCCCGTATTTGGCGGCATAATAACTAATGGGCAAACCAGTGAGAAACACCACAAAAACAACCGAAAGAATTGCCCATGCCGAATTCGCAAAACCAAAGTTAAGTGTAATCGCTCCTCCAATGGCCTCTAACACCAGAAACGACACTATGCCTAGTGCAGTATTCGCAATTCTACTAAGAGACCAAATGCGTGCTCTTTTAGCAGTAAAACGAAGAGCAAAATCCTCCATCATCTCGTTGGCAACAAGCTTATTGTAAATGCGCCTAGTGGGCAGGATTTGTTTATTAGATTGCATTCAAAAAGGCTTTTAATTTCAAACTGACTTGTAAGTAAAGTCAGCTTTTCTCTGTAAAATATTTAGATAGTGTACACAAGATGCCGTAAGAGAAATATGCGTAGAATAACGTAGGTATCTACAACCCAATCATTTTAGCTTTTAGTGAACTGTCTGGTCTTCTAAACAAACAAATTCACAATTCTGCCAGCACACAAATTAAAAAATTTTGATACGTCATTTGACGTAGTCCATTGCGCACTTTTACGCATACCCAACCTTGACGAAACCTTGAATACTAAACCTGTTGTAAAAGCTGTTTTGCAGAGTTATCGCAAAAAAAGATAACCACTACACATGATTAATTTATTAATAAAATGGAAACACACATGAACTTACGTACCAAATATACTCCAATAGCGGCTAGCTTATTGCTATCAATCAGCGCCATCAATGTTGCACAAGCTGAAATTAGCTCTGACAAACTAACCGTAAGCGGGTTTATCGATATGTCTTACTTGTCTAGCGAAACTGATGACGAATCTTCTCACGTCTCAGGGGTAGACCAAGTTGAACTTAACTTTGGTTACGATTTTGGCAATAAGTTAACTGCTACCGTTGATGTTGAATATCAAAACAATGCTGAAGGTGTTGATGTAGAACAAGCCTTCATTAATTACGCTATTTCTGACAACTTAAGCATTAAAGCGGGTCGCTTTTTAAGTTACACAGGTTGGGAAACAGAAGAGCCTACAGGTTTATTCCAGTATTCGGGTACAGGCTACGCGCAGTATTTTTATGGTTACTACCAACAAGGTGTATCAGCCTTATATAGTGCAGATAAATTCGCTGTTGCTGTGTCTATAGTTAACGATTTAGCGGGCCCTCAAGCAATTGATACCGAGCACCCTGGAATTGAAACTATGGTGGCTTTCATGCCAACTGAGAACTTTACCGTAAAAGGTTTTTACTCAGTAGATGGTGATACCAAAATGTTAAACACTTGGGCGGCCTATTCGGCAGATGCCTTAACTCTAGCTGTTGAATATAACTCATCCGAAGACACAGCTTTCGCTGGAAGTGAAGCTGATGGTTTCCTATTAATGGCTAACTATGGATTTGAAAGTGGCTTAGGCCTAACTGTTCGTTATCACGATTACGAAGTTGAAGATGAATTTGGTGCTAGCTATGAAGATGCAAGTGGTATCACTATTTCTCCTAGTTATGCCGTCAACGACAACTTACTAATGGTATTTGAATACCGTATGGATGAAGTTAACGATGTTGATGTTGATTACTTAGCTGTTGAAGCTCTCATTACTTTTTAATTAAACACTTTTCAAACTACTAACGAATTTATCAAGAGGAATAATAATGAAACTTAAAAAACTCATTGTCGCTAGCTCCATCATAGCTAGCAGCTTAGTCTGTCACGTAACCTTGGCAGCAGATACCATTAAAGTTGGTGTGCTTCATTCTCTGTCAGGCACCATGGCTATCAGTGAAACTACACTGAAAGACACTGTATTAATGATGATTGACGAGCAAAACAAAAAAGGGGGTTTACTGGGTAAGAAACTTGAAGCTGTTGTAGTAGACCCTGCTTCAAACTGGCCATTATTTGCTGAAAAAACCCGTGAGTTACTAGCCAAAGATAAAGTAGACGTAATTTTTGGTTGTTGGACTTCAGTATCCCGTAAGTCAGCTTTACCTGTGCTTGAAGAACTAAACGGCTTAATGTTTTATCCCGTGCAGTACGAAGGTGAAGAGTCGTCTAAAAACGTGTTTTACACAGGCGCCGCGCCAAACCAGCAAGCTATTCCTGCTGTTGATTACCTAATGAATGACATTGGTGCCACTCGTTGGGTATTAGCCGGTACTGATTATGTTTACCCGCGTACTACTAACAAAATTCTTGAAGCTTACTTAAAAGCTAAAGGTGTGAAAGACGAAGATATCATGATCAACTACACGCCTTTCGGTCATTCTGATTGGCAAGGTATTGTATCTGACATCAAAAAGTTTGGTTCAGAAGGCAAGAAAACAGCTGTGGTCTCTACTATTAACGGTGATGCAAATATTCCTTTCTACAAAGAGTTAGGTAATCAAGGCATTTCTGCTGAAGACATTCCAGTTGTGGCATTCTCGGTTGGTGAAGAAGAGCTATCTGGCTTTGATACCTCACCACTAGTAGGTCACTTAGCTGCTTGGAATTACTTTCAAAGTGTAGAGTCAGACGAAAATGACGAGTTCATCGAAAGCTGGAAAGAATACATTGGTGACGACAACCGTGTAACCAATGACCCAATGGAAGCGACCTACATTGGTTTCCAGATGTGGGCCAAAGCAGTTGAAAAAGTGGGCACCACTGAAGTAGACGAAGTTGAACAAGCCATGATAGGCGTTGCCGTACCTAACTTGACTGGCGGTACTGCAGTTATGAACGCTAATCATCACTTGTCTAAGCCTGTATTGATTGGTGAAATTCAAGAAGACGGTCAGTTCGAAGTGGTTTGGGAAACACCAGATACTGTAATTGGTGATGCATGGTCTGATTTTTTACCTAGCTCTCAAAACTTAATTTCAGATTGGACTAAGCCAGTTAGCTGTGGAAACTTTGATGTTAAAACCGCTAAGTGTTCAGGTCAAAATTTCTAAGCTAATTTAAAATTAATTTTAACGAGTATCCCTTGATCCTCGATTATTAAAGGTGCAAACACTCTCATAGTATTTGTGAGTGTTTTACTCTTTTTATTAAAATGGACACTTTCTTTTTAATACATCAGTCCCTGTTGGCTCGGTTTCGCCTCTTCGGTTAGCGATACCGGGCTTTTTTAAATTAGGACGAGGAATGGACAATGCTTCGAATATTTTCATTAATGCTACTAGTCATATCTGGGTATTCCCACGCACAGACTCAATCTACCGCAGCCCCAGCTCTTGAACCACTTTTACAACAATTACCCAAGGCTAAATTGCGACAGATGGATCCTTTAGTTAAGCAGATTGCAGCAGTTAAGCATCCTAAAACCCGCACAATATTGCAGGTGATGTTAGAAGGCGAACTGTATTACATAAAAGCAAATAAACAATTAGTAAAGGCTCAAAAAGCCCCTAATAGACTGTATTCACTAACCCTAATTATGGGCGATGCCACACTAGCAGCGGTTAAAAAATCAAAAATATCAAAGGTAAAAACCAATAACCGTTTACGCAGTACATTGCGTAGCCTAATAGCCAAAATTGATTTAACAGATGAAGACAAGGCCATGCGTCTACAAGCGGTGCAGCAGCTATTAAACTCGCCAACAAAAGAGTCAACGGCCACTATCAGTGAGTTAATCGATACCGAACAAGACGCAGAAGTCCGTGAGTTAATGTCTGTCACCATGGCTTTGCAGCAATTACAAGACGGTGAGCACTTGGATAAACTCACTGCACTCGCAGAATTAAAGGACTCCCTAGAGCCTACAGTAAAGAATACTATCACCGAGTTATTAGCTAAGTTACCAGAAACAGATCTTAGTGCTGAGCAGCAAACCCTTAAAACAGCATTACTCAAGACGTTAGACACAATAGAAAGCCAAGCCAGCTTTTATGGCTTCATCGAGAATGTATTCTTTGGTTTAAGCCTCGGTTCAGTATTACTACTTGCCGCGATTGGTTTAGCGATTACCTTTGGGGTAATGGGCGTAATTAATATGGCTCACGGTGAGATGATCATGCTGGGCGCCTACACCACATACGTAATCCAAATTGCGTTTCCGTCAATCATTGAGTACTCCTTACTCATTGCGATACCCGCTGCGTTTTTAGTATCTGGACTAGTGGGTATATTGATTGAACGTGGTGTGATACGTTTCTTGAAAGGCCGGCCACTAGAGACTTTGCTCGCGACCTTTGGTATTAGTTTGATACTACAGCAACTAGTGCGCACCGTATTTTCTCCGTTAAATCGCCAAGTCATCAGTCCTGAATGGATGAGTGGCTCATGGCAAATTAATCCTATATTTTCGCTCACGTACAACCGTTTATACATCATATTATTTTCAATTATGGTGTTTGTATCCTTGTTGCTTATTTTGAAAAAAACGTCACTAGGGCTTCATGTACGGGCAGTATCACAAAATCGCAACATGGCAAGGGCATTAAGTATTAAAAGTGACTGGGTAGACGCCATCACTTTTGGGTTAGGCTCAGGCATAGCGGGTATTGCTGGCGTGGTATTAAGCCAGCTCACCAACGTAGGCCCAAATTTAGGTCAGGCGTATATTATTGATTCGTTTTTAGTGGTGGTATTTGGTGGTGTAGGCAACTTATGGGGTACTCTCGTTGCTGCCATGTCATTAGGGTTAACCAACAAATTTTTAGAGCCCGTCACGGGTTCGGTGCTGGCCAATATTATTGTTTTAGTAGGTTTAGTGTTGTTTATTCAAAAGCGGCCTAAAGGGTTGTTTCCGCAAAAAGGGAGGTCTGCAGACTAATGACGACTCACATATCACAGCCCAGCAAAACCAATGTTTTGTTTAGCAGTAAGAACCCGTTGCACTTAACCATTGGTATATTACTGATCACCACAGTGTTAGTGACTTTAGGTAACTTAGTGTTTCCAGAAGGCTCGGCTCTTCATGTAAGCGACTATACCGTTAGCTTGCTAGGTAAATATTTGTGCTATGCATTGCTTGCTTTAGCGGTTGATCTTGTTTGGGGATACTGCGGTATCTTAAGTTTAGGACACGGTGCATTTTTCACTTTAGGTGGCTATGCCATGGGCATGTATTTAATGCGTCAAATTGGTGACCGAGGCGTGTACGGTAACCCAGACTTACCCGACTTTATGGTGTTTTTAAACTGGAGCGAATTACCTTGGTTTTGGGCCGGTTCAGACAGCATACTTTGGATGGTATGCATGGTGTTCATAGGTCCAGGTTTATTGGCTTTCGTATTCGGCAGTTTGGCATTTCGCTCGCGAGTCAGCGGGGTGTATTTGTCAATCATGACCCAGGCTATGACGTACGCGTTAATGCTGGCTTTTTTCCGTAACGAAATGGGATTTGGCGGTAACAACGGCTTAACAGACTTTAAAGAAATCTTTGGGTTTTCGTTGCAGTCCCCCAGTACTAAGTTAGGTTTGTTTATTGCCACCGCAATTATCCTATGTATCGCATATGGAATTTGCCATTTTATTGTTAACTCAAAAATGGGCCGTGTGGTCACCGCCATACGAGACACCGAAAGCCGCGTCAGGTTTGTTGGTTATAAACCAGAACATTACAAAGTTTGGGTATTTGTGGTGTCTGCCATGTTGGCAGGTTTAGCAGGCGCTTTATATGTCCCCCAAGTTGGAATTATTAACCCAGGTGAATTCTCCCCTTTAAACTCTATCGAAATGGTGATTTGGGTGGCAGTCGGAGGCCGAAACTCACTTTACGGCGCTATCATAGGTGCAGTGATAGTGAGTTATGCTAAAACCCGATTTACCGCCATCATGCCAGAAGCTTGGTTATTTGCCCTAGGGGGATTGTTTGTATTGGTGACCTTGCTGTTACCAAAAGGAATTGCTGGGTTAATACCGAGTATTAAGCAAAAATTTGCGAAGCCTGAACACTCAAAGGAGGCCAACTCATGACATTAAATAAAGCAGGTTCTCCTTTAACAGCCACAGAAAATATCAGCCCAGATACGCGCCACGGGGTGATTTTATATGTAGAAGATGTAAACCTAAGTTTTGATGGTTTTAAAGCACTTAACAACTTAAATCTGTACATTAATGACGGTGAATTACGGTGTTTAATTGGTGCTAACGGCGCAGGCAAAACTACATTAATGGATGTAATAACAGGTAAAACGCGCCCCGATTCAGGCAAAGTAAACTTTGGACAACAAATCGACTTATTACAACTAGATGAGTCAGAAATTGCCAGAGCCGGCATTGGCCGTAAGTTTCAAAAGCCCACCGTGTTTGAAGAATTAACCGTATTTGAAAACATCGAGTTAAGCCTAAAAGGCGACAAAGGTATTTGGCAGGCGTTATTTCATAAATTAACAGGCGAGCAAAAAGACCGCATAGCAGAAATACTGCACACCATTGGTTTAGTCACAGAGTGTCACTACCTTGCAGGTAGGCTATCTCATGGTCAAAAGCAGTGGTTAGAAATAGGCATGTTATTAGCTGCTGAGCCAAGAGTGTTGTTAGTAGATGAGCCCGTTGCCGGGATGACAGGGCAAGAAACCGAACGCACAGCTGAGTTACTTACCTCGTTAGCGGGTAAGCATTCGGTGATAGTGGTTGAGCACGACATGGCTTTTGTGCGCTCTATTGCCAGAAAAGTGTCAGTATTGCATCAAGGTAGCGTATTGGCCGAAGGGTCTATGTCTGAAATTCAAGCAAACCCAGATGTTATTAAGGTTTATCTAGGTGAGGAGCAAGGCTAATGATTACCCTACAATCAGTGAATCAAAAGTATGGTGGTACCCAAATATTATGGGACTTAGACCTAGCTATTAAACCCGGCTCGCGCACCTGCATTATGGGTCGTAACGGCGTAGGTAAAACCACCTTACTAAAGACCATTATGGGCTTATTACCCATTAGTTCGGGCAAGCTTACCTATGACACACAAGACATAAGTAAAAGCCCAGTAGAACTGCGCCCAGAAATTGGCATAGGTTATGTGCCTCAAGGGCGGCATATCTTCCCGCAGCTAACCGTTGAAGAAAACCTAACCGTTAGCCTGAACTGTAAACGCCAAAAAAGTAACAACATACCTGAGCATATTTTTGAGTTGTTTCCGGTATTAAAAGAGATGCTACATAGGCGAGGCGGTGATTTATCTGGTGGTCAACAGCAGCAACTAGCAATTGGCCGAGCGTTAGTACTTAACCCAGAAGTACTGATTTTAGATGAGCCGAATGAAGGTATTCAGCCCAATATTGTGCAGTTAATCCGAGATGTACTACTTAAACTCAACAAAGAACAAGGCATGACTATTATCTTAGTTGAGCAAAAATTACCTTTTGCACGGGCGGTAGGCGAAGAATTTGTACTGATGGAAAAAGGACAAGTGATTTCATCAGGCCCAATGGCAGATTTAACTGACCAATTGGTCAGTAAGTATTTGGCAGTTTAACAAAATCCCTTTAGTATAAGATACATTATCAATAGGTTCGTAATTAGGTAAACCATGACCGCATCTCCACTAGCCGGTATGACAAATCAATGGTTAGCAAGCTTGGAATTACAGTTGGGGTACTCGGATTACGGGACCCAACTGACTCGAACCAAACGCTCTGGCCCTTTGACCATTCAAAAAGCTTTTTATCCAGAAGGCAGAGACTGTGCTCACCTGTATTTGTTACATCCACCAGCTGGGATAGTATCTGGTGATAAACTCAACGTTGGTATTGACGTTCAAGACAACGCTCATACTTTAGTGACTACTCCGGGTGCTAACCGCTTTTATAGAGCTCGCACCGATTTATCCATTGGCGATCCCAAACAAACTCAGGTTACCCAAATCACTTTGGGTGGCGGTGCAAAATGTGAGCATTTTCCCTTAGAGACCATTGTTTACAACCAAGCCGATGGTATTAATAATGTTGAGGTTAGACTGCAAAAAAACAGCATGTACTGTGGCTGGGACATGACCTGTTTAGGTTTGCCTAGTTCATCTGAGTCTTTCACTGGGGGCAGTTTTACTCAGTTAAACACCTTGTATTGTGATGACATATTGCTGTATCACGACCGAGTGCAAATAGACCCAACTAGCCAAATACAGCAACACGATGCAGGCTTGGCTGATAATACGGTATTTGGTACCTTTTTGGCCTATGCCAGCGATGAGCAAGTATCCAAGGCAACCCGCACTGAGTTGATTGAACAACTAAGATATGTGGTTGAACAGCACAAAGCTAATTCACTTATAAGCATTACTGACATTCGCCAATTATTGGTGATACGTTATTTGGGACAACAGGCGCATCAGTGCAAAGATTTATTTATTGCACTTTGGAAGCTGATACGGCCTATTTATATCAAAAAACACGCTATTCAACCTAGAATTTGGTTTACATAAAAGGTAAGTTTTTACTGCCTCCAAGTCATAACTGTAGAGAACACCATGGATTTATTACCAAGAGAAAAAGACAAACTACTATTGTTTACCGCGGCTTTACTTGCCGAGCGCCGTTTAAAGCGTGGGGTTAAACTCAATTATCCAGAAGCCATGGCGTATATTTCTATGGAAATTATGGAAGGAGCCAGAGACGGTAAAACCGTTGCCGAAATGATGGATTATGGCCGTACTTTGTTAACCCGTGACCAAGTGATGCAAGGTATTCCAGAGCTACTAGCCGAAGTGCAAGTAGAAGCCACCTTCCCCGACGGCACAAAGTTAGTGACTGTGCATAATCCAATCGTTTAAATAGACCCGTCTATAAAAGAGGTATAACTAAGATGATCCCAGGTGAAATTAAAACCGATGCAGGCGAACGTTTACTTAATGTTGGCCGTGAGCAACTTACCGTTACGGTTGCCAACTCTGGCGACCGCCCTATTCAAGTTGGCTCTCACTATCACTTTTATGAAACCAACGCAGCCCTGACCTTTGACCGCGAAAAGTGCAAAGGCTATCGCCTAGACATTACCTCGGGCACAGCTGTGCGTTTTGAACCCGGCCAAGAGCGAGAAGTAACACTCGTACCTTTTGCAGGTAAGCGCCGAGTTTATGGGTTTAGAGCCCTTGTTCAAGGAGAATTATAATTATGGCCAGTATCGATAAACACGCTTATGCCCACATGTTTGGCCCTACTGTGGGTGACCGAGTACGGTTAGCAGACACCGACCTATGGCTTGAAGTAGAAGAAGATGCCACCGTATATGGCGAAGAAGTAAAATTTGGTGGCGGTAAGGTAATTCGTGATGGCATGGGCCAAAGTCAGGCATCTTGTCACGACACCCCAGACGTGGTGATCACTAATGCTTTAATCCTTGACCACTGGGGCATAGTCAAAGCTGATATTGGCATAAAAGACGGCCGTATTGCACAAATCGGTAAAGCCGGTAACCCAGACATTCAAGACGGTATTGATATTGAAGTCGGCCCAGGTACCGAGGTTATTGCTGGCGAAGGCCAAATTATTACCGCTGGTGGCATAGACGCGCACATTCACTTTATTTGCCCACAGCAAATAGATGAAGCACTGATGTCGGGCGTAACCACCATGATTGGTGGCGGCACAGGCCCAGCAACTGGCACCAATGCCACAACCTGTACACCGGGGCCGTGGAATATCCACAAAATGTTGCAAGCCACTAACGATTTCCCTATGAATTTTGGCTTTTTAGGAAAAGGCAACGCAAGTTTGCCGATTGCCCTAGAAGAACAAATTGAAGCCGGCGTGTGTGGTTTAAAACTGCACGAAGACTGGGGTACCACCCCAGCTGCCATAGACAATTGCCTATCGGTAGCCGAGCGATACGATGTACAAATAGCGATTCATACCGACACCCTAAATGAGTCGGGCTTTGTAGAAGATACTATCGGAGCTTTTAAAGGCCGTACTATCCATACATACCATACCGAAGGAGCAGGGGGCGGCCATTCGCCAGATATTATCCGCGCCTGTGGTGAGCCTAATGTATTGCCATCTTCAACCAATCCAACACGCCCATATACCATCAATACCATAGATGAGCATTTAGACATGTTGATGGTATGCCATCACTTAGACCCGTCTATTCCTGAAGATATTGCCTTTGCTGACTCACGTATTCGTAAAGAAAGTATTGCCGCCGAAGACATCATGCATGACTTAGGTGCGATTAGTATGATTGCCTCAGACTCACAAGCCATGGGCCGCGTGGGCGAGATGATCACCCGTACATGGCAAACCGCTCACAAAATGAAGCAACAGCGGGGGCCACTAGCACCAGACACCGAACGTAACGACAACTTTAGAATTAAGCGTTACATTGCTAAATACACCATTAACCCAGCTATCAGTCACGGTATTAGCCACGAAGTAGGCTCGATTGAAGTGGGCAAACTAGCGGACCTAGTATTATGGAAACCCGCATTTTTTGGTATTAAACCTGCGATGATCATCAAAGGCGGGTTTATTGCTGCGGCCCCTATGGGTGATGCCAATGCATCTATCCCTACACCGCAACCTGTGTATTACCGCCCAATGTTTGGCTCGTACGGTTCGGCTTCTGCCAACACGTCTATGACGTTTATGTCTAAAGCGTCTATCGAACTGGGCGTACCCGAAAAAATAGGTATGACCCGCTTAGTCGGAGAATGCAAAAACACCCGCAATGTGGGTAAAGACGACATGATCCATAATAACTGGCAGCCAAAAATCGAAGTCGATGCACAAACCTATGAAGTGCGTGCCAATGGCGAGTTACTGACCTGTGAGCCTGCGACTGAATTGCCGTTAGCCCAGCGATACACATTATTCTAAGGAGTGCTTTATAGAACCAGTTAAGCTGTGTTGTTTAGTTTTTTGGTGAGCCTTAATAGGGATATAGAGCTCATCAAAAAAACGTAACGGCTTTACCTTAAAAACGTTCTATTTTGCACCATAAACTGTGACTGGTTTATTGATAAGCAGCCGACAAAGATTAGAGAAATTAGGAAAAAATTAAAACATGTTACAAGCATTTGAACGCTTATCGCACACCCATGACGAAATTCAAGACTCTATTACCTTGGACCAAGACACCCGTAAAAAAGCGCGTATTAAAACCACCACAGACAAAGGCCAAGCTTTAGGGATATTCATGGAGCGCGGCCACCCATTACTGATAGGTGAAGTGCTTAAAACCGAATGTGGCCAATTAATAGAAGTAAAAGGCCAAGCAGAAGAGGTATCTACCGCGATTGCGAGTGACTGGATGAGCTTTAGCCGCGTATGTTACCACCTAGGTAATCGCCATACTTCGTTGCAAATTGGTGAAAAATGGGTGCGCTTTAAGCCCGACTACGTGCTAGAAGAACTCGCCGAAAACTATGGCCTTACCATAGACAAAACCCCAGCCATATTTGAGCCTGAAAATGGCGCTTATGGTAAAACCTCCCATGGACATGCTCACTCACACAGCCATGAGCAAGATAAGAGTCACAGCCACACCCATGACTAGTTCAATGGAAAACCATAATCCATTGCAACTAAATCGCTTGTTGCAATTGTGCAGTGCTAACTTACCCGTGGGTGGGTTTTCATTTTCACAAGGCCTAGAATACGCGGTAGAAATGGGCTGGGTGACAACCGCAGAGTCAACCAAAGACTGGATTAGCTTTAACTTAGCCCAGTCTGTTGCCCATACCGACTTGGCCTTACTAAACCGCCTATATAAAAGTTTAGCCAGCCATGATTTACCCGCATTTATACGCTGGGATCAACACGTACTGGCCTGTCGTGAGAGCAACGAATTATTATTGGCCGATGTGGCAATGGGCAAAGCTCTAATGCGCTTATTAAAAGATTTACAAGGTATCGACACCCCCCCTTATACCGACTTAATTGGCAGTAAAGAAGTCAGCTTTGTGAGCGCCTTTGCTTTAGCCGCTTATTTGTTTGGCCTTGATGTACCTTCAGCCCAAAGTGGTTTTTGCTGGGCTTACATAGACAACCAAGTAGCAGCTGCAACTAAGCTTGTGCCGTTGGGGCAAACCCAAGGGCAAAACTTATTATTTGAATTAACCGAACAAGTCGCCCAAGTCATCGAGCAAGCGAATCAAATTGAAGATGACAATATAGGTGCCAGCTTACCCAGATTAGCCATGGCCAGTGCCTGGCACGAAACCCAATACACACGTTTGTTTCGTTCTTAATAAAACGAGCAAACTAATAAGATAAATACAAAAGAAGTGAACTATGAAAAAGAATAAACAAGTATTACGAATAGGCGTTGGTGGCCCAGTTGGGTCAGGTAAAACGGCATTACTACGCATGCTATGCCTTGAATTGCGCGACAAGTACGATATGGCAGTGGTAACCAACGACATCTATACCCGCGAAGATGCTGAGTTTTTAACTCGCAACGATGCTCTAGCCGCAGACCGTATTTTAGGGGTAGAAACAGGCGGTTGCCCACACACCGCCATTCGCGAAGATGCATCCATGAACCTAGCGGCTATCGACGACTTACAAGAGCGTCACCCAGACTTAGACTTTGTGCTAGTAGAAAGCGGCGGCGACAACCTAAGCGCAACCTTTAGCCCAGAACTTTCTGACTTAACCCTTTACGTTATCGATGTATCAGCAGGCGACAAAATACCTCGCAAAGGCGGCCCAGGTATCACTAAATCAGACTTACTGATAATCAATAAAATAGACGTAGCAGAACTAGTGGGCGCATCACTAGAAGTAATGGACAGAGATGCCAAAAAAATGCGTGGCGACAGACCCTTTGTTTTTAGTAATATGAAAACCAAGCAAGGCTTAGACGAGATTATTCAATTTATTGAAAAAGAAGGCATGCTGCAGATTTAGAGCCAAAGGCAAGCTTAAACAAGTTACACCCAGCTACCTAATCTATGTCAAAATACTTAAATACAGAATTAACACATTAAAGGAACACACCATGAAATATTTATTCACCTTACTATGCCTTTTTGCAACCAGTGCCATGGCCCATGAAGACCACGCCCTTAATGACACTTTTCATATTGCTTACCACATTGTCTTTTGGAGCTTATTTGCTTTAGTCGTCTATAAAGGCGTGATGTGGTTTAAGGCTAAACGTCAGTCTAAGAATAAGTAGTTTCTAACGGCTATGCCGTTGCAGAAACAGCCCTGCTACAGATAAAGGCATAGCATTGCGACGAAAGCATTTGCGATGCTTACTTTTATTCACTTCGCCACAGCCCATGCATTTTGTACACAAAAACAAATATAAAGAATTTGTAGGTAGCGCTTTAGCCCGTCAGTTAATCTAGCAGTGACCATTACCTGCTAGATTAACTGCGGCCTCTTTATTTCATGCTCAAACATTCAACAAACCAACTGTTTGATGAGTAATTTGTAGGTTGGGCTTTAGCCCATCAGCTCGCCTAGCAGTGACCTTCAACTGCTAAATCAACTTCGTCGATTGAAGCTAGGTAGGTTGTTAAACAGTTAATTATGATAGATGTCCATGCAAGTATTTCTATTAATGTTATGTGTATATTTATACAGACGCAGTAAGAAATCCGCATAACAGCAAGATCTAGGAAAAATTCCGTATTTCCCCATGTGCTGAATTAGTCAAAGGTAATAAAGTTAACCTGTACAAAGGGTTACAGGGTGTGGTAGAAATAAGTGATGTAGAAAGGCGGAAAAATTCCGTGTTTAAACACGGAATTTTTCCATCTATTAATACTGTTATGAGCTATACGGTACTTAAAGTGAAATATTTAATCTTTGTCTTTTTGTTTATTTCATCTCCACTATTAGCTGGCGAAATCTGTAGCGAGTATGATTCACAAATAGAGCCGGATTTTCGCTGGAAAGAGTCAGATTTTACCAAAGAGGCTTCGATTAAAGCTCTATCGGAGCTATCTGAGTCGATAAATAAGAATGAAATGCTGGCAACATTCCAATTGCCCAATAACCTATCGCTAATTGAGGGTTACATCTTAAAACAAGATGCCCTTCGTGCCTTGGATGGAAAGTCGGTTCATGCAGGTATAGTTGAGTACTATGTTACAAATTTTTGTGAGTTTTTAGTAAGGACTCCGATATATGATTGAGCTCATAACAAGGCCATCAAAAATCGCGCTTTCAGCGCTGGACTCGCAACAAGTTGCTCGCCTTTTATGGCGGCGTTATGCATACATGAAGTAATTTCGATGACCTTTAAGTTCAAACAAAAAATTGATATCGTAATTATGTTAGTTCTGTTAATTCTTATTGGCGGGAGAATCTTCTACGTACATTCGGATATCAACGTAGGTTATGTTGAATTATCTACCGCTACCCTTTCTTGCGAGAAAAATCGAAAACATGATAAGTTCAGTGGCTATTTTACTGTTGATGATGATCGATATAGTTCGTCAAAGAATTATGATAGGTGTGAAACATTTAAAGCAATAATGAATGGTAAAAAAGTAAACGGCTATTTCATGAAGGGGTCGGGACGTCTAGTGGAAATAATAGTTGATAATAAACCTTATTATGAACGTTCCTATCTAATCCAATTGTTTTACAGTTTTTTCGGCGCACTGATTATTTGGTCATTCTCTAGGTCTGTTATTTTTAAAGTTTTGCGTAAGTATGCATAACAAGTTGCCTAAGTTCGCCGCAAAAAGCGCGGCTGGGACAAATACTCACTGGGCTTCGCCCAACAACGTTCGCAGTTGCCCCTTGGCAAAGCGTTAGCTGACTAGAGAAAGGAGTCAATGAGTGGCGGAAAAGGAGCGTATTTCATTACCAGAACTCCAATTGTTGATACTGTTTTTAGGTAGCAGCTTTTTTGTTCTACCTTCTATCGTAAAAGGTAATTTAATTGGTGTGATTACATTTAGCCTAATAGTAGTGTTTTATATATTCAGTAATTTGGAGTGGCTTAAATCAACATTCGACTTAAGTGCTAAGGAAATAGCGGTATATATTCTAATGCTCTCTTTATGTGGCTATTTAGCTTTTGAAGTATTCTTTTTATTAAGTGTGCTTGCAGTATATCCATTATCAAAGTTTTATAAATGAGCTACTTAGCCAGTTTAGATAAGTCAGCTAATAATACTGTTAGCTTTCATTCTGTTTATCGTTCACCGTAGGAAATTATGACTGAAGAAGTATTAGGATATTTAGATCACAATATACTGGACTCAATTCGTAAAGGTGATCCTTTTGATATCAGAGGGCTACTTGATAAAAACCAAATAACCCCGATTTATTCTAAGGAAAATCTGAAAGAGATAAAAAGGTCAGTAGGATCCGAAAATGAATTTTTATCAATTCTGAAAGAGTTAGGGGCGAAGTACATCGAACCGATTTACGAAAATAATTTACCTACTGGTAATGCCCAGATTAATGATAGTGACGCTTTTTTCGTTTGGAGCTGGTTTATTGAAAATGAAGAACCAATGCCTGAATATGGTTACGGATTAAGCTCAATGCTAGAAAAATTTTATGGTGGAAGGCGTGATGAAACCTACGCAGAAATTTTCTCAAAGGGAGATGCCGAGCTAAAGAAAATAATGGATGATGCAATAGAAGAACTGGATTCCAATGAATATTTTACCGATGAAATGAAAGAGGCTATTAATGCTCTACCTGAAATGTTAGCAGTACAACATCAATACATCAGTGAAAAAATGGATATACTCGAGCAATCACCTGTTAAAGAATTTGAAAATGCAACCGGCTTGGGCGCAAAGGTATTAAAAAACATCAATCCACCACAAGTTGTCCAAAAAGTATTTGAGGCCGTTCAAAACTCTATGATTGGCGTTGAATTAGACATAGATATTTTCTTTGCTGTGAAGTATCAGCCTTTTGAAGCAAATTCAGACAGAAAAAAAACCTTATCCGAAAAAGTTAATGGGCTTTATCATCAGCTGAATTTCTTGGGGTATTATCGAGATAGTGATATGAAGAATACACGAGGCTTTGTGCGTTCTTCTAGTGATATGACACACGCAGGAATAGCTTCTTTTTGTCACTTGCTATTGTGTCGTGACGAGGGGCTAGTAAAAAAAGCAGCCGCTGCTTATGAGTATGCAGGTGTTAGTACTCAGATTCTACACTTTCAAGCTAACAAGGCACTTAAACGGAACTAAAACAGTGGGTTACGTTTCGCTTCGCTACACATTTTAACCCACAATTTTAGTCCGCTTAGTGCGGCGTTATATGCTTAATTGGAAATCGAGCGATGCACTTGCTTAATAGATATCATAATTTCTTCTCGTATCTAATCAATCTAACCTTAATCATAGTGGTTGGTGTTACGATCGTTGCTCTCAAAAATATTGAGACTATTACTTTGCTTAAGGTTATGAAATCTTTCGGATATTGCT
>NZ_JBDUZQ010000016.1:0-189589 GCF_039943935.1 Paraglaciecola sp.
CTCTGGGGGCTCTACCACCTCTGGGGGCTCTACCACCTCTGGGGGCTGTACCACCTCTGGGGGCTGTACCACCTCTGGGGGCTGTACCACCTCTGGTGGCTCAATCACCTCTGGTGGCTCAATCACCTCTGGTGGCTCAATCACCTCTGGCGGCTCTATCACCTCTGGGGGCTGTACCTCCTCAGGCTGAACGACTTCCGGCTCAATCACTACGGGCTGTGCCACCTCAGGTTGACTAGGCTTCAACTCAATAACGGCTGATGAACCTGCATTATTACCCTGTTGGCCATTTGAAACAGACTCATCGCCCCCACTATTTGAAGAACCATCTGAACCCAATCCCTCTTCACTAGCTGGCTCTTCGTCAGATACAGGCTCTTCAACTACAACCACAGTTTCAGGCTCAATAACTTCTTGAGGTGGTGAAGTAGAGTTTGTGATTTGCTCTGAGGACTCTCCTCCGCCACAACCGGTTAACAGAATTGAAGATAACAAGATAGACAATAAGTTACCGCTATTTTTATGTACATAACTGTATATAAAGCGTGATGCATTGTGTTCTTTCATTTTCAGATCTCAACCAATTTAGTTCTTGCACTTAACTCAATTAGTTAAAATTAAAACGGAAAATTTATATCCGATAAATATGAAGGTCCATACGCTAGTATTAGCTGACTGTAACCGCCAATTTCAAATTAATAAGCGGTAAATTGAGCTAACGAGCCAAGACAGTATGAATTTAGATACACCAGTATTTTGAAAGGAATATTTCATCTCAAAATCTACAAGTACAATAAGTTCTGATAAATAGAATACCCTCCAATTTTGTTAGGATTAAACTGTGATGAAAATGTTATTATTTAAAGATGTAAATGGCTGTATTCTAGACTTGCCAGCTGTTGAGGAATTAATGTATATTAATAATCTACTTTACATCTTTTTAGGTTTTGTTCTTCGCCCCAAATTATTAAACATAGGGGCTGCAAATGACTAGCAACCAACCTGTACGGAATATCATACACATCAAAGGGAGTCGCCGTTCGTCTAGTCTTCTTTCAAAGGTAATTAACTTTAAAAAAGGCAATCCGAACGTTTATACAATGAGTGATAAAACGCAGATTATAGATAAAATTGAAAGCCTCGCAATAAATCAAGGTCATAAAATTGCAATTGAGACTGAATCAAAAAAACTGTCCTATAAAGATTACTTTAATGCTGCTTTAGCACTAAGTTCTCACCTAAAATCTCTTGGACTAGGGGCAGAGGACAACGTTGTTGTTTTTTTAGCTCCCTCAGAACACATTCCAATAGCTCTACTGTCAATATTAATGACCGGAGCAGTTTATATCCCAATAGACACATCTTGGCCAAAAGCGCGTATAGACGCAATATTTGAAGAGGTGGCCCCTAAAGTAATATTGACGCAAGAAAGTTTGCAATATGACTTCCGTGCATTAAAACACTGTGAAATAGTTAATCTTGATACACACCAGAAAATATCTGATAACAATAACTTTTATAAAACTAGTTGCGCAAAATTAACAGACACCGCAGTTATATTCTACACATCAGGCTCTACAGGAATGCCGAAGGGTGTCAAGCTCAGCTATAAAAACATCCAAAGTTTTATGGAAAGCGCATCTGAAACTTATCGATTTGAAAAGTCTGATGTTCATCTATCGATTGCAAAATACTCATTTAGCATTAGCCTTTTCGACCTTTTACTGCCTTTTTATTGTGGAGGAAGTTTAAAGCTAGAAGCTAGAGAAAAACTATTAAACCCAGGTACTTTAGCAAAGCTTGTTAGTGAATCCAGTTGCTTTCATATGGGCCCTGCCCTTTTAGAGTCACTAGTACGACATTCTGAAGATAGTAATTGTAATTATACTAACATCAGGCATATATCTAGTGGCGGAGATATGATCCCCTCCTCATTGCTTGAACGGAGCAAAGCAATATTTCCTAATGCAGAAATCTGGGTGATTTATGGCTGCACCGAAGTTGCCTGTATGGGAACTACTTGGCAAGTTGACAGAGGGGCTGTTACGAATACTACATTCGTAGGCACTACATTTAAACATTCAGATGTAATTCTACTTGATGAAAGCTTACATTCAGTAGAACAAGAGGTATTGGGCGAGGTATACATTTCTGGCGATGGCGTAACCCCTGGTTATTTAAACCGAGATGAACTTAATAAAACAAAATTTGTTGATTTTGATAAAAGGCGTTACTACGCAACCGGTGACTATGGCATTGTCAATTCAAACGGTAATCTTCAACTTAAAGGCAGAAAAGATTTTCAGATAAAAATAAACGGTGTCAGAATTGAAACTGAAGAAATAGAATATTGGTTAAATCAAATAGATGGTATCGAACAAAGTATTGTTATTGGAGCCAGAGATATTAAAGGAGTTCTGAAAATAGTCTCTTTTGTTCTAAGAAACTCAAATTCAGACAACCCAAGTGAAATATTGATAAAGCAACAATTGACCACTGCATTACCTGAATACATGGTCCCTAACAAGGTTTACTTTATCGATTCTCTCCCCCTGAATACAAATGGCAAACTCGATAGAAATGCATTGATATCCACAGCTGAAGAAAATTTATCAGAAAACCGTTCAGGTATCGATAATAACGACAAAATAGCTAAACGACTTTTGGATATATGGTTTTATGCAGGTGCTTCTGGAATAGTTCTCGATGATAGTAACTTTTTTGATTTAGGTGGTGATAGCCTTGGCGCTGTTCAACTATTCCATACCATGAATGCTGACTTCAACCTAAATTGCGATTTTGAATTTATATATGCACACCCAACATTTTCAGAACAATTAAAAGCTATAAAGAATGGTTCTGTTGATGATGACTCTAAACCCAAAAGCATAATTGTACATTTAGATAATAAACCATCGAGCACAAAAACAAAGATTTTTGTTACTCCAGGAATGGATGGGCACATAGTATCTTTTCATAATTTTGGAAATATGTTTTCTGATGACATTTCAGCTTATGGTTTTTTATACCCAAACTTTGAAAATGAAGAGTATAAAACGATTACCTCTGTGTGTGACAAGCTAATTAAAGAGCTTTTAGAAGTTCAAAAAGACGGCCCATATTATTTATGTGGTCACTCATCGGGGGGGATAATCAGCTTGGAAATTGCTCGTACTTTAAAAGCAATGGGAAAGCAGGCATACCTAATACTAATCGAAGCAAGAATCTTTGAAAAAGCTCCAAGAAAACCATTGAAAGACGTTCTGAAGCTATACATAAAACACAAGCCACGACTCTATTTAGAGAAGCTCTTTAATTCTCAAGCAAAGCACTACGTGGGCAACCCTTTAGACTCTAATAATAGAGCTAAGCTTAAAGACTCATTGAAGTTACCTAAATTAAAAGGGGCTTTTACTATTAGCAAAACGCAACTAGAACACTATAGCCTTAAGCCATGCGACGTAGACTCAATATTAATAAAAGGAACTAAAACGATTTGGTGGGATGGACTTAGAACCTGGCCATCAGATTATGGCCTAGGTGAATTTGTTAACCTTATATCGACGAGTCACTCTAGCGGAGATCATGTAAGTATTGCTATGGACAAAGCAAACCATGCTGAACTAGCTACGATAATAGAAAATGAAATGTCTAGATTTGGTGAATAAATCAAAAGTTGTACAGTACCGTAAAAGAAAGTATGGCGAAGCAATATAAAAGTTTATATACTTCGCTTCTTTTTATATCGTTCCATATATATGTATTATTAGGGTTCGATATCAAACTCCCTCTCAAAATTTATGGCATTTAACTTGTATACAAAACCTTTAAGTCATCTAAATTATGGCTATGTTTTCACTCAAACAAAAACACTCCATATAAAGGAGGCACAAAAATGAGAAATTCGAATTTTTTTCAAGATCTAAAAGCGTCTCATGAGGGGTTACTTTCATTAGGATTTTGGGCGTTACAATTTTATCGTTTTGGTCACCTACGATATAAGTTTAAAACCAAAATTATTAGATACCCTCTAGCGATAGTACACATAATTTTGTTTAAATTTAGCGAGGTATTTTTTGGTATCACAATTGGTGTCTCAGCTAAAATCGGAAAACGATTAATCATCGAACACTCAGGTTGCATAGTTATTCATGGCAATGCTGAACTAGGAGATGATTGTATTATTCGACAAGGTGTAACAATTGGAAATCGTAAAATGGATGCGCCTTTTGAGGCTCCGCAAATAGGTAACCGAGTAAATATTGGTGCCGGGGCAAAAATTCTTGGAGGTGTTATTATTGGTGATGATGCTCAAATCGGTGCTAATGCGGTTGTAATCAAAGATGTACCTGCGAGGGCCATTGCAGTTGGTGTTCCTGCTCAAATTCGATTACCTAAACAAAACCCATCCTCAATGGACACGTCTAATGAATAATCAATCAATTCAAGAAGAAAAAAAGTGTGTAGTATCAATAATAATAAAAGCACTTAATGAAGAAAAGAAAATTTCTATTGCATTAGAAAGCGCACTAAAGGCTATTGAAAAAATAGGCGGAGAAGTAATACTAGCAGATTCAATGTCGACCGATAACACTATTCAAATAGCGCAACGTTACCCGATAAAAATAGTACAATTATCTAATGCTAATGAACGCTGCTGTGGTATTGGGCCTCAACTTGGATATCAATACTCTCAAGGTGAGTTCGTTTATATATTGGATGGTGATATGCAAATGCTCGAAACATTTTTACCCAAAGCACTTGAATTTATCCAGAAAAAACCTGAGGTAGCGGGTGTAGGCGGAAAGGTAATCGAAATGAATACCGAGAGTTTAGAGTTTCAAGCTCGAGTTGAACGAGCGGCTGAACACATGTACGAAGGGCAAGTTGATCGACTTGCTATGGGAGGCCTTTACCGTAAAAAAGCAGTGGATAGCGTAGGTCATTTTTCCGATCGAAACCTGCATAGCTATGAAGAGCTAGACTTAGCAGTGAGACTCAGAGCAAAAAATTGGCAACTACATCGTATAGATGAAGATGCCGTAAGGCATTGGGGTCATGACGCACCTCCTTACCAGTTATTGTTAAAGCGATGGACCTCAGGCTATATTAAAGGAGTTGGCGAAATTCTTAGAGCCTCTGTTGGAAAATCTCACTTCAAATTATTGCTAAAGGACGTAACTGAATTGCGCCTATACGGCGCGGTGATCTTATGGTGGTTCTCCCTTATTAGCATCACATTTCTGAACATTTCCATACTATCAAAGAGTACGATAGCAATTGCCATTCTCGCAATTCCTTTGTTATTAATTACAATCAAAAAGAAAAGCTTAATTAAAGGAATCTATTCTGTGGTGTCTTGGAACGTTAATACACTTGGATTAATAAGAGGCTTTTTTGCAAACAGAAATAACTCAGATACTATTGATTCTATTGAAATACCAACAAAAACAGTCTAAAAGAAGATTGAATTAAATATTCGGGTTGTTTCGTTCATTACTTGTAACCCGAATATGAGTTCTACCTAATGACTTTATTAGTGAAAGTTATTTTTAGCAATTAAGGGCTTTGATATATCTTTGACTACGCGTTTAGCTTTAACCTCTCACAATAATCTTAAGACCTTCAAGTAAGTGAGGAGCTCTTCCATTAACGTTATGGCAGTCTGAGGCAATAGTACTTACATGTCCATGTACTAAAAATTTTTCAGCCATGACTCTTACGCCATGAGCAACCTTTTCAGTTAAACTACTTGCTGTTACTTGCAGGTAGCATCCTAAATCAATAAAGGCTTGAAGCTTAATTGCATTTCGTAAAAAGCTTTGGTTTCGCTCAGGGTGGACAATAATGAGCATTATATTTCGTTGGTTCACCCACCGAACTAAGTGGTCACTTCCATTGGGTATCACTATGCGAGGAAATTAAAGCAAAAATAGTTTTTTATTTTAATATTCTCCAAACCAAGGAGTTTCATTTTCTTGAACTAAAGATATTAGTCGACACCAATCCTTACTGCAGCAGCTAAAAGTAATTTAATAAAAAGACCTTGTGAAGCAACCACATCTCTAAATCGTAAAAACTATCTGCTAGAGCTTGTTTAGAATTGTTACACCACCAGCGGGAATATGGGGTGTCAATACTTGTTTAACACCCTCCTGGTCAATGGTAATTCTTAACATCTCAATCGCTTCTTGTTGACGCCGAGCTCCATCATCAACACTAGGGAGAATATGACTGTGAATATCTATCATTTTAACTAGACCTAAAGCTAATTAGCAGACCATTAAAATAGTGTATACATAGTGAAATACAAATTTAGGTCTTGATATAGGTTGACACTAAAAACAAAACATCCAAGAAACAGTACATACTCTCAGCAAACTAAGATTTAAGCCCCCTTACTATTACCGTAATATTCACCAGAGTGATAATGGTCACCATAGAAACTCATTTTTTGAGGTTCTGCAACAGTCAAAACCGCACCAATTACATTAGCATTTAACTTAGTCAAACGACTAACAGCTTCTTTGGAAACTCTAATTTTAGTATCTTCTGCTCTCACAGCCATAATCACGCCATCTACATGATTGGCAATAACACAAGCATCACTTACAGGTAAAGTAGGAGGCCCATCTAGAATAATATGATCAAATTCAAATTGAAGAGTTTTCAACAAGTCAGAAAAACGCTGGGAAGATAGAAGGCCAATTGGATCATGAGGTATATGCCCACATGGCAGTACACTAAACCCTTTAACTGCAGAAGTTTTAACAATACACTCATCAAAAGTTTTTGCATCACTTAAAATATCAGTTAACCCAATATTGCTTCTTATATTTAAGTTTTTCGCAACACTTGGTTTTCGCAAATCCACTTCTAATAGTAATGTTTTACCTAACTGGCTATATGCTGCAGCAAGATTCATAGCTAACGTTGACTTTCCCTCAGAGCTATTTGCAGAACTAATTAAAATTGTCTTAGGTGGCCTTTCAATATCCGAAAATTGTAAACTCGTTCGAATAGTATTAACACACTCAGCAAACACAGTTTCAGTATCTTTGGAGTACTCCATTTCTGGTATCCCATGGGCATCTTTTTTCTTAAGAGCCATAGTGATTCCAAGTGACGGAATATTAAGGTTTTCTTCTAGAGATTCTGGAGTGTGAAATGTTTTATTCAACATTTCACGAAGTAGCGCAATACACACACCAAGAATTACACCTAAAAAGGTAGCAAATAGAATAATAATTTTTACATTAGGGCTTATTGGTCTTTTAGGGACTGATGCATAATCAATAACTTGAATATTTGAAGCTGTATAATCACCTTTAATATTAGCTTCCATTAAACGCTCATTAAATGATTCATAAATTCTAAGCTTATTTTCAACATCTCGTTCAAGTGCTGTTAAAGTATAGTTAGAGCCTTGAAGAGACTGAATACCTGATTTTTCCTGCTGTAGTAATGTCGATATATTTTTTACTTGTAGCTTTGCCAATTCATAGTCGCTTTCTATAGCGCCTACAACTTTTTGAACCTCCGAAGCCAAACTAGCTTTTACGCTTTTAAGCTCGCTTCTTGCAGAAATCATTTTAGGATGTTTCTCTTTATATCGTTCAAACAATTCATTCGCTCTGCTTTGTAAGCGAGACTCTTCAGTCACCAACTGTCTAATCGTGAGGTTTTGTTGAATTGGTCCCAGTGTCAAAAACTCATTAGAGTCAGAATTAATTTTTTGAACTTGAAGGTACAACTCTTCAGCAGAGCTTAACTGAGTTTGAGCACTAATTAATTGGTCGCTTAACGTCTGAACTCTTGAGTTAGAATCTTGTTGTTGTAGGTTTGAATCTACTACACCTTGTTGGATTCTAAATTCTCTTAACTTGTTTTCTGCTTTAGTTAATTGATCTTTTAACTCTGCAGACTGTTTACTTAACCAAGTTTCTGTATCTTTAACGTCACTTAAACGAGCCTCTAGACCAAATTGAATATAAGACTGTGCTAAGGTGTTAATAATATCTGCGGCTAGTTTAGGGTTTTCTGATTGATAACTAACATTAATTATTTGAGTTTGCTCTCCGCCGCTCACAAATAAGTTGGAGCGAAGCTCTAATGCCAATAAACCTCTAATTTCTGCATCTGTTAAAGGTTTAGTGTCAGCAGCGCTTTTCCCCAAAACTTTTGTTTTGATTTTTTGCAAAAACGTTTTTTCTTCTGCTAACTTTTTGGCTTGCTCTCTTTTATACCTATCAACGAGTTCTAACTTGTCAACTACCGACTCTGCTATGGTTCTTGATTGAATAATTTCATATTGAGTTTGATAAAACAAAGGGATCATAGCAAAACTAACCGGTGCTGTTTCAAAGGTTGCATTTGGTTGTTGAGGATCAGCTAATATTTTAGATGCAGCTTGGTAAACCGGTGTTGCTGTGCGTGCAATTAAAACACCAACCAATAAACACACTAGGGTTATTAATAGAATTCCCCACTTTGCTCTTTTTATCGTAATCCAATATTGAGCTAAATCGACTATATCTTCTGAATCTGATGTGTTTGCCATATTACGTTCTTGAAATGCCATTTTCTAATACCTCTTAATCCACTTCCAACTAGAAGAAACTTTCATCGACAGTGATTACATCACCGGGTTTAACTTGCTCTTGTAACGTCACTTTTACACGCTCAGAACCATCTTCGTTCAATAAAAAAACATTACTTTTGGAGGCTCTATCAGTGAACCCGCCAGCAATTGTCACAGCAATCTGCACAGTCATATTAGTTCTGTAAGCATAGCTTCCTGGGTTTCGCACTTCACCATTTATATAAAAAGGTCTGTACTCATCTATCGTTACTGTAAGGCTAGGCTTTTTAAGGTAGTCAGCTCCAAATAGAGCAGTAAGTAGTACCTCAACCTCATTAACAGTCTTCCCTTTAACTTGTACTGGCCCTAACAAAGGTACAGAAACACTGCCATCATCAGTAATTTTTGCTGATGTAACGTTAAGATCAGGTTCATCAAAAACATTTATTGATATTACGTCATCTGTTGATAACAAATAAGATTGGGTTCCTTGCGCTACTGCATAAGTACACTGCAAAAACACCAAACTTATTAGAAAATTATATATGTACTTCATTTTTACTCCTTGAAACGAATGACTACTAATCTAATTAAAAGACGCTAACACACCAACACTGACTATGTTGGCATTGTAATTATAAAACTCTATTAGTGAGCTCCTTTTATCAACTTTATATTCCAAATATAGATTCAACCAATTCTTTGATTGAAAGCTTAATTTCGCCGTTAAGTCGTTTCGCGTATCTTCACGCCTTACAGCGGAGTCGAAATCATAATTTGAATGTATGTAACCAACAAAAATCTTAGTTTTATATGTCAATTCATGAGAAGCACTGATTGAAAACTGATTATTAATATAACCGCCTGCTAACAACTCAGCACTTTCTCTGGCATCTCGAATTGCAGCCCCCTGTATTAGCGTATATGTGCTTGGCCGCCACTTTAAATCAAATGAATAGGATAACCCTGATAAATCTGAAAGGTTATTGTTATCATAATCAACATTTAGATAACCCACCTTAAGTGAGGTTGACGTAGCTGCACTTGGTGACCAGTCAACTCCTATCAAAGATCGAGTTTGGAAACTGGTTAAATCTATTAAGTCAGTATTTTCGTAACTTAAATCACTAATACTTGCTTCAAACAAGAAACGGGTATTAGCCCCTATTTTATAAAAAAAGTTACCTGACAGTAAATCTCTGACATAACTACGAAACTCTTGTCCATTATTTCTATAATCAAAGTTACTGTGGGCATATTGCATAACTATTTGCCCAGAGCTTTGTGATGTACCGTACATCAAGCTTGCAAATAGGTCTGAAACAGCAAACTGATTGTACTCTAAGACTTGTGTAGTTATCGAATTGTTAGAGCCAGGAGTTTCGATTTGGTCTCTGTACCTCATAGTAAACTCAGTACTCAATTTATTGGTATGATCAAGTTCTGCACTAACTAACACATCATGTTCTGCATAATTTAAATTTGTATTATCATTAAACGCTGCATAACCACCTACATAATGAAACCTTATTGCCTGCTTGCCGTAAGCACCTAGATATTCTAAGGTAGGTTTTATAGACAATATGTTGTCGTTTACCTCTGAGGTAGTGCGGTAGATATTACTATTGTGACTAACTTTCAACTCAGCCTCTGAACTAAAGCCAAGCTCTTGTGAAAAAACCGCATTTGACCCAGACAACATGCAAAGACAAATACATATATTCTTTTTACTCAATGAAAGATTCAATACAATAACTCCTTAAACCAATCCCATATCCCTAGAGAAAAGTTTTGAAACAAATTAATTCCCAAAGCAGATTTCACTAGATACAACGCAAGCAAACCTAACACAATAGACACAAACACTAGCATTGTAGTAAAAATCAATAAACTAAGACTTAATAGGGCTTTCTCATTACGAGATAGCTCTCTATAGTTACGCCCCATTAAAAAACGTAATAAATTCTATTTCTGAAAAATGGAATAAAAAAAAGTACCTCTAACATCTACGTTGTGCTTTGCCCATTTTCGAGAACCCAAAGCGACTTTTAAATGTAAGAGCTGCTTGTCTGTGAAACTGTCAACAATATTTAACGGCATTCTACTTAAAAACTCCTGCATCGAAGGCTCTTGCTTTACATCATTATTTTCTTTATCCAACGTGATATTTTCACCATTCATTTGCAATATAATAGTATTAAGTCCTCCATTGCTCTAAAGCAAGCTAGAAAATATACTTTTCTATAATTTGTTGATAAAACACGTGTGTAAATAGCTTTTACTCTGGATATCATCGTAGAAATATTTTCAGGTTTTCTCAGCCTTTGTAAAAATATACACGTCTAAGTAAATAGTATGTAATACAGGTGTTTAATTTCTATTTTATTTAAACAGTAGAACTATAATCTAGAACCTGAAAGCTACTTTACCATGGTCTTTAAGGTATTTTCACTCTTTATAATTTTATCTTTTACGCGTTAATGGCTATTTATGCGACCAAGTTCTTATAATACTAATAATTGTAAGAAATTAAGACATTATTTTTTACAAACTTGCTAAGCGACCTGTTAAGTAGTGCATACCTTACCGAGATATTTCTGAACAATAACGTTTGCTGAAATATGAATTTCTATCGTGATATGAATTTAAAAATAGATTTCACATTGATATTGACGTTTTTGATTCATCAGATAGGTACGTTAACTCTTCAGAGAAATGACATGAAAACAGGGCTCCTCTACCAACAGAACTGTTTATATGTAATTTTGAGTTGTGATGAGACAATACATGTTTCACTATGGATAGGCCTAACCCAGAGCCGCCTGTCTTACGTGATCTTGCTTTATCAACCCGATAAAAACGTTCTGTTAGCCTATCAATATGTTCTGCAGAAATGCCATCACCATTATCTTTCACACTGAAGGTAGCTTTGGCCCCTTCTAAGCGCCATTTCAACTCTATTACACCACCGTTTGGCGTATAATTAATGGCATTAAATATTAAATTTGAAAAGGCACTTCGTAACTCAGTTTCAATTCCATACAAATATAAAATAGGAGAAATATCAAAGAAAATTTTATGCCCCCGATCTCTATTTAAGGCATCTGCCTCTACTTGAATCTGCCATAACATTTGAGGCACATTAACCAACTTGTCAAAAGCTCGTTCTGTGCTCGCTTCAATTCTTGATAAAACCAGTAACTCTTCAATTAAACTTTGCATTCGTAAAGATTGAGCCCGCATTTCTAAAATTGCTTTTTTCATCATTGGGGCAGGCATTTCACCTTCTTCAGGTAACATTTCTAAATACCCATTGATTACGGTAAGCGGCGTTTTTAATTCATGGGATACATTTGCTACAAAATCTTTACGCATATTCTCTATTTGCGTGAGTCTAGTGACGTCTCTTACGAGCAACATTAGATGATCATCTTCATAAGCCACGCCTCTAAATTCGAGCACTTTATTCGGATTAATGGGAGACGTAATTTCGATTGGGTATTCAAACCGCTTGGCTTCATAAAATACATCGAATTTGGGATCAGTAATAATGTCACTCAATAATTTCCCCATATCATCTGGATATCTAAGCCCTAGTTCAATTCGTGCCAACCTGTTGCACCAGGTTATGCAACCTATCTTATCTACCACTACAGCCGCATCAGGCAAAGCTTCAGAACCTTGGCGAAAACGACGAACAATTTCACCTAATGTTTTTCGCTTTTTTCGATTCTTTAAATTAGAGTTATATATTCCTTCGTAAATATGAGCCCATATTCCACGAGACGTAGGTGGAGACATCTTCTTACTATGCCATAACCAATAGTCTAAGCGGTATAAGCGAACATAACTCCAACCAAGTAACATTAAAGCCCCTATGAGAGATACAAATAACACTTGCTCTAAAAAATACCCAAGAGAGACCACTATCGTAATATATACAATAAACTTAAGCGTACTTTGTAGCCAAGGGGGCGGCTTAAACATAATAGTTACTAATCCTTATTTCTAACCTAAATTTACAGCCTTGAAATTAACGCAAACTGGGGCTCGTTCTCTTATTAAAGCTTGCTTGAAAAACGATACCCTGCGCCTCTCACTGTTTGAATCATATTGTCATGTTCAAAGCTAGATAAAGCTTTACGAAGCCTTCTTATATGCACGTCTACTGTTCTGTCTTCAACATACACATTTGTCCCCCAAACATTATCTAACAATTGCTCTCTGCTATACACTCGTTCTGCATGCGTCATGAAAAAGTGCAACAATTTAAATTCAGTTGGTCCCATTTCGATTGGTATATCATTTGAAGTAACACGATGTGAAACTGGGTCAAGTTTTAAGCCTTGAAAATCAATCGCATCTTCACTAGATGTTGGAGTTACCCTCCTAATAACCGCTTTAACACGTGCGACAAGCTCTTTAGGGGAGAAAGGCTTAGTAACATAATCATCGGCCCCTGCATCTAAGCCTCTTATTTTATCCTCCTCTTCACCTCTAGCAGTCAACATTATTATTGGAATGTCTCTAACATATTCATGCTGCTTAAGTTTTTTAGCAAGCTGGACACCTGTCCCACCGGGTAACATCCAATCTAATAGAATTAGATCTGGATAAGGTTCAATAATTTTCTCTAATGCGACATCATAATCTTCAGCTTCTATTGCTTCATAACCCGACTGTTCAAGTACAAACTTCAACATTTCTCTGATTGGAGCTTCATCCTCTACTAATAAAATACGTTTTGCCATTCTAGAGTTTCCTTAATACATCGAAGACAGACACGATTATTCATACTTTTTGTGACACTTTTATTAAGGTTAGTATTTAAGTTTGTATAAAGTGTAATAGGAAAATACAAAAATAAGATCTGCTTTACAATTACATCAGGTTATTGGACTGCTTGTTTATTCTTTTAATTCCGCATATTCTTTATTTGCCAAAAGATTTTAAGGAATAAAAATTTAAATGACTAGTGCCAAGCAAGGTTTATCCAAAAAGCTCTTAACAAGAGTTTTATCAGTGTATTTTGTATTAACCTTGATAGTAACCGCAGGGCAAGTCTTTACTGAATACCTAAATGCCAAAAGTCATATTGAAAGCGAGCTTCAAACCCTTAAAAATACATTTAGTACGAGCCTAACTCGGGCAATATGGGAGTTAAATACACCACAAGCTAAGTCAATAGCCGTAGGCTTAATGGAATTACCGATTATTGAAGGAGTTCAAATAAGAGATGAAAACGGAAACTATATATCTAACCTAGGGCGAACCTCAGAACTGAGTCATGAGTCGATTACTAAAGGGGTAGTGAGAGACCATTCTGGTGGAACATTTGGTTATAGTTTTCCACTTATTTTTGAATTTTCGGGTAGAACCTCTTTAGTAGGTGATGTCACCTTATATTCAAGTTCAGATATTATTTTTGGCCGTATTGAAGTAGGTATATTTTTTCTGCTTGGCAACGCCATAGTAAAAACAGCATTTCTGGTCTTTTTGTTCATGAGTGCATTTCGCACAATGTTAACTAGCCCATTAAATGAATTGACCCAACAGATCACTGATTTTAACTTGAATGATCCTAACTCATCCAAACTTGATTTAAGTATTAATGAAGATAATGAATTAAAAGTATTAGAGTCCTCCTATAACAAATTAATCGATGAAATTATAGATTATCAATCCAAGTTAGCAGGAACACAAAACGAACTACAGCAAGCCAACAGACGATTAGACGATCAAAATATTTCTCTCGAAGAAGATGTGGCCAAAAAGACTGCAACCTTAAGTAAAATAATGCTCGACCTCGAACAACAAAAAGATGAATTGTTAGTCAACCAACGAGAACTAAGACAAGAAAACGAGAATAGGCAATTTATTGAAGACGAACTTCGTAAACGAAATTCGGAACTTGCCACCTCAATGGAAACAATTCAACTTGCAAAAGATCAGCTAGTTGAGTCTGCAAAAATGGCGTCATTAGGAGGCTTAGTGGCAGGTATAGCTCACGATGTAAATACCCCACTCGGTGTTGGTGTGACAGCCACTAGCTTCTTACAAGATAGAGTTGATAAATTAAAAGTGGCCTACGAAGACAAAAAACTGACTGGAAGCACCATGTCATCTTTTTTATCTGAAGCACAACAAACCATTACTCTACTAACAAATAATTTAAATAGAGCATCTGATCTAATTTCAAGTTTTAAACAAGTAGCAGTAGATCAAACAAGTGAAGCTGAAAGAGAAATTAACGTCAGTGAATACTTGATTGAAATTGTGCAATCTTTGGCCCCTAGTATTAAGAAAACACAACATATTATTGATGTCCATTGCCCAGATGATCTAACAATAAAATGTGCCCCTGGAGTACTCGCACAAATACTCACTAATATGATTATGAACTCGCTAATTCATGGTTTTGACAATAAGCCTAAAGGTTCAATTGCTATAGATATTAGCCAGCAAGATAACAGTCTACTAATCAATTATTCTGATGATGGTAAAGGCCTAGATAGAATAACATTGGAACAGCATTTTGATGCATTTTTTACTACGAAGCGGAGTGAAGGTGGTAGTGGATTGGGGACTCATATTATGTACAACTTAGTCACTCAAACTTTGAAGGGAAAAATTCAAGCATCTAGTGAATTGGGAGAAGGTCTACATTACAAAATATCTATTCCAATGTAATCTCTTTCTGACGAGTTAATCATTCTGAAAACAGCCTCCAACCATGGCGAATAGGTCAAATTTCTGTTAGTCTCTATGCCCTTTTTTTACTTACATCTGATTCTTAGATGTTTAATCAAATAGCGGTTACTATATGTGGTTTAAAAACCTAAAGCTTTACGCAATAACACTAGATATGGACTTTCAAGAGCAGGACATTGAAGACAAGTTAGGTGAGTTTAAATTTCGGCCATGTGGCAGTCAAGAGTTAGCGACTATGGGGTGGGCTTCTCCTTTTAATCAGGGAGAAAGTTTACTTCACGCTGCCGCAGGTAGAATCTGGTTAACCTTAAAAAAGCAGGAGCGAATTTTACCTGCTGCGGTTGTAAATGCAGAATTAGCAGATAAAGTGGCATTAGTTGAGACTGAAACTGGTTCGCCTGTTGGCAAAAAAGCTCAACAAGATATGAAGCAAGAAATTATCCATCGCTTACTTCCTCAGGCTTTTACAAAAAATAGTTTCACACATGGGTTTGTATCCATGGCTGAAAATTTAGTCGTTGTAGATGCATCATCAGATGGCAAAGCTGAAGCATTTTTAGCAATGTTACGCAAAGCTTTAGGCTCTCTACCTGTTATGCCTCTAGCGAGACAATCAGTTCAAGCAGAGCTCACCTCATGGCTTAGTGACGATAAAGCACCGAGCGATATAAATGTACTTGAAGAAGCAGAATTAAAAGCCCTAGAAGAAGATGGCGCAATAGTTCGTTGTAAAAATCAAGATTTATACAGTACTGAAATTGCTCAGCATTTAGAAGCAGGAAAATTGGTCCAAAAAATAGCCATTGAATGGGATGAAACCTTTAGTGCTATAATTCAAGAAGACTTAAGCATTAAACGACTGAAGTTCAGCGATGTGGTCCGAGAACAAAATGATGACATCCCTAAAGATCAAATGTTAGCTAGAATGGATGCGAACTTTGCTCTAATGTCAGGAGAAATAGTTCGTTTTACAAATAGGTTAAAAGAGATTTTCCCCTTAAATGAGGATGGATAATCGGCCTTTTAAAATAGGTGCAGAATAGAATGATAGTCTGCACCTACTTCCATAACAGTTACTCAAAAATGAGCTTAGCGCTAGCCTTGTATTCTTCAAAGTCATCGGTCAATAAATCAGATAAATCACTTATTACGCCCTTTTCTATCGCCGCTTTAAATGCAACTTCCTTACTTTCTTCAAACTTACCACAAAAAGCTGCACCTAAACGCACAATATCTAAGTATGAGATCCCATCAGACTGAACTGACATATTGCCCCAAGACTCAGCTACTTCTATAAATTCAGGCTCAAACCCCCACTCTTTCATTATGCTGGCACCAATTCGCCCTGATAATTTGTTTCTAGCAACTTCTAAAAACGTCGGGTTAGCAAATACCTCAGTATGACGCTCAGCTTCCGTCAGTATGGGCAATACACCAATATTGTGCACTAAAGCAGCTAACATTACAGAGTCAATATTTAAAGTTCGATTTTTAGTTTGCTTTACATGAACTTGCAATACAGCTAAAGAGTTGGCGACGACTTCCATTGTAGTGTCCCATACAGCTTCCATATGTTCTTTGACAATTGGATTCTTCGACACAAAAAGCTGTTCCATGGCGAGAGCTGTTGAAATATTTTTAATTTGACGTAAACCAATACGAGTAACAGCTTGTTGTGTTGAAGTAACTTTTACCGCTCGACCCAAATAAGCACTATTTGATATTTTAATCATACGGGCGCTTAACGACGGATCTTGAGCAATTACATCCGCCATAGCATTAAGGTTGATTTCAGGATCATCTGCAGCTCGCCTTACTTTTAAAGCTATTGCAGGTAAAGTTGGAAGCACCAAAGTATCATTATTAATTTTATCAGCCAATATAGTTAGTAAAGCATTTTCTGTAGCCATATATTTTCCTTTATTACACGTTAAGTGTGTCAACGAATACTCAGCAACCTACCCAATAATAAGTCGCCTTTTTATCTGCAGACTGTTACTACAATTAAACAGCTTAACTAGCAGTATAATTATGTTAAACATTTACATATTCAAGCTCTCAAATGCTAGCATATTTTTTATAGCTATCTAGCTGTGATACACACTTTAAGAGCTAAAAATTAGTTATATTTAAGATAAAACGATCCAAATCAATATTAAAAGTGATAAAACAGGGTGAAAAAGTGAAAAATCTTTCAAAATCAGATATTTCTATTGTCACAATTGCAATTATTTCAAGCTTATTTTTGGGGTGTATTTATAAAGTAAAACAATGAGAAGCCGTCAAAAACGACATCAATACTTTAGTTTCCGAACAAGCACAACGTCTAAGGCTAGAGGTTTTAGTCGCGTAAACTATTACCCATTAGATCATTGAAATATAGACATTCCATTTTTACCCAAGTTAAATGAGTAATGAAGACTAAGAAGCTACTGATATCCCTGTAGATATCCACGTCAAACAGGGTATTAAAGTATTAGGGCTTTAGTGCATTACTTGAAATAAAAAATAGCAGCTTTTAGCTGCTATTTTATCACACTTCAAACTTACCCAGCTTTAAGCTTTTCTTGATAAGGTGGCCACCCTAATGATTTACCAGCTAATACATGTAAATGGATATGGTATACAGTTTGCCCACCCTGCTCGTTACAATTCATTACTGCACGATACCCACTTTCTGCAACTCCTTTCTGCTTGGCGATAAGAGCCGCTACCCAGTATAGATGTCCAACTAGGGATTTATCTTCTAGTTCAATATCGTTGATAGTCGGTATCGGCTTTTTAGGAATAACTAAAAAATGAATAGGAGCTTGTGGATTAATATCACTAAATGCAAGAGCAAGATCATCTTCATAAAGGATCTCAGCTGGAATTTCTTTATTAACAATTTTAGTGAAAATAGTTTCAGACATATTATTTCTCGATTACAAAAGTACAAATAACAGTAAGGCAATGCCTAAAATCAACCGATAGATGACAAACGGCAACATACCAATCTTAGAAATCCAGGCTAAAAATAAATAAATACAAGCATAGGCACTGACAAATGAAAACCCTGCACCAAAAAGTAGTGCCTGCCAGTCTACAGCACCAGGAGCTTGAACGAGATCTAGACTTGCTAGTAATCCAGCCCCCAATATGACTGGAATAGATAATAAGAAGGAAAATCGAGCAGCACTTTCACGATCTAAACCAATCATTAGACCTGCAGTCATCGTAATCCCGGAGCGAGAAGTGCCAGGAATAATAGCAATAGCTTGAGCGATGCCTATAAAAATAGCATTTTTCCAAGTGATGCCATTGACTGTTTTAATTTGCTTTGCCTTACTATCTGCGTACCAAAGCAAAAGACCGAAGCCAATTGTTGTACAAGCAATAACTAATGCAGAACGACCATATACTTCTATAAAATCTTTAAAAGCAAACCCAAACAGTACAGCGGGAATAGTGCCAATAATTACCCACCAAGCCAAGCGACTATCGTTAGTTTGATTTTTGCCTAAACCATTACGCAACCATGCATTAGCTAACCGCCAGATGTCTGCACGAAAATAAATCATCACAGCAAGTAAACTACCTACATGTACAGCTACATCATAAGCTAGGCCTTGATCATTCCACCCTAATACTTCTGAAGGTAAAATTAAATGAGCAGAACTAGAAATAGGTAAAAACTCAGTTAATCCCTGAATAATTGCCAAGATAATAATTTCAAAAATAGTCATATACTATTTGGACTCCATTCAAAGTTAATGGCCCACAACCGCTGTAGGCTTTTATCATAATCATGCCATAGTTCGGCATAAGGTTTGTTTACAATAGGGTGCAAAACATCTGCTGCAATTTCAGCCAATGGCTTTAATACAAACGCATTATACAATACCTCAGGACGAGGTAATTCAATAGGTTGTTCTAAAACAAGATTGTCGTAAAGTAATAAATCTAAGTCGAGAGTTCTCGGAGAGAATTTTTGCTCGCTACGCTTGCGACCATGGTCTTTTTCAATACTTTTTAAAACACGGCACACCTCGTTTACAGGTAAAGACGTCTCTGTTTTGACCACTAAGTTATAGAAGTTACTGCCTTCAAATCCCACAGACTCGCTTTCATACACAGCTGACATTATAAGTTCACCGAAATTATCAAATAAGCTATCGAGCCCAGCCTTAGTATTGCTTTCCTTGTCAACGTTACTTCCGATACTGATAAAAATATCATGAATATCTTTTACATGACTATTCAACGGATTTGCTCTCTTGAAAACTCTACCGCAACATTTTTAGCTTTGGGTAAAATATCGGGTTTACTCAACTTAAGTTGCACTTTTTTCAAAGCTGGAAATGTAATCAATAACCAATCAACCATATTGCTGGCAAAGGCCTCTATAAGTTTGTATTCGCTTCTTGATGCAAATTCACTAAGCCCTTGAGCAACTAAAGCGTAATTAAGTGTAAAGCTAACGTCATCGGTGTTGGCTGCTTTAGATAAATCAACATGTAAGACTACATCGACAATAAGCCTTTGCTGATATTCCCTTTCCCAATCGTACACACCTATAAGCGATAAGACCTCAAGCCCTTCGATATGAATTTTATCCATTGATGATCCGCGCTGTATTTTTTGGAAGATTGTTATATTCTTCACTGATTGTAACTTATTTAATTAATACAAGTACATGACAGCGTTAACAATATTAATGTTTGCTTCAGCTTATCTATTAGGATCGATTTCTAGTGCGATTTTAGTGTGCCAATTATTTGGATTAGCAGACCCAAGAGAAACAGGCTCTGGTAATCCTGGGGCGACTAATGTGCTGAGAATTGGAGGGAAGCTTCCCGCTAGTTTAGTCTTGATACTTGATATTTTAAAAGGCACGATACCAGTCTATGCCAGCTACCATCTAGAAATAGAGCCAATTTATCTTGCATTTGTAGCGGTATTTGCCTGCTTAGGTCATATGCTACCACTATTCTTTCATTTCTCGGGAGGTAAAGCAGTTGCTACAGCCTTCGGAGCTATATTGCCATTAGGTTTAGAGTTAGCGGCACTGCTAATTTTAACCTGGGGCCTGGTGATTTATTTAACTAAATATTCATCTTTAGCTGCAATAGTGTCGGTTTGCATAGCGCCATTCTTGACAATGTTAATCAAACCAGAGTTTGCTATTCCTGTTGGTATTTTAAGTGCATTGATTGTGTTTCGTCACAAAGACAATATTGTAAGATTAATGCGAGGACACGAAAGTAAAATAACTCTCAAAAACCTATCAAGATAATAAGCCTTTGATTAGTATCAACTCGCCCACTCCTAATGCCAGAGCATTCTGTTAATCTTACATTGTCCATAAATTTTGGTTTTTCCTATCTGAAAAATATTCATGAGGCTCCCAAAAAGGAGGAACTAAGGTTTCTATATCATCGACTTTAAATGAATAAGACAGTGTTTTCATAATCGTTTTTAAGCGAGTACTATCTATTTTTGAAAGTTTATTTCGAGCTATATTAAAATGTAAATTACAATCCTTTTTAACACTCGTGGTCGCTCCAAAAGTAATGTAAGTTAAATTTCGGGTTACAACCTTGCATATAGGCTCATCAGGGTTTTGAGGGTTTAAACGGGTGACAACGGCATATTCATAATTGTCTAATTCTACACCTTGTAAATTTTTAGGAATTAACGTCACACCATAACCTTGGGGGAAGTGTCCAACAATACTGATAAATGCATCTGCAGCTTTCTGATTCACTGTACTGTTGACTGCTAACTGTGCAATTATTTTAGATGCTTTTGGTAAGTCTTTTTTTATGAAGTCGCGCTTTGTAGATAAAACTACTGATGTATAGACCTGAGGTATTTTAACGATGTCTCCAATACCAATCGCTGGATTTACAATATCTTTTAAAAAACCTATTTGAAACTTTAAGCGCATCTTTTCAATATTATCAAATTGGCTCTTTGCTACTTTAGACCCTCCTTGATATTTTTGACACCCTAACCCATTTAAGGCGTAATCAATTGCGTGTTGATAACCCAACTTCAACATCAGATCACGCTCTTCAGCCTGTAATGGGCGAAATTCATCTAGACTACCACCTCCTTTCATGATGGCAATGACATCTGGGTGCTGAAAACCAACATCCTGAAACAACGCAACTAGCATGATGGGTAACAACACACTTCGAAAGTAAGGGTTATCTAGACGATTATTCTTTTCATACCGTGTTTCAGCGTCATAAGCCTCAACAATATATGAACTCTTAATACTGCCATCTTCTACTAACTTGTCTAACAGGCGCAAACTTAGAATAGTTTTATATGCTGGTTTTAAACGTTGATGTAGCTCAGATAACTTTTTACCTCTTCCAGGTGAAAGTAAAAGTATAGTCCCAAGAAATTTGGCACTCTTTAGTTGCGTACCTTCGAAATTGTGGCTCTCAGTAATATCAAGTAACTTAAGGCACACATCAACAGCACAACTCAACCGAAGTAAGCGCTCACATTCACGATCAGCATTTATCCTGTTTAAACGCTGCTTTAGAATGCTAATACTTGCAATAGCCCTAGCCTTCTCTTTACCTTTAACGGTTACTAATTGGTCTTCTTTTTGCTCAATCCGCTCTTCTAACTCCGCAACTAAGTTCTTGTGCTCACCGATAGTTGCAAAATACAGTGCAGCTTGTTGATAAAGAGAATTTGCTTGCTTATTTACTGAATATATCTGTCGATTTAAATCAATCACAGACTCTGGATAGCTAATACGACTTCCTAGCGACACAATCCCCCCTCAGGTTTACTATTAAATTGACACTCTAGATTGTAAAATTAGGACTTATGAAGCAGCCTATCTAGACTTTGGAGGATGAAATTCAACCACGTTTAATGCAGTGGTAATAACCTTTACACTTAATTATATCTTTGCAAGCTCTTCTAACGACCAACGAGGCCTAGCCTTAGTTGACAACCCTTCAAATTCACCAGACTTGAGTCGTTGCAAACCTGCATAAGCAATCATGGCACCATTATCCGTACAAAACTCCAACCTAGGATAAAAGACCTCACCCTTGATGTTGTTCATCATAATCGCTAATTGCTCTCGTAATTGGGTATTAGCGCTAACGCCACCAGCAATAACCAGACGTTTGATACCGGTTTGTTTTAACGCCCTTTTGCATTTAATAGCGAGAGTATCTACCACTGCTTCTTGAAACGCATAGGCAATATTTGCTTTAGCTTGATCAGAGCCGTCTGAATCCCGAATAGTGTTCGCAGTGAAGGTTTTCAACCCGCTGAAACTGAAATCTAAACCGGGCTTAGTCGTCATTGGCCGAGGAAATGAATAATGCCCTGATTCACCTTTATCAGCTAATTTAGCTAATAGTGGCCCTCCAGGGTAGTCCAAACCTAATAGCTTTGCTGTTTTATCAAATGCTTCACCAGCGGCATCATCCACTGACTCACCTAAAACTTGGTAACCTCCAATGCCTTCAACCTTAACCATCATAGAGTGCCCACCAGAGACCAACAAGGCTATAAAAGGATACTCAGGTATAGGTTCATCTAACATGGGAGCTAGCAAATGCCCTTCCATATGATGAACCCCTACAGCCGGTACCCCCCAAGCATAAGCTAAGCTGCGCGCAACTGAAGAGCCCACTAATAATGCACCTATCAACCCAGGTCCATTTGTAAACGCAATGCCGTCCAGATCTTCATTTGTACAATCAGCTTCTTTTAATGCCTGCTTGATTAATGGCACTAATTTTCGTACATGATCTCTAGAAGCTAATTCAGGAACAACACCTCCATAATCAGCATGTAACTTTACTTGGCTGTATAATTGATGGGACAACAAGCCTTGGTGCTCATCATAGATAGCCACACCAGTCTCATCACAAGAAGTTTCGATTCCTAAAACGCGCATATTTTCTAGTTAAGTAACGTATAATTTGCAGGCATTTTACTGATTGCAGCCAAAAGCGCCAATTTAATGTGACGTTTGTTAGAATTAATTACTTTTTTAACAAGCTAAGGCTTTACAAAAGCTGTGGATATGATTAGAATTCCGCACCATTTTTAACCGAGCTGGATACATAGTGTACCGGTCCGATAAAGTTTATATTATTTTTTGAGGTGAGATTTTAATGCCAATCGTTAAAGTTAGAGAGAACGAACCTTTTGATGTTGCATTGCGTCGTTTTAAACGTTCATGTGAAAAAGCAGGTGTACTTTCGGAAGTTCGTCGTCGCGAATTTTTTGAAAAACCTACTTGGGAACGTAAACGTAAAAAAGCAGCTGCAAAGAAACGTCTTTTGAAGAAGTTATCTCGCGAAAACGCTCGTCGCATCAGATTGTACTAGATCTCTTCTATTAAGCGCGTTAATAGACTTGACGCGCTTTTAGTCGTTTTATCATATATTCAGTTTCATTGAGTCATTCCATGTCTTTATTAGATGAATTAAAAAATGCACAAAAAGAAGCAATGCGCGCCAAAGACAAAATTCGTCTTGGTACTATTCGCATGGCTCTAGCAAGCATTAAACAGCATGAAATTGATGGTCGCACAAATCCAGATTATGTCGCTATTGATAATGATGGTGTGCTTGCAATATTGATAAAAATGGTAAAACAAAGAAAAGATGCTGCAAGTCAATATGAAACTGCTGGTCGTCAAGATTTACTTGATGTTGAACTCGCAGAGATTGCTATTTTACAAGACTTTTTGCCTAAGCCCCTTAATGATGAAGAGATTGATAATTTAATTGTTCAAGCTATTTCAGAGTCTGGAGCTTCAGGTATGAAAGATATGGGTAAGGTCATGTCTTGGTTAAAACCCAAAGTTCAGGGCAGAGCTGACATGGGCCAACTTAGCGGTAAAATCAAAGTCAAGCTTAATGCCTAACACCTAGTAATCTGAATACACATCCTAAGAAGCCGCATTAAATGCGGTTTTTTGTTTTTTTCAAGAAAATTTTGTCTCAGTAGACAAAGCTCTATGGCATTATATTAACCTGTTTTAAAAATTGAGAAGGTCCCATGTCTGGTCGTATTCCTCGTGAGTTCATAGATGACATTATTGCTCGCACAGACATAGTAGAAATTATTGATGGTCGAGTCCCACTAAAGAAAGCTGGGCGTAATCATCAAGCTTGTTGTCCATTTCATAATGAAAAAAGTCCCTCATTTACGGTTAGCCAAGATAAACAGTTTTATCATTGTTTTGGATGCGGTGCTCACGGAAATGTCATAACATTTTTAATGGAATTCGACCGCATAGAATTTCCAGAAGCAATTGAGGAACTCGCTCAGTATCACAGCATTGAAGTACCGAGAGAAAAAGGTAGCTCTCCTGCTCCAAGCGCCGCTCAAAAACAGCAAAAAGAAAACGATTACGATTTGATGGAAAAAGTCGCAAAATATTTTTCGCAGCAACTTAAAATCCATCCAGACAAAGATAAAGCCGTTGGTTATTTAAAAAATCGAGGCCTAAGTGGGGAAGTTGTCAAAGCCTTTGATATGGGTTTTGCACCTCCCGAGTGGGACTCAATACTTAAAACCTTTGGAATTAGTCCGGAGTACCAACAACAGTTACTCGACCTTAAACTCATTACAGAAAACGACAATAGGCGCAGATTTGATTTCTTTCGTGATCGTATTATGTTTCCTATACGGGATAAACGAGGCCGCGTCATTGGATTTGGCGGCAGAGTTCTAGAAGATGGCGGACCTAAATACCTCAACTCTCCAGAAACTCGTATTTTTCATAAGGGACACGAGTTATATGGTTTTTATCAAGCAAAGCAGGCTCATCGTAACTTAGAAAAAGTCATTATTGTTGAAGGTTATATGGATGTTGTAGCGCTAGCACAGTTTGGAATTGACTATGCTGTTGCGTCATTGGGTACAGCTACAACAGCTGAGCATATTCAAATGTTATTTCGTTCTACCAACGAAGTCATTTGCTGTTACGATGGTGACCGAGCTGGTCGAGAAGCCGCGTGGAGAGCTTTAGAAAGTGCGCTTCCCTTCTTAAAAGATGGTGTCGAAATGAAGTTTTTATTTTTACCAGACGGCGAAGACCCAGATACCTTAGTTCGTCAAATAGGTAAAAACGAATTTGAAGACAAACTTAAAACAGATTCAGTACCGCTTTCTAGATTTTTCTTTGATAATTTACTAAAAAGACATCATGTGGGTAGCTTAGAAGGAAAAGCCGCACTAAAAACGGAAGCCACTCCGCTGATTGAGCAAATTGTAGGGGACAATATTCGAGATATTTTGATGTCTGACTTAAGTAATTATATGGGTGAGCAAAATAGACACAGGTTAGAGCGTGATATAGCCAAAGCCAATCAGCACAAAGGACCTCAGAAATTAGACTTTAATAGGCTTAACAAAAGCACTATATCTCCCGTTAGAATGATGCTGAGACTGTTGTTAGATGAACCTAGTTTAGCTTCAGCCTCACCAACCACTGACCTGTCTGTATTATCTGCCGTAAATATACCAGGGCTAGATCTCTTAATTGAGCTTTATCAATATTGTAAAGCCTACCCGACTGCAAAAACTGCAAATGTATTAGAGTATTTTAGAGAACATCCTCAGGGTCCACATTTACCAAAGTTATTAGCATGGGAATATGCAGAGCAAAACCAACAAAAAGTCTTTGAAGACAGTTTTTCTAAGCTCCTAGATTGGCATCTTCAAAGCAGAATGGATGAGCTATTTTCTAAGTCTAGGGTAAGCAAATTGAGCGAAGATGAAAAACAAGAGTTAAACCTACTTGTAAAAGAACAAAAATGACCCAACATATAGCCGTATGCATAGTGAGTCTGCTATACTGGCGAATTCGCTGAAGTCGCAGTATGAAGTAATTATTACTGGGTAAATGCAACAAGGTACAGTACAAGTCCTCCCTAGGAGTGGCTTCTATCAATATTCAATCAAATTCGAGAAGTGTAAGTTATATGGTGCAAAGCAAGCAGTCGCAGATAAAACTCCTCATTGCTAAAGGTAAAGAACAGGGCTATTTGACTTTCGCGGAAGTTAACGACCACCTCCCACAAGACATTGTAGATTCTGATCAGATTGAAGACATTATCCGCATGATCAACGATATGGGGATTAAGGTATTCGAAACGGCCCCTGATTCAGACGAACTTTTAATGCAAGAAAGTGATACTGATGAAGAAGCTGCAGAAGCCGCAGCTGCTGCATTAGCAACAGTTGAAAGTGAAATTGGTCGCACAACTGATCCAGTTCGCATGTACATGCGTGAGATGGGTACAGTTGAACTATTGACCCGTGAAGGCGAAATCGTTATCGCCAAACGTATCGAGGAAGGTATTAATCAGGTTCAATGCTCTGTAGCTGAGTACCCTGAAGCCATTACTCATTTGCTTGATCAGTGGGATTTATTTGAAGCTGAAGAAATTCGCCTTAGTGATATCATCATTGGTTTTGTTGATCCAAACGAGCAAGACGTAGCCCCAACTGCAACTCACGTGGGTTCTGAGTTATCTGAGGAAGAATTAGAAGACGAAGACGGTGACGATGATGATGAAGACGAAGAAGAAGAAGATACGGGCCCAGATCCTGAATTAGCACGTGAAAAATTCACAGCTCTTCGCATTCAATACGAAAAAGTACGAGATATCATCGACGCTAAAGGTAGATCTCATAAAGAATCTCGTGTTCAGATTAATGAGTTAAGTGAAGTATTTAAAGAGTTTAGGCTTACGCCTAAGCAATTTGATCGCATGGTTAAAAACATGCGTGGCATGATGAATCGAATTCGTGTGCAAGAACGTATAGTGATGAAACACTGTGTTATTACTGCAAAAATGCCGAAGAAAGATTTCATCAAAGCTTTTTCTGGCAACGAAACCTCAACTGATTGGTTATTTGAAATATTGGACTCTGCATTGCCTTATGCAGAAGAGATGCGAGCACACCAAGAAGAACTTGAGCGTGCAATTAGCAAAATGAATACAGTAGAAGAAGAAACTGGATTAATTATTGCTGATATCAAAGATATCAACCGTCGCATGTCAATTGGCGAAGCAAAAGCCCGCCGAGCTAAGAAAGAAATGGTTGAAGCAAACTTACGTTTGGTTATTTCAATCGCGAAAAAATATACAAACCGAGGCTTACAATTCTTAGATCTAATTCAAGAAGGTAACATCGGTCTAATGAAAGCAGTAGATAAGTTTGAGTATCGTCGTGGTTATAAGTTCTCAACTTATGCTACTTGGTGGATACGTCAGGCTATCACTCGCTCAATTGCAGACCAAGCAAGAACAATCCGTATTCCTGTACACATGATAGAAACGATTAATAAATTAAATCGTATATCTCGTCAAATGTTACAAGAAATGGGACGTGAGCCATCTCCTGAAGAGCTATCTGAACGTATGTTAATGCCTGAAGACAAAGTTCGTAAGGTGTTAAAGATAGCTAAAGAACCTATTTCTATGGAAACACCAATTGGTGATGATGAAGATTCGCACTTAGGTGACTTTATCGAAGACAGTACAATTGTTCAGCCTTTAGACTCAGCCACCGGCGGTAGTTTAAAAGATGCCACTCAAGAAGTTCTAGCTGGTTTAACTGCACGTGAAGCTAAAGTATTGAGAATGCGATTTGGTATCGACATGAACACTGACCATACCCTAGAAGAAGTCGGTAAACAGTTTGATGTAACCCGAGAGCGTATTCGTCAAATTGAAGCAAAAGCATTACGTAAATTACGTCACCCTAGCCGTTCTGAGCAACTAAAAAGTTTCTTAGACGAATAAGGATAATCAACAAGATAACAAAGCCTCAGCAAATGCTGGGGCTTTTTTTTATGTATTATTTTTTGTAAGGTAATTCAATAATTAGTTATTAAAGCAACGTTTAATGAATATTTTCGATTATGCCATCATCGCCACCTATCTAGCTGGGCTATTGATAATGGGTTTTACGTTTAGAAAACAAGTAAATACAGAAGACTACTTTTTAGCTAATAACCAGCTAGGATGGAAGCCCTTATCTTTATCTATCATGGCAACACAGCTTTCTGCAGTTAGCTTTATATCAGCCCCTGCTTTTGTGGGCTTACGAGAAGGTGGTGGACTAACCTGGCTATCATACGAACTAGCACTCCCTTTAGCTATGTTGGCGCTACTATACTTTATTCTACCTACCCTCTATCGTGCTGGTATCATCACTGTATATGACTTTTTAGAAAAACGCTTTGGACGTTCATCCCGAGTGTTAATCAGCATCGTGTTTCAAATTAGCCGGTCTTTTGCTACTGCTATTATGATTTATGCTATTTCTATTATTCTTCAAAGCACCATGGGCTTAGCATTTTGGCAAAGTGTCTTACTAATTGGAGTCATCACACTTATCTACTCACTGCAAGGAGGTATGAAAGCAGTGGTGTATGGCGATGCTGTACAAATGGTACTGATCATTACAGGGGCATTAATCTGCTTGGGGTTTGGCCTTTATAACATCGGTGGCTGGACAAATTTTACTGAGCTTGTTGATACACAAAGGCTTACAACACTCAATATAGACTCAAATGGATTTGATGGTGAAGGTTTTGGATTATTGCCCATGATTTTTGGTGGCATCGTTCTTTACGCCTCTTATTATGGGTGCGATCAGTCAGAAGCTCAGCGTTCGTTGGCGGCAAAAAGCCTTAGCGATCTAAAAAAAATAATAATGACAGCTAGCTTCTTACGTTTCCCGATCACCTTAATTTATTGTTTAGCAGGGTTGATAATAGGCACATTGGCTTTAACCACTCCCGAGTTCATCTCTCAAATTCCTGTTGAACATCCAGATTGGATGATGCCAATTTTTATTGTTAACTATTTACCAAACGGTATTTTAGGTTTGCTGCTCGTCGCAATCTTAGCTGCTGCTATGTCTTCTTTAAGCTCTGCTATTAATAGTTTATCTGCAGTTAGCATTGAGGATTACTGCAGAGTGACAGGGAAAACATTATCATCAGAGGCGTCTATAAGAGTCGCAAAGTATGCGGGTATATTTTGGGGAGGAGTTACCCTTAGTTTATCTTTTTTTGCAGGAGATATTGCGCCCACAATAATAGAAGCCATTAATAAAATTGGATCTGTTTGCTATGGGCCAATTTTAGCTACCTTCTTAATAGCGACCTGTACTTCAGGTATAACAGCTAAGCAGGTAAATATTGGTTTAATCCTAGGTGTAGTCAGTAATATTTATCTATGGCTTTATCAACCGCATATTTTTTGGTTTTGGTGGAATCTAAGCGGTTTTATTTGCACTATTAGTATCGCTTGTTGTTTATATCTGTTGTCTTCTGAATCAACAAAGCAGTCATTTTTTACTGCTCGGTTAAAAGTACTAACTACAGCCAACACAACAGCGCTAATAGTTTGGTTTTTCAGCCTTTTAGGGTTTTGTTTTACAATACAAAGCCTGTTTTTGTAATGAACAAAAGCAGGCGTTTTATTAATCTAATTCACCTTTTCGATAGGGAATATCTTTTTCTAGCTGTTCAATAGTGTTTCCTCGCTTATTAGGAGAACCTGTATTTTTAGCAAACAAATAGTAAGCAGTCGGCACAATATAAAGGGTTAGGAATGCTGAAATTAATACTCCCGCACATATTACAACACCTATGACCGTACGACTTTCAGCCCCCGCTCCCGTTGCCAAAACCAATGGAAGTGAACTAAAAACAGTGGTAAAACCAGTCATCACTATGGGTCTTAACCTTTGAGAAGCGGCCGTTCTCAATGCTTTCTCAAACTCCATACCCGCATCTCTTAACTGGTTCGCAAACTCTACAATTAAAATACCATTCTTAGCTGCCAGACCAATCAACATAACGAGCCCTATTTGACTGTAGATATTGAGGGTCATGCCGAACAGGTATAAACCAACAAACGCCCCAACTAGAGCAACAGGAACCGTTAGCATAATAACTAAAGGATGGATCCAACTTTCAAACTGAGCCGCCAAAATCAAATATGTGACAACTAGAGCCAAAGCAAAGATAAAGAGAATAGAGTTACCAGACTCTTGATAAAGCTGAGACTCTCCTTTGTAGTCAATAGACACAGGATCAGAAATTTCAGTTTTGACGATGTCATTTAAGTAATCAAGTGCCTCACCAACCGTATAACCATCAGCTAAGTTTGCACTTATGGTAATACTTCTCATACGGTTATAACGATTTAACCTTGCAGAGGTAGCTCTTTCACTGACAGACAGCAAATTGTCTAATGGTATTAACTGATTACTCTGCGAAGAGCGCACATAGATATTTTCTATACTTTGCGGGCTGCGATAATCAGACTTCTCCCCTTCCATGATTACATCGTACTCTTGACCTTTATCTAAATAGGTCGATACGCGCCTTTGGCCTAACATGGTCTCTAAGGTGCGGCCAATATCGCTAATAGATACGCCTAAATCAGCGGCCCTATTTTTATCAATATTTACTAACAACTGAGGCCAAGTTTCTTTGTAATCAGAGTCAACTCGAATTAAATTAGGATTAGCTCGAGCTTTCTCTAATACAATATCTCGCCAACGAACTAAGTCTTCATAGGTATTGCCTTGAAGAACAAATTGAACAGGTCTGTTTAACCCACCTCCCCCAATACCGCTTCGCATAATAGCGAACGCCCTTACATCAGGAATGGCAGCTAACCTTTTACTCATTTCATCCATAACTTCAAAGGTTGAGCGTTTTCTTTCTCTGTCAAAAGGCATACCAACAACCCCGATCCCACCCGTCCCACCAAACCCTGGTGTACGTACTAACACCCTATCAACTTCACCGTTAGCTGAGTACTCCATTAAAATGTCTTCAATCTTTTTCATATTTGCAGAGTTATTCTCGAAACTAGAACCTTCAGCGGTTTGCACTCGAATGAAAAAGTTACCTCTATCTTCTTTAGGTACGAACTCTCCCGGTAAAATCTGGCTCAATTTGAACAAAGCAATAATACTAACTCCGACTAACAACACCATGAGAAATGGCTGATGTATAGTCACTCCTAACCCATTGTAATAGCCTTTTTCAATGCGCGTAAATTTACGGTCAACCCAATATGAAAAGCCGCTTTTCTTGTTGCGTTTTTTTAACAACAAAGAACACATCATGGGAGAAAGTGTTAAAGCTGTAACACTGGAAAACGCCACAGCTGCGGCTATAGCCAAAGCGAATTCAGTAAATAATCGGCCTACGTTACCTTGTAAAAAGACGAGTGGAACAAAAACAGCAATCAGCACTAATGTAGTTGCAATAACGGCAAAGCCAACCTCTCGGGCCCCTCGATAGGCAGCAAGAATAGGAGGCTCACCCAATTCAATTCTTCGTGATATGTTTTCAAGTACAACAATAGCGTCATCTACAACCAGACCTATCCCTAAAACCAGAGCTAGCAAGGTCAATAAATTGATTGAAAACCCAAGAGCATACATCACAATAAATGCGGCCACTAAAGATACAGGTACAGTTACTGCTGGGATTATGGTCGCTCTCACATTTCCTAAGAATACATAGATAACTAAAACCACCATTAACATGGCGATAGCAAGAGTTTCATATACTTCATTTATTGAAGCTTCAATGAACACTGATGAATCATAGCTGGGCACAATAAAAATATTATCTGGCAGGGTTTCTTCTATTTCTTGAATGGCTTTCTTGGCTTCTCGAGCCACTTCAAGGGTGTTAGCTTTTGACTGTTTAATTATACCTAAACCAATCATATTCACACCGTCACCACGAAACTCAGTTTCATCGTCATCGGCGCCTAATTCAACACGTGCTATTTCCCCTAACTTAACTAAGTAGCCATCAGCGCTGGCTTTAACAGTCAAATTAGCGAAGTCTTCAGGAGTTAAAAAACTACGGGCAACTCGTACTTCAAAGTCACGATTAATTGATTCGATTTCCCCAGCAGGTAGCTCAACGTTTTCAGAACGAATAACATTTTCTACGTCAGCTACAGTGATTTGCCTGGCTGCCATTGCATTTCGATCAAGCCATACTTTCATAGCATAGCTGCGGCCACCACCAATCCGAACCCTAGCAACGCCATCGGCTACAGATAGACGGTCAACGATAAAGCGATCTGCATAATCAGTCAGTTCCATAACCGATAAATTATCACTGCGTAAGTTGTACCAAACGATAACATCATCATCTGAAGTTGACTTTGATACTTCAGGGGGATCGGCCTGGTCAGGTAGGTTATTTAATGCTCTACTGACTCGCTCTCTAACATCATTTGATGCCGCATCAATATCTCTGGATAAATTAAATTCAATAGTAATTTGAGAACGTCCATTTCTGCTAGTCGAAGTAATACTTTTGATCCCTTCAATACCGCTAATCCTATCTTCTAACAACTGAGTAATGCGGGTCTCAACGATTGAAGATGAAGCTCCGGTGTAATTAGTGTTAATTGATACAATTGGAGGGTCTACATCTGGATATTCTCGCAAACTTAAAAAAGTAATTGATACAATACCAAATACCACTAGAACTAGATTAACAACGGAAGCAAAAACCGGTCGTTTAACCGAAATGTCAGATATAAGCACGGTTAAACCTCGCTATCATTAACAACATTAACACTAGACCCGTCTCGCAATTTTAAAGTCCCTTCAATGACCACAATATCGCCTACCTTTAATCCACCTATTATCTGCACAATACCGGGTTTTCTATCCCCTATCTCAACTTCTACTTTCACTGCTTTATCATCTTTAATCACAAATACAAACTGACTATCTTCTAATGGAACTAAGGCACTTTCAGGTAACACCAAGGTATTCAAGACTTGTTTTTGTAGCAATATTTGCAGCAACATCCCTGGACGCAACTTTAAGTCTTGGTTATCAATAACAGCTCGCACTTTTACAGAACGAGTCGAAGGGTCAACTCTTGATCCAACACTTGCGATTGTGCCTTCAAAAATTTCACCCTCATAAGCAATAGAAGTAGATCTGATTTTCTGTCCTATCGCGATGCTAGATAAATGCACCTCAGCGACATCGAAATCGACTTTTATAGTACTTAAGTCATCTAACGTCGTAATCAAGTCACCGGGTTTAACAAATGCACCGATACTCACTTCTCGAACACCTAACAAACCATCAAACGGCGCTTTTATCTGCAACTCATCAAGTTCTGTTTCAGACACAATATACTGTGCTTTTAAAGATTTAACTCTAGCCTCTTGCTCATCAAGTAATTGTTCAGATGCCACATTACTTTTGGCTAAATCGCTAACTCGTTTTAGTTGGCGTTCAGCTTCTTTTAGACTCACATCCAATTCAGCAATACGTGCTTTTTCGACTTTGTCATCTAACTCCAACAACAATTGCCCTTTTTTAACAACATCGCTATCGTTAAAATGAAGCTGTTGCACAATGTCAGAGGTTTGTGCAGTAATCATCACAGATTCATTTGCAGTTGCCGTTCCTAGAGCCTCAACCAAAATTTCAAACTCTTCCTTTTTAACAACATGAGACACGACACTCGCGGCAAAGCTAGGCCGAGACTTCTCTTCAGAGTCTTTCGGTAAATACAAATACACAACCAACGCAATACATACGCCAAGGGCAACTAAAAGGGGAGAAAACTTAAGTCCTTTAGACATTGAAATAACCTTTAAAAATAGCGAGCAATTTAACCACCCGAAAAACATGCCATGAATGACACAAACAATTTATTATGGGGAAGGATAATTTAGTGTGATAATGACGTATCCAAGATAAGTCTTTATAGCCAGAATGTTGCAAAATAGATCACTCATAACTTTACTGATTAATTTACTACTCATAACAGGGTGTAGCAAAGAAATTCCAGCGAATCCCATGTGTAGAATTAAACAATCTCTAAACGAATTAGCCCCAGCTCAAGCAGCATGCCTGATTGTAAAAGATAACAAAATATTAGTTCTTCGACACAAAGATAACGACGACTGGCATATACCACAAGGCAAAGCGCTGAAATCTACAAGTGCCCAATGTACAGCACATAGTGTTGTCTGGAAAAATACTGGATTAAACGTAGAAGTAGGCGAATTATTGTTAACAGACTCTAGCAATACTCAGTACTTTGCTTGCCGATTGACTGACAAACTTTCCCAACAAATTGAAGAGTTAAGTGTTCCTGAATGGGCGAATAGAAATGTAGCTGATGTGTCATTTGTTGATCCATATGCACTGACTAATGACAATTTTTCTGGGACAATTGTACTGCATCAACTACGGGAAGCATTCGTATCAATAGAACAATCTGAGCCCACTAAATAAAGGCTTTAAGCAGAGACCATTCATCAGTATTTTTAAAAAATATAAGCAGAAATAATACTTAGCAGTCTTTTTAATTAACAAATTTTATACATTTATATCTATAATGGTCCGATGACTTCATTTTATAGAGACTTATGATGCCTCAATATACAGCCCCAATAAATGATATGCAGTTTGTGTTACATGAATGGTTACAACTATCTGACCACTATCAAGCTCTAGGGCTCCAAGATTTTGATCAAGACCTAGTAAATGAAATACTAAATCAAGGTGCAAAATTTGCCGAAGAAATCATCGCCCCACTAAACCGTGAAGGCGATGAGCAAGGCGCAAAGCTTATAAATGGTGATGTTGTGACGCCTGACGGCTTTGCAAATGCGTACAAAGAATACGTTGCGAATGGCTGGAACGCGATGCTAGGTACAACTGATTATGAAGGCCAAGATTTACCCAACACTATGGCTGTACCCGTACATGAAATGCTTGATTCTGCCAACGTAAGTTGGCGCTTGACCGGCATGCTCAATGAAAGCGCAATTTTAGCAGTGACAAAACATGCTAGTGATGAGCTAAAACAAACTTATTTAGCAAAATTAATATCCGGTGAATGGACAGGAACTATGTGCCTAACTGAGCCCCAAGCTGGAACAGACTTAAGTTTACTGAGCACCAAAGCAGAACCTAATAATGACGGCAGTTATAATATTACGGGCAGTAAAATTTTTATTTCATCGGGAGATCAAGACTGGACTGATAACATTTTACATCTAGTGCTAGCTAGGCTTCCAGATGCCCCTGCAGGAGTTAAAGGAATAAGCTTGTTTCTGGCTCCTAAGTTTTTGCCTAAAGATGATGGTTCGTTGGGAGACAGAAACTCTGTCACCGTTGGCAGTATTGAGAAGAAAATGGGCTTAAAAGCTAGTCCAACCTGTGTGATGAACTTTGACAGTGCAACTGGCTATCTAGTAGGAGAAGAAAACGACGGCCTAGCATGTATGTTCACTATGATGAATGACGCTCGTTTTCAGGTTGGCCTGCAAGGATTAGGCATCGCCGAAGCCTCTTATCAAGGTTCGTTGGTATACGCAAGAGAGCGTTTTCAATCTCGTGCTCCCCAAGGCATTCAAGCGCCAAATAAAAAAGCGGACTCAATTATTCACCAGCCAGATGTTCGTAAAATGCTACTCACTCAAAAATCGATTGCAGAAGGCTGTCGAGCTTTGGCATTACTTTATGCCCAGCAAATGGATATAGAAAGGTTCGGAACTGATTCAAATAAACATAAAGCTAAAAACGTAATTTCTTTTTTAACACCAATCGTCAAAGGATTCATGACAGATATGGCCACTGAAATGAGCAACTTAGGTATTCAAGTATACGGAGGCCATGGCTATATACGCGAGTGGGGTATGGAACAATTAGTACGAGATGCCAGAATTACTCAACTTTATGAAGGAACAAATGGGGTTCAAGCACTAGATCTAATATCTAGGAAACTTGCCCGTGACAAAAATAACGTATTGCAAGATACATATGAATTGTTCAGCAGTAAGATCTCTCAAATGACAAACCTGAGTGATAAAGAGCGCGCCACAGAATTACTAACGGAATGGCACACTACGGCAACTGCAGTCAAAGAACTTAGCACTGTTGATTTAGCCGCAAGTGCCTATGACTTCATGAACTATAGCGCCTACAGCCTACTCGGCGTTATTTGGTTAAGCATGGCCGACATGGCTAAAAAATCATCAAATGAAAGTATGAAATCTGGTAAAGCGAATACTTGTGCGTTTTACTTAAAACGTATTTTGCCTAGAAAAGAGTTGTATAAAACCAACTTACTAGACTCAGCCGAAGATATAATGGTGTTAGCGGATAAAGAGTTCGATTATTTATAACCTCCGGTTCATTAGCTTGTAGGTATAAAAAAGGCCGCTCTGTTGAGCGGCCTTTAACATATTGATTTCTAGTTTCTTATTAAACTAACAAGAGACTCACTAATAAACCTTAGCGGGCTCTATAAGCGTCAACCCATAAGAAGAAATCTTTAACGTTGATAACGCCATCACTATTCATATCGGCACTCGCATTATACCGACGGCTACCTTCACGACTACCAAAAGCTTTTATCAGTTCATTATAGTCTCTTGCACTGACCTTGCCATCACCGTTGATATCACCAACTATTACAGTCACAGTTGACTCTAATTGTAATGCAATTATCACAGGATCATGATCAGACATACGGTAAGCATCATCAGCATAATAATTGATGGCTTGCGTATCTGACTTAAACTCAAAATTATAATCAAGGGCAATTGGTTCATCAGCATTAATGTGCCACTCAGTCACATCAACCACTTTATCTAATGCCGCTTCATTTCCTAATGCATGATCTAAGTAACCAACTAAACCATCAAAGCTATATGAATAAGCTTCATCACCATTAAAATAATTGATTAGATTAGTGTAACCCGCATTTTCTAATGCAACGATTGGGTCTTCTTTAGCATAAGCATTCAAGTCACCAATGATTAACGTTGCTTTCTCTGGGAACTGCTCAGTCAAGAAAGCACTTAATGCTTGAGCTGCACGGGTACGAGTAAGATTACAATTACCTTGACCTGTGGTAGCGTCATCATCACCAGTACCACAGCTTGAACCTTTAGACTTTAAGTGGTTAACACTTATAACTATCGATTCATTATTTTCGAGTAGAGTAAACTCTTGAACCACTGCTGGGCGGTTCTTAGTATCGACAAACAATACCCCATCATCGTCAGCAATAGAGTTGTCACTATTTAGAATCTGAGTTGCACCTGTTAACGACACAACACTAGGTTTATAAATAAGTGCAACCGTAATCGCATCAGTACCTACCGTTGTACCAGGGTCAACAATTGAGTACGTACCTGCACCCATGATGTCATTTATTGCAGATACTAAATCATAAATTGCTGAACCGTCTGTGAAGCCATTGTTTTCAATTTCCATTAAGCCAACAATATCAGCATCCATTGCGACAATAGCTGCAACCGTTTTTGTTTTCTGACGCTCAAATTCAGCTTCGCTATCAGCACCACGACAATCTGCATTTCCATCAGGTCCACAAATATCTGGGCCACTATCTATGTTATTGAAGTAGTTAAGCACATTTAAGCTTGCCACTTTCAAATTACCTAAATTGAGTTCAGGCTCAGCAGTACGCGCGTTAGTCGCAGCAAATGTCGGATCAATAGTTGGTATGACTCTATAATCACTAAAGGCATAATCAAGCACTCCCGTAAGCAAAGAAACAGTGTCTCCGCCTCGTAACGTATTAGAAGCCGACAAGCCTCCCGTTGGGAAAATAACCACTTCTGGATTACTTGTATCATTTCCATCATCTAGTAATACACGATTTAATGCATTAGAAGCTTCAAGAGCAATAGCGTCCTCAGAGCCAGGTGCAAATACATTTGTTGGTGTAAACAAACGTTCAGTAGATAAGGTTACTTGACCATACTGACCTAACGTATAGTTGTCTGTCACAATCAATGCTTGCGTCGTCGTCACTAACATACCTTCTAAAGACTCTGCTGCTGCAAAATCAGTAAACGGTAAACTCAGTGGGAAAACCTCCGCAGTGTCAGTTCCACAAATCAATGGCGCTTCAGTAGCAGCTAACTGTGTACGAGCAAAGTTTTCAGCAACCACACCTAAAACACGAACCACATCACCAACACTTGGCAATTCACCACTATAAGGAACATATATCCCTTCTGAGGTTGATGTATCAGTATCCATGTCAGCGTTTTCTTCTTGAACAAAGAAACCATTCTGCTCGAGAAGAGAAGCCGTTACAATCCCTTCAATAACTACTGTTTCGCCAACTAAAGGTGAAACGTCGCCACTACCTTGAACAGCACTGATTAACGTTGCATCTTCAAAACAAAGGCCTAATGCTGGGTCAACCACAGGTTCATCATCATCGCCATCAGTTACACCGTGACTGCCTAAGAAAGTAAAAGTATCTGATGCATAACCGTCCCACTCTACAGAAGGCTCAAACTCATCAGAACTATCAGCATCACCGCTTGTAACGGTATTTTTACGCACTAATGTATTATTTTGAGTACTTTGGTCTCCTGTTCCCCACTCAGAGCCAGGATCAAAGCCCACCTGTCCAAATGAGTCAATAACTACACCATCAGAGTATAGTTCATAAGCATCGTCACCATTATGGCTAAGGCTACCACTTTCTTGGTCAGCAACATCTAAAATTTCCTGAACAGATGAAGAGTTAGCAACAACATATACACCTTTTCCTGAAATAGTCCCTGTTAAGTCAATTAAAGTAGCAGTTGTCCCACCATTTGAGAATCTGCCTAACTGGTAGTTACCGGCATCTAAATCAATATCTGTACTAGAAGGGTTATACAGCTCAATTGCTTTGTTATTGCTGCTTCCTTCAATATACTCAGAAATAAAGATTTCTCTTGCTTCTACAGTATGGCTACCTAAGTCAGTAAATACATCTTCGCCTAGCCCAGACCATTCAACGGCAGGATCAAACTCATCACTACTATCAACATCGCCACCATATACATTAGCATTTCTAACTAAGGTGTTATTTTGAGTGTCAGTTGGAGCAGTTCCCCATTCAGAGCCCGGATCTGTACCGACTTGCCCAAATGAATCAATCACTTCACCATCAGCATATAGCTCATAGGCATCATCACCATTGTGATTAAGGTTAGAATTGGTTTGGTCGACAACGTCTAAGATGTCCTGAACGGATGATGGATTCGCAATAACAAATACGCCATCAGCTTCCAGAATCCCCTCTAAATCGATGAAGGTCGCAGTAGTGGCACCATTTGAAAAACGCCCTAGTTGATAATTGCTAGCCGCTAAATCGATGTCAGCTCCTGATGGGTTGTATAACTCAATGGCTTTATTATTGCTGCTACCTTCAATGTATTCAGAAATAAAGACACTATCTACAGATGAATCTGAACCATTATCGTCATCACCACCGTCATCCGAACCACCGTCATCATTAGAACAAGCGTCAGTCGTGTAAAACAGCGCTGCCCATTCAGAGTGATCGATGTAAGGGTTACGGTTACCTTGATACTCATAAATAGCGTCATTACGTGCCATTTCAGAAGCATCAACAGGATCTTCTAAATGCCATTCCCATAAACGACACAAAAGGCCGATTTGTTCTGAACTTGTATCGGTGAAGTCATCAACTACTTCTAAGTCAGGAGTTACGTCAGCACCTTCATAACGCGTGTCCATGTAGAACATCATTCGAGCTACATCACCTTTGATGTCATCTCTAGGTTCAAAAGAATCGCTATCAACAAAGTTACCTGGTGCAGCTGAAATTTCTGAATCACTATCATCAAAATCTAAGTTGCCACGAGTAGAGTTAATGGTTACATCTGAAGGTCTTAAGTGATGTATATCGGTATAAGCTTCAAAACTATCATCACCAAAACCATGACTACTTGGCCAACTGTGCTCACGATTCCAGTCACCAATATCACCACCATTTAAGTTTTTCGCTCTTGGGGTACCTGTGTACCAAAGAATAATATTATCTGAGTCAGCGGGATCTTCATCAGTGGCTGTCAAAGCAGTCCATACTTGAGAGTACGAAAGTACAGTTGTATTAGCGCTAATGGTTTCAGAAAGTAGTTGCTTAATAATATCGGCCTGTGAACCTGCATCTACTTCTTCTTGTACAGTGGCATAGTAACTTGATGCATCAAAGGTTGAAGCATCAGCAACTTTATCTGCAGCGTCACAGCCAACACATGCACCAGCTGAATCGTCATCACTTCCGCCGTCACTGCCGTCATCAATGATAACTCCATCAGCAAAAGACTGAAGAGGAAACACTGATACTGCTGTTTCATTAGAGGTTTCACCATCTAATGCATTAGCTCCACTAAATGACCAATTAGCTAAAGTAAATGTAGCGCCATCAGGGCCGGTGTTAGCTGAACGATAAGCCCACCCATCTAAGTATTCCCAAGCTTCACCATTGCCATCAACGTCAATGTCTCCGAAGGTATCGATAACTGCACCATCACAAAACAACTCTACAGCATCATCACCATTAATGCCCATTGCCCCAGCGGTATCTGTAGGAGCAAAGCCTAAGTAGCTTTCAAAACCATCGGCTTCCGAGGCTATATAAATATAGCTTCCTGCAGCAGCGGCAATACTGTTAAAAGTGTATTCTTGACCATCACTTCCTCCGCCATTATTGGCAGAACCTAAACCACAAACAGATAGATCTGCAACGTCATTTAGTACAAATATTTCTACAGCTTTGGGTGTACCACCTGACAGTGGCCCATCTATTACCCCTGTAATTACTAAGTCATTAGCTTGCACTGTTGAGGCGCATATTGCGGCCACCAGTGCTGGATATTTCAACTTCATATTTTCTCCCAGAAAATTTCACTACCGATAAGTCGGCTTATTATCATTTAATAAATTGAAGGCGATATTCTTATACTTCTGTGACATCCTTATGACAGATATATAGTATTTCCATTGTATTCCCAAGACCGATCCTGACCTTTTGGTCTGCATGTAAAGCAATATTCACACCCAAACAATTAAGTAATTAAAACAGCAACTTAAAATGCTTACTGAACTTAATATACAAGCACGTAAATATAACAGAGACAAAATAAATAAACACAACAGTCTATGAGGTAGCAATAATTACCAAAATAATTAAAACGTCTATATTTCAATAACTAGCGAGTCACTTGCATTTATAATCAAAACGAAATAAAATCATAATGATATCAATTTGACATCACATGGATTATTTATGATTAATGAAAAGCAAAGTTTCTCGATTAGTGGATATTTAGCAGGTTTTGTTGTTTTACCAATCTTACAGCTTGTATTTGGGTTTATGATACATAACCAAGTATGGCTACCATTCGCTCTGTTTTGCACTGTAGTCGTGCTGATTTGTTGGGGTGGCTTTTTTATGGTGCAACCAAATCAAGCGAAAGTCATGACGCTATTTGGTAGCTATGTCGGCACTGAAAAGCGAAATGGTTTACGTTGGAGTGTCCCATTTTTTATGCGCAAAACCGTATCTTTACGAATTCGAAATTTTGAATCAGCTAAAATTAAAGTAAACGATAACCTAGGTAACCCGATAGAAATTGCGACTATTGTCGTTTGGTCTGTTACCGATTCAGCAGAAGCCATCTTTGAAGTAGATGACTATGAAAGCTACGTCACTATTCAAAGTGAATCAGCATTGCGTAACTTAGCTAGCAGTTATTCATATGATCCACAAAACGAAGATAGCTCAGATGTAGCACTACGTAGTCACCCCAAACAAATATCCGAGAGATTAAAAGAAGAAATCCAAGAACGCTTAGGAAAAGCAGGGCTTACCGTACATGAATCCAAAATTAGCCATCTTGCTTATGCTCAGGAAATAGCTAGCGCAATGCTACAACGCCAGCAAGCAACCGCGATCATTGCTGCTCGGAGTAAAATAGTTGAAGGCGCTGTCGGTATGGTAGAGTTAGCCCTTGATAGGCTTCAAGCTAAAGGTGTTGTAGAGCTAGACGAAGATCGTAAAGCCATGATGGTGAGTAATTTATTAGTGGTTTTATGTGGTGACAAAAACGCTCAACCTATAGTAAATAGTGGCAGCTTGTATTAAGGAGAGTAACCATGCAATGGGAATACAAAGTAATAAGTGTAAAAGCAAAAACTAAAGGCATAATCAGTCAAGCGCCCGAGACACATGAACTTGAGGTAATACTAAACGATTTAGGCAGACAAAATTGGGAATTAGTCAGTTGTACTTTAGGCTCAACTACCAGTATGGGAAATAGTCATTCTCAAGCGGTCCTAAAAAGGCCAAGGTAATAAATTTGTCTAGAAAATCCTTCCCATTAAGAATAAGCCCTGATGTGCTAGCAGCGATGCAACGCTGGGCTGATGACGACCTGCGCAGCGTTAACGCCCAAATAGAATACGTATTGCGAGATACCTTAGTAAAACAAGGTAGAGTCAAGCTGATACAAAAAGTTGCCACCGAAGTAGTAGAGCCCGGCAGTAACGATAAAAATAACTAGCGCTAAGATGGATAAGCCTTTATTACTAGCTTATCCATTTTTTTCTGAATAACAAAGGTAGTAAGCACAAGATCCCCCAGCCGATACTGCCACCATGCTCAGTCATAATAATAACATTAGGCTCTTCGTAGACTTCTTCATAATTGTTACTTTCTAAGGGTAATAAATACAAGTCCCCATCATTGTAGCCATCAATCACAGCAACTAACTCATTGGTATACTCGTCATATAGTTCAATTAGCACTTCATAATCATCCGAAGTAAAACCAGTTAACAGTTCACTTTCCACCACCAAATAGTCAGCACTACTATCACCATAAATAGTGAAGGTACTAGTCGTATGATACTCCTTAAATACTTCATCTCTACCTAAATAAAGGCGGGCATAAACTTGAGCTTCACTAAAGTAAGTATCTGCATCTAAACCAACCGAAAAGTGGCTAAAGTAACCGTCACTGTCTTCATCACCATAAAACTCTACCCAGGCATCGTATATCCAGAAGTTCGAGTTAGCGTTTTTAGCTTCAGGGCGAAAATCTAACTTTCTAGCCTCAGAAGTTTGTTTTGCTTGGCTAGTAGCAGCGACTCCATTTTTAGATGTTTCTGATGGTTCTTGAGGGGGAACAAATGTAGTTTTGTAGACTAGCTCGCTGGTATTATCAAACTGCTGTTCAGACGATGTAACTTCCCAATCATCTGCTTTTTTAGCATATAAATCTGTTGTTAAAGTTAAACTTGCCAACCCTATTAATAATAAGTTTTTCATGTAATGCTCCTTTCAAACTTGTAACTAGTTTGCAGAAAATTACATGAACAAAAACTGAAGCGAGCCTTAACTCATTACCAACGCCGGGACACTAAACCTAATTTGTTGACGAAACACAACAAACTACGACTTTAAAGTTTATCTAAACCCGCGCTTTTCCTTAACTAATTCATAAGCAGCTTGAATATCTTGTGCTTTATTTTTTGCCATTTCTAAGGCTTGTTTAGGCAAGCCCTTTGAGACCAATTTATCTGGATGGTGTTCACTCATTAATTTTCGATAGGATTTTTTAATACTTTTATCGTCATCAGATACCGTAACCCCTAAGATTTTATAGGCATCGGCTAAAGACTGCTGTGATGAATAAGCTGAAGAGTGCCCACCAGCGCGCTGTTGTCCGCCACTTTGTCTAAAGCGCAGCTCTGCTTCAAATGCAGACAGTAAATACAATAAGTCTTTTTGGGGGAATCCTAGATATTGCGCCACAGTTTCTAGAATAGCTTGCTCAGCTTTATCAAGCTTGCCATCTACGTAAGCAGATTGAATTAGTATTTCTAAATACACTTGCATTATGTCACGACGACCGTGACATGATTCTTTAAAGTCTTTGATTGTCTGCTTTAAAGGAAAGCTTGCGGCCTTCCCATCTCTAAAGGCTTGTTGTGCCTCAGCTCTAATATCTCCCTCTAGCTTCATCTGATCCATCAAGGTACTTGCCATACGAATTTCAGAATCACTAACCTTGCCATCAGCTTTGGCAATATGCCCCATCACCGAAAACAAAGAATGGAAAAATATTGCCTGAGACTTAAGTGCTTCTTCCGTACTAAAAAAGCGGCTAAAACCGCCTTTTTGATTGAAATCTTGACTGTAACCTTTATCAAAAAAGTGTCCCACCATAAAACCTAAAACGGCTCCAGGAATACCACCAAACATAGAGCCAAAAATGGTTCCTAAAAATTTTCCAATCATTTACTCATCATACCTATTTATTTAACTGAGCTAGACGCTCTGGTGTACCAACATCGGTCCAATTACCTGAAAAATATTGGCCACTAATTAAGTTATTTTGTATTCCACTTTTTAACATGGGGGCTAAAGGTTTAATTTCACAGTTGACGTTATCAAAAAAAGACTTTTGATAGACCGCAATTCCGCTAAAGGTTAGCTTTTTACCTTGGTTAATATTCAACCTACTTTCATCTAGGTAAAAATCTCCGTCAGGGTTATGTTCTGGGTTATCTATCATTACCAAATGAGCAACTTCATTTGAAAATCTCAATTTTCTTAACTGAGAAAAGTCGTAATCAGTAAAGACGTCACCATTGATCACAGTAAAATACTGCGCTTGTTCAGTTGGGCAAAGCAAAGGCAATGCGTTTACTATGCCTCCTGCAGTTTCTAACGCATCCACTTCTGGAGAATAGAGAATCTGTAAATCGAAACGCTCTCCCCCGCCAACTTTGTCTTCAATCATGGATCCTAACCAAGCATGATTAATAATAACTCTCTCATAACCTGCTGTCTTCAGAGCTTCTAGGTGATATTCGATTAATGCCTTTCTACGAACTGTTAGAAGAGGTTTAGGCACAGAATCAGTTAGGGGGCGCATGCGCTCTCCTCTACCCGCAGCCAAAATCATAGCAGTACTATGCATACACACTGCTTTGTTGCTTGATTAACACTTTTGGTAATACTTTATCTGCAATCACTGACGAAAAATCTCGAAATTCTGGGTAAGCACTAGCAGCTTCAATTAAATATTTTAAAGTACGAGGAATATCCGATAAATATCCAGATTTACCATCTCGAATATATAGCCTAGCAAAAATACCTGCTACTTTAGTGTGTCGTTGCATTCCTACGATATCAAACCAAAACTTAAAATTTTCCCATGAATGCTCAGAATAATATTCTTGATGCCAGGCCTTTAACCAAGACTCAATCCATTCTTTAGGCCATTCTTGATAACAATCCTTTAGTAAGGATACGGCGTCATAGGTTATAGGACCTATTACTGCGTCTTGAAAATCGATTACACCAATTTCATCACCGAGTACCATGAGGTTTCTAGAATGATAATCTCTATGAACGCCTGCATATGGCTGTGACAAGAAGTTAGCTCCAATACTCCTTAAAGCTTGCTGTACAGTTTTTAACTCACTCTTCGAGAGCCTGATATCCAAATATCGATCGAATAACCAATCTTTTAACATAGCAACCTCTCTATCAACTAAAAGAGTATCGTATTGAGGTAAGCGACCTTCCACAGTGGTGGTACATTTTTGAATTAAAGGAATGATTGCAAGTGCTTTTTTATATAACTGAGGGCAATTTTGTTGATTTAGCCGTCCAGAAAATAAAGAATCACCGAAGTCCTCCTGGCAATAAAATCCAAGTTCCAAATCATATGCGAACACTTTAGGAACCTTAATTCCTTGTTTACTATAACTAGAGGCAACATTTACAAAGGCAGCACAACTCTCAAATTCTGGAGGGGCATCTACTGCAATAATCCACTTGTCGTTTGATTCAAAACGAAAGTAACGACGAAAGCTAGCGTCAGCAGAAACCATGATTAAGGCTTTGCAAGAAAAATGCGTGTGGAGGTTAATCCAATTCAATAGCTGTTGTTCACGTGTAGTCTGGATATTCAAAAATTGTCTCTAGTTGAGAATGATGTTTAAGTGTTTTTATGAGAGAATGGCGAAATATCTCTTTTTTTGCAAGTCTACTGGTAAATCCGTTCGAAACCCTTAAAATTAACATTTTACACCATTTTATACTTTCTATTTAGGCTATTTTTTACTTGTCAATTACTCTAAAACTGCACCGCCCACTCCTTTGCTCATTATTAATGGGGGCTGGGGTATTAAATGCTCAAGAAGTGTGTTTTGTTCCTGTAGCTGGGCCAAACTTAAATGGCTCATTACTTGATGGGCAAATTCAAGTGAGTTCTGAGTACAGTGAAATTAAACAAAATACTTATGCTGAATTCAATGGCAAAGTAGAGATCAATAGTTCAGTAGCAAAAATACAAGCAGCATCAGCAAAGTTAGATCGATTAAGTGAAACTTTAGTCGCCAGTGGTAATGTTAACTTTCAAGATAATAATATTACGGTATCAAGTAATAAAATATCCTTAAACAGAATCTCAAACGAACTATTAATTGAAGAGTCTACATATCAACTCAACCGAGTTCAGGGTCATGGACAAGCTAATAAAATTGGTATCAGTGAACAAACGGGAATTAGTTTACTAGAAGCAAGCTATAGTAGCTGCCCTGTTGATGACGAAGTTTGGCGGATCCAAGCGAGTCAAATCAAAATCACCCCGAATCAGGCAAGGGGAGTTGTTAAGCATGCCCGCTTCTATATAAAAGACGTTCCAGTGTTGTACTTGCCTTACTTTTCTTTTCCCGTTAATGATGAGCGTCAATCTGGTTTACTTTACCCAGATATTACTAACAGTAGCTCTACTGGTATTAGTCTCGAGCAACCGATTTATTGGAACATTGCTCCAAACTACGATTTGACTTTGAGCCCAAGGTTAATGACTAACCGTGGCTTGCAACTCAAAACAGAGTTTCGTTACCTAACAGAACAACATAAAGGCCAACTTAACCTCGAATACCTTTCTAATGATCTTGCTGAAGACCTAAACTCCGAGCGTTACTTCTATCGATATGTACACAATGGAACTATCAACGAAAATTGGCGTGTAAATGCTGAAATAAATGGCCTCAGTGATGATAACTATGTTAACGATTTAGGCTCAGATTATTACAGCCAATCAGATACTCACCTTTATAAAACGCTTGGGTTTAATTACTTCTCTGAAAGTTTAGATGTAAGTGCTCAATTTAGAGACTTTGAAGTTTTAGGGGATCACCCAGATAGTTATCGGGCACTCCCTGAAATTAGGCTCAACTATTTAAGTAATCTCGCGGCTGGATTTGAATTTAAGATTAACTCAGAGCTCGCCTACTTTGAAAGCGGCGATGAAAACAACCCTACAGCCACACGTTTTCATATTGCACCTACATTGAGCTACCCATTTCAAAATCAATGGAGTGAATTACTAGCTGAAGTTTCAGTAATGCACACCCATTATGTTCAAGAAAACATTACAGATACCAGTTTAGAAAAAGAAGTCACTAGAACGTTAGGTCAAGCAAAACTCTATGGTAGTTTAGCTTTCGAAAGAGAAATCAACTGGTTTGGTAAAACCCTAACACAAACGTTAGAGCCCAAAGCACAATATTTATACACCAGCTATGAAGACCAAACTAACATTGGACTGTATGACACGACTAGGCTCTACAATGATTTTGCAGGCTTATTTAGAGGCCAAGAATTCACAGGGCTAGATAGAATAAGTGATAACAATCAGATTACACTAGGTACTACTACCCGTATTCTCGATAACAATAATCAAGAAAAGTTCAAGCTAAGCATAGGTCAAATATTCTACCTGAAAGACAATCAAGTACTTGATGCGACTAAAGATGACAGTAAGTCTGCCTTAGCTGCTGAATTAGATTGGCAAATGGGCAGTAAATGGTATGCACATACGTTAGCACAGGTATCAAGTATCACAGATAAAGTTGAGCGCAGTAGCATATCCCTTGAATATCAACTTTCTGAAAATAAACTTCTTCAAATAAACCACAGATTTGTTAGAAATTTATCGTCAGAAAAAATTGATCAAATAGGCATAACTGCCACTTGGCCTATTTCAAAGAATTGGCAGTGGATAGGCCGCTGGTATCATGACAGGACACTAAACAGAACGGTAGAAGCGTACAATGGGGTTCAATTCAACTCTTGTTGTTGGACAATTAGCTTCGTCGCTGAACGATATTTAAGCAATAGCTTTGATAATACCGGATTACAAAGTACCGATGATTTCGAATCAGGATTTCATGTATACTTTACCAATCGGAATTTATTACGAGACGGGCTTTTTGGATATAGACGCCCTTATCTGTTGAACTAATTAACGTTTGAAATAACTAACCTTTTCAAACAGTCCAATTTCTATTAGACGTTTTTAAACAAACGTCATTAAACTTAAAAGTAAAAAACATTATGAAAGTATTAGTAGTTACTCTTTTAGTCAGCGCATTTTTAACACTTAAAACCTTTGCTGCACCTCAGTCACTCGACAAAGTCTCGGTAATTGTTGATCAAAGTGTGGTGTTAGAAAGTGAAATCGAAGAACTTGTTGCGGTAGTAAAACGTAATGCGGCGATTAACAACCAAACCTTGCCTTCAGATCGTGTAGTCCGCACTCAAGCTATTGAAAAGTTAATTGTCGATAATTTGCAAATGCAACTTGCTGAGCGTATGGGTATACAAATTAGCGATCCTCAGTTAGAACAAACCATAGGTAATATTGCTCAAGGTGAAAATATGACGATAGAGCAATTTCGTAACAAGGTTGCTCGAGAAGGCATCACGTATGACACTTATAGAGAAGAAATTCGTAAAGAAATTATACTGGGTGAAGTTCGCCGAGCCAATGTAAGGCGTCGTGTCTATATTACAGATCAAGAAGTTGATAACTTAGTAAAACTTATTGACGAACAGGGTAGCCAACAAGCCGAGTACCACTTAGGCCATATCTTGATTGAGTTTCCATCAGAACCTACAGATGAAGACATAACGGCTGCAAAAAGTCGTGCAACTAAAGTTTTAGAACTACTCAATAATGGCTCTGATTTCGCAAAAATTGCAACCGCATCATCAGGGGGGGCACTAGCGCTAGAAGGTGGTGACTTAGGTTGGATGAACATCAACTCTATGCCTACTCTTTTTGCAGAGGCGGTTCAGAACAAGAGTAAAGACACACTCGTTGGCCCTATTCGTAGCGGCGCAGGTTTTCATATTCTGAAAATAAAAGACCTTCGAGGAATTGAAAAAGTAGAAATTTCTGAAGTTAACGCAAGACATATATTAATTCCCCCTTCTGTAATTTTAAGTGATGAGAAAGCGGAAAAAATGCTGAAAGACTTCCGCGAACAGATATTAGCAGGAGAAGCAGATTTTGGTGAGCTAGCCAAAGAGCATTCTGCCGACCCAGGTTCTGCCTTAAAAGGTGGTGAATTAGGCTGGTCAGACCCTAGTGTTTATGTCCCTGAGTTCCAAGAAACACTTGGTAAACTAGAAGTAGATGAAATAAGTCAACCAGTACGTTCTCAGTTTGGCTGGCATTTAATGCAACTACTTGGCAAGCGTGTAGGTGATATCACTGAGCAGCGTAAAGAAGAAAAAGCTTATCAGTTATTATTTCAACGTAAATTTGCTGAAGAAGCCGACACTTGGCTTCGAGAAATACGTGCAGGCGCTTATGTTGAAATCCTAAGCGACTCGGCAAGCTAAATGAAGCCATTGAAACTCGCGATTACACCAGGTGAGCCTGCAGGGATTGGCCCAGATTTATTGATTCAAGTCGCACAAAAACCTTGGCCTGCGCAACTAGTCGTATTTGCAGATGGAGATATGTTAAGTCAAAGAGCTAAGCAGCTAGGCTTACCTATTAAATTTGTTGAATACCAAGAAGATTGCACCAGCTTACTTCCCGCAGGCCAAATTTTTTTAGTGAATATCACAAGTAATGTTGCTACAAAATGTGGAGTTTTAAGTAGTGATAATGGCCCATATGTAGTTGAAACACTTCGCCAAGCATGTAAGAAAAATTTAGATGGCGAATTTGATGCGGTAGTCACTGGCCCTGTACATAAAGGGATTATTAATGAAGGGGGGATTTCATTTAGCGGACATACAGAGTTTTTTGCCCACGAGTCAAATACGAATGATGTGGTAATGATGTTAGCGACAGAAGGTTTACGTGTTGTTCTAGCAACGACACATATACCTTTAGCCTATGTTTCGAAGGCCATTACTTTTGAACGTTTACATAAAGTACTTCACATCGTAAATACTGATTTAATGCTAAAGTTTGGTATTAAGCGTCCCCATATCTTCGTATGTGGTTTAAACCCCCATGCTGGTGAAGATGGTCATATTGGTAAAGAAGAAATACTTGTAATTAATCCAGCATTAGATGCACTAAGAGAAGAAGGATTAAATATTACAGGCCCTCTGCCTGCAGATACTATTTTTAATCCTAAATATCTTGCACAAGCAGATGCAGTGTTAGCTATGTATCACGACCAAGGCCTGCCTGTTTTAAAATATAAAGGATTTGGCGCTTCGATTAATATCACCTTAGGCTTACCTTTTATTCGTACATCAGTAGACCATGGCACCGCATTAGATTTAGCAGGGACAGGCCAAGCAGACATGGGTAGCTTTGAATTAGCTATCGAAAAAGCCATCGAAATAGCAGCGAAAAAACAATGAGTAAACAGCATTTAGGGCATACGGCTAGAAAACGTTTTGGCCAGAATTTTTTACATGATAACTATGTGATTGATCAAATAGTATCCGCTATTAATCCTCAAAAAGGGCAACACATGGTAGAAATAGGTCCAGGGCTCGGCGCCCTTACCGAACCTGTATGTGAATTACTTGATGAATTAACAGTTGTAGAATTAGATAGAGATTTAGCAGCTCGATTAAGAACCCACCCCTTTATTTCAAGCAAGCTTAATATCGTTGAAACAGACGCATTAAAGTACGATTTTTCACAATTGATTTCAGAGGATACTCCCCTAAGAATATTTGGAAACCTACCGTATAATATATCAACACCGCTTATGTTCCATTTATTTTCTTTTGCAAACAAAGTACAAGATATGCACTTTATGTTACAAAAAGAAGTGGTTAATCGCTTAGCCGCATCACCTGGAAATAAAAATTACGGCAGATTATCAGTGATGGCCCAATACCATTGCCAAGTAATACCTGTTATTCAGGTCCCCCCCGGCGCATTTAACCCTCCCCCGAAAGTTGACTCAGCTGTTGTTAGATTAATTCCTCATAAACAAAAGCCAGTTTCACTCACTAATGAGGATACCCTTCATACGGTCTGCGCACAGGCATTTAACCAAAGACGCAAAACAATACGCAATAGCCTTAAAAATAGCTTAAGTGAACACCAACTTATCGATTTGGGAATCAATCCAGAGCTTCGAGCAGAGAACTTGTCTTTACAAGATTTTGCAAAAATTGCTAATGCTGTTGAAAGCTATGCGATAGAATCAGGTAACGATTAAAGACAAAAAAATTAAATACTGAGCACTGTAATGAATGAAGCCTCCCCTATTGCAATTGATGTGCAGACTCAATATCTGCCAAATGGAATTCCAGATAAGGATAAATATCCATTTAGCTATACTATTACTATCACAAATCAGAGTGATAAAAGTGTGCAATTAATAGCGAGGTATTGGTTAATAACAGATGGCAATGGTAAGAGTACTGAAGTTAAAGGTCCTGGCGTTATTGGAGAACAGCCTCTTATCAAGCAAGGTGAATCCTTTCAATATAGTAGTGGTGCAATTTTAGACACTCCAATCGGCACCATGCAGGGCTTTTATGAAATGCTCACCTTAGATGGGCAAACCTTTGAGGCTCCCATTGATGTGTTTCGTTTAGCTGTACCTAATGTTTTAAATTAAAGAAATGGCAACTTATATTGTTGGAGACATACAAGCTTGCTTCAGTGGTCTAGTAAAACTATTAGACTCAGTTGGCTTTTCAGCAAGACAAGACAAATTAATTGCAGTAGGCGACTTAATAGGTCGTGGCCCAGAAGCTCTTGAAACAATAGAATATCTATACTCACTTGGTGATAGTTTTGAAACAGTTTTGGGGAATCACGATTTACATTTACTAGCAATCTATTCTGGGATACGAAAAGCTAAGCCAAATGACAAACTAGACTTATTGCTTACCAGCAACCATATAGAAAAGTACATAAATTGGTTACGGAAAAAACCTTTAGCTCTGCAACCAAAAGTAGATATATTAATAACCCATGCAGGCCTTTACCCTCAATGGTCCATTAAGCAAGCTTTAGCTTATAGCAACGAAATAAGTGAACAATTGACAGGTGAAAATTGGCAAAGTTTTTTATCTATTATGTATGGTAACCTACCGACGGTGTGGGATGATAAATTAACGGGTGCTAAACGGTCTCGTTTTATTGTTAATGCCCTAACCAGAATGCGCTTTGTTAAAGATGTAAATTCTTTAAACTTTGACTGTAAAACTGCTCCAAAAGATGCAAACCCAAACCTCACTCCTTGGTTTGCGGTTTCTAATGAAAAACTAAAAAGCCTCCAAAAAGTTATTTTTGGGCATTGGGCTGCTCTCAACGGGTCAACTCACACTAGACAAGCGATCGCTCTTGATACAGGTTTCGTTTGGGGAAACAAACTAACCCTACTTGATTTATCAACAAACATTAGACATTCAATAAAGTATAAAGAAACCCAATAATCGGTCGATAGCTAAGAATTAATATACCCATTATCTCTATCAATTTGGGTTCAGTCAGTTATAGTTTGAATCTTGTCACATTGCAGGTTTATTAAAACAACAATTAATAACTAATGTTTGACAGTATTTGGTACATCCAACTTAAGTTTAAGGCCGTTTCATGAAAATAACAGTTGCAACTCGTGTCGTAGGTGGTTTTGGAGTCATTACCGCTCTTATGTTTATATTAGGTGTTGTTGCCTATACCAGTTTAAGCAAGATTGATAACGCTACTGAGGAAGTTAATGCACTTGCTTTTCCAACTGTTAGTGGGAGTAAAATACTAAAAATTGCCTTTTTAAACATGAGTAAATTAACTACTGAGGCACTATATGAAACAGAGTCAGAAGTCTTAGAAGACAAATTAGTTGCATTTGAAGATAGCCATCAAAACTTTGAAGATGAATTACGTACGCTATCAGCTGTAGTAACTAAAGAGCCTGCACTGCGTAAATCTTTAGTAGAAACTGAGACTATATTCCGTGAGTACTTAGATAATGTAAATACACTTTTTGTTAACAAAAAATCTCAGTTGGAATACGCAGACAATCTATTGGATATTATAGGAGATGTTGAGGATAACGCTGATGATACATCCACACTTATCGTTGATTTTGCCGATTTAGATGAGGTATTAGATAACAGTAGCTTACAGGAGACTTCTGAAATTGCTAACGGACTCGAGTCAAATTTAATGACCCTGCTAACAGCTAGTGCAGAGTATATAAAAACTGAGACCTTACTCCGTGCAGATATTAATGGTAGCGAAGTCAAATTTGTAGTGGATGATATACAAAATAAAGTAACTGCAATGCAAGATAAAGCAGATAACTTAGATAGTTCAGGCACATTAAATGAAATATACGGGCTTGTTGACGATGTATTAGAATCTATCAACTCTTCACAGGGACTGATACAAACCCAAATAAAACTATTAGAAAGTAAACAGCAATCAAGTGTAGCTTATGCCGCATCAGAACAAAATATCATACAGGCCTCAGATAAACTTGACGATCTCAAAAAATTAGCTGATGCCCAAGCTCAACAAGCCAAGGATGATGTAAACAATTCAGTTTCTTCAGGAAAAATGATTACCATTATTATAGGCTTAGCATCTTTAGCAATCGCAGCAGGAATTGCATATAGAACCGTATCAGCTATTATCAACCCCCTACATAAAGTTAATGAAATACTTAATATTGTATCCACTGGTGATCTCACCCAAAAGCTTGATGACACGGCTAATGACGAATTTGGTGAATTGGCAAAAAACTGTAATAACCTCATAGCTAGTTTGAAAACACTTATTTCAAGTATAGGCTCTAGGTCTACTCAATTGGCAGCCGCAGCAGAAGAAACTTCAGCAGTGACTACGCAAACCACCCATTCTATTCAAGAACAAAAGTCACAAGTGGCTCAAGTAGCTACAGCCACAACTGAAATGCATAGTACTTCTCAATTAGTCACTCAAAATGCGGAAGATACACTTAATCAAATCAAGAATGCGGATCATGAAGCTGAAAAAGTTAAAGCTATTTCAGAAGAAAACAAAAATACCATACTAATATTAGCTAAAGATGTTGAAGCAGCAGCGCAGGTCATTAATAAGCTAAACCAAGATAGTGCTAGCATAGGTGGTATTTTGGAAGTTATTAGGGGCGTAGCTGACCAGACTAACCTTCTCGCATTAAATGCTGCTATCGAAGCGGCACGTGCAGGAGAGCATGGTCGTGGTTTCGCAGTAGTTGCAGACGAAGTTAGAACCTTAGCAAGTCGTACGCAGAAATCCACTCAAGAAATAAACTCTATGATTGAAGTATTACAAGCTGGAGCTGAAAAAGCAGTATCGGTAATGAATCAAGGTAAGGAACAAACCACAATTTGTGTTCAACAAGCTGAAAACGCAACTGTTGCTTTAGAATCTATAACTAGCGCTGTTCACAAAGCTTATGATGTGAGTAGTCAAATAGAACAAGCCGCCCGCGAACAAAATATTGTCTCATTAGAGATTAGTGAAAAGCTTGAGGGCATAGTGAATATTGCTGAAGAAACTACTACAGGAGCTCACCAAACAGCTGAATCTAGTCACGAGGTTGCTAAACTGGCAGAAGAATTACAAAATTCAGTGCAAGCTTTCAAGGTCTAGCTAGGTAGGTTAGCCTACTAGTATATAAACAGAGAGTCGGCGAAAGCCGGCTTTTTATTACAACACTCACTGCCCCCAAATGCTTAACACCAACTTAGCCACTTCCTGAAGTTAGCACTTTGACCAAATTCACCAGTCTCACTTTTAACAATTATCTAGTAAATAAATCAACAGCGTATTGCGACAATGTGTAAAGATTTGAACTCTCAGGGAGAATGTCATTGAGCTTAATAAAGGTGCTTTAACTGTAGAGTAGAGACACTATTTTGAGTTTGAGCACCAAATTGAAATAGCCCATTTTAAACGCACCTAAGAGAAATGCCTCAGCGGCTTTTGTACGGAGTTTCAGTCTTCAGAAAGTAGACCATAACTGCTAAACCGCTGGACTCATTCGACAGTTCACTTATAAATTTGAATTGGTATTAAACGCACCACATTATTATCGGACAAGATGTAAGAAATGTAGGTGCTTTTGATAGTGGTCAATCATATCATTAATCACGGCTTGCTTTGACCACCCCATAATATCGTAATCTTGACCACCTTCAGCTAAGTGGACCTCAACACGGTAATAGTCTTCATCACTATTATCTACTGTGAGTATAGCTGGCTCACAAGTAAAGAGCGGTTGCTGATGTTTAGCACATTTTACTCCGTACACAAACGAGTGTTCAGGGCCATGGTCAACGTGTAATGTAAGCTTGTTTACATCACCAGAGATTTCAGATTCTACTTGGTTGAGCGCCAACTCAGCGCGCACATTTTCCATCGCTGAGCGAACAATACCATCTACAAACTTGTTTGCGGTGGCTTCATTTGGACATTGTATTATAGTCGAAAGGCGCTGTTTCCAACCTCCATCAGTATCTGATGGCTGAGGGTGAGAATTCATAGCCAAACTTGCTTTCTTATGGGCTTCAACCCGTAACGCTTTAATCAACCCAACCAGTGCCAATAATAGAATAACAGCAAAAGGTAAGGCAGAGGCAATAGTCATAGTTTGCAACGCGTTTAATCCGCCAGCAGTGAGTAATATAGCCGACACCAACCCTATACTTATCGCCCAATAGATACGTTGCCAAACTGGTGTGTCATTGCGACCATGTGAGCACAACATATCAACCACCATGGCACCAGAATCACAAGATGTAACAAAGAACACCACCACCATTAAAGTAGCAATAAAGCTTAAAAATTGTTGAAAAGGAAAGTTCTCTAAAAAGACAAACAGTGCCACAGGGGCATTGTTACTTACCATACTTCCTAAGTCATCAATACCCTGTGTATAGATTAGGTCTATGGCAGAATTACCAAACACAGTCATCCAAAATAATGTAAATGCTGTAGGTATAACCATTACCCCAGTGACAAACTCACGAATTGTTCTTCCTCTGGATATTCGTGCTATGAACAAACCAACAAATGGAGCCCAAGCTAACCACCAACCCCAATAAAAAATAGTCCACCCACCTATCCAATCAGTTTTATCATAGGCAAATAAGTTAAAAGTATTACGCACTAAATCCGATAGGTAAGCCCCTGTGTTTTGCACATATGCAGTCAATAAAAATACCGTCGGTCCTAAAATTAAGATAAATAACAACAGAGCTATAGCCAATATCATATTTAACTCTGACAGACGTCTAATCCCCTTATCTAAACCTGTCGCGACTGAAACAATTGCAATAGCAATTATCCCTACCATTAAATATATTTGTGTGGTGACTGATTCATCCAGTTCAAATAAATAATTGAGACCTGAGTTGATTTGCGCCGCCCCTAAACCTAAAGAGGTCGCAATGCCAAAAATAGTACTAACAACGGCAAATATATCAACAACATGCCCTGCCCAACCATAAATACGATCTCCAATTAAAGGATACAAAGCAGAGCGTAAGGTTAGTGGTAAATTTAATCTAAAACTAAAATAAGCCAACACTAAAGCTACGACGGCATAAATGGCCCAAGCATGTAACCCCCAATGGAAAAACGTCATTGTCATCGCTTCTCGCACTGCGTCAGTTGTACCTTGAGTCGCAGTTGGGGGAGACAAAAAATGCATAACTGGCTCTGCAACACCAAAGAACATGAGTCCAATACCCATACCTGCTGCAAACAACATTGAAAGCCAAGTAGGTAAAGAAAATTCCGGCGTGCAATGGTCAGGCCCGAGCTTTATTTCACCGTACTTCGAAAAGCCTAGGTACAATACTGATATCAAAATAGTCGCTACAGATAACACGTAAAACCAGCTGCCATTAGCAATAATTGTGCTTTGCAAATCAGTAAAAAAAACATCAGCTGTATCAGGACTTATTAGCGCAAACAAAACTAATATTGAAATCGACAATGAAGAAAGATAAAAAACGGGGCGATTGAGGGCTTGATCGAGTTTACTTAAAACCACTTAAATACGTCTACCTATTAGATGATATTTTACCAATATAACCTTTTGGCACTGTCTTTGATACACAATGGCTATGATTAGCCACTTTCCAAAAAATATGAATATCCATTGAACTTTTTATTATAAACGAGAATGACTCAGGAAATTTTCATCTTGGTAGGTTACAATACGGGCGCCGCGCGAAAACAAATTGTACTGATTTAAAATTGTTAGCAATTGGGTCTCTTTAACGTCTCCCCTTGGCATTGCATACAATAGCCCAAAAGGCTCCCCCTCATGAAAAGAACTAAAATTAGTTGTGCTATTGTCACAGCCCTTACTCTTACGCCTGCAATTGCTCAAGAAAAAACAGCAAAAGCTCAAATTGAAACTATCCAAGTTACAGCCACAAAAAGAACCGAATCGATACAAGATGTGCCTGTATCTGTCTCAGCTCTTAATGGTGAAGCATTAGAAGCCCTTGGTGTAGAAAGTTTTAATGACTATGTAGAATTCTTACCTAATGTCGTATTTCAAGGTACTGGACCTGGTCAAAATGAAATTTACATTCGTGGGGCCGCCACCTCACAATCAGCCATAGCGGTTTCTTCAGTTCAAGCATTACAGCCATCTGTAGCTTTCTATCTTGATGAGCAACCCGTTTCCATGCAAGGAAGAAACTTAGACGTATACGCAGCTGATATGGAACGAGTGGAAGTATTGCCGGGGCCGCAAGGTACGTTATTTGGTGCGAGCTCTCAATCAGGTACCGTTAGAATGATCAGCAAGAAGCCAGACCACGCTGGATTTTCAGCCGGCCTGGATGTGAATATAGGCAGTACCAAAGATGGAGAAATGAGCAACTCTGTTGAAGCATATATGAATTTCACCCCTACTGACGAGTTAGCGGTACGCTTAGTCGCATACAATGACAAACAAGGTGGCTGGATTGACAATATTCTTAACAAACCAGGCGAAGGCGGCTATATAGGCAGTGCCGTAGTTATCGACAGAATTTCTGGTGGCGTATTAAGTGATCCACAGAATACTCCAGTTATATCTCCTAAAAATGACACCCTAGTTGAAGATGATTTTAACGACGCAATTTACGCGGGAGTTAGATTTGGATTGTCTTATTTAATTAGTGAAGATTGGTCGTTCTTACTGCAACATACTGCCCAGTCTTTAGAAACTGAAGGCGTGTTTGCTTACGATCCAAACCTAGAAGGCGAAAGCTCTGTTAATCGTTTCGTTCCTGAAGACAACGATGATGAATTCGGACTAACCACTTGGACCTTAGAAGGACGCTTGGACAAACTAGACTTAGTTTACACCGGTGGTTACCTCGACCGTGAAATCAGTTCAACCATTGATTACACTGGTTATACTAACGGTGGTTTATTTGCAGCATATTACGTATGTAACCATTATGAAGCAGCAACACCCGCTGATGAAGTGTGTGTTGACCCAACTAAGTTCTATAAGGAACAAACTAATACGTCACGTGTCACCCATGAATTTCGCATTAATACAGATGTCGATAAGCCATGGCGTGTGACTGCTGGTGTTTTCTATGATGACCAAGAAGTGAGTTCTGTTGGCCAATTCAAAATAGCAAATACTGAGTTAGGTTTTTTCACTGATTTACAACGAACTCTAGTAGGTACTGAAGGGATAAATTCGGACGGCGGACCCTTCTCGTCAGAAATAAGCTTTGTGAACGATGTTACTCATACCATTGAGCAGATTGCCGTATTTGGTCAAGCTGAATACGACATCACAGATAAATTAACTGCTACCTTTGGTGCACGTTGGTATCAAATAGACGACACCTTTAAAGGGTCAACTACTACAGTTGATGTAAGCCGCCGCATTCGTGCTTTTGGCACATTAGATGCTTCAGAGCTAGAAGCGGTAGGTGAAGATCCAGCATTAATCCAAGCAGCAATAGCAAGTGGGCAGCTTGATGTTAGTTTGTTAGATAATAACGGAACACTAACCGTAGACGATACTATTTTCAAAGCATCATTGGACTATAAACTCAATGACGATATTTTGTTATTTACTACATACTCTGAAGGCTTTAGACCACCAGTAACTAACCGCGTAGGTGGCGGCCTAGCAAGTAATCAAAGTGGTGCCTTTGAAGGGTTTAGAATTCCAGTTTATTCTACAACTGATAGCCTTGATAACTATGAAATAGGTCTGAAAGGTGACTTCTTAGACGGAATTTTACGAGTTAACGCAACAGCCTACTACTCAGAAATAACTGACTTGCAAACCTCACGTTATGACCCAACCAACATTAGCTTTTTAGTATTTACCGACAACGTAGGTGATGCTGAAATTAAAGGTCTAGATGCCGATATTACCTGGTTAGCCACAGATAATTTAGTAATCAATGCCGCGTTCAGTTTATTGGATACAGAACTTAGTCGTGTCAACGCTGAGTTAGATGGTATTGCCCCAAGTGTAGGCGCATCACTTCCTTACTCAGCTGAGTTCTCAGGGAATATACGTGCTCGTTATTTCTTCGAGTTAAACGATGGTTACGAAGGCTATATAAATGGTTCAGTAAGTTATACTGGCGAACGTTTAGCCGGAATGGCAATGGATGCATTCGTAACAGAAGATGCTACCCGCTTAATTTATGGAACAGGTTCAGGGTTGTCTATCCAAAAAGAAGCCGATGTTTATGCAGGCGCGTCTTTTACTGACTCTAACGATGATGTATTTCAAGGTGGCCGTTATATTCAAGATAGCTATGCGATTGCCAATGTGTCTGTGGGTATTACCAAAGACGACTGGAAAGCAGAGTTATACATTGACAATTTAACTGACGAAAGTGCTATTTTATATATAGATACTCAGCAGTTTACACCTAAGGTAGTAACTAACCGCCCTCGTACAATGGGATTGAGATTGTCTTACGACTTCTATTAAAATAGCAGTCAAATAAGTCTTAAAGGCAAGCTTTTAGCTTGCCTTTATTTTTATCTGTACAAAAACTCAAAATAAAATAGAGGTAATACGTGAGTACTAACGCCAGCCAACCCCAGATAAACGTTGACGATATAAAACGTGCATTACAATCAAATAATATTGATAACGCTATTTTATTAGCACAACAAGCTTTAGCTACAAAGCCAGCAGAGGAAATACACCAAGAGGTATTGTACTTACTTGCGGTTGCTCAAAGAAGCAAAGGTCGAATTACAGACGCAACCAAAACCATCGACCAGTTAATTAACTTAAACCCTAATCATGCAAGAGCCTATCAAGAACAAGGCTACTTACGTTTAAGTGCGGCAAATAAACCCAAAGCAGCCATGGCATTCGCAAAAGCCACACGTTTGAATCCTGCACTCCTAGCAAGTTGGCAAAAATTAGCGCCCTTATATCAAGAGTATGCACAAACATCAGGACAGCAGGCCGCTGAACAAAAAATAGCTCAACTTTCAATGTTACCTGTCGAAATACGTGGCGCGCAGGATTTAATGTATGAAGGAAAATTAGCACTAGCGGATATGGTTTGCCGACGTTTTCTACAAAAACACAAGCATCATGTAGAAGCCATGATGCTACTCGCTGAAATTGGTATTAAATTAAAGCTATACCATGAAGCTGAGTTTCTTTTAGAGAGTTGTATTGAAATACACCCAGATAACTTAGATGCAAGATTAGCACTGGTGCAACTATTCTCTAAGTTAGGTAAGTTTGCTCAAGCTAAAGAACAGGCTCAATTATTACTAAGCAAACAAGCAGAGAACCCTCAATACCTTGCAGCAAAGGCCGGGGCAATGGTTGGCATTGGAGAAGTTGAAAAAGCCATTGTTATCTATCGGCAGATTCTTCAACAACATCATAATTTACCTGGTATGCAACTATTATTAGGTCACGCACACAAAGCAAATGGAGACATAAAACAAGCGATTGCCGCCTATAAAGCGGCTTACACTATTCGAGCTGACTTTGGTGATGCCTATTGGAGCCTAGCTAACACTAAAACTTATCGCTTTACCGAAAACGAGTTAACACAAATGCAGGCCCAACTAGAAAAGCCTGATATCGAACAAGACGATAGGGTACATTTTGAATTTGCCTTGGCTAAGACCTATGAAGACAATAAACAATTTGATATCGCATTTAATCACTATAAACAGGGTAATGACTTAAAGAATCAACTTAATCATTATTCTCAAGCGAAGCTTAGTGAACAAGTTAATGCGCAAAAATCGGTGTTTACACCAGCCTTTTTTGAGTCTCACAAAAATGTTGGAGACAACAATCCCGCCCCTATATTTATTCTTGGACTACCTAGAGCAGGCTCAACATTGCTTGAACAAATTCTCGCATCTCACTCTCAAGTAGATGGCACTATGGAGCTGCACAACATACTTGGACTAGCAGCAAAGCTAAGCAGTAGTAAAGGTGGCTACCCACACATCGTAAGTGAGGTAGACAACACCTACTTCGCCAGATTTGGACAACAATTTATCGAACAAACCCAATGTTACCGTCAAGGCGCAGCGTTTTTTATAGATAAAATGCCAAATAACTTTATGCACATCGGGTTAATCAAATCCATATTACCTAATGCCAAGGTCATTGATGCAAGGCGAGACCCAATTGCATGTTGTTTCAGTGGATACAAACAACTATTTGCCGAAGGCCAAGAGTTTTCTTACGACTTAGAAAACATGGCTCACTATTATCAATCTTATGAATCACTTATGAAGCATTGGGAGGAAGTGTTGCCGGGGTTTGTGTTGCGAGTACAGCACGAAGATGTAATAGAAGATTTGGAAGGTGAAGTTAGACGAATACTCGACTTTTGCCAATTGCCTTTTGAAACAAACTGTTTAGATTTTCATAAAACCAAACGTAGCATTAAAACCCCTAGCTCAGAGCAAGTGCGCCAACCGATTAATAGTGCCGCCAGAGACCAGTGGAAAAACTTTGAGAAAAACTTATCCCCACTCATAAGCGCTTTCACTTCACAATAATAACCAACAGTACCGACAAAGTAGTCTAAATTCTCTTTGTCGGTACAACAATTCAGTTACGTCCAAAATCTCCTAATGCTCAATCACTTTAAACGTAATAGCACTAGGGTATTGTTCACTATGGTAAAGCCTGTGTTGCGCTTTTACATAGTCTTCAGGCTTAGCTTCAAAGATGTTATCAACGTATTTCTGTGGGTTCATATCCATAAACGGAAACATGCTGCTTTGCACTTGAATTTGCAGCTTATGTCCACGCTTGATGGTGTGCAGAACATCTAGTAGCTCAAACTTCACCAATGTAGGCTTATTAGGCTCAAATGGCTCTGGCTGACTCATGCTATTTCTAAATCGGCCGCGGATGATGCCCCAACGCACTAACTCATGACGGTTACCTGCCTCTTTGTCTACTTTATTTGAAGTTTCATCTACACCGGGAAACACATCCACTAATTTAACGACAAAGTCACCCGCACTTTGGTCAGTAGACACCCACAAATCGATGTCAATTGCACCAGCAATGGTTTGGTCTTCTGTTGCTACCTCACCGTTAAACACTAATACGTCTGTGCGTCGAGCAGTAAAGCGTTGATCTTCAGCCATATAAGGTCTGTCCCAGCCGCGACTTACTTTATCTGAATGAGGAACAGGCTTACTTGGGTCACTAATATAATCACTCGAACCACCCAATGACTCTTTTTGAGTTAACAACTTTTCTCCAGCGCCCATATATAACACAACATCTTCACCTTGCTCAGGAGGCCAAGTATCGAATTCACGCCAGCGATTAGCACCCGTTTCAAACATGGTGGCTTTTGCTAAAGCTTCTGCTTTTGTACCTTTTAGATTATGTTTGAAAAACGGTAGAAGAATATGCTCTTGAAACCATGCACTGGTATTAAACCCAAACTCAGCTTCACCCATTTTACTGCCATCTTTAGCATTCCATTGGCCGTGATACCATGGACCCATAATGATATGAACATTGTCTTTTTTATTACCTTTAGACATTTTTTCATAGGTAGCGAGTGGACCATATAAATCTTCAGTGTCGTACCAACCACCCACAACTAAAGTAGCAGGCTTTACATTTTTAAGATGGGGTAATACATTACGCGCCTGCCAATACTCATCGTAATTAGGATGTTCTGTTAGTTCATTCCAGAAAGGCCGCTCACCATGGAAATAATCTTTATTAACGTTACTTAAAGGCCCTAATTTACGAAAAAAATCATAGCCGTCAGGAGTTTTTGATTTCATACCTTCAGGCCAATATGCAAACTGTCCCTCACGCTGTTTATCAAATGTATCAAAGAAAATAAAAGCCATAGGTGTTGAAAATGCGCCATTACGATGAAAGTCATCGTAAAACCAGTTTGCAATAGGCGCCTGTGGAGAAATAGCTTTCAGAGCCTTATGGCTGTTAATAGCACCAACCGATGTATAGTAACCAGGATAAGATGTGCCCCACATGCCAACTTTACCATTGTTGTTTGGGACATGTTTGATCAACCAATCGATAGTGTCGTAGGTATCAGTGGCATCATCTACTGCATCACCACCTTTGTCACCTGCGTCCTGTGGCCGCATATTGACGTACTCACCCTCAGACATGAATTTTCCACGAACATCTTGAAAAACAAAAATGAATCCTTCTTTCTCAAAAATGTCGCTCGGCCCTAACCTAGTTTTGTATTTATCAGCACCGTAAGGGGCAACCCGGTATGGTGTGCGTTGCATTAAGATCGGATATTTAGATGATTTATCATAAGGAACATACACAGACGTAAATAATTTTACGCCATCACGCATAGGAATTTGATATTCATATTTAGCAAAGTGTGAGCGAATGTACCCTGCTCTTTTATCTGCTTCTTTTGTATCTGCTGCATGCACAAACGCAGTCAACATCATATAACCACATAACGCAATCAAACCGAATAAGGCTTTCTTATTCATTAAGTTATCCTTCAAAATTAAAATAAAGTTTTCAGGCGCAACCTTACTATTACTTAAGTGTAAACTCTAAAAGAAAATGTATTAAATTGTAAACGAGGAAAAATATTAAATGCCAGAAACAAAAAAACGCCACGAGTGGCGCTTTAAAATCAATTTATATAAAAGTAGGCTAACTATAGCCTTAGTTAGTCGTTGTTAAGCAAACAAGGCATCATGCAAGGCACAAACCACATCACTGCTGTCAGTGTCACTTACCAATACTGATAAATTATGTGGATTAGCTCCGTAACAAATCATGCGTAAATTATAGTCTGCTACCGCAGCAAAAATCTTACTAGAAACCCCAGCAGCACTGTGCATATTGTTACCCACTACCGTAACTAAGTCGTAATTTTCTTCTACTAGCACTTCACAAAATTGACCTAGCTCTTCAATTGTAGCTTGATTCAAACGCTCTAGAACTGAATTGGCAGGGTTATCTAAAGTGAAAGACACACAAATTTCAGACGTAGTTATCAAATCAACGCTCAGTTTATGTTTAGCAATAATAGTAAACACTTTCTGCAAAAAGCCTTGAGCATACATCATTTTAGGCGTTTTAACCGTCACCATAACTTGCTCTTTACGACGAGTTATCGCACGGTATGCGGGCTCTGTTTCACAATTTTTAACTATCCAAGTCCCACCCTTTTCTGGCTCTCTACTAGAGCCAACAAATACTTTGATATTCTGACGAAGAGCAGGCTCCATAGTTGCGGGGTGTAATACTTTAGCGCCAAAGGTCGCCATTTCTGCAGCTTCTTCGAAACTTAATTCTGGTAATGGACGAGCCGCAGAGGTAATGCGTGGATCAGTAGTATAAACACCAATAACGTCAGTCCATATCTCACAAGTGGCGGCATCTAAAGCTTCAGCTAACAATGCGGCCGTGAAATCAGAACCACCTCGACCAAGTGTGGTTGTATGGCCTTCGTCATTTGATCCAATAAAGCCTTGAGTTACAAACACTGTGCTAGACAAAGAATCTTGCATAATGTTTTGAGTCGCTGCTTTTATCTTTGCTAGCTCTGGCGTCGCTTTACCAAATTGATTATCAGTTTTAAGCACATTACGTACATCAAAATTTTCAGCAGTTACCCCTATTTGTTTAAGTACTTGACTAAACAATAAAGAAGACATTCTTTCACCATGAGATAACAAAGCATCTTTTAAGTCAGCGCGATGAATGATTTCTTCATGTAAGGCTAACTCAGTTAAAGATGTAAGCAACTGCTCAAGTTTTTCAATAACAACCTCAGTATCCTTTAACTCCGCCACTATGGCGTATTGGATGCTCTCTATTTCAGTTAACTTTTGCCTAATTTGCTCTTTAGACATGGCGATGTTGGCAATATCCACCAATAAATTAGTGACACCTGCAGAGGCACTAACCACTACCACTCGGGTTACCGGATTATTTTTAATAATATGGGCACAATTTTCCATTGCTCCAAAATTTGCCACACTGGTGCCGCCAAATTTGGCGACATTGATATTTTTAAGGTCTACATTACTCACAATTTGCTTACACTATTTGACAATGTTACATGGCGCAGAAAATAGCAGTTTTACTTATAATTACAAAGTAAAAATAGCCTAAAAGTTCAGCTATTTTGGAATAGTATATTCAGGGTATTAGCTAGCTGTATAATTATTAGCAAAAAAATAGCTAATTTATGACTTTTATCCATAGCCTTTAATTTGGCTACTAGCTCTAACTGATTAAGCCAAGTATTATTAATAGTATGCGCGTAAAATTAATTACCTAAGTTCACCTTTGTAAAGCCTACGTAAATAGTAGGTATCAGAAACTTAAGGAAACAATCGAAACTCAAAGGGTGCAATAGCCACTAATGCAAACTCAACTCTCAAAGAATCCGTATTAAGAACATGATGAAATCCACTACACACACACCTATGATGCAGCAATATTTAAAAATTAAAGCTGAGCATCCAGACATTTTATTATTCTATCGTATGGGTGATTTTTATGAGTTGTTTTTTGATGATGCAAAAAAGGCTGCTGAGCTATTAGATATTTCCTTAACTGCTCGGGGTAAATCAGGCGGTAACGCTATCCCAATGGCAGGTGTACCTTACCACGCAGTGGAAAACTACCTTGCCCGTTTAGTTAAAATGGGACAGTCTGTAGCGATTGTTGAACAGGTGGGAGATCCTGCCACTAGCAAAGGCCCAGTTGAGCGTAAAGTTCAACGAATTGTGACACCTGGTACAGTTTCAGATGAAGCTTTATTAGAAGACAAACAAGACAATATTCTGGCTGCGGTAACTTATACAAAAAAGCAAAACAAAGCTGTTTTGGGTTATGCAACATTAGATGTGTCTACGGGCCGTTTTGCCCTAAGTGAGCCTCAAGATATCGACGCTTTAGTGGCAGAGGTTCAACGTACCGATCCTGCAGAGTTGTTATATCCTGAAGACTTTGAGCTTTTTCATTTGATTGAGCACCGCAAAGGGTTGAGGCGCAGACCACAATGGGAATTTGACTTCGACACCGCATGTAATCAACTTAATCAACAATTTGGCACCAAAGAACTAGATGGCTTTGGAGTGGCAAAGAGTAAAATAGGGCTCTGTGCGGCTGGCTGCGTGATGCAGTACGTAAAAGATACGCAAAGAAGCGCTCTTCCCCATATACGCAGCATATTACTTGAAACAGAAACCGACACTGTCTTAATGGATGCTGCTACCAGACGAAACCTTGAGTTGACCCAAAACTTAAGCGGCGAAAAAGACCATACTCTTGCCAGCGTGTTGGATAAAACCTCGACACCTATGGGCAGTCGGTTATTGCAAAGATGGTTACACCGGCCATTAACTGACACTAAAGTTTTAAAACAGCGCCAGTCAAATATTAAGTCTTTGCTGAATAGCGATTACCCTCAATTACAAAGTGATTTGAAACAAGTGGGAGATATGCAACGAGTTCTCGCTCGCCTCGCGCTGCGATCAGCACGCCCTCGAGACTTTGTTAGGTTACGGCAAGCATTTTTATTACTGCCGGATATACAAGACTTTGTAACTGAACAATCAGCAGACTCAGCTAATATTGGGCTAATGCAATTAGCCAATGATATCAGTCAGTTTCCAACATTTTACGACTTATTAGCCCAAGCTATTGAAGAAGCCCCACCTGTTTTAATTCGCGATGGAGGTGTCATTAAAGCAGGCTATAACACAGAGTTAGACGAACTAAGAGCACTATCTAAAGGTGCCACTGACTACCTTGATGAATTAGAACAAAAGGAAAAAGAACGCACAGGCATATCAACATTAAAAGTGGGTTACAACCGAGTTCATGGATATTTTATTGAAGTAGGTCGTAACTATGCAGACCAAGTTCCGGCAGAATACGTACGCCGTCAAACCTTAAAAAATAACGAACGCTATATAATACAAGAACTAAAAGAACACGAAGACAAAGTGCTAACCAGTCAGAGTAAATCGTTAGCATTGGAGAAACGTCTGTATGAAGAGTTGTTTGACATATTATTACCAGAGTTATCTCGTTTAATGTTAAGTGCAGACGCACTCGCAGAATTAGATGTATTAACTAATTTAGCAGAGCGAGCAGAAACCCTGAACTATCATTGTCCAGAATTAACCACTCAGCCTGGAGTCCATTTTGGACAAGGTCGACACCCAGTGGTCGAAAATGTAATGACCGCACCTTTTATTGCAAATCCAGTGGCAATTAATCCATCACGTAGAATGTTAGTGATAACTGGACCAAACATGGGTGGTAAATCTACCTACATGCGCCAAACAGCGTTAATCGTTTTAATGGCTTACATCGGCAGTTTTATACCCGCAGAAAATGCTCAAATAGGACCAATCGACCGGATATTCACTAGAATTGGCGCATCAGATGACTTAGCATCTGGACGTTCAACATTTATGGTTGAAATGACAGAAACTGCAAATATACTTAATAATGCCACAGCCAACAGTTTAGTCCTGATGGATGAGATTGGCCGAGGCACAAGTACCTACGATGGTTTATCATTGGCTTGGGCATGTGCTGAATATTTAGCGAGTGAGATCCAAGCATATACGCTCTTTGCGACACACTATTTTGAACTGACCCAACTTGCTGATACCCTACCTGAACTTGCAAATGTGCATTTAGATGCCGTAGAGCATGACGAAACTATTCGCTTTATGCACGCAGTCCAAGAAGGTGCAGCTAACAAAAGCTATGGTTTACAGGTAGCGCAATTAGCCGGGGTACCTAAACGTGTGATCTACAAAGCAAAACGCAAACTCATAGAATTAGAAAGTCAACCGAGTGGAAGTCCTGTAGCTCCTCAAAAAAGAGAACAACAACTCGACCTTCTCAACTCTATAGATGAATTACGTTTAAGTTTAAAACAAATAAACCCAGATGATTTAAGTCCTAAGCAGGCTCTAGAGTATTTATATCAACTTAAAAATTTAGCAATAGAAAATTAAGAGGAAACTACCATGGAATTACCAGCAATTGTCACCTTATTAGCGCTATTAGAGTATTTATTTTTTACATTTAAAGTTGGTATGGGGCGAGAGAAGTTTAAGGTTGTAGCCCCTGCCGTTACGGGCGACCCAACTTGGGAGCGTATGTATCGTGTTCAACAAAACACTTTAGAGCAACTCATTGTATTTATCCCTGCATTATGGATATTTGCTTATTTTTTGAGCCCAGCATTAGGGGCTGCTATTGGTGTACTATTTATAGTAGGCCGACCAATCTATTACTTAAGTTATGTGAAAGATCCAAATGCACGAGCTGCTGGCTTTATTTTAGGCTTTTTCGCAAACGTAATATTAATTGTAGGTGGTTTAGGGCGAGCAATTTATGCCCTTATAGGGTAGATTTCATATCGAATTGGAGTATTCACAAAATCGACATACCATATGTCTTTTATTTTACATAATTCTTTGTCTGTGAAAGCAGTTTTGTTTATACTACGCCCCCGTCCGGTAATGGTTTGTTCTTAGCTAATTATAAGAAATTCAAACCAACTTTACAGAAATCTATTCAATTCAAAACGCCTATACTAGGGTTCTTATGACAAATTATATTTTCGTCACAGGTGGTGTGGTTTCATCACTTGGAAAAGGTATTGCAGCAGCCTCTCTTGCAGCAATTCTAGAAGCACGGGGCCTTAAGGTCACCATGTTAAAGCTTGACCCCTATATTAACGTAGACCCAGGTACTATGAGCCCGATTCAGCACGGTGAAGTATTTGTGACAGACGATGGTGCAGAAACTGACCTAGACTTAGGTCACTACGAACGCTTTATTCGTACCCGTATGACCAAGCGCAACAACTTCACTACGGGCCGTGTATACGAAGAGGTATTAAAACGTGAACGCCGTGGTGATTACTTAGGTGCCACCATTCAAGTTATTCCACACATCACAAACGAAATAAAACGCCGTGTAATTGAAGGAGCTGAAGGCGTAGACGTTGCGATAGTTGAAATTGGCGGGACAGTGGGTGATATAGAATCACAGCCTTTCATTGAAGCAGTAAGACAGTTAGGCGTAGAAGTGGGCCGCAATCGCGCCATGTTTATGCATCTAACTTTAGTTCCATATCTTGCGGCATCAGGAGAAGTTAAAACCAAGCCGACTCAGCACTCTGTAAAAGAGCTACGTTCTGTTGGGGTACAACCTGATATTCTGGTGTGTCGTTCTGAAGTTCCTCTTCCCTCTAATGAGCGTTCAAAAATAGCTTTATTTACAAATGTAATTGATAAAGCCGTTATTTCTTTACGTGACGCAGATAGCATATACAAAATACCAGCCATGCTCAAAGCACAAGGTATGGATGAGTTAGTGACTGAGCGCTTTGGTTTAGAATGTCCAGAATCTGATTTAACAGAATGGGAGCAAGTACTTTACGCAGAATCAAACCCGACCAATGAAGTCACTATTGGTATGGTAGGTAAATATGTAGAACTGCCTGATGCGTATAAATCAGTAAATGAAGCATTAAAACATGCAGGCTTAAAAAACCGTTTAGCTGTCAATATTAAGTATGTGGATTCTCAAGATGTTGAAAGTAAAGGTGAACAAACATTAGAAGGACTTGATGCCATACTCGTTCCTGGTGGATTTGGAGAGCGGGGTGTAGAAGGTAAGATAGCGGCAGCAAAATATGCCCGTGAGAACAAGATACCCTATCTAGGTATTTGCTTGGGCATGCAAGTAGCGCTTATAGAATACGCAAGAAATGTAGCGGGCATGGAAAACGCCAACAGTACTGAGTTTGATCCAGAGTCTCCGTATCCAGTTGTAGGGTTAATTACAGAATGGTTAGATGCGGCAGGAAGCACTGAATCTCGTAGTGAAAACTCTGACTTAGGCGGCACAATGCGTTTAGGTAGTCAGTTATGTCACCTGATACCAGGCAGTAAGGTTCATGAGATGTACGAATCAACTGAAATATATGAACGTCACAGACATAGATACGAAGTCAACAATAATTTACGTGAAAAAATTGAAAGTGCAGGTTTAAAAGTAACAGGCCTGTCTACAGATAAACGTTTAGTAGAAGTAATAGAAGTACCTGATCATCCTTGGTTTGTTGCGGGGCAATTTCACCCCGAATTTAACTCAACCCCAAGAGATGGGCACCCTTTGTTTGAAGGCTTTGTAAAAGCCGCTGGGGAATATTTTAAGAGTCACAATTAGTTGGGTCGATACACTCGACCTTTTCATTTTTTAATAATGTAAGGCAACAACCATGTCAAAGATAAGCAAAATTATTGGCCGTGAAGTAATGGATTCACGTGGTAACCCAACCGTAGAAGCTGACGTATATCTAGAGTCAGGCGCAATGGGGCGCGCTTGCGCACCATCTGGCGCATCAACAGGTTCACGTGAAGCCCTAGAGTTAAGAGATGGCGACAAAAGCCGTTATTTAGGCAAAGGCGTACTTAAAGCTGTTGCAGCAATAAACGATGACATCCAATCAGCACTTATCGGGGTAGACTCATTAGATCAAGCTGGCATTGATAAAATCATGATCGAGCTAGACGGCACAGAAAACAAAGAAAAGTTCGGTGCAAACGCAATTTTAGCGGTATCGCTAGCCGTAGCGAAAGCTGCTGCAATTTCCAAAGGAATTCCTCTATATCAACACATTGCAGACTTAAACGGCACGCCAGGCGTTTTCAGCATGCCTGTTCCTATGATGAACATCATCAATGGTGGTGAGCACGCAGACAACAACGTTGATATTCAAGAGTTTATGGTACAGCCAGTTGGCGCACCTAATTTCACAGAAGCACTACGTATGGGTGCTGAAATATTCCATGCACTTAAAAAAGTATTATCTGCAAAAGGTTTGAATACTGCTGTAGGTGATGAAGGTGGATTTGCACCTGATTTAGCATCAAACGCTGAAGCACTTGCAGTAATTAAAGAAGCAGTTGTAGCTGCCGGATACGAGTTAGGTAAAGACGTAACATTAGCGATGGATTGTGCAGCATCTGAATTTTACGACGCAGAGAAAGGTATTTACGACCTTAAAGGCGAAGGCAAGCAATTTACAGCTAATGAATTTTCAGATTTCTTAGGTGAGCTTTGTAAAGAATACCCTATCGTTTCAATTGAAGACGGCTTAGATGAATCAGATTGGGATGGTTTTGCTTACCAAACTAAATTGTTAGGTGATAAAGTTCAAATCGTTGGTGATGATTTATTCGTTACAAACACTAAAATTTTAGCCCGTGGTATTGAGAACGGTATTGGTAACTCTATCCTAATAAAATTCAACCAAATTGGCTCCCTAACTGAAACACTAGCGGCGATTAAAATGGCTAAAGATGCAGGTTTTACTGCTGTTATCTCGCATCGTTCAGGTGAAACTGAAGACGCAACTATTGCAGATTTAGCAGTGGGCACAGCCGCAGGCCAAATCAAAACAGGTTCACTATGTCGTTCAGATCGTGTTGCTAAATACAACCAATTACTACGTATCGAACAAGAGCTTGGTGACGCAGTCAAATACAATGGCCGTTCAGAAATTAAAGGCCAGTAAATCTTTGATTTGCTTTTTACTGCAAAAAAACTGCATTTAAAGAGCGTAAGAGTATAAAATGGCCGGCTATCGCTGGCCATTTTTGTTTATACACACTTTTAAAACATGCGTACTCCTTCATCAAAACAGGTAGATATATTTTCTGACGACAAGCGTCAGCAGCATTTTGCCGAGTTGTGTAATGCACTTTATGAGCGAGAGCTAGCCAGCCTATCCCAGCAAAAGTTCAATAACATCAGCCTATTACAGCGTAAAATTGCTGGTTTAAGACATCACATTAAACGCGCTGCATATAGCTTGTTGCAATATGACGCACCATTAGAAGTCGATTTACACAACGCTAGTTGGCAAGCTAAGCAAGCCGCAAAGTGCATGGCAGCTAAGGCCGATGCAGATAAAACCGAACAATGGTATTTTGACAATGTTCAAATAGGTCGTTGTATTCCTATTCATGTGGACACCCTAGGAGCCGAGCATATTGAGTTAGACTCGGTAGACAGAATCGATATTGAAAACGCCAAATTGCACGCCAACAAATTTGGTTGGTTCGCTTTTAACGGTACGTTTCTTGAAGAAAGACCACGTCAAATCGAAGTTTTAAATGCAAAATTACTCAAACCCTCTAAAGCAATCTTAACTGCAGCCTGTTGCGGCCATCATTGGAATCATCGAGGCCGTGCTCAGCAACGGGCAATTTCTCTTAGAGAGTTGTTGTTGTCTTTATCGATAGACTGGAAAACATTCAAATAAGTTTGTCATTCTAGAAGCATTTACTTTGTCCCCCACCATCCATTGCGTTATGTAAACGGCTCCCTAACCACCCTACGTTCATACAGCGCATAAAATAGTGCTTTGCTCCTATCTTGCAGTCTGAACATCCAAATAGTTTCTGGAAAATTTAAGATAGTGAATAGTCAAATATATAGCTTAACCACAGGCTAAAAAGCAAGACTGCACACCTCAAAGTTCTGACTCCAATTAGCTAATCTGCGGAAAAATGCACCAGTACCGTTCAATAATACAGCAACATTGAACTAAATTGGACCAAAAGGTCCAGTTTCAATCTAAACATATAACCTAACCTATTGTTTTAAAAGTATTTTTACGCCTTGGCCTGTTTGATGCTGTAGCTGGTCGTCGCCTTAATGAATCGGTTTATAGCAGTACGTTTTGTTCAAATGACAAACACACATATAAGTATGTACAACTAAATGCCCGTTGGGTTTTTTCTAAAAAAAACTATAAATGAGAGGAACAAATGGAATATAGGGAATTTAGTAAAAGTGCAATTGCGTTGGTAATCACAGGATTACTTAGTACTCCCTTTTCGGCATATAGTGCTGAAAATGTATTAGAGAAAATAGAAATTACCGCACAAAAACGCTCACAAAATATCAGTGATGTGGGTATTGCTGTGACCGCATTTAGTGGTGAACAACTAAAAGCCTTGGGATTAGATGAAAGTACCGAAATAATTGCCTACACCCCTGGGGTATCTTTAGCAGGTGATATTGGAGGGCAAAGAGCTATTTTCAATATCCGAGGAGTCGTGCAAAACGATTATGCGGATATGGCCGAAGCCCCTGTTGCTGTATATATCGACGGAGGATATTTAGCCAGTACGCAGGCGCAAACCTTTGGACTATTTGATGTAGCTCGAGTAGAGGTATTAAAAGGTCCTCAAGGCACCTTATTTGGTCGTAATGCCACAGGTGGTCTAGTCAATACCATCACCGCAAAGCCTACCGAAGACTTTGAAGCTTATGTAAATTTTACTGCTGCTAGCTTTGAGCAGTTCCGCTTAGAAGCCGCAGTGTCTGGTGCGTTAACCGACGGTATAGCAGGGCGCCTCTCTTTATATAGCAATGTTCAAGGTGAAATTCTTGAAAACGTCTACGAAGACACAGCCGAGCCAGACACCCGCGCAGGGTCTGTCGGGGGCGGGCAAGATGGCTACAATGATGATACCCTAGCCATTCGCGGACAATTAGACTTTTCATTGGGCAACAATGGTAGCTTACTACTAAGCGCTAACTGGGCTGATACAGTAAAAAGTGAAGGCCCCTACCAAGTTATTAACACTACAGAAGTTAAAGATGTCAATGGAAATGTCATAGACGTGATTTATGCAGCGGATGATCCTCTTGGTTGCGACACCATTCAGTTAGGTGAATGTATTGACGGTAACTTTAATGGTGACCCATTTAGACCTGTGCAAGGGGGTGACTTTAACGGTAACTTTGACCCAGATGGTTCAGGAGAAAAAGTAAATAAAGACTTCGCTTTTGATGATCAAAATAAAATATCATCTCAAGGATTAGCGGCCACTCTAGAATATGGCTTTGATAGTGTCGATTTCTTTTCTATGACTGACTACAAATACTTTGAACGAGCAATCGGCCTAGATTCTGATCAGACTGCTTCACCAGAATTAATTTTTCAATCTTATAGTGAAATATCTCAAATCAGCCAGGAGTTGCGCTTTTCAGGTGAAACCGACGATATGCAATGGGTAGCAGGGCTATATTACTTAGGTATCGACACTGATTACAGTCAAGGTTTAGCGGCCTCACCTTCAGCTTATTTTCTTGGGGGTGAAGAAAACAACACTCTAGTAGAACTGGGCACTGATTCTTACTCAATATTTGGGCAATTTGATTACTCTTTTAACGATAACTATATACTTGTGGGTGGCTTACGCCTCATGCGAGAAAATAAAAACATGTTGGGCAATGTATATCAAAATCCCAATACTGATGACCGAGTAATTGAAATAGACACCAGCAGTGCTTCTCTTGAAGTTTATGATCAAGATAATGATCAAGATTTATGGTCGGCAAAACTACAGTTGGAGTACTCAGTTGATAACAACCTTTACTACTTTGGTGTGAACCGAGGTGTTAAAGCCGGAAGCTTTAATGCTCCATTATTTGGTGGGTTTAGCAGCTATGACCCTGAAGTTTTAATTTCCATAGAAGCAGGAATGAAACTTGAACTTTGGGATGGCGCAGGTGTGTTAAATGCCAGTATTTATAACTACGATTACACTGATTATCAGTCTTTTTCTTGGGTCAATAACTCTGGCGTCGTATCTAACGAAGAAGCCAGCTTTCAAGGACTTGAAGCTGAACTATTCTTAACGCCAAGTAAAAGCTTAGATGTGGTATTAAGTGCCTCTTACTCAGACGCCACGGTTGAAAACTTAGAAGTAGCTGACGGTGTGTTTAAAGATACCAAACCCGCTTTTACGCCAGAATATCAAGCTGCCGTAATACTTAGGTACAATTGGGACCTGGATTCAGGAAACATTGCCGCTCAAATTAGTGGCTCCTATCAATCGGAGACATTCCACAATGCTCGTAATTTCACAGCCCACGAAATTGAATCCCATATCAAAGCAGATTCTCGAGTGACTTGGACTGACGATGTATGGAGCTTAGTGGCATACGTGGATAACTTGTTTGATTCCGATCACGAAATCATCGGTTTTGACGTGACAGGATTCTATGGCACGAGCCAAATATCCTATGCCAAACCACGTACCTTTGGTTTAACGGTTGAACGTAAATTTTAACCACAGAGCGAACTCAATAACCGGCTATTTACCTAGTCGGTTAACTCAATTGTAAGTTCGGTTTTAACAGTTTCAGTTTAAAAGAAAACGTTTATTTAAAGGTTAAAAAATGCAGCAACAAGACAACAACCAATACAACACCCATTATGATGCCGATCTCTGGAATCAGGATTTAGCCCCTACCACCAGCGCTAGCCGCACTTGGAACTGGTTACATTTTGCTTCGTTATGGGTGGCAATGGTGGTGTGTGTTCCCGCTTATATGTTGGCTTCTGGGTTAGTATCAGAGGGCATGAATTGGTGGCAATCTGTTATTACTGTGATGCTAGGCAATGTCATTGTTTTGGTTCCCATGGTTTTAGTGGGTCACGCAGGGGCGAAGTACGGCGTACCTTTTCCAGTTTTATTAAGAAGTGCTTTTGGGACTAAGGGCGCTCGAATTCCAGCGGTAGCAAGAGGTTTAGTTGCTTGCGGTTGGTTTGGCATTCAAAGTTGGATGGGAGGTTCTGCCCTATACGTAATTATAAATAGCCTAACAGCTGATTCCTTAGTCGGTTCCCCTCTGCCATTTTTTGGTATCAACCTACTACAACTATGTTGCTTCGTTATTTTTTGGGCCATGCACTTGTATTTTATCAAACAGGGAACAGAATCAATTCGTTGGCTAGAAAGCTTTGCAGCCCCTTTTTTAATTGCGATGGGCTTAGCATTACTTTATTGGGCGTATTCTAAAGCTGGAGGGTTTGGACAAATGCTTTCTGTGCCCTCTAAGTTTGGTGCTGGGGCCGAAAAAGAAGGCCAATTTGTGCCTGTATTCATCGCTGGTGTAACGGCTATGGTGAGTTTTTGGGCGACTATGGCTTTGAACATCCCTGACTTTACACGTTTTGCTAAATCTCAAAAAGACCAAATAGTGGGTCAAGCTATTGGCTTGCCTATCCCCATGGCTTTATTTGCCTTTATCGGTGTAGCTGTCACTTCAGCTTCTGTAGTGATATACGGAGAACCTATTTGGGATCCGATCGTACTTGCGGGAAAAATGGGGGGTATGGGCGTCGTATTTGCCATGGCAGTATTAGTTTTAGCCACTCTCACCACAAATTTAGCGGCTAATCTCGTTGCCCCTGCTTATGGTTTTTCTAACCTAAGTCCTAAAATAATTAACTTTAAACTTGGTGGCTACATTGCAGCAGGCATTGGGCTGGCTATTTTTCCTTGGAAGTTACTCGAAACAGCTGGAGGTTACTTATTTGTTTGGTTAGTAGGTTATTCAGCATTACTAGGCCCAATCGCAGGTATTTTATTAGCTGATTATTTTTTATTAAGAAAATGTCAGTTAAACGTATCTGATCTATTTAGTCACAAGGGAGAATATGGAGCCTCTAATGGTTGGAACTGGGCGGGGCTCGGGGCTCTCACCTTAGGCATACTACCCAACCTTCCGGGATTTTTACATGCCGCGGGGATACTAGACTCAGTGTTGCCTATATTTGATGTTATCTATGGATATGCATGGTTTGTTGGGCTATTTCTTGCTGCAGCATTATATTTACTGCTAAGTAAGTTACTATATCGGTAAAGTTTACAAGCAGAGTATTTATGCATACTTTTGATGTTCAAATTAAAATAGCAGCAAAAATTAAAGCCTCTTTTAAAGGTAAAACATTATGACTCAAGCCGCTTATGAACAAGCCGTAATTTTAATTGATCAAGCCAATAGTGAAGATCCTAATGTTGAGACTGCTGAGGGTAAAGAATTCCCTAAAGAGTTGTTATACGGCCAGCGTATGTCTGACATGCTTGGCCGATACAAAAGTGATGCTGACCATGTGATGAAGCTAGCTGTGCGTGGTCAGCATATTCAGCGCTGGCAATCACCTCGCAGTAATTACCCTATGAACCGTCAGGGTTACCATAAATGGCGCAGGGACCTTTATGTATTTCACGCAAACAAAGTGGCAGCGATTATGACGAAAGTAGGGTTTAAAGAAGATGCAGCCCTTAGAGCAAAACTTGCGGTAGCTAAAGTAGCGATGAAATCCAATTCAGATACTCAGTTACTTGAAGATGTCGCAGGCTTAGTATTTATTGAACACTACATGATGAAGTTTGCTGAAAAACATCCAGAATATAGCGAAGAAAAATGGATAACTATCATTCAAAAAACCTGGCGAAAAATGTCTGCACAGGCCCATGCTTTTGTCTTAGCAGGTAATGTCACATTACCTGGGGTTTTAACTCCACTCATATTTAAAGCGGTGCATCCCAAATGAAGCTGTTCTTGAACAATATAATTCAATCAGCTTTGCAATAACTAAAATTTTAAGCCATATTCTAATCGAATTTCAGTATTTTAAGCCTATTGGAGCCCCACATTATTTTGAAAACTCGTAGCCTTGGCGCCTTAACTTTTTTGGTTTGCTGCTTGGTTCAACCATCATTTGCTGCTACAGCCCTTGGTGACCGGGTAAACATCAGTGGTTTTGCTCGTGTTGTCGGTGGATACCTAGATGAATCGAGTGCCAGTTACGGCAATTACTCAAATGAAGTAAATTTTTCCGAACAATCTCTTTTAGCTATTCAGGCCGATGTGTTTATTACTGAAACCATCAGTGCTTCTGGTCAATTATTAGCTCACTCAAGTGACGAGCGAGATTCAGGTTTAGAATGGCTTTATGTAACATACGAACCCAGTAATAATTGGCTATTTAAATTTGGCAAACTTAGAACACCTTTTTTTCGTTATACCGACGTTATAGATGTTGGGTTTTCATACCCTTGGATTTCCCCTCCTCAACAAGTTTACAGTGGTTTTCTCTTTTCAAACTATGAAGGGGTCAGTGGTACTTACAAGTTTAACTTGAATGGCCTAAATTTTGATATCGAAGCTTATTACGGTGCCTATAGTGGCGAATTTTCAAGAGCAGGGGAAAACATAAATATTGATGTAGATGAAATAAAAGGAATGATTTTCACTCTTAACAGGGGCAACTTCTCGGCACGAGCTTCAATAACACAGTCATCAGATTTCTACGCTGACTTCCCTGGCTTTAATGAATTTGCAGATATATTAGAATACGCCGGGTACCCAGAAAACGCTGAATCATTAAGGTTTAATGGTGCAGCAACAGGGTATCAAGCGAGCGTGAATTATGACACTTTGGATTACTTTGTAGCTGCTGAGTGGGTAAAGATTGATTCTGACCTTTTGGTAGTTCCTCAACTTAACTCTTACTACCTGACCTTAGGGTACAATTTTGATGCTTTTCAGGTACATATTACCTACGCAAATTCAGATAGTTCATACAATATTCCCGAAAACTTAATCCCCAAGTATGTCAGCGAAGAGTTAACCGAATTATCGTTTATCTACGATGGCATCACACAAAATTTGCCATTGTATACTTTGGAGTCTCTAACTTTTGGCTTGCGATGGGATTTAAAATACAACATTTCAGCTAAAGCAGAAGTTACTTATTTAAGTGGAGAGCAAGAAGAAAATTCATTCTTTGAAGATATCACTAATCCCGACTTTGATCGCAAGGCAACCTTGTATCAAATCGGTGTGGAGTGGGTTTTCTGATGAAGAGTCTTATCAAATTCATACTGGTAATTTTAGCTTTACAAAGTTTCTATGCTAGTTCTATAGGTATTGTTGTAGTGGCAAACACAGACAATACAGACTTAAATATAGGAAAGCGTCAGGTAAGAGATATTTTTATGCGAAGCAGCTCAGAGTTTACATTGAAGCCTCTGGTTTTAAAGCCAAATAGCGAAGCAAGACTGATATTTAATACTAAAGTTGTTGGGTTAACAGAATCACGTATTCAGTCTTATTGGGCACAAATGCAGTTTGGTGGAAGAAAAAAGCCCCCTACAGAAATTGAATCTCCTTATGCAATGCTTGAATACTTCAAAAATAATAAAGATACTGTGACCTATTTACCCGCACATATAAAAATTCCACAAGGTCTAACTGTTATTTATAGAGTTGATTAAAGCTCTATAAAGAGCTACTTGAACGCATTTAATTATAACACTTCCATGTTAAATTTTATTACCTGACCTTCTATTTAACTTAGTTGTTTTATAAAGCTTTTCAAACAGATTTAATTGTGAAATTATATAAAAGAACTTATGTTTTTTTCTAAAGCTACTTAACTCTTACAATAATAACATATGGGCATAAATGGACTTATGTGGTCAATATCTAAATTAGAAAGAAAAGAAGAATGGGATGAGAATCATTACCTCACCAATGTATTAACTAGGTATGTTGCACAAGCGTGCCCTATACATGTTGCTATGCATCAGTTTGATGCGACTTCTAACCACGAAAAGTATTGCTCGAGTCATTTACACCTTAATGAAGATGAAATTAATATTATTATCGCTGAGGGAGATTTTGCAATGGAATTAGAATTTTCTGGGAAAACTCAAGTAATAACAGAAAGTAGCGTTGTCTTTATTCCCAGTGATACTCAACACTCAGCTAATATAATTAAAGGAAATGGTTACTTCGTTTGTATCCGATTTCCTAAAAAAAGCCACTAAATTTCTAACCACTAGATAAAATAATCAACTATCACTTTGAAGCCTAGCGTGAAAATAAAAGCATGGTTTCAAGATGTGCAGTCTGGGGGAACATATCCATCATAGCCCCGCACTTTACTCTATAACCTTTATCAAGCAAATATTCTGCATCACGGGCTAAGGTCGCAGCGTCACAAGATACGTACAAAATGCTTTTTGGTTTTAACTTTACTATGCTAGGTAAAAATTCGATAGCTCCCGCTCTTGGTGGGTCTAATAAAACTTTTGTTACTCCTAATGAACCAATATCTTTATTTGTGGCTTGAGTTAAATCTGCTGCTATAAAAGACAAATTATCTAGCCCATTTGCTTTGGCATTATTGGTACCCGCAGCGACCATACTTGCTTGTACCTCAACGCCTACTACTTGTTTAGCTCGATTAGCTAAAGGTAGAGAGAAATTTCCTACCCCACAAAATAAATCTAGGATTACATCATCTTTGTTTGGAGCTAGCCAAGCCATTGCTTGGGCTATCATTTTAGCATTCATTTGGGCGTTAACCTGAATGAAGTCTTGGGGGTGATAGCTAAGCATTAGGCCTTCAACCCGATAATGTCTGAATGATTCTCGTGCCACTGCAGCCCTGTCCAGACCTGCTTGTTGCCAATATAGTGCTAGGTTCTGATTCTGAGCCCACCGCTCCCAACTTTCATGAACTAAAGACTCGATGGTCGCAGTCAAACGAAACAACACAGATACACCTTTATCATCTTCTAATAATTCAATATGTCCCAATTTATCAGCAATTTGAGTGAACCCTTCATCTTGGAATAGCGCAGTTTTTAAGGCCGTAAAAACCAACTGTAATTTTGGAGTTAATACAATGCAGTTATCAATTGATACTATTTTTTTAGAAGCATGACCCCGAAAGCCGAGTAACAACTTACCGTCAATCACTCGCACCGATAAGCGAGCTCGGCGCCGATAAGCCAAAGGTGAATCTGCTAATAAAATCAAATCATTAGGCTCACAAACTTTACGTAATTGGCCTTGTAGCCAGAGCTGTTTTGCAGCTCGTTGTTTTTCAACTGATAGGTGCTGAAAGCTACAACCACCGCAAGGTTCATAATGAGCGCATTGCGGTGTGACTCTATCAGTACTCTGCTGATCAATCTCAACCAACTTAGCTTCATCAAATCGACGATTAGACTTAATTACTTGAGCTTTAACTATCTCCTCAGGCAGGGCTCCAGCAATAAAGGTTACTTTACCCTCAGCTCGTGCAACACCTTTACCGTCATGAGTTAAGCCATCTATTTGAAAAGAACGCACTGGCCCTATGAGTTGTGAGGCTTTTTTACGACGGAGATTTTTAACTAAGCGCCCCCTCTTAGACGCTCTAGAAGAACTAGGTAAACTACTTTTCAAAAAGACACTCATACAAAACTGGAAAACATGATAGAGATTATATCAAATCATACGAATGGAGCGGCCTTTTCCATTCTGTTAATTTATCAGCACGAGATAATCAATCTTGTTAGACATATTATTGATTCCATTCATCAATACTTGTGATAAATACATTCCTAAAAACCAGCAACTGTTTAAAAATGGGACTATTTGATACATATAAAATCCCCCCCCCCTCTTTCTGCCTATTAAGTGCATTTCAAATTTTGCCATATCTACAAAAAACGCATTTAAACACTAAGTATTGATAACTTAAAATATAATCAAATAATTAAGTCACCGCTGACAAATATCTGAAAATGATGCCCGTGTTAAAGACTGCAAGTCTGATGCGCTAAGCTCAATTTCTAAGCCTCTACGCCCAGCGCTTACATAGATAGTAGAGTGCAATTTAGCAGATTCATCAATGACTGTTTTCAGTGCTTTTTTCTGACCCAAAGGACTTACACCACCTAACACATAGCCTGTGCTACGCTGTACTTCTAACTTATCTGCCATTTCAGCTTTTTTGCCAGCACAGGCTTTGGCGAGGCTCTTCATACTTAACATAGAGTCCACTGGCACAACCGCCACAACTAAAGTTGCCCCATCCAGTTTAGCAACTAAAGTTTTAAATACTTGTTTAGAGGGAACATTTAACTTTTCAGCAGCTTCTAACCCATATGATTGGCTAGAAGCATCATGTTGATACTCATGAACTTGAAAAGCCACTTTGGCTTTTGTAGCGCAGTTAATGCCAGGGGTCATTGCAAGCTATTCGTTAGGTACACAATATTTTTGTAACTGAGTTTTGACCAAACGAACCTCACCCACATCACCATTAGCTTCGGCATCTACCATATCCATCCGCGCCGCTTGGCACTTAACCTTGTTTGTTTCACGAAGTACAACAGTTAGGTCTTTTTCAAACTCTTTTATACCGTTCACGCCTAGTTGTTGGTCACTATCTTCTTTATTTTTCGTAACAGAATCAGATGTGACAGTGCTACAACTAGTCAACAAAAGTAACAACGTGAAACATGTTATTTTTATATACATTTTAATTCCTTATCTGGCTTTAAATAGAGCTCTAAAACCATTTAAATGATGGCCTGTCAGTTGGATTCTCGTGTTTTCAACTTTGCTAGTGCTGGTAATTCACCATTTAAACCCATTGCATGTCGAACAATACTATTTTTTGCAAATGGCGCATTTTCAGCCATACACAAACTAGCACCTCGAAATAACTTTTTAATTGGGTGAGTTCCAGCAAATAACCGCTTAAAACCTTCCATTGAGGCTACCATTTTAAGGGTTTCAGTTTTACGCCAACGCTCAAAAGCTCTTAAATCTTTAGCCAGCGCGAAGTCCTTACCCAACTCAATCAAGGTAATTATATGCTCAGCTAGGGCAGCGGCGTCTAGTATACCTAAGTTCGCCCCCTGCCCAGCCAAAGGGTGTATCGTATGTGCGGCATCACCAATTATGGCGACTCTATCTTTAATCCATTGTCTGGTATAACGCATTTTCAGTGAATAAGACTGCTTATCACTCACCACTTCACATAAACCTAAAGACATATCGAAATTAACAGATATGGCTTTGTTAAATTCATCCATAGACATAGCCATTAATTCAGTCGATCGCGCCTCATCCTGAGACCAAACAATAGAGCAGTGGTGTTTATCCCATAAAGGTAAAAAGGCAAGCGGGCCTGAAGGCGTAAAAATTTGTCTGGCAACATTATCATGGGGTAAGGTTGTTTTTACTGTTGCGACAATAGCACATTGGTCATAGTCCCAAAATGTTTGCGGAAAATTGGCTAACTTTTTAACAAGTGAATTAGCTCCATCAGCACCAATGACTAAACGAGCGCTAAGTTGAGTGTCACCATCTAAACCGATAAAGCACTCTTGCTTACCAAACACTAGCTGCCTAATTTTATTGGGAACCAACAACTCAATATTTTGGCTTTGCTCTGCTTGTTGCCATAAAGCATGTCTAATGCTTTGGTTTTCCACTATATAACCTAGCTGGGGTTGCTGCACTTCGTCAGCATCAAAGTTTATTTTTCCAAAACTATCTTTATCCCATACTGACATTTTTTGATAAGGAGCTACTCTAGTGAAATCTAAACGCTGCCATCCCCCTAATGACTCCAAAATATTTTGCGAAGCCAAAGTAAGCGCACTCACCCGTAACTCCGGCTCACCAATTGGCATACCATCACTGGAATGAGCATCTATCACAGCTATGGATAACCCGGATTTTTCCAACGCAAGAGCTTGTGTTAACCCCACAATCCCCCCGCCTACAATCGCAATATCAAAATGTAACATGGGATAAATTGACCTTAAATTTGTTAAATACCACGACGCATTATGCTTTCTATTTCGGAAACTGTTTTAGGGGCTGCCTGAGTCAAGTTCTCATAACCACTTTCAGTAATTAATAAATTATCCTCGATACGAATACCAATACCTCGCCATTTAATATCTACGTTTGCATCAGGTGCAATGTAAACCCCCGGCTCTACAGTTAAAACCATGCCGGCTTTTAAAGGCCTGTCTTCATCATCGATTTTATAATGCCCCACATCGTGGACATCTAATCCTAGCCAGTGACTCAAACCATGCATATAAAATTCACGATAGGTAAGTTGCTCGATGTTGTCCGCAAGCTCTCCTCGTAAAATTCCAAAGTCTATCAAGCCTTGAGTAATTACCTCTATGGCTAAATCACTAGCTTGCTTAATAGTATTATTAGCTTTAAATGCCCTAAATGCTTTTAGTTGCGCCTTTAAAACCAAATTATACAGCTGTTTTTGTTCCTCAGAAAACGTGCCAGAAACAGGAAACGTTCGGGTAATATCAGCGGCATAACCTTGCAACTCACACCCAGCATCAATCAACACCAAATCACCATCAGTTAATGTTTGGTTGTTTTCTGTGTAATGTAATATGCAAGCATTGTCACCACTTCCCACTATAGTGCCATAGGCAGGGTGTCTAGCACCTTGCATGGCAAACTCATGATGAATTTCTGCTTCTAGGTGATATTCATTTTTACCCGCTTCAGAAAACTTCATCGCTCGAATATGGGCTTGGCAAGCAATCGCTGCAGCTTGGCGCATCACTTGGATTTCAGCATCAGATTTTATTAAGCGCATTTCATCTAATATAAGGCGAATATCCACAATAGTAGCTGGCGCTTGTTTACTTTGTTTGGCCGCGTTACGGAGCGCTTGCATCACATCAAACACTAACTCATCAGCCTGAGTATTATGACCTTGGGCAAAGTAGAGGTGTTTATGGCCATCGACCAAATCTAATAACTTGTCATCTAACTCGTCTAATGCAAAGGCCATATCAATTGCGAATTGCTTTTTAGCTTGCTTAGGACCATAGCGTCGGCCATGCCAAACTTCTTGCAAGGGGTCTTTATCTAAACAAAATAGTACTGACAACCCATCTTTGTATTCACAGTCGTTAGACAAAACCAAATAAGCTTCAGGCTCTGGAAACCCAGTTAGATATTGAAAATAGCTGTCTTGCCTAAAGGGATACTCAGTGTCTCTGCTACGAGAAACTAAACTAGCGGCAGGCACTATAGCAATGCTATTAGGTAGCATTGCCTTCATAAGCCGTTGCCTAGATAAACTAAAATCAGTGGTATTCATATATTGATAAAATTACTCTGTGCAGAAAAATCTAATGCTTACTAACACCTTAATGGACTGTTTTTGGCTCACCTTGCTGTTGTTCTGGAGATTTACCCAATTCATTAAAACATAACATGGCCGTCACTCTCACATATTCCATCACTTCAAACAAAGCCTGTTCTGACTCTTCATCTTCGCTCATCTCTTCATCCATACGGGCGATTTCAGCGAAATCTTCTAGGCCTTCTTTTACATCGTCTGAACAGCCTGTTAAATCAGCTTGATGCAAACCAAAACCCAACATAAACCCCTGCACCCAGTTTAATAAAGCTTGGCCACGCTCATTTATTGGTGCAGAATCTTCAGGCAAACACAAACTCAATGCAAAATCACTTTCAATCAACTGTTGGCAGGTATCATCATAAAGCTTTTTAAACGCAGTATGTACCTCTGGAGAGAAAGCGTCTCCTTGATGAATAAAGTCAGACAGAGGCTCCATCCAATCTAAGCACTCAAGAGGCATGCCACCTCCTAACATGCCACATACCATTCCTTGTATTTCAGCAGCACTGGTTAAAATATTGTTACGCTCTAACAGAGCAGAGAGGGTATCAAAAAGGTTAGTTGAAGTGTTCAAGATAAATTCTCAGTAATTTTGTGGTAAAGAGTGCAAATAAAGCCCTCCATAAACTATTCACTATGCTATCACTGTCACTAAATTAAACCCAGTTGGTCATAGACTTAAATCACATTAAATCACGTAGCTCAACCTAAACATTAGGTTTTAAAAAATATAAGAAAGCTCATCTGGCCCTAGTATATTCATATAGTTAAAGATTATAATAACCCTGATACTGGAGTTTAACCTAAACAGCATATCAATAATTTTTCTAAGCCTCCTGGAATGTTAGCCAGTTTAGTAATGTCCCTGGCCGATGCTTTTTACCTAGGAAGTTGATTCCACTACTATTGTGCAAGCTTGGCTCGTACCGAGAAGCCTGAGGTAATGATGATACTTCCGCCCTGAACTTTCGGTTCACGGGCGAACACTAGACAGCGGCATTTTGGGAGGCACCCATTCGACAACATAATGGATTTGGACGGTAGTCAAATGAACCAAGAAGAGCAATTGAGAGTACACGGAAAAAATGCAATAGACGCCCTGTCTCATATTGTAAAGTGGAAATATGATAATTTTCACAATGTCATGCTTGCCGAATTCTCCGTAGATAAAGAAGAACAAGTTTTAATTACACTACAACAAGTATTCCCAGACTCTTGGGACGCAAAAAGCATTAGAAAGGCGCCAGCTAAGGTAAAACATTATGCAGGTCCTTTTGCAAAGTTAACAAAAAAACAAAAGCTGTTAGCTGCCAACTTAAACAGCCGAACTCGCATAATGGCTGCTTGGTGGCCATGGGGGCACGGAGCTACCGTTTCAGTACGTTTGTTTTTAACAAACCCAGAACCCTATGTAGAAAAGCCAAGTTTGTTTAATAAACTACGTAACCTTTTTGCCTAAAGTGAATGTCCTAAAGCACCGAGTGCAAATTCAACCTTGACCAAACGGTCAGGTTTCAACTAAGATTTTAGCACTATACGAGTTGCGTTTATTTCTAGTCTAATAATATTCAGTTAGAATATGGCCATTGCTCACCAATATTACATAACAAATAAGGCAAACTTCATGGCCATCATTAACTTTGGATCCATTAACATTGATCATGTTTATCGTGTAGACCACTTCGTACAGCCGGGGGAAACATTAGCTTCAAACGAATATCAATGTTTACTGGGAGGCAAGGGAGCCAATCAATCTATCGCCTTAGCACGAGCAGGGGCGGATGTACGCCACGTTGGAAAAATAAGCGAAACAGATGCAGGATTCAAGCAAAGCATGATACGCGATGGTATTAACTGTAAGTATATATCTTGCACTGAAACAGCATCAGGCCACGCCATTATTCAAGTCACTCCTTCTGCTGAAAATGCCATTGTATTGTTTGGTGGCGCAAATCAAGAGTTAACGTCAAAAGACGTAATGCATGCACTTGATGATGTGAAATCTAGCGATTGGGTGTTAACTCAAAATGAAACCAGCTGCATCGATGAAGTCTTACTACAGGCAAAAGAAAAAGGATTAAAAGTTGCCTTTAACCCTGCCCCTATGACCGAATCAGTTAAGCAATTACCCCATGAATGTATCGATTTATTAATCGTCAATGAGATAGAAGCAGAAGAAATTTCAGGTCAAAGCAATCTAGATGATATCGAAGCCTATTTTCGTAATGATTGGGCTCATGCCGAAATACTCATCACCCTAGGCAAAGCTGGGGTTAGGATGCTCAAAAAAGATAAGAGTATTGATGTACCTGCCTTTTTAGTAGATGCGATAGACACCACAGCTGCTGGCGATACTTTTATTGGATACTTTCTATCTGCCTACAGCGAACATGCAGATACCAAAACCGCACTATCTAGAGCCTGTGCAGCTTCAGCCTTAGCAGTTATGAAAGCAGGCGCGGCGCAATCTATCCCTAACGAGAAAGACGTTGATCGCTTTCTTGCTAGACAATAATAATTACACTATTACCCCAAAGATTTTCAACGGAGAATTATTCTTATGAGTCACAAAATTATTCTTGATACCGATCCTGGTATCGATGATGCCATGGCAATCTTTTTTGCCTTTCAACATCCTGAAATTGATGTTCTGGGGCTAACCACTGTTTATGGGAATGTTCCTGTTGAAATGGCAGCAAAAAATGCGATAACTCTTTGTGACTTAGCAGGAAAAGATATTCCTGTTTGTAAAGGAGTAGGCATGCCTTGGGTCGGCCCAGAGTCAAGTTACGCGCATTTTGTTCATGGAGACGATGGCTTTGGAAATATTAACTTTCCGGCAGCAAAAGGCGAGCTAGACCCTCGCAGTTCTGCGCAGTTTATCGTAGATATGGCTCGTAAATATCCTGGTGAAATTACCATTGTGGCTATTGGTCCACTTGGCAACCTAGCCTTAGCTTTGCGTTTAGAGCCAGAGCTACCAAAATTAGTTAAAGCCGTGTCTATTATGGGGGGAGCTGCGTTTGTAAGAGGTAATGTGACGCCTGTTGCCGAAGCCAACATTTGGAATGATGCCCACGCTGCAGAAATTGTATTTGGCGCATCTTGGGAATTAAACATGTTTGGCCTTGATGTAACCAATTCATGCCCATTCAGCCCTGACTTCTTAAAGCAGTTACAACAGAACAACCAAAAACTAGGTGGTTTTGTTCACGATGCCGCACAATTTTATGTAGAGTTTTACTCACAAAACCGTGAAGAAGATGTATGCTTTTTCCACGATGCAATGCCTATTGCACACCTTGTCGACCCAAGCTTGTTTGAGTTGCAAACTGGCCATGGCAGAGTATCAACAGACCCATTAAACAGAGGCCAAACCTCTATCGCACTTCCTAATACCACTGCCAGTCCAGATTGGTTAAACGCAGAGCTAGTGAATGTGGCTACTAAGGTAGATAACGAACGTCTAACCAAGCTGTATTTAGATACTTACAAACTATAAGCTGTCAGCCTAGCTAAACTAAGAAGGTTGCGTTTAAGCAAATAAAACGCAACCTAAACTTATTGGATACCGCCGAGATGCCCCCCACTAATCTGCGACTTCAGTTTCGCAAAAAACGTCAGCAACTATCCAAAGCACAACAGCTACAAGCCTCTAAGCAAGTATTAAACACATGCCTGCAACAACTTAGCCTGCAACAGGCCAATACCGTAGCTTGTTACTTGGCAAACGATGGCGAAATTGATCCCCGCTGTATAATTGAATATTGCTGGCAACATAATAAAAGAGTGTTGTTGCCAGTATTACATCCTTTTTCTACGGGTCATTTAGTATTTGTTGAATATTTTCCAAATAGTGTAATGATAGCCAACCAATACGGTATTAAAGAGCCTGTCATTACTAGTCATAATATTTGTCCACTTGCTGATATTGAGTTAATCATGACTCCTTTAGTCGCATTTGACGCAGCAGGCAATAGGTTAGGTATGGGTGGTGGGTACTACGACCGCTCTTTAGCTCCCATTAAAAGAGACAAGTTAAACACGCAACTAATTGGCTTAGCCCACACATGCCAGCAAGCGAACGCTTTAAAAGCAAACCATTGGGATATTCCTTTGCACGGCATCGCTACACCAACTCAATACTTCAAGACCTAAAATTGCGTTAGGGGTTCGTTGCGCAGCTAGGTTAGAATATTGCTAATATTCGCTTTAAACTAAGTAAGTCATGACACAAGATCAAAAGAAACAAGCCGCTGCTGAAGCTGCCATACAATATGTAAAGCCACAATCAATAATAGGCGTAGGTACAGGCTCAACGGTAAACTATTTTATAGATGCATTAGCAGATATTAAAGATGACATTATTGGGGCGGTTTCAAGTTCAGAGGCATCCACCCAACGTTTGAAAGACCTTGGAATAGACATATTTGAACTCAACTCAGTAGATAAACTTGATGTTTATGTAGATGGGGCAGATGAAATTACTGAACATAAACATATGATAAAAGGTGGAGGCGCAGCCCTCACTCAAGAAAAAGTCGTTTCAGCAGTAGCTGAGCAATTTATCTGTATCATTGACGACACTAAACAAGTTCCTATTTTAGGAAAGTTTCCACTACCTATAGAAGTGATACCGATGGCGCGCTCTTATGTAGCACGAGAAATCGTTAAATTAGGGGGAGATCCTGAATATAGACAAGGCGTGGTTACCGACAACGGCAATGTCATTTTAGATGTACATAACCTCACTATACTCAACCCTGTTGAGCTCGAAGAACAACTTAACGCTATCGTGGGAGTGGTTACCAATGGCTTGTTTGCTCATCGCGGTGCTGACATGGTGCTAGTTGGCACTCAGAGCGGAGTCACAACAATAGAATAGAGCTATGTCATGCTCTTACAAAGCTGGGACGTCACCATTAATTTCAAGCCTCTCTTCATTAAGCGCCCCCGGTGATGTTCCCTGAAATATTTATTCACCCCATGAAGTCAAATCAATTAGCCAAATAAAGTATCTAGACATCCACTCCCACTTTATTATTCAGCATAAAGATTCGTCGACCTCTTACGGTCGCTCCAATGTTGAAGGAATCATCACATGTCGAATCAATACATGGGTAAAACAGCTGTAATCTCTGGTGGCGCAGGGGGCATAGGCTTAGCCTTAGCTTCGGAATTTGGTCAACTAGGTATGAACATAGTGATCGGTGACATTGACCAGAAGCAACTGACAGTAGCAGAGTTGCACCTCAAAAATACCGATATTAATGTACTAGCCTGCACCTTAGATGTTACACAAAATCAACAATGACTAGACCTAGTAACAAATGCTAAAGCAACGTTTGGCGATATCCATATGTTAGTCAACAATGCTGGTGTTGGAGGGGTACCTGGCTCAATTGACGAAACTAAACTAGATACATGGAAATGGGTACTAGATGTCAACGTAATGGGTGTAGTCAACGGTACTCAAGCAGTAGTTCCAGCAATAAAAGCCCATGGGAAAGGAGGTTGGATAATCAATGTGGCCTCTATGGCGGGCATGAACGGGGTATCCTACTCTGGCGCTTATGCAGCCTCCAAAGCTGCAGTTATTTCTATGTCTGAAAGTTGGGCCGCAGAACTCAAAAAAGAAAATATTGCGGTATCTGCACTATGTCCTGCATTTGTTAAAACTCGCATCCACGAATCACTTCGTAACCTTCAGCCAGAGTATCAAAACGTAAAAGAGCAAGGCTCCACCAAAGTAAAATCTAAGGGCGGCATGAACCAAGCTGCAGCATTAGTTGAATCAGGAATTCCGGCGCAAATGCTAGCTAAACGAGTAATCGAGGCACTTAACTCAAATCAAAGCTATATATTTACCCACCCAAATTATCGCGACGGGGTAAGTTATCGTTCCCTCCTTCTTGATAAAGCTTTTGCAGATGCTGAAAACAGTGAAATTGTGGGCCTCTTAAAAAATGAAGAAATAGTCATTTTATAAAAAGTCGTTTACTAAAGCCTTTAATTAGTGATTAATGACCTTATTTACTTCTGAAAAACTTTTAATATCATCTCGATTTAGCAATAACATTCTAGCAAATGATAACGCTTGGGTTTCTAAATTGGCTCTAACATTTTCGTCTTCAAATTGCATCAGATCCGCTACTTTAGCTATACCTAAAATACGGCGGATTATTTTACAAGCAGCAAACCCAAGGGTATCCCTAAAAACCTCTTGTAAAAATAAGGTTCTCAACTTCCCGTGACTATCACCTGTAAGATCTTTACCCATAAATGGCTTGTCTGCAGACTCATCATACTCACACCAATACTGAGTAAATTTAGTTTCAAACCCTTCCCAAAGCGCCTCAACCTGTTGTAACAACCATTCACTATATTTTTCAGATTCGGCAGTGCCCTGCCCTAAATGAGAGAAATAACTCAAATACAAATTGGCAACCAAAGCACCTACATCAAAGCCAATGGGGCCTGCAAATGCAAACTCAGCATCAATAACGTAAGTACGCTCTTGATTAAGCATGATAGAGCCCGTATGTAGATCGCCATGGAGTAATGCTTGTTTCGATGTAGTAAACAGATATTTCATCTGCGCTACCTGAGCACGTACTAGGGGATCTTTTTGAATCATATCAATACTTCCCTGAGATAATGCTGGGTTGTAATCATTCATTGCGTGATGTTCAAAGGGATATGTAAAAATAAAATCTTCAGAAATCATACACATATCAGAATTTTCACTTTTAGCGATTAAGGCTTTTTTCTGTGCAGCTGACTGCCCAAAATCACTAGAGAAAAACAAGGTTGCCGCTAGATAACTTGCCATATGATCTGCAAGATTTGCAAAGTAATGACCTTTTATCAATTCATCTCGAAGAATATTGTACCCCTGTAGATTTTCCAATATTAATATCGAAAGCACTTCAGACTGATAATAAATTTTTGGTGCTGTGCTTGGAGATACTTTAGCCTGAAATGATAAAGCTTCTATTTCTGCAGTCATTCTCTGACGAGTTAAAGGCCATTCTTCACCTAGTACTTTTATATAGGGAGGAGATTGTTTACAAAATACAGACTCTTCTGGTTTATCTAAATTACTTACCACAAAGGCATAATTCATATTACCACCGGTAATCTCAGTGACACCTAGATTTTGAAAAGAAGAAAAGTGACTTTGCATTTCTGGTAGTGAAGCTAAAAAGCTCACCAAATTTTCAGCGTTTAATTGAAAGTACATCCAATGAACCTTTTAAAAACATTTAATAGGGAAATAATTTAATAACGCCTACTTAAAAGCCGTTACATCATAATAAATTGAAAGAAAAATCTTAGTAAAACTTTCAAAAAATCACCGGCCTACAACATTAGTAAACTGAACAGATAGCTACATTGTCTCCGACTTTAATGTTGTTAGCAGCAAACCAGCCTTTATTCATTTCCCAAGCGTACAGTACAGCTTCTGAAGAAGTGGTAGACTTTAAGTCTAAAGCTCGCATATTTTTTATGTCAGTTATAGTGCCATCAGAACGAACAAAGGCAATATCTAATGGAATAAGGGTGTCCTTCATCCAAAATCCTGCGACTTTAGCACTATCAAATTTGAATAACATACCGCATGTGTCACACAATACATTTCTATTCATTAAACCTTTGGCTCGTCGCTCAAAGGTATCTGCATATTCCAATTTGTAAGCATTTCCTTTTACTTTAATTTGAACATTCCCAAAAGTAATGGATTCTGCGCTTACATTAGAGCAAGCAAATAAAGTAAAACAAGACATCAAAATTAAAATATTAAAAACACAGCGCATTAGCATTCACATCAATTACAAAGTTAGGTAATAGCCTACAACTTTTTACAAGAACAGCCCAACTCTTTATCACTAGTTTGCCATTCTTGATATTCACCTTGGACACAACGCTGTTGTAAAGTTGTACATTCAAAAGTCGTATATTTGACTTGGGTATCCGCACCATTAGCCACAGCGCTACCTATTACCTGCCTGATATTGTTATTTGTGCAGGCTGCAGTAAAACAAATGATAAGAGTCAGCATTAACGCTACTTTAATAGATTTTTCCATAATGTATTCCCTGCTATTAGTAAAAAACTTAATAGTGAGAATGAGAAAAGGTAAAAAGGTTCAAATTATTGACATTTCAATTAATTGATTCTTGATTAGGATTTATCTTGAACTATTGAAGCAATAAAAAAGGGTCACCTGTAAACAGGTAACCCTATGTTTAAATATTAACTTACTTTATTGAGTAAAGGGTCTATACCATTTTAATTGGAACAGAGTAAGGCGAGGTTAACGCTTCAACTGGTGGAATAAAGTCAGTTAGGTGGATACCTTCAACAGCGCTCTTATACTCTTCAATTGAAGGGAAACGTCCAAGCATGGTAGAAAGTACAACTAGAGGCGTTGAACCAAGTAGAGACTCTCCTTTCTTATCTGATGTATCAGCAACAACACGGCCTTGGAACAAGCGAGTAGACGTTGCGATTACAGTATCACCCGGTTCTGCTTTTTCTTGGTTACCCATACATAAGTTACAACCAGGACGCTCTAAGTACATGATATTTTCATACTTAGTACGTGCAGAAGATTTAGGGTCTGTATCATCAAATTCAAAACCTGAATACTTCTCAAGAATTGCCCAGTCACCCTCAGCTTTAAGCTCATCAACTATGTTGTAAGTTGGTGGCGCAACAACCAATGGCGCTTTAAATTCAATCTTAGTGCCTTGCGCTTCCATGTTACGGAACATTTGCGCGATAATTTGCATATCACCTTTATGAACCATACAGGAACCCACAAAACCTAAGTCGACAGGCTTATCACTGTAGTATGAAACAGGGCGAATAACATCATGGGTATAACGCTTAGATATGTCTTCGTTGTTAACATCAGGATCAGCAATCATTGGCTCAGCAATTTGATCTAAATCAACAACCACTTCCGCATAGTATTTAGCATTATCATCTGGAGTAAGCGCAGGTGTAGTACCAGACTTAACTTCGTCAATACGTTTATCAGCTAAAGAAATTAAACCATGAAGCGTCTTAGCAGGGTTTTCCATACCTTTATCGATCATAATTTGAATTCGGCTTTTCGCTAATTCCAGTGAACCGATCAATGTTTCGTCTTGAGAAATACAGATTGAAGCTTTTGCTTTCATCTCTGCAGTCCAATCAGTGAAAGTAAAAGCTTGGTCAGCTAATAAAGTCCCGATGTGTACTTCGATTACACGGCCTTGGAATACGTTTTCGCCGCCAAACTGCTTAAGCATTTGCGCTTGTGTTGCGTGAACAACATCACGGAAATCCATATGTTTTTTCATATGACCTTTAAAGGTCACTTTCACTGACTCAGGGATTGGCATTGCAGACTCACCCGTTGCCAATGCAATAGCAACCGTTCCAGAGTCAGCACCAAAGGCCACACCTTTAGACATACGAGTATGCGAGTCACCACCGATAATGATAGCGCGGTCATCGACCGTAATGTCATTCAATACTTTATGAATAACATCAGTCATTGCAGGGTAAACACCTTTAGGATCACGTGCTGTGATTAGACCAAACGCGTTCATAAAACTCATTAATTTAGGTGTATTCGCTTTTGCTTTGCTATCCCAAACAGATGCCGTGTGACAACCTGATTGGAATGCACCATCAACTAATGGCGAAATAGTAGAAGCAGCCATTGCCTCTAATTCCTGACATGTCATAGGGCCAGTGGTATCTTGCGAGCCAACAATATTGACTTTAACACGAACGTTTGAGCCTGCGTGCAATGGTGAGTCAGATAACACGCCAACTGCATTACGGTTGAATATTTTCTCAACTGCAGTTAACCCTTGATCTTCATGTGAAATTTCTTTTGAAGCGGCATATACACTTACAGGTTCAACACCTAAAGCTTCAGCAGCAAAAGTTTGCAGCTTCTTACCGAAGGTTACAGCATAAGAACCACCCGCTTTCATGAACTCTACTTTTTGTGGAGTAAAGGCTGATGATATATCAGCAAGCTCTTCGTCACCGTTATATAACTTCTTCGCTTTAGTATCGATAGTTAGTACCGTACCAGTAGCCACTGAGTAGGCTTCTTCTAGTACCGCATCACCATTTTTATCAACAACAGTATTACCGCTTGCATCTACTTTCTTAACCCAGTTTTTAAGGTCAAGACCAATACCACCTGTTACATCAACCGTTGTTAGGAAGATTGGCGCGATACCATTGGTACCCGCAACAATGGGTGCGATATTTATAAAAGGTACATATGGACTTGCTTCTTTACCTGTCAAAAGTGCAACGTTATTCACACCAGACATACGAGATGAACCTACACCCATAGTGCCTTTTTCAGCAATCAGCATGACTTGCATGTCAGTGTGTAGAGCTTGTAATGCTTTTATTTCTGCTTGAGCTTCTGGCGTGCACATACATTGACCATGTAGTTCACGGTCAGCACGAGAGTGAGATTGATGACCTGGCGATAATAAATCCGTTGAGATATCACCTTCACCCGCTATGTAAGTTACCACATTAACTTTTTCAGCAATATCTGGTAACTTAGTAAAGAACTCAGCTTGGGCGTAACTTTCTAAAAGACCTTTAGCAACGCTATTTCCTGCTTTATAAGCTGCTTCAAGACGGGCTGTGTCAGCATCGTACAAAAAGACTTGGGTTTTTAATACATCTGATGCTTGAGTAGCTAATCCAGCGTCGTCACCTAATGCAAGATCAAGTAACACTTCAATTGAAGGGCCACCTTTCATATGGGATAACAATTCAAAAGCAAATTCTGTTGAAATTTCTGCAACAGTCTCGTTACCCAAAATAATTTCTTTTAAAAATTCAGCTTTTTCACCGGCAGCACTAGTTGTGCCTGGCAAGGTGTTATAAATGAAAAAGTTGAGAGAATCTTCTCTATATGCATTTGAAGTATCTTTAATTTGTTCAATAATTTCAGCTAACAAATCAGCACTATCAATGGGTTTAGGCGCTAGCCCTAGGTCTTTTTTACGGCTTTCTATCTCTTCAACGTATTCTAAATATAGGCTCATGCGTCTTACTCTCTCTTCTCTCTAGCTACAAAATGCTAATAACATCATAATTAGCAGGGACAAATGTCGCGGTAGTTTACCTGATTTTTAATACCTTTTTCATAATTTGGTCATATAGGTATTATTGATAGAAATTATATTCTATATCTTTCCATATGTGTGCAATAAATTTGGCCTAGGAAAACTGTGGATTTTTAGGAGAATTTAACGTTGAAAAACTATGGGGAACCAATCTTCTCGAAGGCATTGACCAGTTAACATATTATGCTCTGGAAATGGAGGTGAAGTGGGACCAGGGCGCTGAATGTATCTAGCATCATCACCGACAAACCTTAGAGAAAAAGCACGTCGGCGATGTTTGGTGGTATTACCTCTAGCTCCATGCAATATACCGTAGTTAAATGCTACAGCGTCACCTGGTTCCATCTTCCATTCTTTAATATCCATATTCTGCCTATCAGGATCAGGAACCGGCATATAATTTTTATCTTCAGGATAAAAACTAGCATCAGTAAGCCATCTAGTAGGTAAAACCTGTTTATCCCAAAGGTGACTACCAGCAACACATCGCAAGCTATTACTTCTAACAGGATCCATCGGAGACCAAAAACTTACATTTTGGCAGCCATCTACAAAATAGTAAGGACCATCTTGATGCCAAGGTGTAGCTTTCGTGGTGCCGGGCTCTTTGACTAATACATGGTCGTGGAAAATCTGAACTTGCTGCGATTTCATCAAATCAGCAGCGACTTCAGCTGCGGCAGAGTATCGAATTACTTTTTCAAATTGTGGTATGCGGGACCAATTACAATAATCATCAAAAAAGCGACCAGCTTCCCCTTTGCTAAGATTTTCTGCAGCATAGGGGCCTGGCGTCTGCATATTCAATTCAATGCCTGAACGAATAAGATCCAACTCAGCTTTAAAGAGTCCTTTAATTAAAACCACACCATCTTGTTGAAACGTATCGATATGAGCCTGAGTAATAAGTGGGTGCACTATTTAAAAACCTTCATAAGTCCTGCTGACGCAGTGTTTAATGAGAATCAAAAATAATACTCTTCTATGGGCAAATACTTAGCAAGTATATTTACGCCTAAAGAAGACTAAAACAAGTAATAGTCCAGAAAGATAAAGTGGAAAACTAGCACCTTTGCGAACCGTCTCCTCTTCGTATGCATCACAGTTATCAATAGAGCCACCAGAAATAGGAGTTAGTTTTACTGCTACAACAGTATCCACTAAAGTCTGCGCGCCATATTCATCCAAGATAATTTCACCCTGAATGTTTGTTTCAGGTTTTAAAATTAAAGCTGTTGCTACAATTTCGTTATCATCATTGATGCCATTAGCTTGGACAATATCATAATCAGTATTGCACTCTACAAGAGAGTTAAGCCCTTGAAAAATATCATTTTTATAATCATATAAAAAACCTTCAGTCCTTCGGGTAGTTAGCGTAGCTTCTGATTCACCATAACCCACAACATACCCTTCATTGTTGATTGAAGTCGCAATACTCGAAGAGCCTTCAAAAAAGTCATTTGGATAAATAGTTAAATTATTATCAATATCGTGCACAAAGAATTTTGTCCGGGTGGTGCCATTTACATCTTTAGAGATATTTCCAACCACTAGATTGTCATTGTTAATATCGTATGCGGTACTGGTATAAACGTCTTCATCATAATTGATAGTTGTGACTTCATCGCCAATATAGATAGCAGCGGCCGTTGTTAAAGAGGTCGTATCTTGATAATAGCTAGGAGACGCACCCACCGCCACGCCATTATCATTTATGGCAACAGCAGTACTGGCATAAACTGAACTTGAATCATCAGGCTCCTCTATCAGCATACCCAAAGAATAGGTATCGATTAAATCACCATCTTCGTCAAGCTGCCAAATAATCCCTCGCTGCTGTGCAACTGAAGCAACACCAGCATTAAGACTTATACTCAAGCTCCTTAGACATGAAGACTCTGGAATATCACCTCGCTCAGTTGAATCAGAGCAAGTTTCCTCAGCTGTTGAGTAAGTATCATCAATGAATTCAATGGTACCGTGCCCAACAACCTGATTACTGTTATTTATATCATAAGCTTCACTCAGGCCGCCCGCTGTAGTATTCGGTGGTGCCAGCTCAGTAGTTTTATCATCAACGTGAGCAAAACCTCTTTGGTAAAAATCATTTACCACATAGGTTATATCTTTTGCATATTCTGTAACATATTCTTCGGTATAAAATCCATCATAACTAGTGCCTACCGAGTAACCAAAGTCATTAATGGAGCGAACATGAGTCTTAACACTATTTCTATAGTCGTCAGTATTTGGGTCTACAGTATCAAAGCCACGCAGTATCTCACTGCCATTTTCAGTTGCGACATAACTATTTAAACTAGCAATTTGTTGAAAGGTTTGGCTTTCAACATTCGCTGTTATATAAGAATATAAAAAGGTGTAATCGTCATCGCTAAAATCCCCGCCCCTTACACCATCAAGGTTTTCTAGCCCCAAAATAATTGTCGAAGATTCAAAATCAATCAGAGTGGTATCAATAACTGGGTTATATTGTGTATCTAGGTTTACTGCTGCTTCTCCCACATTATTAATGGCTGCTGGAAAAGAATTGACACCTAGTTCGGCAACTGGCAATTCAACCACTTCATATTGTGCTCCGTAAGCAATTGACATGTACAAACCACAAAGGGGAAATACGGTGGTAATTATTGCTTTTTTCATTAGACATCCTGCTGACTACTATTTTATGTTGTGCGACTGAAATTAAAGTGCAACAAAGCAGAATACCTATGCAATAACACCTAGGTACTCACTCAGCGCCTAAATGCGCTACAAAGTTACAATTAAATAGAGACAACTGGGTAAGGCATGCTGCCACACCTTATCCAGTATTTTGGGGTTTACTTATTCTTCTGCAGTAATTTGATTTACTAACAACATTTTATAACCAGAAGAGGCATAAATATCTTGTTCAAAGATCAGGTATAACTCTTGACTGGACTCATCTAAGACCAGTTCCATGGTATCTAATATAGTATCTGTCCCATCTATAGTAGCGACAGCGTAGATATCATATGTATTGTTTAATAAAGTTAACGAACCTGAATTTTCTTGTAATACAGATAACAGATTGTCGGCAGAGTCAATATTTTCGTCATTTAAAACAAAGTAAAATGTCACTCTGCTGAAGTCATCTGAGTCAGCTAAGTTAACCACTTGAACACCATGGCTATAAATACTAGAGCTACTGCTTTTTGCTAGCGTTAAAGCCTTAATGACGATTTCATAATCATCAACGATCCCATCTTCATTTTCGTCAACCACACCGTCTTCATCGTCATCAATGGCATCTTTTCGGCCATATAAGAAAATGGTGGTGTCACCGTTTTCTTCTAAGCTGAGCAAAGCATCTGCAATATATTCTTCACCGTCTGCAGAGTTGTTTGCATCGAAAGAATAATCACCATTTGCAGTAATTGTCGAAACACTAAATTCACCTTTTGCAAGATTAGCAATTGATACTATGTTTTCATCACCTAATGCTACTTCAATATCAATATCGCCTTGATATTCAGGTAGGTACTCATCGGTAGCAATGGCATTGTAGAAACCAAACTCAGCTTCAGAGTACACATCATTTAACTCAGTGATCCCATTTGTTCCTATGCTATCAATTGTAAAGTCTGACGAACCCACACCAATATTATCGCGGATCACAATGACGTATTGGCTTACAACTGAATAAGATTGGTCAACAGATGTATACAAAACCTCAGTTTCACCGGGCATAGTGATGTAAAAAATATATTGGTCTTGGTCTAATTTAATGTTGTCCGATAATTCTTGAAAATTAACATTACTTAAAAATACGGCTTCATTAAAAGTTTCGTTATCAAGGGATGCGTAAAGGTCAACTGATTGGTATTCATCATGTAAATTTAGCAGGCGAATATTGAATAAATCGTCATCATCATCTTCGTCGTCGTCAATTACTTCAATATCAAAGGTTAAGACATCTGGCTCTGTAATGTTGCCACTGAGGGTGATAAATTTAATATCTTCATTGGTAATTTTAACACTATCTTCATAGATTATTTCTAAATCAGAACGATCACTGCTTTCTTCATCTTGCCACGCCAGTTCGATGTAATAGGTTCCAGTGTCGAGAATGTTATTACCGCTAACCTCAGTGTATTCAATAGCACTGTAAGTCACTTCTATTTCGTCATCATCATCATCATCTAAGTTTTCATCTACGGTTAAGAAAATTTCAGGTGCATTTGGTGACGCATTATAAAATTTTATATAGCCAGTTTTGCTATCACTATCACTTGAACATGACGACAGTACACACATCGCTAAGCATACTCCTACAAATAAACGTAAGGTGTCGACCAAACTCGTTTTAATCCACTTCATTATTTCTCCAGACCTTTATGTTACGTATTCCGATATTTTATGCAGATGGGACTGAGCAAAATAGCTAAAGTTCTGATTTCAAGCGCTCTTACACATTGTTTGCACATTTGAAAACATGAGCCATGATATTCGCTCAAATAGTAAGCATTAAACTTGCGGGTTATAGTTATATCGTCGGGAGGTTCTGTGAATTCTAAGGTAAACGACTAATGATCCTATTAGACAATCATCAAGCTTTAAAGAGGCAAGGCATTAATACTAAAGCTCTTTTCTCAGGGCGGCTCGAGAGGCGTTATCCACCAAACTAAATAGCCTATCAATATCATCTTTACATTTAGTCGGTTTGTGCCCTTTCACTTTAACAAAGTCACAGTTAATGTGAGATGTTAACCAATAAAACCTTTTATATAATTCATGATGCTTTAAGGTTTTTTGATTTCGGTTTTGATAATGTTTTTTCTCTAGTGAAAGACGTCTTTCTGGCAAGTTAATAATATTTTGAGAGTCGGTGAAAATAGTTAAATGAATAGTTGAATCAGTAATAGAGGATAGAAACTCGTCTAAAACAAATAGTAAAACTTGCAACTCCATTTGCGTAGAACTTGTTTGCTCAAAACGTTTTAATTTTATGGCGTTTCTGGCATAAGATAACTCACTGATACCACTGGGTAAAAGAAGATAGGCACCATGGCCTACCTTTGACTTTGGATCAACACTGGCATCAATAAAGAGGTGCAACCTTCTCTAGCCTTGTTTTTTAAGCCAACCAGCGCACCAACCTTCAGCACTAACAAGCTTATTAGGGAAAAATGCACATGGTCTCCATTCACTTCCAGCCTCTCCTTGTAAGTATTGACAGTTTTCACAGTTTTTCCCTTCCAACTGAGAGGTGTGTACATACTGTAATGCTTTAGCCGTAGGATCATCTAGCGCAACCCGATCTTGAGCATTAGCACGCAATACCACCCCACCCAGTGTTACACCAATCAAGGCTGAACCAGATAGTTTGATAAAGTCGCGACGATTAAACTTATTCATATTGGATACTCCGTTAGTCGAAAATAAAAATGATTCTTTTTTACCTTCCTCTTAAAATGCAAAAACTCGCCAGCTTGGCGAGTTTTGGTTTTAACAAGTTAGTTGTTACGTAAAAGCATACTGAAATCGAAAAAAGTTAGATCAATCTAGGTGCTCTTTATTTAAATATATAGATGCATTTTTGAGTTGAGTTCACATCTAACCTAACAAATATTTAAGTATATATAGTAAACTTATTACTATCTAAAAAATAGATTTAGCTATCACTTCCACGAATTATTGAGCGACAGACATAATTATGCAGTTAATTTTTTTTGACCTAGATGGCACCCTACTAAACGATGCTTCTGAAATATCAGAATTTACTAGAGAAACCTTGATCTTATTAGGAGAAAAAGACATAGCTTATACGGTGGCAACAGGCCGTACAATGTTATCAGCACAACGTATTATTGAAGGCCACAATTTCACTCTACCGCATATTTTCAATAATGGGGTAACTATCTGGGATCCCAGTTCTCAGAAAGTCACCTTAGAAAACTTATTAAATAAAGACGAGGTTTCGACTGTTATTGAGGTCGCACTTACCCACGGCATTACCCCTTTTATCAATGTTATTGATAACCGCCATAAGCATTTTATTTTCCATACTCAAACTCGGCATGCAGTCGAAAAAGAACTAATCGAAAAGTACTTTGCGGCTAGTAAGGCAACACTATTGCCTTTAGATACTTTGCCTAAGGCCAGCCAAGTCACCAACATAAGTATGATTGGAGCGTCTGAAGGAATAAAAAAAATGTGGCAGTATTTTAATTCCCATAGCAGCCTAATTGCCTACTCAGGGCCAGCCCTAGAAGGTAACAAATATTGGTGGATGGATGTTCATCATAAAGAAGCGAATAAAGGTAGTGCAGTGACTAATTTGAAAAACAAACTGGGAGTGAGTAAAGTCATTTGTTTTGGAGACGGCGACAATGATCTAAGCATGTTTGCCTTAGCAGACGAATGTTATGCGCCAGAAAATGCCAAACCAGAAGTGAAAGAGTCAGCCCATGCTGTTATCGGTCATAACCATAAAGACGGCATCGCGCACTTTTTAAGAGAGCGCTTTTCTCTATAAGCAACCATAAAAACGTGATATACCGCTATTTGCCAAATTATTTACGCTTTTTACCATTGGGCTTAGCCCGTTTTTTATTTGCAGCTTCATTATGCGGCTGATTATCACTAAATCGAGTTAACCCTTTTTGCGCTCTCGCTGCGTTCGCGGACTTTCCTTTTGCATAAGCTTTATTCACAGAACGTTTAGCTTGTTGTTTTTGGTCTTTGCCACGAAGCTCATGACGACTTTCTGCAGGTACCAAACAATTAGGACTATTTCCAATCAAATGAGCTTTTCCCATTGCGATTAAAGCTTTACGTAGCATGGGCCAATTAGCCTGATCATGATAACGTAAAAATGCACGATGTAATCTGCGATGAATCTCGCCTTTCGGTACTTCAACCACTTCACTCTTATGGTTCACTTTATGTATCGGGTTTTTGTTGGTGTGATACATCGTAGTCGCATTGGCCATGGGTGATGGATAAAAGTTTTGCACCTGATCTAACTTAAAATTGCGTTCTTTAAGCCACAGGGCCAAATTCAACATATCTTCATCTTCTGTACCCGGATGGGCAGAGATAAAGTAAGGGATAAGATATTGATCTTTACCTGCTTCCTTTGTGTATTTATCAAACAACTCTTTAAACCTGTCGTAAGTGCCCATACCTGGCTTCATCATTTTATCTAGTGGCGCTTTCTCGGTATGCTCTGGGGCTATTTTTAAATAACCTCCCACATGGTGAGTCACTAACTCTCTAACATAATTAGGGTCTTCAATAGCCAAATCGTAACGCACACCTGACGCTATTAGTACTTTTTTGACCCCTTCAACATCACGGGCTTTACGGTATAGCTCAACAGTAGGAGTTTGGTCTGTATCCAAGTGGCCGCATATTTCTGGCCAAACACATGATAAACGTCTACATGCCTGTTCAGCCTTAGGACTCTTACAACGCAATTTATACATATTCGCAGTTGGACCACCAAGATCGGAGATAACACCAGTAAAGCCTGGGACTTTGTCGCGAATTTCTTCAATCTCACGAATAATAGACTCTTCAGAGCGACTTTGTATGACCCTACCCTCATGTTCTGTTATCGAACAAAAAGTACAGCCACCAAAACAACCACGCATGATATTAACCGATGTTTTAATCATATCGTAAGCGGGTATTTTAGCTTTACCGTAACTTGGGTGCGGCACGCGGGCATAAGGTAAATCGAAGACTGCATCCATTTCTTCGGTTTCTAATGGATAAGCGGGCGGGTTAATCCACACTATTCTATCGCCATGGCGCTGCACTAAAGCACGGGCACAACCTGGATTAGTTTCTTTATGTAAAATTCGAGACGTATGAGCGTAGTGTGTTTTTTCAGCACGCACAACATCATAGGGGGGTAACAACACATAGGTTTTATCCCAAGGTTTGACCCGTTTTGTTTTTGAAGTAAAAGGCTGCACCACTATAGGCTGGGCTTTTTGTTCAGCGATAGCTGCTTGTTTATCAGCTTCAGAAGATACTGCGCATTTGTCTTCAATGATTTCATATGGACTAATCACTGGGTCTATTTTCCCAATGGTATCTAGATGAGTTGAGTCAACCCCTTGCCAGCCAGGCAATGGCTCTTTTCGAAGTACCGCAGTTCCCCTAATGTCCTGCATTTGCTCGATTGTTTCACCAGCGGCAAAACGGTGGGCCATTTCTAATAAAGGGCGTTCTGCATTTCCAAACATGAGCATGTCGGCTTTGGAGTCAAACAACACACTGCGGCGAACTTTGTCAGACCAATAATCATAGTGAGCTATGCGTCTCAAACTAGCTTCAATGCCGCCAATAACCACTGGTTTTTTGTAAGCTTCTTTACAACGTTGAGTATACACAGTCACGGCCCGATCTGGGCGTTTGCCACCTTCGTTATTCGGAGTATATGCGTCGTCGTGGCGTAATTTACGATCTGCCGTGTAACGATTGATCATCGAATCCATATTTCCTGCAGTCACGCCAAAAAATAAGTTCGGCTCTCCAAGTTGCATAAAATCGTCTTTACTATGCCAATTCGGCTGTGAAATAATACCAACTCTAAACCCTTGAGCTTCTAAGGTACGACCAATGACCGCCATGCCAAAACTTGGATGATCGATATAAGCATCACCGGTCACAATAATAATGTCACAGCTATCCCACCCGAGTTGGTCCATTTCTTTACGTGACATAGGTAAGAATGGAGCACGGTCAAAGCACTCAGCCCAATATTTTGGAAATGAAAACAAACCTCGCTCCGCTTTCATACGGGAGACGGGTTTAGATCGTAGGGCTGGTTGAATGGTCGGCATGGTGCTCTCGTTTAAACAAAAAATAGGCGTACAAAAAAACGGCAGGATTGTATCAGATTAATAATTAAAATACTGAAACAACTCATTAATATAGCTTCAGCAAATGTAATCAACGTTAAATTTGCTGAAGCTAGTCATCATTTTAACAGCTTATTCGTAAACGGCCATACTAAGCGATACCCAAAAAAATACAAAACTAAGCCAAACATAATAAAGACTGTACCCACTAATAAACTGCTAGTAATGACTTCACCGTTAAGCTTACTTCCTAAAAAAATGGCGAGTACTGGTGTCATCAAGGTCACTAAAGACACTGTACTGGCAGATAAGCGTTGCAGTATATAAAAATATGCGACAAACCCTAATAGCGAGCCTGCCACCCCTAAATAAATAATGCTCCAAATAGATTTAGGCTGAATATTTGATATTGGCCAATTCCCATCTAACACCCACCATCCAAGTATAAATATAGGCATACTCACAATTAATGTACCCACTGTAGATGCCAATGGGTGGAGCTGTATCTTTACCTGCTTAACCAGCACAGCACTTAGTGAAAACAAAACAACAGCCATAAATATAAGGACCAAGTCTAACCAATAAATAGATTTAGCCCCCGACTCTCCAGACAGTTTTCCTGCACATACAATAACTAACCCTAAGAAAGACAAGACCAAGGCCCATTTTCTGGAAGTATTGAATTTCTTTTCACCTAAAATTTTCTGTGCGAAAAGACCAGATAAAATAGGAGAAAGTCCAAACACTAGAGAAATAACCCCTGAAGGGATACTTCGAGATGCTATGTAAGTGAAAAGCATGCCCACCGATACACCTAAAGCGGAACAAATATAAAATCGCCGCGCTTGTTTAGTCCATGGTAAATCTATTCTTGCTAGCTTGACAATCGTCCATCCCAACACCAGTGCAATACTCATTCGCAACAGTAGTGCCATACTTGGGCTGACCGATGCTGAACTCCAAACGATCCCAAGTGGGGTAGTAGACCAAATTAGTACTACGGCAATGTAGGCTGCTACTAATTGCATTGTAAATAACTCCTTTACTTCAAAATCAGTGAAGCCAGAGAGAACAACTGTGGAATAACGATAAAAAGAATGTCTATGCCACAGAACTGAAACTCTGTGGCGGAAAGTACTTATTTAATTATTAAGACTTGAGAGTATTATTAACAAACCAGAACATAACCCCTTACCACAGGAAACAGCGAAGCGCACTTTGACGCATCGAATACGCCATAGCACATTGCTATGTTCTGCATGTTTTTTGGGGATGTTCTTAAACACGTTTAATATTTCCAAAGTAAAAAATCAAAAAAGTTAATACATCGTATACGAAAAATCACTTACGATTAAGTGATACTTTGGGGATTGACAAATCAAGTCAACTTCTATTTTCCCATTTATAACGAATAGTGCTATTGAAGTACGTCAACATTACCGGCCATTGAACTTTTTAATTGTTTTTTTATCCTATAAAAAACGATATAAAGATGATGAATGAAAATACTACCGAGAGAATTAGGCGTTATATTAGTGTTGTTATCTAGCTGTAGTAATCACTATACCGTTAACGATGGCGGTCAAAATCAGCAACAATGCAAATCGTTACGCTCCAGCTGTACTTTGGGTATGTATGATGAGTGGGAGCAAGCTAATGGAGAGGCAAGCTGCAGCTGCCACCGCAACCAATCCTCCCATACTTTAAATTAATATCAGCCCGTAAGAGCAGAAATAAAACAGCTAACTGAAACGTTAGCCTTTTCCTTTAAAGGCTATTTTGAGAACCATTCTCCCCCGATTGCAGTGCCTTTTTAACCGTTTCAGTAGAAGGGTATCCGTCAGCTATTAGCCCGGCAGAAACTTGAAAACCACGGATCCCTTTACGAGTAGCAGGGCCTAAAATACCATCAGCTTTACCCACTTCGAAACCCAACTCATTGAGTTTTTCTTGAAATTTCTGTAGCTCTAGGAGTGTATATTTAGGTAAATCTGGCAATGGTTTCGATAACGTCTCTTTACCAGCAATACGGTCAGCTAAGTGCCCAACCGCAATACCGTAATACTCTGAGTTGTTCCAGCGTAAGATCACATCAAAATTTGAATAAACCAAAAATGCTGAGCCTGTGTATCCAGCGGGGATCAGCAGTGCAGACTTAATATCACTATTACCAAGGCTTTGCCCCGACACTTGGGTAACCTGTTGATCATTCCAAAAAGACAGCGACTTAGGGTGGGATTTACCTGCTAGTTGATAATTAAACTCCTCTGGTAACTGTACTTCTCTCCCCCATCTAAAACCTGCTTTCCATCCTAAATTTTTTAAAAAATTTGCGGCTGATGCCAAAGCGTCTTGTTCACTATTCCATAAGTCAATTTTACCATCTCCGTCACCATCTCTAGAATATTTAAGGTAGGCAGAAGGCATAAATTGGGTATGCCCCATGGCACCAGCCCAAGAGCCAACCATCTGCTCAGGCTCAAGATTTTCTCGTTCTAGCAACAACAAGGCTTTTACAAGCTCACTGGAAAAGTAATTACTGCGCCTCTGGTCACAAGCTAAAGTGGTGAGTGCTCGTAATGTAGGAATCTTTCCTTTGTAATTACCAAAGTTTGTTTCTAGCCCCCAAAATGCCATTAAGTAATGGGCTGGAACACCGTACTCTTGAGTTAACTTTGCCAGAAACTCTCTGTGCTCGGCAAACTTCTCTCGCCCTTTGTCAATACGCCAATTAGTGACCCGCTTAGAAAAATAACCAGTGAATGTCTGTACAAACTCAGGCTGATTACGATCGTACTCTAACAGCCTTGGCATTAACTCAATTTTTGCCAATACATTATTAGTTGTCGCTTGCGATACTCCACCAGCTAGAGCTCGCTGCTGCAGCCTATCAATACATTGAGGGAAGGTTTCGTGTGCTGCCGTGACCTCTTGAGCTGAACTAAACAAACTCACCATGCTTAAACTAACCGCTGACAAAATACCTTTATATGATGAAAAAGAAACCAATCTAAAAATTCCTAAAAAAGTGTAAACCCAATGCTAACTGACTTAATAAAATTTGATATCAAAATTTATTAAGTGAATGTTTCAATCCATAAATCGTTAGCCATAATATTATCGGTACAGCTGATATGATCTAGCCAAGTTTTACCAATTAAATGATCAAATTCATGTAAAAAAATACGAGCAATAAACCCTTCAAGCTTAATATGCTGTGTTTTGCCTTGTCTGTCATCATAACTCACTTCGACCCAATCAGGTCGTTCAATACGCCCCCGTAATCCTGGTACAGATAAACATCCTTCCCACTCCCATACTTGCTTCGCACTGCTAGCTAAAATTTGGGGGTTAATTAAAAACATGGGCTGCATATCCGGTGCATCTGGATACCTAAGGTTAGCCCTTGAGGCAATAATCATAATAGCTCTTGGGTCAAACACTTGCGGTGCAGCTATGCCAATTCCTTCGGCACTTAGCATGGTAGCTAACAGCGAATCGCAAAAATGATTGAAGTTATCCGTTACAAATTCATCCTTAGCCACACTGCGAGCAGGAGCTTTCAATATGTCTTCACCTACTTGAGCTATTTTCATTGCTTCATTCTCATAAAATTCTATGGACTTCTCACATGATACTTCAGTTCATTAACTGTAACTGAGCAAATTCACGATATAATTCATTGCGTTCCATTAAGTCCTCATGGGTGCCTATTGCTACAATTATCCCTTTGTCCATAACAATAATTCGATCTGAATTAATGACAGTTGCTAATCGATGAGCAATCACAATTGATGTTCTATTTTCCATTAATACATCAAGAGCCAACTTAACTTGTTGTTCGTTTGCAGCATCTAATGAACTAGTGGCTTCATCTAATAATAATATTGGGCGATCGGCCAAAATTGCTCTAGCGATAGCAATCCTTTGTTTCTGGCCACCAGACAACCGCACACCTCGCTCACCTAAGTTAGTTTTATATCCATTTGGCAACGCTTCTATAAAATTGTGAGCTCGCGCCGCTTTGGCAGCAGATTGAATTTCTGACAACGGCGCATTAGGTCGACCATAACAGATGTTATCGGCCACACTACTAGCAAAAATCACAGATTCCTGGGGCACTAATGCATACTGTTGCCGCAAACTAGATACGTCTAAGGCTGTTATGTCACTACCGTCTATGGTAATTCCACCAGAGGTCGCATCGTAAAAGCGTAGCAGTAGTTGAAACAGAGTTGATTTACCCGCACCACTTGGGCCCACCAGTGCAACCCGCTCTCCAGGTTTGATGTGTAGAGTGATATCACTGAGGACCAGATTTTCAGCACTCTGAGGGTATGAAAACCCTACATGATTCAATTTAATATCGCCGCGTACTTTAGTAGATATAGCAACTGCTTGCGCTGGTGATGCAATAGATGTTTGGGTATGCAATAGCTCCATTAAGCGCTCACTTGCCCCTGCTGCTTTTTGAATTTCTCCAATCACTTCGCTGATTGTTGCCACAGCTCCACCAGCCATTACAGCATAAAACATAAACGCTGTGAGCTCGCCTGCCGTTAAATCACCACTCAAAACACTCTGAGCTCCAATCCAAGCTACAACAACAATTGCCGATACGCTAATAGCCATGATGCACGCCACCAGCAAGGCTCGATATTTAATACGAAAGTGAGCGGCTTGCATCACACTTTCTATACGGTTTTGAAACAACTCTGTATCTATCATTTCGTGTGAATAGGCCTGAACGGTATGAATTTCATGTAGCGTTTCATCAACATAGGCGCCCACATCAGCGACTCTATCTTGGCTAGTCTTAGAATATAAACGCACTTTCGCCCCTAAGACTCGTATTGGAAGTAATACCAAGGGTACCGCTAACAAAACATACAAGGTCAACATTGGGCTAGAAAACAACATTAAACTTAAAGCACCAATAAACGTTATGGCACTGCGTAGCCCCATAGATAGCCCCATTCCCACAACAGACTGCAACAATGTGGTATCGGCAGTGAAACGGGAGATCACTTCCCCTGTACGTGTCGTGGCAAAAAAGTCAGGGGCAAGAGTAAGTAAATGACTATAAACTTGCTGCCTTATATCAGCACTGACTCTCTCTCCTAACCATATCATCCAATAAAACCTAAAATATGCGGCCACACTGCCAATTAAGGCAATACCCAACACCATCAGCATGTAGCGAGTAATATTGTCAGCGCTATTCGCTATAAAGCCATCATCAACCACAGCTTTCACACCTTGTCCCAGCAATAACCAACAAGCAGCAGCGATAATTAATGCAATAATGGCAATGGCCACTTTTGAACGGTAAGGCTTTAGTTGACCAAACAGCCAACTCATTAGGGTAGAGGTTTTTACCTGTTGCAAATTTTGACTCGCTTTTTCTAAAATAATGACGGAAATATCTAAACTCAAAAATATAAATATGTAGGATTTTTGAGTAGAATGTCTAGACTACACCGAAATTTTATTGAGTCAGAGGTTTAATTCATTTCATGCTAAGCAAAATTATTCTAGTCACATTATGCTTAACATTTTTTTACAAAACGACAGCAGCCTTTGCAGTAGATTTAAATATCGTTACTGAACTTTCACCTCCTCATCAGTTATGGCAAAACAATCAAGTTAGCGGGTCCTCAACTGACAAAGTTAAAGCATTCATAAATAAAACTGGATTAACCGTTAACTACGATATTTACCCCTGGGCCAGAGCATATAATAAATCGATCAAAGAGCCAGACACCCTAATTTATTCAATAGCGAGAACGCCTGAAAGAGTCGATTTGTTTCATTGGTTAATACCAGTAGTTGAATATAAATTTGGCTTTGTAGCTTTGAGCAGCAATAAACCAATGGACCTCTCTACAATAGAAAAAATATCTGAATATATTATTGCAGTTCAACGCAATGACTTTGCCCATGATTGGATGCTAAGCCAAGGCCTTGAAGAAGGTAAACATTTTATGATTTGTGCAGATATTGATTGTTCATGGAACTTATTACTAAATAAGAACATTGACCTAATAATAGATAGCCGACAATTCATAGATGATATGTTAGTGCGGTTCAACAAGCCTGAAGATTATGTTTATTTAGTGAAAGACTTGCCAGAGTTGAGTACTACAGGGTACTTAGCGGCAGGTAAAAACATCGCACCAGCTAAGTTAGCTAAATTGCGGGCTGTAGCAAAGCTAATGGCTCAAGGGCAATAATAAAACATCAGTTAATCATCAAAAGTGCTGTTTTAGTCTGATGTTGCATATAGGCATTAATTTTTACATGTTCTGCTGCCCATCCTAATAAAAACCGATGAAAGTCAGCCCAAGCTAGTGAGTACAAACTACGCCACTGAGCTTCCACTTCATTACCATCAAGAGCAATATTATAACGCACAAACGCTTTTTTTAGTTCTTTAAAATATAATGACAAAATTTCGCTTTCATATTCAAATATAGCAGCAGCGCTTAAACAACCCCCTAGAAAATAGGCTAAATCTTTGACCCCCACCCCATGTCCCACATATTGAAAATCAACGGCAGCTACATTTTCAACAGACTCATCATCAGGAAAGCAAAAATTCGCTAATTTAGCGTCTCCATGGACTAATGTCTGAAAGCTTGATTGGTTTAACACACTATCTATTTTTTGCGCTTTATCTTTTAGCTCTCCCACTTGCATTTTTTCAAACTCATCATTGCGGGTGGCTAAGTGCCAATAACTGCCAACTGGCCACAATCCTTCGGCGTTGGTTTGCATAAAGCGGGCGTGAAAGTGGGCTAACCATTTTACGCCTTTAGCCACATCTTTAAGGCCCACTAGAGATTTTCTAACGGAAAACTTAGCTGCATCTAAGTCTTCTAAAACCATTACCTGATTTTCTTCAACATCCATGGTTGTGACTAAATTAGGAACTCTACAAAATTGATCACATTGGGCTTGATAGTGACGATAAAAACAAGACTCTACCTCATAAGACATTAACTTACGGTTGTGACTAGCGTTTGTATTCCAACCTCTAGGATGGTCTAACTGTGTAGGTGGGCAAATGCTTTTCACAATAAATGAATTACCCGCTTTAGGGCTGAAATATCGAGCGATTTCACCATAACCACTCCACAAAGCTTGTACTGTTTCTGTTTTAATTAGCCCTTTATCAGCTAACTGGAGTTGCAGTTTTTCTAAAAGTAATGCGCTGGTTGTCATTTAGTGTTCAAAAAAAATATTAGGTAGGGCTATCCTAATATTAAAAAAACTAAAAATAAAAAAAAGCCATCTATTTTGATGGCTTAATTGAGCAGAAAGAGGGGTTCGCTAACGTTTAGTTTCTTCTTGGGGGCTTATGACTAGTAAATTCTTCTTCAGTAATTTGACCATCGCCATCGGCATCAATATGCCCAAAAATAGTAGCGTGTTCATTGTTTGGCACATCGCTTTGCTCAAACTCTGCAAATGTCACGACACCATCACCGTCCAAATCAAGAGAAGAAAAGCTTGGACGCTCACCTCGTTGCATATCTCTGCTACCTCGCTCTTGAGCAACCGCGCTAAAAGTCAAAGCAAGTGCCACTGAAGCGATAAATAATTTAGAAAATGTAGATTTAAATGAATGCATATTAACACCTGTATCTTTGTTAAGTTCAGGAGTAGTTTACAATATTCTTATTAAGATAGTGTGCAACAAACCCGCAAAAAATGTGCAACGAATGTGCATTGAATTGATAGCGCTGAAGTGACTCTTCAGCGCAGATATTAAAAGCGTTATTTAGGTTAAATCCATCTCTTGAATAATTTCGTGAGCGATTTCTGGTGTGGTGCAACTCGGCTTAGCGTGTAGATCGCTTTTCAATTGACCTTTTCGATGTTTAAGGGCGGCATCTAATTTCTTACTAGCCTGCGATATAGCAGGGTACATCACATCACCTTTACCTTTTACTGCGATGCTTGACCCTTCATACTTAGTAGAAATCTCTGCACTATACTCGCCGTGCTCTTTAGTCACAATGATATCTAACGCGATCAGGGTGGGAAAATGGCTGGCTACTTTTGAAAGTTTTTGATTGATGCTTTCTTTAACCGCTTCTGTGATATCGCAATGATGACCTGAAACATTTATTTTCATAGATTTTCCTCTTTGCTTTGATTACATTTTGATTGTCTTCAATATATAGCTTGGGACATCTTGCACAGAAAACAAGGAATAACCAATATAAATAATCATACTGTTTGATATTTTTCGCCAAGTTAGTTCTCACATGGTAAATTTGCGGGATATTTTAGAACGATTATCATTGGAAAACTTCATGACCCAATTACAGGGTAATATTCGCAAAATGCGGGTAACCACAGACTCAGGCAATTTAGCACAATACGCTTTGCCTATAGGCGACGACACGTTAGATATGAACGCCCTTATTGGCCAATCAATAAAAGTCAATTACGAGGGAGAAATCCACTGTGTAAGTTGTGGTATTAAGACCAAAAAAAGCTTTAACCAAGGCCACTGCTATCGCTGTTTAATGAAACTAGCGCAGTGCGACACTTGCATTATAAAACCAGAGTTGTGTCATTACGATGCCGGAACTTGTCGCGATCCTAAATGGGGCGAAGAAAATTGTTTATCTGATCACTTTGTATACCTAGCGAATACTGGCACAGTAAAAGTGGGGATTACTCGCCACGTTACTGATGGCGTGTCTAGCCGCTGGATAGACCAAGGCGCCACTCAAGCCATTGCCATAATGCGGGTACAGAATAGATTAACCAGTGGTATGGTTGAAATGGCATTTAAAGAGCATATTGCCGATAAAACCAATTGGCGCACTATGCTAAAAAGCCAACCAGAACAAGTTGACCTTGAAACACTTAAAGAGTCATTGCTAACAGAAGTTGAAGCTGAGCTTGACGAAATTATTGAAGAGTACGGCTTTCAAGCAATCGATATAGTTGATGCGCCAGCCATAAATATCCATTATCCAGTGAAACAATACCCAGAAAAGGTAAAGTCTATTAATTTAGATAAAGAACTAGGCTTTGAAGGCACGTTATTGGGCATAAAAGGACAATACTTACTGCTCGACTCAGACAGAGTTATTAACATGAGAAAATATTCAGGCTACTTTCTATCAATAGAAATCTAATTAACACCTTATGCTACGCCCTTAGTTATGAACAAAGCCCACTCACACAACTTGAATATCGAATGGCAAAGGTGAATGAGTGGGTAGTATTTACGATTAAGTGAGAGGTACTAAAATGCGTTCAGTGCGAGGAATATAATAGTTTTCAGCATCCAAAGACATCAATACTTTTGTTGCCTTACCTTGTATTTCAATAGCAGGAACAAAGCCATAATATCGTGAATCTGCACTGTTATTACGGTTATCCCCTAACACCAAATAATGACCTTCAGGCACTTTCACAGCTTCAAAGTTATCTTTAGCATTAGCCACAGGCGTAAACTGCACAAAATGGGCAGTGTCATCTAAGTACTCAGTCTGCAAAAAAGGTTGCTTGGTAGTAGCATACTGCACTGCATCTCCATTTATGATTAACACATTGTTTTGCATTGCCACGGTATCACCCGGCTCACCAATCAGGCGTTTCACTAAACGATTATCAGCCTTTACAGAGTTGAAAACTACGATATCTCCCCGCTGAGGTTTAGCGATTTCCATGACTTCAATATCGGTGAAAGGCACCTCTAAACGATACGCCATTTTATCAACAAAAATCCGGTCACCTTCAACGATAGTCGGTAACATTGAACCTGTAGGTACGTGATACCAATCAGCTAAACTGCTGCGAGATGCAAATACCAAGAGCATCACCGCTAAAAAGCCCCAATTTTGCTTGAGTATACTGGTAGCTCGAAATTTTTGTTTCATGGTTTCGCCCCTTCAAAGTAAGTTAAGTTCTGATTTGACCTTAACAAAGAACAGCAGGTTCACTATTTAAATGTAAACCTATATTTCAAAGGAGCATGGTGAGTAATCTAGGTACTATGAGATATCGTAAGGCAGAGGTTACACTTCTTGCCCGTCATACTTGCTTGCTAAATCATCTAATTCAGAGCAGGTATAATCAAACCCCTTACCATCGAACTCATAGGTTACTTTTACTGAGTCGGAGTTGTTAAACAATTTTGCTTTAACATCAGCCACAGACCAATGTTTAAGCTCATTTAAAAAACGATTGGCCACGGGTGCAGAAGGGAAGCTGTAACTAATTTCTGTTTGCATATATTTTAAATTAAATAGTGTGATTGCATTATTATCTTAGTCAAGCTTCAACTATGCAATCCACACCATAAATCATTCTACTAATTGACTACGTAGGGCGTTTAAAGCTGAAACCGCAAATCCATCATCATAAAAATAAACAATTTCACCTTGCTTATCTAAGAGGATCACTCTGGCATTATTGGGATTTTGGTTTCCAGTAAAGCGTTGTAACTTATCGCCATCTTCATAAACCGTAATGACCCCCTTCCATAAGGCCTTTGGAATGCCTTTACGCATCCCATCATCAATGACTGTACTAAACATCCTTGGAAACATCCCTTGAATAGACGGAATTTCATAAACGGCCACTTGGGTACTTGTCATGTCCAAGCCGATCAACCAACGGTCTATATCAAACTGAGAATCTTGCTTGTACCCTAGTAGAAGTAAAGTAGGCTCTCCTAGAAAGTCATTAGGAATATTAACAGCATCACCCTCTAGGTTTTGACCTGAAGCAGCAGGCACTGTACTACCAATTTTGACATTACTGGGATAGTCATAATTAGCACAGCCCATTAAAATTACGAGACAACATACGCACCAGAAAATACTCTTCATTAGATTATGAAACCTTCTGTTATTGATTTTTATTCACTGTACGTTGCTAACTTTAAAATTGTTCCTTTTTAAATGAAGAGATAAAAACAAATTCAGAGTATTTAAATACACTGCTGTGATATCAGTGACAAAAATGCCAATAAACTCTCATTTACTGGCATTTCATATATTGAATAAAAATCTTAAAAAATAATTTTTACTACATTACTGCCGTAACACAGTGGTAACTAAAAACGAGGTACTGAGTTTATACGTCGTACACCAACTAAAATAAGCCCTATTAACAGAACAAATAAATTGATGCTTCCCCCTTTTTTCTCACACTTACTACAAACATCAACTATTTCTTCAGTCACAGTTATACTAAATGAAGCCAAGCTTGAAGTTGCCCCCGCAGCGTCACTTACAGAGATGACAATACCTAATATCACTCCTACATTAGCTGAGGTTGGCGTACCACTTAATGTCCCTGTAGAAGAATCGAAATTAGCCCAAACTGGCTGATTAACAATACTAAACGTACTAGTGTCATCTACATTTTCATCTGTTACTGTAGGCGTAAAGCTATAGTTCATACCTTCTTCAACTGTCGTACCTGGTGAACCTGAAATAACTGGAGGACTGTTCACAAATAATGCGGTAACAGTTAAATCAAACGGAGGAAGGCTCGCTGTCGCTCCTTTAGAATCACTCACAGTTATGACAACTCCAGATGTAGTATCGACATCTCCAGCTGCTGGCGTGCCACTTAGAGTACCTGTAGTAGTGTTAAAATTAGACCAAGGAGGCTGATTAGTTATACTAAAAGTTCTTGTGTCCTCTGCATCTTCATCAGTGACTGTAGGGGTAAAGCTATAATTTTGTCCTTCTTCAATGATAGCAATAGGTGAACCTGAAATAACTGGCGCTCGGTTTGCGACAACAAAAGACAGTTGCAACTCTGATAACACAGGTGTAAAAGATGAAGAAGGTGAAAGCAAAGTTGCCTGCCATCTCAAATCTCCATTTCCCGAGTCAGAAAAAATAAACTCTTCGCCTACTGCCACCTGAGACCATTGAGAACCTCCATTGTTGGTAACAAAGTATTCGATACTCGTATTAGACTCCATAATTTGAGTTGACATTAAGGTAACACTAGAAATAGGTAAAGCTTCACTATTAATATTTAAAGAAGTAACAAGGGAAGATTGAAGATCGTACTCCCCTATTAAAAATGCTTGATTGGCTTGACCATAATTACCTGCTACCAAATCCACATCACCATCAGTATCTAAATCTGCGGTTATGAGGCTTCGAGTGTTATTTGTATCCCTAGAAATATCAGTTCCTGTACTAAAAGTACTGTCACCGTTGTTTGAGTATAATCGGTTTACTTGAGCATCGTTACCTGCAACCAAGTCCAAATCACCATCAAGATCCATATCGAAAACTGTTAAAGTTTGAGTATTATCTGTATCAGTAGAAATATCTGATCCCGCTCCAAATGTTCCGTCGCCGTTGTTCATATAAATGCGGTTTGCTTGACCACTGTTGCCAGCTAACACGTCCAAGTCACCATCAAAATCTATATCCACTACAACAATACTTTGCGTATTATCTGTATCGACAGAAACATTGACGCCTACCCCAAACGTACCATTACCATCATTTAAAAATAACCGATTGACCTGTCCATCATTTCCTACAATTACATCACTATCACCATCTTTATCAATGTCTGCACTTACAATGCTTGTCGTATTATTTACATCAATTGAGATATCTATTCCTGCACTAAAAGTACCGCTACCACTATTTAGATACAAACGATTTTTTTGACCATTGTTAGCCACAATTATGTCTATATCACCATCAACATCAACATCCGCAGCAACCATTTCAAATGTATTATCAGTATCAGAAGAGATATCAACCCCACTGTCGAAGCCTCCAGCTCCATCATTTAAATATAAACGATTAGTTTGACCATCATTACCAACTAACACATCTACATCGCCATCCTTATCTACATCAACAACCAAAATACTTTGGCTATTATTGACATCACTTGAAATTTGTAATTCTGAAGTAAATATGCTGTTTCCATTATTAATATAAATGTAATTAGCTGCAGCATAATTCGAAGCGAAAAGGTCGAAATCACCGTCATTATCAAAATCTGAAGCTACAATATCAGTACTGTTATATTCATTAGACGAAATCACTGTACTTTCTGTTGCACTTAATGTCCTCTCATCACTAACCTGTTCATTAAAATAAACACGCTCGTTATCGAATACATTTCCAGCAACCACATCAATATCACCATCCTGATCAATGTCTGTAGCCAAGACAACTAGAGTACTGTCGGTATCGGATGTAATAGGCTCCCCTGCTGCAAAATTACCATCCCCGTTATTTAGGTATAGAAAGTTATTTTGATCTCTGTTCCCAGAAATCACATCGAGGTCTCCATCTCCATCAACGTCAGCCGACGTAATTCCGTATGTGTCATTTGCATCACTTGAAATATTCAAACCTTCTTCAAAAGAGCCATCACCTTTATTGAGGTATAAACGATTGATTTGAACAAAATTTCCAGCTAAGACATCTATATCCCCATCATTGTCAAAATCTCCTAGCGCTATGCTACGGGTATTGTTCCTATCTGATGAAATGGGAATTGGCGCACTGAATGTACCATCTCCATTATTAAAATTAACATAATTAATTCCCCCTTCATTACCAGTTAAAACATCAATATCACCATCGTTATCAATGTCTGTAGTGGCGATAGTCTGAGTATTCAGAAGATCAGTGGAAATATCGCTTCCAGCATCAAAAGTACCATCTCCGTTATTTAGATAAAATCGGTTAGCCTGCCCCCTATTAGCGACTAAAACATCTTCATCTCCATCAGCATCAATATCAGCTGTTGTTATACCGAAAGTACTGTTAGTATCCGTTGAAATATTAGAACCAGTAATAAATGTACCATCACCATTGTTAAAATATACGCGATTTACTTCGCCATTATTTCCGGTGATGACATCGTTATCACCGTCACCATCAATGTCAGCACTAGCAATACCATATGTGTTGTTTGTATCGATTGAAATGTCTAACCCAGAAGTAAACACCCCATCACCGTTATTAAAATAGACGCGATTTACTCTATCTTCATTGGCTTGCAATATGTCTTGGTCACCATCCATATCGATATCAACAGCAAGAATAAACCTAGTAATAGTTGAAAATGCGTATAGATCTTCCCCCTCTAAAAACTCATAATCATAACCACTTTGAGATGTTAACCAAGGGAGAGAAACACTTTCCTTTTCTGTAGACCAGATAGCAGTAGTTTGACTAGCGTCCATTAAACTTAATGTAGAAAAATCTTCAGTTACCTCAATAGCCAAACTTGTTGATGAATAGCAATAATAAAACGCAACTAGCAAGCTCCTACGATTGAAAAAAAAACGCTTAAAATGAATCATATTAATAAAAAACCTTGAGTTGAGTCTACGTATTAAAAACAGTTTAACAACACATAGAACATTGTTTTAATTGTAAAATATTAGGTTAATGTGTAATAACAAACAAGTTAAATTAGCTTTCAATAATGAGCTAAACCTTGTTATGGGTTTTCAGCTTGGTAAAATCCAGCGCACCTTTTATTGCGGCTACCTGTGCCAAAATACAGTTTTCAGAATCTACATAAGGGCTATCAGGATACACCTCTGTAGTTGTAACATATTTTGCATTCGTTACACTTGCACATAAACCTAAAGGTTTCAGGTCATAGTTAATAACACCTTGTTGCTGAATTTGCTCACCAATAATTCGACCACTTTCATCAGCTGGCGCAATATGGGTAATCTTCTCTACAGCTTGAATCACAGCACGCTGAAAATCAGCACAAGGGTTGGCACTGTCACCCACAGTGTAAAATCCATCGGGTATCGCCCATTCTTTATGGTCTACTGCATCTCTTGCAGCAAGTGCCGGGCGAAACTCAGAATTATCAGTATCGGTAGTTTCGTGTAAATCTATGTGCATCACAAAATCTAGATCTGCGACTAACTTCATTAATGCGGCCGACTCTTGTACAGGGCTGTTAATATAAAACGCGCGATTAGGATCAATTGCATCGGGGTTCCAACGATTAATAGTTTCGTATCCCCAAGGGCTAACACAAGGCACTATCAAAAGATTAAAATATTGATGATAATTTTTCGCTTCGCTAGCTGCAAACCTTAGCGCCCCAAGTACACCGCTGGTTTCATACCCATGCACACCTCCGGTAACTAAGACATTAGGTTTACTTTTGTCCCAAGTCAGGCTTCCTAACGCGTATAGTGGGAACTTCCCCACTTCGTAATCTAGAGTCCCATGCTGCTCAATATCAAACTGTAAAGCCAAGCTATCTAACTGGCTCACCACATCGTCTTGATACGAACGCTTTTTAGTTTGGCTCTCTAACCAGAGACACTTTTGTTGGTCGCCCCATTTTTGTCCTGGTTCGCCTATTGGATAGCGATTAGTCTGCAAAATAAGCTCCTGTTAAATAGGTATGAGTTAATGGTTATGCCTACAGCATTGGCAGAGCTAGACTTGTCCATTAAATACCAGCTTGCTTTAGTAACATTTGTAATTCGGCCTCTAACTTATTTTCCCACTCTACTTTTTTATCTAACACAAGTTGCTGCAAAAAAGGCTGTATGGGTAATTTTAAACCATCACAAAAAAGAAACACTTCAGGAACTGGAACCGATATTTTAACGTCCGCAGCAGACTTAGGTTGGTTAAGTAAAACACTAACATCTAAAATTGTGAGCGTTTGAAAATTACTGTCACAAGCTAAAACAACCCTTTGACCAAGAAAGTCTTTATTAACGTTCGCCAACATAACCACTTCTATTGGCATGGTTAACTGCAAATTATCAGTAGAGTTGGATAAATCAACCAAACCCGACTTTTTAATCTGAACATCATAGGTGCCAAAATCCCAAGGTTGGCTTTTTTCATCATGTAGCACAACAGGTAAATTCCGCTCAATTAATGCCAATAAAATTTTATCTGTCATACTTTTTTCTATTGCCGATGATTGAAAAGCCAACAAAAATCCAATAAAAGCACCCAAATACTTAACGTTATTAATCATTTAAACCTCGAGCGATTATAGTTAAGGATATGTTCTACGATAAGCGATTAAAACGCCAGACAATAAATAAATGAAACTGGTGTTTGTAAAATTTCTACAAATAAAAAAGCCAGCTAGGGTAGCTAGCTGGCTCTAACTTGTTGGGAGGTAATACTCTTTTTATCGTTTGTTTTTTGTTGTTCTAAACCCAACAAAACCTAAGACTTATCGCTCTGCAAAAATGAAGGTCACAATGCCATCAACACTAAGCAAAACGTAGGCCACATAATTAACCTATTATTTTCAATTAGTTACAACTTTGCTTTTTCAACATACCTCAAAAATGTAAAAAAAATAGACACAAAAAAAATTCTACGTAACTTGTTGGGTTTTAGTTGAGACATACAGTCTTTTATATATCCTTAAACTTATGAATGTAATTGGTAAAATATAGATTATAAATACGAAGGTTTTTGATGCTTCTGACACCACATGACTTATTTGAGTTAGCGCCAATAAAACGAAAAGTTAAAAAACCAACCAGCAAAAGGGTGACTCTGGAGGATTTAAGGGTCAATGCTGCCATAATCATTGGAACCATGAACATCAATAGATGGAGTTAGGCTAGTAAAATGAGGGGCAAATCAACTTGTCACCAATACTTGATTTTAACTACCCAAATAACAAAAAAAGAAGTATTTTTATTTCTCCTTTTTATGTGTCATCTAATAGTGTTAGTGCAAACTTACACATGCAAGTGCTAAACCTTTATCTGATTAGAGTTAACAGCTACTTAGCGGCCTGAATGGCTAACCCTTCACACACAGAATTAAAGGCGTCGCCTTCCATTAATGGCAGGTTGGGTAACATCTCTAGTAGCTCTTTTTGCACTATGGGTGACAAACTCATGCCACCTGTAATAAATAACATTTCTGGCTGTTCTGCACTGTTATCTAAACATTCTTTTACTAGTTTTTTCACCCTACGCAACCAAGACTGCATAGAACGTTGTAGCTCTTCTACATTAATATCGACACCGAAATCAGCTTCAATGTAATGTAGAGGTAAAGTAATCGCTTGCTTAGACGATAAGAGCTCTTTAGCTAAGCGGGCAGAGTTCACTAATCTTGCTGATAGTTTATCTTCTTGTACCGTAAGCAAGCGCTCTAATAATTCAGGCTCTTTTACCATATGTTTGGTTTGCGCGATTTCTAACCCATACTCTTCAGAGAAAAAACGATTCAATTTAGGTATATCGTCAACAGCACACATATCAGAGTAATAAGTGGGCGGCACGGGCAAACCATTGGTCATTAATAACCCCTGTCCCATGCTCGGTGAGATAGATTTAACAATAAGATTTTTGTCGCACTCCATGCCGCCTAAGCGGGTACCGGTTACAGATAGCACATCTTGCTGGCGGTCAAAGTTAGCCAGCTTTTCTGGGGATAATCGAATACAACAAATATCAGTAGTACCACCGCCAATATCTACCACCAGAACATTGGTGTGTTTATTTAGGGTGCGTTCAATTTTATACGCTGCAGCAATAGGTTCTTCTAAGAAGTTCACTTTACTAAAACCGGCTTTTTGAGCAGCTTGGGTCATAATGCCAATAGCTTGGTTGTTACCAGCATCGCCTCGAGTACCATGAAACTTAACAGGGCGGCCAATCACCGCGGTATCAACAGGCATATTTAATTGCTGTTCTGCACTTAACCTAAAAAACTCTAACTGTTTAGCAATCATACCTATAAAGGCTCGTTGCTGGCCTTCAACTAAACTGGCCCCTAAAAAGTTTTTAGGTGAATAAATCAAACGCCCTTTGTCAGGTGTTTTTAAGTAACGTTTAAAGCCCTCTTCACCAAAAGCAAACTGCCCTGTGTCTACCAATTGTTGTAGCGACAAATCTTGTACCGTCATATCTTTAAGTAACAATTGTATAGCCCGGCGTTGTAATGCGGGGCGGTTGTGTAGCTCAGCGCGCAGCTCATCAATTCTATCGCTGTACACTCGCTGCTCTCTTGGGTCTTTGGCTTCGTAATAACCATCTTTAGCTTTATCAAGCTGTTCGGTAATGGCTTGTTTGATACGTGACACTTTAGCTTCAATAATAGCTGCAGGCGGTAACGGCAATTCATCTTGATAGTAGATAAACACAGACGAACGAATTTTATTTGCAGACTCTAAGCTAGGGTCAAGCTTTATAAAGTGATGCTGCTCACCATCAAAATACACCACCTCAGAATTTGATGTACCGTAATCTATACCAATTGCTGCCATGTCTGCTGCTCGAAACCTAAATCATGCTTAAAAATATGGCCGCGAATTGTAATAGAAAACGACTAAAAGTTCATTAAAAGAAGAGGATAAAGACTAGTTAAAACCAATTGATAAAATTTTGGAAGTGAATTTAAAGAAAAGCACAAAAGGTCAAATAAAGACAAAAATAACGGTTTAAGATAGCTCTACACTTACTAGGACTTAGATATGAAATACATAGACAGCATTCAGCTTGGCATCGATTATATTGAGGACAATTTAGACAAACCTATTCCTCTAGCGTCTGTATCAGCCCATGCCAATATGAGCCATTGGCATTTTCAGCGCATATTTAAAGCCTTAACAAACGAAACCTTAAAGTCATACGTGCGTTCGAGACGTATAGCTAACTCTATGGATAGCTTGTTTAATAAAGAACGTTCGATTCTCGATGTTGCCATATCATCTGGCTTTGAATCTCACGAGTCTTATACCAGAGCCTTCCAAAAGTTGTTTGGTTATTCACCCAGCGAATACAGGCAACGGGCTAGCCAAGCATTAATAATAAAAAAAGCTCGATTTGATCAAGGCTATTTAGAAAACTTGCACCAAAATCTCAGTTTAGAGCCTCGCATTTATACTGTCCGTGCCAAGATACTAGTTGGTGTGAAAATCGAAGTTATCGGTATTGAGTCAGACAAAACTAACATTGCTGAAAAACTACCTGAACTTTGGGAGAGCTTCATGCCTAGGGTTTCAGAGATAGATAACACCATTGAAGGAACGTGTTACGGCATTATCACCATTAAAGAAAACACCAAAGGTGAACAAAAACTATTTTATATGGCGTGTATCGAGGTGTCTAAATTAGGCCCCACCCCAAAAGGTATGGAGAGCACCAAACTTTCTGAACAACAATACGCAGAGTTCAAGCATACAGGACAAGTGAATACCGATCACTTTAACCAAACTATCAGTTACATCTACTCTAGCTGGTTGTTAGGCTCAAATATGAAGCACACCTACGGACCAGATGTTGAAACCTATGGGCCTGAGTTTAATTATCAATCTGATGACTCGGTTGTGTATTACGCGGTTCCCATTGAATCTCAAAGAGACTAGCCCATTAAATTGCCAAACAGGAAAACCCAATGCATTACATTGAATTAATTGCTCTATTTGCCGTTAGCCAATACTTACTTTTTGGCGCAATGACAGGCAATGCGAGAAGAAAAAGTGGCCTTGCTGCCCCAGCAATTAGCGGGTCTGTCGAGTTTGAAAAAATGTACCGAGTACAAATGAATACCCTCGAAATGCTAGTTGCGTTCTTACCCGCTCTGTTTGTGGCTGGGCAACACCAAAACCCCGTATGGATGGCTGCTATTGGCTGTGTTTACTTAGTAGGTAGATTTATCTATTGGCGAGCTTATATCAGTAATCCGTCATCTAGAACCCAAGGCTTTATGTTAACTCTTATCCCAATTGTAGTACTTGCCGCTTTAGCAATATTTAGTGTAGTGAATGCACTTTTAACTGAATTCAACATTCAATTTTAAGCATGTAAAGAGATGAAAAATGATTAAATTATATAGCTTTGGGCCTAGCTTAAATGTGCCTGACCCAAGCCCTTTTGTATTAAAAGTAAACTTTTTGCTTACTGTTTCAAAACAGCCTTTTGAAGTACTCAGTGGTACCCAATATTTGCAAAAAGCGCCGAAAGGAAAACTCCCATATATTGAAGATGGCAATAAAACTGTAACTGATAGCTTTTTTATAGAAAAGTACCTAAAAGACACATATAAGTTTGATGTAAATAGCCACTTAAGCACCGAGCAAAAAGCGATATCCCACTTAGCATGTGCCAGCCTAGAGGAGCGCTTATATTGGTGTATTGTACATTTTAGATGGGTGTACCAGAGTAATTGGGAAATAATCAAACCCACATTTTTTGGTGGCATGCCGTTTCCACTTAACAAAATAATCCCTAAAGTTGCCAGAAAGGGCATGATAAAAGCTATGCGTGGCCATGGCTTGGGCCGTCACAGTGAAACTGAAATACTGCAAATTGCCGAAGTTCAATTACACGCTATGGGTGAATTACTAGGAGACAAAGAGTACTTTTTTAATAACAAACTCAGCCTACTCGATATCACTAGCTACGCTATGTTGGTACAAATACTGTTACCAACCATGCCCTCACCTTTGGTGAACTTAACAAAAAGATATAGCAACTTGGTGACATTTTGTGAGCGAATGCAAACTAGATATTATGGTTAGCCACCCGTTAGACCTTGTTTAAAAATAACATAAAGCCACATAACGTGGCTTTTTTGTGGCTGCTTTTCCAGCGTCGCCATGACATCATTACACTTGTGTATACCAATAAAAATAATGACAGCGACGCAATACCGGCAATGCTTTGTCCGATTAAACCTAACAATTAGCCCGTATGTAAAAAATGAGTATCGCTTCTAATTTTCGATAAGTAGAATCCTCATCAAATGTTATGTCAGCGATGACTTGGCCACTTAGCGCATCGACATAAACACGGTTCTTCTTTTGGGGCTCAGTACCTTTCCTATATCATTATCCAAAGATAAACGACCAGAGTTGTAAGCAGGAATGGCCGGGAAGTCAGATTTTTGAGCGCTTTGAATGACTTGCCTTTTATAGGTTAACGCTACCTTAGTTAGGGACATTTAGAATATGAATAACGCCACAATACAACAAATATTGAGGTGGAACCAAAAAACTAATTTTAATGTTCCTATCTTAAAATTTTAGCAATACTGGTATTGGAGCCTGAAAGTCGAACACTCAGCACAAGCAACAAACTGCATATAACCATGCCGACTTGTGTTGTCACTGCAAGGGAATTTACCCCCCACGCCTCAACAACTTGACCAGATAACACCGCAGCCCATGCAAAACCACTAGTGAGTAAAGGCGTCGCAACGGCCGCCCATTTACCTTGGCTATCTAAGGTTCCGGTTAGAGACAAAAGCACAGGAAAGCTAAATTGTAGGGCACAAATAGCAGGGAACAATCCAATTAAAAATATAGTTGGTGAGGTACTATTAATTGCCACAGTCCATCCTATGGCACAGACGATGAATGCACATAATAAAGGTTTCTCTGGACCAAACCGAGCACTACACATGCCGCCAACCAAACAGGCAAATGCAGATAAAAATAGAATAAGCCCAATACTATTACCAGATTCCTCAAAGTTCATACCTAGGTTAGTTGCGATAGTAAACATAAATGCAAAACCTTGACCGCTAAAGGTCACAAACAATACACCCATTAGAATGATAACCACTGGGCGTAAACTAACTTTAAAGGTCATTTTATTATTTTCTGATACGCTTTGGTCTTGTAAATCGGAAACTGCTTTATGCTTATAAACAAACATGGCTAACCAAAATACCACGCTTAAAATAACGCTAAACATAAAGCCACCGGCAACACCGCTTTTTTCTGTGGCCATGCTAGCGCCTGCAACCATAAAAGACATTAACAGTACGCCTATCATGTCAACTAAACCAAACAGGGTACCAGCCGAGTTTGAACGGGCTATAAAGCTTGAAGTTACTCCCATCAACACCCCCACACTTATGCCGCTTAAGAGTTGCAGCAACAAAGTAGAAAATGCATAACTAAAGAACAAACTATTTAGTATTTGGCAAGCAACTAAAAGCAAGCCTGCACAGCTAATAATGCGCCTATATGAATATCGCTCTAATGCTTTTGCTACAACAAAAGTAGCCAGAGAAATGCCAATGAAAGGCGCTGCCACTAGCCAACCTGACAAGCCAGCTTTGAAGCCAACCTCATTCATAAACTGTGTTAACAACACAGGCTTGACTGAGCTAAACAAGGTGGACATAGAAAACGCCGCACTAGCGGCAATAATGAGCCCAATGTGAGGCAGTAAATACCTAAAACGACTCATCATTCTGCAAATCTCTTTTTATGGGTGGCCTGGATTTTTTCTTGTATGTGTTCACCCGCAGTGGTTGCAGTATACCTACAGGGCTGTTCGTCAGATATCAACTGCTGCAATGGCTCAACCCAGGTTGGGCTATCTGGATCAAAAAACATTGCAATGGATAACCTGTCTTTGCCATGGGTACAAGGTGCTACCCGGTGTAAAGTCGAGCGATAGTGACCATTGCTCCAGCGCTCAAGCAAGTCACCACTATTGACCACTACGGTATTTTCTTTAGGCTCTACCCCTTGCCATTGATCCTTGTGATTTAACACCTGTAAGCCGCCTACACTGTCTTGAAATAACAAGGTTAAAAACCCGTAATCTGTATGGGCCCCAGCACCTAATTGTTGCTCAACTACTGAATCTGCAGATTGCGCAGGATAATAAAGTAAACGCAGAGAAATACTCTCGCCATTATGAGTCGAACTAAAAAAATCCTCATCAAGGTTCAAATGTTTAGCCATGGTTTTCTGCAAGGTATGACCTGCAGAAAGGGCATTTGCATAAAACTGCTGCATCAGAGCTTTAAACTCCACCGATGGCCAGCGATCGTCAGCAATATCCCCCATAATAATATTGCGCATGGTAAAGGTTTCTTTTAAATCTGCAGGAGCAGTAGGATCTAAGTTTTCTTCCTTTAACCCTTGATAGCCAAAGTTTTCTGTAGCTGAGCGGTATTGGCAACGCAGCTTAGTATTTTCATCGCCTGTAAAAAAAGCTCGACTCTGGTCATATACTTTTTTAAGCAGTTCAGTATCAATACCGAAATCACTGATTTGCATAAAGCCTAAGTCACTCAAACTATCGTGAATGGCTTGGCCAGGATTTGGATCGTGATTAAACTGAATGACAGGTATCGACATGTATTCCTTCCTTAACTGATTAATGGCAACCGTCGAAGTGATAGCGTATTCAACAACTGAAGTTAGTTGGCATTAGACTTATTTTACGGAGTAAAATAACTAACCTCAGTTCTGGATAAGAAATGTCGAAGAAGTTGTTTTTTATTATTATATTTTAGATACTTAAGTTAAATATAAACGTATCACTACCTTTAACGTTAAGTATCAATAGCATGACCTAATCATTCAGATACAGCTATTCTTAATCTAGATAAAAATACTAAACATTGTGTATTTTAAATGCAATGGCAAATACCCCAGATTTCATCTAAATATTTTAAAAGAGTAATTGGGGAAATTTGATAAACTTATTGCTGTGGAAAATCAAAATCAGACAGCCCTCATTTAAAAAGAGCAACAGTGAAATCACTATTAAAACTCATTTTTTCGTTAAGCTTGGTGTTCATTAGCATTCTCTTAGTCATCAAGTTCACAGGCGTCATAACTATTGAAAAGGTAGAAAATTGGCTATTAATGGCAAAAGACACGGGGGTGATAACACTCATTTTGATTGTAATAGTTATCCTCCTATCAGACCTGCTGCTATCTATCCCTACTCTTGCCACAGTCATCCTAAGCGGATATTTTTTAGGACACACTTATGGTGCCGTAGCTAGTTTAATTGGCCTGATGCTAATAGGTATACTCGGATATATATTGAGTTATTATCATGGTGAAAAAATAGAAAAACGTATTTTACCGAGTGAAAACCAACGCTTAGAAGCTAGGCAAAACTTTAAAAAACACGGTTATTCGATGATACTTTTTTCTAGAGCTATTCCTATGCTGCCAGAGATATCTGCCTGTTTAGCGGGTATGACAAATATGCCCTTCAAAAAATTTTTATCTGCATGGTCACTGAGCGTGACCCCTTATGTATTGATTTGCACCTATGCGGGTTCCGTTAGCTCTATAGATAACCCAACCCCAGCTATTTATAGTGCACTAGGCGTAAACTTAATTCTATGGTTAGCTTGGTTAATTACTCGCAAAGTTCGTGGTTCAGATCCGTATAAAATCAACTAAACATAATTGTATTTTATATTTACTAAATTAAAGGCGACGACTAACAATTTATCATTTTTAAACTAACATAAGAGTATTAACCTACATGGAATGTAAGGCAGATGACAACAACCATAGGACGTTTAAACTTAATACTCACAGCATTATTTTTATTTTCAACTCGCGAACTTTTAGCAATTGAGTTTGTAGACTCAAGTACAGCTCACACTGCGCCCACTCAACAGCAACTCTCGCAAGTTTACCAAGACGATATAGTCGTAAGTGAATATTGGATAAGCGAGAAGCTAGACGGTATCCGTGCCCGCTGGACAGGCTCAGAACTTATCACCCGCAATGGCAATAGAATTCATGCACCAAGCTGGTTTGTAAAAGGCTTCGGTAAACAAGTCTTAGATGGTGAGTTATGGTTAGCACGTAATAGTTTTGAAAAAACTGCCTCAATTGTATTACGAGATACTCCCACAAATGATTGGAAGCATATCAAATATATGTTGTTTGATTTACCCCAACATAAGGGGGATTTTACCCGTAGGCTTAATGATTTAGAAACGATAGTAGTTGACTCCAGCAGTCCCTTTTTGTTCGTTATTCCCCATTTTAAGTTAAACACTAAAGATCAATTAATGGCCAAGTTAGATGAGTTGGTGGCTCAAGGTGCTGAAGGGTTAATGTTGCATCATCAAAGAGCTAATTATCAAAATGGTAGAAGTGCGAACTTGCTTAAGCTAAAAAAACACCAAGATAGTGAAGCTACTGTAGTTGCCCATTTGCCAGGAAAAGGTAAATATCTAGGTATGCTAGGAGCAATACTGGTAGAACTAGATACCGGCCTACAGTTTAAAATAGGCTCTGGTTTTAGTGACTTGCAAAGGAAAACTCCTCCCCAAGTAGGTGCAACAGTTACCTTCAAGCACTACGGATATACGGCTAAAGGTATTCCCCGTTTTGCAAGTTTCTTACGAATACGGTCGATTTAGAAACATAATACCCGTTATTTATGAATGATGCTGAGACACTAAATAATGTCAGAAGGGTCCACTTTTTTGCGGTTCAGTTTGTCAGACACATAATTGTAAAGTGAGTACAAAACCAAAACAACACAACAAGCCGAGATTGCACCACAAGGCACCCACACCACCCACAGCCCTGTGTTATAACCGCCAATGGCCATAATCCCTAATATAACAGCCACAGAGAACTCAATAACTAAGGCTTCGAAATTCAAATAGTAACTAGGCTCTATCGTTTTTGCCGCATAATGATTAACTTTAATGCTCATACCACCCTCCTTGTTAAACAGTAACTAAACACCTAAGAGAGGCGCAAAGTCTGTTTTGATTAGGCCATATTGATATACAACCTATAGACAAAGATGATACCACAACTGCACTTATAGTACAAAAAGCACACAATCAAAAATAGACAAACCTAATGTAAAATCCTCAACGCTTTTCCTTCGGTGCCTCAAGTAACCGCGTATTCGGCAAAGTATCTGTGTATTTAGCTTCTTTTTCTAGGGCTTCTAAATCTTTCACTATCAGCTGATTACGTTTTTTATCTATGGTGCCGTCTTTTTTCCATAGCTGTAGCTGTTTATTGACTATCTGACGCACTGTGCCAGACATTCTGGCTAGGGTGTCGTCGTTTAAGCCGTTGACTAAATGGTGCTGATGCTCTTCTTCTTTGCGGCCGGTATAAAACTTAATTTTCTTAATATGTTTTAAAATGATACGACTTAAACGTGTGGTGACATTGTGCAAAATCACACTACTGGCTTGCTCTTCTTTCTCGCGCATTTTTTGAGCAAGATAAGGCATGAACTGTTTATTGAACTCTGGGTAGGTCCACAACCAATTACGCATGGTATCCAGTTTAACCGACAGTAACTTAACCGTGCTCAAAGGCGACACTATGACATCGTGGGGCTGATCATCTAACAGCACAATCAAATCAAAACAGTCACCGGCGTACAGCATATCTAAGGTGGTTTCTCGACCAGTCTCTGGATTACATTGTTTGATTTCTACTTGGCCGTCTAACACCACAAAAAATCGTTCGGTAAGTAATTTAGGATCAAAGTATTCACCTTTGTGCCATTCGTTCAATAGAAACTCTTGTTGAAAGTCTTCTATTAACGTAGCCGGTAAACCAGCAAACATGTTTGCTTGTTTCACCAATACTGGGCTGGCTTTTTGCGGTAAATGAGAAACGTCTGGGTGCATAAAAAATTAGATTTAAGCAGTACTGTAAATAAGTAAGGTCATTCTACCCTGTTGTGGGTATATACCCAAGCCACAACAAAATAACAAACTTTCAATAACTGTCACAATTGTGACATCGGCATTTTTTGAGCCTACGTATTATAGCCCCACTAACCAAACATCTTGAGTGTTAGCGGCAAAGTTAGCTAGTCAATATCAAGGTGTTTATGTGGTCAAACTGCTGATTTGGTCAACACCATAAAGCATTAGATTAAACCAACTAAACATTAGGTGATTATTATGACAAAGATTATAGGTATTGATTTAGGAACAACAAATTCATGTGTAGCAGTGATGGAGGCAGGCAAGGCAAAAATTATTGAAAATGCCGAAGGTAGCCGTACCACACCATCGATTGTTGCTTATGCAAATAACGAAACATTAACCGGTCAACCCGCAAAAAGACAAGCGGTGACCAACTCAACCAATACATTATTCGCCATTAAGCGTTTAATTGGTCGCAAGTTCGACGACAAAGAAGTACAAAAAGACATTAAGTTAGCGCCCTATAAAATTGTAAAAGCTGACAACGGCGATGCTTGGGTTGAAGTCAATGGTAAGGCCTTGTCACCACAAGAAGTCTCGGCTCAGATTTTACGTAAACTGAAAAAAGACGCTGAAGCCTACCTAGGTGAAACCGTCACAGATGCAGTCATTACGGTACCGGCTTATTTTAATGACTCGCAACGTCAAGCCACTAAAGATGCAGGTAAAATTGCGGGACTTAACGTAAAACGTATTATTAACGAACCTACAGCTGCAGCACTGGCTTACGGCGTAGACAAAAACAGTCAAGCCGACCAAAAAGTAGCAGTATACGATTTAGGTGGAGGAACCTTTGATGTGTCCATTATCGAAATGTCGAATGTAGATGGTGAAAAACAATTTGAAGTACTCGCCACAAACGGCGATACCTTTTTAGGTGGTGAAGACTTTGACTTACGCCTAATTAACTACTTAGCGGATGAGTTTCAAAAAGAAAGCGGTCTCGATGTTAAACAAGACTCACTTGCACTACAACGTATTAAAGAAGGAGCTGAAAAAGCAAAAATCGAGTTGTCATCGGCATTACAAACTGAAGTGAACTTGCCATACATAACAGCTGATGCAAGTGGCCCTAAACACTTAAATGTGAAGGTAACACGAGCCAAGTTAGAGTCCTTGGTAGATGACCTAGTAAAAAGCACCATTGCCCCATGTGAGCAAGCATTGAAAGATGCTGGTGTGAGTATTAGCGAAATTAGCGAGGTGATTTTGGTAGGTGGTCAAACACGTATGCCAAAAGTACAAGAAGCGGTTAAAGACTTCTTTGACAAAGAGCCACGTAAAGATGTCAACCCAGACGAAGCAGTCGCACTTGGTGCAACCATTCAATCTGGTGTGTTATCCGGCGAAGTTGACGATGTATTACTGTTAGATGTGACGCCTCTATCACTCGGTATCGAAACCCTAGGCGGCGTGATGACTAAGCTGATTGAGAAAAACGCCACCATACCAACACGAGCATCAGAAGTGTTTTCTACAGCTGAAGACAATCAAGCAGCGGTAACCGTACATGTGTTACAAGGTCAGCGTGAAATGGCTGCGGATAATAAATCACTAGGTCAATTTAATCTGAGTGACATTAGCCCAGGGCCAAGAGGTTCGGTACAAATAGAGGTCACCTTTGATATTGATGCAAACGGAATTTTAAATGTATCAGCCAAAGACAAGGCCACAGGCAAAGAGCAAAGCATTGAGATCACGGCTTCTGGTGGTTTAACAGAGGATGACATCAACCGCTTAGTGAAAGATGCCGAACAACATGCAGCCGAAGACAAGCTAAAACGTGAGTTAGTTGAGCAGCGTAATCAAGCCGACCAATTGATTCATGCAGTGCAAACATCGATGACAAGTTTGCCTGAAGCCCAGCAAACTGAGCTTAAAACCTTAGTTGAACAGCTTAAAATGGCAGTTAACGGTGATGATAAGTCAGTCATTGAAATACGCCACAAAGCATTGCAAGACGCTTACGCTAGTATCATGCAAGCTCAGCAGGCACAGGCACAACAACAAGGGCAAGCAAGTCAGCAGCAAGACGCGCGAGCCAGCAATAGTGCAAACGACGATATAATCGAAGCTGATTTTGAAGATGTCAGTAACGGTTAACTGTTCAAAAGTAGTTAGAACTAAGCCTCTAATTTTCATCATTAGGGGCTTTTTTATGTGATAAACATACATTTATAAATAAGGAAAAACTGTGATGTATCAACAATATGAGATAAGAGGCATTTCAGAACATCAACATTTACATTAAAATTCGGCCCCTTGTTTAGGGTGGTAAATCATCCCGCAATTTTGAATTTATAAAGTAAAAGGATCCTATGAAGTTTTTGTTTTATTTACCTCTGCTGACACTGAGCACCAGTGCGTTAGCTGATGGAACAGGTTTAGAACATTTTGTTGTATACGGTAAACAAGCTCACCTTATCGGTGATTCATTGTCTGCGTCAGAAGGTGTGGTTGGTTATGGCGACATTCAACAACGTCCCATGTTGCGAGCCGGTGAAGTGTTGGAATTTATCCCAGGCATGGTGGTGACACAGCATAGTGGCTCGGGCAAAGCTAACCAGTATTTTTTAAGAGGTTTTAACCTAGATCACGGCACAGATTTCAGTACCACTGTAGATGGTATGCCAGTCAATATGCGCACCCATGGTCACGGCCAAGGCTATACCGACCTCAATTTTATTATTCCTGAATTTATCGAGCGCATCGATTATCAAAAAGGCCCTTATCAAGGCACCCAAGGTGACTTCTCAACAGCTGGCTCTGCCAACTTTTCATTAATGTCGATCATCCAAAACCCAATGGGAAAGATTGAACTAGGAGAAAACGGCTATGTGCGTGGTGTTGTGGGTAACAATGTTGCCACAAAAGACGGTAACTTTGCATTTGGGGCCGAGTGGCAACAATACGATGGCCCATGGGCAGACGTTAACGAAGACGTAAACAAAACCAACTTATTTGCTAGGTATCAACAAGTGGTCGCTGGCGGCATCTTAAATGTGACATTTTTAGGTTATGACAACAGCTGGAACTCGGCAGACCAAATCCCCGAACGGGCAGTAAACTCTGGATTAATTGACCCACTCGGATCATTAGATACCACAGTGGGGGGCGAATCTAACCGTTATAGCTTGTCAGCAAATTGGCAAACCATAGACTGGCTTGTATCCGCATATGCCATTACCAGTGACTTAGATCTGTACTCAAATTTTACTTATTATCTTGATGATCCAATTAATGGTGATCAGTTTGAACAGGTTGATAAAAGAAACATTTATGGCGGTAATATCACTAGGGTGATTACTGTCGACACTGACGATGCCCACTTTCACCAAAAATTGGGACTAGATGTGCAGTATGACGACATTGCAGAAGTAGGGTTACACAAAACCAAAGCAAGACAGCGGCTGTCTACTGTCAGGTCAGATGCCGTTGATGAATGGTCTGCCAGCTTATTCTATACTCTTGATGCCTATTTAGGTGAAGATTGGATCGCCAACGCAGCCATTAGACATGATTACGTATCAGTAGATGTAGACAGTGACCTCGCAGTAAACAGCGGTAAAGCTAACGATCAAATGACCAATGTCAAAGCTGGCTTGAGTTATATCATTGACGATCAATGGCAGGCTTATGCCAATGCAGGCCAGTCGTTTCATTCTAACGATGCGCGAGGCGTGGTCATTAGTGTAGACCCTATAACAGGCGAAACCGCTGAGCCTGTTGATTTATTAGTACGCGGTCAAGGCGCAGAAGTGGGCCTAAGAGTGTCATTGATCCGCAGATACAATATGTCTCTGTCGTTATGGTGGTTAGAAAACGACTCTGAGTTAGTATTTGTGGGTGATGCAGGTAACACCGAAGCCAGCCGAGCTTCTGTCCGTAAAGGCGTTGAATTTGCCAGTAACTTTTGGATTACGCCCAAGTTAACCACTGACCTAGAACTGGCTTGGACACACTCTCGCTTCAGTGAATCTGCCGGCGACGAAGGAAACTACATCGACGGCTCGCTGCCTTTTGTGGCTAGCCTTGGGATCAACTGGGAAATTAACGACCAATTAAATACTAATTTAAGAGTCCGTCATTTTGGTAAACGCACCTTAGACAGTTTTAACGATACTCAGTCTGATAGCTTTACCGTTGTCAATGCCAATGCGCAATACCAATTAAATGACTGGCGATTCGACTTATCAGTGCTCAACCTGCTAGACAGCGATGACCACGATATAGACTACTTATACACCAGCAGATTGCCAGGTGAAGCCGAAGAAGGCGTCGAAGATATCCACTACCATCCTATTGAACCTCGAACCGTAAGAGTGGGAATTACTTACCAGTTTTAGAAGTACTTTCTAGTCAATAAAACAAACTAAGATACTTGCTGCCCGATGCTGAACATAACCAAGCGAGGGCAGCAATGTTAAGCAATACGGTCATCCAAAATACGTGACGGAATTCTCGCTTTTTAGATTTATGCCTTAACAACTGTTGAGCTATAGCCGCCCCCGGCCAGCCCCCTAGCAAACTCAAAATGTGTAAGCTACTTTCTTGGGTACGCCAAGCACCACGCTGAGCCTTTGCTTTATCAACCCAATAAACTAAGAATGTCAGTACACTAAAGCCAACATAAGCCAATAATAATGTTTCAGGAATATAACCTGCCACATGGGCCACTGCGATTACCATTAAGAACAATAAAGCTAAATAGACAGAAACTTTGCCCCCTTTATTCTTTGGTTTGCTTTGTAGTTTTTCACCAGAAAAGATGGCGTCGCGAGCGCTTAATCTGCCGTCACTACCTTTGCCATTAGAAAACGTGATGATGTCGTTAACCATTGGAGTTCTAGCTCTATTGGCAAAAGCAGTCTTGTGAATAAATATCTGACTGCCTCCTCCATTAGGCTGGATAAAGCCAAATCCTTTGTCGTCTTTCCAACTAACCAGTTTTCCTTTTTTTCTCATATATCTAACCTTAAAAATAAAGCCCTATTTTGAACTAACCGAGTTAGCAGCAACTAAATCCTTTTTCAAACACAGCATCAAAAACCCATATTATGTAAAACTAATGATTTTTTTAAGAAAAATCACTTTACTAGTTTTGCTAATAACGAATGTGTCCTTAGCGAATCAAAGCTTGGCGTCCACATCCACCTACGAAAAGTTAAAGCAAGAACTTAAAGAAGATCACGAACAACGATGGAAGGACAAGGTAGATTATGAAATGGGTAATGAAGTCATTGCATGTGACAACTTAAATTTTAAACTTAATAGAACAATTAAAAGAAGCTGAAGAGACTTACCAAGAATACAAATATAGTAACAGTTGTGATACTGATGCTATGCGTGGGCTAGCAAAATCCAGTATTTTACGTTTAAGAAATAAGGTTAATGAAGCATGTGCAGCAGCATTAACAGCTCGCTATGATTATGACGAGCAGTTCAGAGAACAATTCGCCCTATAGGGTGGCTTCAATCCTTACATTTCGTTTGCATTATTAGTAACATATCGCATTGCTATATAAAGATTTTTTTACATTTTTGGTTTTGGTGGTTCAACAAAAATGTACGATTCGCGCATTTTCCTAAGTACTGGGGAACCTTGTAGATACAAGGCCTCAAAAGATAAGTTTATAGGTTATTTCTGAGCTGGTATTGGTTGCAGTTTGTTTTACACAAACAAAATAAAACTAATAAACCCTAGCCAACTAGCCCCTAGCAATATCCAAGGTAGCATGTAGGATTTTGGCTCTGGTATCGCTTCTTCTGTAACGTCGCTAGGGCTTTGGTTTACTTGCTTTAAGGTTTGTTTACGCTGTTTATCTAACTCTCGTAAGCGTTTGTTTTGTTGCTTTTTATACTCAGCAATACCTTTTTCTATCCCTTGAGCAATCAATTTAGTTTGTTCTTTGGTTTGCCCTTGTTTTTGCCTACTTTTAGCGATTTTCATGGCTTGAGCTTCTAGCTCTGGAGATACTTTATTTTTCATTTTTTAAATATTACAACTTACTGATTTTAGGTTGAAACTGCTGCACATACTATTATACAAACTAGCTTAGTTAATGACTTTTAAGGTTAGTAATTCTCTCTGACATTAATGCAGCCCCTCTTGCGATTGACATCACATATCCTGGGCCTTCATTTTGTAGCTCTGATGCTGGCAAATAAAAATGTTGCTTAGCTTCAGAACCATATAAAGCAGCATCAAGCAAGTGCCACTTGTCGTCACTGTATACCTCAGCCCAAGCGTGCCCGTATGACGATACGTTATTCTCTTGCTCTATAATGACTGTACCCATAATTAGTCTTGCTGGTAATCCTAGCCCACGTGCTAATGCCGTAACCAGCACTGCGAATTCGGTACAATCACCGCTAGCTTGCTTAGCAACCACAGAGGCAATATGAAAACCATGTATGTAGGTGGTATCTTCAATGTAGCCACTAACATACGCAGCAAGGTCGTTTGGGTCCCAATCTTTTTTGTCTTCAACAAAACTAGCGATAAAGGATTGAGTCTCCAACTCGTCTATATCTATCACAAAGCTAGAGGCTGAATACTGACTAATAGGTTTACCTAAAAACTTAGATTTAGCTGTCATAATGATAGACAAACCATTTTCCTCTACTTGAGTAACTGTAATGTTACTCCAGCTTTCAAGTTTATCAGCGAGTTGCGTTGGCTTTGATGTTAGTACGTCAAAGCCAACTTTCTCCCCAAGCGGTAAACGTTGCTCTGCATGAAGTACTATTATTTGTTCAGCGAGCAAAGGCGTACTTTGAGCTTTTAACATAGTGCTGACCAAACAAATTAAAACTGCGGCAATGTACTTCATGGAAGTGTAGGTTCGCCCTGCACATAGATTAATTTGATGCCCAGAGTTAGTGGCCCTTGATTAATAGTGCCTTTTTCGAAAACACCTTTTTTGTTAGCCATAAAATCCATCACAATAGGACCCATATCAATTTTTAAATTTGCATTTGGGTTGTTAGTAATTTTACTCAACTTCATAGGCAATGCAGCAATAGGGTCAGCGTCAGGAAGCCACATCGAAAACTCAGCAGAATCCTCTTTTGATGCTTGTAAATTTCCGGTTTCTAAATAACTACCAAAGCCAGATAATAACCACCCAGTGTATGCTAAGTCTGCTTTTATAGGTTTACCTTGTAATTCACCTTCAACGTGCCATTTGTCCTCTTTGTATTGAAGTGCGTATTGAGAGGTCATCACTTGATTCTCGACAGTGTAAACATTTCCATTAATTACAGAGCCATCTGGGTTACTCCATTCTGTTGTTACAGAGTCGCTACGAGAAACGGTTGTAGCATCCACAGGTACCAAAAATGCACTGCGCTTCTGAATACTAACGTCACCATCGGCATCGGTTGAGTAAACCTCATGGCCAAAACCTATAGGGATATCACCAAGGGTTAATTGATAAATAGGTTCGAAAAAAGCCGACTCAGGTTCATTTTCGGCCATAGTAGCCACAAAAGATTCAAATACATCAAAGAAAGCTTGGTTGTAGCCCATCTCATTATGTAGGCAAACTTGTAAACTCTGCGCGGTTTCAGCAGAAAAACCTTTTAATATACCCGCCACTTTTTTGTTACCTTCACCAAGGTTGTAAAGAGTATCTAATTGCAAATAGGGAATATTATCTATAGCGCCGCTATTAATGGTGTAGTTAAATTGACCTGATAGCTTTTTATTATTAAGGGCTTCTACTCCTGTTAAGCTACTTTCGATAATGGCATAAAGTGAATTGGCAGGGCCATCATAGTCTGTAAATATATAACACTCCACTGGCGCACCAGTCCCCATATCAACATTGTAATACCAGGTACCTTCACCTTCTTCTATTAACTTGAATCTACCTTTAACAGTGCCTTCAACATTAAACTGTTCGACTTTAAGTTTTGAGGTCTTTTTGACTGTTGTTTCACGGGCGGTGGCGTCTTTAAACCACTTTGGGAATTGCTCTAGCTGGACTAACACTTTTGCATGGGAATTTACACTTGCTGCAATCAAGATCGCAACAATAGCGACCAGACTCAAATACTTCATATAATACATTCCTTGATGACGCGACTAAAATACTGACAGAGCACTCTAGCTTGCAACTAAACTAGCTGTAAACTAAAAGTTTCTTCAACCCGAGTATTTAGTGAAAGTAGTCTGTAACTTAAAAACCACGCTTTTTCCAAAATTGTATTTCACCATCTCCATATTCAACAGAGAGATCAAACACTTTCTCGGCTACTACTTTGCCGTTACATTTAATCTGCATTAGCCATTCTCCCGTCTTATCGTGAACAGGCTCCCAAATAGTATCCCCTAAATAAAAATCCCAGTCATTGTTCCTGACATAAACTTCACCTTCAAAAGGCTCCATCAGGCCACCGTTTTTATCATGAATATTTGGATGGTAAATAGCCCACTCTAAACGCTTACCTTTAGCTTTTTTAACATTCAAAATAAAGCCAAATTCTATATCGAGCTGCGCAGGCACTTTAGTAGTGAAGGTTTTTATCTGTGGCAGGGTCTTACTTTTTTCATCCCAGCTTTCATAAATTCCAAAACTGCTTATTTCAAAAAAAATTCGTAACTTTGACATTTTTTTCCTCATACTTTACTTTTGATAGCGCACGGCAACCCCAAATGAAGCTCATTTCATTTCCCGTAAAGACATCTAGCAAACACAAAAAAATCAACCAAAAAGTAGTAAAAATGACCAAAAAACTGGTCAAATTTATTTAACTCTTATTAGTAAAAATCACATGCTCATCATAACCCATTGTTTTAAATGAAAAATATAAATTGGCATCACGGTTGCAAAAAGCTATTGCAAGTCACAACGACTACTTAAATAACTTAACAAAACAGGAAAATATAATGAACACATTCACTAAAATAATAGCAACGTCAATTTTAACTCTTAGCTCAATCGGTATGGCAAATGCAGCAACTGAATACGTAGCCGCTGATGATTATGTCACTAGCAAATTATGTGTGGTAGCTACCGAAGGTAGTAAAATGAGACTATCACAAGCCATTGAAAAAACCGGATTGACCAAACGTTTCGTAGTAGAAAACATTACTTGTAATAATCAAAACCTCATCACATTTGTAGAGCAACACGGTACTAACGTTGACAATATCAATAACTATCTAACAGCTGGTAAATATAGCAGCAATGTTGAAGTAACCACCGTAGCATCTAATTAATCTTTCTAGATGATGTTTTTAGAATGCGTTACTTACACCTCATCACTCACTTACCCTAAAGTGAGGCGATGAGGCAACTAAATAAGAGTTACTAACACCTCAAGTTAAAGTTACGATGACCTCGTAAAACGGTTACTTACAAACTTTTTCTGGTGGGCATGACTACATTAGCAAATATAAGGCCTGCCACTAATGACATCAAAATTAAGAAAGTCTCTTGCCCAATATGTTCTGTTTGTATGAAGTCTTGACCAGATATATAAGAGTTAAGACCTATATACGTTTTTGAACCCGGTACCAATACAATTAAACCGTGCATTGCCACTATGCTAGATGGAGCATTAGCAAGCCGTGAAAATATGTTAGCAAACACTCCTAATGCGAAGGCTCCTAAAAAGGCACCAAGGCCATGTTCAAGATAAGCGGAACTCCAAGTAGAGATACCATAAGCAATAAAAGTTGAAGTGATAGCCCATAGCACATGTTTAAGTCGGGTTCGAAAGATTGCAACCAACCCTATACTAAGTAACAGTACTCCTAACCAGTTAACCCAAACCGGTAAGGTTTCCGCCAACGCTAATTCTTGGTGACCATACAATTGGTACCCTAAACTCACACCTAAAAAGGCACCAAAATACAATTTAAACAACTGCATAATGGCATCCATCACGCGGGCGGTACCAGACACCATGTTCCGAGATGAAATTTCTGCTAAGCCCATAGTCAGTGATAAGCCAGGTACTAAAATGATCAGCGACGACAAAATGATCAACCATATATTAAAACCGGATGAAGAATAATAGTTAATCGCACACGCCCCAAGCCCTACACAGAAAGACGCAACAGGCTCTAACATCAACTTGACTTGTTTTGAGTTCAATGACCATAAGGTCCAAAAATACACCATTAGTCCCAGTAAGCCTGAATAGAATATTTCAGACATCCCTGCCCCCATCAACATAGCAAAGGCACTGGTAGATAATCCAAAAGCACTCCCAGTTAAGGCTTTACCATAAGGACTAGGCATTATATCTATGTCATCAAGATGTTTGTCGGCTTCAGCTAAGGAAATATCACCAGAGAGCAAAGTACTAGCTAGTTCATCGGTTCGGGATAACGAGTTCATATCTAACTCGCCTGGCTCCATGCGAGCCGAATGGTTATACTCATCTTCGTGGCCATCACTCCACAGCACCATAGTCAAAGACGTAGGCGTAGAAATAAAAGAAGCATGCACACCTAGTTGTGTTGCAATTTCAGTTAAGTAGGCTTCAAGACGAAATGAAGGCGAACCGTACTTGTGTAACATTTTACCTAACTTGAGGATAAAACGACGAATTTGGATAAACTCTACTGTGTCCATTTTTCTAGTGCTACTTCAAAAATTAAGGTGATGTTATGGAAATCAAATTTTGCCATAACGAATATAAGGGCGAATAAACAGGGCGCGGAGTGTAGAGGTACTTGCAAGGATATTCAACGTACATTTTTTAAACACTCCAAATTAGAAAAACTAATAGATGTTGACCACAACTTCTACAACTAAATTGATCATTTTTTGATTAGGCTTAATTTTATCATTGAGTATTTACCTCGCACCTAAATCAGACTAGGATTAATCAATAAGATATTGAAACGCCCACCTATTTATTTAATGGCAAGACACTCAATCTATATGACCTACCATGCAGCACACACCTAGCGATTGGGCACCACTACAGCCTATTTTACAACACATACTTTTGAGCCATAGTGATGGTTTATCTGAGTTCGATATATTTCAAATACTCAAAGCGCCACCCTATGAGCTGTTTAGCCAAGACGCACTACAAAACCCGCTATCTATGTTTCAAAGTCATTTCATTTTATTTAACGCTTTATACCAGTTGGCTGATTCTTGGGTTGAAACTGAAATGGGGGGACTCGATATACACTGTACCTGTATTCGAAGATTGCCATGGCAAGCGGGACAAAACGGAATAGTCGCAGAAGATAATCTCCGCGCTTATTATCTTGATTGGGAGAATCTCAAGGATACTAACCAATCTCAGGTTGAGGATTTGTTGAATAGTTTTTGGGATGCTTTTTCTGGTGCATCTAATACCGCTAACGACAACCAAATGACGTTACAGCAAGCCCTAGATTTACTTAATTTAAGCTCTCCTTTTTCTGGGCAACGACTAAAACAGCAATATCGTAAAATGCTACATAAGCATCACCCAGATAAAGGGGGGACTCAAAGTAAAACAATAGAGCTTTACAAGGCTTATAAAACTCTAAGAGACACATATAAAGACTAAAGGCTTTGAGCAAGATAACTTACAAAATACTATCGATACGTACAAGCTTAGCGACGCAAGAGGCTTAACCATAAAAGCATGCTTAACGACAAGTTTTAAGGATAGAACTCGATGCTTTACCTATTCATTAATCTAATATTTTGTTTCGCAAGCAACACTAGATAAACTAATTAGACACAAAATCTATATTATATTTACTGGCTATTGACAGATAAGAGTATGAGTTGGTTAGGTGCATATCAGGAACTAAAATGCTACTTCGTTCCCATTAGGTAACTCAGCATTACAACTATGAATTTAATGGAATGCTCGTATTAATAAATGTACTTTTAAGCCCAATAACGAGTGCTCAATATTATGGAGTACTTAGCCAAGCGTGATACACCTTAATTTACCCAAAAAAATCCCTAGAATTTGCGGAGTTACCTTTAACTTTTGTCATTGAAGTTCATCAGGCTTAGCTATGTAACACGTTACGAGTCAATGAAGCCAAATGCAAATCAACGTCTACGGCCCCATTGATTTAAAGAAAATGGTCGAGATAAAGCTGTATGTTACCAACCAACATTGGGAGAGTAACGATATATAAAAGCATCTACAGTGTGTTATTCACAACCAACTCATCATCAGACAACACACAAAACAATAAAGAAAATCGCTCGGCGTTTTCGCATAGAGTTAGGTTGAATTTAAAAATGAATAACATATTGCTTTGTATATTCACCTATAGATAAAAAAAATAATTTGAATCAACAAAACAAGATAAAATCAGAACACTAACAATCAATTAATAATAGAGCTTTTTATGAGTACTTATACTGCAATTAATCTTGTCGCCCGCCCTGCCTCAGGACCTATTCCTGCTAATCTATTTGAAGTAATCAAAAAAGAGATCCCTAATGCAGAAGCTGGTCAGGTATTGGTTAGGCAAACCCATATGTCTTTAGACCCTGCAATGATAGGTTGGATGAACCCAGATCCTGAGAGTTATATACCACCAGTAGCTTTAGGCGATGTGATGCGCTCATCTGGTTTAGGTGAAATAGTCGAAAGTCAACATCCAGATTTTTCGGTAGGTGACCGCGTCATGGGAATGACTGGCTGGTCTGAGTATATTCTCAGTAGCGGTGAGGGGTTACGTAAAGTTCAACCAGGTCTAGATCCTGAGATGGTCTTATCGGTATTTGCATTACCAGGATTAACAGCAACCCAAGGTTTATTTGGGTTTGGTAACCCTAAACTTGGCGAAACCATATTAATCAGTGGTGCAGCAGGCTCAGTTGGCTCTATTGTGGGTCAACTTGCGAAAGCCGAAGGACTAAATGTAGTTGGTGTAGCGGGTAGCGATGAAAAATGTAAATGGCTAGTTGAAGACCTTGGGTTTGATGGTGCAATTAATTATAAAAACGACGATATAGATGCAAAAATCAAAGGTTTTGCACCCAAAGGTGTAGATATCTACTTTGAGAATACCGGAGGCCCAATACAACATCACGCAATTGAAAATATGAATGCCCATGGCCGAGTGGTAGTGTGCGGTATGATTTCAGATTACACGACAGAGACCCCAAGTGCAGGTCCTAATTGGATTCCCATCATCAAGAAACGCATTACAATCCAAGGGTATGCTATGCCTGATCATTTCCCCCAAGTAACTGAGTTAGTCAGTAAACTAACGCCTTACGTGATGCAAGGTAAAGTGACATACCGTGCTCATGTATTAGAAGGACTAGAGTCGGCTATTGACGGTTTAAACATGTTATTAACCGGTGCTAACAACGGTAAGCTAATCGTTAAACTGTAAATTCAAGTATGAGACATATCTGTTTAGCTACAGGTATGTCTGCATTAATTTTTCAATGATTACCTTATTAGCATCAGGGAAAATAAAATCACGTAACTCTTGGATCTTAACCCATTGACTTATTTGACCTTCTTGGTGGCTAGCTGTGCCGTCAAATGTCTCAACTAACCTAACATCTAAGCATACTTTTTTATCGCCATAGTCATGCTCTATCAACATAAAAGAACTGTGCTCAGTTACGGTAATACCTATCTCTTCCAAAAGCTCTCTGCTCAGTGCTTGCTCTATGGTTTCGTTAGCCTCACGTTTGCCCCCCGGGAATTCCCACTTACCTCCTTGGTGTAAATCATTGGCCCGTTTACTTATATAAATTTTGTGACCTTGCTTAATGACACCTACTGCTACTTCCACTACTTTCATTATCTGCCCCACATAAAAAAGTCGGACATTAGCCCGACTTAAAAATATTTTGCTTTTTAAACTTTACTTAATGCTATAGCGAGTAAACTACTTCAACTTACCGCAGCATTGCTTGTATTTTTTACCAGAGCCACAAGGGCATGGGTCATTACGGCCAACCTTGGGGCCTTCTCTTACATCTGCCTGAGGCTCTTTTTTAGCTGAAGCGTTAGATTCTTCGTGTTCAAATTTCTTAGGCACGCTATCAGCTTGACGTCTTTGCTCTTCTACCGCTTCAACGTCTTCTTGAGCCTTTACCTGAACCTTACTTAAAATAGTTACCACTTCTACTTTAAGGCTTTCTAGCATTTCACTGAAAAGTTCAAAAGACTCTTTTTTGTACTCTTGTTTTGGATTTTTCTGAGCATAGCCTCGTAAATGGATACCTTGACGTAAATGGTCCATAGCGGCTAAATGCTCTTTCCAGCTACTGTCTAAGTTTTGTAGCATCACATTCTTTTCAAACTGCCTAATGACTTCAGGACCAACAATATCTTCTTTAGCTTTGTAAGCAGACCCTACTTCATCAATGATACGTTCACGTAACTTCTCTTCGTACAATTTATCATCTTCTTCTAACCAAGTTTTCACTGGTAAATCGAGCAAGAAGTCCCCTTTAAAGCGCTCTTCTAACCCCTCTACATCCCACATTTCCTCTAATGATTGAGGTGGAATATATTGATCAATAATACCGCTTACTACATCTTCGCGAATAGCTTTAATGGTTTCGCTTATCTCGCCCTCATCTAATAACTCATTACGTTGCTCATAAATAACTTTACGTTGATCGTTAGCAACATCATCATAGTCAAGTAGTTGCTTACGCATATCAAAGTTACGACCTTCAACTTTGCGCTGGGCGTTTTCAATTGCTCGTGTTACCCAAGGGTGTTCAATGGCTTCACCATGCTCCATACCTAAACGTTTCATCATATTGCCCATTTTCTCGGAGGCAAATATACGCATAAGGGCATCATCTAAAGAGAGGTAGAAACGAGATGAACCTGCGTCACCTTGACGACCAGAACGACCTCGTAATTGGTTATCGATACGGCGAGATTCATGACGCTCAGTGCCAATAATATGCAAACCACCTGCAGCTAAAACCGCATCATGATCAACTTTCCAATCTGCCTTTATTTTTTCAACCTTAGAGGGTTTTGGATCGTGTATTTTATCTATCTCAGCTTGCCAGTTACCACCTAACACTATGTCAGTACCACGACCGGCCATATTAGTGGCTATTGTGATAGCACCAGATTTACCTGCTTGGGCTATAATATCTGCTTCTTGTTCATGAAATTTAGCATTTAACACTTTATGAGGAATTTTTTCTTTCTTTAAAATTTTCGAGATGAGTTCAGAGTTTTCAATCGATACTGTACCCACTAAGGCTGGTTGGCCTCGTTTTACACACTCTTTAATATCCTCAACTATGGCCTCATACTTTTCTTGGGCCGTTAAGAAAATCAAATCGGCTTTATCTTTACGTACCATAGGTTTGTTTGTTGGGATAACCACTGTATCTAAACCATAAATACTTTGGAATTCAAAGGCTTCTGTATCAGCAGTACCAGTCATTCCAGATAATTTTTCATATAAGCGGAAGTAATTTTGAAAGGTTATTGAAGCTAGAGTTTGGTTTTCATTCTGTATTTTCACCCCTTCTTTCGCTTCTACCGCTTGATGCAACCCTTCGGACCAACGACGTCCTTCCATGGTTCTACCTGTATGCTCATCAACTATGACAATTTCATTATCTTTAACAATATAGTCTACATCTTTGGTAAACAATTTATGAGCTTTAAGAGCAGCATTTACGTGGTGTAGTAGTGAAATATTTGCGGCAGCAAACAATGATTCATCTTCGGCTAAAATGCCTTCACGTTGTAAAATTTCTTCTACGAATATTTGACCATTTTCAGTCAAATGTATTTGTTTTCCTTTTTCGTCAATCGTAAAGTGACCTTCACCAGCTTCACCTTCTTCGTCTTCCTTTTCTTGCTTGACAAGCTCTGGAATAATAACGTTAATACTACGATATAGTTCAGAACTATCCTCAGCTTGGCCAGAAATAATTAACGGAGTACGCGCTTCGTCTATAAGGATTGAATCCACTTCGTCAATTACTGCAAAATGTAAAAATTTCTGCACCCTATCTTCAGGCCTAAATGCCATATTGTCGCGAAGGTAATCGAAGCCAAATTCGTTGTTGGTACCATAAGTAATATCAGATGCATAAGCTGCTTTTTTCTGCTCATGGTTCATGCCAGGAATATTACAACCTACGGTTAATCCTAAGAATTCAAATAATGGACGACTCCAATCAGCATCACGTGTGGCAAGGTAATCGTTTACCGTTATAACGTGTACACCTTTACCGGAAATCGCATTTAAGTAGGTTGGCAACGTTGACGTTAAAGTTTTACCTTCACCGGTGCGCATTTCTGCAATTTTACCTTGATGCAATACTTGCCCCCCTAACATTTGCATGTCGAAGTGGCGCATACTAAATACACGCTTACTGGCTTCACGTACCACGGCAAAGGCTTCAACTAAGATATCATCTGTAGTTTCGTCTTTTTCCAAACGCTGTTTAAATTCGTCTGTTTTGGCCTTAAGTTGTTCATCGCTTAACGCTTCAAGCCCAGCTTCTAACTCATTTATTTGGTCGACAGATTTACGTAGTTTTTTTAAGGTTCGGTCATTGCGACTGCCGAAAATTTTGGTGAGAATACTCGAAAACATCGATTTACAGGTTCCAATCTAAGTAATTTACAAATTTCATTGCGCGTTTGCACAAAACATATAGCCAATATGGCCCGAATCAAACATAAAACAATCGGCTCATAAAGAGCCGATTGTTAATAATAATTAAAAACTATTGTAACTAAAACCTGGGCTTAAGACCCTTTCTTGCGGTATACAAATGGCAAGGGGTCAAGTTGTTTACCTTTACGAATCACTTCGTAATGAACATGTGCGCCAGTAGAACGGCCCGTATTACCCATAAGCGCAATACTTTGACCTTTTGTAACTACATCACCAATCTTAACATTAAGTGATTTATTGTGCCCGTAGCGTGTGCTCAAACCGTTACCATGGTTAATTTCAACTAAATTGCCATACCCGTAACGAGAACCTGCCCAAGTGACTATTCCAGATCCTGTTGATACAACAGGTTCACCTTCTTTACCGGCAAAGTCTAAACCTTTATGTAAAGTGGGTTTACCCGTGAAAGGGTCTTTACGAACACCATAGTAAGATGACAACCAACCAGACTTTATCGGTTTCCCTTCTAATTTACTTTCATCTTGTATATGGCGACTTAACATTAAAGATTCAAGGGCATTTAGCTGAACAGATTTATTTTGGATTTGTTCTAACATATTTTGCATTTGAATTAACAGGTCATCTTTTGCTTGAGGAGTAACTGATTCTTGATTAAAGCTCCCACTAAACTCAGAATTATCGTTAAAACTAAACTCTTCAGCGTTAAGGTTTGCTTCTGCTACTAACCTTTCACCTAATAAATCTAAATGTCGCATTTGGCTTTCAATTTCTGCCAACTTTAGCATCATCCCTTCCATACGCTGTTCAGTAGACGTTTTTAAAGAATTGAGTTCAGTTGCCTGCTCCTCAAAACCTGACTTGGCATAATGAATACGAACGATATCCTCCTCCAATGAAGAAGTAGAACGACTAGATACTAAGAAAATTCCACAGACAGCCACAAGCAAAAGCGTTAACTTTTGTTTGTTTATATTTAGAACTAATTTTTTTTCTTTACTTCTAAACAGTAACGTTAATTTCATTACTCACGACTACCTTTATAATATTTGCCATACACACCTCCCTGTCATGCTAATGCATATGTGTATTCAGCTAGGTACGATAGCATAAATCACGATATCAACAAGTTAAAGTAGTTCAAGGTATTACAACAGCAACCTAATACATGTTTTATATACACATAAGATAACCTTGAGCGTGGACTAAATATTCGATTTTTCGATTTTTTATGTAAGAAAGCATGCACTGCCAAGTTTGACAATGCACCTGATATAGACTTAATTTATGGCCAAAAAAGGAGAAGCAAAACGGATTGGCATTTCTTCTGGCGTTTCGTAACTAACAAACTCCCAACATTCTTCATTTTGTAGAAGTGCGTTCAATAATTTGTTGTTCAAGCCATGGCCTGTCTTATAAGCTACCAACTCACCAACAATACTATGACCACCTAAATACAAGTCGCCGATAGCATCAAGTATTTTGTGCTTAAGAAATTCGTCGTTATATCTCAAACCTTCAGGGTTAAGCACACGGTATTCATCAAGCGCTACAGCATTCTCCATACTTCCACCTAATGCTAGGTTATGAGAGTGCATATACTCTAAATCTTTCATAAAACCAAAGGTTCGTGCTCGACTCACTTCTTCAACATAAGATGAAGAGTCAAAGTCTAACACCATATGCTGACGGGTCTCACTGATAACAGGGTGATCAAAATCAATTCTAAAATCTACTCTAAAACCATCATAAGGCCTTAGCTCAGCCCATTTATCATCTTCTTCTACTTTAATGGCTTTAGTAATTTTAATAAATTGTTTAGCTGTATTTATCTCTTCAATACCTGCTGATTGCAATAGAAAGATAAACGGACTCGCACTACCATCCATGATAGGTAACTCGTCACTGTCAACTTCAACAATAATATTATCAATACCCAGTCCTGCTAATGCAGAGGCTAAATGTTCAACTGTAGATATTGTAACACCATCAGAGTTACTAATGCAGGTACACAACATAGTATCACCAACAGAATCAGCACGAGCAGGTATATCGGCATAAGGTTCAAGGTCCACGCGGCGAAATACGATCCCCGTATTCGCAGGCGCTGGCCGGAGAGTCATAGTGACCTTATCCCCTTTATGCAGACCAATCCCTGTCTCTTTAACAGATTGTTTGATGGTACGTTGTTTAATCATAACCTTCGATCAATAACCTAATGGAATAAAAAGCGGCGCGTATAGTATAAAAAAATCATTACTTTGTCAAAATATTGTCATATCTATAGCTATCTTAATGCAAACATTAAAATCGATATTAAACTAAGACCTTATAATTACAAAATAATTCCCTTTAATTACTTAATCTGCCTGTTTACGTAAAAATGCTGGAATATCTAGATACTCCAAATCATTTCCGGGGTCAACTTTCTCTTCACTTGCTACAGATTTTGCTTGCTCTGGCATTGCATTCGTACTTGGCATTGCATTTGAGCCATTGGCTTGTAGTTTAAACTCAGTCCCATCAGCAATAACTTTACTAGTTCGATTTGAAACAAGTGAGATATCTGGCTTTTTCTCAGCTCCAATTCCTGTAGCAACAACAGTGACTCTTAATTCATCACTCATTTCCATATCAATTACTGTACCTACAACTACAGTTGCATTTTCAGAAGCGAATGCTTTAACTGCATTACCCACAGTTTCGAATTCATCAATTGAGAAATCTGGACCCGCTGTAATATTTACCAAAATACCTCTAGCACCAGATAGATCAATATCTTCTAATAACGGACATGCAATAGCACTTTCTGAAGCTTCTTCAGCTCTATCCTCACCAGATGCACTGCCACTACCCATCATAGCGGTGCCCATTTCTGACATCACTGTTCTCACATCAGCGAAATCCACGTTGATTAAGCCCGGGCGTGTAATTAATTCAGCAATACCTTGAACAGCACCACTTAAAATATCATTTGCCGCACTAAAAGCTTGTAATAAAGGCGTACCTTTACCCATCACTTTTAAAAGTTTCTCGTTAGGTATGGTAATTAGTGAATCCACATACTTAGATAGTTCTTCTATGCCCTGATCAGCAAAGTCGGTACGCTTTCTACCTTCAAATGGGAAAGGTTTAGTGACTACTGCTACAGTTAAAATACCTAATTCTTTCGCCACTTTAGCGACTTCGGGTGCCGCACCGGTACCTGTACCACCACCCATTCCTGCTGTGATAAATACCATATCGGCACCTTCTAGGCTTTGACGAATGGTTTCACGATCTTCTTCTGCAGCTTGACGTCCAATGTTTGGATTTGCGCCAGCACCTAACCCTTTAGTAACGCCAGACCCTATTTGCAACGTGACGTTTGCAGCTGAACTACGCAACACCTGTGCGTCAGTATTAATAGCGATAAACTCAACGCCTTCAATACTTTGGGAAACCATATGCTCAACCGCATTGCCTCCACCACCGCCAACACCAATGACTTTTATTATTGCTTCTTCGCTATGACTATCCATTAACTCAAACATATTTACTCTCCGGTTTGTACATAAAAGCAATCAGGGATTCATCCTTGCCTGTTGCCATATTATTTTGACTTAAATGATTAAAACTCACCTTTAAACCAACTTTGAATTCGTTGCCAAGCCCCATCGCTCGCTTTTGCTTTACTAGCAAGCTGACTCACTAAATGTTCTTTTCCGTATTGCAGTAATCCAACTGCGGTGGCAAATTTCGCATCATCGACATATTCAGATAAGCCTTTCATTTCTAAAGGCTCACCTACTCTTACTGGCATTTGAAAAATTTCTTCGGCAAACTCTACGGCCCCTTCCATCTTCGCTGTTCCACCTGTTAGTACTATGCCTGCTGCAATCTGTTCTTCAAATCCACTGGCACGAATTTCATCATGCACCAATTCAAATAACTCTTGATAACGAGGCTCAATAACTTCTGCAAGTGTATGCCTAGACATAGCTCTTGAAGGACGCCCTCCAACACTATGAACTTCAATACTTTCCTCCATGCTCACCATATCTTTCAGCGCACAGGCATAATTAATTTTTATCTCTTCAGCATGGCTTATCGGCGTTCTGAAGATTTTCGCTATATCACTTGTGATTTGATTACCTGCAGCTGGTATCACAGCGGTATGTCGAATCGCACCATCAGTATAAATAACTAAATCTATCGTACCGCCGCCTATATCGACTACACATACTCCCAGCTCTTTTTCATCATCTGTTACGACTGCGTAACTAGAAGCAAGAGCAGAAAATATCAGTTGATCCGCGGTCAAATCGCAACGTTCTACACACTTTACTAAATTCTTAGCCATATCATCAGCACAGGTAATAATATGCGCTTGGGCTTCCATTCTAACACCCGACATTCCGATTGGATTTTTAATCCCTTCTTGAACATCAATGGTAAATTCTTGAGGTAGCACATGTAACAAGCGACGTTCTGCAGCAATAGGAACAGATCGAGCAGCATGTACCACGTTATCTACATCTTCTTGCGTCACTTCTTTATTGTTAATAGGAACCATGCCACTTTCATTTTGGCATTTCACATGACGACCTGAAATAGCCATAAAAACGGAAGAAACGCTGCAATCAGCCATTAATTCCATTTCATGCACAGCACGTTTTACAGACTGAACAACTAAGTTCAGGTCATTTACTCCGCCCTTATCCATACCTTTTGAAGCATGACTTCCTACACCAACAACACTAATGGAGTTATCGTCGAGCAGCTCGCCCACAATCGCTTTAACATTACTGGTGCCTATATCTAAGCCAACAATTAACTTTCTTTCGGTACCCTTAGACATTTTGCCAAGCTCTCTCAATATTCACACTCACGATATTTAATTCTCAGTTATCTCTATCACATTTGATTTTCAGCGGTTTTCCAGCCGACAGCCAAACCAGTGTCGTAACGCAAGTCGACATAATCAACTTGCTTATCTTGCTTTGAAATTAGCGGATACAAATCCACGAACCTTTGCAATCTATCAATAAATTCAATTCTGCCTAGGTTTAACCTAATGCCGTTACTCAATTGAATATTCCATGCAAATCGCTCACTTAAAAACATCTCAACTATATGCAAATTAGTGGAGTCTAAAAGCGATTGCATATTCCTATAACCCTGCAATGCTGTTTGTTCACTACCACCTGGCCCGAATAAACTTGGCAGTCTCAACTGTTTCAGCTTAGCTAGGCCATTTATTTGAGCATTAAATACGTCACCATTCTTATTTAACAGCATATCGTCGTTCCAGATGGCAGAAGGTATTTGTTCTACAACGAAAACCTCTAAACCACTTGGCCAGCGCTTACGAACCGATGCTCTGTAGACCCATGGCATCGACTCTACTGTTTTGTGGGTCTCATCCACATTAAGCTCAAAAAAACTACCAGACTGGGTGCGTTTTATTAACGCTTCAACCTCAGCATCATCAATAAATGTTCTGTTACCAGAGACCACAATATTTTGCACAGGCGCCTGTTGTTCATCTTCTAACCATGCAACAAGTTCTATGACGCCTATAACTAATAAAATTATTAAGGTAACAAAAAAAACCAACCCCGCATAAAACTGCGAGCCTTTACTAGACTTTTCAAGTAAAGGCTGCTCACTCATTATGCTTCGTTACCTTCAAGCAGTTCAGATGTCGCCAATATCGCTAATGACAAATCCGTAAAACTTAATCCTGCTTGTTTAGCCGCCATAGGTACTAAACTTTTTTCTGTCATACCAGGTACAGTATTCGCCTCTAACAGATAAAACTTTCCTAATTTGTCTTGCATAAAGTCCACTCGCCCCCAACCTGCCCCAGCAACGGCATCAAACGCCTCTAATGCAAGTTCAGCTAAAGCTGTTTCTTTATCGGGTGATAAGCCACTTGGACAAGAATACACAGTACTATCGGCTTGATACTTAGCCGCATAATCATAAAACACTCTTGGAGTAGTCATACTAATAGATGGCAACGCCTTGCCATTCAATATACTGACCGTATATTCAGAGCCATGGACAAACTGTTCAATCAAAACTTTATTATCGTATTTAAACGCGTCTTGAATGGCCGTTTCTAGTTTTTGTGCAGTATCAACTTTAGCCATACCTATGCTGGATCCTTCTTGCGCAGGTTTGACCATAACTTCATTCCCAAGGCTAGCCATTATAGCCTCGCATGATCCCGCATCATAGCTTCTTTTGTCTGCAATTTTGTATTTTGCAGTCGGTAGACCTAGACTTTGCCAAACCTGCTTACAACGAATTTTATCCATACATAGAGCGGAGCCTAAAACTTGAGAACCAGTATAGGGAATATTCAACTGCTGCAACGCCCCCTGAAGCGAGCCATCTTCACCTCCGCGGCCATGTAACATGATGACAACACGCTCATATTTTTCGGCTAATAAATCAGTTAAGGGCTTGTTGGCTGGATCAAAAGCATGCGCATTTACCCCAGCCTCAAGCAAACTTTGTAATACCGCGGTACCTGATTTTATTGAGACGTCTCGTTCAGCAGAATTACCACCAAACATCACCGCAATTTTACCAAATGACTCGGGAGCTTGTTGACTTGCATTAATCATTTTTAAACCCCTTACTCAAGCATTCAGGCTCCAATTCAGCCTTCTGTAAAAATTTTGCAATTTGTCCAATATTTCCTGCCCCTTGAGTCAACACTATATCTTGGTCTTCTAGTGTTTCAGCTAGCAATATAGGTAACTCTTGAATGTCAGAGACGTAGATAGGTTCTACTTCACCACGCTTGCGAATTGATCGACATAATGCTCGACTATCAGCGCCATCAATCGGCTCTTCTCCAGCGGAATAGACTTCAAGCAATAGTAAAACATCAACCTTAGATAAGACTTTAACAAAGTCTTCATACAAATCTCGAGTACGGGTGTACCTGTGAGGTTGATAAGCCATGATTAAGCGCCTGTCAGGCCAATTGTTCCTCACAACCGCTATAGTTGCAGCAACTTCAGTGGGATGGTGCCCATAATCATCAACTAAAATAGCTTGGCCTTTACCTGTCTGGTAATCCCCTAAAAATTCAAAACGACGACCAATTCCCGAAAAGTTACCTAAAGCAGTCACAATGGATTCATCATCAATATTCTCATCAGTAGCTACAGCAATAGCAGCCAAAGAATTTAAGACATTATGATGACCAGGAATGTTCACTGTTATCCGTAAATTCTCCTTACCTTCACGCACCACGTCGAAGCTACTTTGGTTAAACCCTAATTCTATATTAATTGCGCGAACATCCACCTGTTCAGAAACACCATAAGTTAAATATTTTCTGCCCACCTTTGGCAAAAGCTCACGTATAACTGGATCGTCGCCACATAGCACTGCTAGTCCATAGAAAGGTAAGTTGTGTAAGAAGTCGATATAAGTGTCTTGCATTTTTTGGAAGTCACCATGATAGGTTTCCATGTGATCGGCTTCGATATTGGTAACCACTGACACCATAGGTTGTAAGTGTACAAAAGACGCATCACTTTCATCAGCTTCTGCAATTAAATATTTACTTGCTCCTAACCTAGCATTGGTACCAGCACTATTAAGTAAACCTCCAATTACAAAAGTAGGGTCAAGTTTAGCTTCTGCAAAAATGGTTGAAATCAAACTTGTAGTTGTTGTTTTTCCGTGAGTTCCAGCAACGGCAATGCCATAACGGAAACGCATCAACTCAGCCAACATTTCAGCTCGCCTAATGACTGGAATACGTTTCGCATTTGCCCCAATAATTTCTGGATTAGTATTATCAATAGCACTCGACACCACTACAACGTTAGCCTGCGCGATATTGGTTTCAGCATGCCCCATATAAATAGTTGCGCCCAGCTCTTGTAACCTTTGGGTCATACCATTGGCTTGTCTATCTGAGCCCGAAATCGCATAACCTTCATTTAGCAATACTTCTGCAATCCCACCCATACCTGCTCCACCAATTCCAATGAAGTGAATATTTTTAATTCTGCGCATTTCTGGCACTTGGTAATGGATTGAGTTGTCTATAGTCATGCCGCTTGCTCACTTAATTCTATACAAAAATGTGCAACATCTTTTGCAGCACCTATGCGGGCAATTGCTTTCGCATTTTTGCCCATTTCTAATAATTTTTCTGGTACCCCTTGAGAAGACTCAATAAGTATTCTTAACCCTTCTGGCGTCAACTCTTTCTGAGGCAACAAGTAGGCTGCACTGGCATCCACTAGCACCTGTGCATTTTTGGTTTGATGATCATCAACTGCATGGGGTAAAGGTACAAACACAGCGGGCACACCTGCCGCCGCGACCTCAGCCACAGTTAAGGCTCCTGCACGGCAAACAACCAAGTCTGCCCATTGGTAAGCTTGAGCCATATCATCAATGAACTCACTTAGTTGATAAGACGATTCATTAGTAACAAACTGCTTGTAGTGCTGCTGCACTGTACTTAAATGCCCTTTTCCAGTTTGATGGCGTACATTGACATTTGATAAACCTTGTAAAGCCACAGGCACAGTTTCATTCAAAATTTGAGCACCTAGGCTGCCACCTACAACTAATATCTTTAAAGGCATTTGAATAGACTCTTTAGCAGGTAATGCTGAAAACTCAGTTCTAACAGGGTTCCCTACATAGCTATACTTAATAATGTTCGTTTTTTGTGCAACAAATGTATTATCAAATCCTGTTAAAACTTGCGTCGCTATTTTCGATAACAGTTTGTTAGTTAAACCGGGCACTGCGTTTTGCTCATGCAACACAAGAGGTAACCGGTTAAGCCAAGCTGCAACTCCACCGGGGCCACTAGCAAAGCCACCAAGCCCAATGACCACATTAGGTTTAAAAGTTTTAATCACTATGTGAGCTTGCCAAATTGACTTAATAATTTTAAATGGCGCCATAAGTAATCTAAATAAACCATTTTTACGTACACCAACTACATCAATGAAACTAATAGGAAAACCTGCCTTTGGAACTAAGTTGGCTTCAATTCGAGTGCTGGTTCCTAGCCAATGAATGTCCCATCCTTGCGCTGCTAACTCAGCAGCCACTGCCAACCCAGGAAATACATGACCACCTGTACCACCTGCCATGACTAATAATTTCTTAGTCATGTTTGTTATCCCCTTCAAAATAAGGAGCTGAGACTTCTACATCTTCAATAACATCGGCAACTTCTTGCTTACCTTGTTTAACACGCGCTCGCTTTTGAACTTTAGCTTTTTTACCTTTATTGAGAGCTTGAATTCCGTCTACCCGCATCTCAAAATCAATGCGCAACAAAAGTGCAGTAGCTATAGACATAATAATGATGCTAGAACCACCATAGCTAAATAATGGAAAGGTCAAACCTTTAGTAGGTAAAATCCCGGCACTAGCGCCAACATTAACGGCGGTTTGCAAACTAAACCATATACCAATTGAGTAAGCTAAATAACCTTCAAAAGGCCTTTCTCTGCCAATAGCCAAATGTCCAATCCTCATTGCTTTCATCACTATGCATAACATAATAAGCAAGACTGAAAACACCCCGGCAAAGCCAAGTTCTTCAGCCAAAATAGCCATAATAAAATCGTTATAAGCTTCTGGAAGATACTCCAATTTTTGGAGACTGTTACCCAGCCCTTGCCCGAATATATCCCCTCGGCCATAAGCCATAAGTGACTGGGTAAGCTGATACCCCGTTCCAAATGGGTCAGCCCATGGATCTAAAAATGATGTGATACGTTTGATTCGATATTCTTCGGCATAAACGAGTGAAACAACTGCTAAAACTCCAGCGATAGCTAAACTAAAAAATTGCCAGAGTTTGGCTCCAGCTAAAAATAATAAACCGATGGTTGTGAACAACATGACAACCACAGTACCTAAATCAGGTTGCGCTAAAAGCAACACAGCCAATACAAAAAACACTGCTAAAGGCTTAAGAAAACCTTTAACACTCTCTGTCACATCTTCATGCCTGCGAACTAAATAACCAGCCAAGTAACAAAAGAAATACAATTTAGCAGGCTCAGCCGCCTGAATAGTAATTGGGCCTACCACCAACCAGCGAGTTGAGCCATTAATGGTTCTACCTACAGCTAAAACGGCAACTAATAAAACTATCGCAGATAATAATAACCAAACATTACTCATGCTCCACCAACGCATAGGAATTTGCATTACTATCATGGCGGCAATCATGGCTAACACAATGTAAATAGAATGCCGTATTGCAATATGAAATGGGTTATCAAAAATACGTTCAGCAGCAGGCATTGATGCTGACGTAACCACCACTAAACCAATGGACATAAGAGCAATAGCCAATAGCAATAATGTTAAGTCATAAGGCCTAAAATTATCTTGAGGCGGCATAGCATCATGCTTTTGAGTAAACAGCTGCCTCAGACTACTAAGGTTATTGTCAATTACAGTACTCATTTAGATAACTCCTTAACGGCATTAGCAAAACAATCACCACGTTGCTGATAGCTCACAAACATATCTAAACTTGCACAAGCAGGAGACAAGAGAACAGTATCACCAGAGCTTGCCAATTGAGCTGCTTGTTGCACCGCCTGCTCAATACTGGCCACTGAATAACTCACTGATTTAGCTGATTTAATCTGATTGCCGTCTTTTCCTAATGTAATTAATACGTCAACTGACTCTCCTATACACTCATTTAAAGGCGTAAAGTCAGCACCTTTCCCTTCACCTCCCGCAATTAGAATTAACTTACCTTTTACGTCAGACATTAAGCCCTTAATGGCGGCTAAGGTTGCCCCAACATTTGTGGCTTTAGAATCATTAATCCATCTAATATTTTCGATTAAAGAAACCGTCTGGCAACGATGAGGAAGGCCTCCAAACTCTCTAGCTCCCTGTTTAATACTCTCGTCATCAATCTCAGCTACTTTAGCTAATGCCGCTGCAGCCTGAATGTTTGACATATTGTGGTCACCGACCAACAAACAGCTTTGAGCATCTAAATAAGCTACTTGATTTAGCAAAATACGGTTATGTTGTTTGTCCCAAGAAAAGCCATCAACACTTGTAGTAAAGCCAAAACTAAGAGTCGCTTTTGAATTTAAGGGATAAGATAATATGTCATCACGATTACAGACTGTATTTTGAGCCTTTTTATAAATACTCAATTTAATGTTTTGGTAAGCCTCTAAATCACCATGTCTGTCTAAATGGTCTTCGCTAACATTTAATACCGTAGCCACTAATGGCGCTAACGAAAAAGTGGTCTCAAGCTGAAAACTAGATATTTCTAAAACAATGATATCAGCAGGCTGTTCCAGTAAATCTAAAACAGGAATACCTATATTGCCTCCCATCAGCACTTTTTTACCTGCAGCTTTACACATTTCGACAACAAGGTGTGTAACAGTGGACTTACCATTTGACCCCGTTATGGCAATAACCGGGACTTCATTAAACTGCGCAAAGAGCTCAATATCACCAATGACTTGAACACCAGATTCAATCGCTTTTTGAATAACAGGTAAGTGTAAATCTATGCCGGGGCTCAGAACGATTAAATCCACTTGATTTAATCGATTGCCATCAAACGGCCCTAAAAATAATGGAACATCTAGTTTTAATGCCAATTCACTGCGGCTATCCATGGCGATGACTTGCGCCCCCTTAGCTTTTAAAAAACGTACGCAAGATAGGCCTGTAAGACCAACTCCCACGACAACAACTTTTTTATTGGCTAAGTTTAGTTTAATCACTTTTCAGGACGCCTTTTAACGTAATTTCAAGGTAGCAAGCCCTATCAGGACCAAAATTAAAGATACAATCCAAAAGCGCACTATCACTCTTGGTTCAGGCCAACCTTTTAACTCAAAGTGATGATGAATAGGTGCCATTCTAAATATGCGCTTACCTCTTAGTTTAAAGGAGCCAACTTGTAAGATGACCGATAGGGTTTCTATAACAAAAATGCCGCCCATGATGATAAACACGATTTCTTGCCTTACCAACACAGCCAACACACCTAAAGTCGCACCTAGTGATAACGACCCCACATCACCCATAAATACTTGAGCTGGATAAGTGTTGAACCATAAAAACCCTAAGCCAGCACCTACAATAGCGGTACACACTATGACAAGCTCACTAGTTAGTGGTAAATGAGGGATATTCAGGTAGGTGGAAAAATTAATATGCCCAGTAACATAAGCAAAAATGGCAAATGCACCAGCCACCAAAATAACCGGCACTATGGCTAACCCATCTAAACCATCAGTTAGGTTCACTGCGTTACTAAAACCGACTAAAACAAAATAAGTAGTGACTAAGAAAAAGAGGCCCATCTGCGGCATGACTTCTTTGAAAAATGGAACCAACAATGCAGTTTCCGCAGGGCTTTGTTGACTAGAATACAAGTAAAATGCCACAACAATAGCAATAGCAGACTGCCAAAAATATTTCCACCGAGCAATTAAACCCCTTGAGTCTTTACGAATTACTTTACGATAGTCATCTACAAAACCTATTACTCCGTAGCTCACCACCACAAACAAAGTTACCCAAACATATCTGTTACTTAAGTCAGCCCAAAGTAAAACACTAGATACTATGGCTGCCAAAATCAGCAATCCCCCCATAGTCGGTGTCCCAGATTTAGCCAGGTGAGATTCAGGTCCATCATCTCTGATAGTTTGACCAATCTGCATGTTTTGCAACCACCTGATCATTTTAGGGCCGATAATCACAGCGATAAGCAGAGCGGTTAAGGTACTTAAAATCGCTCTTAAGGTCACATAAGAAAACACTCTAAAGGCGCTATCAAATTGCTGTAGCCAATCGGCTAGCCACATCAACATGCTATTCGCTCCCTAATTCTTTCAAGCTTTCCCAAGGGGGATACCTCCAACGCAGCTACAACCAATTCCATTTTTGCACTTCTTGATCCTTTCACTAAAATACTGATATCACATTGCTCCAAGGTGACATTTTGATTGATATATTCAATTAATGGCTCTAACGCTCTAAAGTGTTTGCCCTGATGAGCAAATACATCGCTAGCAGATTGACTTAACACGCCTAAACTAAACAACTGGTCTATCCCGTTCTCTTTGGCATATTCCCCTACTTTCTCGTGGTAATACCGTGCTTTTTCACCTAACTCACCCATGTCACCTAAAATAAGTATTTTTCTACCTGCAAAACTTGATAACAAATCAATACCTGCATTCACTGAGGCTACATTTGCATTGTAGGTATCATCCAAGATTTTCACTTGATTAGTCAGTTGTTTAACATGTAAACGTCCAGCTACATGAGTCATGACCCGCAAACCTTCACGAATGTCTTCTAGGCTAGCGCCCACATTTAAAGCAAGTGCCGCAGCGACTAATGCATTACTGACATTATGAACTCCAGGTATCGTCAGCGTAATATCTTTACGCCCCTCAGGCGTCACTAATTCAAACTGAGCGCAACCATCAAGACCTAGAATAATATCTTCAGCATAGATATCGGCAGACGTTTCGATACCAAAGGTTTGAGTCTTGTTATATTTCAACTTCCCTAACCAAAAATCGGCAAACTGACTATCAGCGTTAACAACAGCAAGGCCGTCGTCAGATAGCCCTTTGAATATTTCACTTTTCGCTCTAGCGACTCCTAACAGGCTACCGAAACCTTCTAAGTGAGCTGCGGCTGCGTTAACAATTGTGACTACATCGGGCTGGACAAGTTTGGTGGTATACGCGATTTCTCCTAAATGATTAGCGCCCATTTCAATCACTGCAAACTCATGGTCTTGCTCTAGTCTAAGCAGCGTAATTGGCACGCCTAAATCGTTGTTAAAATTACCTTTTGTAGCTAAAACCTTGCCTTTACGAGAAAGAATTGACCCCACCATTTCTTTCACAGTCGTTTTACCGCTACTACCGGTAATACCGACAGTTTTAGGTGACACTAGCGCTTTAACCGCTGCGCCTAAACCACCAAGAGCTAAGCTAGTATCTTCTACTAAAATATAAGGCAAAGTTGTTTCAACATGTTTTGAAACGATGAGCGCAACCGCGCCTTTTTGATGGGCTTGTTCGATAAACTTATGACCATCAAAGTTGGGACCTACAAGGGCTAAAAATAAGTCACCAGCTTGAATACTTCTAGTATCAGTGCTGACACCATCAATGACTATATCTTGACTGCTTGTATCAACTAATTGTCCGTTAGCTTTATCCGCAACCCATGACAGTGAAACCGGGATCATATTATTTTGCCTTTTTGAAATTGTGAAACGAAATACCGCTCATCATAGGGTACTGTCTTGTTGCCAATCACTTGATAGCTTTCATGGCCTTTGCCCGCCACTAAAACCAAGTCATTACCAGATGTATGGGAATATGCTATTTGAATAGCAGTTTTGCGATCATGCTCAACCAATATTTGCTGAGCATCACTGCAACCAGCTAAAATATCATTGATAATCTTCTCTGGATTTTCGCTTCGGGCATTATCATCCGTAAGAATAACGTGATCTGCTAACCTTTCAGCAATAGCTCCCATTAAAGGGCGCTTACCCGTATCTCTATCGCCCCCCGTGCCAAAAACGCACCAAAGCTTGCCTTTACAATGTTGCCTAGAGGCAATCAATGCTTTTTCAAGAGCATCTGGTGTATGGGCGTAATCAACGACTATGCTGGCTTTGCCTAACCGGCTATAGACTTCCATTCTTCCCGCAACTGGTTTTATTTTTTGTGCAAGATAAGCAATTTGTTTCATGCTTCTACCCAAACATAACTGACTACAAATTGCTGCTAACACATTAGACACATTAAACCCGCCTAATAGGGATAAACGTAGTTCACCATTGCCCCATGAAGAATAAAGCGTCATGCGAATACCGTCAGAAGTAAAACGTAAATTATTGGCTACGCAGTATTGGTACCCTTTAGGGATAGACGCAGCAGTAACATTTTGTCCAAATACCACGACTGATATATCATTCGACACTTCTGACAACCAATTTTCATGTTCGGGATCATTGATATTAACGATGGCATATCGCAATTGACGCTGTGATAGCAAAACTCTTTTAGCTGCAGCATATTCATGCATAGAACCATGATAATCCAGGTGGTCTCGGCTTAAATTAGTAAAAATGGCAATGTCAGTTTTGATAGCTCGAATGCGGTGTTGTACTAGGGCATGTGATGATGCCTCTAAGGCAACTTGTGACACGCCATCACCTACGAATCCAGCTAATAGACTCTGCATACTAATAGCATCTGGCGTAGTGTTAACTGTAGTTTTAAGCTCATTATGAACCGAGCATTTAAACCCCCCCGCCCCCAACGTCCCAATGGATGCACTTCGTTCACCCATTAAATCAGCCAATTGATTAATAAGCTGAACGGTCGATGTTTTACCATTGGTACCAGTAACAGCAATAACAGACATTGAATTTGCGGGATATTGATAGAAGCAAGCCGCCACTTCGGATAGATTCTCTGGTAATTGATAAAACGATACTATGACTGTTTGCTCACGCATTTCGAGGTTGCCATGCATGCCTAGATCATCACATTGGGTCAAAATCACTTTAGCGCCTAAGCTTATTGCTTGTGGAATAAAGTCACGCCCGTCTTGGGTGTATCCTTTAACAGCAACAAAAGCTTTGTGTATCGCCACTTTACGACTATCTAATACTAATTCACCTATCCATAAATCAGGAGCGTCAATACCAAAGTTAGCTAGTAGCGGCTTAATACTTTGATTAAAAGCTGTATGAAATTGTGTATCAATACTTACCATATCAGCCTTCATTAACGGCCTCCATGGTACTTTTCCCCTGAGATGCTACAGCTAAAGAAGACACACTCTTGTTATCAGGGGGAACATTCAACATTTGTAAACTAGCAGCCATCACCTTAGAAAAAACAGGAGCTGCTGTATGCCCAGCATAATATAGCTCGCCTTTGGGTTCGTTAATTAAAATCACCACTGCCAATTGCGGGTTAGAAACCGGTGCGACACCAGCAAAAATATTAACGTACTCTTCTCCATAACCATTACTTACAGCTTTACGGCTAGTACCCGTTTTACCTGCAACACGATAACCTGGAACTCTCGCTTTTTCAGCTGAACCTCCCTGTTGCACAACACTTTCCATCATATGCAACACTTGCTTAGTCGCGTGTTCACTTAACACCCGTTCAGAGTCAACAGGCGTATCTGTTTTTACTAAACTCAAAGGTCGTTTAACACCACCATCACCCAAAATGCTATACATTCTAGCTAACTGTAATGCGGTTACAGAAATACCATAACCGAATGAAAGTGTAGATAATTCAAAGTCAGACCAACGGTTTCTTTCATTAAAAATACCGTTACTTTCACCTAGCAAGTTAGCTCCGCTATCACTCATTAGACCGACGTTATAATAGGTATCTAACAAAAACTCCTTGGGCACAGACAGTGCTAATTTTGACGTTCCCATATTGCTAGATTTACGAATAATTTCTGTTAAATTTATTTCACCATAATTACGTGAATCTCTAACAATATTGCCACCTAGATGCATCCACCCTGGCGAAGTATCGATCAATGAATCTACCTCAACCGCACCAAACTCTAATGCACTTAATACAGCGAGAGGTTTAATTGACGAACCTGGCTCATAAGCATCTGTCACTGCACGATTACGAATACGATGGGCTGATACCCCAAAGCGGTTGTTGGGATTAAATGAAGGGCTATTAACTAAGGCTAAAATTTCACCGGTGTTGACATCAACCACCACCGCCGAACCAGAAGTTGCTTTATAATATTGAACCGCTTGCTTCAGTTCTTTATATGTAATCGCTTGAATACGTTGATCAATTGTCAATTGAATATCCTGAGCGGCTTCGCCCTCTTTGAATTCAATCAACTCAACCATACGACCTTTACCATCACGACGAATCTTACGACTGCCACGAGACCCTGCTAGCCATTTATCATAAAGCTTTTCTACGCCTTCAATACCTGTGTCATCAACGTTGGTAAACCCAACCACATGGGCCGAGACCTCACCGCTTGGATAATATCGCCTTGATTCATCTCGTAGATACACCCCTACTAACTCTAGTTGGTCAACATATTCAGCCATAGCAGGTGACACTTGACGTTGCATATAGACAAAACGTTTACTAGGGTCATCAATCTTACGTTTTAGCGAGTTAACATCTTGTCCTAAAACATCAGCTAGCGCTTGCCAACGTTTGGCTTGCTTCTTATTAAAACCAACAAGGTCAAACTCTGAGTCATCTTCTGCTTCTTTTTGGGCTTTAAGTTGAGCATCATAAATCGCCTTCGGATCTGCCCAAATCGCTCTAACTGGCACACTTACAGCCAACTGCTGACCATTTCTGTCGGTTATCAAACCTCTGTGTAATGGGTTATCTCGTGTTCGCAGCGTTCGGTTATCGCCTCGCTTAATTAATAAATCAGGTGATACTACTTGGATATAAACCGCTCTAGCACTCAAACCAACAAATACCAATAAAATAGCACCAATCACTACCACAAAGCGCCAATGCAAGAGAGCAGGCACAGTGTTTAACTTAGCTTGTTTAGCTTTTTTATTATGGAGGGTGCTGGCTTTGGCTCGACTCACTTTATCCTCACCACTACTTCTTGATTAGGCTCTGGGCGATGCATGTTCAATTGCTTTTTTACCAAGGCTTCAATGCGGTTATGTTCAGTCAAAGCGCTCTGTTCTAATACTAAGTGACGCCACTCTACATCGAGTTGATCTTTTTCTTGCATCAGGCGTTCAATGGCAATAGACATTTGCCTATTATGGTGGGCGCTTAGGATGACTAAGGACGCACTAACCATCACTGCCAGAAACAACAAAACCCGCACTGGATGGCGGGCTAAATCAGCAACAACAAAACTAAGAAGATTGAAATTTGTTTTGGCGCTGGTCATAATTTTTCAGCTACCCTTAACACTGAGCTCCTAGCTCTAACGTTAACCTCCAGTTCTTTGGGGGAGGGCTTTGTTGCCTTACCAATTGTTTTCATTGCTTTCGTTGCATCAATCTCAGATTGCATCATGGGCATACCATGGGGCACGTTTAACCCTCTGCTTTGCTCCCGCATAAAACGCTTAATTAATCTGTCTTCTAATGAGTGAAAGCTAATAACAGCTAACCTGCCCTGAGGTGCTAAGGTAGCCAAAGCAGCCTTGATACCGGTTTTTATTTCATCTAGCTCACTATTAACGTATATCCGAATACCTTGAAAAGCACGGGTAGCAGGGTGCTTAAATTTGTCTTTTACAGGTACCGCTTCATCAATAATCTCAGCAAGTTGCGCAGTATCAGTAATAGGAGTGACAGCACGAGTATTGACAATGGCATGGGCGATACGCTTACCAAATTTTTCTTCACCAAACTCTTTTATAACTTGCGTGATATCTTGTTCGTCTGCCACTGCAAGCCATTCTGCAGCACTCATTCCTTTACTCGTATCCATGCGCATATCTAAAGGGCCTTTGCGCATAAAACTAAAACCACGTTCAGCATCATCTAACTGGGGAGAAGACACCCCTAAGTCCATCAAAATGCCATTTACTTTACCGACTAGACCTAATTCCTCTGCAACATCTTGTAATTCAGAAAACGCTCTGTGGTGAATAGAAAACCTAGGGTCGTCTGCAAACTGCTTAGCCGCTTCAATAGCGGTTAAGTCTCGATCAATAGCGATCAAGCGACCTTTATCTGATAACGCAGCCAATATTTGTCGTGAATGTCCACCACGGCCAAATGTCGCATCCAAATAGATACCATCAGGTTGGATAGCCAAACCATCAATAGATTCGTTCAAAAGAACTGATAGATGGGTGAAGTCGTGGTCCATTAAAGAGAAAAGTCCTGTAGTCGTTCAGTTAGTTCAAAATCACCTTCTTGTTCGGTAGTAACATCTAAAGTGATTTGTTGTTGCCACACTTCAGCATCCCAAATTTCGAATTTATTAAATTGTCCAACTAACATAATTTGTTTATCTAATTTTGCATGCTGTCTTAATGGTGCATTTAGCAAAAATCGACCGTTCTTATCCATATCGCCTTCACTTGCGTTACCTAGTAACATTCGTTGCATACGGCGTTCATGGGGATTCATGCTAGACAAGCGACTTAACTTAAGTTCGATCTCTTCCCACTCAGGAAGCGGATAAAGTAATAAACACGGCTGTTGGGTATCAATAGTGCATACTAGTTGCCCTAAACAATCGTCCAGCAAAGACTGGCGATACTTTGTGGGTATCGTTACACGTCCTTTTATATCTAGATTGATTGCACTGGCGCCACGAAACATTGTCTAACCTTTATATGTATCTATCGAAAAATTAATCGGTTTAAGTGGCCACCAACACATTCATAAGAATTTTGTTGTTTTTAGACCATTTTGATCCACTTTGTGCCACTATTACCCACATTACACAGTTTATGTACCACCTGTCCATCATGTCAAGGACTAAAACCATCAATTTCATAGGTTGCCAGCCCTTGAATTTATTGGACTTACCGAAGTGTTTGATATAGCGGGAGAAAAACAATAGGTGGTAGGAATTAGCGACACTTAAATTACGCATAGCGGCCTAACGTCAAGCGTTGCGACTAAAAATTTAGAATGACTAGGTTTTCAGAAAAGTCTGAGTTTAGCGTTACGCTAGCCTTAATGTTAATACCAACTACAATACTAAACTTTGCATTTGAGCTTGTTAATTATGTCCATTAGAAACTGTATTTTGTCCATAGACCAAGGAACGACCTCTTCCAGAGCTATAATATTTGGTCCAGATTCACAAATATTAGCCTCTGCCCAGCAAGAGTTTGAACAGCATTATCCAAATGATGGCTGGGTCGAGCATACCCCAGAAGATATATGGTCATCGACCCTTCAAGTATGTAAAAAAGCCTTAGTTGAAGCATCAGGTAAGGGCGCAGAAGTCATTGCTGTAGGTATCACCAACCAGCGAGAAACGACCATGGTTTGGGACAGAAAAACAGGTAAGCCCATCTACAATTCGATTGTGTGGCAAGATAGACGCACTGCTGCCCAATGCAAAACTTTAAGAGAGGCAGGGCATTCAGAATTGGTTCAAAGTAAAACAGGGTTATTACTCGACCCTTATTTTTCTGCATCTAAGGTGTCTTGGATGTTAGACAACGTAGATGGCGCAAGGCAAAAAGCAGAGGCGGGTGAGCTAGCCTTTGGCACAGTAGACAGTTTTCTGATTTGGCGTTTAACAGCAGGTAGAGTGCACGCTACAGATGTAACGAATGCTAGTCGTACCAATCTCTTCAATATACACACCTTAAAGTGGGATGCGGACTTACTTGAGCTATTTTGCATTCCGTCCTCACTATTGCCAACTGTTAAAGAGTGTACAGATGACTTTGGAAAAACATGCCCCAAAATGCTGGGTTATAGCCTTCCTATTTTGGGTGTCGCTGGTGACCAACATGCAGCAAGCATTGGTCAGTGTTGTTTTCAAAAAGGCGCAATAAAAAGTACCTATGGCACCGGTTGTTTTGTGATGCTAAATACTGGTGACAAAGCTTTGAAATCTAAAAATAAATTACTCACTACAGTGGCCTATACCATAAAAGGACAAACTCATTACGCTTTAGAAGGGTCAATTTTTGTGGCAGGCGCTGCCATTCAATGGTTGCGAGATGGTTTACATCTAATTCAATGTGCTTCCGAAACAGAATCCCTAGCAGAAAGCATCAATGACAACCATGGCGTTTTCTTAGTCCCGGCTTTTGCAGGCTTAGGTGCCCCCTATTGGGAGCCCAATGCCAGAGGAGCTATATTTGGCCTAACTCGGGGAACCACAGGCGCTCATCTAGTGAGAGCCGCTTTAGAATCAGTTTGCTTGCAAACTCATGATTTATTGGATGCAATGGCTGAAGACGGTGTTAAACCCAAGCATATTAAAATAGATGGCGGAATGGTTGCCAACGATTGGGTATGTCAATTTCTAGCAGACATTTTAAATATTGAAGCCAAACGGCCCAAAATACTGGAAACAACTGCATTAGGTGCTGCTTATTTAGCAGGCCTGCAGGCTGGAATATATCAATCAACCGCAGAGCTAGCCTCTATGAATGAAATAGAAAATCACTTTGCCCCCCAGATGCCACAAACAACAAGACAAAAATTACTCAAAGGATGGTCTTGCGCCATTCAAAGCACCTTAGGATTTAATGCATGATCACACAAACACTTTTCGGAACCATGCCAAATGGACAAGACGTTACCCAATACACCTTAACCAACACAAAAGGGGTAAGCATTGATATTTTAACATTAGGCGGCGTGATTAGACGTTGGTTGATTCCTACATCAAAAGATGCAACGACAGATATTGTATTAGGTTACGACACTCTTGAAGATTACGTAAACGATGACAGTTCTTTTGGCGCATTAGTTGGCCGCTATGCCAACCGTATTGCCAAAGGAAAATTCACTTTAGAAGGCGTTGACTATCAGACTGATATCAACTTAGGAGACCATTGTTTACATGGTGGCAGTCAGGGGTTTAGTAAAAAAGTATGGAGCAGCAGTGTTTTATCTAACTCAGAAAACCCTTCCATAATTTTAGAGTTAAATAGTGAAGATGGAGACCAAGGATTTCCAGGGGATATTTATGTCAAAGTAATCTACACCTTAACGGAACAAAATAGATTAAAAATAGAGTATTTTGCCAATGCCTCACAAAGTACCGTTTTTAACCCCACAAACCATAGTTATTTCAATTTAAATGGTCATAACAGTGGGCCGGTAGACCAGCACAAAGTACAAATATTAGCTAGCCAATACACCCCGATTGATAATGAAGGCGTTCCAACCGGTGAAATAGCAGCCGTGGACAATACACCTTTTGATTTAAGACCGTTAACAAGCATAAACCAGCCTTTGTCGGCACAAAACGAACAAATACAGTTTGGTAACGGATTAGACCACAACCTATGTTTAGACTATTACTCATCTGAATCAAAGGTTGCAACGTATGCTGCACAGGCTCAAACGGAAGACGGATGCGTTACCTTGAAGGTATATACCAATATGCCTGGCATACAAATATTTACAGCAAACCATTTAAGTAATAAAAAGGGGAAAGAAAGCACGCGATATCAAGCTCGTCATGGGGTGTGTTTTGAAACCCAGTTTTTCGCAGACTCCCCCAACAAACCTGACTTTCCAAGTACAACCTTAAAGGTAGGTGAAGAGTTTTATTCTATAACTGAATACGAAGTTTTATTTTAATTACTATACGAGTAACTGTAGTAATAGGCAGTCGCATGACTGCTTATTCAAGCATACTTTACTATCTCAAACGTACTAGCTGTTTGATATCTTCAATTCGACTAAACAAAAATTTGTCTGCATTTTTATTGGCATTTGTGAGAAACAAATCATCACTGTAAGTCTGGCTTAAGAGAGTCGTTTCCAGTTGGCTGATAGAGTCTACTTTTATGAGGTCATAGCTTTCTTAATGGGTAGTGGTGACCAATGAGCAAACCTTTATTCATAAGCCGCAGGTGTTAATACACGCTAAAAAGCTAAAATACTCTAACCAACAAAGTACTAATTGGACAGACGACTTCAACAGCTTACTATCAGTCCTGAAAAGTTAACAAAGTGAAAACCTCATATACTAAAAAACCCCGTTATGGCTCACCATAACGGGGTTTTCAAGCATCACTAAATGTGACCTAATTTATTCAGCAGCTGGAGCGGCTTCTTCAGGCTTATCTAAAGAAAGCTGTAAAGAATGAACTGGATTGTCACTATCGGCCGTTAATTGTGCTAGGCGGTTAAGCTGACCTAATGACATTAATACTGCGTAGATTGCCCCTAAGAAACCACTTTTATGCAGCTCAAGTATTTTATCTGAATCAAGTTCTTGAAGGCGTTTTTCACTGATAGTTTGCATACCATTGATGTTACGCTTTTCGCCATTTACGTACTGAGCACGAACTACAATTGGATCAAATAAGTCCAGCTCTTCTAGCTCAGCAATAAACTTGCGAGTTCCCATCTCACTATTTGTTAGCTCCGACAGTAATTTTTGCCTATTTTCAAGGTAAGGGCTAGCGGCGTCATCGACAAATAAAGGTTCACCTTCTGTGCCTACTAAATCAGAGTTCTCATCAATGTACACACCTAGCTTTTCGCCATCAGGACGAACATCAAAAGGGTAACGTTGCACATTCATAGGTACGACATGTCCTTCCCACTTACCTTCTTTTGCAAACAAATTAACGCCTTGCTCAATACCTAACATCACAACACTGTGAGTAGTATTGCTTTTAGGATCTTTGATAAAGATGATAGGCATACAACTGGCTAACTGAGCATATTCACGAATTGAAGCTGCGGCTAAATGTGATTCTTTTGCATGAGAAAAATCATTACTTAGTTTTACATGAAGATCTTTGTGTGTATTTTTATCTAAAGGGATGTAACTCATTGTCATTGGAATATTCTCTAATTATTTTTATAAAGCGATATTAATTATCGCCCTAACTACTTATGTTCAAATCTATCTGGGGATGATTATTTCGTTTACAAGTAAAAAACAGACACCAACAATTTTTATTTGAATAATTGACGGAGTATCGCTGTAACGAATCATGAATATAACAAATGGTATTAACGCCATTTTTAAGCTCATATTCACCCTAAGTTTCAAAATTATCACAATAGTGACAGCAATAATTTCAACCCTAGACTTTATTCGGGATAAAAAATCCAGAGGTATCGTAGACAGATTAGATTATTTGTTACGACAGGTTTAAGCCATCCTCTATACAAACTAGCATCAATTGAACCTTTCATCGTGTTTTCATGCACTAGTCAGCGTCTTCTAGTTGGTCGCCCCAATGGAAAATGTTATAATTTTGTTACGATGCATCAATGACTTGTATTTTATGGTACGAGTAACGTATCTTCCACCTAGATAAAAACTCTAGACTTCTACTCAACACTTTGTAGAGGCTTTACAACAAAACAAAAGATCAGGAAACGATTAGATGGGTTCAAAAAACAACTATAAATCTGCCTTTGCATTTTTAACCATACTCTTCTTTATGTGGGGTTTTATAACAGTATTAGTGGACGCTTTGGTTCCTAGGCTCAAAGATGTATTTGAGTTGAGCTATGGTCAATCAATCATGGTGCAATTTGCTTTTTTCGGGGCTTTCTTTTGCTTTGCTATCCCTTCAAGTTTTTTACTAGAAAAAATTGGCTATCAAAAAGGCATAGTAGTGGGCTTATCTGTGATGGGCTTGGCATGTTTGCTGTTTTATCCTGCTGCAAGTATCAGGGAGTTTTGGATATTCATTACCGCATTTTTCACCCTTGCTGCAGGTATTACCCTGTTACAGGTTGCTGCTAATCCTTATGTTACCCTACTAGGCGATGAACAGTCAGCTTCTAGTAGGTTAAATTTATCCCAAGCCTTTAATAGTTTTGGTACCTTACTCGCACCAATAGCCGGGGCATTATTCTTACTTAGTGATACCGTCTTAGATGCCAAAAGTATTGCTCAGTTAAGTGAAGACGCTAAGGTTGAGTACTATGCTAATGAAGCGCTATCTGTACAACAGCCCTTCGTCATTATCGCCCTTATTTTATTTGCTTTAGCTGCAGTGTTTGGCTTCAAAACTCTACCTTCTTTAATTCAAAAAGCCCCTAAAGATGGTTATTCCCTACTATTTAAACATAAAAAGTTTTTGCTGGGAGTACTCGCTATTTTTATGTATGTGGGCGCTGAAGTTTCTATTGGAAGTTTTTTAGTTAATTATTTCCAAGAGTTGCAGGTTATTGACACCATTAAAAACAGTGCATTCTTAAGTGGTCTATCGTCATTTTTATTAATAGGCAAAGATATTACGGATGTTGATGCCAATGCAGTGCTTGGTTCATTTGTCACCCTTTACTGGGGTGGTGCTATGGTTGGTCGATTTGTCGGTGCATTCCTAATGCGATACATCAGCAGTGGTAAATTACTGATGATATTTGGTTTACTTGCAAGCACCATGATTGCAGTTTCAGTCACTGCAAGTGGAGTTACCGCTATGTTTGCAATTTTAGGTGTGGGTTTATTTAACTCTATTATGTTCCCAACCATCTTTAGTTTGGCCTTAGATGGATTAGATAACCTTAAAGCACAAGCCTCTGGGTTACTGGTTATGGCGATAGTGGGTGGAGCTTTAATTCCTAAGATAACTGGCTCTATTGCCGATGCTTTCGGAACAGATGAAGCAGGCTTATCTACAGGAAGCGGCTTAAGCATTGCCTTTCTTTGTCTTATTTTATGTTATTGCTACATTGCATTTTTTGGCGCAACCAAACGCAAAATGGGCACTGGTGCATAATTAAAACAACTCAAAACATCACCTGTTTAGATTTAAACAACCTAAACAGGTGAGCAACTTTTAATACTTATTTCCTCTCTATTTTTTTAATACCTGTTTCATTAAGAAACAGAATCTAGGTACTCTTGTAATTTATCATCGGCTTCTTCTCCAAACAGTATCTTACATGCCGCTTTCAACCCAGGGTCTGCGAGAATATCCGCCTGACTTACCACTAAAGATATTTTAGAGCGACGTCTTAAAAAATCATCCAACTTAGTAACCATTTCTCGCTCAGCTGCATGCTCTATTTCAACTCTAAGATACTCAGAGTTTTCAATAAGTAACTCAGCTTCCGCTGGATCTTCGCGAATTTTTTCCAACATGTTAATAGCGTTTCGACCATAGCGACGCCAAAATCTTGTGGTTAATGGCTCAGTAGATGTAGGGGGAGTTAATAAGTCAAAATCCATTAATTTAGCCCGATGAAAAAACTCATCTCGCACGGTATTATCTGGTTCGCCGTACCACTTGTAATCTTGATGGGGTAACTCAACCCCCAAACTTTTGACTATTGATGCGATTTCGTTACCTACATTTATACAATCAGTGAGTTTGCCACCAAATATAGACAGATACTTATCTGTCACATCCACATCAATGGCATGTTTGCGCGATAACTGTAACCAATCTCCTTGTCCACCTGCACCTTTTACAGCTAGCGGCCGAACGCCGCACCGTTCAGCAATCACATCAGCTTGAGTCAAAGGTTGAGGTAAGTTCAAAAGCTTATTTACATTATCTAATACGAACTGTCTATCAAATGAAGTTACCTTGGCTGTAGGATCTTCCGTTTGAGTATCAGTGGTCCCAATACACGTTTTAGGGCCCATTGGGATTACAAAAAACAAGCGTCCATCATCGGCAAAAAATGTCAGCACTTTATTATCATGAATTATTTGGTCAACAATCAGGTGAATACCTTTAGAAAACAGATGCTTATGTTCAGTTTTCTGAAAATTAACTTTATTAACCAAGTCTACATATGGTCCAGCCGCATTGATGATTACCTTTGAGTTTATAATGAATTCATCACCACTTAAGGTATCTTTTGCCTGAGTCTGCCATTGGTTATTGATTTTTTTAGAGTCTACGGCGGCAACATAATTAGCAGCGATACAACCATAACTCATACTAGAGCGTATAAAATTAAAAACAAACCTAGCGTCGTTATCATGTAAGTAGGCATCTGAATATTCAAAACCGCCAGAAACATTTTTAGCATTCACCACAGGCTGAAGCTCTTTAAGTCTTTGCCGCGTTATATAGATTGGTGCTTTTGTAAAAAAACGCCCCATCGCCCAATATAAAAGTGTGCCCAAGTAGATAAAAAATGGTTTAAAACGAAAACCTTTTTGAATGCTAGTAAAAAATCGTATTTCTTTCACCGTTGACGGATAACTCTCCATCAAATGATTGCGGCTTTTACATAACTTATTAACCAATGCATATTCATGGCTTTCTAAATATTTTATGCCCCCCCAAGCTAAATTCGACGAATTAGAACTCGTAAAACTGGCAAAGTCTCCTTGATCCACTAATGCCACTTTCACACCTTTTGCAGATAAAGCAGCGGCAGAGACAGCTCCATTAATACCACCACCAATGACTAAAACATCAAAGGTTTTTGCAGGGAGTTTCTTGAGGTTACTTTTTCTTAAGTTAGTCATTTAAAACCTCTGTATGTTTAACAAAAAAGTAGGCGTTCGTCTGAAATATATAAAAACAAAAACGATACAAGAACACAATCTCAACCCTACGTTAATGTCGACTTTACTTTGTGAGTCCAACCTATAATTTGCTTAAATACCGAGTTGATTTAGCGCGACTTCTTCTACCACATTACACAAGCATTCAGAGTAACACTTACTCAGGTAAGTATACTTGCAGCGCTATAAAATAACGGGATCTTGATATTTAGGGTAAAAGAAAACGGTACAAGTAAGCGACAATACACATCAATTAGCATAAGCAGGCATCATTATTAATTCGTATATCTAGGTGCCCTATCGCGTTGAAAAAACTAAACAGATATCACTAAAGTCACAACAGAGATTTATTTTGCCAATAACCCTATAATAATTAACACTAAAATTATGCTGACACATTGCCAAAAAACAACGGGATCTCTTTCAATAAGAGGCGGCTTAGTTTTACTTAAAAAGCGTTTGCTGGGTTGACTTAAATCAAAGATAAACTCTGATAGTTCTTGGTAACGTTTATAAGGATTGGGGTGCAGGGCTTTTTTCAAGGTGTCATCTACCCAAGCAGGTATTTCTCTATCATCATGTAATGCTGTTTGATAACGCAACTTATTTTGAGCGGATTTAGTTCGGGATTGAGAGACACTCGTGCCGTAAGGCAATTTCCCTGTTAACATCTGATAAGTAATGACCCCAAGTGAAAACAAATCTGATCGTGGAGTCCCAGCTTCCCCTAAAAAGTATTCAGGTGCGGTATATTGCATTGTGCCTAAAATATTATCATGCTCTATAGACTGAGTCATTTCCATCAAACCAGCTACTTTAGTAGAGCCAAAATCAATTATTTTCACCACACCCGACTTATCAATCATGATGTTCTCTGGACGAATATCTTGATGCAGCATTTCTAAGCGGTGAAACGCTTGTAACCCTGTAGCAATTTGCGCCACTATTTCACGGACACTCTGTAAGCTAGGCTTAGGATTGTCTCTCATCCACTGTGTTAGTGTTTGACCTTCTATAAACTCAAATGCTGTAAACAAAAAGTTTCGTTTACGAGTCACGTCGCAGGGTTTCAGTACATGGGCACTATTGATACGTTTAGCTATCCACTCTTCCATTGAAAAACGTTCAAGATGAGCAGGTTCATCTTTTAAATCAATAGATGGGGCTTTTATCACTACAGGTAAATCAGAACCACTAATTAAATCTTCAGCTAAATATACATGGCTGCGGCTAGTTGAGTACAAGACCCGCAAAATTTTAAAGCCATCAAATTCTTCTCGTACCTCCATCACAGGAGGAAAAGGTAATATTGTCAGCTCCTTAACACGCTCATTTACATCTTGACTGGGCAAGTTATCAAGTCTAACCACTTGTACACTTAGGTTATCATCACTGCCTTGATTCAAAGCATACTCCGCTATTTTAGCAGCGGCTTCGTCTAAGTTAGTGGAATTTTTCTCTACCAATTGGTACATTAGATTTTTATCTACGCATTCATAAACACCATCTGTAGCAAGAATAAACACATCCCCTTTTTCAACTGTCAGGGAGTCATGGTCTAACTCTAGGTGACTAAACATGCCCATGGCACGGCTGAGGTAACTTTGCTCACTAGACACCCAGGTACGATGATCTGCCGTTAATGAAACACCATTACCATTTCGAAAATGATAGATGCGACTGTCGCCAATATGAAAGGTGTAAGCGGTGTTTGACTTAATAATCAAAGCACTTAAGGTACAAACAAACCCTTTATTTTTATCAAACCTATGTTCACTCTTTTCGGTTTGAGAATGTAACCAAGTATTATTTGCAGTAAGTACTCGTTCAGCAGACTTTTTAACAGACCAGGTTTCTGACGTACAATAATAATCATCCAATAAGCTCCTGACTGAAGACTCACTGGCAATGTGACTAACCTCGCTACTGCTAATACCATCTGCAATGGCAGCAACAATACCTTTGGTAGATAATTGAGGCTCAGTTGGCACCATCACACCATAAAAATCCTGATTCACCGCTTTGCGGCCTTTATCAGAATACTGCCCCACCGAAACAACTAATTGATTGGGCATGGCGTGTGGTTCCTTACTGTTTAAACAAAATGTTAGTAACTTTTATAAGGTAAAAACTTACCTGTCATGGTGATTTTGACTCTATCACCTTTTGCATCTTCTTGACGACTTAAGTCCATGTCAAAGTCGATAGCGCTCATAATACCATCACCAAACTCTTCATGAATGAGCGCTTTAAATGTGGTTCCATAAACATTGATTAATTCGTAAAAACGATAAATTAGGGGATCCGTAGGCACTGCTGTTGGCAACGAACCTTTATAGGGAACCACTTGTAATTGCGCGACGGCTGTTGCGGGCAGATCTAATAACTCACCTACTTTAGTCGCTTGCTCAACCGTTAACGTCATTTGCCCTAATAAGGCAGCGGTAGTCCATTCTTTACTTTGACCCACCGCTTCAGCTAGTTGCGGCCAAGTCATGTTTTTAAGTTGCTTTTGTAAAACAATAAGTTCGGTAACTTCATTACGATTCATTACATCACTCTCTTTTATTCAAAAATAAAAAATGATACTTGCTGGCTAAAAACAATAGGCTGTTGAACTATAGGTAGGCCAGCAAGTACCAAAGGGAAACTTAAGCGCTCTGCTTTTTACTTTCACGCACGTGCGTATAGTAAATAGGTAAGCCAACTAATAAGAAACCGCCCACTAAGTTACCTAAGGCAGTTGGGATCTCATTCCATATTAGGTAATCAGATATAGCAAACTCACCGCCCATGATCATAGAGAATGGGAAAAGGAACATGTTTACAATTGAGTGCTCAAACACCATATAGAAGAACAACATGATAGGCATCCACATTGCCGCCATTTTAGCGCCAGCAGAAGTAGAAATCATGGCACCAACCACGCCCATAGACACCATCCAGTTACACAACATGCCACGGATAAAGATAGTGAACCAACCTAGAATGCCCTGCTCTTTATAACCTAGGGTTCTTGACTCACCTATTGTTGCCACTTTTTCAGCTACGGCACCACCATCTATCTGGTAGCCATAAGTTAAAATAAACGAAGCGAAAAATGCAGTAGTTAATGCCCCTGCAAAGTTTCCACAAAAAACCAATCCCCAGTTACGCAACATACCTTTAACAGTACAGCCAGGTCTTTTATCAATTACCGCTAAAGGAACTAACGTAAATACACCTGTTAACAAGTCATACTTCATCAAATAGAGCATAATAAAGCCCACTGGAAACAGAATTGCTCCAAGCAAAGGATTACCTGTTTTAGTAATGACAGTTATCGCAAAAAACGCAGCCAAAGCTAGAATGGCACCCGCCATAAATGCTCTAACTAACGTATCTTTAGTGGACATAAAAATTTTCTGTTCACCGGCGTCTACCATTTTGGTGGCAAACTCTTTAGGTTCTAAGTAAGACATGTTTAATCCTCGTATTTTGATTTTATGTGTAATTTTGAAGCAAAAAAAAACGTCCATAAATTCACTAGCGCTAGCTAATGAATTTATGGACGTCGTTATCCATTGAATCTTTTATTTTAAGTCATCATTGACTTTGATTCTTTTTTCAACAAAGCAAACTCTGGGCCAAAGGGAGTGTCACACCAGAAATAACAAGAAAATACCAAATAAAAATAAGCACTTAAACGTTTTCTGGGTACAGAGATGAAACGTTGAATACCTAGTAGAATAAAAAGATGAAGATCAAAATTGTTCACGTTCGCACCTCGACAGTGCGTAATTCAATCAAAATAACAAAGAAACAAACCTCAATAAAAGGGAAAACAGAAATATTGCCCCAAAGGGTGAGGCAATGTTAGAAACTGCAAGCTTAAAGAGTTTTCACTCCTTCTTCGTCCATTTTATCTTGAGTTTTATTCTCAAAGTCACTGGCATCGTTACGTTGATGCAGTTGTTCAGATTCTTCACCCCAAGTACGATTTACCATTTTGCCGCGTTTTACCGCAGCTCTAGCGTCAATTTGTTTAGCCCAACGAACAACATGAGTGTAATTTTCAACTTGTAAAAACTCAGCTGCATCGTAGAGTTTACCTAGCACTAAAACACCATACCAAGCCCAAATTGCCATATCGGCTATGGTGTACTCATCACCACAGATAAATTCGTTATCAGCTAACTGGCGGTCTAATACGTCTAATTGACGCTTAATTTCCATAGCATATCGATTAATTGGGTATTCGTACTTTTCTGGTGCATAAGCATAAAAATGCCCAAAACCACCACCTAACATAGGCGCGCTGCCCATTTGCCAAAACAACCAAGACAAGCACTCTGGATTTTTAGCGGGGTCGCTCGGTAAAAATGCATTAAATTTTTCAGCTAGGTACAATAAAATAGCGCCAGACTCAAAAACACGAGTGGGTGGTGTAGTGCTGTTATCCATTAATGCAGGTATTTTTGAATTTGGGTTAATATTCACAAAATCACTACCAAACTGCTCGCCTTCCATAATATTCACTATGTAAGCGTCATATTCTGCCTCACACACACCTGCCGCCAGCAACTCTTCTAACATTACAGTTACCTTCACACCGTTTGGAGTAGCCAAAGAGTGTAATTGCAACGGATGTTTACCTACAGGTAGAGCTTTCTCATGGGTAGCACCTGCAATTGGGCGATTAATATTGGCAAATTTTCCGCCATTATTGGCATCCCATGTCCAAACTTTAGGGGGAGTGTAACGTGTATCAGTCATCGAGAATTCATTCCTTAAAGTGCTGTGAAGTCAACTAAGTAAGCCACAGACAAAAGTTATTTTACTATTAGAACGATGACATCATCGAATAATTCCCTCAAGCACATTATTCTTTAATTCCGTGAGCCAAAAGTGTAAAAGCATACTCTTCAGCAGAATCTTGCAATTGTGCATATCGTCCAGTGTTTGCAAAGTGCCCCGCTCCCATATTAATACGCATCACCAATAAATTATTATCGGTTTTGGTGGCTCTTAACTTAGCGGTCCACTTAGCAGGCTCCCAATAGGTCACTCTAGGATCATTAATGCCGCCAGTCACCAACATAGGTGGGTAGGCTTTAGCCTCTATATTGTCGTAAGGTGAATAACTTTTAATGTATTCAAAAGAGGTTTTACTCTTAATTGGGTTACCCCATTCGCTCCACTCTGGTGGCGTTAAAGGTAAGCTTGCATCTAGCATGGTATTTAACACATCCACAAAGGGAACACCTAATTTAACCGAACGCCAAAGTTCAGGCGCTTGATTTACCACAGCCCCCATTAACTCGCCACCCGCACTGCGGCCACTAATAGAGATATTACCTTTTGCCACATAGTTTTGGTCTATCAAAAACTGGGCTACATCCACAAAGTCATTAAAGGTGTTTTGGCGTTTAGTTAGCTTGCCATCTAAATACCATTGATAGCCCATTTCATCCCCACCTCTTACGTGGGCGATAGCAAATGCAAAACCACGATTCAGTAGACTTAACACCGCGGTAGAAAAAGTTGGCTCCATGCCATATGCATAAGCGCCATACCCATATAAATACACGGGTTGGCTAGCATCTTTTTTAAAGCCCTTTTTGTAAACAATTGAAACAGGCACTGCAACACCATCTCTGGCAGGGGCCATCAGCCTCTCAGTGTAATATTGGGTTTTATCATAACCTGATGGTATCTCTTTTACTTTTCTGAGGGTCAATGCTTTGCTTGCCATATCAAAGTCATAAACACTTTCAGGAGTGATCATAGACTCGTAAGCAATACGCACATGTTGCTGATTAAATTCAGGATTAAGGCTTAACCCAACACTGGCTACTTTTTCAGGAAGCGAAATATCAAATGCAGGTTTATGGTTAGGCAAAATACTTAATGACTGAATACCTTTTATACTATTGGATACGGCTACAAAACCTTTAAATACTTGAAAGTCTCTAAGGTATTTATCATCTGATCCTGCAATAAAATCTTGCCAGTTTTCATATTTAGGGTCGAGGTCACGCACCTTCGCGAGCCTAAAATTGGTATGGGTATCATTGCTTAGAAGGTAAAAGAAGCCATTACCATGATCTACCTCTAATAAAAATTTTTGTTCACGCCTACTTAGATACACAGGTGCTTTAGTTAAATCATCTAAATCAAACACCACAGACTCAGTAGCCTCAGAGTTACCCGCCTTGATAACTAAATACTCACCACTACTGGTGGCATGAAATCCTAAAAAATACTCAGTGTCGTCTTCAGCCTTTAAAACACGGTCTTGTGGTTGTTCGTCGCCGAACGAATGTAAATTCACGCTTTTAGTTCGTAATTCTTTTTCATCTAACAAGGTATAAATCAAACCATTGTTTTCTTTTGTAAACAGCAGCGAGCCATAAGTATTAGAAATCTTGTCTGTTAGATGTTCCCCAGTGCTTAAATTCACTACCTTAACTGTGTATCGTTCACTGCCGTCTGTATCATATGAATAAGCCAACCAATTATTATCAGGGCTAACCTTGAGGGTGCCTAAATCAAAATACTCATAATTTTTTGCTAATATATTTTCATCTAAAATAATGTGTTCTTCAGAGCTATCAATAGCTCGTCTTACCCACACTCGGTAATCTTCACCTACCCTGAAATACCAGCGATACACATAGCCGTTTTTTTGCCAAGGTACAGAGGTTTCAGCATCGCTAATTCGGCCCTTAAACTCTTCAACTAAACTGCTGACTAAGGCCTGATTCGGCTCTATGAACTTTGCAAAGTATTGATTTTCAGCTTTTAAATAATCAAGTACAGACACATCATCTACTGTGGGATAGCCTTGATCTTTCAACCAATGATAGTCATCCGATATTTCTATTCCATGGTATTCGGCTTTGAAAGCTTGTTGCCTAGCAATTGGCGCAGGTATCGCTAATTGAGTTAATCGGCTATATGGTTTTTGCTCGGTTTTCTGTTCGGTCACTTTAATGGGCTCACATGAGAGAAATAAGACGTTAATAACTGTGATTAATAACAACCATCTTAATGGGCGATGATACATAGTTTTATATCCTTATAAATTGTATAGCTTGTATATGGGGCAGAGTATTTAAAAACAGCTCAGGACTACTTTACTCCATTCATAAAAAAAGCCCAAACAAGATTGTTTGGGCTTTTTAACTTTGCAAATGGGTCACTAAATCTAGTATTCCCACCAAGATTGTTGCCACCAGACTAAAAATTCTTCAAAGTCGATAGAGCCATCTTGGTTCTTATCAATTAAGTTAAAACCTTCTTCTACGTGGCTAGCTTTGGTTTTAGGAGATAAAACCGTTAGTAGTTCAATAAACTCTTTTAAGCCGATTTCACCATTGCCATCAGCATCAAAAAAATCAAATTCTTTACGAGCTTCAGCGATTTTTTCTGGAGCAAGTTTTTGTTCAGATTCAGTATTTAAAGACATAATTTCTTCAAAGTTTTGTTCGATGAGCCAAGTCTAACGCTTATCACAAGCCAGTGTCTATGCACTATTGTGAACAAGAAGCAAAAAAGGTAAATAAATCACCCCTTTAGCCGTTAGATTTCCCCATTGCTGTGCGCTGTGCACGGCGAGCTGCACCTTTTTGTTGGCGTCTTAACTTAATTGCTTTACGCGCTTCGGTCCCTAAATGCTCTTCTTTACGCTCGCGAGCAAGGTTGACTTGTTTTTCTCTTTCTCTAAAACGGGCAATCTGCTCTTCACTGTGAGTACCAAAACATTTAGGGCAACTTACGCCAGATTCAAACTGCTCACTTTGCTTATCTTCTTCTGTGATAGGTAAACGACATGCATAGCATTGGTCGTAATCACTTTTCTCTAAATCATGATTTACTGCTACGCGGTTATCAAATACAAAGCAATCGCCTTCCCACAGCGTGTCTTCTTTAGGCACATCTTCTAGATATTTAAGAATACCGCCTTCTAGATGGTAAACCTCATCAAAGCCCTGCTCTTTCATATAAGCGGTGGACTTTTCACAGCGAATACCACCGGTACAGAACATAGCGACCTTTTTATTTTTGGCGGGGTCAAGATTATCTTTCACATACTGAGGAAATTCACGAAACGACTCAGTATTAGGGTTAACTGCATGCTTAAACGTGCCAATTTCAATCTCGTAATCGTTACGGGTATCAATTAACAAAACCTCTGGATCTGAAATCAAATCATTCCAATCAGCAGGCTTAACGTAAGTACCTACTGTCTTGCGAGGGTCAATACCCTCAACGCCCATAGTCACGATTTCTTTCTTTAACTTTACTTTAGTTCGATGAAATGGCTGGGTTTCATCTAAAGATTCTTTCACAGAAATAGGGTTTAAACGCTCATCGGCATTTAGCCAATCAAGTAAAGCATCAATAGTGTCACGGGTACCCGAAACAGTACCATTTATACCTTCTTCAGCGAGAAGCAAAGTACCTTTGATGTTTTGAGACTCCATGAACTGAAGTAAAGGCTGGCGCAGCTCTTTGTAGTTTTCAAGAGAAACAAATTTATATAACGCGCATACGACAAATTTAGATTGTTTAGACATAATATTACCTGCGGTTTGGGGCGTAATCCCAGAGCAAAAAATTAGGTTGCGGATGGTAGCTAATCTTTGTTTTTTGGTCAATGACCTAAGTCAATAACTAAGGGTTCTGTGGTTGAACCACCGGTTGCATGCGCGACGTTTAATAAGATTATTCAGTATGCTCACCAAACATTCGCCTTCTTTAACGTCGCAACCAAAAAGCCACAAGCGGCGAGGCACATACATAGCGAAGAAGTCACAATAATGGGAATCATCAAGACACTCTGTTTTAATCATTTTCAGCGTTTAGGGATAGTCAAGAGTTAAGGCGTGACCATTGAATAATTTACCGCTATGGTGACGCCTCTAATTTATTTTTTACTTTAAGTTTAAGTTGGCATAAATGATAACCACTATAAATAATAAGTTCGTTTTATGCGGCATTACGGTCGCCTCGGTACTGTTGACATCATGCAACCCAGCTGAGCCTTCAGATGATTACCCTAATGGGATTCTCTTTCAAAATATCGAAATATCAATTGATGATAGCGCGATACAAGTATTAACAGATCTCAGTTCCGATGGTGACATTTACCTCTCAAATAATAACGAGCATCAATTTTTAACAATTAATAACAATGAGCAGTATCCGTTGCAGTTTATTGCTAGTAAGAACGAAGGGGACCAGCAAGACAACATTACTTATATAGATACGGAAGCGTTAACGACAGAGATTCAAACTGATGATGAATTTACATTAGTTTTCTCAAGAGCAAATGGTTCGACGCTAAAATCGGTGGCTTTTGTCCCAGAAGACATAACCTACATAACACCATTAGCTAATGACATTTATGATCATAACTCTGAAGATTTAGTTATCAGTTGGGAGAGTCAACCGATTGATAATACGCTATTTTTAACTGGCGACTGTGTGGGTAGAGCCTCTTTTGCCTTAACTTCAGTACAAACCTCTTTAACAATACCTGCCAATAGTTTACTTAGTCTCGACGGTGATAACGGTCAATGTGAAGTTACTATTAGTTTGTATCCAATATCATATGGCTCCATAGACGAAAACCTAGCGGGTGGAAGCTTTACGTTACAAAAACTTTCAGCTTTGTCTATAACATTAACAAACTTACGAGAAACATATGATGAATAGCATTATCAGCACTATTTTAATTTTAGTTACCATTTTATTTAGTGCGACTTGCATGGCTGAAAATGATACCAAACCTTGGTACGCAGGTGTTTCTGTTGGAGTGATGAATAATAAAAACACAGTGAATGACAAAGGAGCTATGTATGGTTTACTCGGCGGATATCATTTAACAGAATGGCTATCTATTGAAGCTGAAATATCAAAACACAATACCGTAAAAAAACGGTTTGAAGACTCCTATTCAAATTTATATGTAGATTTTACACAAAGCAACGAGTTTGCATTTGTGGGTCTCAGAGTGACTAAACCTTTAGGAAGAGTTTTTGGTCTTACAGCTCGTCTTGGCGCTGGATATACACGTTATAAGTCAGATTTCGAGCAAGAGACTTTAGTAAACATTAGTTCTGCAGTAGGCATGTCATGGCGCATCAAAAATTATAAGATAACCTATGAGATACAGCAAATAAAGTACCCTGAAGCCAACAGCCAAGAAGACAACTATTTAGGTGTAAATTTGTCCTTAAGGTATAACTTCTAAAATAATATAAGAGGGTATCCATGAGGGCTCGCCCTAAAAAGCAGTTTGTTTTCAAATTGCGTAGCCGATACGCTTGGCTTACCTTCAGCTTCAAAGTCGCTAAGAAACTGGGATACATTGATTTTAGCGCAGCTTACAAAGCTGCGCTTTGCACCTCCTTTTAGCTATACCAAATGAAATTGGCTATCCATTCCTGTATTTCTGAGTGGAATGAGTGCTTGGTAAGCATTACTGGAGTACCAGTCTCGAGCATTTTGTTTATCTGGAAACTCAATCACAGCTTTCATGGCGTAAGGGGCATCACCATGCAAACTTTCAATGGGACCTTTAGCAATAAATTGCCCTCCGTAGGCTTCTAATGTTTTGGCAGCTAACTGGCTGTACTCAGTTATAACGGTTTTATCTATTGGGTTTACATCAACTATGACTAATGTTTTCATTTTGCTATCTCTTTAGGTATTAGGTTGACACACCTTAACTTCACGCATAAAAATGAACAATAACCACAAAATAAACACATAGTTTAAAAATATGGACAATATAAAGCTCGCACCATTAATTTTGATCTTTGTTGAAGTAGCCAAAAAAAAGTCGTTTACCGCTGCGGCAAAAAAGCTGGGCTTGAGTAAATCAGCTGTTAGCCAACAAATAAAACGCTTAGAAGAAGCAACAAGACAGCAGTTACTCATACGTAACACCAGAGGCTTAGTGCTAACCTCTGTGGGTAAGGCTTTATTGGCAAGAAGCGAGCTGCTAAGCCAACAACTTAGCCTTACCTTAACCGAGTTAAGTAGTGCAAAAGCACAACCATCAGGGAGCTTTAAAGTAGCTGTGCCGCCATTTTTTGAGAAAGGTTTTGTGGTGCCTGCCATAAGGCAGTTATGTTTGGAGTTTCCGCTGCTAACCCCCGAAATAGTTGTATCTGGAACCTGGTTAGACTTAATTGAGCATAATTTAGATGCCGCCATTTTTGGTGGTCACATAGAAGACTCAAATTATAGAGCCTTGTCTATCGGAAAAGTGTCTGAAATATTTTGTGCGTCTCGTCGGTATATACAAGAGCAAGGTGAACTGACTAAAGTTGAAAGCCTGCCAGAACACAAGTTTATCGCGACAGCTTGGCAACATGATGAATTGCAGCTATTTGATAACGCACTAAACAATAAACACTTAGTAAAGGTTACTCATAGTACAAAAGTGAATACCCTAGTGACAGCGCTAGAGTTAGTGGTAAATGATATGGGCATCGCGTTGCTACCCGAATTTTTAGTGCAGCCACATCTGGCAGAGGGCTCTATAGAGCGAGTAATACCAGATACCAGAGGCAGAGCTTGGCATTTCTACTTTTTACACAAGTACCAAGGTGAAAAACCCATACACCTCACACGGTTTTATGAATTATTTCGCTACTATTTTGCAAAATCCAATATATAAACAATATATCCAATTTCAAAAAGAACGAACGAAGTACCAACACCTATGCCATCAAAGATAATGGCATTTGCTACACCAGAAGCGCTCAACACATGGCTTCGACAAAACTAAGCCACCGAAACTGAGCTACGGGTTAAAATATTCAAAAAACACACTAAAGTGCATAGTGTCACGTGGAATGATGTCGCAACTATCACACTAGACAGCCAAGATAAAATGCTTACTTTTAATTTATCTCTCGCAAACTGACGTGTCATAGTGATAAAGACCACCACTATCTAAACAAGCATCAACGGAGTTGAATTGATAAATCGAATAGCTCAAATAACCAACGAGAATCCAAAAAAGGAACCCTACTATTGTAGAAAGCGCACAATCAGGCTCGACTGATTTGTTAAATATTCTGCAAAGTAAATAGCCAGGACCTTGTATCAAAAAACTTAAAACCACCTCAACTATAAGGAAACGGAAAGCGCTTGAGAACAAATCAGTCACTATTTCAGCTGGCATTAAACACACTCCTTTGTTTCATTTACACCTAACGCCTTTGTGAAGGGCCGCGTTGTGGCGAAGCTACGCTTTTAGCGGTCCAGCACGAAATGCGTTCGTTGACAAACCTGCTATGTGGCATTTAAAAATGCACCGCCCATTACACCACTGATACCAAATAGAACAATGAATATTAGTGGGCTAATAATTGATTGCAGAGCGGTACTCCACTGCTTTTTTAATAGCCAGTAAAAACTACTTATAAATATGATTGAGCTAAGTAGCAAACCTAGAAAAACAATTGGAATCTCTCTCGATAACATAGCACGAACTTCAATTGACTGATTATCAAATTGGTATAAGTCAATTTTGGCTACCACCAATAGGACTACACCAAGAAATATTGGTAACCATATAATTAGTTTTGATTTTCTCATTACTTACACATACGCCCAAATAAGGAGCTGATTAATAGTTTGCTAAAATGTGAAGCGAAGCGGAACCGAGCAAACTGTTAGCAGGCCCGTTGACTTGGCTTGTTAGAAATCATGTCCTTTTTCACGTAAAAAATCCAATAGATAGCCGTTTCCACCTAAATAAGATGATATGCGTATAGTATGCCCATCTTTAAATTGCAAAACGTACCAGCTACAAAGGATATTAAATTTTACCGATTCAAGGTCTCCCCAATTGCTAGCTTTTGAACCTGTCCATGGTGTTGAGAAATTAATAGTGGATTCATCATAACTTCCCTTTACAAAAAAGCCCTCACCTATCGTACAGATTGCAAAAAAGCCAAAGCCTATTGTTAATCCAATGAGTGCAGTAGCCTCCCCTGGTTTATTAACTTGATAGCTTTCAGTTAAATAAACCCAAAGTGGGCCCAAAAAGCATATCAAACAGACTATCCCCAATCCTTTTATAAATAGCCCGTATTTTAACTGTCCTTTCTCGACAGAGTGGCTAGCAGAATTAATTACATACGTGATGAGGCCAACAGTTAAAGCCGAAGTGATGATTCCTTGCCAATTAAACTCCATGAAATTTCCGAATGATTTCCTAACGCCCAATTAACGGGCAAATAATTGTTGGCTAAAATAGTGAACTAAGTGAACAAAACCCAACTGTTATTTGTCACTGTTAAATTGCTTGTTATGTGTTTGATTTACCAAAAATATTTAAACACAACAAATCCTATCGCGCACCATAATAAGAAGCCAAAAAAACGTACAAAAACCTTTGAATGATTGTTTGGATTAAATGACATTGGATCGGATTTAGGAGGATAACTACCAAAGGTTATAACTTTTAAGACAAGCCAACCAGAATAATAAAGTAAAGGCCATAATGTATACGCTAATATTTCACCT
>NZ_JBDUZQ010000017.1:0-44189 GCF_039943935.1 Paraglaciecola sp.
CATTCAAAATTAAAGGGTTACCTAAACTATTTTTACAATAGACAGAGATTGCATTCGAGTTTAGGATATAAATCACCTGCTGAGTTTGAATCGGCAGTTATTTGAAACGTGGAAGGTGTCCATTTTATCGGGTGAAGATCATAAAAACAGTTGGCCATCGCTTCGCGATTATAGCCAACCATTTTTATCCGCTTAACGAGGAAGCAATAACCGAGACACCCATTTTTAAAGTTAGCTAAATCACAGCTTTGTTCTAAGCTTTAGGTTATTCAAACAACCAAGGATGGTGTGTTATGCCTCAGTCCCGTAAAAGCCAAATTAGTCTTGTCGATACCCCTTATTATCATTGTATTTCTCGCTGTGTTCGTCGCTCTTTTTTGTGCGGTGAAGACAAGGTTACAGGCCAAAACTATGAACATAGACGTGGCTGGGTGGAAGATAGACTCTTATTCTTAGCCTCCGTTTTTTCTATAGACATAGCAGCTTATGCGGTGATGAGTAACCACACTCATGTGGTTTTGTATGTGGATAAACCCCAAGCTGAAGGTTGGACGCAAGAAGAGGTCTTAACAAGGTGGTGCAAGCTGCATAAAGGCACGTTAATTACACAAAAACATATGAGAGGCGAGGACTTAACGAACAGTGAGCGTATAGCCTTTGATGAAACGATTCATGTATACCGCCAGCGTTTATATGACATAAGTTGGCTGATGCGAAACCTGAATGAACATATAGCCCGTGAGGCAAACAAGGAAGACGGTTGCACGGGTAGATTCTGGGAAGGGCGTTTTAAGTCCCAAGCCTTGCTGGATGAAAGTGCCGTGTTAGCCTGCATGGCCTATGTTGATTTAAATCCCATTCGAGCGAAAATGGATACGAGGCCCGAAACCTCCAAACACACCAGTATCCAATATCGCATTCAGTCCTTAATCAAAGGTGAGCAACCTAAAAAGCTCATGCCGTTTGTGGGTAATCACAGGCAAGACATGCCCAAAGGCATTGCGTATAACGTAATAGATTATTGTGAATTAGTCGATTGTACAGGTAGATGTCTTCGCGAAGACAAAGCGGGCCATATTTCAAACCAACACAGCCCTATTTTAGAACGACTAGGATTAAACGATGAACAATGGTTAACCCTTACCACTGAGTTCGAACAGCACTTTTCAACCGCAGTAGGCAGCGAACATATGCTGCAACAATTTAAACACCATACAGAGCATCGACGAATAAGAGGTATGGCAAAGTCTAGAGTGTTATTACAACACGGCTAATACAACATAAACTCTTTTCCTCTTTTCCAGTTCATTGGCTAAGTTATGCTGCCCGAAGTTTACCTAATGTCACCAATTTAAGTAAATTTAAACCATACCCGCCAAATTATTCTCAAACCCAAATGTAGAAAACCACGACAGAGCTTACTCAAACCATTTTATGCTTGTTGATTGGAGAGTATTTAAGTAGCTTATTATTTTGGGTGTCTATGTAAATTATACCCGCCAAATTATTCTCAAACCCAAATGTAGAAAATCATCAAAGAACTTATTCAAATCACTTTATGCTTGTTGATTGGAAAGTATTTAAGTAGGTTATTAATTTGGGTGTCTATGTAAGCTATGTAAGCTTATGCAATTCAGACAGGTGACTTTATCAACGATTATGCGGCCATAAGGGGGCGTGAGCAGCAATTGCTAGACTTTTTTGGTGGTATCAACTCCCCTCATGTTGCTAATAGGGTAAATGGAGTGAGTAGGGGTAATACTGCTGGGATTTACTACTATCAGAAAAGAGTCCAATGGTTTGGCCAAATTTCTCCATTTAGACCATTATAGAGATAAGAAATACATTATGAATAGTCAAAATATTGAAGAATTGTATCTACAATCGAAAATAATTGTGGAGCATTTTCATCAATTTAATGTTCAACGCTTTGAATCTGGGAAGTCAAAAGTATTGAGTGATTCGGCAATGGAATTTAAATCTATTATTGAAGAAACTTATGGGAATAAGGACTTTAGAGGTATTAAGCACTTGAGAAAGGATCTGAATCAAATGATTAGTTCATTGCCGAAGGATTCTAAAAATGAACTTAAGAAAAAATTAGACTTGCTCCAACAAGGAGAACTTTCGGGGTCAGATTGAACCTGCTACAGTTTAACGGACACCTAAACTATCGGGGTCAGATGAACATCATAGAATAAACAAGACACCCATTTTTAAAGTTAGCTAAACCACAGCTTTGTTCTAAGCTTTAGGTTATTCAAACCACCTAGGATGGTGTGTTATGACTCAGTCACGAAAACGCTAAATTATTCTCAAACCCAACTTTAGACAACCTCGAAAGAGCTTATCCCAATCATTTTATGCTTGTTGATTGGAAAGTATTTAAGTAGGTTATTATTTTGAGTGTCTATGTAAGTTCTTGCGTTAATGTCTATTTTTTAAAATCTATCAAACTTTCTATTATTCACTAATTTGAAATTTTAATAGCCAATCATCAATCCACTATTATAGAAGACTAAAACAAACTACAGGATTTCATGGTATGACATTGCGTCAGGCTATTACTTTATTCACAGTTGCATCAACTACTTTAATCCCGAGACTTTCAAAGAAAACGCCTCGAAAGATGAAGTGAAGATGATAGAAATTAAACTGTCGCAAGGTGCCAAACTAGGCAATGTTGGAATTTTACCTGCAGCTAAATTAAGAAAAGCAATTGCTACTATTCGCCATGTCCCCATGGGAGCAGATGTTGTTTCACCACTTGCACACAGTGCTTTTTCAACTCCAACTGAATTATTGGGTTTTGTTAAACAGTTAAGAGAATTATCTGGTGGTACACCTATCGGGTTTAAATTTTGTGTAGTTCGCCATGATGAGTGAGAAAACAAACACCTCATGCCATTTTATGTAAATCAGCAGGATAATCTATGTTGTTTGCAAGCGTTTTGATTTGTATTTGTTTTTTGGGTTATTTAGCTCAATCAACGGGTTTGTGCATGGTAAGGGGTGTAAATGAATGGAAAGCGGGTAACAAAGAGTTTTTATTAGCCATTTTATTCAGTGGAATTTTGATTTGGGTGGCCGCCTTATTTTCACATTTAGCAGAGTTTCCCGTTCATTTTAGAACTTACCCCATAAGTATTTGGTTGATCTTTGGTGGGTTTATATTTGGGTTAGGCACAGCCTTTAATGGAAGCTGCGGTGTTTCAACATTAAGTAGGCTAACTCGTGGTGATTCTAAGATGACAGCCACTATTTTAGGTTGGCTAGTGGGTTGGACCTTACTTGCCTATTGCTCCGTTAACCTAAATTTAGTGAGAAGTTCGTCCCCAATCCATATAAATTACTTGTTACTCATCATTGGCTCTTTAGTCATCACAATTTGGGCCCTCTGGGGAGACAAAGAAAGAAAAAAACTGTGGTTTGGAATGATGGGAATCGGACTTCTCTCAGGGTTTATTTATCTATATCAGCCTAAATGGCCACCCAGTGCTTTATTCAATCATCTAAGCAGTGCTTTGATTAACCAACCAAATAATTGGCCTTTGTTAGAACAATATATTTATTTCGTTTCATTACTTATAGGTATGTTTTTGGCTGCATGGCGGTCAAAAAGATTTCTATTTGTACCTGCAAATATAAAACATTGGGTTGCACACTTATTGGCAGGCATTCTTATGGGAACAGGAGCCTCATTGGCAATGGGAGGTAACAGCGTTCAGCTACTATTAGCACTTCCCATACTTTCTCCTGCTGGTTTTGGAGCCATAGCGGGCATGTTGTTGGGAATTTGGTCTGGGCTTTACGCTCGACAATATTTTAAAGCTATTTTTCATTAAGTTAAAAATAAACTAACTAATTTAGGGGGATACACTATGCGTCAAAAAGTAGAGTTTATTAGCGGTAGTCACACGCTCAGCGGACTGTTAGAAACACCAGAATCCAACGTAAAGTTCTACGCGTTGTTTGCCCATTGTTTTACCTGCGGTAAAGACGTAGCAGCTGCATCCCGTATAAGTAGAGCATTAACAGCGAGGGGTATTGCCGTTTTACGTTTTGATTTTACCGGTTTAGGGAATAGCGATGGTGATTTTTCCAACACTAATTTTTCATCAAATATCCAAGATTTAATTGCCGCTGCCAATTTCTTGCGTACAGAACATAGTGCCCCAAAATTGCTTATAGGCCATAGTTTGGGTGGTGCAGCAGTGCTAGGTGTAGCTCAAAAAGTAGCTGAATCTGTAGCAGTCGTAACTATCGGCTCACCTTCAGACGCCGCACATGTGGCCCATAACTTCGCGGCGGAAATTGACGATATCGAATCCAATGGTGAAGCTGAAGTAAACCTCGCTGGACGTAAGTTTAAGATAAAAAAACAGTTCTTAGATGATATCAACAGCTACGATACCAGGCATATCAGTAAACTCAAAAAAGCACTGTTAGTGATGCATTCACCAGTCGATACAATTGTTAAAATTACTGAAGCTGAAAAAATTTACCAAACTGCGTTACACCCCAAAAGCTTTGTAAGCTTAGACAACGCAGATCATTTATTAACAGATAAAAATGACTCTGAATATGCTGCAACTGTCATCGCCGCATGGGCAAGTAGATATGTACCAAGTGAAGCGGCAACCTATCACAGCACGGTTGCTCAAGGGCATGTTTTAGTAGAAGAAAAAGACCATAAGTTCTCTCAGCATGTGAGTACCACAAGTCATTACTGGTTGGCAGATGAGCCCGTCAAAGTTGGCGGCAAAAATACCGGGCCAGACCCTTACGACCATGTACTTGCTGGCTTGGGTGCATGTACCTCTATGACATTGAGAATGTACGCTGAGCGTAAAAAATTACCAATAGAACACATTAAGGTTGAGTTGACCCACACTCGTGATTACAAAGATGATTGCGACAATTGTGAACAACAAAACGGTATGGAAGCAATAGTACGTAACATCAGTTATGTGGGTAATTTGGATCAGCAACAGCAGCAACGCTTTTTGGAAATTGCCGATAAATGCCCAGTTCACAAAACTTTACACAACAATGTAGCTGTAGTGAGCAAACTAGTGGGGTAGACGTCATTAACCTGTCTATTTTTAAGCAGTGTAGTGAAGTCTTGTCTGTCATATTATGACAGCTTGTTGTGGTTGAATTAGCTGGACACTTCAATAAAGGAATATAATCAATGGGGTCAGAGACGTTGATTTTCTGATTTAGCCCTCTCTGCTGGTTTTATTCCAATCCTTTAGACATTCAAACAACCAAGGATGATGCGTTATGCCTCAGTCTCGAAAAAGCTAAATTATTATTCACCCCATATACAGAAACTCACCAAAGAGTTATCCCAATCACTTTATGCTTGTTGATTGGAAAGTATTTAAGTAAATTATTATTTGGGGTGTCTATGTAAGTTGCCGTTAGGTTTAGCTGCATCTAGTAAATAGGTATAAGGTGGTGTTGAGTTTATCCTACTCGGAAGTATCAGACTGAATGAAAAAGTTACAAATTCTGGCTATATCGGGAAGCCTTCGCAAGGCGTCATATAATTCTGCAGCAATAAACGCGCTAAAGATCTTAGCGCCCAGTGATGTCGAAATAGTTATTGGGGAAATTGGAGACTTACCTTTATTTAACCCTGATCGTGAAAGTGAGCATATTCCACCTTTATTAAAACTTAAGAACGCTCTAGATAAATCTTCTGGGTTAATTTTAGCTACGCCTGAATACGCCCATGGCATTAGCGGCCCCCTAAAAAATGCTCTGGATTGGCTTGTCAGTGGGAAAGAGTTTCCTTATAAGCCGATAATGCTAATAAATACGTCACCACGTGCATCTCATGCGCAGGCATCCCTAAAAGAAGTCCTGATAACCATGTCGGGTAACTTAATTGAAAATGCTCATGTTTCTGTTCCGTTGCTGAGCAGTAAACTAGATTCGGACGGCATTATTAAAAGCGAAAAAATCGCCAATATATTGAGTATAGGCCTGAGTGAATTTTGCAGTGAAATTAAAGCTCAAAAACTTAACTCAACAAGCAATTAAAAGCAGCCGGTGTTGGCACTTTAGGAGCTAGATGTTAAGCAAAATCATATGCAATAATGTCAAAACATGAAAAATCGGCACTTGTTAATCAGCTCAATCGGACACACTTTGTTTATCACTTGAATGCATACTAGGGAGCGCCTTGTGTAATTATAACCCTATCTTTTAGCTCAAAACTGAGTGTTATAGATGGTATTCATTATTAGGAATTGATTATGATGATTAGAGATGCGACGTTAGAAGACTCCCCACACCTTGCCAATATTTATAATTTTTATGTGAAAAATAGCTGCGCTACCTTTGAAGAAACGCCAGTTTCAAGCGAAGACATGTCTACTAGGTTGACAAAGGTATCGGATGCGAATTTACCATGGATAGTTGCCGTTAAAAACGGCGCTGTGATTGGGTATGCGTATGCAACAAAATGGAAAGAAAGAACTGCTTACCGGTTTTCGGTAGAGTCAACTATTTACCTCGATAATGACGCTCAAGGAGAAGGAGTGGGCACTCGTTTATACGAGATGCTTTTGAGTAGGCTTAAATCCCTAGATATTAACAATGTAATCGGTGGTATAACGTTACCTAATCCAGCTAGCATTGCCTTACACGAAAAACTGGGTATGAAAAAAGTCGCACACTTCTCTAATGTCGGCTTCAAATTTGATAAATGGTTAGATGTAGGGTATTGGCAATTAAGCCTACGTACTGAAGCTATTACAGAATAGTTGTTTTAAATTTGGCTGATAGTCACAAACAATAGGAGCAAATATTTGGCATACGATGATAAATATCGGTTGAGTAGCCATGGGGTCATTTTGAATGAAATGGGACAGGTGCTATTACTTAAGGCTAATTATGGTAATCGCGCTTGGGGGCTTCCTGGGGGAGCCTTAGATGCTGGTGAAACCATTCACGATGCACTTGTCCGTGAATGCGCTGAGGAGCTGGGCTGTGAAATCGAAATCGAGTATTTGAGCGGTGTGTATTATCACTCGCAGCATGGTTCACAGGCATTTATTTTTAGGTGCAATATAAAAGATAAGGCCAGTATTACCCTGAGTGAAGAGCATTTGGAGTATCATTATTTTAATGTTGATGAGCTGTCAGATATTCAAAAACAAAGAGTTCAGGAGTGTTTGTCTTTTGATAGATACGTGCAAAGCGCTCGTTTTTAAACCTTTAAAAGGCATCTAAGCTGTTTGTGGCTACATGATTATAGAAGCGCCAGCTATACCAATAAAATATCTTGGTTTAGCCGGCGTTTTGCCTAATTTAGACTACCTAGAAAGGTTAAAATTTACCTGATAGAGATAAAGTGGCATTTAATGGTGCACCTACTGTTACTTGATGGGTGGCATGGGCATTAGGGTAGTATTGTGTATCCCCTAAATTTTCAATATTAAGCAAAACTCGCATCTCTGGAGATACTTGATAATACACAGCTGCATCAACGCGGGTGTAGCTGGGTAATACTGCTGTATTGCCATTATCGATATAACTTTCATCTTGGTAGGTTGCTCCAATTGCAACACCTAAAAGTTCAGTGATTTGGATTTTATTCCATACAGAAAAGGTATGAGCTGGTACTTCCCGTGGGGTAAGGTCAGTACTGCCATTCGTTCCATCTAAGTAGCTATAGTTTGTATTCAACGCCCAGCTTTCTGTTAACTGAGTCGTTAACTGTAACTCAACTCCTGAAATCTCTGATTCTGTAACGTCAAAGCGCTCAGCGTCAGTATCTGAAACCGAAAGTGATGTTTGTTCGCTTTCAAATATTGCGGCGGTTAGGCTCATTCCTGATTCTAAATCCCATTTCATTCCTAGTTCGCTATTCTTGTAAGTATCGGGATCTAACTGATTGTTGTCACCGTTGATATTGGCAAATTGCTCACCGCTTCGAGGCAAGAAGGATTCGCTGTAGCTTGCGTAAAATGAAACGTTTTCTTGTGGCTTATATATTGCGCCAAAACGAGGTGATACTTCACTGTCTTTTCTGGTGCGGCGTTCTAATGAATCAGGATCGGCGTTAAATACGTCTATATCAAAACTGTCAAAACGAGCACCAATTACAAGGTCAAAATGCTCAGACAGAGCAATTTCATCTTGAATATAGGCTGAATAAACATCTAAGGTTACGCGAGTGTCGTCATTTAAGTCGGTAAAGGCTGCCGTTGTTAGTTCACCTTCGGCATTTACCCCTTTAAAACCTGAAAAGTCGATTGGACGTTGAACTGTGAATTGTTCTGTGTCGTCGTCAGAAGTAGAAAATACTGGGTTGAAACGGTTTTGATCAGATGATGTGTGGATCCACTCTGCACCAAACATTAACGTGTGAGCAATATTACCAGTGACAAATTCGTTCACTAAATTACTCGTTACAATAACGTTGTCGCGTACTGTGTTATCGATGTAACCATCTAGGGTGACTAAGGCATTTTCTTGGTCATAGTCAGCGGCATAAAAGTTCGAGTACACCTTGTCATAGTTTCCATAGAAAACACTAAAATTACCTTTTAAGTTATCGCTAAACTGATGTTGTACTGCAGTACGAAAAATATGAGCTTCAGTTTCTAGATAATTGTTATCTTTGTCACCAAATACAATGTTTTCTAGGGCTTCATTAGGTTTGCCATTGGTGCCTGTTGGAATACCACGATCTATAAATCTTTGGTGATCAACATATTCATAAGATACGTCTATTGAAGTATCTTCACTAAGTACAGCGTGGAGTGTGGGGTTAATACCAATACGCTCACCGTCGTAAAAGTCTCTATGGTTATCTAGTTGTTCGTACATAGCGTTAACACGGAAGGCGACGTCTTCTGATAATGAAGTGTTACTATCGATCGCGCCACGATAACCACCAAAGGTGTTTAATGATGCGGTATAAGACGCAAAGTCGCTGCTTGTTGTTGCTTTTTTAGTTACACGGTTAAGTACACCGCCAGTACCGCCACGTCCAAATAGTAATGCATTTGGGCCACGTAAAATTTCGACTTGATCAATATTGTAAAGCGCTCTGTAATATTGAACGTCATCTCTTGTGCCGTCTAAATAGAAATCTGCAGTAGAACGCACACCTCGAAAGACCACAGCATCACGGTGACCTTCTCCCTGAGACGTGTTAACGCCTGGAGTATAATCAATGAGTTGCCCAACACTTACAATGTTACGTTGAAGAATTTCTTCAGCACCGAAAATAGATAAACTTTGTGGTACATCGAGAATAGGAGTCGGAGTTTTTATTGAGTTTGATTGATTACTAGACAGGTAATTACCTGTCACTTCAATGGTTTCGATTTCGTCATTGGCATTAGCATGCTGAGTAAATGATAGGGTAACTATTGCAGCTATGGTGGTCATTCTCAGGTTCATTTTGTGTGTCTCCAAAATAGTATTTAATGGTGTAAATGCCTTAAACTTCACAGCACATAATTCCCTGTATGAATGTTTTTATATTAAGTTAAAAGGTAAAGTCGACAGGATGTTAATATTAACGATAATGATTATCAATGAAGAAAAATGGATTGCTTAGATTTTACTTTTATATGGAAGTTACTGCTTAACGACAGTCTTGTAGCACTCATGACTGCAGTTAGTTTTTAAAACTAGCTGCAGTCATGGACCACTCCAAAAGTGGCGACTTTGAGAAGGTTAGGTGTTGTTTACTTCTTTATAAGCCCATTCAAGCCAAGGTAGCAAGGCGACTAAATTACTGTTTTCGATCGTGGCTCCACACCAAATGCGCAAGCCAGCCGGAGCGTCACGATAAGCGCCTATGTCATAAGCAACGGCGTTATCATCAAGTAGTTTGATAACCGATTTAACTTGTTCGGGGGATAAATCAAGGGTTAAGCATACGCTGGTGTTTGAGCGAACAGTTTTGTCTTTGGCTAAAAACTCAATCCATTCATGTTTAGCAACAAAGTCTTCAATTGTGGATAGATTGTTGTTGGCTCGTGCAATGGTTTCGTTAACACCGCCAATAGATTCAACCCAATTTAATGCGTCTAGATAATCTACCACGCATAGCATAGAAGGCGTATTAATTGTGGCCCCTGTGAACAGGCTTTCAAGCAATTTACCGCCTTTGGTCATGCGGAATATTTTAGGCAGTGGCCAACTTGGGGCGTAGCTTTCAAGCCTGGCGACGGCCTTAGGGCTAAGAATTAGCATGCCGTGGCCGCCTTCGCCACCTAAGACTTTCTGCCAGCTGTAGGTGATTACGTCTAGTTTTTGCCATTGTATGTCTTGGGCAAATACGGCTGAGGTTGCATCGCAAAAGGTTAGGCCTTCGCGGTTTGCATCTATCCAATCAGCATTAGGTACGCGGGCACCTGATGTGGTGCCGTTCCATGTGAATACCACATCATGATCACAGTTTACCTTTGAAAAGTCTGGTAATTGACCATAATCAGCACTGTGAATATTGACATCTTTCAGTTGTAATTGCTTAGTTATGTCTGTAGCCCAACCTTGGCCAAATGATTCCCAATAAAGTACGTCAACGGGGCGCTCGCCTAGCATTGACCACATAGCCATTTCCATGGCACCTGTATCAGAGGCAGGGACCACTGCCACGCGATAACCTTCTGGTAGCTCTAATATTCTAGCGGTATCTAAGCAGGCACTTTTAAGGGCTTTTTTTCCTATCGGTGCGCGGTGTGATCGACCTAATACCGTTAAATCTAAGGAGCCAACATCATAACCAGGACGCTTAGCACATGGGCCAGAAGAAAAGTTAGGGTTAGCGGGTTTTTGGCTAGGGAGCATGAGTTTTCCAAGGTTTAGAGCAGTCATAATTAGATGTGTAGAATACAAGTGATTGCTTGGCTCTGCTAGTGTCCAATCGCTATGAAGTATGCCAATACAGCCTTACCAAGGTATTGTTAAGGCTGTGATTGTGGGCTGAGTACCTAAAACGCCAGTTGGTATCCAAGAGTGAGCATGTTATCCATTTCCATTTGTACGCCATTTACGTCTTGGGTGATGGGGATTTGATATTCAAAAGCAACTCTATGCTTGTTTGCAATCACAGAGTTTACGCCAACTGCAGCCAAAAACGTGGTACCACCGTAGTTAGCTGGGTTTGCTGTGGTAACTGGAGCGGTGAGGTTTTCGTCTTCGCCAACAATTTCTTGGCTTTTGATATAGGTTAGCCGTGTGGTTGCGCTAATTTCATCTGAAAAACCATAATTAGCCCATGCAGTGATTTGCAGGGATTTTCCGGTTTCGTAGTCTTCATCATTTTCTGAAAATGCTAGGTTATATAAACCTTGTGCGCCCCAGCTTATGTTTTCGTCATTACCATTGTAGGTTAAACCAAACTCTCCTCTATGGCTGCCACCACCTAATTGCATACTGTAGGGTAAACGGAGGTTACTGGTCATGTTCATGGGGGTAAGCACATCATCGACTTCTTCAATTGAGCCTGTTGGTAACACCCAACCAAGGTTCACATGAAACTTGTGTTCTGGTGTGTCTATTAAGCTGTATAACATGCTTAACTTGGTGTCGCCTAAGCCAGAGCTTGCAGTGTTAAAGTTACTTAATACTGTCGTGCCAGATGAGCCCGAGTATGTGGTGAGCGTCATATCGTTGTCTATGTAGTTCAGCATGGCCATTAGCGTGATTGAATCTGTAGGAGCATACATAAACCCTAGCATATGCATGTTTTTGGTCATGGTTTGAGGTACCACTCTTACATAGTTCATTGAGCTATTGGGGGCGGTAACTGATGTGACGATTTCGTCATTTGATATGCTGTCGCTTCCTTGCAAATTACCCGACATAGACATTTGCATGAATCGATACGAAAACATGAATTCACCTTTATGGTGTAGGTGATCGCCCATCACGCCTATAGGGGCATGATTAATGGCTTTCGCGGTCACTGGGAGGTCCTCATCAGCTATTGCCTGTAAAGGGGTGGTCATTAATGCAGCGCAAAGTGCGCTAAGTTTTAACATATTAGGTTTAAGCATTACAATTTCTCTAAATTTAAATCAATATTTTGAACGTTATGGATAACGTAAGAATGAAGTTTTTAAACAGGCAGACCTACAGGAGGGCCTCGAGTTAGAGAAAGTTGATGCTTTGCATTGGGGTATAATGCTTCGAAATACCTAATGTTGAAGTTTACATCAATAGGGGTGACTAAGTGGCCAACGTTGTTGATAGCTAAGTCGTGGTAATTTGCATCGCTTAGATATCCATAAACACATCTAATATCTTGCGAGTTATGTGGGGTATTCTCTGGTGGCTCAATATATTCGACTTTACCTGTTAGTTCATATACCGAAAGCGACATCCATTTGTAGCTGGTGCCCGTGCAAATTAGCACGCTATCCTCACCTGCAAAATCTTTAGTATGATTAAGTATAGAAGCAGATACATATAGACTGGCTATAGCGTTAAATAACAAAGCAAATATTACTGTTAAGGTGATATCTAAACGGTGTTTTTTAACGATTTGTATCAAAGAGTAAAGCCTTATTTTGGTGGGTGTAATATTCTACGCACCTCGGCTGGCTGGGTGCAAACCTTTTTGCTACTGATGTCATTTTTTTGCTTAATTCGTTTTTTGTTAAAAAGTATTAAGCTCGGTCGTCTTTTGCTGATTCCATCACCACGTGTGTACTGATTGTGCTAACTTGTGGCAAGGTACCGAGTACATCGGTATGAAAGATTTTGTAGGTTTTCAAACTTTGTGTTTCTACTCGTAATATGTATTCAAACGACCCAGTAACATTGTGGCATTCTTTAACTTCAGTGGCTTTGATAATGGCTTGTTCGAAAGCCGACTGAGAGCTTTTTGTATGCTCTCCTAGTCCAACTGTTACATAAGCGACAAATCCGTGCCCTAGTAACTCTTTATCTAGAATGACGCGGTAGCCTTTGATGACTCCGCTATTTTCTAACTCTTGAACACGCCTTAAACAAGCTGAGGGCGAAAGGCCAATGTTATCGGCAAGTTCAGTGTTAGATATTCGGCCGTTGTTTGAAAGCTCTTGCAATATTCTGTTGTTAAGGTTGTCATTTTTGATCATATGTTGTTTGGCTGCTGCTTTTTGTGAATGTATTTGCACGAAATTTAATAATAACATCGTTTATAATTGCAGTGATTAAAACAACTGAGAATTTAAGACTTTACATGACCTACGAGATTTTGACTGCATTATTACTTTTTACTTTGGCTTCGTCAGTCACCCCAGGGCCAAACAACCTTATGTTAATGACCTCTGGTGCTAATTTTGGTTTTAAGCAGACCTTGCCTCATCTGTTCGGAGTGAATCTAGGGTTTACCTTCATGGTGATATTGGTTGGTTTAGGTTTGACCCAAATATTTGATACTTATCCAATAAGCTACAATATTTTAAAAGTGTTGAGTGTGATTTATCTATTGTATTTGGCATGTAAAATAGCTACATCAGACGTGTCTATGGCAAGTAAACAGAGCAAGTCAAAACCTATGACCTTTATGCAGGCGGTTATTTTCCAGTGGGTTAACCCAAAAGCTTGGACAATGGCATTAACTTCTATCAGTGTTTATGCACCATCTAAAGACTTGCATGCAGTATTGTTTGTGGCGTTAGTCTTTGGTTTAGTGAACTTGCCGAGCATTACTGTATGGACAGTACTAGGAAAAAACATTCGTCACTTTTTAACTAGTGCCAAGCGTTTAAAGACGTTTAATTACCTGATGGCGTGCCTGTTAGTGATGTCTTTGTATCCCATTTTTTTTACTTGAAACGCTGCTAGTTGCTATGTATTTACAGATAAGTATTTCGCAATCATATTCTCTAAGGTGACGTGATTAATAGGTTTGGTCAGGTAGTCATTCATACCTGCGGAGTTTGCTTTGTCGTAGTCTTGTTGCATGGCATTAGCTGACAAGCCGCATATAATTAGGTCTTTGTATCCTAGCTCTCTGATTTTTCTAGTCGCCTCGTAACCATCCATTAATGGCATTTGTATGTCCATAAATATCATGTCGTAGTGGCGCGATTTTAGTACTTCTGATACAGCTTGATTGCCGTCATGGGCAATATCGTAGTGGATACCCATAGACGTTAACATTTCACAGGTTACTGCTAGGTTAATCTCATTATCTTCTACTATTAAAACATGCCCAGAGTATTGAGTGGTTGCTTCGCGTTGCCTCTCTAGCATCTTAGGAAAAGAAACAACTTTCCGATGGCAAAATAGTGTCATCAAAAACTGGCTACATTGTTCTGGTACAAATGGGTGATAAAGAAACTCTACATCCCAAAACTGTTTGATTTGATCCGATAAATTCTTGGAATGAGAGTGAGAAACAAACCCTACGTTGATATAGCGGTTGTGAAGGTAGTCAATTGCCTCGAAAAAAGATTTTAAAGCGCTTTTTTCATCTACGTCTAAAACAACTATGTCTCCCTTTTTTATCTCATCAACCATAGAAGTTAGTTGTGTGATGGGCAAGTGGTGATAATCTATCCCTAGCTTATCTAAATAACTGTGATGTAAAAAGCTCTGCCTACTGATACTAAAATAATACAATTTAGCTTTTTGGTTAGGTGCTTTTGATAAAACCTGCTCTCGATGGGCCGTTGTTTTAAGGGGTAGGGCCACTGTAAATGTACTTCCGACTCCTTTTTCGGAACGAACATTTATATGACCTGACATTAATTCAACTAGCTGCTTTACGATAGACAAACCTAAGCCGGTTCCTCCAAACTCTCTACTTGTTGAGCCATCTGCTTGAGAAAACTTATCAAAGACTCTGTCAACTTGCTTTTGGAGCATGCCAATCCCCGTGTCTTTTACGTCAATAATAACTTTAATATCAGAGTCATTTTTATATGAAAAATCAATATTGATTAAAACGGAACCATGTCGAGTGAACTTAACGGCATTGCTACATAGGTTCAGTAATATTTGAGCAATACGCAGGGGGTCGCCAATTAGGATGTTAGGTAAGTCCGGGTTAATATAAATGCGTATATTTAATTTTTTGTGCTGTGCACTACTTTCTATATTTGCGAGTATATTACTGAACATAGTGTTGGCATTAAACTCTATATTCTCAATATCTAATCTACCCGCTTCAATCTTAGAAAAATCTAAAATACTATCAATTAAGTGAAGTAATATTTGTCCCGAGTAAGAGACTTTTGTCAGCTTATCCATTTGCTCTGCTGAAAGCGAGGAACGCTTGAGCACTTCAATCAGACCTATTATGCCGTTGATTGGGGTACGAATTTCATGGCTCATATTCGCTAAAAACATACTTTTAGATGCGGTTGCATGTTCGGCTTTTCTATTGATTTCGATGAGTTCTTGATTCAGTAACTCTTGTTGCTCATTTAACCGTTGGGATTGTTCTAATAATGCTGTGGTTTGTTTGTTTTTCTTATGAAAAACATTTGCTGCTTGGGCCAACTCACCAATTTCATCTGTGCGCTTTAGACCAGGGATGCTTTCTATACTCTTATCCTTTGCCAGCATTCTAAATATCTTGGTAATGGTGTTAACTGGTAACATTATTTTGTAAATTAAAAACAATGTAGTGACTATAGCCAAAATACTACCTAAAAGAGAAAATACAATTGAGCTTAAACGAGATGTATCGATTGATTTTTTAACACTTCGATTGGTGGCTTTGAGGCTTTCTGTAACTAGATTATTTAAATCTCGAGCAAGCATTAGAAACTCATTTGCTGAGCCTGTCATAACGACGTTGGCGATAAACAAATAGCCTCGGGTAATTTGTGTGAGTCGACTAAACTCAGTTTCAACGTTACTTAACGTTTGCAATGCAGATTGAATTTGATTTACATCTGTATTGATGAGTTTAATATCATTTTTTACAGCTGATATGAGTTGATTAAAGGGCTCTACAATAGATTGATCGGGTGCTAATAAGTATTGTAATAAAAGGGTTTCTGCTTGGGCCAGATGAAATTTAGCAGATTGGTAGTTTCGTTCGTTCATTTGGGTAGATTGGGTTATGAAATTAAACCCTTCAAATGCTGACTCTAGATTATTTAACACCCCTTCTTCATATAATTGATTTCGTTTGGTTCTTCCTACAATGACGCTATTAAAGTTTTCTTGGTAATTATTAAGGTGTGCACGCATGCGTTTAATGTAATCAAGATACGTTTTTCGGTTTTCTTCTTTGGCTGTGAGGTCTGCTATTGAGTTGAGGTTTGCTAAACTCTTAGTCATTAAAATATTGAAATGCTTTATTGAGGTATCGTTGGCTAAATTTTTATATATTAAAACATTACGTTGTAAGTCTATGACGTCTCTTTCTAACTCTCTCACTAAACTCGCTTTAACAGCCATTTTTTGGGTGACATCTAACCCTTTTATAAAAGTGGATTGAATATTTCTAGATAAAAATACTTGAGAGAGCATTAATGTTACTAATATGGTTAATACTAGTAGCATTTGTGATTTTATAGTTCTAAACATTGGGCAAGCTAGCCTCGTTTAGAAAGTAGAACAAGGAAGGGGAGGCTATATTTGATAAAATGGTTCATGGTTCATCCTTAAAACAAGTTTAAAACACTAATACAAAGTTAAATACCCTTCCATTGTTCTTTAGTCTATATAAGCAATTTTTATTTTATTTTGGCTTACTCAGCATAAAACTTATGTTGAAATTTTAACGTTTGTTGTTGAGTTCCGTCAGTAAGATAAATAGTGATGCGGTATTGCTCTAAATCGCTAAAAGAGAGTGGAGCTAAATAATAAATCGCATCACCTTCGGTAACTTGTTTAAACGATAGCTTCTTTACGACCCCAAGTAAATTTTTAGCTTCCCCAGTTAAGATAACAGATTGAGCCGTTTTAGCTTGTCGGTCAAGTACCGAAATATTGATTAGACCGTTATATTTGCTTCGCACTATGCCATATTGCTTAGCTACTTCTGGGGTTAAAAACGTACTGTTCAAAGTAATGTAGTGAACCTCCCAACTACCTAAATCGACCTTTTGCTCAGCTTTAACCAGCGAAGTAAATAAACCTAATGCGCATATTAAAAGTACACGCCCCATAAATAGCTGGTGCTCGTTTTTAGTAGATACCAAACCATTCACCTAACAAGTTTTGTACAAAGAATAAAAAGAGTATTACTACCATAACAGACAGATCTAAGCCGCCTAAATCAGGCATACGTTTACGTATAGGCGCAAGAAGTGGTTCTGTAAGTTGCCCCATAACTAATTCAATTGGATTTCGCCCTTGGCTTACCCAGCTTAATATGGCTCTGAGTATTAACACATAAATAAGCAAGCTGAGTGCTTCTTTGAACACTGTAATTACAGATAAAATGGTTATTTGCAGTGGATTAATTTCAACGCCACCCACCACTAAACGTATGACAACCAACTTAACAGCTGCTACGAGTAGTGCCAGTATTAACGTTGCTGTATCTAGTCTTCCTATTGAAGGTAAGACTCTGCGTAAAGGCCGTATCAATGGGTGGGTGACTTTCACGACAAATTGACTAAATGGGTTATAAAAGTCGGCTCTTGCAAATTGTAGCCATAATCGCAGTAATACTACCATTAGGTACAAGTTAAAAAGTGTATCAATAAGTATTAAAACTGAATTCATTGCGTGTAGTGTTCCTAAATTTATTAAAACTGAATAGACATTTCTTGGGCGCGTTTAACTGCCGCTTGCATTGCTTTGGCAACTAGCTGCTCTAGGCCTTGTTCTTGAAATGCTTCAACGGCTTTGGCAGTGGTGCCTCCCTTAGAGGTTACTTGGGTGCGTAGTTCACTTAATTCAAGGTGAGGGTTGTGACAAACCATTTCGGCGGCACCTAACATAGCTTGTTGCACAAGTAAGCGTGCTGTTTCTTTTGTAAAGCCCGTGGCCATTGCTTCTTTTTCCATTGCTTCTAAAAATAAGAAAAAATAGGCTGGGCTACTTCCCGCAGCTGCAATAACGTTGTCCATCATGGGTTCTTCTTCAACCCAAGCTATTTTTCCCACCTGAGATAGTAAATTACCAGCGAAATCTTTATCAACAGCGAGTATTTTCCTGTCGGCGAATAGGCCTGTCATGCCTAGTGTTAATGCACTAGGAGTGTTTGGCATGGTACGAATAACGGCATAGTCACCGCCTAGCATTTCTTTTAGCCTAGTGGTGGTAATACCCGCTGCAATTGAGATAAATAACTTGCCTGACAAATCTATGTTTTTATCAAACGCGCCGCCAACATGCTCCATTAGTTGTGGTTTTACGGCTAAAACGATGGCCTGTGCAAACTCAACTGCTTGGTTGTTATTTTGGGTTGTTTTTATGCCATATTCAGCTTTAATTATATCTAGTTTGGCCACTGATGGATTACTGGCAATGATTAAATCAGCAGGGTAACCGTTTTTAATGAGTCCACCTATGATGCTTTTAGTCATGTTACCCGCACCGATGAAGGCTATTTTTCTATGTTGCATTAGATTCCTTAGTTTGATTTCGTGTTCCAAATATAGCCGTACCCACTCTTATCATGGTGCTTTCATTTTCAACCGCTACTTGCATATCACCTGACATGCCCATCGAAAGGGTATCTATATCTGGATATATATTTTTTAAGGCTGTAAATAAATCAGCCATTTTTTGAAAACTGTGTTGCTGCTGTGTTGTTGTTTGCTGCCCTTTGGGGATTGTCATTAGCCCACGGAACCGTAGATTTGGCATTTTAACAATGGCTTCAATAAACTCATTGAGTTCATTCGATTTGATGCCTGCCTTATTTGGGTCGTCATCAATATTTATTTGAACACATATGTTTAATTTTTTATGAAGTGGACACTGGTCATTTAAACGTTGTGCTATTTTGATTCGATCAATACTTTGGACCCAATCAAAATGCGTCGCCACTACCCGAGTTTTATTCGACTGCAATGGACCAATAAAGTGCCATTCTATATCAGTTAAATTTTGGAGTGTTTGTATTTTATCAATACCCTCCTGTACATAATTTTCACCGAACAAACGTTGTCCAACTTCATACGCTTGGACAATATCAGATACGGGTTTAGTCTTACTGACGGCTAGTAATTTTACACTATTTGAAGCACGATGGGCCCCTAACGTTGATTGCTTAATCGTGGTTTGTACGCTTTTAAGTCGTTCTGCTATTGTTTCCATACTGCAACATAATATACGGAGAATATTGCTTTGGATATTACCGAACTTTTAGCCTTTAGTGTTAAAAATAAAGCTTCTGATTTACATCTTTCTGCTGGATTACCACCAATTATTCGTGTTGATGGCGAAATGCGTCGTCTAAATATTCCTGCCTTAGAGCACAAAGAGGTTCATGGCCTAATTTATGAAATCATGAATGATAAGCAACGCAAGGAATATGAAGAAAACTTAGAAACGGATTTTTCATTCGAGGTCAAAGACCTATCCCGTTTCAGGGTGAACGCTTTTATGCAAAATCGTGGGGCAGCCGCCGTACTTAGGACAATCCCTAGTGAAATATTGAGCTTGGATGACTTAGGTGCGCCCGATATATTCAAAGATATCATCAATCAACCTACAGGTATTGTGTTGGTTACAGGCGCTACCGGTTCAGGTAAAAGTACCACTTTGGCGGCTATGATTGATCACATCAACAAGACTAAGCGCGAACATATTCTTACAATTGAAGACCCTATCGAATTTGTGCACGAAAACAAAATGTGTGTTCTCAACCAGCGTGAAGTTCATCGTGACACCCATAGTTTTAACAATGCACTACGTTCTGCCCTGCGGGAAGATCCAGATATTATTCTAGTGGGTGAGTTACGGGATTTAGAAACCATCAGGTTAGCTATTTCGGCTGCGGAAACGGGCCACTTAGTATTTGGTACTTTGCACACCAACTCAGCGCCTAAAACTATCGATCGATTAATTGACGTATTCCCTGCGGCTGAAAAGTCCATGATACGTTCAATGTTGTCTGAATCTCTTCGTGCCGTTATCTCGCAAACCTTATTGAAGAAAAATGGTGGAGGACGAGTCGCCGCCCATGAAATCATGTTGGGTATTCCGGCTATTCGTAACCTGATCCGTGAAGACAAAGTGCCGCAGATGTATTCGGTGATTCAAACTGGTCAATCTCACGGTATGCAAACTATGGATCAGTGTTTACAAAAGCTGGTGGCTCAAGGACTTATTTCTCCACAAGACGCAGCAGCAAAGTCTGTTGATAAAAAAATCTCTCCCGGTTTTTAAGGATTTATTATGGAACTCACCCCTTATCTTGAAGCAATGCAAGACTTAGGCGCATCAGATTTATTTGTCACTGTTGGTTTCCCTGTTAGTGCTAAAGTCAATGGACAAATGACACCCGTTGGCAGCAGTAATCTGTCAGAAGAAGAAGCATTGGCTTTAGTTCATGACGCTATGAACGACAAGCAACGAGAAGAGTTTGAGCGAACCAAAGAGTGTAACTTTGCCATTGCCCGAGATGACATTGGTCGTTTTCGTTGTAGTGCTTTTTGGCAAAGGGACATGGCCGGTATGGTTGTCAGGCGTATTGTGACGCAGATCCCTCAGGTTGAAGCTTTAGGGCTGCCTGATACATTAAAAGACGTCATCATGTCTAAAAGAGGCTTGTTGTTGTTTGTTGGTGCCACAGGTACGGGTAAATCAACCTCATTGGCTGCTTTGATGGGACATAGAAATCAGCATTCTCGTGGGCATATTTTAACTATAGAAGACCCTATTGAATTTGTGCATGAACACGGCAATTGCGTAGTCACTCAGCGAGAGGTTGGTATAGATACTCAATCTTTCGATGATGCGTTAAAAAGTTCATTACGTCAGGCCCCTGATGTCATTCTGATTGGTGAAATTCGCTCTATGGAAACCATGGAATATGCCATGTCATTTGCTGATACGGGGCATTTATGTGTGGCAACACTGCATGCTAATAATGCGAATCAGGCTATTGAACGTATCATGCATTTAGCGCCCCCTGAACAACATGAAAAACTCAGATTTGATTTGAGTTTAAATATGCGGGCGATAGTGGCGCAACAATTGGTGCCTACACCAGATGGTAATGGCCGAGTCGCTGCCATTGAAATCCTTCTAAATTCCCCCTTAGTGACTGACCTTATTCAACGTAATGAAATTGGTGGCCTAAAAGAAGCCATGAAAAAAGGTAAAGAGATGGGGATGCAGAGTTTTGACATGGCTCTGTACGAATTATACAAGGCCGGTAAAGTGACACTCGAACATGCGATCCATCATGCTGATTCACCGAATGACCTCCGATTAATGATTAAGTTGGATTCTGATGAAGGAAATCAGCTAGGATCACTGTCTAATGTATCTATTGATATGGATTAATAGATAACTTCAGACATTAATTGGTGGCAGAGTGAAGAAAGTATATACCCATACCGACCGTTTTATGGTGTTTCAAATTAAGCAACTGTTGGATGACAAAGGCATTGATTGCTTTATTAAAAACGAATTTGCAATTGGTGCTGTAGGCGAATTATCTGCAGTTGATGCAACGCCAGAGGTGTGGATTGTTGATGAGGAGTGGTTGCCCAAAGTTGAACAGTTTATTCGACGCTTTGAGGAGCTGCCTGAGAGTTCTGAACCTTGGCTTTGTAAAACATGTAATGAACTAAATGAGCCTAACTTTGAAGTTTGCTGGCAATGTGGTACCGACAGCTATGCCAACTAGCCAAGCTGATAAGGAGCAAATTGAATCCTTTATTGAGGCTATGTGGTTAGAAAAAGGCTTGAGTGAAAATACCTTGAGTGCTTATCGTGCAGACCTAACTAAATTTGCAGTGTATTTGCAGCAATCATCGGCACAAGTTTCTGAAATTCAATTGAGTAACTTTGCACAAGATACCCTAAGTCAATACTTGGCCACTCGTTATGATGGCGGGTTATCAGAAAGAAGTACCTCAAGACTTTTAAGCAGTATACGTAGCTTATGCCAATACATGTTACGGCAAAAAATCCGTTCGGATGATCCCATTAGTTTAATGCAAAATCCCAAACTCCCGCAGACATTACCAAAAACCTTAAGTGAATCTCAGGTTGATGATTTACTCAACGCACCGCAAACAGATGAACCTATACAGCTTAGAGATAAGGCTATGTTAGAGGTGTTGTATGCCACTGGATTGCGAGTTACTGAATTGATTAGCCTAAGACTTGACCAAGTCAGTTTAGTACAAGGAGTCGTTAGGGTGACTGGGAAAGGAAATAAAGAACGTTTAGTGCCATTAGGTGAAGAAGCCATTGAATGGATTACACGGTTCTTAAAAGAGGGTAGAACTTTATTGCTGAAATCTGAAAGCGATATAGTGTTTCCCAGCAAGCGAGGGGTTGCTATGACCCGACAAACTTTTTGGCATAGAGTTAAAATATACAGTCAAATAGCGGGTATAAAAACCGAGTTATCTCCTCATACCTTACGCCACGCATTCGCTACTCATTTGTTGAATCATGGTGCCGACTTAAGGGTAGTGCAAATGTTGTTGGGACACAGTGATTTGTCTACTACTCAAATTTATACCCATGTGGCAACAGAACGGTTACAAAAGTTAGTAGCTGAGCATCATCCAAGAGGCTAATGTGTTAAAAATGCGTATTCTGCTCTTGGGTTAAGTGTTTGATTCGGCTAAACTTGGCCTTTACAATTTATCGTCTTTAATTTGAAATTATTTTTCTTTATTAGGGTCATATAAATATTGAAATTACTTGGGAAACCTAATGAAAAAGCGGACAAAAATTAGCAACATCATAGCTGGCTTGATATTAAGCATTAGTTTTACTGCTTCGGCGGCCGATGAGACCGAAACATATGAACAAGTGAAGTCTAAAATTGAGAAAAATTTAAGGATGCAAGTCAGCTCTATTGGTGATGCACCAGTGTCTGGCTTGTTACAAGTTTTGACCGAGCGAGGCCTATTCTACACGAGCACTGACGGAAAATATTTATTGCAAGCTCGTATTTTTGATGTTGAAGATGGTATGCGTAATATCACTGAAGATACTTTAGGTAAGGTTCGTATTGATGGCTTAAAGACGTTCGAAAACGACATAATCGAATATAAAGCCAAAGATGAAAAATATGTTGTGAATGTGTTTACAGATATCACCTGTGGATATTGCCGTAAATTGCATAATCAAATGGACGAATATAATAACTTGGGTATCACAGTACGATACTTGGCTTTTCCTAGATCAGGTATAAATAGTGCGTCATACAACGACATGGTATCTGTTTGGTGTGCTGATAACCCCCAAGAAGCTATGAATAATGCAAAAGCAGGGTCAAATGTTACTAGCAAAAGCTGTAGTACCAAAGTTGCTGAGCAGTATGTTTTTGGTCAGCAAATTGGAGTAGGCGGTACGCCAAATATTATTTTGCCTGATGGGTCAGTTATCCCCGGATACCAACCACCAAGCAAATTAGAAGAAGCCCTTAAAGCTACCCTGTAAGCCTTCTTTCACGTTTTGTATCAAGCCCGTTATATACGGGCTTTTGTTTTTGTCCTTCAAAATATAGATAGCCCTTATGCCTAATGTGCAAATACGCCGCAGAGAACAACAAGGTAGTAGCCACTTGCCAAATACTCTGCACCCAAGAATCAAACAAATTTACGCTGACCGTGGAATTGAAAGTGAGTCAGAGCTGCAGAGAAATGTTCAATCTTTACTGCATTACCAAGATTTAACTGGTGTAAATAAAGCGGTTAAGTTACTTGCAGACGCCATTATGACTGAGCGCAGGATCATGGTCATAGGGGACTTTGATGCAGATGGCGCAACCAGCACCGCCTTGAGTATGCTGTCATTAGCGTGGATGGGCTCAAAGCATCACGATTATCTAGTACCTAACCGCTTTGACTTTGGTTATGGCTTAAGCCCAGAAATTGTAGAAATAGCTCACCAACAAAAAGCACAGTTAATTATGACTGTAGATAATGGTATTGCCTGTTTTGCTGGCGTAGAAAAAGCTAAGTTATTAGGGATGAACGTGGTGATCACTGACCATCATTTAGCGGCAGAATCTCTACCCAATGCAGATGCAATTGTTAACCCCAACCAACCAGGATGTGAATTTTTATCTAAGAACTTAGCAGGTGTTGGGGTCGCATTTTACCTCATGCTAGCCTTAAGGGCTGAGCTAAAACAAATTGGGTGGTTTCAGCAAAAAGGAATACCCATACCAAATTTGGCAGACTTACTTGACGTTGTAGCCTTGGGAACAGTTGCAGATGTAGTACCTCTTGATGCGAATAATCGAATTTTAGTTCATCAAGGTCTGCAACGAATTCGAGGTAATAAATGTCGACCCGGTATTAAAGCCATTATGGAGGTTGCCTCTCGGGATAAGCGTCGTATGCAAGCATCAGATTTGGGATTTGTGATTGGTCCACGCTTAAATGCTGCTGGGCGTTTAGATGATATGTCACTAGGTATTGAGTGCTTGTTGACTGACTCTGATGCCAAAGCAAGGGAAATTGCCGTACAACTTGATGGCCTTAATCGAGAGCGTCGAGAAATTGAAGGTTCGATGCAGCAAGAAGCCATAAAGGCCTTAGATAACTTAGATTTAGAAACTGATACGCTTCCTTTTGGTTTGGTGTTGTACGAAGAGACCTATCATCAAGGTGTGATTGGCATTTTAGCTGGGCGTATCAAAGAAAAGTATTATCGTCCTACTATCGCTTTTGCACATCATGACGATGACAATCTAAAGGGATCTGCTCGTTCAATACCTGGTTTACACATTCGAGATTTATTAGAAGAACTGAATAGCCGTTATCCAGATATTATCGGTAAATTTGGCGGCCATGCAATGGCGGCTGGATTAAGTCTACCTTTGAAAAATTTACATGTATTCAAGCAGGTTTTTAATCAGCTTGCAGAAGAGGCGTTAGCGGGTAAACCCCTCGCTGGAGAATTAGTCACTGATGGTGATTTAGCTGCTGCAGATTTCACCTTGGATTTTGCACAGCAAATAAAAGATGCCGGACCTTGGGGGCAACAGTTTCCAGAGCCACTATTTGATGGAGAGTTTCAATTAGTTGAGCAACGCCTAGTTGGTAGTAAGCATTTAAAAATGATGCTTAAACACCCTAGTGGAATGCTTATAGATGCCATCGCTTTTAATGTGGATTTGGCTTTATGGCCAAACCTTGATTGCCGTCATGTATGCGTGGCATACAAACTAGATATTAACGAGTTTCGTGGTAAAACTAGTTTACAATTGATGGTTGATGGGTTGATCGCTATATAAAGCGGTCGTTTGGGTCTTAAGCATTTATGAAATATCCTAAAAGTGATAGACTAGTTTCTTTATCGAATTAAAAAAATGTTATGGCAAAAAAATCTGATGTAGAAAAGCTACTAGACAAGCACGATAACCTCACCCACTCAGAAGACATGTCTGTTGTTTCTCATGTTCAAAGAAAAGATGATGATTGGTTTGCAAATACGTTAATGATTGACGGTACTGATGTTCCTTTCAAATTTCGTCGTAGAAAAATGTACAAAAATCTAACGGGTGCCAGAGTTAATCTCACATACTATCCTATCACAGAAGAAATCGCTGGAATGGAATTTGAAGCCATGAAAGTGGTGCGAATTAAAGTTAGTTAACTTACCGCTATTTAATCTTTGGCCTAAGGTGAAATCTGTTGGTTTCTGAATCGCTACATGGTTTTGTTTTACATAGACGTGCTTACAGAGAAACCAGCTTCCTGACTGATCTTTTTACTTTAGAAATGGGTAAAGTAAGTGCGGTGATTAAGGGCGTTAGAGGAAACAAAAATGACAAAAAAAGCTTGCTGCAACCCTTTCAGCCATTATTGTTTAGTCTCTCTGGTAAACATGAATTACGCAATCTAAACCAATTAGAGTCAGCGGGTAAAACGCTAAAGTTAAGTGGGCATCCGTTATTTTGCGCTATGTATTTAAATGAGTTACTGAATAGGTTATTACCTAAAGAAGTCCCCCATCCTGAGCTTTTTGAATATTACAAAGCCAGCTTAACAGCGCTACAAAGTGAATGTGAAATAGAGCCATGTTTGCGCCAGTTTGAGCTGCTGTTATTGGATGAGTTGGGGTACGGTATGGATTTAAATCATGATTTTGAAACTGGCCAAAGTATTGAAGCGCATGTCGATTACTGTTTGGTTTTAGAGCAAGGTATTAAAGTTATAGGGCCTGAATCAATTGGCTCTAATCGTTTTTCAGGTGAATCTTTAATTGCTATTAGCAATAATATCTGGACAACAAATAGTTTAAAATGTGCGAAGTATATTACACGTACTGCACTGGCTCATTTGTTAGGCTCTAAACCGTTGAAAAGTAGAGAGCTTTTTCAGCAAAATTGGGCCTCAAATAGCATAACAAGAGGTGATAAGCTTAAATGAAAGAAATTTTGCTTGGTGTTAACATTGACCATATTGCAACCCTCCGTAATGCAAGGGGGACTCATTACCCAGATCCTGTTCATGCGGCAGAGATTGCAGAGCGTGCCGGAGCTGATGGGATTACTATTCATCTAAGAGAAGATAGACGGCATATCGTCGACAGAGATGTCCAAATTTTAAAACAAACTATTCAAACCCGTATGAATTTGGAAATGGCAGTCACAGATGAGATGTTATTGATTGCAGAGCAGACTCAGCCAGAGTTTTGTTGTTTAGTGCCTGAGAAAAGAGAAGAGTTAACCACCGAAGGTGGTTTGGATGTTGCTGGCCATCTTTCTAAAATGACAGCTGCATGTGAACGTTTGGCTGCGGCAGGTATATTGGTTTCGTTGTTTATTGATGCGGATAAAACGCAAATTGATGCCGCTATAGCAGCAGGTGCGCCATATATTGAAATTCATACTGGGCAATACGCTGAAGCTAACAATGAACTAGAACAGCAGAAAGAGCTGGCTGTGTTAGTAGAGGGTATTAAGTATGCTCATTCTAAAGGCTTAAAGGTTAATGCTGGTCATGGTTTGCATTATCACAATGTGAAACCCATCGCAGCTATAGAGGAGTTATACGAGTTAAATATTGGTCATGCCATTATAGCTCGGGCTGCTTTTGATGGTTTGGCAAAGGCAGTAAGCGATATGCGCAAGCTTATGCAAGAAGCCAGGGTGTAGCGAATCTATGGCGATAGCAGGTTTAGGCACCGACATAGTGGAAATTGTACGTATGGAGCATCTTATTAGTCACTCTACCCGTATAGCTGAGCGTATTTTAACTACTGCAGAGTTGCAGATATTTGAAAGTCATAAGTTTCCTGCACAGTTTTTAGCTAAGCGATTTGCCGCGAAAGAAGCTGCTGTAAAAGCCCTAGGCACAGGTATTGCTAACGGAGTAGGCTTTAAAGATGTTGAAGTTGTAAATCTTCCATCAGGTCAGCCCAGTCTGGTGTTTACTGGTAAATTTGCTGAAATTTGTGAACAAAAACAGATTAATAATAGTTTTATATCGATTTCTGATGAGAAGCACTACGCCGTTGTTACTGTGGTCTTAGAGTCACTTTAATAATATGCACTCGATTGGTGCTGATTTTATCCTGTTTGTGGCAAGACATAGTGGTTGATTGATAGTTTTAATACCTAGCCCGGTGAGACAGACTCACGAAATAGTTGTGGATTGTGAACATCCCAATTTACATATCGAAGCAGATATACCTGAAGTAAGGCTTGTTTTATGGTTTCAATTCGTAAAGTACATGAAGAAAAGCGCCCTCCATTTTCAGAATGGTTAGCAGGTCTCAACTTGCCGGAGTCAAGCAAGCAGAAGATTCGTGACGTTTCGGATACCCCAGAAATATTACTCACCGGCCAAGAAATGGTGGAAATTCTCCATGAGTTACATATGGATGATGAAACTCTACAAGCCGCTCTTATCTATCCTTATTGTGAAGTTCATCAATTAAACGAAGATGAGATAACCGAGCAGTTTGGTGAAGGAATTCAAAAGTTAATTGTCGGTGTAAGGCGCATGGATGCCATCAAATCTCTGCATACACGGGCTAACAGTTCCCGCAAAAATGATGAGGCACAAATCGATAACGTTAGGCGTATGTTGCTCGCCATGGTTGAAGATGTTCGAGCCGTGGTGCTTAAGCTTGCAGAACGTATTTGTGCCTTACAAACAGCAAAAAAAGAGGATGAAGAAACTCGAGTATTAGTGGCCCGTGAATGTTCAAATATCTATGCCCCATTAGCCAATAGGTTAGGTATTGGGCAATTAAAGTGGGAGCTCGAAGATCACTCTTTTCGTTATTTACATCCTCAGTCTTACAAACAGATTGCTAAGTTATTAGATGAACGCCGAACTGATAGAGAGGTGTACATCGTTGATTTTGTGGAAGAGTTGCAATCTATTCTTGATACGCAAAAAATAAAAGCTAAGGTTTACGGTCGGCCTAAACATATTTATAGCATCTGGAAAAAGATGCAGAAAAAAGACCTCAGTTTTGAACAGCTGTATGATATTCGTGCTGTTAGAATTATTGCTGAACGACTACAAGACTGTTATGCCGCATTGGGTGTAGTGCATGCCAATTGGCATCATTTACCACAAGAGTTTGATGACTATATTGCGACGCCAAAATCTAATGGATACCAGTCAATTCATACTGTGACTTTAGGTAAGCAAGGCAAGACTATAGAGATACAAATCCGTACCGATAAAATGCATCAAGACGCAGAGTTGGGTGTAGCTGCTCATTGGCGTTACAAAGAAGGCACTGCATCTGGGCGCACAGGATACGAAGAACGAATCAATTGGCTCCGCAAAATTTTGCAGTGGCAAGATGAAGTGTCGGATTCTGGTGATTTAGTAGAAGAGCTCCGAAGCCAAGTATTTGATGATAGGGTATATGTATTTACGCCTAATGGTGATGTGGTTGACTTGCCTCTAGGTTCTACTCCCTTGGACTTTGCTTATTACATTCATAGTAATGTTGGCCATAGGTGCAACGGTGCAAAAGTAGGGGGCCGAATTGTGCCTTTTACCTATCAATTGCAAACGGGTGATCAAGTCGAAGTCTTAACGGGTAAACATTCTAATCCTAGTCGTGATTGGATGCACCCAGGACTAGGCTATGTGTACTCTTCACGAGCGCGAGCAAAAATTCAAACCTACTTCAAAAGACAAGACAAGAGTAAAAATGCGGTAGCTGGAAAAGAATTATTAGATAGAGAATTAGGTAAATTAGGCATAGACGGTAAAGTGGCCACTGATGCTATTGAGCGTTTCAATATGCAAAGCCTAGAAGATTTGTATGCTGCTTTAGGTGCTGGCGATATTCGTATTATGCAAGTTGTACATTATCTACAACAAAAGCATGCACCAGAGCCAGAGCCTGAGTTAGATCTGAAAGTCGTACCACGAAAACCTTCAAACCATAAAAAAGATACTATAGTAGTAGAAGGTGTAGGTAATTTACTTCATCAAATTGCAAGGTGTTGTCAGCCTCTGCCAGGTGAACCAATACAAGGTTATATTACGCAAGGCCGTGGGGTGAGTGTTCACCGGCAAGACTGTGAACAATTAGCACATTTACTCGAGACTCATCCAGAAAGGCAGATAGATGTAAATTGGGCCAGCGATATACAAGGAGCATTTCAAACTAAGGTGGTGGTGCAGAGTACCGATAGGGCTGGTGTGCTTAGAGATGTTACTACAGTTTTAACTAACGAAAGAGTGAGTTTACTTGGGGTGAATAGCTCCAGTGATACTAAACTTAATACAGCCAAAATTGAGCTAAGTATTGAAGTTAAAGACCTAACTACCTTGCTAAAAACCATAGCAAGATTGCAGTCAGTGAAAGGTGTAACTAATGTTTATAAAACGGATAATGGTTAACCCTTGGTGAAGCAAAATAGCGCGGCTATAGAGCAACTTCTACACATTATGAAACGTTTGCGTGATCCTGTTACTGGTTGCCCTTGGGATCTAAAACAAACGTTTGAAACGCTTGTGCCATATACAATTGAGGAAACGTATGAAGTAGTCGACGCCATATCCCGCAAAGATATGGGCGATATAAAAGATGAACTTGGCGATTTATTGTTTCAAGTGGTGTTTTATGGCCAATTAGGGGAAGAGCAACAAGTCTTTACCTTTGACGATATTGTCCAAGGCATAAGTGATAAATTAATACGACGCCACCCTCATGTTTTTGGGGATAGTCAAATTCAAAATGATCAAGAACTGTCTCAGCAATGGGATGATATTAAAACGCAAGAACGCATTAAAGCAGGCAAGAATGACGACCTGAGTGTGTTAGCGAATATTCCTAGCGGCGTGACTCCTTTAACAAAGGCCCATAAGTTGCAAAAACAGTGTGCTAAAGTAGGATTTGACTGGCCCACAATTGAACCTGTTGTAGGCAAAGTTAAAGAAGAAATCCAAGAAGTAATGGAAGAAGTCCAAGTAGAAACTCCAAATCAACAAAGAATAGAAGAGGAAATCGGTGATTTGTTGTTTTCAGTGGTTAACCTTGCAAGACACCTCAATGTAAATGCCGAAAGCGCTTTAATTAAGGCTAATCACAAATTTGAACAGCGGTTTAGGCAAGTAGAAGTAACACTAGAAAATCATGAGTCTTCAATTTATTCTGCAAGTTTAGATGAAATGGAAGCAGCATGGCAACGGGTGAAAAACTAAAGTAGTAGTTTTTCAATATTTCGAGTTTGGATTGTTTAAGATCTAAACTTTTATGTCGATACTAATCTGATGAAATTAGTAAATAAAGGATCTATATGTTTGTCTTATCTTCACAGTACAAAGAAGTAGAATCACAGAAAAAAGAATTACAGCAAACCGTCGTTGAATTATCGCAGCAAATCGATGCTTTACAAGCAGAAAATACAGAGCTTAAGGCTGACGCAGAGGCTAAATCTTTAGCCGCGTTATCACCTAATAGTTACGAAAAAGTATTAATCAAGTGTACCTTAGACTCAATGGGCCAAGTTGAAGGTATTAGGCAAACAGTACTTGAGTCATTTCAACGCATTGAAAAGCAAAGTGAGTCCATTGCAGATATTAATCATTTATTTGACAGTTCAACCGAATCTTTAGACACAATAGCTACATCTATGGATGGCTTAAGCTCAAAAATGGTTGCTATGACGAGTAATATTTCCGGGCTTTCAGATAAAGCAGATAATATTAATACATTCGTAACAACTATCACTAATATCTCTGATCAAACTAATTTATTAGCCTTAAATGCAGCAATTGAAGCAGCAAGGGCAGGTGATGCTGGACGGGGGTTTAGTGTGGTTGCAGACGAAGTGCGCTCTTTGGCCAATGAAACAAATAAATCAGCTAGCGAAGTCGCAGATTTAGTGGGTGATATTATTTCATCTACTAAAAGTGCAGTGGATTCGGTGGATGAAATCAAAACTAACAACGATACATTATCTATTGGTGTTGGTGAGTTAAACAATAATTTTAGTTCAATTATTGCTTGTTGTAATACCATGAAAGATGCAATAACAACAGGCTCTCACCGCTCCTTTATCCAAACCGTTAAGTTAGACCACATTGTTTGGAAGAGTGAAGTTTATGCCGTTATCTATGGGATGAAAAATAAAAACATTAATGATTTTACAGATCATAAAATGAGTCGTTTAGGGATATGGTATCACGCAGAAGGAAAACAAAAATATTCTGATAATGCGTCTTTCAGAAGTCTAGAACGTCCCTATGAAGAAGTGCATTCAAATGGATTAAAAGCGATTCAGCTTTTTGTTGATGATAATAAAGATGATGCGGTGAAATACCTAGTGAAAATGGAACAATCCAGTAATCAAGTCATGTCTTGCTTGAGTGACTTGAAAGATTTGTTTTAATCTTATTGTTAAGAGAACCGCTCGCACATTTCAAAGGTCATAAACTGCCTCTTTACAACAAAGAAGCAGTTTATAGCCTAACGTCAATCCTTAACGGGGCGTTTAGGTTAATTCTATCTCAGTGCTATTAACCAGAGTTCTGGATAAGAAGCATCATTAAAACTTATTTTAACGATATATTTCAATAACTTGCTACTATCCACCCAAATATATTCACTTAAAGGCTCACTCGATGAAGAAATTTTGAGTGTATAGCAAGGCGGATTGTCGTAGGTAAAAACGTGTTATTGCTAGACAATCCGACGTAGGCACAAAAAGAGCGTTAGCGAGAGGTTCGGCTTATCCATTATTCAGGTTTATTAGTCTACTACGTGAAACTAATCCAGCAAATATCACTAGTAGGGTTAGCCAGGTTAAGCTTCCCCCTCCTGATGAATTACCAGACGTATCTGGTGTCGGTAGGAAGGTAGTCTCGGGAACTGAGAAGTTAACATTACGAATAAACCCTTTGTCATTCCCTGCTCTCGTATTTAAATCTTTACTGTATGTCCAAGTAATGATGTTTTCACCTGCTGATAATTCAATGCTGTATTCACTAAACTCAACTTCTCCTGATATAAAATCGAGTAATTCATCGTTTAAGTACACGAAGAGTGCATCGTAGGGTTCATAGTCTGCATCTGTAATTTCTAAATCTGTGTTTTCTTCTGATGATACGGCCCACTCGAAGGTAAAGGTACCTTCTCCATCTACTACAGCGACGACAGTACTTTCTTGTAAGTCGCTAATGGCTCCGCTTTCAATACCTTGCTGGGCATTCGAAACCCAACCGAGTGTTTCTGAGCCTCCACTAAACCAATTGACAGCTGTTTCTCCTACTAAGGCGCCAATTGAGTTGGACGTACCTAATGCTAGTGCGGTTAGATTTAAGCTGTTTGATGGTATATTTTCGTCATCAGTTACAATATTAATAATTGCGTTCAAGTCTTCACTAATAGTTGGAGAGTAACTGACTGTGATGTCACAGCTTTCAGTAGCTTCAAGAGTAGAGCAATTCGAATTTTCTATACTGATCGCTGTGCTACCACTCAGGTCAAAGCTAAATGACACCGTTGATACACTATTGTTGGATACTGTAAAGTCTTCTGTGTAAGCTCTGCCCTCTAAGACACTTCCAAAGTCGAATCGAGCTTCGATTGCTACACCACCGGTTATGCTATTTATCCAATCTATATATTGAGATACTCGGGTATACACTCCAGGGTAGCCTTCTGCTGCGCAGCCAAATCCAAAGCTCACTATGCCAACCTGTTGCACTCCAGAACCCGTATTAATAACTAAAGGTCCACCACTGTCACCTTGACAAGAACCTTTTCCTCCGTCAGCAATAGCGGCACAAATCATATTGTTGGTTATATCTGAGTCATCAACAAATACATTTTCATTTAATCTGTTTATGCATTGCTCATTAGTCATTAACTGCAAGTCGACTTCACGTAAGACGTCAGGGAAACCTGAAGTAGGGCCCTCTCCAGGTTCATAACCAGTTGTTCCTCCCCAACCCGCTACTGTCGCTATACTGTTTTCTATAGCATATTGAGAGGTAACCTCTGAAGTCGCAATAGTTACTGTTGTTGTGTTAACAGATTCTGTTAGTTCAATGATTGCAATATCATTTTCAAATGTGCTGCCATTATAGGAAGGGTGTATATAAACGTTAGCTATGTCTATGGCGTTATCTGCGCCGTCTGATAAGTCGTACTCACCAATATTCATTTGAAGAAAGCTAGCGCTACCATCATCAACACAATGGGCCGCTGTTATTACCCACTTGTCACCAATAAAAGAGCCTCCGCAAACAATTTCCTGAGCGACAGCATCAGCATCACTTACGCTTAATGAAGCTTCGCTACCCACTAGTTCTAATAAGGCTAATCCATCGATTCTAGTGACTGCAACGACAGGAATTGAGCCTGTGTAATCGGAGCCTAAGGTGCCAGAAATGTTCCCCTCTTCTTCATTATTATAAATGATTGCGCCTACACCACCCGCAGTTTCACAATTATTAGCTTTTTCAGAAAAATTGACTTCGCCTCGTTCGATGAGACAAACTTTTGCATCAGCATCTACACATATATCGTCTGCAATTCCACAGGACACTAGTTCAGCACTTGCTGAGCCAGATACACCGAAAGTAAAGTAGTCACTAATATAACTAACATTATTAACTTCTAAGCTGGTGGTAATAACATTGGTAGTGTTTACATACGCTGCTATCCATGGCCAATCATTCGTGTCGGCTACCTCACCCCCAACGATTCGAGATTCTATTAAAGAGTCCTTGTTTTTAGTATTTAATAAATTGCTGTCACTAGCGGAAAATACATAGGGAGAAATAGTAAGTATCACCCAAGAGAAAATGGCAGTAAGCAGTCTATTCATTAAATAAATTCCTAAATAATACAAGTAGTAGTCATAAGTTAAAGAGATAGCTTGTTGTAACTATACAATATAGCGACTAAAAGTCAGACCAGCCATTTTGGTGATTTAATTTCAAATGTCAAAGAATAGGCAACGAATATGCAGATTTACCTAAAGTCTTTGGTGCCAAACGCGATAAATAAAGTAGTAAGCATTCTATTGGCGTAAATCTCATTTGCTAAGTTCTGAAAGTACACTTGATGCTAGCTCTAGGCAATTCATTTTATCCAGTGATTTTGAGCTAAATGGAGACCTAAATAGAGCATCACAACAAGGAGCCAATTTTGCGCTATTGATGGCAATGTTAGAGCCAAATAGCTTGCACCGTCCTAGGTTTGAACAGTCTGATTCAGCGCAAACTTTGTTAGTTGATAACTCTGAGCTTTGTCATTATAGAAGCTCACAATTAGAAGCTAGCCAAGAATACTGGCAAGGCTGCAACAATGCTGCGAAATTGATAACAAGTGGTTCTTTGGCTTCAGCTCAGTTGTGGTTAGCTATGCACCCAGAGCCTTTGTCGCATTACAATAACGCACTTAGACTAGATGATGATGTTCTCGCCAATACCAGTATGTATACGCAAAGTCGAATGAAAAGCCAAACAGATAAAGGTATTAAAGTCGATGAAACAGGATTATTTGATATTTTGGATGAACTAACTCCGTCAGCAACTTAGCTTACTTAATAATACTTTGTATTTTTGTTCGAAATTGAGTTAATCAGTAGGGTTCTCAGCTGTTTTATCTTCTGCTTTTTTCACGCGTATTTTATTATCCCCAAGTACTTTGTAATTTAAATTTTTAATTGCCGCTTTGGCTTCCCCCGTCTTTGGCATTTCAACAAACCCAAACCCCTTTGACTTGCCACTGGCAGAATCTACAACTAAATTGCAAGATTGCACGGCTCCATACTCAGCAAACAATAACATGAGCTCATCTTCTGTGGTTGCGCGATCTAAGTTACGAATTAGTATTTTCATAAAATGCTCCTATGTGTAAAAAGTGATTGAGCTAATTTCAAGGTTAACCCTTTTTTAATAGCGCTACTATGCCACATGCGCTAGTCCAAAAGTGACTATTACTTAAATATGCATTTAAACAATGGCTAAATGCTTAAAAATTGACTCATTAATTATACTTTAATGGGTATTTGGAGAATCAGGAGACTGATGAAAAGCAACAAAGATGATATTTTTTAATAGGAATAACGTACTTTTTAGCCCGAAATGCTAATTGCCCGCTTAGCAATGGTCTTAATAATCTTACTCAAGTTGCTAGAAACATAGAATAACGTTGTAATTTTGATTATGAGCAATACATGTGAAGTTGAAGTTATTTGTCTTGAAGTAAATAATAATCTACTCTCGTTTAGTGCTTTCACTTTTTAGCTTGGGAGCATGACGAATGCTACAACATCGTTATTGTAGTCACCGGTTGTTTTGTACTCTCTGTAGCCTTTGGATGCTGATATTCCTACAGCATAGTTAACTCCCTTGTAATTAAGCAATAATGAATCTTGTTGGCCATTGCCCAGCATTAATAATGATTTGTCTAAATCAAGAATTTCACCTACTTTCTGTGGCGAATTTTCGGTATGAGAAATTATCATGCCGTCTCTTTGGCAATAGAACGCAAAACAACCTTGCAAAGCGATACCTTGTTCGTCAGTCGGTAAGGTGTCACTTAGCATTTCTTTGAATTCAGGTGTGCTATCGAACACGATTCCAATACCCCCAATAACTGTTGGCTGGCCTATGCTAGTAATGGATGCATTGTAGATATATGTATAATTGCCCTGATATTGGTTACTCGGAGTAAAGCTTGATACCGTATATGTCTGAGAGTCTGTATTTTGTAACGCCTCTTGTGCACCGCTATGCTGCTCCGTGAGTTGGCCTATCATGTCCGCTTGTTCTTTGTTTGACACTGCGATAATAATGCCATTTTTATCGTATACATATAGGTTGGTATACACAGTGTATAAGTCGTTAATGTAATACAAAATGTCAGTGATTTCTTGTTTCGCTAAGTCTGTTAGTTTAGCTTCTTGTAAATGCTCTCTAAAAACAGTGGTTAATGCCCACCATCTGCAGTCATTGGCCCTTTCGTAGAGGTTACGATCCATTATATCTATGGCTAGACTGGCGAAAAACCTTACGTCACTTAACCTTGCGCTTAACACTGTGTCTTGCAGGTTATCTATAGAGTCTGAAAAAATTGACGTGATACCTTGACCCGTTTTTTTGATTTCCGAAAGTACAGGCATAAATTCAACTGCGTCATTTCTAGCTGCCGCAATAATACCGTTTAACACCACTAAGCTAAGATCGTCATTAATTAACCTAGAGCTTCTGTATATTTCTTTCAGATCATCAGAAAATAACTCGGACTCCAATAAAGTAAAGGCATTTTCTTTTGACTCTTGGGTCTCTGTAGAGTGTTTAAATGCCTCTTTTAGCGGTGTCATAACCTGACCACACCAAGATAATCCCATAAAGCCTTGATACCCTTTGGTATTAGACTGTGTTGACAAATATTCTTGTTTATTAAATTTTAATAAGATGGGTGCGTCATGTTTTGGGAGTTTATCATCTAGAGGTATCTTTTCTGGATGGTTAGTGGCAATGACTGTGCCTCTGTTGTCTACAATTGTAATTATACTGGCGGCGCTTTCTGACTGTAAGTTGTTAAAAATCCCTTGCATTTCATCATCAAACCGAAAACACAAACATAATACACCTAATATTTCAGCGTCTTGTTGGTTGTTGCTTCTAATAACACAAGAGTAGATCAATGAATGGTCAAGCTGTGGCTGAAGACCACTCTTACGAAAGGTTTCTAAGTAGTCTTCGTTAGTGTTCAATGTGTTAGCTATTATCGGGTCGTCACTGTGGGTGATTTGGTTGTTAGGGTCTAAGTTAACCTGAACATTTCCTTGGGGATCCAAAATTATGATTTCATCATAAACACTATATTTTTTAACATATTCCTGCAAACGTGCTTGAAGTGCTATGACATCATTTGCATCTTTGTTTGGCTTTAATAAAAACGCTCTAATGTCATCGTCAGTAGCCAAAAATCCTACATCCGCCGTACGTTCAAATAAATTCCTAATGAGAATGTCGATGGCCACTTGAGATTTGTTGTGGTCGTCTGCAATACGCTTTTGTAAGTGAGCCCTTAACAAGTTTTCAATTAGCCTGCCTTGCAATTTAGAAAACTTCTCTCTTGTATAATGCATTTCTTCGAGAATACTGTCTGACACATTCTGACTATTAATCTTACCTATTAATGATATCTTTCCCCACCAATGATTAAGCGCTTGTAGACGTTCATCATAGGTTTTAATTAGAGGAATAACAGACTTTAACTGTTGTTCATTATTAGAAAGTAAAGTATTCAAAATGCTGTCGCCTATTTATTATTATTGTTATTAAACAGACGTCCTTATCTATTTGAATCATCGACCATAACTTGGTTAGCTTTAGTATTAAAATCAAAAATTGCTTGCTATGCAATGACTATTTTTATGAATAAGATGGTGTGTAACTATCTGAATGTCATAAATAAATTTTGAGTGGCCAATGTATCTACGACTTTAGTATTAATTTTGGTCTGTGTTGCTATGTTTGATGCTAGCGTTTATTATTTTTTTTCAAATAGCTTTTCTATGTCTAAAAGAAATAATAATGAAAATATTTACAGCCTGTGCTTTAGCTGCTTTTTATTGTGTTTATGCCCTGAGTAATTCAACATTTACGCTAGGCCAGCCAAGTGAAGCGAAGTCATGAACCGTTTTGCTGAGTTAGCCCTTGAATGCCTTCATAAAGAGGCCGGCATAAACTCTGTTATTCACGAGATGCATTACATGGGAAGCCATTGGTTAGGTAGCTTTGCCACCTATTAGAAACACAAGCTGGTTTACAATAAGCCAACACTCCGATTACTTGTAATTTTTAGGTGACAGGATTTGTCATTTTCACCAAAAAATTATGAGTTCAATAAAAACTATCATTGCGACATTTTAAATATTGAATATTAGCTCCCACCAATTAAAAGATTTTGAAAACACATGTTTTACTGACTTCACTGTGCCTATTGAAGGCTATGACGTACCAGAGCGTTTTACATTCCCATTTTATTATGAGCCACATCCTTTGTGCATGCTTGCTGCAGAGCAATTGCAAGGCTATCTGCAAAGTCAAAAAAGTTGGTATCACAATTTTGGTTTGTCTGATGACCCCAACCTCATTATTGGCAAGATGTTTGGTGTGCTACTGGTACGAAATACACGAGGTGAGTTAGGCTTTATTTCTGCTTTTTCAGGTAAGTTAGCTAAAAAAAGTCATATTAATGGCTTTGTCCCGCCTGTATTTGATTTGTTAGCTAAAGATAGTTTTTTTCTGGCTGAACAGGTCGCGATTAACCAATTAAATGAGCAAATAGAAATCAAAGAAAATGCCCCTAATTTAATTGTTTTAACACAGCATTTAGAGCAGGTTAAAGCTGATTGTGAGCAGCAATTAGCAGCACTTAGAGAAGAATTAATAGCTAACCGTAAAGCGCGAAAGGCCAAGCGAAAAACGCTAACAAACCAAGAAGATAATGATAGCCGCGAAGACGCTCTTAAAGAGTTAGCGGTGCAAAGTGTTTATGACAAGTGGCGTTTAAAAGACCTAACCAACGAGACGCAAAGCGCGATAGAAAAAGCGCAGCAGCAGCTTGCAGAGTTGACTGAAGATATCGCTACGTTAAAGGGACAACGAAAAACCTTATCTGCCAACTTACAAAAAAAGATATTTTCTCAATATCAGTTTTTAAACCAAGAGTTAGTGCCTAAAAGCCTACTAGACATATTTGCAGAAACAGCACTTAAAACACCTCCTGCAGGAGCAGGAGAATGCGCCGCACCTAAATTGTTACATTACGCCTTTGAACATCAGCTTACGCCTTTGGCTATGGCCGAGTTTTGGTGGGGGGCGTCACCTAAGTCCGAAATCAGGCAACACAAACAATATTACCCAGCTTGCATGGGAAAATGTCACCCTATTTTAAATCACATGCTAATTGGTTTAGAGGTTGAGGATAACCCTCTTATTCAAAATTGTTGTGAGGATAAAACCTTAGAAATCATCCACCAAGATGAAGATATCGTTATTGTTAATAAGCCCACAGAGTTTTTATCTGTGCCCGGTAAAGAAATCTCTGACTCAGTGTATTTGCGCATTAAGAAGCAGTTTCCTGATGCTACTGGCCCTTTAATTGTGCACCGGTTAGATATGTCTACATCTGGATTAATGGTGTTAGCACTTAACCCTAAAGCGAATAAATTTTTGCAAAAGCAATTTATACAGCGGGATGTCTATAAAGAATATGTCGCCTTAATATCAGGGCTACCAGAGCAAGAACAAGGTGAAATAAACCTGCCAATGCGGGGCGACTATTTCGACAGGCCTAGGCAGATTATTTGCCAGAAAGACGGCAAGCCTGCAAAAACGTATTGGCAAGTGCTCAAGCGTTACCCGGATACCAACCAAGCTAAAGTATTGCTTACTCCGCATACGGGTCGTACTCACCAATTAAGGTTGCACTGTGCCCACGCAGAAGGGTTAAATATGCCCATAGTAGGAGATGATTTATACGGCGTTCGCACTAATCGTTTACACCTACATGCCCAAAGCCTGACGATTAGGCACCCAAAAAGTAACGAGCTAATGACCTTTAAAGTTGAATCAGAGTTTTAAGGTTTCAATTGGCTTTTAAGAACTAACCTTTAAGGAGAGTAATAACGATGACAACCCGAATTGCTATGTGGTCTGGCCCTCGTAATATTTCAACCGCTATGATGCGAAGTTGGGAAAACCGCAGCGATTGTGAGGTGATAGATGAGCCTTTTTATGGTTTTTATTTAAAGCAAACCCAAAGTCCTCACCCTTGTTTTGAAGACATTCTTGCTGAGCAAAGTACCTCTTACCCAGAGGTCGTGACAAATTTGACCCAAACACACTGTAAAACTCAATTTCAATACCAAAAACATATGACTCATCACATGTTAGACGGGGTAGACCTTTCGTGGACCAAAAATCTTAAACATTGCTTTTTAATTCGTGACCCTGCTCAAGTCGTTAATTCATACACAAACAGCATGGGGCAATGCCGTGCTCAAGATATAGGTATTGTCAGACAAGCAGAGTTGTACCATGAGATAACGCAAATTACTGGACAGAGTATTCCTGTTATTGACTCAAATGATGTTCTTAAAAACCCTGAGTATATCTTGTCTGAAGTGTGTAAGGCGTTGGCGATACCCTTTGATATGGGAATGTTAGCTTGGCCAAAAGGCCCTCGAGAGTCTGACGGAGTTTGGGCCAAACATTGGTATCACAGTGTTGAGAAATCTACAGGGTTTGCACCCTATGGGCAGCGACAGCTTGCACTCAATGAACAACAGTTAAAAGTGGTAGAAGAAGTACAGCCTTACTACGAACAAATGGCAAAATTGCAGATCGTTTTACCCGATGCTTAAATGAGTAAAAATCAGCGGTAGTCAAAGCGGCTACCGCTACTTAGCTTGTTATTTTTTAACTTATGTTACTCGCTTGGGATCATCGGCAATAAAATACTAGAAGGATATTGCTTGCTCATGTGTATGGTTTGATTGGCTACCTTCATTTGTGAGGTTTTTGCAAAGTCTGCCCCAGTGTTAAGGTTTCGTGCCAATCTTGGATAATTACTGCTAGTTACATCAATACGAATACGGTCACCGGGCGACAACATATAACTGCTGGCCCACATGTCGACTTTATACTTATAGACCTTTCCGGGTTCGATTAACTTAGGCGTATCAAAACCTTCTCTGTACCTTGCTCTAATTACACCATCAACCAAATTAAAGGCAGTGCCGTCAGGCTTCACAATTATGAGTTTTGCCATAAAGTCAGTGTCGGGTGCACTGCTAGACGCATAAATTTCAGCACTAATTGGGCCGGTAAACTCTGTCGCTTTAGTAAAAGGCTTTGTCACAAATCTAAGAATATCTTTGCGACCATCAAGGGGCTTTTGATCGTATGGGCCCCGTAATTTAGGCATCATAATATTGCCGCCAAGGGTAGGAACTGGGTCGGCAGGATCATAATCATACTTCAGTGTGCCAGATGTTGCGGTAGGCGCTTTATCAGAAAGCGACTTATCTGCATGCAGGTAATAGGGGCGGTACTCGGTTCTGGCTAATGGCCACTCTTGTTCGTCGCGCCATACGTTTTCACCCATAATAAATAGGCGTACAGGGGCTTTGCCCGATACTAAATTTGAATTGGCATCACTGCCTTTCATCCAGTAGTCAAACCACTCAATTAACATGTCGGGCGTATCAATCAGTGAGGTTTCACCAAACTCTACGTCACCTAATTTTGAAGACCTGTTCCAGCCATGTGACCATGGGCCAATGATTAAACGCTGACCGTTTCTAGAGGTGGCCGACGCCGACTCTTTCGCCATTGTTTGGTAACTGCCTATGGTGCTGCGTAAAAATACATCAAACCAACCGCCAATATTGAGCGCAGGAACTGCCATTTCTGTGGCACGGGCTTCTAAATTTAAAGGTTTCCAATAATCATCATATGAAGGATGGTTAAGCCAATCTTGAAAGTGCGGGACCTTAAAACCAACATTTTCGGCCAAGTTCTCTAAAGGTAAGTGGCTAATACCATTGACCCAATCAATAGGGAACGACATATTGGTTCTGCTGCCCGCTAGGCCTATTCCCCAACTTGCTCGTGATAATAGAGAAAACGCGCCACCTGGATAAGCTACATCTCGATAATAATTGCCCGGGCTAACCGCCGGCGCAATGGCAACCAACGCAGGGTTTTTGTTGATGGCGGCCAACCACTGCACTGATGCAAGGTACGACGAGCCAAACATGCCCACTTTACCGTCAGACCACGACTGCTTTGCAATCCAAGTAAGGGTGTCATCGCCATCGTTTATTTCTTGAAAATAAGGATACCATTTACCTTCTGAGTCATACCTGCCACGAACAGATTGAAACACCAAGGCATAGCCGTTAGCGGTCGCAAATTTGGCATATTTTTGTCTACCCGCGCTTGAGCCATTGGTATACATGTCACGTATGAGTAGGGTGGGGTACTTGCCGTCTGAGGTAGGTAAATAAATGTCGGTGGTAAGGTTAACCCCATCGCGCATGGCAACAGGCACGTGGTACATCACCTTAAGGGTGTCTGGGAACGCTTGTTTAAAATCTGGAAAACTTTGCCCGTGGCTTATTGACGATAACGATAACGTTATAATTAGCCCAAACACTAGTTGTCGCATACTCATAAAATCCTCACATGTTTTATTGTTATTAGAATGAATGTCGTGGATACGTCAACACTACTGCTTTATTAATTTTAAGTAAACAAGGGCGAGTTATCAGAAAAGATAAAGCAGGATATATGGACCATTACCAAAGTCCTATTTTATAAAGGTTAGGACTAGACAGTGAACAATGGATAACCCTCACAACTGAGTTCGAACAACACTTTTACTATGCAGCAGGCAGTGAGCATGTGATGCGAGTATTTGCAGGCCACACGAACCACAAACGCATACGAGGGATAGGCAAGGCTAAAACCTTACTCAAACGAGCTTAGCTTCAAACACTCTGCTAATATATCCCCCATCAAGCCTTCGCTTGCCTGAAATTCAGGTAACTAGCCCCATTTTATCAACTTAAAAGAAGTGTTTGTAATATCCATCCAAAATCTCAACCCAGAGTCAAAAAATAGCTCATTTACTGTTAATTAAATGGACGAATTTATGTAAGTATTTTATCTTGTGTGTCTAGTTTGAGACTCAGTCATGGAGAAAAATTGAACATGGATGTAATTGTAAATATTGTTTGTTTTGGCGCTGGCGCACTATCGATTTATTTGACTGCATACCTAAAAGTGAAAGGGAAGAATAAAGCGCTAATTGAAGACAACCAAAAACTAGAAGAAGAAAAACAAAAAATCATCGCAAAATATCGCGCTGAGACAGAAGAAATAAAAAAACAACACTCACTAGATATTGAAAAAAGAAAATATCAATATGAGGATAAAAGAGCACAATTTTCAAAATACTTTGCGCTATTAGACGAATTTCATGGAAAATGTAATTCTATTTTTTTAGAAAAGTTTCAACCAATAATGACAGAGTTTTTATCTGGTTGTTTAGAAGAAGATGAATCAGTTAAAAATCAGGCTATCGTCAAATATAACAAAGATGTTCAAGCTTTAGTGTTCGAATTGAACGAAGAGCACCTAAAAGTAAAATCCGAACAAAATAGCATTCGTTTAATAGCATCCTCTAAAGTTGATACCTTGTTGGATAACTTAGAAATTGCGGTTAAAAATGCTACTGACTCTTCAACAGAAATGCTTAGAGTTATGTCTACTTCTGAATTCCGGGCAGATCAGTCAATAATTGCACCTTACCAAGAAAAGTCTGCAAATTATGGGCTGAAGGTTCAAAGTAGCCATAGTGCTTTAAAAAAGCAAATGAAACTGGAGTTAAACGAGATTTAACAGCTTATTTTATCTTGGCTGTCTAGTTTGAGAATCTTAAATACTAAAGGATTAATTTATGATTGAAGCAGTAGTAGAAGGTTTCTTTTATACGCTAGGTGAAATATTAGCGTATACATTATGGCCTTTACTTTATTATTCTGGTTGGCTTGTCTTAAAAGTTATAACCTTTGGTAGTTATCCTCCTAAATCCGATCCAATGTCATTTAATCCAAACAATCATTCAAAGGTTTTTGT
>NZ_JBDUZQ010000018.1:0-9003 GCF_039943935.1 Paraglaciecola sp.
AATGCAGATGCATCGCCACCGTAAGTTTTTGCTAATACAGTTGTGATTGCAGCTGTTAATGTGGTTTTACCGTGGTCAACGTGGCCGATAGTACCTACGTTTACATGCGGTTTAGTACGTTCAAACTTTTCTTTTGCCATTGTCTATTCCCCAGCAAAGTACATTAAAATTGATTTTTTATTGAGATGGGGGAGAGACATGTGGTGCTGATAGGCAGATTCGAACTGCCGACCTCACCCTTACCAAGGGTGCGCTCTACCAACTGAGCCATATCAGCATTTCACAAAAATGGAGCGGACGGCGAGAATCGAACTCGCAGCTTTAGCTTGGAAGGCTAAGGTATTACCACTATACGACGTCCGCACAACTTGCTCTCATACCATATCAAGCAAAAAGTGGTGGAGGGGGCAGGATTTGAACCTGCGAAGGCTGAGCCGTCAGATTTACAGTCTGATCCCTTTGACCACTCGGGAACCCCTCCAGATTGATGGTGCCGACTACCGGAGTCGAACTGGTGACCTACTGATTACAAGTCAGTTGCTCTACCAACTGAGCTAAGTCGGCACTGCATCAAGTGGGTGCGGATTCTAGAGTAAGATTTCAGGGTGTGCAATAGGCAATTTACAAAAAAATGTATTTTTTATGTTGTTTGCTTGATTTTAGGGCTAACTGCTCAATTTACCGTCATTAAATTGTGAATAAATGATTACTTTTCTATATTTTCACTGAGAACATTTAATCCTAGCAAAACCAAATTTTCAAAAAAAGTGACTTTAGGTAGGCTTAACTGTTCAACTAATGAACTAGCACCGCCCGTTATAAATATCTCATAGTCACTAAATTGTGAAATAAGATAATTGTTTGCCACCAAAACAAATCCTTGTTGCTGTGCTAAACACCCTAAGTTTACACAATTTTGAGTTTTATCACCCAAAGTTAGCTCTGTGGGTATTTGGTTATCAGCAAACACTTGAGCGGTACGAATCTGTAGGCTGTCTTTCATTAGTGAAAAACCCGGTGCAATCCAGCCCCCTAAATGTTTCCCTTCATATAAAATATCACAGGTATTTGCGGTCCCTAAACTTAAAACAGCTACTGGCTTACTTGTTTCTTGCGTAGCAGCAATCATGGCCAACCAACGGTCCACTCCCATAGTGGTCATATCTTGATAGACAAACTTTAAACCGTAGGCCTGCTTTTGAGTGACTACTATGTGTAAATCAATACCTAACGGTAAGACTAACCTTTGTAATTGTTTTACTTGGGAGGCCTTACCAACACTAGATAACCATATATTTGATACATGGTGTAAATAAGGGATTAACTCTGTAATTGAGTTACAAACGTTAATTTTGGTTAAGTCGCTGCCAAAAGCAAACTTGATCCTGCTGTTGCCGATATCTATTAGCAAGCTATTAAGCTGGTCTGACACTGACTTCTCCTCCGTGAAATGCTTTAACACCTTGTTCTGTTTCTAATAAAATAGCACCACTCTCATTCACTCCCCGGCTAATACCAGAAATAGTTTGTTTACCCACTATGAGTTTAATGGCTTGATTGGCGTAAACATCTCTACTACGCCAAGCCTCAATAAATGGGGCTAATCCGTCACGCTCGAAAACGTATAATGTTTCGGAGAGGGTAGCCAATAAATTTGCAGCTAATCGATTACGCTCTAGTGAATTATCTGTAAGTTGCGCCAAATCTATCCATGGCTGACCTATTTCTTCAACATTTTTGGGTAATGATATATTCAAACCAATGCCTATGACGGTTTGACAGCCCAGTCCCATTTGACCTTCTACCTCTATTAGCACACCAGCAAGTTTTTTACCTAAGCCATAAATGTCATTTGGCCACTTCAGTTTAATGCCTTCGATACCACTTAAACTTAATGCTTTAGCCACAGCAACTCCGACAGCTAAACTCAATCCACCTAGTGCGGGATACCCTCCAGAAAAATACCAATACATGGATAAATACAAACTACTACCATAGGGAGATACCCATTTACGTCCATGTCGGCCTCTGCCAGCGGTTTGAGCTTCAGCTAAACAGGCATAACCGTTTTCTAAGTTATCAAACCTTTCTTTGATATATTGATTGGTGGAACCAATAACATTTAGCACCTCAATAGGTAATGAGTAATCAGCAGGCAAATGAGTTGATATTTCTTTGAGGGCTAGAAAATCTAAAGGGTTAGCTAAACAGTATCCTTTCCCTGTTACACTATAGATATCTAGACCAAGATTTGTTAAGGCTTTTATATGATTAGATATTGAGGCTCGACTAAGGTTTAAAGTTTGACCTAACGCTTCACCAGAATGAAACTCGCCATTTGCTAAAACAGATAGCAAGGTACTGCGTACTTCATCAACTGATTTGCTCATAATGTCACTAGCCCTTGGCTATCCATCAGCCTTACTTCATTTTCTAAGTTGATTGAAAAGGTATGACTCACGGCTGATTTGATGCTTCTGGCGAACTGTAATAGCTGCTCTCCTGTTCCTGTCCCATCATTAAATAACACCAAAGCTTGATTAGGGTGACATCCTATACCGCCGTTTTTTTTGCCTTTAAAACCCAACCTGTCAATTAACCATGCAGCAGGGACTTTCACGTTACTAGCATCAATAGGATAGCTAGGGATTTCAGGCCACTCTTGTAATAATTCAGTAAATAGTTTTTTATCAATAATAGGGTTTTTAAAAAAACTTCCTGCATTACCTATTTTGATAGGATCGGGTAATTTACTCTTACGCAATGCCACTACCTTATTAAAAATATCCATAGGAGTAGGTGCAGTTAAGTTTTGTAGTTCGCCATATTGGGTAACCGCTATCCAACTTTTAGGTAATGCTAAAATAACTTGTGTGATAATAAACTGACCTGCGAATTGTGATTTAAAAATACTGTCGCGATAATCAAACTGGCAATGCTCACGGTCTAGGCTTTTTACACTATGAGCATGTAAATCAAAATAATCTACTCTACGAATAAACCTTTCAATCTCTACGCCATACGCTCCAATATTTTGAATGGGCGCTGCGCCTACTGTCCCGGGAATTAACGCAAGATTTTCCAAGCCATTTATTCCTTGCTGCATACAATATGCAACAAGTTGATGCCAATTTTCACCTGCAGCCGCCGTCACTAAGTATTCAGAGTCAGACTCTTCTATTTGTATGCCTTTCAGTGCCATTTTAAAAATAGTGCCTTGGTAGTCATCTAGAAAAACAGTATTACTTCCTCCCCCCAAAATACAAAAGGGTTCAGTTGTGACATTCATAAATTGTTTTTGCAGCATATCGAATGAATCTATCGAGATAACATGATTACCAGAACTTGATAATCCAAATGTGTGAAGAGAAGTTAAAGAGTCCACTTATATCTAGGAGCTGAGGAGTTTGAGACTATTTTAATCGAGCAGCGACTAATTACTAGTAAAAGAAGCCTAATCACGGCTAGCAGTTAATTTTAATCACTCAGCTTTTAACACGACTCGAATTACTTCTCTTTTTGATAGCTAAAACTTGCATATATATTTTCGACCAATATACTGTTTATTTATACAGTATTAATTCGTACATAATAAATGCATCCAACTATTAATTACCTCAAAAATAAGAACTTGCTATGGCAAGCTAACCACACTGACCATAACAAAAAAAACGAGCTGCATACTGGTTATCAGGAGCTAGACAATGCTTTGCAGGGCGGTTTTCCTGAGCATGGCGTAATTGATGTTCGCAGTCCTCTTGGCATAGGAGAGTTACGTTTATTGTTGCCTAGCATTCTACTTAGGCAGCGACAGGATATTGCTGAATTAACAACACTTATCGCTCCCCCTATGGATGTAAATGCTGAAATGTTGGCAGAGTTTGGGTTATCTCTTGAACGAGTAATACTCATTAAACCTAGCTCAGCACAAGATACTCTGTGGAGCACAGAACAAAGTCTAAAAAGTGGCTGTTGCCATAGTGTAGTTATATGGCATAGCTGCTTATCAGTGGCACAAACTAGACGTTTACAACTGGCTGCAGAAAAAGGCAACTGCCTTTTGTTTATTATTCGCCAACCAAATCAAGAACATATTTCTTTACCGGTAAGTTTGGGATTGCACTTAAGTCCAGATAAGGCCGGTATTAACGCTCAAATCACTAAACGCAAGGGCGCATTTTCCAAAAAATCGTTCACCATTAATATGCATCACTACTGGCCTGAGATCTGTCAACTACAACACAGTAATGTGATCACCTTTCCACTTCGGGCATCGCAGACAGGCTGATCATGACAAATCCTCCTTATGTAATGCAAAAACTTTGGCTGTATTTGTACTTTCCTAGCTTACAGCTGGACACGCTATTACAACAAAGCTCTGACAAAAACATTCATAAACAAGCTTATATCATCTTTGATGAAGCAAAGAATCAAGCATGTCAACTTAACAAGGCTGCATACCAGGCAGGTATACGTTTGGGGATGGGTTTAGGAACCGCCTCTATGCTAAAGGCTGATTTACAGGTTATTCCTTATCAAGAAAAAATCACAACAAATAAGCTTAATAATATTGCTCAAGACTTATATTTAGCTACCAGTGATATTTGCTTTTTTAGTGACAACGGGCTCTTGTTACGGGTACATAATATGTTGAATCTATATGGTAATTTAGCAACTTACTGGCAACATATTAAACATATATTAGAGACTCAAAATGTTCATTTTCATTATGCGACTGGGCACTCGCCTTTGGCGGCTAAGTTATTGGCAATTAAAGCATGGGATCACATAACAGATAATCAAAAATATATAAAAAAGGCTGTCAGTCAATGCAAATTACAACATACCGAGTTGCCCCTTAAAGCCATACAAAAGCTAAACCGCGTTGGCATACATAATATAAAAGATTTACTTAATCTTTCTCTTGCCGATATTGCCAAACGATTTGAAATTGACATAGTCACTTATATTGGCCGGTTAACAGCAGAGCTATCTCACCCTGTTAACTTTTTTCATCCAAAACCGTACTTTGACCAAATTATCGAATTGTTATTTGATGTAGAAAACATACAAATATTACAAAAGCCCTTAATTCAATTACTTTCTAGGCTAGAGCAATTCTTAAAAGAACGCGATCTCTTAACCCAAACCTTAAATATTTACTTAAGTCAAAGAGAACATAAGCCTATTGAATTAGAAATTCACTCTCAGCAAGGGGAGCACTTGGCTAAGCGCTGGGAAACATTAGTATGTCTAAAACTTGAAAATATAACCTTAAACAGTCCTATTTTTGGGATTCAATTAGTCGCCTCAAAGACCTTTATCCGGTGCCCTGATGAACAAGATTTATTTACAAGTAAACAAGGCACACTATCTTCTTTGCAGTTAACATCTATGCTGCAAGCTAAATTAGGGAAAGATGCCGTTTTAAGCCCTATATTGAATGATGATTACCGCCCAGAGCAAACAACATTATTAAATCAAACCAGCCCAAAGACCGCGATTAATGTCTCACTTTTTGCGCTTCGTCCTAGCTTTTTATTAACACCACCACAACGCTTGCAAGAAAAGGTTTATTTAACATCTGGACCAGAGCGCATTGAAACCGGTTGGTGGGATTCTGAATTTATTATTCGAGACTATTTCGTTGCATATAATACTGTTGGTCAGTGGTATTGGGTGTTTAAAACCCCCCATAACAAATGGTATTTACATGGTGTATTTAGCTAGTGCCAAATCCATATCAATACGCCGAGTTATTTTGTCAAAGTAACTTTAGTTTTCTATATGGCGCCTCTCACCCACAAGAACTAGTAACACAGGCAGACTTTTTAAAATATCGAGCTATTGCTATCACAGATGAATGCTCTGTAGCAGGTTTAGTTAGGGCGCATACAGCAGTAAAAGAACAAAATCTCAAAATCAAACTTATCGTAGGAAGCTTTTTTCGATTTGAATCTGACTTTACATTTATATTATTGTGCCCAAACCGACAGGCTTATGCTGAATTATGTAGAACAATCACCAATGCACGTAAGCGGACACCCAAAGGAGAATATCAATTAACTGAATGGGATTTACGGGGAATAAAGCATTGCTTAACTATATGGTTGCCCAGCGGTGAATCAGAAGCGAATAACAAATGGGCCCTATGGCTAAAAAAACACTACAACAGCAAGGTTTGGCTAGGATATCAAAGGCATTTAACCGCAAACGAAAACCGCCATTTACATCATATCAAGCAACTTAGCGATCTTTATAAGTTAAACATCTGTGCTTGTGGGGGCGTGCTTATGCACAATACGCAAAGACTCCCCTTGCAGCATACCCTAACTGCCATTAGAAAAGGCACCGCTATTAGTCAACTTGGACGTCAGCTCCTTCCTAATAGCGAACGTTATCTGCGGCCTTTGGAAAAACTTAAACATCTATATCACTCAGAATGGCTTGCAGAAAGCGTACGTATAGCCAACTTTTGCGACTTTAATTTAGATGACTTGAAATATGAATACCCCAGTGAATTAGTTCCTAAAGGGAAAACAGCGACTGAGTATTTAAGGCAGTTAGTTATTCAAGGGATGGCCATTCGCTTCTCTAGTGGTAAACGGCTTACCTATTCTATTAAAAAAATAATAGCGAAAGAATTAAAGCTCATTAAAGAATTACAGTATGAATACTTCTTTTTAACTATTTATGATGTTGTACAGTTTGCTCAACAGCAAGAAATTTTATACCAAGGTAGAGGGTCTGCCGCTAACTCAGTGGTCTGTTATTGTTTACAAATCACCGCTGTCGACCCACGACAAATATCCGTATTATTTGAACGCTTTATCTCGAGAGAGCGCAAAGAGCAACCAGATATAGATGTCGACTTTGAACATGAAAGACGTGAAGAAGTCATTCAATATATTTATAAAAAATATGGTCGTGAACGAACAGCCATTGCAGCTACTGTTATCACTTATCGCCACAAGAGCGCGATTAGAGATGTAGGGAAAGCATTGGGAGTCAGTGAGCACCAGTTAGATTTTTTCATAAAAAACATCAATCACAGAGATAATGAACTAGGCTGGCGTGGCCAGATCAACGAGTTAGGTTTTGACCATCAATCAAACCAAGGACAACTATTTACTAGCCTAGTGGATGAAATAAAAGGGTTTCCCCGCCACCTATCTCAACATGTTGGTGGCTTTGTTATATCGCAAGGGCCACTTTATCATCTAGTTCCCATAGAAAATGCAACCATGGCAGAACGCAGTGTCATTCAATGGGATAAGGATGACCTTGAAAGTTTAGGTTTACTCAAGGTAGATGTATTAGCCCTTGGTATGCTCACTGCTATTCGTAAATCGTTTTCGCTCATTCAAAAGTACTACCAACACGAATACAGCGTAGCTGCAATAACAGCGTTAGGCGATGATAGGCAAGTCTATAAAATGATCCAAGCAGCCGACACAGTTGGCGTTTTTCAAATAGAATCCCGAGCTCAGATGAGCATGTTACCAAGACTGAAACCCCGCAAATTTTATGATTTGGTCATTCAGATCGCGATAGTCAGACCAGGTCCAATTCAAGGAGGAATGGTGCACCCTTTTTTGAAACACCGAGCCAATCCAAAGTTAATAGAATACCCCTCATTAGATTTAAAAAAAATTCTATCAAGAACCTCAGGGGTCCCCATTTTTCAAGAACAAGTTATTAAGATAGCGATGGTAGCTGCTGGTTTTACAGGTGGTGAAGCAGATCAATTACGTAGAGCAATGGGCAGTTGGAAACGTAACGGAGAATTAAGCCACTTTCGAGAAAAGTTAATGACAGGAATGTTGAAAAGGGGATACAAAGCAGATTACTCAGAGCGGATATACAAACAAATCTGTGGTTTTGGTGAATATGGCTTTCCTGAGTCTCACTCAGCTTCTTTTGCAGTCTTAGCCTATGTCTCTAGTTGGTTAAAGTATTATTATCCAGCTGTTTTTTATACGGGTTTATTAAATAGTTTACCTATGGGCTTCTACTCTGCTGCGCAATTGATAGAAGATGCTAAACGCCATAATTTAAGCGTGCTCCCTTTGTGCGTAAATGCTTCTAGCCATGATCACACCATAGAATACAAAAATAAAAACTGGGCGATACGCTTGGGTTTTAGAATAATTAAAAATATAAACTCAAGTGACTCACCAACCTTAATAAAAGCTAGGCCTGTAAAAGGCTATAATGACATTAACCAAATCAAAGCCTTAAACTTATCACGTAAATACTTGGAAGCACTCGCCAGTGCCAATGCTTATCAGACTATATGTGATAGCAGGTATGCAGCGCGCTGGTTATTAATGGATTCAGAAGCTGACTTACCACTATTAAATAGTCAAAAAAACTTAGATACAAACACTATTCCCACTCCAAGCCCCAGCGATAACTTGTTAGAAGACTATGCAGCTACAAGCTTAAGTCTAACAATTCATCCAATTTCATTATTACGAGAAGCGAATCTACTCCCCAGTCATGTACAAGCAGATCAGTTGATACAAAAAAATCATCATGCCCATGTTAGTGTTATTGGTTTAGTGGTTGGAAGACAAAGGCCAGGAACCTCTAGGGGGGTTACATTTATTACTCTTGAAGATGACACTGGTATTATCAATGTAGTCGTGTGGTTAAATACCGCACGAGCTCAAAAACAAGCTTTTTTAAAATCGAAGATATTGCAAGTAAAGGGAATTTTAGAGCGCGGTGATGGTGGAGTCACCCATGTAATAGCCGGAAAGTTAATTGATTTAAGCTCGGCCTTAGCAGACCTTAATAGTAAATCACGAAACTTCCACTGAATTCTGAATGGTATTTGATTATTAAATCTCAGAATGCAAAAAGGGCTACCCTTTCGGATAGCCCTTCTTCTAAATAGGAGTCTGGCAGTGTGCTACTCTCGCATGGGGAAACCCCAAACTACCATCGCCGCTAATGCGTTTCACTTCTGAGTTCGGAATGGGATCAGGTGGGACCGCA
>NZ_JBDUZQ010000019.1:0-88223 GCF_039943935.1 Paraglaciecola sp.
CATTCAAAATTAAAGGGTTACCTAAACTATTTTTACAATAGACAGAGATTGCATTCGAGTTTAGGATATAAATCACCTGCTGAGTTTGAATCGGCAGTTATTTGAAACGTGGAAGGTGTCCATTTTATCGGGTGAAGATCAACACATCATCTTCACTATACACATTAACATCTAGCTCGCCATCCATGGTTTCATACACCAAAAAGTTAATTGGTCTACAGCACACTTGACAGTCTTCGATATACTGTTCGGCTACATCAGATGCATCGAGTAAAACTTTGATGGTTTCACCACAATAGGGGCACCCAATAGATTTTGGAGTTAACTGATTCAACTTTTTAATCTCCCAAACTTGCCTAGATAAATAACAATGTTGACAGTAACCATTCGCCAAAAGCAACTGTATTTATTAAGAATTTTCACGTATATTCCCATAAAATTGTCAATTAAACGTTGCCGATAGTATCGTATGCCCACAAGATTGATTAAGTTTTTATTATCAATAGATTGTATAAAAACACACCTAAATAAAAATGATAATACGGAGAATTTCAAAGGATATGTACAACAAGTTTATCATCGCATTAATTTTACTTCTGCCAATCAGCTCATTACATGCTGAACCACTACCAATAGAATATTTCAACCAAATGCCTATGCTGCAACAACCTATTATTTCACCAAACGGTGAACAGTTAGCGGGTATTTATAACAGTAACAGCAACACCCAAGTAGTAGTTATGCCTTTTGGTTCACAAGATCTTAAAGCATTGGTTACTTTGGGAAGTGAAAAATATCGAATCGAGCGTATTGATTGGGCAAATGACAAAAAGTTACTGATTAACGTCAGTCAACCTTATGAATTTAATGGCTTAAAATTAAGAACGACCCATTTATATTCTGCAGATATTGAGGGTAAAAACGTATTTGAAATGCGCCGTTCAACCAACGCCCGAGTTAGCACCCAAACGACCGAATTAGACTTTTATTATAACAGTCCCAATTTACTAAATATTTTACCTAATGACGCAGATCACATTTTGGTTACCACCAGAGACTCAAGGGATGGCAACTACGCTTCCGTTTACAAAGTGAATGTGAATGATGGAAAGTTTGAGAAGCATATTGCTAATAGCAACAGGATCACCAATTGGATAACCGATAAAAATGGTGAAATATTACTGGCAATTGGCGGTAGTGATAGGGCTCGCAACGAAACAAAATACGTTTACGTCAGAGAAAATCAAGAGGCTGATTGGAAGCTGATCAAGCAGTACACCCCTTTTGAATCAGAAACCTTCGACCCCATCATGTATGAAAAAGAAACCAATTCTCTGTTGTTATTATCTGATCATCAATTAAATAAAACCGCCTTATGGCGATTCGACATTGAAAAAAATCAATTTTCTGAACTTGTAGCAGAGGCGCCTGGAAAATTTGATATTACCAATGTCATCTTTAAGCCCAGCCACACTGAAATGAATGTCATTGGCTATTCCTATGTCGATAACTTTGTTCGCCGTGTTTATTGGGACTCAGAGCAAAAAAACATCGGTGAGCAATTGGCACAATTACTGTCTAAAAGTGGCCTGCAAAGTAACATTTATGATTATAGCCTGGACGAAAACCGCTACATCATTTCTGCCTTGAGTGACACGAGTCCAGTAAAATATTACTTATTTGATAAGACTAAAAAAAGTTTAGCTCTTTGGTTTAGTCAGTTTCCTTATCTTGAAGGAAAATCCCTAGCCAATGTTACTCCCATCACTTTCAATGCTAGAGATGGTATGGAAATTTATGGGTACATCACTTTACCCGTTGGTGTCGAAAAGCCCCCTGTTATTGTATTTCCTCACGGAGGGCCATATGCCAGAGATTATCAATATTTTGACCCCTACGTACAAATGATGGCAAATGAAGGGTATGCAGTGTTGCAAGTTAATTTCCGCGGCTCAACGGGTTACGGTAATAAATACATGACAAGTGGCTACCATCAATGGGGCAAAGCCATGCAAACTGACCTATTAGATGCTTACGACTGGTTATTAGCAACGGAATTAGTACATAAAGATAAAGCCTGTATAGCCGGTGCCAGTTATGGTGGCTACGCGGCTTTAGTGGCCGGTTACCAAACCCCCAAGTTATTTGATTGTATTGTTAGTATTGCAGGTGTTTCAGACTTAAATAATCAAATGACCATGTGGCGAAGATTAGGCTATTTTGATTATATTGATAATGCGGTAAGTGATGATGACACCGATATTAAGGCGGTTTCACCTTACTACCACGCTGATAAATTTAAGCAGCCTGTACTACTTATACACGGCAAAAAGGACACTCGGGTTAGTTACCGTCAGTCTAGTTCGATGTACGACCAGTTAAAATCAGAGGACGTTGACGTTACCTACAAAGAATTTGAATACGGTACTCATTATTTAGACGATGCCACAAATCGTATTAATGCGATGAAATTGATGAAGGATTTTTTCGACGAACATTTAAGATAAATTGTTGAAATATCTAGGAGCAGGGTGTGACTCTGCTCCTTCTATTTATCATTCTATCTGTTTGTTCTCACTTTCTGTAATCAATAAAATAACTTAAGAGCTACAAACTCAGCCCTTGTTCCACAAAGCTTTCTATTTAATATTGTTTAACTTTTTATACTTTCTTACTTTTCCACGCATATTAATCATTGGTGAATGATGTATTAAATTGAATCATTTTGCCTAATGTGTATTTTTCATACCAATTTTCACCATAGAGTTTTTGATCATCTAAAGACTCTATTAATGTCAAAATATTAGAAGTAGTAACAGTAAATTTAGTAATAAGGTCATCATAAGACCAATCACTGTATTGTAGGTAAAAAGTGTTGGGCCAATTGACCTAACTCCTTCCATTTATATCCAGTTTCAGGAAAGCAAACAGGTTTGTTATTAGACTTCAATTGGTACCATTTTAAAACTAACTCGCCCCAACCTATGAGATAAGCGACAGTATCACTAACACTAATCTCAGTACCTTTGATATTACCGACCAGACCTACTTTTCGTGAACCTTCAGAAAGAATTGACGAGTAGTCTGCTAATATCTTATCTAAAGCTACCGAAATCGAATTTTGTAACTGCTCTTTGTTTTTAGGTACAGATGATAATTATGACTCCATTCACATAACGTTTTTAAGCCAACCACTTTGAGATGCTATTAATACTGCCGCGTCATTAACCTTTTGGTTCTCGAACTTCTCTCTATTATCAACTGCCGGACCAATAATTTCGAATTCCTTGTTAATTTTACGAGCAAGCTCTTCGCTATGAGTTTTTAAGCTTTCGTTAGCAGAAATATCTATGGCCAGACGCCCTTGTGCATTAAGCGCCAATAGGAAGTCTGAAGAAGTAGCGCGCTTATTTTGAAAAGAAGCTTTTTGCCACTCTAATGCAGTGGAAAAATGCAGTTTACCGTCATGCAACCAAGACTCTTCTCTTTCGTTGCTTTCTCTTAATTGCTGACTTGCCAAAGATGCTAGATCTCTAGTTTTTGGTGAACACGCAGAAAGGCAAAGCAAAAACATTAAAAATATTGATCTCATAATTCATCCTTAATAAATCTATAACACCGCATAAAAGGCTAGTTTGCGAGCGAGTATAGGCTCTTATTAGGGCTAGACTTCGCGCTTAGGGCAGTTTGCTAAGTATTCCGGTTCAATAAGGTTTTTGCTAGTTTTAAAATCCATGCGAATAGAAGTTAGAACTGGCTGGTTTTCAGCATTATGATTTGTAGACTGCCATTTCCATTTTGGTCAATTCCAACAATTAAATCTACACAGCCTGATATATTATTCTTTACAGCTGAAGTTGGATATATAGGCTCTATTCTTTTTGAAACAACCCAAAACTCGTTAACTACTTTAATTTACTCTTTACCTGATACATCGAGATAATCTAATTTAGGCTTATAAACTAAGTTATTGCAATGAATAGGAATTTTCTGAATTCTAAAAGATACCCATATGAAAATGCGATATTTTGCATATATACGGATAGAGACTATAGCTAGATACGAATCCCAGTTATTAAGTGCTATTCTTTAAAAAGATTTGGATCTTTTTATTTACTAAACCTGCTTGGTCAGCGTTAATAAAATGGCCACTTTCGTTAATTAGTTCGGCTTGAACATTTGGCAGTATTTTATTGGCTTGCTTTACAGTGTCTATGTCGTTAACCAAGTCATCATCGCCTACTAAAAATAATATTGGCATAGTTAAGGTTAACAATTCTGCCTCACTAAAAGGCTCCATATCCATGAGGATTGGCGATCTTGGTTCGTTTTTAATGTTACTAAAAAATCGATCCTTATACAGAATATCGATATTACCTACACGACTATACAAAGTTTTTAAATTAGCCCGAAGCCCATCGCGGTCAGGATTTAATTTAAACCACATATTGGCAAGAATATCTAAACTCGGTTCAAGCCAAGTGATAGTTTGAGCAGGGCTAAGTAAAATTAAACTATCAAATCGTTCTGGATGACTAAGAGCTAAGTTTGTGGCAATCCAGCCTCCCTGTGATGCTCCGACTAAGTTTATTTGTTGCAATTTAAGTAGCTCAAACACTTCAAAATACCAAGTAACTAGGGCCTTTATGTCTGTATTTTTATGGCTAGGTTTGGATTTACCTGCGCCCCAAATATCGTCAATTGCATAGACCCTATAGCGCTCTGACAACGCCTTGATATTGGGGTACCACATAGTAGAATCTACGCTCATTCCGTGGAGTAAAACAATGGATTTACCATCCACTGGCCCTGAAACTAAAACATGGGCATTACCATTTGTAGTAGGCAAGCTTAATTCGCGATAGGGAACATCCCATAACGTAAGAGCACGGTTATAGAGTTGCTCACCATTTAATTCTTTAGCATCCCGCTTAACTGACCCTTGGTATTCAACGCTTTTATCAGGCAGACCATAAGCCAGTGTCACATAGTCTTTAAACTGCCTCCGCTCGCAAGCAGTTAGCAAACACATAAGAAGGAACAATCTGGGAAAGCTATGACTCAAAACTACTTCTCTTTTAAATAACGTAAAACCAGCGCACATAATATATGGGTTGGGATAAGCTTAGAAAGTTGAAAATAACTCGGCTGCCAGTTTCAATCAATACACTCAATTTGATTCAGTTAAGTGAACTTTCTTAAGTGTTTTATACCCAGTGACTATTCTCACCCCTGTGGTTACCCAGCACATGGCGGCATAGACAGTCGCAATAGGGACAAAAAATTGAGGGAAAATACAAAACAAACACAGCACGACTATGGTTTCGAAACCTTCTGCTAGGCCACCCATGTAATGGAGGCTTTTGTTAGGGTACTCAGGATTTTGCATATCGTATTTACAAGCCATTGAAGCAAACGCCAAAAAGCAGCTGCCAGTAGCCGTAAACGAAAGCATTAAGAAGCAACCTGCAATGGCATTTTGCTCAGGGTGACTCACCACAAAAGCAAACACAATGGCCGAGTAGAATATAAAGTCTAAGCTGATATCTAAAAAGCCTCCAGCATCGGTGGCTTCAGTTTGCCTTGCTATTGCTCCGTCTAATCCATCACAAATTCGATTAATTAAAATCAAAGTTAGAGCCAATGTAAAATACTCAGAAATAATCGCTGGCACAGCTAACATACCTAAAATAAACCCAGCTACTGTTACCTGATTTGCGGTGATACCCGAGGCAATTAAAGGTTTAACCACTAACGCTAAGGGTGGCCTTAGCAGTTTATTTAACAATGGATCTATCATAAAGTCGTTACTCTATTGTGTGTCTTTTGACTGGTAATAGTCAGCCAAATTAAGTTGTTTAGCAGAGGTAGGTATATCGTTAAGATCGTGGGTCACCATTATGCTAGGAATAGCTTGATGTGCTAATTGTTGAAACGTCCATTTTCCAATTTTTTCTCTATTACTTGGATCAAGAGCAGCAAAAGGCTCGTCGAGCAACATTATTTTAGGTTGATTCGCTAGCGCTCTCACTAGGCCAACCCGGGAGCGCTCTCCACCACTTAAAGATTGTGGGTAACGCTTACTGAGATGTTCTAAATTAATTTGCTCAAGCATACTGTGAGATTTAGTACGGCGCTGCTTTTTTGAATGAAAATCAGGGCTTTTAGGTAAAGCAAAACTAATATTATCCTCAACACTTAAATGAGGAAATAAAAAAACGTCTTGCATAAGTAACCCAATATGGCGATTTTCTACAGTAAGTTGACTAACATCTTGCCCATCAATAAAAATCTGCCCGCTGATGTTTACATGTTTAGGTTGATTACCTAACAACCAATGTAAAAATGTAGACTTTCCAATACCACTAGGGCCAATAATTACTAATAAATCATCTAGGTCTAGTTGGATATCTGGAAACTTGATTTGCCAGGTTTCACTTTCAATTAGGCAATTTTTAATACTTAACATCTAGAAATTCCCAATGTTGAATGTTTTGGCCCTGCAATCCTACTAGACAAGAGTGCAGCCATTATAAAAGCTGCCAAAGGCAATAAAGATTGCAACAAAATATAAAGTGCAGCCACATCTTGTTGGCTGCCTGTGCCAATAGCAACGGCCTCTGTTGTTATAGTAGTGACTCGACCGGCCCCTATCATTAGTGTAGGTATGTACTGGGCAATACTTACCGCAAAGGCAATAGCAAACGCTGACAAAATAGCTGGTAATAATAGTCTAAAACGTATTTTCCACCAGCGTTGCCAAGGCGAATATCCAAAGCTTGCCGCTATTAACTCATAGTTAGCGTCAATTGATTGAAACGGCCCTTTCAATACCAAATAAGCATAACCAAAGGTAAAAGGTAAATGGGCAAAGACAACCCAGCCACTATGATATCCACCTTCTAACCAAATATGCGACACCTGCCACCCCAGCACCATGCTCAGTTGCGGTAGTAAAATACCTAATAACCAAATGTAGTCTGGTAAATAACGGCCCTTTTGTCGCTGTAATTCAAGGGCTAACAAAGTAAACAGAATACCCAGTATTGCAGCGCTTACTCCAATGAGTAGGGCATTTTGAAGAGGTAAAGCAACAAACAACCATTCGTCTTGCCATAACTGAGTATTCAAATTACGTAAACTAAAGGTATCGCTGTGCCAATTGAACCCCAAAGACCAAAGAGTAAACACCAGCACCATAAGCAAAATTAATAACCCTGAAGCAGGCAGCCAGACACGGCCTAGAGTATCTACAAAACCTAAACGAATGCGTCGTCCCAAAACCGCCCAATGCTGTAATACTTTGATGACCAGTTTTTCGTGGCAGTATAAAAAAATAATGGATACACCCAACAGTACTAACAAGAGTAAATTAGCCCAAAATCCTAAGGCTTGATCACCCTCACTAAAACTGCCTTGCCAGCGATACACAGACACGGCAAACAGTTCAGGAATATTCGGGCCAACCAGTAAATTCATATCGACCACAGACAAGGTATAGGCAGAGGCGGCGAGTAACGCTAAACGCATATGTTTTAATATATTTGGGAAAACCAACAACCACCAGCTTGTGCTTGTATCGTAGCCTAGAGCACGTCCTTGCAATAACCAGCCGTGCAAGGGAAGTTGACGCCCCACAGCAATCAAAATAAGCAGAAAGAATGGCACTTCTTTTATGATAATGGCCATGATAAAGGTAGAGAGCCCTTTGCGAGGCAAACCAATATCACCATTTACAAAAAATACACCTGATTCGCTAAATAAAAAAACTAACCCCAGTGCAATAGCTAAGTGAGGTAACGACAGTAACGGCGAGAGATATTTTTCAAGCCATCGGCCGCCGACTTTTGAATGAGACTGGTATTGGCTGTAAATTAAAAAAGCCAGATACAAAGACAAAAGACTGCTAAACAGTGCACTAAGCATGCTCTGCCAAAGTGATAACCCTAACCCTTGATAAGCGAGTAACCTTGAAAGGTCAGCAATAGAGGTGTCTTCATCAGGCCAAAGTCCAAATAAAATACCCCACACAGGTAAACTGGCAATACATATAATAAGCCACCAGCCTAATACTCGACTTAACCGCCGTAACGTTGTTGCCATGCATCCTCAATAATTAGCTGCCACGAACTATGAGGCTCTGGGTGGGCAGGTAATGACGAACGGCTATCAAGCAAAGATTTGAGCACTGATGGGTCGCCCCATTCACCCGCAAACTTTCGCTTTTGTGCTAATTCGCTTAACATAAAGTTAATCACGACTTTTGCAGCTTCTGGATTAGGCGAAAACTTGGGAATGGCAAGGTTATGGCTGTTAGTAATCGCGCCATCGCTAAACGAGCGCCTAACACTTGAATCTGGTATCTGCTTGGTGGTTTTTTCTTTTATCCACTGATTAGGGTTAAAAGACACTGCCATAGACAGACTCTTTTGTTGATATAACAAAAGCTGCTCTGAAGACGATGTAGGAAACGCCTTCCCTTGCTGCCATAAGTATGGATGTAACGCATCCAAGTAGGCCCAAAGTTTTGGTAATAAATCGTTTTGTGCAACCTCAGTAGCTGCAATATATAAACGCCCATCTCCTTGGGTTAAATTCACCAAAAGCTGCTTTAAAAAGGTAGAACCATGAAACTCAGGGGGTCTGGGGTACGTCACGGTTTCAGGGTTATTGCGAGCGATAGTTAATAAATCATTGGCACTAAACTGAGCATTAGAGAACACCGCTTCTTCAGCGATTAAATTAAACTGGCCAATGCCCCAAGGCACTTCATAACCATCCATAGACTCCCCAAAATCAACAGTAATAGGCAAGGTGTCTATGGCTAAATTTTCGACATTAGGAATGCTAGACCATAAATTACCCAGTAAATGATCATGTTGTTTTAAATAGGCAAAGTTTTCACCGTTCACCCAGGTTAAATCAATAGCACTAGTACGGCCGTTTTCAGCTTTCAAGCGAGCCACCGCTTCACCTGGGTCGGTGACTTTTACATGAATTAACCTAACACCGTATTGCTTTGCTATTTCTCGCTTAGCCCAACGTAAATATTCGTTAACCGCTTTAGAGCCACCCCAAGCATAAAAGTACACCGACTTTCCTTTTGCTACTTTAAGGGTTTGCTGCCACTTGGCACCCGCTTCATCTAACGTTTCAACGACTAAATCTTCAGCCATAACAGTAGATATGCTCAAACTTACCAGTAAAATTAAACCGGTTAGCTTAGTGCTAAAACGTCGAAATATCATTTAATCGCCAATCATAATCAAAGTAGTCAACCGTAAATTTTTGAGTCTTTAAAAATTCAACTTCTTGCTGATCGTTCGCAATATCTAATCGATAAGCCTGTATCAAATCTTCTATCTTATTAAAACCTTGATAGCCCTTTTCAAAATCATCCGAGTACCACTTAAAGACCGGAGAAAGCAAGACCTTTGTTTTTTTCAAATTGACTGTATTTCGCGTGTCATCACTCAAAAACAACTTCATTTGGTCATCAAGTTGGGCAATAACCTTGTCTTCTACAAATGCTTCATTACGTAATGGCGGACAACTCACAGCAGCACAAACTAAGGCTGTATGTATTCTTGGATACGAAAACCACACTCGGATCATGCTATGTTCAATGTCATCTAGATGGCGTTTCTTCCCTAACAGACTAAAGAACTTTTTCTTCCATGGGCTTTTAAAAATACTGACTAAATCTCTTATTGATTCAGCCTTACCAGAAGAAAAGTCGTCATAATTATCAACAATTAACTTTAAGGTGAAGCCATTATATGCATTCATCAAAAAACTTAACTGCTGCCCTTCAGTCCACGTTTGGTATTGCTGTTCTGTCACAGCAGATAAGCTATCTAGATATGCATTAAGCACTTCTGGTTGCTCGTTCAACTTAGCGTAGTTAACACGAGTTTGCTTACCGTCTTCAGACACAACTACAACCTTCTGCAACACACTTGTAAATTCGGTATGCTGGTGCTCAAATCCATGTGCTGTATTAGATAACATGGTTAATCCTGCCAGATAAAATAAACTTTTTAGGGCTCTTTGGGTTAATAAGTAAATTCGACTCACTACGATCTTCTCCACTTGTGAAAACGTTCTACAAACTTTAACAGGCCCTCTGGTGCATTGGCTTTTTTCCAAACCCCTGCCACATTTTTATTTGCTTCAGCCATAGTCGGGTAAATATGTATAGTACCCAATAACTTGTTCATGCCTAAATTATGTTTCATAGCTAATACAAATTCAGCCAAAAGCTCACCTGCATGTGCGCCAACAATAGTAGCACCTAAAATTTTGTCTTTACCCGGCACAGTTAATACTTTTACAAAGCCTCTTGCATGATCGTCTGCAAGCGCTCTGTCTAAACCACCAATATCATAACGACTCACATCATATGCTACACCCTGCTCTTTAGCAGCGGTTTCGTTTAAGCCAACCGTTGCAATTTCTGGCTCTGTAAACGTTGCCCAAGGGATCACTCGATAGTCTACTTTAAAGGTTTTAAACCCTCTAAATAATGCATTAACTGCTGCATACCAAGCCTGATGACTCGCAGTGTGAGTAAATTGATAAGGACCAGCCACATCACCCGCGGCTAAAATATTAGGATACTTAGTTTGTAGCATTTCGTTGGTAACTATAGTTCTGTCGGTTTCTATACCAAGCTTTTCTAAACCAAACCCTTTTAAGTTTGCTTGCCTGCCCACAGCCACCAATATTTTATCAAAGGCTACGCGCTCCTCTACACCATCTTTTTCAAGTACAATAACTTGTCCTTCGGCTGTTTTCTCAATCGCTTTAGCTGTGGTATTTAAACGCACATCTACGCCATCCTTGATTAACTGCTTATACAAATGCTCTGCTGCATCTGGGTCTTCTTTGCTTAAAAGCTGGTCATGCTTTTCGATTTGTGTGACTTGCGTACCTAAACGTCCAAAGGCTTGAGATAATTCACTACCTATAGGACCGCCACCTAATACCACTAAACGTTTAGGCTGTTCTGTTAGGTTCCAGAGGTTTTCGGCTGTTAAATAATCGACATCTTTCAATCCAGGTATAGGCGGCACAAACGCACTCGCACCAGTGGCAATAATGATGTTTTTTGTCGTCAATGACTGCACACCATCTTCGGTTTGAATATCAACCTGCCAAGGAGACACAATAGTGGCACTGCCCGTTACCACATTCACACCTAACGACTCATATCGCTCTACTGAGTCATGGGGCTCAATTGATTTAATCACATTATGCACTTGACCCATAACGGCTTTAAAATCGATTTGAGGTGCTTGATAAGACACACCTGATTTTTCAGCACCTTTGTGCATATGGGCCAGCTTACTTGCATGAAGTAAACTTTTAGACGGCACACAACCAGTATTCAGACAGTCGCCACCCATTTTGTGTTTTTCTACAAGCGTAACCGACGCCTTCACTGCTGCTGCAATATATGCGGTGACTAAACCTGCAGATCCTGCGCCAATCACCACCATGTTACGGTCGAAAGTTTTTGGTTTTTCCCAACCTTTATAAACACGTTTAGCTTGAATAATGTTTAAGATTAACTTAGCGATAAGCGGGAATACGCCCAACAACACAAAAGACAAGATAATATTAGGTGAAACAATACCCGATAAAGATTCAATATTTGCTAACTGAGTACCTGCATTAACAAAAACAAAAGTCCCCGCTAACATGCCGACTTGGCTAACCCAGTAATACGTTATGGTGCGAATGCTTGTTACACCCATAACCAAGTTAATGATAAAGAATGGAAATAAAGGCACTAAACGTAAGCTCAGTAAATAAAAAGCACCGTCTTTTTCGATACCTGCATCTATGGCTGCAATTTTTTGACTAAAACTATTTTTGACCCACTCTCTGAGTAGAAAACGTGACACTAAAAAGGCGAGAGTGGCACCAATCGTTGAAGCAAATGATGCCAACACTAAGCCCCATCCCAGACCAAATAACGCCCCAGCACCTAGTGTTAAAATAGCCGCTCCTGGTAAACTTAGTGCAGTGACAATGACGTACAAAACAAGATACCCAAAGAATGCTTGCAACCAATTTGTTTCAATCAATTCTGCTAACTGTTGCTGATTGGCCTTTAAACTATCTAAGGTTAAATATTGCCCTAAATCGAAAACAAAAAATGCGCCAATCAAACTTAATATGAGGACAACAAGAATTCCGCGTTTTACATTCATGGTATTTTACAAACCCTATTTTGAAACGATAAAATATATTAATGGCATTAATACCACTACTGCCCACTGAAGACCTATACAGTATGATTTTTATTTCAGTGCAAATCTAAAACTATTATGTATTTTTGCTGATTTACCGCAGTTTTGGAGCCTATATTTATCATAAATAAATCACAAGGGGATTAGGTTGTACTTGACCCCGCAGCCAAGCTTGCTTATAAATGATGCTCTTTTCTTTACTTAGAATCTTGAATGTCTATAAAACATCCCATTATAGCTATTACTGGCTCCTCTGGAGCCGGTACCACCACTACCACAAATGCAATTCGCCATATATTCAGAAATTTATCAGTGAATGCTGCGGTAGTAGCAGGGGATAGTTTTCATCGTTTTACTCGACCAGAAATGGAAGTAGAAATTCGTAAAGCCCAAGAGCAAGGCAAACATATTAGTTATTTTGGTCCAAAAGCTAATGATTTTGAAATGCTCGAAACTCTATTCAAAGAATATGGCGAAACGGGTATGGGTAAGCATCGACAATATCTCCACTCATTCGACGAAGCAGTGCCTTTTAATCAAATGCCAGGCACCTTTACTCCTTGGCAAGATTTACCCGAAAAAACCGATGTGCTTTTTTACGAAGGCTTACATGGTGGCGTGAAAAATGATGAAGTGAATGTGGCAAAGCATGTAGACTTATTGGTAGGCACAGTGCCAATAGTGAACTTAGAGTGGATCCAAAAAATTGTGCGAGACACCACAGACAGAGGTCATTCTCGTGAAGCGGTCATGAGTAGTATTGTCCGTAGCTTAGACGATTATTTTCACTACATTACACCGCAGTTCTCGCGCACACATGTTAATTTTCAACGGGTACCGACTGTTGACACGTCTAACCCATTTAGCGCTAGAGAAATCCCAAGTCAAGATGAAAGCTTTGTCGTAGTGCGTTTTCGTCGAGAAATGAAGAATGTTGATTACCCATTTTTACTGAAAATGATTGATGGCTCTTTCATGTCACGTATCAATACAATAGTCGTGCCTGGTGGAAAAATGGGGCTAGCTATGGAACTGGTTTTAATGCCGCTATTAGAAGAAATACTTGATAAAAAGCGCCGGGCTGGTTTTCAAATGGACTGGGTAAGCGAAAAATAAACAACTCAAGTTTCAATTGGAAAAACAATAACAAACTCAGTAAATTCTCCCTCTTTACTGTTTAAACTAATTACACCTCCCAACTTTTTAATAATGTTAAAAGTTACGGACAACCCCAAACCTGTGCCTTCTCCCACCGTTTTTGTAGTGAAAAAGGGTTCAAATACCTTTTGTTGAGCATCAATAGGAATGCCAGGTCCATTGTCTCGCACAACAATACGAATACTCTGCTCTTTTGTCTCTGTAAAAATAGATATTTTGGCGTTAACTGTGCCCGCTTCAGACAGTGCTTGCGCGGCATTTTTAATTAAGTTAATGAACACTTGTTGCATCAAGCCATTATGAGCCATAAATTTTGGTAACTCATTTAACGTCGAATCTATTTCAATTGTGCCCTCAAGGTCATAACTTAAAACTTTTAGGGTATCTTCGACTACTTTGACTAAATCACACACCTCTAACTCAGTGGACTGACTATAAGTGAATGATTTCAAATCAGTAATGATGTCTCTGACTCTTTTCAAGCCACTGTGAGAGTCACTGATGACAGCGCGAATATCTTCTAGGACAAAGGCTATATTTTCCTCTTCAGAGAATTTTGAAATATTGTTTTTTAATTGGGCTACCTTGTTGTCTTGCCCCTGCTCAATAGAACTCAGAAATTCTGCCTGTAATTCTTGCAACTGTAAAATACTGTCTAGGTAATCATCCATAGAAGAAAAGTTACTCATGACATAAGACAGTGGGTTATTTATTTCATGAGCAATACCCGCAGCCATCTGCCCTATACTCGCCATTTTTTCTTGGTGTTGTAATGCTTGCTTAGTGGTCTTTAATTCAACTAAGGTGCTTTTTAATCTTGTATATTGCTTTTTTAAACTACTTTCAGCTTGCCTACGCTCTAACAACACAGTGAGTTGCTCAGATGCCTTACTAATTACATTAATTTGCTTCATCGACACCTTATCCATTTCACTCTCAGGAATGAAATAAACAAGTAAATACAGCGGTTTATTGTAAACAATGATAGGGAAAGTTAAGTAACTGCCAACTTTTTCTAACAATTTATTTTCTATAGTCGCAAGGTCAATATCCTCTGATAGTAAATTAATTTGCGGTAGCTTTTCATCTAGTGCATTTTTTAAATAGTGGGAAATTTTAGGTAAACCTAACGCTATGTTTAGCTCTCTCTTTATGTCAAAAGCGTTACTTTCACAGAATTCAATTTCACCTTCGCTATCATTGAGTATTTTTATATGGAATACGCAAGACGCGTAACATAAGGCAGATAAAGAATTGGAGAACATTTGCAACAAATTAGTGAGTGATTCATTACTTCGAGAAAATTTAGTGATACACATCAACATCTCAGTTTCAGCATCATGTTGACGCCTATGGTTATCAATGTATTGAAATGTATCTATTTCTCTTTTTAGAGTTGTGATATTGATGGTTTGCTTTTCTGGCTCTGCAGACAAGCAAGCATTTACCTGCAAAGATTCCATCCAATGTATCTCATCTAGACCAAAATTAGGGTCCCTTAAAATAACAATACGAGAGTCTTGATTAGCCAAGCCATTTCGCACAAATAGAGTTGCTTCTTTGCATAATGCTTCATCTTTATCGCTACCAATGCCAGCCACAATTAACGCTGGTTTAGTGTGCCTAAATTGCTTTTTAAATTGACGAAAGCTGTCATAGTGTTGGTAGTCACACCAACTTCCTAATGCGTTTTCATGTAGCGCTAAATTACCTACACTAAACACCAAAACAGCTATGTTTTTCGCCTCTACCATCTCACGGTTCCTAAAAACTCTGCTAGAGTATATAGCCTAGATTAGATTTTTTGTTCCGCAAGTTATTGTTAATAATAGACATTAAGCAGGAGATTATATATGAAGCTAGTCAGATTACTTTATTACAGCAGAGCCTCTCGAGAAATATCGTTAGCTGATTTGAAAGATGTGTTAGATACCGCTCGAAGTAATAATGGCAACCTAAATATTTGCGGCATGCTGTGTTACGACAAACAGTATTTTTTGCAAGCATTAGAAGGAGAGCGAAAAGCACTTAACGAGTTATATTTAGATATTGCAGATGACGCCAGACATGATGAAGTGGTCATTATCAGTTATGACGAAGTGACCCAGCCAAGCTTTCCACAATGGAAAATGGGGTATGCCGCCAGCTCAACTCAATTTGCAACCTTGTTAAAAGAACTCGGACAAAAAGATTTTGCCCCAGCAGATATGAATCCAAAGCAGGCGCTGACATTTTTGCAAAAAATGTCAAAGTTTCAGTCAGAGGTTTAAGTTAGCCTTCATTTTACAGAATGTTAAATTAGCATTACTCTGCGGCTTAGACTTGGGTTACGCACCTCCATATGACAAACTTTGTAACAATCCATAGTGATTAGTCATGATTGCAACCTTTTGAATTCATAGGCTTTCACATATAGTGTATTTAATTATGTAACACTTTCTGGAAAGGTTATGGGACAAGAAACAACAAAAATTCTAGTGGTTGATGACGATATGCGTCTGCGCAGTTTATTAGAGCGTTATCTAGTTGAGCAAGGATTTCAAGTAAGAGTTGCCGCTAACTCTGAACAAATGGACCGTTTATTAGAGCGGGAGAACTTCCACTTATTGGTCTTAGATCTAATGCTTCCAGGTGAAGATGGACTATCGATTTGCCGCCGTCTTAGACAAAAAGAGCACCAAATACCCATTGTGATGTTAACTGCAAAAGGTGACGAAGTAGACAGAATCATTGGCTTAGAAATGGGGGCAGATGACTACTTACCTAAGCCATTTAACCCTAGAGAATTACTGGCTCGCATTAAAGCAGTATTAAGACGAAAAACTACCGAAGCCCCCGGAGCACCATCGTTAGAAGAACAAATAGTAAACTTTGGTAAATACTCACTTAATCTGGGCACAAGAGAAATGCTTGCCGATGACACCCCAATGACACTGACAAGTGGAGAGTTTGCAGTGCTTAAATCTCTAGTGACCCACCCTAGAGAACCATTGTCACGAGATAAATTAATGAACCTCGCACGGGGACGAGATTATAGCGCATTAGAGCGTAGCATTGATGTGCAAGTATCCAGATTACGCCGAATGTTAGAAGAGGATCCAACCAGTCCAAGATACATTCAAACTGTGTGGGGATTAGGTTACGTATTTGTACCCGATGGTGGCAGTGCTAGCTAATTTGAACTTATTTATCCCTATGTCTAACAATCTGGTAATCAAACTGTGAAGTTACTTCCCAAAAGTGCTTTTGGACAAACTGTATTATTGATTGCCATTCTGTTACTGATTAATCAAATTGTATCCTTAGTGTCCGTCACCTTTTATTTTGTCAGCCCAAACGTCAAACAAATCAATCATTTGCTAGCTAACCAAATAAAAATGGTAAATGTCGCTGGGTTAGACTCCAAAAACTCAGCACTACAGCCTCAACTATTTGAGGTGGCTGGCATGCAAATTTACACTCAAGAAGAAGCCGTAGAAAAAGGGTTAGATCACGCCATTCATTATCAATCTTGGTCTAATCAAATGTCAGATATTTTGCAGGGTGAAGCTCAAGTAAGAATCAGCCAAGGTGAGCCTTATTTATATTGGATCAACCCTCCTCAAAACCCTTCCATTTGGATTACTGTCCCAATGATCGGCCTAGGGCAAGGAGACGGCTCACCTCATCTAGTATATTTATTAATGATTGGCATTCTAAGTGTTGGCGGCAGTTTAATATTTGTGAGGAGACTTAACCGGCCATTACAAGCCTTACAGGATGCCGCTTTGTTAGTAGGTAAAGGGTTGGTGCCCAAACCTTTAAAAGAAGAAGGCTCAATAGAGCTTATTGCAGTAACCCGAGCATTTAATCAAATGTCCAAAGGAATTAAACAGTTAGAAGATGACAGAGCATTATTAACGGCTGGTATTTCCCACGATTTACGCACCCCTTTAACACGAATAAGGTTAGCATCAGAAATGTTACCCACAGATCAAGAATGGATAAAAGAAGGCATCGTCCATGACATCGAAGATATGAACGAAATAATCGATCAGTTTATCGATTATGTACGTCAAGATCAGCAAGAGTGTATGGAAAATGGCAATTTAAATGATCTAATAAAAGAAGCAGTACAAGCGAGAAATATTGAAGAAAATCATAATATTACGTTAAATTTAAAGCCATTACCCAAGGTCTTGATTAGACGTGTAGCCCTAAAAAGAGTGTTAGACAATCTTATCGAAAATGCCTTTCGTTATGGCAGTAATAATATTGAGATAAGTTCAGGCCATGATAAAAAAAATCATCAGTTGTATTTTTCTGTAAGAGATTTTGGACCAGGCGTACCTAATGATTGTATTCAAAGTTTGTTCGAACCTTTCACGCAAGGTGATAAAGCACGGGGAAGTTTAGGATCGGGGCTAGGGCTTGCCATTATCAAGCGTATTGTAGATATGCATTCAGGACATGTAACGCTAAAGAACCACCCAGATAAAGGCCTAGTGGCAACTGTCTTTATTAATTGCCAAAGCAGTTAACTAGACTCGGATTTTTAAGACATATATACAACACTAAATAAAATGTGGTTTATAACCTAACTCAGTCACTTTATTTCCACGCTCTTTGTAAAGCGATAACCAACTAGATGCATCATCGTAGCTCAACGGCTTTGAACAGTAATAACCTTGTACAAAATCACAACCCACTGCGTTTAGCTTTTCCAACACTTCTAGGCTTTCAACCCCTTCTGCCACCACTTTTTTACCCAAACGGTGACATAACTCTACCATAGACTTTACAATCGCATAATCACCTGTATTTGTGGTTATCTGCATAACAAACGATTGATCAATTTTAATAATCTGAGCAGGTAATTCCCGTAATAAAGACAAAGATGAGTAGCCAGTGCCGAAATCATCTAAAGCAATGGTTATGCCCATAGAAAAGAGGTCATCAATAACATGTTTAGCTCTATCCACATCTAACATAATTGCACTTTCTGTAATTTCAAAGCAGAGCAAATCTGGAGAAACGGGGTGGGTTTCTAAACATTTTTTGATGTAAGGCACCAGCTCTTTATCCAATATATCGGTTGCGGAAAGATTGACGCTGATATTAAGCCTTAGCTTTCCTTGGTTCCAAGCATGTATACGCTGAATAGAATGTCGTATCACCCAACGGGTAACTTTCCCGATAAACCGACTCTGTTCAATCAATGGGATAAATTCACCTGGAGATATCATACTGCCATCTGGTTGTGGCCAACGAATCAGAGATTCAAACCCTCTTAGTGTTAAGTTTTTTGGGTCAACAATTGGCTGAAAATATAGCTCAAATTCATCATGATTCAGTGCATTTTGTATTTTTGAAATGATATTTAGTCGTTTGGGGGACAAGGTATCTTTAGTCGAATCGTATAGTACAAAATGTTGTTTGTTTTGCTTAGCTAGATACATTGCTATGTCAGCATTTTTTAATAACACATCACCATTAATGCCATCATTTGGAAACAATGCAATTCCAATACTCATATCGATAACCAATAAGTTCTCTTCAATTACAAAACTATCTTCTAGCGAATCCATTAGCTTCTTAGTTTCGTGTAAACAGGTTTCTTCATCTACATCATGCAATATCAAAGCAAATTCATCCCCCCCGAAACGCGACAAAATGTTAGGCTCTTCCAAGCTATTTTGCAGACGCTGCCCAATTTGAACGAGTAACTTGTCGCCAACTGCGTGTCCTAATGTGTCATTTACTTCTTTGAATCGATTGAGATCAACCATGACGACAGCAAAAGGTTTGCTTACAGTGATAGCTTTCGCCAACTGTTCTGTGAAACACAAACGATTGGGGAGTTTTGTTAATGCGTCATGGCGTGATTCAAAATAACGCATCGCAGCGTCATTTTTTATTGTCGTAATAGAGTGCAAACTTAGCTGAATAATAATAACAACAAAGGCTCCCCCACCAGCTAAAATAGCCGAGAGGCCCAACTCAACTATAGAGACAGGGTTAAGTATCAATACAATTAAAAAGAAAACGTAACCGAGTATAAAGGCTAAAATTAACACAAATAAAGCACACCAACCTTTATGCTCAATGTCTTTACAAATGGAGTACGTGGGTTTAATCGACGCTAATAGAAACCCTAATCCAAACAATACAAATAAAATTGATATTATATCTAGCATATAGTCCTAAGATGAATGTCCACTGGGAAAGTTACGGGTTCAATCACTATTTCTTGTGTGAAGTACCCTTATAAATTAAGTGGATATTAGTACTATATCTACTTCAGATATAAATCACACATATATTGTCTAGTTAATATCACCTTTTTACTTTATTTCGACGCTGAGTTAGTAGAAACTATTTAGACGGCTATACATCTAAATGAAATAATCCAAGGTAAAAATTTATGCAGGCTCAAGAGTCAGAATTACGTACTCGATATAACGATCACACCCGTGGCGTTTATTTTATTGGCACGACTCCGCCTAAAAGCAACACGCCTGCAGAACAAGTTGAAACCATCGCCCACAAATTACTTGAACGTGTAAATGACATTGATTTTGATGGTTTGATTGTTTACGACATTCAAGATGAAGGCTCGAGAATTAGTAAGCCTCGTCCATTCCCTTTTAAAACTACCCACGATCCTAGGTGGTATGCTTCATTATTAAATAAGCAATCCAACCGACCAGTAATTACCTATAAAAGTGTAATCCAGTCGAACAAAGAAGCGTTCAATGGCTGGGCTGAAGATGCATGGAAAAACTATAATGTAAAAGATGTGGTGCTAGTAGGCAGCCCTTCCAAAGATATGAAAGCCTCACTCCCCTTAGAAAAGGCTTATCAAACCCTAGTAGACAGCCAACATAATTTTTTTATTGGCGGAGTAACCATTGCAGAGCGTCATGCGAGTAAAGGGGATGAACATCAACGTCTTATTAAAAAGCACCAACAAGGTTGCAACTTTTTTATTTCTCAAGCGATATATAACCCCCAAGCAACGATTGACCTGCTTACTCGATATGCTATCGAATGCCAAAAACTTGCCATCAAACCTCAACGAATAATTCTTACCTTTTCACCCTGTGGAAGTGAAAAAACCTTAGAATTTATCGAATGGTTAGGAATAAGTGTACCAGAAGCAACTCGCTTAAGAATATTAAACGCAGACTCTCCACTACATGAGTCAATTAGAATATGTAGTAACAGTTTACAGCAAATTTTAGACGCGGTGATCAGTTACGATTTACCTTTAGGGTTAAACATAGAAAGCTTAACAAACCGTAAAGAAGAGATTGATGGGTCAATACTCCTATACAAATTATTACGGTCAAAAATGGATTTCTATCTAGCAAAGCAAGAGCTAAAAATGTTGACTAACAAGAAGGCCTAAAACAATATTTCTTAGGCATGCCTGTTTAGGAAAAGATGCAAATAATGCTAAAAACATAATGATTTGCATCGATTAGTGCTGCTAGGTTAAACGCTATTTAACTAACATTTTTGCTAACTCTGCCCTACAGGTAAACTAAAGGTTCCAGCATGAATACTTTCAACATCAATACCATCAAAGCGATACTCAGCATGACAATATTGGCAATTCATTTTAATATCGCCATCTTTGGCCACAATATCTAATAACTCTTCTTTGCTAACACTGATTAATGCTTGGGCACTGCGCTCTTTACTGCAACTACATTTAAAAATCACCTCAGTTGGGTCAAATAGCTCTATATCTTCTTGGTGATATAAACGGTGTAAAATATCTGCAACAGGTAATGCAAACAACTCATCATCCTTGATGGTTTCAGTTAAGGTGCTTAGATGCCCAAAATCGGTGTCATCTTGATCGGTAGCGGCACTACTTGTTGGCAACACCTGTAAAAACATACCGCATGCCTTTGACTCTGCACCTGTAAACTGTGTGCGTAAAATCACCTTAGTAGCTAACTGTTCAGATTGTTGAAAATACCCCTCAATACACTCTGCCAAAGTAGGTTTATCTAAAGAAACCATTCCTTGATAGCGTTCACCCTTTTCCGGAGTAATGGTAATAACTAACACCCCTTTTTGTACTAACTCATTGAACGCTTCTGGGAGCTCAGTTAATTCTTCGTTCCATCTAGCTACTCCACGCATCTGCTGCTTATCTGTGCCGTTTATTACGGCATAATTTAACGGCCCTTTGCCTTGCACTTGAATTGCAATGTCTCCCTTAAATTTTAAGGTTGCAGTCAATAAGCTAGTGGCAGCCATCAACTCTCCGAGTAATTTTTGAATCACTGGGGGATAAGGGTATGAGTCTAGAATGGCTTGATAGCTAGACTGCAAACGTACTAGCTCACCTCTGACATTCCCTTGATTAAATAAATAACGATGAAGTTGGTCGAATGCCATGTATATATACCTTGAATATTACTGTTGCTTAAATTGAATAATTTGACGTCGTTGCTTTTTATCAGGTCGACTTAAAGGCTTTGGACTATGAAAAGCGCTAAGTTTACGCGCTTCGGCGTTACTTGCACGTAGCTTTTCACTTTCTTCTGTTTCTTGATACATAAGTTGTGCCGCAGGAGCCCCTTGACGTTGCTCTTTGACTGCTAGTACCACCACATCTTTAAAATCGAATCCTTGGGGAACTTTTATCGAAGCACCAAGCTCTACAGTTTTACTAGGTTTGCTGCGCTGACCATTGTAATGTACTTTACCTGCTTGCACCGCATCTCTAGCTAAAGCTCGCGTTTTAAAAAAACGAGCTGCCCATAACCATTTGTCTAAACGAACGTTTGCAGGGATATCTATATTTTTTTTCATAATGAATTGATCGTTTTTTTGTAACGTTTAGGGATTAGAGTTGTAGCGCTGGCCCCTACTCGCTATTATTAAGGCTTATTTGCTTAACTAATAGTCTAGCAAGCACTTTTAGACATTTTAATCCGTCCTACCGAGAGACAATGACAGTCGCAAATTATAACGTTAATCAACTATGGCTCCAATTAGTTAAAAATCAACACAAAATTAATATTGTGTTGATTATACTACTGAGTATATTTCTGCTGGCCTATGCGGCTGAGTTAACCTGGCGCTTATGGCCTCACCCAGAGCAAGGCAATACTCAAAGCGTATCCTTGTCGAAAAAATCGACTCGTTCGAATAGCCCACAAACACTAAATTTAGCTGCACTTAAACGACTCAACTTGTTTGGAGACTTAACCGCCAAACCAGTCAAAGAGAAAGAAAAAGTAACTGAGGCCCCTGTGACTCGTTTAAAGTTAACTCTAACGGGTGTAGTAACAAGCACTGAAGAAGGTAACGGAGCGGCGATTATTGAAAGTCGAAATCAACAACAAACTTACGGCGTCAATGATGAAATAGAAGGCACTAATGCCACCCTAGAAGAAGTTCATGTTGATAGAGTGATCATTAGTAATAATGGCATTAATGAAACCCTAATGTTAGATGGTGTAGATTACAATACACAGTCTAGTAGCACTGCGTCTAAGCCGTCACGTCCAACCGCCGCTAAAAGCTCATCAAACCGTCGTACTTTATCATCAGATGCCTTAGACGCCAGACGAGAATTACAGCAAAAACCGACTAGCTTTACAGATTACATTGCCGTCGCTCCAAACAAAAAAGATGGCCAATTAACAGGGTATCGAGTAAGCCCTGGCAAAAAATCTTCTCTATTTAAAGAGGTAGGGTTAAAATCTGGAGATGTTATTACCGAACTGAATGGCCTTGACTTAACCGATATACAGCAAGGCCTCGAAGCTATGAATTTATTAAGAGAATCAGAGTCTTTACAAATGACAGTTTTACGTAGAGATGAATTTATTACCATATACCTTGATTTACCCGCACGGGAAGAGGAACAATAAACATGAAGTCTATTAAACGCCATCGCTTAACTGCATCAAAAGTATTACTCGCTATAATGAGTGGTGCCTTATTTGCAGTCTCTAGCATAGTGGCAGCTGCCGATTACTCTCCAAACTTCAAAAATACAGATATTGGTGAGTTCATTAATATTGTGGGCAAGAACTTACAAAAAACCATTATTGTTGATCCTAATGTAAGAGGTAAAATCACTGTACGTAGTTACGATCTCTTAAATGAGGATCAGTACTACCAGTTTTTCCTAAATGTATTACAAGTTTATGGCTACTCTGCAGTATCAATGCCCAGTGGAGTAATTAAAGTTATTCGTTCCAAAGACGCAAAAGCTTCTAATATTCCCGTAGTTGAAGGGAGCCCTTTCAATGGTGACGAAATGATCACCCGTGTTATGCCTGTATACAATGTACCTGTACGCGAGTTAGCTCCATTATTACGCCAGCTTAACGACACTGCCGGAGGCGGCAATGTCGTAAGCCATGACGCATCAAACGTTATGATGCTTACCGGTCGTGCTGCGGTTGTAAATCGGTTAGTAGAAATCATTGAACGTGTTGATAAGGCCGGTGATGAAGAAGTAGAAATCGTTAAATTACAATACGCATCAGCCACCGAAATAGTGCGTATTATCGAAAGCATTAACAAGTCACAAAGTAAGGCAAATGCTTCAGGTAAGTCAGACCCAAGAGTGGTGGCCGATGATAGAACCAACAGCATCATTGTTAGTGGAGATGTTAAAGCTCGCCAGCGTATCGTGAACTTAATTCAGCGAATGGACCAAGAATTAGAAACGAGTGGTAATACCCGGGTCATATTCCTTAACTATGCAAAATCAGAAGATTTAGTCAAAGTTTTACAAGGAGTAAGCGCGAGTATTCAAGCAGAAGAAAAGGGCGCAACAAAGGGTAAAACCAGCAGCAATCGTGAAGTCAGCATAGATTCTCACGAAGACTCAAACGCATTGGTGATAACTGCAGAACCAGACATGATGCGCTCACTAGAAGACGTAATTCGTAAACTAGACGTTCGCCGCGCGCAGGTACAAGTAGAAGCCATTATCGTTGAAGTCTTTGAAGGCGATGGAACCACCCTTGGAGTACAATGGGCCAGTGAAGATTACGGTGGAACCCAGTTTTCTAATGGTGTAGTGGGCATAGGCTCTTTGGCAGTGGGCGTCGAACAAGCACAGGACACTACTAATACCACTACCCAATTTAATGATGATGGCGATGCATTTGAGTTTACTACCACAGAAGATGGTGACTTCACCACACTTGCCTCTTTATTGAGCAGTGTAAGTGGATTTTTAGTCGGCGGAGTATTTGATGGCTGGGGGGCCGTATTACAAGCAGTAAGCTCTGATACCAATGCCAATATATTAGCTACTCCTCACCTAACTACTATGGATAACGAAGAAGCTTACTTCATTGTGGGTCAAGAAGTGCCTATTATCACGGGTTCAACAACTGGCACTAATAACGCTAACCCATTCCAATCAATTGATCGTCAAGAGGTAGGGATTAAGCTTAAAGTGACCCCGCAAATTAACGAAGGGGATGCGGTTCAGTTATTAATAGAACAAGAAGTATCTAGCCTTAGCGGAGCAACAAGTGTTGATATCATTACAAACAAACGTGAAATTAAAACCTCTGTAATTGTAGATGACGGTGGCGTGATTGTTCTAGGAGGGTTGATAGACGAAGACGTACAAGAAAGTGTTTCTAAAGTGCCTTTATTAGGAGATATTCCTATTATTGGTCATTTATTTAAATCTACCACCACTAGCAAAAACAAACGTAATCTAATGGTATTTATTCGCCCGACTATAATTCGTGATGGCATCACCATGAACGAAATAAGTAAGAAAAAGTATCAGTATATTCGTGCGCAGCAGTTAGAACATCAAGCCGATGGCATTCCATTAATGCCGTTTAGCGATGCGCCTTCGTTGCCAGAGTGGGATGACTCATTAAGCTTACCTCCATCATTTAACGACTATATAGAAAACAAGAATCTAGAAAAGGATGACGAATAGTTATGCCTGATGTCGATGAAACTTTAGGACGAAGTGCTTTAGAAGTAGAGGAGCAATCATTACTAGAAGCGGGCGCTGATATTAATGCGCCCATTGATGAGCCTGAGCACAAACAACTCGCTTTTAGTTTTGCAAAAAGGCATCAAGTATTGCTAGATACTGGCGAAACACCCGCTATTTTGTATCACACCGTAGAAACTGAATTTCCAGTATTTGCTGAAGTCAGGCGTTTTTTAGGAGCTGAGTTTCGTCTTAAAGAAATTGAAGTTGACCAGTTTGAATCCTTGTTAACCAATGCTTTTCAGCGAGACTCTTCTGCCGCAAAGCAGTTAATGGAGGACATTGGCAACGAAACAGACTTGTTTAGCCTAGCTGACGAATTACCTGATACAGAAGACTTACTCGAAAGTGAAGATGACGCGCCTATCATCAAGTTGATCAACGCCATGTTAGGAGAGGCCATCAAAGAGGGCGCTTCTGATATTCATATCGAAACCTTTGAAACCCAGTTATTGGTGCGTTTTAGAGTTGATGGTGTACTACGAGAAATTTTGCGCCCAAATCGTAAAATGGCCTCTATGTTGGTGTCCCGCATAAAAGTGATGTCTAAGATGGATATCGCTGAAAAACGTGTTCCTCAAGATGGTCGTATAACCTTAAGAATCGCAGGTAGAGCCGTAGATGTTCGAGTGTCTACCATGCCCTCTAGCCACGGTGAGCGCGTAGTTTTACGTTTATTAGACAAAAATAATGTCAGGCTAAACCTTGAAGATCTTGGTATGACTAAGATTAACCGAGATCATTTTTCAAATTTGGTTCGTAAACCTCACGGCATTATTCTGGTAACTGGCCCTACAGGTTCTGGTAAATCGACCACCTTGTACGCTGGCTTAAGTGAAATTAACTCAAAAGATAGAAACATTCTGACGGTAGAAGACCCTATCGAATTTGATTTACAAGGCATTGGGCAAACCCAAGTAAATGCCAAAGTTGATATGACTTTTGCTAGAGGCCTACGCGCAATATTAAGGCAAGATCCTGATGTCGTCATGGTTGGAGAGATTCGTGATTTAGAAACTGCTCAAATTAGTGTTCAAGCAAGTTTGACCGGTCACTTAGTAATGTCTACCTTACACACCAATACCGCAGCCGGTGCCATTACACGTTTAGAAGATATGGGTATTGAACCCTTCTTATTGTCATCAAGTTTACTAGCGGTGTTATCACAACGACTAGTCAGAACCCTATGCCCAGATTGCAAGGTCAGCCATATACCTAGCGAACAAGAATGCCAAATTTTAGGGATTAGCTCCGCTGCTGAGGCTAGAAATGTTTATGCACCAAAAGGTTGTGCTGCCTGTAATCAAACCGGTTATCGAGGCCGAACAGGTATTCACGAGTTATTAATAGTCGACGAAGGTATTCGTGAGCTAATGCACAGCGGCCATGGTGAGCAGGCGATAGAGAAATATATTCGCCAGTCTACACCTAGTATCCGAGAAGATGGCTGTAATAAAGTATTGTTAGGGTATACATCACTTGAAGAAGTGTTGCGCGTGACTAGGGAAGACTAAATGGCTGCTTATGCTTACCAAGCCATGGAAACAAGTGGCAAAACTAAAAATGGGGTGTTAGAGGGCGATAACCCAAGACAAGTGAGGCAACTGTTGCGTGAACAAGGGTTAATCCCCATGCAAGTTGACCAGGTGGCTGAAAAAGAACGTAAATCTCAACAAGGATTCTCCTTATTTAAAAACACCATTTCAGCCTCTGATTTATCTCTATTAACTAGGCAACTTTCAACTTTAGTAGAGTCAGCACTTCCAATAGAGGAAGCACTATTAGCGGTAGCAGAGCAGTGTGAAAAACCCCGTCAAAAAAACATGATGATGGCGGTTCGTAGCAAGGTTGTTGAAGGTCACACCCTTGCTGATGCAATGGCAGAATTCCCCCATGTGTTTGATGATTTGTTTAGAGCTATGGTGGCGGCTGGAGAAAAATCAGGACACCTAGATACGGTCTTAAACCGTCTAGCAGATTACACCGAAAAACGTCAACAAACCAAAAGCCAAATTACGCAGGCCATGGTTTACCCCTGTATTATGCTGTTTTTTGCATTCGCTATTGTGTTGCTATTATTGACCCAAGTTGTACCCAAAATTGTGGGGCAATTTCAGCACATGGGGCAAGACTTACCCACTATTACCCAAGCTTTAATTTCAGTCAGTGATTTCTTAGAGGCGTACGGTATCTTTGTATTTATCGCTTTGGTACTCATCATAGTCATCATTAATCGAGTGCTGCAACAACCTACTATGAAAATGCGTTACCACAAATCGATTTTGGCCATGCCCATGCTAGGAAAAATATCTAAGGGCCTGAATACCGCTCGCTTTGCTCGTACATTAAGTATTTTATCTTCCAGTGCCGTACCTTTACTTGAAAGTATGCGAATTGCCGGAGATGTGTTAGAAAATTTACATATCAAAGAAGCAATTAAAGCAGCAGCAGTTCATGTTAAAGAAGGCTCTAGCTTACGAGCATCTTTAGAACAAACAAAAATGTTCCCCCCTATGATGATGCATATGATTGCATCGGGTGAACGCAGCGGCGAACTTCAACAAATGTTAGGCCGTGCGGCCGATAATCAAGACAGACAATTTGAATCTTTAGTGAGTGTATCACTCAAAGTATTTGAACCTATTTTAATTGTAACTATGGCTGTAGTGGTATTGCTAATAGTCGTAGCAATTTTACAACCAATTATGGCATTAAACTCTATGGTGAATATCTAATGAAACAACATTTTACACGCATTACGTTACGCAAACCTCAAGGCTTTACATTAATTGAAGTCATGGTCGTATTGCTAATTATCGGTATTATGGCCGGTATGATTGCGCCGCAGATATTAGGAAATCAAGAAGAAGCTCAAGTGAAAACCGCAGCGATTGATATTCAAAGCTTAGAAAATGCTTTAACTCAATATAAGTTAAGCAATAATGTATTTCCCACTACTGAGCAAGGTTTAGATGCTTTAGTGAGCGAACCAACTATCGATCCTATTCCTCGTAATTACAGGGCAAACGGCTACATCACACGTTTACCTAACGACCCTTGGGGTAATCCTTATCAGCTATTAAGCCCGGGTGAATTAGGCCAATTTGATATCTTTTCAAACGGGCCAGACGGTGAACCAGGGACAGATGATGATATTGGTAACTGGAACCTAAACGATTACTTAAACTAGTCAGTTTGAGTTCGCCTCTTTATGTCTCAGTCTCCCATAGATACCAAAAAGCAAACTGGTTTTACCCTAATAGAGGTAATGCTGGTATTGCTTATCATGGGCTTGGCAGTAGGGGCTGTGGTACTAAACTATTCTGGTGAAAGCGCTCAGGACAGATTAAAAAAACAAACTCAGCGGCTACAAATCGTCTTTAATATGGCTGCAGACTTTGCTGTACTTAACCAAAGGCAACTGGGTTTACGAATAGAAGAAGACGAAAATACATATTATTTTATGTATTTAGATGAAGAACAAGCATGGCAAAAACTCGAGTTAGACAAAGTACTAAGTGATCATGTTATACCCGATGAGTTTTCCATAGCGTTATCTCTCACTGATTTGCCTTGGGACACGAGTAGCAGTCTATTTAATAATGACGAACTATTTGAAGAAGACTTTTCTCTTTCTGAAGATGGCACTGAAATTGGTAATGAAGAAGACAAGCCGCTTGACCCACCTCAAGTTTTTATTTTCTCTAGTGGTGAAATTACTCCCTTTTCTTTGTCATTGGTTTACGAGGCAGATTTTGGTAATGAGCCACCTGTTTACTTCAGAGTGAATGGTCAAGATATCAGCCCAATCGAAATGGAAGGCCCTTTAGATGAGCTATAAACATAGCTCATCTGGCATGACGTTACTAGAAGTTATGGTGGCACTTCTTATATTTGCATTAACCGCTACCGCAATAATGAAAGCTGCCAGTGAACATTTAACGACTGTTTCTCAGATTGAAGATATAACCTTTGCCACCTGGGTGGCTAATAATCGCTTATCTCAATTGCATATCGATCAAACTTGGCCCGTCAAAAACAACAAGAAAGGCTCTCAAGAGATGGCTGGTCGCACTTGGTATTGGCAACAAACAGTAGAAAAAACCAGTGACTCTGAAATGGTTCAGGTTGATGTATCGGTTGGTTTAGACGAAAACTACAAAAGTATTGTTAGCTCAGCCGTCACATTTATAGCGAAACAAGACTAACCATGGCTGCTACTAAGTTAAGACGCAACCGAGGTTTTACACTACTTGAAATACTGGTTGCCATTGCGATTTTTGCTTTAATTGGGGTAGCAAGTACTGGGGTTTTAAACTCGGTAATCGAAAGCGATCAATTATCAGAAGAAAGGTTCGCAAAGCTAGAAGAATTACAACGAGCGATGTTAACCATAGAGCGGGATATTATGCAAATGACTAACCGCTCAGTGAGAGTTAATGGTGAAGCAAACAGTGTGGTCGTCTCTGGCGGTGAAGATGTAATGTCTAGTGATGCAGGAGGGTTAGCGTTTGTAAGATCAGGGTGGCATAACCCACAGATGTTACTCCCCCGCAGTACCTTACAAAGTGTCGGTTACCGTTTACAAGAACAAGAATTGCAGCGGGTCTATGGTAACTATGTTGACAATGTAATTGGTTATGAACCTAAAGTTAGGGTGTTATTGTCAGACATAGAGGACTTTCAAGTTAGCTTTTTGACCGATGAAGAAAAAGTAGAAGATGCCGAAGACTGGGAAGAGATATACTCAAGTGAGGTATTGCCACTAGCCATATCAGTCACCATTTCGAGTAAAACCTTTGGCGAGATACGTCGTGAGTTTTTAGTAGGGGGCGCGAATAGTGACGAATAAGCCTTCAAAGCAAAAGGGCGTAGCGCTTATTATAGTGCTGATGATAGTCGCAATTGTCAGTATACTAGCGACAGAAATGGGCTCTCGCTTACAATTACAAATTAAACGTGCATCCAATATAAAAGACAATAATCAGGCTTATTGGTATGCCATGAGTGCTGAACAATATGCTCGTAAGTCCATAAGAGACTTAGCCGAAAATGACAGGGATTTAATTTATTTAGATCAAGCTTGGAATCAAGAATATGTATTCCCTGTTGATGGAGGAGGAATTGAAGCTAAGCTAATCGATATGCAAAGTTGCTTTAACCTAAATGCCTTGCGAGACCCAGGTGATACATCAAATAATAATACGGGTGCAGGTGCGGGTGCAAATACCACATCAAATTCGGGCACAAATTCAAATACAGGCACCAACTCAGGCAGTAACTCTCAAACAAACTTACCTGACAGGATTGTTGCTTTTCAAAGGCTATTGGAATTAGTTGAAGGTGACATTCCCACCTATAACGTAGAAACAATCCGTGACTCATTAGTGGATTGGTTAGACGAAGATGACCAATCAACACAACTAGGGGCAGAGGATGGGGAATATGAAAGCCGTCAATTTCCTTATTTACCTGCCAACAATTTTTTAGCCCATAAATCTGAATTACGTTTAATACACGGTGTTGAAGTACAATGGTTAGAAAAACTACTCGAACTGGTATGTGTGCTGCCTAACGACAGTTTATTTTTAATCAATGTCAATACTGTTACCGAAGAAAACGCAGCTGTAATCGGTGCCGCAACAGGGCTGAGCCTAGCAGATGCCCAATCAGTTATAGCAAACCGTGGGCCTGAAGGTTATCAAGACACTAACGATTTTTTGGCAGAGCCATCTATTACAGCCTTGCCACTAAGTGATGAACAAAAAGAATGGTTCGATGTCACAACTTCATATTTTAAATTGCACACAAGAACCAAATTCAATAACGCCACATTTGCAATGCAAAGTGTGCTAAAAATAAATGAAGATAACAGTGTAAGTGTTGTCAGTAGAGAATTTAGCGGATTTTAAGCTTATATACCCAAGCCAACTCAAAGCGCGCGAGTTAGAATTGGTTTGAGTATATAATCTGATTTTCAAATTGTTAAACTAACACAATTAGTCGAAAGGTAATGTAACCAAATGGAACAGTTAGTGGTGCGTTTAGGCGCCAGCTCACAAGAGTCAATTCATTGGCTAGTGTGGTCCAGCCAACAAAATGAAATTATTGCTTCGGGTGAGTTACCCTCAGCAGAGCATCTTGCCACTTTAGCTGACAGAGCTGGAGGCAGACCTATATGCGCATTAGTGCCCACCAGTGACATTTTACTTAAATGGGTAACACTGCCAGCTAAAGCAGGTCGTAAAGCAATTACTGCTATCCCGTATATGTTAGAAGAAGACATTAGTGGCGATATTAACGACCAGTTTTTTGCTTTAGGCCCAAAGCAAGGCGATAAACAAGCAGTAGCCATAATGCAAAAGGCCACTATCATAGCTTGGCTGACCATTATCGAAGCAGCTGGGCTACACTGCGACCAAATGCTGCCAGATATCTTAGCCCTACCTAGAGCAGATGAAGATACATGGTCTATCCTGCAATTAGGAGAACAACTGTTAATTCGTCAAGACGAGTGGGCAGGGTTGCAAGGGGAAATGGGATGGCTAAAACAGGCCTTAAACCATCAAGCAAAACGTAACGAAGGCCCACTACATATCAGCGATTATTCGGGCGTAGATTTAACGGATATTGATAACCTCGAAGTCATAAGCCAACCTTTAGAACTTCCCATGAAAGTGCTTGCTAGCGAAGCTAAAAGTAGTAAGTTTAATTTGTTACAAGGTGAGTTTAAGGTTAACAACAAAAAGTCTGGGACATGGAAGAAATGGCGTGTTGCTGCAGTATTAGCCATCATCGCTTTAAGCACAACCTTAATCGACAAAACCATTGAGCAGCAAAGAATATCTAAAGAATTAACACAACTAAAAGAACTAACAGATCAAGAGTACAAGAGAGCGTTTCCCAACTCAGGCGCTTATCGTGATTTAAGACGAACCATGGCACGCCAAATGAAAAGCCTTGAACAAGGTGGTGGCGGAGCCTCTATGTTAGTGATGCTTAGCCAACTTGAATCTGCCTTTGAAGAGTCTAAGGTTAAACCACAAACTATGCGATTTGATAGGAAGCGCACAGAAATTAGGATACAAGTGGTAGCGGCCAATTTTGATGCTTTAGACACTTTTAAGCGCCAAGCAGAAGCTCAAGGTTTTGAAGTAGAGCAAGGGGCCATCAACCAAAAAGACAATCAAGTTGTCGGCACCTTATCGGTTAGGAGCTAATATATATGGATAAAATAAAAAGCATTTACCAGCAACTTAACGAGCGCGAAAAGCGCCTAGTTCTGCTATCCACTGTATTTGTAATAGTAGCCATATTCTATTGGGGGGTTTGGTCTCCTTTAACTACATCAATAGAAAAAGGGCAGGCTGCACTAACTAGCCAAAAAAGCCTATTAACTTGGGTACAGAAAAATGCCAATAGAGCTGCTCAATTACGAAGTTCCTCAGGTCAAGTAAAAGGCTTTACAGGCTCGCTCCCGCAAGCTGTAAACCAAGCAGCTAATAGATTGAAAATTGTCATTTCTCGAATGCAACCTCAAAATAATGAGATTCAGGTCTGGGTTGACCAAGCCCCTTTTAATGATGTTTTGAGTTGGTTACAAAGCTTAGAGAAAATGGGGATCATCATCTTAGATATCGATATCGCTGAATCAGACTTACCCGGCCATGTTAAAATTCGTCGCTTAAAACTAGGAAAATCATGAAGTCAATATTGAAGTGGAGCCTCCTTGCTTTAGTGGTTTATGTCATTTTTTTAGTTGTTAAATTACCTGCAGCACAGGTGCTTTCACGAGTAGATTTAGGTAAAGATATTAAAGTAAATGGCGTTTCTGGCACTATTTGGAAAGGCCAACTGCAGCAAGTGATTGTGAATGGTATCCCTCTAAACGATGTAAGCTGGTCTTTATCCTTTTTTCCACTGTTGATAGGGAAGGCTAACGCAGAAATAAGCGCCGGAAACATTCGTGATTTAGAACAAATATCCATTGATGGGTCTGTAGTTGTCTCTAATCAAAACATTCAAGCTGAGGATCTAGTTGTTTATGTTCCCACAGAGTTTGTGTTGCGGACACTACCTTTACCTATTCCAGTAGAAGCAAATGGCCGATTTAAAGTACAACTACAAGAGCTTGAATATACTAATAGCTGTCAGGTAATAAGTGGCACTGGGCAATGGTTAAACGCTAGCTTTACAGGGCCAAAAGAGGTTATCGATTTAGGTAACTTTACTGCTGATTTAGACTGTGTAAACGAAAGTATCATTGTTGATGTCAAAGAACCCAATAGTTTTGGTTTATCGGCTCAAGTCACGCTTCCAGCCAATATGAAATTTAAAGTTAGTGGCCGTTTTAAGCCTGATGCTAATTTACCCAAAGAGGTTCATCAAGCCGCCGCCTTTTTTGGCAAGCCAGACGCAAACGGCTATTACCCCATTAAATTTTGAACTCAGATATTTACAAAGGTGGTTAAGAAGATATCTGATTAGCAAGGATATCTTCTAATAAATATCGATAATCTTGTACCGCATGAAAATTAGTTACCTCTCGCTTAGGCTGTTTACTATCAGGGTTACTCACCGCAAGTAGGTATTTAATTCCAAAGTCTTTTGCGGCCTGCAAAATACCTAAACTGTCATCTACAAACAAAGTGTTGGCAGGGTTAAAGCCAAGTTTACTTTGAAGTTTTTGCCACAACACTTGAGATTCTTTGGTTACCCCAAACTCATGGGTCGAAATAAGCTGATCAATATGCTCATCTAATTGAGTGTGTTCAACCTTCAAACTAAGGCTATCTGGATGAGCATTCGTCACCAGAATCACCTCCCGCCCCGATGCTTTTAAAGCATCAATAAAAGGAATACTGTCGTTTCGCATACTAATTAAGTGATTAATTTCACGCTTTGCTTCCATAATATCTAAGTCTAACTTTTCAGCCCAAAAATCTAAGCAATACCAACTCAAGGTACCAATTACTTTTTCATACTCTGCAACCATAAACGCTTTTGCATCTTCTATAGAAATGCCCCGTTTTTTAGACAATTTAATTGGCACGTACTCTAACCAAAAATGATTATCAAAATGTAGGTCCAACAAAGTACCGTCCATATCTAATAAAACAGTATTAATTTCTTTCCAAGCAAGCGTAGACAAGTGGCAAGTCCTCTATTTAACAGGTATATTCAAGTAACTAAAACTGCTTAATGATGAAGCAGTTAGCTATATTACTTGAAACATCAAATGAGCAACATAGACAAAAATAAAACACTACCAATAATCCATCAACGCAAAATCGTTGCCGAAAGTTCATTGATGAAGATTGAACAACTTGATCTTGAATTTTCGAACGGTGCAACGCGAGTATTTGAAAGGATGTGTGGCAGTGGTCGCGGGGCGGTAATGATAGTGCCCTTTATTAATGACCATGAGTTTTTGTTAGTTCGTGAGTATGCCGCCGGTACACATAGTTACGAATTAGGTTTTCCTAAAGGGTTAATTGACCCAGGAGAAACGGCTGATATTGCAGCCAACCGAGAGCTAAAAGAAGAAGTAGGCTACGGTGCTAACGTTTTACATCCACTACAAAAAGTAAACCTAGCCACTGCTTTTTTTAATGCCCAAATGCATATATTCATAGCTGAAGACTTATACCCTGAAAGTTTAAAAGGTGATGAACCAGAGCCTCTTGAGGTAGTCAGATGGTCGATACATGAGTTAGACACATTGATGGCGCGTGCAGACTTTATTGAAGCAAGATGTATTGCAGCCTTATTACTAGCGGAAAAGTGGAAGAGAGGACAGTAATGCCCACCGAAAACGCCCAAAAACTATTAGAGATTGCCAAACGAGCCGCCGTAGAGGCAGGGAAAGTAGTACTTGAAATTTATGACAGTGGTGATTTCACCAGTTATCAGAAAGACGACGACTCACCTGTAACTACCGCTGATTACAAAGCAAATGAAGTGATTTTAGATATATTAAAACGGGAAACCCCAGATATTCCTATTATGTCTGAGGAAACAGACTTAGGCACCTTAGAACAAAGAAAAAAATGGACGCGGTATTGGCTAATTGACCCAATAGACGGTACCCAGGAGTTTATTGCCCGTAGTGGTGACTTTGCAGTGAATATTGCACTAATTGAGAATAACGTCCCAATTATGGGAGTAATTTACTGGCCTTCAGGTGAAACCTTATATTCTGCTCTAAAGGGTCATGGTGCATTCAAAAAATGCCCACTTGAACACAAACCTATCCATGTTCGTAAACTTGATGAACCAAATAACGACCCAATAATTATAGCGATTAGCCGCAGGCAACCTAGAGAAAGAGTTATCTCTAGTCTCAGTGCAGAACGAATTTATCAAACTCTACCAGCAGGCAGCTGTTCGCTAAAAGCCTGTTTTATTGCAGAAGGAAAAGCGGATGTTTTCTTACGTTTTGGCGTTACCGGCGAATGGGATACTGGCGCATCACAATGTATAATGACAGAAGCAGGAGGCAAAATTTTATCCCGAGATTTTGAACCTTTAAGCTATAACAAAAGAGAAAGTATCATTAACCCAGACTTTTTTATTACAGGAGACCAAAACGTTGATTGGCTAACTATAGTCAAGCAAGGATTTGGCAACAACAACCAAGCTAAATGAGAGACTTATGAAATCTAAAATTTTAAATACTGCGTTTATTAGCCTAAGTCTTCTTTGTAGCGCCGCCAATGCGAATTGGGAGCTAGTATCATATGAATCCAGCGTAAACTTTGTATCCACTAAAAACCAACACATAAGCGAAGTTCAAAAATTCACTAAGCTTGATGGAACGTTTGGTGATGATGGTAGATTAGCCATTGATATCGATTTAGCGAGTATTGATTCTGGTATTGAAATCCGCGATACACGGATGCGTGAAAAACTATTTATGGTAGACAAATTTCCAACAGCTAAGTTAATCGCACAATTACCAAAAGCAGTTTTAGCGCTACCTAAAGGTGAAACCATTTTAGTCAGCTTACCGGCAACATTAAGCTTATTTGGCCACAGCAATGAAATTCAAGTTAGCGTGCAAGTTACTAGCAAATCTGATGGAGGAATAGTGGCCACTAGCACTAAACCTATTCTTATATCAGCAAAAGACTTTGGTTTAGTACCAGGTATCGAAGTTTTACAGAAGCTAGCAGGATTAAGCGGAATTGGCTTAACGGTTCCTGTTACTTTTAACCTAATTTTTGAATCAAACTAAGATTCATTAGCCTCTGCGGCTTCAAATTCCCCAAGCTGTTGCTTGGGGATAATGTTAACCGTTTCATGTAACTCAGAATAAACCAGCAAGACTTCACCTGACTTTAACTGGTTATGCACTTGCTGCACTTTGTCGTCTAAAGACACATCAACAGAACCGTATTCAGTACCTTCACGAAGCACAAAGCTTTCAATAATATTTAACAGCGTTTCTAACTCGACATCAGCAATTGGGATAATCACAACATACCTACTAAAAAGAAAGGAAAATACTTAAAGCTATTTTTCATATTCGTTACCCATATAGTCAGTGTTTAGTTAATGCCGTCGATGCTAAAATTCAAAAGTAGTTATACCAAATCAGCACGCTAATTATTCTACAAATTTGTCATTATCACGCTTAATTGCAGATAAACAACACCTGCCAGCCACACCATTTTATCGAAATTTTAACAGCTGACCTATTAATGTCACGCAAGCGAGTTATCATAGAGAAAACAAACTCTACATAACGCCCATGAAATTAATCTTATCCTTGTTCTTATTTCTCTTATTGATGATATCTAACCATGCCTATGCCATTGAACGTATAGCGTTTGGATCTTGTGCCAAGCAATACGAAAAAAAACAACCTGTTTGGCAAACCATTCAACAAGATCAACCTGACGTAATGCTAATGATAGGTGACAACGTATATGCCGACGTGCAAATAGTGAATGGTAAAGAAGTCGGTAACCCTGTTACTGATCCTGAAGACTTTACTCAAGCCTACAACAAGCTAAGAAAACACCCAGGATTTTCTAAGTTACGAGAACAAACCACAACGCTGGCAACATGGGATGACCACGATTATGGCCAAAATGATGGCGGTGCAACGTATCCACTAAAACAAGCAAGTCAAAAAGCCTTCTTAGATTTTTGGTTAAAAGACAAAAACGACCCGCTATATCAACAAGCGGGCATATACTATAGTAAAATATTTGGCGACGACGATAGGCGAGTGCAAATCATCATGCTAGACACCCGTTATCACCGTGACGATCTAGTAAGAAAACCTGTTGAAACACTACCTGGTCGCTTTATACCTCACTCAGATACAAATAAAACATTACTTGGCGAACAACAATGGCAGTGGCTAAAACTGCAATTACAAAAGCCCGCTGAAATTAGGCTAATTGTTACTAGCTACCAACTTGTGTCATTTCAGCATGGCTGGGAAAGTTGGGGGAACTTTCCCCACGAACGTCAGCGTTTATATGATTTGATTACAGACACTCACGCAAATGGTGTGATTTTTATGAGTGGCGACCGCCATTTTACCGAAATATCGGTAGACAAAGGGCAGTTAGGCTCTAAGGTGCCATATCCTATGTGGGATTTTACTTCTAGCGGCCTCATTCAAAAAGAAGAAGCCATCAACGACAAAAATACTTTTCGGGTTGGGCAGGCTTACCGCACCACCAACTACGGATTAATTGACATTAACTGGCAAGATACATTACTCGATACCAGTATTGAACTGGTCGCCAAAGGTGAAACAGGTAAAGAACTCATCAAACAAGTAGTCTTATTGAAAGACATTCAACTGAGTCACTAATTGCTTAATTTCAATGTCAGATTAACTAATCTACTTTGTCGTTCTCTAGGGGTTTGCCAACAAAGAGAATCACATAAACGACGCGAAGAAACGATTAGCCCGTTGATGCATCCAAATTTTTGGATGCCAAGGCGTTCCTTGCATAAAGCCAACATGCCCGCCTTTTTCACTTACTTCTAAACAAACACTGGGTGACAAGCTCGATGCATCAGGCAAAATACTTTCATGCATGAAAGGATCATCTTTGGCGTGTATCACTAAGGTAGGCGTCGCGATTTTATGTAAAAACCGGCTCGCACTCGACTTTTCATAGTAATCTTCGGCACTCTTAAAACCGTGCAAAGGCGCAGTTATGTTTTCATCAAATTCACGAAAACTCTTCAATGCCCCCATTTGAGATTCATTTACCGTGAGTATGTTTTTAAAGTCTACTTTTTGCATTTTCAACTGTAAGTTATTGACCATGCTTTTCAATAAATAAGCTTGATAAAGCCTTGAAAAACCTTGATTAATACTAGTAGAGCAAACATCTAACTTAAATGGTGCAGACACGGCCATTGCGGCTTTTACAATTTGTTGCTTAGGGTGTTCACTCAATAATTTAAGCAACATATTGGCCCCCAAAGAAAACCCAATTGCCGCCTTTTTAGTGTCGGGAAATTTTTTCTCTAACCAACTCAAAAAATACCATGCATCTTCGGTTTCACCAGAATGATAAGACCTAGGTTTAATGTTAATTTCGCCACCACAGCCTCTAAAGTGCATTAACACTACGGCATACCCTTGCTTTGCCAAATTGGCCGCCATATCGTTGCTGTAATGGGAACGTATCGACCCCTCTAGCCCATGAAACATAGCAACTAAACCTAAAGACCTTTTAACATCACCAAGCCAAACTAAATTAACAAAATCGCCATCGGGCAAGGTTAGCTTCTCCTTACGAAGATCTACTTTGGCGCGTTTTTGAAAAAATCGAGGGAAAATAGTTTGCACATGTCTATTTTTAGCCCACCAAGGCGGAACAAAATCACTTTCAACAATTTCACCAAAACGGATTTTATCGGAAGGGGGAGCTGGTACAGACATTTATGACAAAATGTTTAAGTAAGGTTGCTTAAGCTTACCGCAAACTACATAAAAGTAGAATACCGCAAAACATTGCTATAGCTGTCTTCGTATAGATACAAAAGGCATATCACTGTAACTGCTCACTGTTTGCCAATTACACCTATTTATAGTTTTCTTACAGCATGGAATTGCAACAATATACTTAATAAACAAAGGGTTAAAATACAATAAAAACCCTTTAAAATTATATATTAATGTTTTGCATTCTTGGCATCAAACTTTCAATAGCCTACTTTTTTATCCCGTCATTAATAAAGAACAGAGGTCTGGTGAATTATTCTAAACCATTAATCCCCTTAGCCATGTTGACCATTACATTTGTCACTCAATGCGCTAACGCTGATATAGGGTTTACACATAAATACAAAAACAAACGGGAGATAAGTAAACCACAAACTCGTTTAAATGAAGGGCCTTTTGACCAGCAATACGTAACTGACATCCTAGAGGAACTCAATCAAATAGCCCTTGAAGAGAATCTAAAAGACAACCTTGAGAACACCCACAAAAAATCAGAACCAACTAAAACCGCTTACTGAATCTGTCTTAACTATGATTAAAATCAAGCTCTAAAATGATAGCATTTGTACTAGCGATAGAAGGCGCTCAAAGAGAAATTAAAGGGGCTGTCCTGTTAAAATAATCATTGGCTAGCCAAATAGTTATAACTGAGGTAGTTATGAGCGAGAAAGAAAGAACTGTACATAAAGCAAAACCGACTATCCCGCCGAAGCGCTTCCTAATGAAGAACGTAGCCAAGAAAGGTATACAAAAAAGAGCTACATAGAAAATTACCACTAAACCTACCCCTTGTACCTAACGCTTCAATTTGAGGACAGAGTAGCGCTGTTCGATATTATTTTCCTTCAAAATTGACTTGTTTTACTCATTTAGCTTAAACATGATTTACTTGCAAAAAATCCACACCTATTTTTTGCCCAAATTACACTTGAAATAACAATTTCTTTTCCAGTTTTAAAATCAATGATTTTCCTGTAATTATCAATGAATAAGACACCTTGTTTGTAGGAATAGAAATAACTGCCATAAAATCCATTGTGTACGTAATTGCCATACACTTTTGCACGAATTGGAACATCAACTGTTATCAAAAAACCACTTATAGTTTTTCCCAATATATTAATTTCTGATTTTGCAATGTCATATTGAAAACCTTGTTCTTTGAATTGTCTCCTGATTCCTAGTCTGTCAGCTTGTTCCAATATTTCTGTTGGAGGTAAAAATACAATTGTTGAATTAAACTTGATGCAATTGGGAATCGATTCTGTATCGCATTTTTGAACGTTACTCACTGCATCGCCCTCCCAATATCTACCTTTTTCAATGTCAAATGTAATATCAAGATTAGACATTTCCACATATGTTACTTTTCCAAGCAACCGTACTTCTATTTCAGTACGTAATAAGCTACCAATTAATACTATTAACAATATTGCGGACGTAAAATAAATACTAAGCTTCTTCATATGGGTAACACCAGAGTATACCGACCCGCATAAACGGCACGTACTTGTTGGCTAAACTTGCGCGCAGCGCGAGCCAACGAGAGGGTGTCCGCACGAGCGAAGCGAGGTTTAATGCGATTGTTATACAACTAGAGTACTCGTTTGTAGAGGTATTTGTTGCCGGAAGACAGGTTGTCATAACTTAATTCGTTTTCCAGGACACTGACTATTTTGTAAGCATCATAGTAGTAAGCATTGTTTGGATTCGCAGGAGAAAAGTTATCATTTTCTATCCAGCCTCTAAACATCGTGAAGTACACTCCGCCTGACACACCCCAGAATCCAAACTCCTTGCTTTGATACTTAAGGGTTTTGTCAGGGTAATAGATTTTAAACTCCACCACATACCTGCCATCTGAACTTCTTTCGATTACGGCATGTTTTGAATTTCCATCTTTGGTCGGTTGGGTAGATTCCCATTTACCAACAAAACTTTTTCTAAGTTGTTTTTTGTCTAGACTCAACTCGGGCTTTGATTCAGTGATTTTTGGTGGCTGGGTTGATGAGCAGCCAGCGCAAAAAGCAATTATGCTAGCCAAAATTAACAGTGTTTTCATGAAACTTTCCTAGTTGTATAACGCCCCGTTAAGGGGAAATTTATAAGTTGGCTATAATGTTGAACGGAGTGAAAACAGCCAACTGTAAATTTTCCCTCTTGAACGCCTTGTTAGGAATGCCATGGCTCAAGACCATGTTAATTCTTTTGTATTATCACTACAATTTGAAAGCGCCTTCACTTGAATCGTTGCACTAGGTAACAGATTATCGTATTCCCCTTCAAGGTAGTCGATCACTTCATTAAAACTCCAAGGACCTAATGATGCTTTATAATCAGGGAATTCTTCTTGAATTTGAATCCATTTGGCATATTTCTTTTTAGAAAGTACGACATTTGAATCTGTATAGATGATATGTAACTCCATTACCTTGTTGGCTTCCTAACAGTATTAATAGATGGAAAAATTCCGTGTTTAAACACGGAATTTTTCCGCCTTTCTACATGACTCTTTTCTAACATACCCTGCAACCCTTTGTACAGGTTAACTTTATTACCATTGACTGATTCAGCACATGGGGAAATACGGAATATTTCCTAGATCTTGCTGTTATTACTTTTTTAATAATGACTGTCTTTGTTATCTTACAGAATTTGAACAGCACTTTGCTTCCGCAGTAGACAGCAAACAGATGATTCAACAGTTTAAGCACCAAACCCACCACCAAAGAATACGAGGGATGGCAAAGGCGAAAGCCTTACTCAAAAGTGCCTGAATTATCTAAGCACTAAAAACGACCGCCCAACTTAAGTTGGGAGGTAAACTCGCCTGAAATTTGAATTTTCACATCCAATGACAAAGAAAACTCTTCAGCATCGAAAAACCAACCTTTAAAACATCAAAACACTCACCAAAAATCTAAAACTAATCAGGAAAAAGACTTAATGAAAAACGCTGTTTTTTACTTTTTTAATAATGACTGTCTTTGTTACTCCTTAGGCTAAAGCCTAATCTACGGGTTATATAGATTCTTTTTCTGGATTTAACGTACATTACGCAAAGGGATACACTCCCTTATTAGTCACTACACCTCATCAGGTGGTAGGCCTTCGTCGCATTTTTTGCAGTTGAGTTTATGGCCAAGCATGGTTTGTCTGCCTTCGCTGGTAGTCACCCATGGACGGTTGGTCCAAGGTGGGTTATGCCTAACATGTTGAAAGTGGCCGCAGGCTAATTTGGCCACCCAATCATCTACTTCGTCTTTGTGATAACCAACAATGGGCTGTTCCATAGCGTGGGTCTGTTTACCTTTTTTATGACTAATAGCTTGCCAAGTTATTCGGCCATGCTTGCATCGAAGTCTTGTTGCTTTTGCTCAAGCTGTTCTTGTAAGTCAAGCCATTCCATTTCGGCATCTTCTAGGGTTGATTTTTGCTTGGCTTGGTCAGCAAGAACTTGTTTAAGTTGCTCTTTGTTGTCTGCGTTATACAGTTCGGTATCGCTTAGCTGTTCTTCGAGTGTGGCGAGCTTTTTCTGGGCGTCTGCCATGGTTTTTTCATGTTTTTCTATGGTTTTGCGTATTGGTTTAGTGGCTTGTCTAAACTCTGCTTCTAGGCGCTTTATATTTTTACGATCGACTTTTGCGGCGGGCTTTTCATCGCTACTGTCTTTAGTTTTATCACCTTTTAAAATCCAGTCTTTGTAGTCGTCTAGGTCACCATTAAAGGGTTGCACTTGGCCGCTGTCTACTAGATAAAAGTCGTCACACACAGAGGTTAATAAAAACCTGTCGTGAGATACCAGTACCATGGCGCCTTCAAAGCCTTGTAATGCCATGTTTAAAGCGTGGCGCATTTCTAAATCTAAATGGTTGGTAGGTTCATCAAGCAGTAACAGGTTAGGTTTTTGGTACACGGTAATGGCTAATACTAACCTTGCTTTTTCACCCCCAGACATAGGCGCGACTTTACTTAATGCGTTGTCGCCCCTAAAGCCAAAGCCCCCTAGATAATCCCGTAAGCTTTGCTCTGTGGCTTTGTTGTCTAGCCTTTGCATATGGGCAAGGGCAGTATCGTCACCCCGTAAAAACTCTAATTGATGCTGTGCAAAATACCCAATTCGCAGCCCTGCGGAGGTTTCGTAAATACCTTCCATGGGTGACTTTTCGCCGGCGAGTAATTTGATAAGGGTAGATTTACCCGCTCCATTTTTACCTAGTAGCCCAATGCGGCTGCCGGGCACTAGATTTAGGTGAAGTTTTTCTAAAATGATGGTGCTGTCGTACCCTACTTTTACCTGTTCTATTTTCACCAAAGGGTTAGGTAATTTAGGAGGAGTAAAAAAAGCAAAGCTAAATTCAGATGCCGCCATCACTGGAGCAATAGCTTCCATTTTGGCTAATTGTTTTACGCGGCTTTGAGCCTGTTTGGCCTTACTGGCTTTGGCACCAAAGCGATTAATAAACGACTCTAAATGAGCAATTTGGTCTTGTTGCTTTGAATACTGCAAGCTTTGTAGGCGCAAGCGCTCAGCCTTTTGTTTTTCGTAAGCATCATAGTTACCCGTGTAACTAATGAGTTGTTGCTGCTCTACGCTGATAATCTCGTTAACTGTGCTATCTAAAAAAGACTTATCGTGAGATATCAACATTAAGGTGCCTGTATATCTTTGTAGCCATTTTTCTAACCATATAACCGCGTCTAAATCTAAGTGGTTAGTGGGCTCATCTAATAACAATAAGTCAGAATGACACAACAAGGCTTGGGCTAAGTTTAAGCGCATACGCCAGCCACCCGAAAACGCTGAGACTGGATTTTTCATGGCGGTGTTAGCAAAGCCTAGGCCTGCCATTATAGTGGCTGCCCGAGAGTCTATATCGTAGCCACCAGCTTGTTCGAGTAAACCATGTAAGATGGCAATTTTTTCGCCATCATGGCTTTGTTCTGCGTCAGCCAGTTGGGCTTGTAATCGCCTGTATTGTTTGTCTCCGTCTATTACATAATCGAGCGCTGAGCGTTCAACAGCTGGGGTTTCTTGGGCTACAGATACAATCTGCCAATCTTTGGGAATATTAAAATCACCTTGCTCGGTATGTAACTCACCTTTAATCAACGCAAATAAGGTAGATTTGCCGCAGCCATTGGCCCCAATAAGGCCTGCTTTGTGGCCCGGATACACCACAGCATTTGCGTCTTGTAGCAACACTTTGCTGCCACGCATTAAAGAAACATCAGAAAATTGAATCATGAAAACCTGTTTAAGATTGGTCCTTGTGCTTACTTTGCTCGTAAATATATGTGAGCTTTGTCAAAACAAGAGATAACACTACATTTTAATTGCGAGTATCATAGCAAGATGACAACACGAAAAAATCCCTAATATGGTTAAAATCAATGGTTAACAAAACAAAAAAACGCTTTGTGGCCGGAGCCACTTGCCCCAAGTGCCGAGCCTTAGACACTATCATGCTGTATTTTGAAAATAATGTAGAAAAACTAGAATGTGTACAATGTGGTTATTCAGAATCTCAAACTGAAAAAAGTGTTACCCAAGCCACGCGTACCAGCGAAAGTGTCATTGGTGTCTTTAAGCCAGAATAAACCATAAAGCGCCCGCTACGGTGGTGTCAATTTTAGTTTTCGGAGTTAAGTATTCAACCTCTCATTCCCAGCGCTAAAGACCTGTGGTTTCTGCCTTTAGGCGGCACAGGCGAAATAGGCATGAACATGAACCTATACGGCCATGCTGGGCAGTGGTTAATGTTAGATTGCGGTATTACCTTTAATAGCCCATTGTGCCCAGAGGCCCAGGCCCACTTACCGGGCCAACATAAGCATGATGTAGTAGCGGCTGACCCTGCATTCATTAGCCAGCGTAAAGAAGACCTCGCCGGAATAGTCATTACCCATGCTCACGAAGATCACCTAGGGGCATTACCTTATTTATGGCGACGTTTTAAATGCCCGGTATACACCACTAAATACACGGCTGAAATACTGCGCCGTAAGTTATCAAGAGGCGGCCTAGGCGACAACATACCTATTATAGAAATAGACAGCGGTCAGCGCATTGATATTGGCCCTTTTAACTTAGAGTGGATGCTGATTACCCATTCACTGCCCGAGCCCCATGCATTTGTAATAAGAACCGAGGCAGGCAATGTGTTTCACACTGCCGACTGGAAAATAGACTTAGCCCCAGTTACAGATAAACCCTTTAACGCCCATCCATTTAAGTCATTAGCTAAACAAAATATATTAGCCATGGTGTGTGACTCAACCAATGCTACTAAGGCAGGGCATTCGGTGTCTGAGCAAGCCTGCTACCAAGGCTTAAAACAAGCCATAGACAAGGCAACGGGTCGTGTGGTGGTGGGGTGTTTTAGTAGTAATATTGCACGGCTGATTATTTTAGCCAGAATAGCTAAAGAAACAGGGCGCTACTTTTCCCTTTTGGGTCGCTCATTACAAAACACTGTAGGCGCAGCTAAAGCAACGGGGCACTGGCCAGACGATTTACCTGTACTAGACGCGTTCAACACTGGGTACTTACTACCCGAAGAAGTGCTTGCAGTGGCAACCGGTAGCCAAGGTGAGCCACGAGCCGCATTAAACCAGTTGGCAAAAGACACATACCGAGACGTGTCGTTAGATGAAGGCGACTTAGTTGTATTTAGCTCTATTGTTATCCCAGGTAACGAAAAGCCCATCGAAACCCTACTGAAAGCGTTTAAAGCCCGAAAAATTCACACCTTAACTGCCGAAGACTCCCCTTTGCCAATTCATGCATCTGGGCACCCATGCCAAGAAGAGCTCAAGCAAATGTACAATTGGGTACGCCCCGACATAGCCGTTCCTACACATGGCGAAGCACAGCACTTAAAAGCCAATGCCGATATTGCTAGCCAAAGCCATGTACCTCGTTGCCTAACAGGTCTAAATGGCGATTTATTTAAACTCGCTCCCGAAGTCAAACTAGTCAAACAAGCCGTTAAAGCAGGCCGCATCGCCATACAGCAAAATTAAGCACGTTTTAACAACCTTCGCTTTTACTCACAGTGATTAACCGTGTTAAAAGAAGCCCCTTAACTCAATTCTAACAGGCTCAGTTGTTTACTTGATAGTAAACAACTTCGCACTCAAATAACGGGTCTTGGTGCAGGTAGCGTTTAACGTAAGTCATACCTATTTTTTTCATTACCCCAACCGAGCCAAAGTTGTCTTCATCGGCAATGGCAGAAAAGTGCGTAATATCCTTGTTTTTAGCTAAGGTATTTTTAATATGCAGTGCCGCTTCTGTGGCATAACCCTTACCCCAAGATGATTGCAAAAACCGCCAGCCTAGTTCTAAATTATCAAACTCTGGAGCATCAGAAAAAAACTGCATGGGCCGCACTAATATCCACCCGATAAACTCATTGGTTGCACTGATATTGATTTGCCATAAACCCCAGCCTTTTTGAACATTGGCATAGCTTTCCATTCGCGGGATAAACACCTCGTCTATGGTCTGCATCGAAGAAGGCTTACCGCCATTAATAAAGCGCATTACCTCTGGATCTTGGTCAAGCTGAAATAAAAGCTCAGCATCGGCTTTAGTCATCAATTTATAATGTAAACGCTCTGACGGGGTAATATTCATAAGGTAGTAACCAGCAAGACAATATAGAGATCATGCTACAACAAATAGGGTAGCAAACGCGTAATTAGTTAAAGGTTTTAGCCAATAGAAAAACAATACCAAAATTACAACCCTAAAAATAAAGTCAGCAGGCTAAAAGCTGTTTCGTTAGTTACTTTTCAGCAAGGCTAATTTTGCACCAAAGCCTATGAATACCACACCAGTGATTGAATTTAACCAAGTTTTAAATCGTGTACTGTTAGCAACATTTTTAACACGAGCCAGCGCCATGACCATAGTCGAAAACCATATGAAATTAACGATGGCATGGGCCGACACAAGCACGTACGCATTTAAGGCACTGTCACCATGAGAGATAAACTGAGGAAAGGCAGCTAAGTAAAACATAGACACTTTGGGGTTAAGGGTATTTGTGAGCAGCCCTTCAAGAAACGCATTGTGAATAGAACTACTTTTTGGAATGTCTTGGGGTTCCTCAACGGGCACTGTGTGTGTTTGGCTAAATGCACTTTTTATCGCTTTAATACCAATCCATACTAGATATGCCGCCCCGAGCATTTTAAAGATAAAAAAGGCGGTTCCCGACTGCACAAGTAAAATAGATATGCCGAATATAGAAAGCGTTCCATGAATATATAAAGCTCCTACAAATCCTGCTGCATTGGCAAACCCTGCTTTTTGCCCAAATAATGGGACGGTTTTAGCGATTAAAAAGCCATTAGGCCCCGGAGATATCACCAATAGTGACGCCACTGCAATAAAAGTGATGAGGTTATTTATATCCACTCTGACTCCTTAATTTTTAGATTGAAACGAAAAAACTCCGTTATTATGATTCATATAATATCGTTTTTAGTAAAGTTAACAGCCAGACTGGTACTTTGTTTTATAGTACTACTCAAAAACCGGCCTGAAAAAACTACGTTCATAGCTAATAATGCACCTAGTGTCTTTTGCATATTGAAATGCCGTCATGCAATCTGCATCTGCAAATGAATCGTTACGATATTGCTCGTAAGCAGCCAAACTAGGGAAGGTAAACAGAGCTAAAGCTATGTTGTTCGCCCCTTCTGAAGGTAAGAAATACCCATTATGAATGCCACCAAACTTATTCACTAATGGGATCCACATTTTCGCGTATTTTTCGAATTCAGTTAATTTTTCTGGATCAATTACATATCTGAGATAACAGGTTACCACTTTGACACTCCTCACTACTTCAACAAAAACTCTATTTACTGGCCAAAATTGGGGGGGTTAATAATGAGGAGGTGGCGCTTCTTCTTTTTCTGACGCCATATTGCTTGGCTCTATGGCACTGACTTTTGAGTCTAGGCGTTTGAAGGCAAACTGCAGGGAGTCTATTTGTTTTTGCTGCTCAATTAACGCTTGGTTTAAGCTTTCTATGGTGTCTTCTTGAAACGCCACTTTCATTTGTAATTGTTCTATATCTGCTTCTAATATACTCATTAATTTTCCGTATTCCACTTTTCTAATTTGCCATTACTGCTTTCGGAGATAATCTCAGTCGCATTGAGAAAACCAACGCTGTGCACCACTGCTGATGCAGGCTTGCTGCCTTCTCTGGGGGTAACGCGCCATTCATTTAATTCTTCCCCTGTTTTTACATCCCAACGATTAATTCTTCTGGATGGAGACCCTGTTAATAGGTATTTTCCATCTGCTGAAAAAATCACAGTGGTGAATATTCTTTGTCTCGCTAAGTATTTTAAGCTGCTGACCTCTTCTCCGGTTGATAAGTCCCAAATTCTGGCTGCTCGCTTGCTATCTGCCGTAAAAGCATAGCGACCTTCGTCATCAAGTGCGACTTCAGTTACACGGCTAGAATGCTCAAATTTATGAATAACTTGTGCGGTACGGGTATCCCATAAGTAAGCGACATAATCATTACCGCCAGTTAACGCATAAAAGCCATTAGGTGAAATATCTACACTGTTGATTTTTTCTTGATGACCTAAAAATTCTAGCCTGCGACCGGTTTTTGGCTCAAAAAACATAACCTTTCCATTACCCCGCCCCACTAAAACACCTCGGCCTTGATTAGACACCGCAATGTCTCGAATACTGGCTTCATCAATTCGCCAAAAACCTTCTGGCTCACCAATTTCCATATTCCATAAAGCAAAGGCTTCTCTATCTGAAGTCACTACATAAGAGTTATCATAAGCAATATGAATATTGGTCACTGAATTATTACCGTCGTCTTGATGACGCCACACATATTTTTGGCTATTGTTTGTTAAATCCCAAACGGTAATGCCGTTATCAATACTCGAAACCACAGCAAGGCTGCTATCAGGTGAAATGTTGGCAGCATGAGACCCGCCAGAAGCATGGCTAACTGAACTTACAGGAGTATCATTTGTCCCACTGCAACCCAGTATGAACAACATAATGACGACAAACATAACACTTGGGTTGGGAAGGAGTTTCTTCAATGGATTTCTCTTTTTTAGTGAGGCACATAGTATATGCTCATGACCTAAGCGAATCATTCACATTTGCGAGAATTATAATGAAAAAGTCTATTTTCACCCTGCTAACGCTATCTTTTGTCATCTTGAGTGCGTGTCAGCCACAGTCCAAACCACCCAGAGATCCGTTAGAAGTTGAAATGCTTCCCCTTGAGTCAGATCTGGAAAAACGCTCTTACGCACTAGGTGCCAGCATTGGTCATATTGTAGAGGATAAGATTAATAAACAAAAAGCAGTAGAAATTGAGCTAGACCATGTATTACTTGTGCAAGGTTTTATTGCTGGCATGCAGGGTAAATCTCAGTTACCTGATAAAGAAGTAAAATCACTAAACCAATTAATCGATGCTCAAGTGAGAGAGAAAAACAAAGCGATTAGGGCAAAACAAACAGCAGAGAACAAAACCGCGGGGCTAGCCTTTCTAACAGAGAATGCTGAACGTGCTGGGGTTATTCAAACAGAATCTGGACTGCAGTATGAGATACTTAGGCAAGGTGAAGGTCGCTCACCTCTCGTCTCTGATACTGTTAAAGTCCAATATAAAGGTACTTTACTTAACGGTACTGAATTCGACTCATCTTATGCGCGAAATAAACCCGCTAGTTTTCCTTTAAACCGTGTAATCAAAGGCTGGACTGAAGGGGTGCAGCTAATGAAAGAAGGGGCAAAATTTAAGTTTTATGTACCTTCAGAGTTGGCATATGGTGCTCGTAGTACTGGTAAAATACCGGGTAATTCAACCTTAATATTTGAAGTGGAATTATTAGAAATTACTCCAGCCGGTTAACCTAATGCGCACCTAATAAAAAAGCCGAACATGTTGCCATGTTCGGCTTACTACTATCACAATGATATATCAGCTAGTCTCCTTGCTGAACCTTATTCCTTCAGTACTATTGCCCTTAAATGGACATTTAATCCCGAGTAAACCGGGTGAATCAAAACAACTATTTGTCTGTTGTAAAACTAATCTTTTAGATATAACTGACTTTACCTCAAGTTGGAGTTGGCTACATGTGGCAGCTTAACCATTTACTTGCTCACCACCCCTATTTGTTACTCTAAAGATTAGTCGAGCAATCCATTAATACCAATTTTAATGACAACATTTCTTGTAATAAATTGTGCTAATAAAGTAGTACTTATGACAACTTAATATTACAAATTTTAAAATATTAACTAGGGATATTGTTAACAGTTTGAAGCTACTGCTCGATACCTCTTGAAGCCATGGCAAAACCGTTAGAGAATCACTAGCAATAATTCAATTAACGTAAACACCACTATATTGAAAACAAAATTAATTACGCCAGAAGGCTACAAGAAACTCCATGATGAGCATGAGTATTTGTGGACTAAACAGCGCCCAGAAATAACTAAGGTTGTAACATGGGCTGCCAGCCTAGGCGACCGTTCAGAAAATGCTGATTACCAATACAATAAGCGTTTATTACGGCAAATAGATAGACGAGTTCGCTTTCTTCGAAAATTACTTCCTGAATTGCAGGTGGTGCATCATTCACCTCAACAAGATGGCAAGGTGTTTTTTGGCGCTTGGGTAGAAATCGAAAACGACGTGGGCGAAACTATGTTTTTCCGTATAGTTGGGCCAGAAGAAATATATGGTGAAGAGAAAAATGCGATATCCATTGACTCCCCCATGGCTAGAGCATTACTTAAAAAATCGGTAGACGATATCTTTGAAGTTAACACTCCAGCCGGAACAAAAGAATGGTTTATCAATTCTATAGAATATAAAGATGCGTTTACCAATAAATCTAACAATTAGAGTAATAACACCTCCCAAGCCCAGCTAAGTTAGTAAAAATTGTCTTTTTATCGGTTTAATACTGGTAATTTGCCGATGCAAACCCTATATAAGTGCCTAGATAAAAATGAATGGCAACTAGGGTCATCAAATATGATATTGGAAAAAATCGCACAAGAGTTACAGGTGCAAGTACAACAAGTAAGCGCAGCAGTAACTTTGTTAGATGAAGGCTCTACCGTTCCCTTTATCGCACGCTATAGAAAAGAAGCCACCAACGGTTTAGACGACGCAGATTTAAGAAAGCTAGAACAACGCCTAACCTATTTGCGCGATTTAGAAGACAGAAGAAAGGTCATCATCAAATCGATTCAAGATCAAGAAAAGATGACACCTGCTTTAAAGGCGAGTTTACTCGCCGCTGACAACAAAACTGAGCTTGAAGATATTTATCTGCCATTCAAACCCAAGCGTCGCACTAAAGGACAAATTGCTATTGAAGCAGGGCTTGAACCCTTAGCCGACAAATTATTTAATGATCCACAGTTAGACCCAGAAATTGAAGCCAATCATTTTGTAAATAAAGATACTGTTGCTGACACAAAAGCAGCCCTAGATGGCGCTAAATATATTCTAATGGAGCGCTTTGCTGAAGACGCTCAACTATTACAAAAAGTTCGCCAATACCTTAATAAGCAGGCACATATTAAAAGCCAACTAGTCGCAGGCAAAGAAAAAGAAGGTAGCAAGTACAAAGATTACTTTTCTCACACTGAATTATTGAAAAAAGTGCCTTCTCATCGAGCACTAGCCATGTTCAGAGGTAGAAACGAAAGCATTCTACAAGTTAGCCTAGATGCCGATCCTGAAAAAGACGAAAACGATAGAAGCTCTTACGGCGAGCAAATCATAGCAGAGCACTTCAATATAAAATTTGCTAATAGAGCTGCCGATAAATGGCTTGGCTCAGTTGTCCAGTGGACTTGGCGGGTGAAAATTTTACTGCATATGGAAAATGAACTGTTTGGTGCAGTGCGAGAGCAAGCCGAGCAAGATGCAATCAACGTATTTGCTAAAAACTTAAACGACCTGTTAATGGCTGCACCCGCTGGGCCTAAGATCACTATGGGCTTAGATCCAGGTTTACGGACAGGGGTAAAAGTAGCCATTGTTGACTCAACTGGCAAGGTATTAGCGACTAGTACTATTTTCCCCCATGTTCCCCAAAACCAGTGGGATAAATCAATGCGCACTATCGCCACTTTGTGCAAACAGCATAAAGTGCAACTTATCAGTATAGGCAATGGCACTGGCTCAAGAGAAACCGATAAGTTAGTTGCTGAAATGATTAAAGCTCATCCAGATCTTGGTGTAAGTAAAATTGTAGTAAGCGAAGCTGGGGCCTCAGTTTATTCTGCTTCTGAGCTTGCATCAAACGAACTGCCAGATATGGATGTGTCTTTAAGAGGGGCAGTATCTATAGCTAGACGCTTACAAGATCCACTAGCAGAGCTTGTAAAAATAGAACCTAAAGCCATTGGTGTAGGGCAGTACCAACATGACGTAAGTCAAAGCAACTTAGGTAAATCTCTAAATACCGTGATTGAAGACTGCGTAAACGCCGTTGGAGTAGATATTAATACCGCTTCTAGTGCCTTACTTAGTCATGTATCTGGTTTAAACCGCACCTTAGCAAATAATATAGTGCAGTTTCGTGATAAAAACGGGGCCTTTACCGGCAGAAAAACCTTACTAAAAGTAGAGCGATTAGGCCCTAAAGCATATGAGCAGGCCGCTGGATTTTTAAGAATTATGGATGGCGACAACCCACTCGACGCCTCAGCTGTGCATCCAGAAGCATACCCTGTGGTAAATTCAATAATTGAGCATGCATCAATTGCAGTAAACGATATTGTGGGCAATTCAGATGTACTTAAAAAATTACAACCCGAAGCCTTTGTCACCGACAAGTTCGGTTTACCCACAGTTACCGATATTATTAAAGAGCTAGACAAACCAGGACGAGATCCTCGTCCTGAGTTTAAAACTGCCAACTTTAAAGATGATGTACATTCGCTTAAAGATTTAAAAGTGGGCATGATTTTAGAAGGCGTAGTAAGTAACGTGGCTAATTTTGGCGCGTTTGTAGATGTTGGCGTGCATCAAGATGGGCTGGTTCATATTAGCGCGATGACAGATAAGTTTATTTCTGACCCTCGTGAGATTGTGAAAGCAGGCGACATAGTTAAAGTCAAAGTGATGGAAGTAGACGCAGATCGTAAACGAGTGTCTTTCACTATGCGCATGGGCGACACTCCAAACCAAAATAACAAACCTAAACCCAATAAGCCTAAGCCAAATAATCACAGAGCAAGTGGTAATCATACCTCCTCTAAACCTGCCAAGCAGGGTAATCAAATGATGGGGAACGCATTTGCTGACGCTTTTGCAAAGGCCAAAAAATAAGGCGGATTAATTTACTCTTCCTAAACGTAAAAAAGCCCTTTTAAAGGGCTTTTTTATTATTCAAGAATATCAAGCCGAAAGCTGTAAGCCTTGCTCTTTTGGAGTAGTAGATTGTTGATAGAAGCTTTCAATCACAGATACTCTACGAGTCATTTCTAAACTTCTATTTTGTAACGCTTGATTATCTTGCTCGGCAATAAAATCAAACGTTTGCTGGCCACTTTCATTATCTGCAAGCAAAGTACTATTTTGTAGTGAGCGTGTTGCCGTGCCTGTATCGATACCATCAACAATATCTTCTAACTCAGGGCCTTGCGTATCAGCTACACTGTTTTCACTACCAACTACAGATGATGATTGCCTAAAGGCTACCTGTGCTTGCTCAGAACCTTCTGCGGCTATTTCGGTACGAGCTTCTAAGGCTATCTGTGCTGCTTCTGCCGCTACCCGTAAATCTGCAGGGCTAGGCTCTGCTGGCGCTAAAGCTGCTGCTTTTACTTGTTGTGCTTTACGAATAGTTTCTTCGGGTGTGGACTCTTTAGATACATCTATAGACACCTCACCACTTACCGCATATTGCTGACCGTCTGGGCCTATCTCATATTCATACTTTGGTGAACCTGCATACTGACCACCAACAGAAGCATGAGCCTGTTCGTGAGTGCGAACTTCAGCATCTCTTTCTTTTAGCTCTGCAACCTCTTGCTGTTCTGCTTGCTGTTTTTGTTTTTCTTCTGCGGTTTCTTTACCCGCGCTTTCATCTCGGGCGTTATCTTGATTAGCACTAGTTTGACTATCTAGCTGCTGACTAATTTGTATGCTAGGTTTTTCATAGGTAAGAGGTTGTGGTGCTTGGCCGGGTGTTTTAGCTTTATCTTTTTCAGAGCCCACGCCTGTTTCAGCGGCAGAGTTTTCAGCTGAAGTTAGAGCTGGAACTGTTTCTCTTTGGGCATTATCTCTACGAACAGATTCAGTATTAACTGTACCTGCACTAAAAATAGTAGGGGTAGGGACCGGCGGGATAATATTCATTGTAAGTTTATAGACTAACTAAGCGAATATATCTAGAAGAGTACCCACAGTGCCATTCGCAACGTCTAAAACGTTAGCCGAAGCCTGTGCGTTACTAGCACTGACAGACATACCAACTAGGTCTGAAGTAATACCTGAAGAGGTCTCTGGCAATAGCTGTTTGACACTACTTAATTGAGTAATGGTAGCGTTTGCTAAAAATTCTTGCGGTGTACTAGATGACGGCGTCTGAACCGAAAGACTGGCCAAATTATAAGCATTTTGCGTGATATTATCAGACGCAGTCTGAATACCTAATGTACCGCTTACAATAGCAGAATTAATATTGTTACTTACATTCACAGGTGCGTCCCCACAACTCAACCTTAATCGTGTAATTATTAATCATTTTGCACTTTAATTAAAGTATTTACTTAGCCTAAGTTTAAATGAAAGGGTTCCTGATTATATCAAGCAGTTATAGCTCGCCAAATATCTAACGATGTAAGACCGCTTTTAATTGCTTCGTAAAGCCATCTGTATCAGAAATAAAAGGAGCATGTGAAGCATGTGCGATTACTTCAATATTTACGCCTGGACAACACTCAGCTAGATGCTCAGATATTGCAGCCGGCACTAAACTATCTAAGCGCCCTAAAAACAAATGGCAGGGTATCGCTAGCGTACTAAGTTGCTGTCTTAAGTCGACGTTTTCAAGCATTTTCAAGCCTGCCAGCAATGCGGTTTCAGAGGGGTTCGGATATTGTTGAACATTTTGCTTAATTGTTTTTACATCAAACTTAGCATTTTCGCTGCCCATTGCTTGGATCATCAAAAAGCGTTCTAACATTTTCGAGAAATCTAAAGATAACTGACGTGCAAATAGCATCAGTACATCTTTATCAATACCAGGCCAACCTAGATCTTTCGCAAACTTTGGACTTGAACATATTAGAACCAACCGCTGGAGTTTATCAGGAAAATCATAAGCAACCTGCTGCGCAATTAACCCACCTAAAGACCAACCAATTAACACACAATCAGCAGGTAAATGAGCCGCGATAAGCTTAGACACAGAGCCTATATCATAAGGCTCTGGTAGCTCCTGGTGATTTTTTCCATATCCAGGAAGGTCGATAGTAGTAATACAGTATTCATTAGCAAGAATGTCTATCAAAGGCTGCCATACACCACTGTTTACACCCCAACCATGTAAAAATACTAAGTTAGGGCCTTGCCCAACCTTTGTCACATTTAAATTAATCGACATATTTCTTCTACACTTACTTAGAACTTAACTGAAGCCTCGGTTTAGAGCGGTTATCTGAACTCAAGTCTAAAAATATTAACCAAGGATGGTTACCGTATGTTAATACCATTTGAGCAACATTGCCTTATATGCAAACAATCGTCTACCAATCTTATTTGTCATTATTGTAAAGAAGACTTAGCGTTATTTGAACTGACAAACTTTGACTTTAATTTAATGCTGTACCCAAAAGTGAAAAAGGGATTAACCAAAGTAGATTTCAGCCACCTAGTAGCCTTGGGAGATTATCAGTGGCCACTTTCAAAATTACTTACAGGATTGAAATTTTCAGCTTATATACCTAATGCAAAGGCTCTCGCCAACTTGTTTGTTGAGCATTGTATAAAAGAGCAAACGAATTTACCCCAACTTATACTGCCCATTCCACTTCATAAAAATCGATATTTACAGCGAAAGTATAACCAAAGTATAGAGTTGGCTAAACAAATCAATAAACAAACAAATATTCCTATAACGACATCAATTATGTACCGCAGCAAAGCGACCCAAGCACAAACGAATCTTAGCGCTGCTAAACGACGGCAGAATCTAAAAAATGCTTTTCAAATAGCAACTAAACCTGATTTTTTTCAATATCAGCATGTAGCATTATTTGATGACGTACTTACCACAGGTACCACAATGAACTACGCCTACCATGCTCTTAAAACAGCCTATCCGCATTTGCGAATCGACATCTGGTGCATCTGTATCACCCTTGCGCATCGATAAAGGGTGCCATATAAATAGCATTCGTCATCAACCGGCTTGTGCCATACCAAACACCTCTGAAATTAATGTTATTAGCAAAGGCAATCACCTTTCCTTTACCAACATTGTGAGCCACAACTGCAGCACTCCCACCTATTTGACTTTGTATTTCTTTGGCGGTATGACCTGCCAGAAGCGGCGCTTGCGGGTAGCTAGAAACTGAAACAAAAGGTTTGGGTGGATGACGAAACACTAACGTACTATTGCGAAAAACAGGTAAGGTTTTAGAATGATAACCAAACGCTAGAGGGTGACTTAAATCTAATTGTGTTTCAAACACCGCACCAGCAATACGTTGCTTAGCTAATAAAGCATCTTTATCTTTATAACTTAAATCATCTGTTGCGAATGCTGAGTTAACCTCGCTACTGCTTTTTACCGCAACTTGAAGCCAATTTTTGTTAGAAAACCAAGCCGCTGCCGATTTTTGCCCAATCAGTACTCCTCCTTTACGAAGCCAAGTATCAATATTTAACGTTACTCGGTCAGATAGGCTATTATATGCGCCCTGAACCCAGATCATATGGGTATAGGGTTCTAAGTTAAATGAATCAAGTTCGTATACATCTGTAATGGTCACTGGCATGTCAACATACTGGTCAAGGTAATGCCATATCTCCCCAACTTCATATTGAGACGTACCTTTTCCACCAATTAACAAGACTTTAGGTTGGCGTAGAGTGAGCATTTTACGGCTACCTAAATCTATACCCTGAGTGGTTAAACCTGATGCAATAGAATGAACCGAAATTCCTAAACCCTCTTTTTGCTCTTCAATAATAGTCTTTACATTATCTGGTTGTTTTAGTGCCATAGGCACAATAATCGCACCAGCAGAGAAACTTGTGCCACCTTGGTTTGTTTTAGCATAAAAGGCCGCACCCGCCACTTTAACGTTTACACTATTAGCAAGTAGTCGCTGTAGCAATTTAGGGGCATTATAATCATCCCAAGAAAATGCATAGGCATAAGCACTTGGTTGCAACTCAGGAAAAATAGTTTGCGACGCAATGGCACTTTGTTTGTTAACTCTTGGCACCCTTTCTACTTCAGCATATTGAATATTAAATGCCAGTGGTAAATTCCAATTTGACACATCATAAAAAGTGTTGTCATCAAAGCTTTTACGAGTCGAGAACAAGGATTTAATCAATCGGTATTGGGGTTGATTTAAAGGTACAAAATAACTATGTTGTGCTTCAAACGTTTGGTCATCTATTTTGGTGTTTCTAGCCAGTGGCCAATATTCAATTTTATGGGCCGCCAATATTGATAGCATCTTCTTTAGGCGGGTATTATCAAGCTTTTCCTGCAATAGGTAACCTGCCAAATCATCATCTTTCACTAAGTCATTTGTCTGCTCAAGAAACTCCACTTGATAGTCTAACAAAGCTTGCTTATGCGCTAACGCCCCCTCAAACGTCGATAAAGACGTCGTCACTTGATTTTGAATAGTATCAGAAAATGACAACTCACCATTTACTGTATCTTGCACATGACCACGACTACTCGCCTGTTCAAACAAAATGCCAATACTGCCATGTGCGTCTGGGTAAGTTGAGCCTTTACCATAATAAAAATCATCGTAAGACTCCCCGCTAAAATAGAATTGTTTAGTTTTATCTAAAGCTGCAGCATGAAAATCACCTAATTTAGCCGTTAACTCTACGTTTTTTCTTGGTGTCCACGGATTTTGTCTTGATGGGATACCCGGCTGAAAAAAGTAGGTGCTGTTAGAGCCCATTTCATGAAAATCAGTTAGTACGTGAGGGCGCCATTGATGAAACTGGGTAATTCTTGCTCTTGATTCAGGGTGAGTAAGCAACAACCAATCTCGATTTAAGTCAAACCAGTAATGATTGGTTCTTCCCGATGGCCAAGCTTCTTGGTGCTCTCGATGCTGAGGATCAGACACTAAGGCATTACCCTTATGCATATTTGCCCATTGTGCAAAACGTGATAACCCATCGGGGTTGATGCTAGGGTCTAGCAACACTATATTATTATTTAATAGGTTATCTATTCTTTCATTTTTTCCGGCGGCTAAATAATAGGCGATCAGTAAAGCGGCATTACTTCCAGATGGCTCATTGCCATGAACGCTATAACCCATCCATAAAACAAGTGGATCATTCGCATTTGATGAAGAACCTAAATTTTTTATATGCCGAGATTGAATTTCTGTCAGGTTTTTCTGATTTTCAGGTGATGTAAAAGCAAGTAAGAACAACGGTCTATTTTCATGAGTTCTGCCAGTTTCAACGATACTCACGCGGTCAGATTGACTCGCTAACAACTTCATATAACTAGCAAGCTGGTCATGGCGAACATGCCACTCACCTACTTCGGCTCCCAAGGCATGTGTGGGTGAAGTAACACTAGGGTTATACTCTGTATCACTGGGTAAATAGGCATTATCAGCAACGGCAAAACCGTAATGACTAACAACTAAAAAGGAAAACGCGAAAAGTCGCAGTATAAAATTCATAACGTTCGATCCGATGAAAAAGCAGAAGTTTTTAGAAAAGGGTCGCACGTTTTAGTTAAAATTAACATAAGGAAATGCTATTACCCGAGTGTTTTAGTCAAGTAATTTTGTTATCCTCTTATCATTAATAGTTTGAAGGTATTTGTACGATGATTACAATTTCTGATACAGCTCAAGTCCATTTTGGCAAACTTCTTGAGAAACAAGAACCAGACACCAATATTCGTGTATTTGTGGTCAATCCAGGTACGCCTAGTGCAGAATGCGGGGTATCGTATTGCCCACCAGATGCAGTTGAAGCATCTGACACTGTTTTAGAGTTTAACGGTTTTGATGCAGTAGTCGATTTAGAAAGTGCGCCATTCCTTGAAGAAGCAGAAATCGATTTTGTGACGGACCAAATGGGCTCACAACTTACCCTTAAAGCACCTAATGCAAAAGCCAGAAAAGTCGACGGTGACGCACCACTAAACGAACGTGTGATTTACATGATTGAATCAGAAATCAATCCGCAACTAGCCAGTCATGGCGGTAAAGTTATGTTAGTTGAAATCACAGAAGCCAAAGAAGCTATTCTTGAATTTGGCGGCGGCTGTAATGGTTGTGCCCAAGTTGACGTTACGTTGAAAGACGGCATAGAAAAACAAATGCTTGATCAGTTTCCTGGTGAGCTGACCGCAGTTAAAGATGCCACAGAACATCAAGCTGGCGAACACTCATATTACTAAATACACATAACCAAAGGAAATCCCAATTAACTGGTTACGACAGCTAGCTAATAACCCCACTAAAAGCTGGAATGAGTTTAAGCGGGGTTTAGGAATTTTCTGTGTAGGCGCAATATTGATATTAGTGGGGGCAAAATATAATGCCCTCGTTCAAATTCCGGGTTTGTTTATCCTCTCAGTCGGTTGCCTATATGCTATAAAAGGATACCTTGGTATGCTAGCGCACCGCATGACAGCCAGCTTTAAATCACCACCTGGTCACTCTGAAACTCATTACGATAAAGATAAATAAAGTAACCTCCTAAGCTCAGCCCTCTTGCTAATAAAAACAAAGACATAGCAATCCATAACCCTTGATTTTGCCACTCATAAAAAATATAAAAGGACGGAAAGTACACAACCAATGCACAAAATAGCATACTATTTCGCATAGCTGCCGCTCGGGTTAAACCAACAAAAATCCCATCAAAGAAAAAGCACCAATGGGCAATAATGGGTAAGCTAAAAATAAACCAATAGTAATCGGTGATAGCGGTTTGCAGAAGTTCTTGGTCTGTCAGTAACCGAACAATTTCTTCTCCAAACATAATAAAAATCAAACTATAAACAACCGCTAACAAACTAGACCAAATCAAGCCATGTAAGGTGACTTGCTTTATTCCTTCACTTGATTCACGGCCTTTTTGTTCACCGACTAATGCTTCTGCAGCAAAAGCCACACCGTCTAATCCCAAGGCAATTAAGGTGAAAAACTGCATAAGAATGGCGTTAATAGCAGCATTAGTAGTACTGAACCCTACCCCTTTAAAAATCAAAAATGCAATACATGCTTGTAATGCTAAATTTCGAAAAAATGTATTACCATTCAAATTGAGCAGGGGCTTCAATTGTGAAAAAGTTAACCAATGTCTATCCAGTTCTAAATTAGGTAATTGCTTACCCGCCAGCCATAAACTCGCCACAGTGATGGTATATTCACTTATAACAGTTGCCAGTGCCACGCCTTCGACACCCCAGCTAAACACAAACACAAAGCTTAGACTTAGCGTCACATTGACTAAGTTGCCAAGAACTTGAATTGCCAATACTTGCTTAGTCTTTTGTTGACCTATCATCCACCCTACAAGCGCAAGATTTAACATCGCTGCAGGCGCTCCCCAAATACGTACTTTAAAGTACTCTGTCATTGCCTGCTTAACTAAATCAGTGGCTTCAGAAAACCTCAAACCAAGGTTTAAAATCACGTTCTGTAATGCAAGTATCCCCACCCCTAATATCAGCCCAATTAAGATACTTTGAAATAAAGATTGGTTTATTTTAGAGACGTTAGCAGTGCCTTTCGCCTGCGCGCTCAAACCAGTGCTCGTCATTCGCAAAAAACCACACACCCAGTAAGTTTGTGTGATCAAAAGAGTCGCTACTGATGCCCCAGCTAAAAAGTGACTACCCGGCATGTGGCCTAAGACAGCTGTATCTACTAGCCCCATTAATGGAGTGGTGATATTACTGAGGATCATCGGAAACGCGATAAGCAAAATCTGCTTATGCAGGCTTAGCTGCCAGAAATTTGATAGAATACGTGCTTTAATTTTTACACCATTTTGTTACGGGCCCATTTATGGACATAAGATCATTCTTAATCAGCATAACATTCACTTTGTTTAGCATACAGTTATGGGCAAATGATAACGCAGTCATTTTGGTGTATCACCATGTCAGTACCTCAACACCACCCGTGACCTCTGTCTCGCCTGAAACGTTTCATGAGCACATGAGTTATTTACACAAACACCACACAGTGTTGCCACTTCAGCAAATTGTAGAGAGTCTACAAAACAATCAACAATTACCCGATAAGGCAGTGGCCATTACATTTGATGATGGATACGAGAATATTTATGATAATGCTCACCCAATCATGCAAGAATTTAAGTTTCCTTACACCATATTTGTGAACCCACCACTGATCGGCAAGGCCCATTATCAATTAGATTGGCAACAAGTAAAAGAAATGGCCTCACAAGGTGTTAGCTTTGCGAATCATGGTAATCACCATCCTCATATGTTGACCCGTGAAATCAATGAAACTGAAGACGCTTGGCTAAAAAGATCAATTGAGGACGTGCAAAAAGCCGAACAACACCTAACTGAAAAGTTGGGTTATAGCCTTAAATATTTTGCTTACCCTTATGGTGAATTTAATAACAGGTTAAAAACAGGGTTAGCAGAGCTCGGGTATGTGGGATTTGCTCAGCATAGCGGAGCTATAGCATCTTATAGTGATTTTTCAGCACTACCCCGATTCCCTGCGGCGGGTATTTATAGCAACCTAAAAACACTCAAGGTTAAGCTAAATAGCTTAGCCATGCCTGTTTCTCAAGTATTTCCTAGTGACTCTGTTATTGTTGCCTCTCCTAAAAGCATAACCTTTAACGTAGACATCACAGACCTAAATACTCATCAGATTAATTGCTTTCAAAACAATAAGGTATTACCTAAAAGCGTAATTGATAAGCACATTATCCTAACCCAAAACCCAATAGACACAGCAGGCAGACATAAAATAAACTGTACTGCACCTAGTAAAAAATCCCCATCAAGATATTACTGGTTTTCAAAGCCTCTATTTATGGCCACACCCGATGGACAATGGTTAGATTAAGAACCTTTAAGTTCCTTTATCAAATGCCAATGTGCACCAAGACCTAAATTAAGCATTCTTGGTGTGATACCTGACTCAGTGCTTTTTACAAAGCCTTGGCGTTCATAAAACTCTAAAGCTTGGGTGTTATTAACCGCCACATCTAGACTTAAAAAAGTCTTATTGGCATTTACAGCTTGTTTCTCAACGAAGTCTAATAACGCTTTTCCATAGCCTTGGCCTTGATATTTAGGTGTCACAGATAAGTGACCAACACACCATTCATTTGCAGCTGGCTTGGGGATACAATCTTGGGTAATTAAACTATTTCGAAGAATATTATGGACATGATGAGTCCCATAGAAATCCAATAAACTACTAAGAGTGGCTTGGTGAAAAGCCCCACTAAGTTTGTTATGCCAACTAGATACACAAGCTACCGTTTCTAGATTAGCCACAGCAACCCAATGATTAAGGTAACCATATTGTCCCTCAGGCTCAGTTAAACTTTTAGCTAAAAACTTTAAAGCGGTTAGGTCGGTATTAATATCTAAGATTGCAGCAAGAGTTTCAGGCCCAGAAGCAAGAATAAGAGGAGCTAACGCTTGCGCATCAAATTGTGCAGCTTGCCTGATGTTCACTTTATATTTGCTTTTAGATTACCACGGTTCCTCATAATTACGATTGGGATCCAGCAATAATCGCCGGCATATCTGCGAGAATTTTTTGGCCTTCACTAACTGGCAATTTACCCACTTCAAAGTCTGGTTTAAAGCGCCCAATGACTTGAGCATTTGGATTAATCACTACAACCGAAGAGCTGTGGTCTACTAAGTAATTAGGGTTGTCTGTACTCTCTGACATTGAATACATCATCCCCATCGCTCTGACTAACGGAAACAGTTGCACATGCTCAGCACTAGCTGCAATAAATTCTGGTTCAAAAAAGTGAATATATTCATTCAACCTTTCAATGGTGTCTCGTCTAGGATCAACTGAAATAAATATAATCTGAATGGGGTTATCCGTAGGGATTTTCTTCAAATCTGGATAAATACCTTTTAATTCTGCCAATGTAGTAGGGCAAATATCTGGGCAATAGGTGTAACCTACAAAAACTAAACTCCAGTGATTTTTTAATGTGAGTGGTGTCACTTTTTTACCATTATTTGCCACTAGTTCAAAGTCAGGTAATACTCGAGCTTGGGGATACAAACTAACATGTTGGGTTTGCAGCCCCACTTGTGGCGGTGCAATAAAAACAGAAGCGACCAACCCCACTACCAAAGCGACTAAGGCAATTACTCCTGCTTGAATTTTACTCATCTTTATACATTACTCTATTTTTAAAATTGCACATAATGATCAACCAATAACACAACAAACAATACCATTAAATGAATGATGGAGAATCTAAAAGTATCCATGGCAGTTTTATCATTAGCATCAAACTTGAGTTTCAAAGCGTAATACAAAAAGCCCGCATTTAAAATAGTGGAGCCAGCTAAGTAAATTAGGCCAGCCATCCCTATTAAATAGGGCAATAAACACACCACACCCAATAAAACCGTATATAACAATATAGACGTTTTCGTGAACGCTATACCATGAGTAACAGGTAACATAGGAACTTGTGCTCGCGCATAGTCTTTTTCACGATGAATAGCTAAAGCCCAAAAGTGGGGCGGGGTCCAAGTAAATACAATTAGAACTAATAACAAAGCATTAGCATGAACCTCACCGGTAACTGCTGTCCATCCAAGGAGGGGGGGAATTGCCCCAGCCAACCCACCAATAACAATATTCTGAGGTGTCGCTCGTTTTAGATACATAGTATAAACAACGGCATAGCCGAGTAAGCCTGCGAAGGTTAACACCGCAGTAAGTCGGTTCACCCACAATTCTAGAATGACATAACCTACCATTGTTAGTAGGGCTGCAAAGATTAAAGCTTTTTGGGGAGTGACTTTTCCTTTAACTACTGGCCTGTTGAAAGTTCGAGCCATTTGACTATCAATTTTGCGGTCTACCACGTGATTAACTACTGCCGCTGCCGAAGATAAAAAACCGATACCGATTAATCCTGCAGTAAAGACCTGCCAACCTACCCAAGAATCAGAAGCTAAACACATACCAACTAATGCAGTAAGCAGCAGTAATAAAACCACCTTAGGCTTAGTCATTTCATAGTAATCTTTACATGTACTATAAAAATTGAATGTCACCATTCTTTGTTCCCAAGTCATAACTTTACTCATAACCTTCTCCTATATTTTACGATATAAGGTATATGCGATGGCCACCAATGACAGCAGCAAACAAGCGGCCATCGCATTATGTAAGACCGCGATAACGACAGGTAAACTGAAAACCACATTGCTTACACCTAAAATAACTTGCGCACCTAACACCAACACCATTATTACTGATAACCTTTTAATCAATTTAGAATTTGCCAGAGCAAACAGCCGCATGCCAAACCAGCATAAATACAAAAAAGTAATTAAAGCGCCGAATCGATGCAGTATGTGCATTGTCATTCGTTCATTGTAGTCATGTGCCCCATATTCATAATTGTCTACATCGGGAATGCTAAAGGCGCCTGAAAAATCCAATCTTTGTAGCCAACCTTGCTCACATATTGGAAGTTCAGTACATGCTAGAGCGGCATAATTGGCCGACGTCCAACCTCCTAAAGCAATCTGAACCGTCACAATAACAATGCCCAAAATAGTAAACTTTCGAAACGCTCTGACACGCTGGTCACCACCGGGTATTCGATATGAGCTCAGTTTCAAATATAGTAAAAATAAAGCGGAAAGTAAGGTAAACCCACCTAACAAATGCCCCATAACGACAACTGGTAATAGGTTCAAGGTCACAGTCCACATTCCTAATGCACCTTGAAAGCACACCAAGCACAGCAAGAAAAAGGGGAGTTTAACAGGGGTATTTTCTGCTCTTTTAAATAAGCTGGTCACAAAGATAACTAAAATCATAAAACCAAGGCCAGTAGCAAAATAGCGATGAATCATTTCATTCCAGGCTTTATGTTTTTCAAATGGCCTATCAGGAAAAGCTTGTTGAGCTATCTCTATGTTTTCTGTGGTTTTACTAAAGCTTAAATGCCCATAACATCCAGGCCAATCAGGACAACCTAAGCCAGCATCAGTAAGACGAGCATAAGCCCCTAGGACAATAACAACGAAAGCTAAAAAAATACTCACAACTACTAGCTTTTTCATCATACCTCTCTTATCCAATACGGGATAACTTAAGCACTTTACGCATATCAGACAATATATCACGACTATGTAAAATGGCATCTTCAGTACTTATGTATAAGGGGTAGCGTAAAATAATATTGTTTAACGTATCGGCTATAAAAACCCCTTGAGTACTCGCACCATCAAACACTTGGTTTAAGGTGTCTAAGTTAGTATTTAGCAATCGATAATTAGACTGCTCTTTAATTAATGCAAGCTGTTCTTTATCACTCTGGGCATAAGCAAGTACCACCACTTCTGCTCGATCACTTTCTTTACCTAAGGCACTATGAACTTGAGCAACACTATACAAGGCATTTTCACATACTTCGGTGCACTGCTCTGGCATCACATAGAGTAATTTCCATTTAGGCTCTGGAACTCCGCCTTGTAAGCTGGCCATATCGAGGGCAGGCTGAATTAACTCACCTTTATTAGTAGCAGCTTGATTAAACCAATTATTATCTAGGGCTACTTTTGCTAACAGTACTGGCAATACAAAAGCTGTAATAAAAATAAAAATCGTACTTTTATTCGTTGATTTTTTAACGGGATTCATAACTATTCCTCTGTTGTTTTTTACGATGTGCCACGACAAATACTACAACTGCAGCTAGGGCTAGTAAAAACCACTGCGCAGCATAAGCAAGGTGTTTTTCTGGTGCCATAACAACCCTTTGCCAATGTCGCTCAAAGCCTGACTCTAGCGCTTGGTTTAACAACACTACAAAAGGTAAAAGGTCCTGTTGCAAATGTTGCTGCATAATTTCTAGGTCGACTTGTTGTAAAAGCTTTGGCCATTCACCATCAAGTTTTGCGGTTTCTTGCACCATTATATTTTTAGTTGGATTGGCTATCATCCCAGAGTAATCTGTTAATTCAGAAGGCAGTTTTACCAGTGGCAAAGTTTCGCGACTATTCATAGCGGCAGTCCAACCAAAGTTAGTCAGAACCCAACCCTGCTGAGTTTTTATTGGAACTAAAACGTGATACCCAACCCGACCTTGATGAATTTTATTATCCACTAAAAAGTACCGAATACTGTCTGCTTCACCTTTCATTGAAATCGGCATATCTAGCATATTGTTTCTGTGATCCTTTAGCAGATTCTGTAACGTCATTTGACCTGCGTTTTCAGCTTTTTGAATTGATAACAGCCTGTCTGTTTTTTCTTGTGCTCTTTGTAATTGCCATACACCTAACGTAAACATAATGACAACTGCAAAAAATGTTACTAAGCTAGCAACCGATAAAAAATTTAATTTAGCGTTTTTCATACCCTTTAATAATCAATGTTTAGGAGTAGTTGAATGATCATCAAAATTCTCATTGGCGCATTATTGTTGTTTATGTTGTTCAACCTATTCAAAGCAATGATGATCATGTTAAAAAACGATCCTAAGCAACCTTCAATGACAAAATTTATTGGCCGTAGAGTCATGATATCAGCGCTAATCATTCTGTTAATTTTAGTGGCGATGGCAACAGGTTTGATTACACCAAACCCATCACCTTATTAAAAACACCAAGTAAGCTGGCTTTAACGAAGCCTTCAATTTACAAGATATAAACAAAGAAAAATAATATCACCCACACCACATCTACGAAGTGCCAATACCAACTACCCGCTTGAAAAGCGAAATGATTATCTGGGGTAAAGTGCCCTTTAAAGACTCTTAGCAGCATGATAAATAAGATGACAGTTCCCAGTGTTACGTGGAATCCATGAAACCCAGTCAACATAAAGAAAGTATTACCGTAAATACCCGCATCTAAAGTAAGCCCCATTTCTGTATAAGCATGAACATACTCTTCAACTTGTAACGCTAAAAAAATACAGCCTAAAATGACAGTAAGACTTAACCAAATTTTGAGGTTTTTTCGTTTGTTTTCTTCTAAGGCAACATGGGCCATATGGCACGTCACTGAAGACACCATCAATATAATGGTATTTATGAGAGGTAAACCATACCAGCCCATAGCTTCTGTTTTTGTACCTCCTGGAGTTTCTATCAATGGCCAAACTGCATTAAATGCTGGCCATAAGACTTCACCCGTCATGTCATTATTAGATGCCCCTCCTAACCAAGGTACCGCAATAACTCGTGCATAAAATAATGCGCCAAAGAACGCGGCAAAAAACATCACTTCAGAAAAAATAAACCACGCCATTCCTTGACGATAAGAGCGCCCTAATTGCGAGCTATACATACCACTCATTGATTCATGTATTTGATTTCTAAACCAACCAAATAGCATCACCGCCAAGGTGATTAACCCAGCAGTTAAAATATAACCTCCGTATCCATCTTTATCTCGGGTAATTTCAATGACAAAATTCCCAGCCCCAACGGCTATTAGAAATAATGCAACTGCGCCCATAAACGGCCACGGACTTTCTGCCGGTACATAATACTTTTCATATTTTTCTGACATTTTCCTCTCCTAACCTCTTAATTCATCGCCACAACTTCTACTGAAGATGTGACGTTGTATAGGGTGTATTGAACGGTAAAATAAGTAATATTTTTTGGTAATTGTGGATCAACATAAAACTTCATTGGCATAAAGACCTCTTCTCCCGCCTGCAAGGTTTGTTGCTCAAAGCAAAAACACTCTGTTTTATTCATGTAAAGTGCCGCTGGCCCGGGAGAGACCGAAGGTACAGCCTGTCCTACAATTAAAGAATTAGCAGGATTTCGAACATAAAAATTCACTTGGCTCATCTCACCAGGGTGAACTTTCACTTGTTTGGTTTCAGCTTTAAATTCCCAAGGCATGCCAGTGTTAATACGAGTTATAAAATCCACGGTAATAAGTCTACTTTTATCAACCTCAACCGACTCGTAAACCGCAGCGACTTCAGATGTTTTACCGTTTATACCCAATGCATCACACAAAACATCATAGAGGGGAACCAAAGCAAACCCAAAACCAAACATCCCCAGCACAATAGCGAGTAACTTCACTACCATTTTGTTGTTCTTGTTTTGTGCTTGCTGCTTATCCATAGAAAATTACCCTAATGTTATTACTTCACTTTCGGGGGAGTTTCAAAGGTGTGATAAGGTGCCGGAGAGGGAATTTCCCACTCTAACCCTTCAGCGCCTTCCCATACTTGATCTGATACAGGCTCCCCTTTTTTCTTACAGGCTTTAATCAATAAGGCTAAGAAGATCAGCTGTGATAAACCAAAAGCGAAGCCTCCGATACTTATCCATTTATTAAAATCAGCAAACTGTAAGGCGTAGTCAGGAATTCGCCTAGGCATACCAGCTAACCCCACAAAATGCATAGGAAAAAACAATACATTGACTGAAATAAGCGAACACCAGAAATGCCATTTGGCTAACCCTATATCAAACATTTTACCGGTCCACTTCGGCAGCCAATAATAAACCGCCGCCATAATCGAGAAAATCGCACCAGTAACTAGTACGTAATGAAAATGAGCCACCACAAAATAGGTATCATGATATTGAAAATCCACGGGGGTAATGGCCAGCATCAACCCAGACAAACCACCAATTGTGAATAACACAATAAACGCCAAGGCAAATAACATAGGCACTTCAAATGTCATTGAACCTCGCCACATAGTGGCAACCCAGTTGAAAACTTTCACCCCTGTTGGTACTGATATCAACATAGTGGCAAACATAAAGAACAACTCAGCGGCCACCGGCATACCGGTTGTGAACATATGATGAGCCCAAACGATGAACGACAACAATGCAATAGAGGCAGTGGCATAGACCATAGAGGCATAGCCAAATAATCGTTTACGAGCAAAAGTGGGAATGATTTGCGAAATAATGCCAAAGGCAGGCAATATCATTATGTACACTTCAGGGTGTCCAAAAAACCAGAAGATATGCTGGAACATCACAGGGTCACCCCCACCAGCGGCATCAAAGAAGCTGGTACCGAAAAACTTGTCTGTAAGTACCATAGTCACAGCACCTGCTAAAACCGGCATTACCGCTATGAGCAAAAAGGCTGTAATCAACCAAGTCCAAACAAACAAAGGCATTTTCATCCAGGTCATACCTGGCGCACGCATATTCCAAATTGTAACTATTACATTAATAGCACCCATAATCGACGATGCGCCCATTATATGAACCGCAAACACGAATAAAGCGGTACCATCACTACTATATGTCGTAGAAAGTGGTGCATAAAATGTCCAACCAAATGCAGGTCCGCCACCTTCCATAAATAATGAAGACAGCAAAATTGCAAAGGCAAAAGGTAAAATCCAAAAACTCCAGTTATTCATTCTAGGTAATGCCATATCTGGCGCACCTATCATCATGGGAATCAACCAATTAGCTAAACCGGTAAAAGCTGGCATAACCGCACCAAACACCATGATCAGGCCATGTACAGTCGTCATCTGATTAAAAAAGTTTGGCTCAACAATTTGTAAACCGGGTTGAAATAATTCAGCACGGATCACCATAGCCATAGCGCCACCGGTTAAAAACATAATAAACGCAAACCACAGATACAAAGTGCCTATATCTTTGTGATTGGTGGTGTATAACCAGCGCTTTATACCTGTTGGAATATGATGATCATGGTGATCATCATGATGAGTGTCATTAGTTTTTGCATTCATGGTCACCTCTCCTATTGTCCGTTCATTGCAGCGTTAATATCTTTGGCTTGCACCAAATCATCCGTATTGTTACCCCAAGCATTACGCTCGTAGGTGATAACAGCGGCCAGCTCAGACATGGTTAATTGCTTTGCGTAAGCTTGCATGGCGGTCCCAGATACGCCATTGAGAACAATACTGATATGTTTAGGTAGGTCGGCTATAGCAATTTGACTGCCTTTTAAAGCAGGAAATACGCCCTGTAACCCCTCACCATTTGGCATGTGACAGGCCGCGCAGTTAGCGTTATATACTTTTTCACCCAAGGACATAGACTCGGCCATAGTCATATTCATGGCCAATAATCTTTGCTCTTCTTGTTTTGCTTTTAACTGAATGTTTTCTTGCTCTGTTATCCAGTTTTTATACTCGGTTGGTTCTTTTGCAATCACAACAATGGGCATAAAGCCGTGATCTTTCCCGCATAACTCAGCGCACTGACCACGGTAAATACCGGGGTCATTAACTAACGCCCAAGCATCATTAATAAAACCGGGGTTAGCGTCTTGTTTAACAGCAAAGTCAGGAACCCACCAAGCGTGAATAACATCATCAGAGGTAATTAAAAAACGAACCTTTTCACCAGTTGGGATGACTAAAGGCCTATCAACCTCAAGCAGATAATTTTCTCCTTTAGCAAACTTTCCTGATATTTGTTCCGCTTGGGTAGCCATTTTAGAATAATATTCAACATCATTATCCATATACTTGTAATGCCATTTCCACTGGGAGCCGGTTACCAATACCGTCACACCAGGTTCACTCGCATCTTCCATGTCTATTAATAACTTCATGGCAGGCACTGCCATCGCAATTAAGATGATAAAAGGGATAACTGTCCAGGCTATTTCAACCTTCACGCTTTCGTGAAAATTAGCGGGTATAGCCCCTCTGGACTTGCGGTGAAAGTACATTGATATGAACATGGCGATAAACACGCCAGCACCAATAACGATACATATAATGAACATCAACATATGCATGTCATAAACTTCAGCGCTTATATCAGTCACGCCTTTAGTCAAATTTAACTGATATTGCTCAATGTTCTCCGTGGCTTCTGCGAACACTGGAGTGCTCATTAATAAGGACAGCAATACTCCAGCCATGGGTAAAATTCTCTTCACTTTGACACCTCTCAAACAGGAAACGTATTTCTATTTATTCATTGCCAAAACATCATGAGCTAAAAATCACCCGGAACAATGGTAAATGAAAGGTTAATTTATTGTTACATATTGATACACTAATGTTAAGAATGGACCATTCAATAGGGTTTAGTCTAGCTTTTTTGTATAAAATACAAACTAATGGTTATTTTTTAACCAATTGAATGTTAAATGATTTTATTACGCTTAATTAAATCGAAGGATTATAGAATAGCTGATAATGAGATAGAGAAAGCGCAATCAGGACAACTGCGCTTTAATAAATGTTAAAATTAATTAAGTATTACATCCAATCGGCATTACGGATAACACCCACAGCAATGCCTTCTATGTTAAAAGGCTGATTCGCTAAATCCACTTTAATGGGAGCAAAATCATCATTTTCGGCATGCAATAATACTTCTCTGCCTTTTTTCTCTAGGCGTTTTACAGTGACATCTTCATCTACACGAGCCACAACAACCTGACCATTGTGGACATCAGTGGTTCGATGCACAGCAAGCAAGTCACCATCTAAAATACCTATGTCTTTCATACTCATGCCGTTGACTCTCAACAAAAAATCAGCACTAGGTTTAAACAAACTCGGATCAACCTGATAATGCCCCTCTACATGCTCTTGGGCCAAAATAGGTTCACCAGCAGCAACTTGTCCAATCAAAGGCAAACCAAGATCTTCAAGTTGATCTTCAATAGGCGTATTAAGCTTAATGCCTCGAGAAGTACCAGGTAAAATCTCGATTACCCCCTTGCGGGCCAGGGCTTTTAAATGCTCTTCAGCAGCATTGGCAGATTTAAAGCCTAAATTTCTCGCTATTTCGGCTCGGGTAGGGGGCATGCCCGTATCCACCATAGTATCTTTTATGAGTTGTAAAACTTCTTCTTGTCGTTTCGTTAATGGACGCATAACCAGCCTGTTTATCTATACAGTTAGTGTTAGTATATACAGTTATGAATAAACCTCAAATTTGTTTTACATTGAGTTCACCTGCTATTAATTACAACCTACACTCTCCCTCGGTATATTCCTCATTGGAAATCTATAAAGGTTATCCATGATTTAGTAAATGAAATGCCCATATAGGAACTCTAAATGCAAAATATATTGTTTATATGTAGTCGTAATCAATGGCGCAGCCCAACCGCTGAAAAGGTTTGGAAGAATCACCCAGAGTTAAACGTTAGGTCCGCAGGTACAAGCCCAAAAGCGAAAAGAACGGTAAGTGTCAAAGACATTCAATGGGCTGATATAATTTTTGTAATGGAAGAAAAACACAAAAGCAGACTCAAGGCGCAATTTACAAGGCTGTTAGACCATAAACCGACTCACGTATTCGATATCCCAGATGAGTATCAATATATGGATGAAGAGTTAGTAGAGATTGTTAAGCAAGCAGTGAGAGGTTATTTAGGTGAAGATATTTAAGGGGGTTAATCGGGGGGCAGGTGATGGTTAAAGTGAACTAAAGTGGATGATTAGTTATTGGCTGGCGGGGTAACATTACGCTTTGATAATTTTAAATATCTAGGATAAAAACTTCTACAATGTAATATAAAATCTATTACATACCTCTACAAACCTAATGGATCTTTCAACTTAAAATTTACTTTTAGGTATTCGTCAGCTTCTACCAAACAATATTTAAAACGGCTTTCACAAAGCCGTATCCGCTTGCTTGTATGTGTGTAATTAAAATATCAGCCGCCAAATGACCTAAAGTTTACTATGACCCCAGATATTAGAGACTAGATAACAGCCCCACCTTGGCACCCTCCTAAAACGTTGGTTTTTCTATGCTAAGCAAATAACTTTTGTTATTCTGCCGTTGCATTTATATAACAAAATCAAATATACAAGGAAGGATTATAATGGCAGCGACGTTACGCCAATCTGTTTCTCTTTTTTTTGCCCTGGCCTTAACTGCCTGTGGAGGCGGTGGCAGCTCTAGCAACATTCCGCCACAATCATCAGGGCCAACTACGCAACAAATTATTGACTCCCCTGAGTTATATACAGCAACAGAACTTGAAACAGCACTCAGAGAAAAAATACTTTCAAGCTATTCTGGGTTGACCTCTGAACCTGAGCTTACACCAGCCATCAGTCAGAAAGTGTTTGATGTATTATTTGGTGAGTTGGATTTGAACTTTTACGAAATAAATCCTTTCTTCATAGCCGAGTTAGATTACACCTCGAATCTTAGCGATACACATTCCTGCCTCTCGGGTGGAACGGTCACTATTTCAGCTGGAGTAGTTACAGAAGAGGAGTCGACCTATACAGTAAGTTACGATAACTGTGAATATTCTACTTGGCGAAATGTAGTAATTGATGGCGAAGCCACGACAAAAATATTCGAAATCTCTGAGTATAGTAGCGATCTGACCAATTACTTTGATGACATTCAAGTTTCCTATAATGGGAATCTTTACGAAGTTACCGGATTTTTCAAATTAATATCTGTCGACAATTCCGAATCAACAGGTGAGAGAACGTCCGTTTTTTCACATCAACTATTGATAACTGACTTATCAGATGACTCACAAATTATTAATTCAAATCAGTATAGCTTCGTAGGTGGCAATGATTATTACGAGGCAGAGCATATTGGAGAACTTTATTTATCTGAACATGGCGTTGTAGACGTCTCCCATACTTGGAGCTACGACTTTACTGAAGGTTATGATTATTTTGAGACGACAACCCTTAGCGCGTTAAATACAGTCAATATTGAAGAAAATGAGAGCGGATATGTCTTGTATCAAGTGGATAATGATGGAGACGGTAATTTCGACCAAGGTGCTTACTTAGGTTATGACTACGATTACTATGACATTAATTGGAGCGAGTTAACTCTAGATGAGCTTGACCAGTTATCTCTGCCGCCAGATATTGGTTACAGTCCTTCTTTTGTTGATTTTGGTTACACCACACTTGATACAATTGAAATATACCAAGGCAGCTATAGTGATCCCGACACTGACTATGATGACCTCATAGTTACTTATCAATGGTTTATCAATGGTCAGCTAGTCGAAGGGGTGACAGGTACATCATTGCCCGCGGAGCTGGCCGTTTATGACGACAAAATTAGTGTAACTATGCTGGTATCTGACGGCATAAATCAGGTTGCTAGCTCTAGTATATCGGTTGTCATATTAGACTCACCTGCTCAGTTATCGACTGAAAATGTTCCTACAAATACAACGGCTGGTGAGCTGGTCGAATTCAATGTAACTATTGAAGACGCTGACCTAGGCGATGACGAAGAGCAAATTCCTATCATGACATCTGCGCCTGCTGGCGCAAGTATCGACGCTGATGGTTTAGTGACTTGGGATACCGCCAATCATGAGTTTTTGTTACCTGAACAGATGTTTATCTTTACCTTTGCCAGTCAAGACGATACCCAAGAGCAACTTTCTGTAGATATTAACGTCACGTCAAATGCCAGAATGCCGCTAGCCAGATCAGGTATTGAAGTCCCTACGTCCAATTACTCAATGTGGGTCGGAGATTTCGATAACGATGGTTTAAATGAAGTGGCATCTACCGATTCAAACCAGCGCGTATTTTTGCTTGAAGAAAATAATGGTAGTTACGAGCAATCATGGATGTATCCATTCGCCATGCCAACACTAGGTAGCATAATGCAAATTATTGGGTTAAATATTGATAATGACGCTCAACAAGAAATTTTGGTTGCTACCGAACAAGGCATAAGTGTAATTGATGGGCTCGATGGCATTGCCTCTGAGCTACTTACCGAAACTAACTACATAAAGAGTATTGCCGCAGCAGACAGTGACCAAGATGGAAATATTGAAATAGCCTACCTGTCTTCGACAAGTGAGTACTCTTCTTCTGATTACTCACTAAAAGTGTTTGATACAGCGACCGGTGAAATAACTGAAATCAATAGTTCAGTGGGTGATGCCATCGAAATAATATTTGCCAATGTGGACGCCGACTCGTCTCTCGAATTAATCACCAATAACGGGCTGGTATATGACGGCAGTGACTGGAGTAATCAGTGGTTTAGTGGTACTACATTTGGATCGTCTTTGGTCGCGGCAGGCGATCTTGATGGTGATAATATTGATGAAATTATTGGTGCGGATAACTGGGGGGACATTAAGGTTTATTCTGCAGTGACCAAAGCTCAACTCACTAGCATGGATAATTTCAACACATGCTCCCTCAATACTGCTGATTCAAATAACGATGGCGTTGATGAAATTTTAGTCGGTGATTGCCAATGGGGAAATATCACCGGTTATAACCTAGTTGATAGCGCGCTAGAAGAAGCATGGCAAGTAGACATGCAAGACCATGGTTCTAAGTCTGTAATGATGGGAGACTCTGACAATGATGGTCAGTTAGAGCTGCATTGGGGGACAGGACAAAGCCATAGCGGTGAAAACTCATTTGTTGTAGCTGACTATGATAGCGACGAAATGATAGTAAAAGAGAGCAGTGTCAGCCCGCAACTAGATAGTTTCTCTACTCTTGGCTGGAGCAACGATAACGACACCGTTGAAGGTGTGTTTTTTGTGCCTTCTTCTGGCAGTAGCTATGATGGCAGTGTCATTGCCACTCTGTCCCCAGAAGGCAGTGTCACCATAACAGATGAAATTTCCTCCAACTGGGACAACAGCTACCACGGTGACATTGCCGACTTTAACAAGGACGGAATGGATGATGTGTTCATTCCAACGTCTGAAACATATAATGGTTCTTTTGGTGTATATCAGCTCTCAGACCTATCACTACATTGGGGGATAGATGGTGACTACTATGACGACATAGGTGTGATTCAAGCCTATGACATCAACAATGATCAATATGAAGATGCCGTATACGTCAATGGCAACACATTACAGTCTGTAGACGTACAAAATCAGTTGCTCATTGCCAACTACAGCTTCGACTATGGGATAACTGATTTTGCGATTACTCAAATTGGCAACGAGTATTTTGTCGCAGTTTCTACGAACAATAACCTGCATTTGCTTCAACTAAATGGCTCGACCTTTTCAGAAGTCGCCTATATTGAACAAGAATGTGGCAGAGTTGAATTTGCAAACCTGGATCAAGAAAACACACAGGAGTTGATATGTCTGGACGACAACAGTCTTATTAGTTTTGCAGTAGGCACCGATAGCTTACAAGAAGGTAATCGTAGGGACTATAGCAACGAGTTAAAGGACTTTGTGGTAAATACATCCAGCAGTTCTGAGCAGTCTATTTTTGTGCTAATGAGCCAAGACTCATACAGTTCTTATTGCTACTACGATTGCCAATATGTGCTAACAGAATTGGATGCAAACTTTAACTTGTTGTGGAAAGGAACACCGATTATCGGAACCCCCACCCACAGAGGGATGAGGTACTCTTACTCAGAAGAACATGGGGCTCAACTACTGCTTTCAACCTCAAGCACTATGTACTGGATTAACCCCTAATCAAGAAACCACGGCGTCGCTAACGAGCATAAAGTTATTGACGCCAGCTTCGATTAGAAAGCCCTTGCCTGTCTCCAGCATAAGAATTAACTACGTTGAACTGCCCAATTATTTAAGTACTGCAATTCGCAAACCCCTTAAACAAAAAACCAACAGACATAGGTAAAGTGAAAAAAGGTGCCAGCATCATAAAGGCTAAAATCGGCCCCACTATTCGAGGCGGTAATTCGAACAGGCTGATCACCCCATATCCAAACAGATAAGGCACTAATATGTAAGCCATGCTAAAAGCACTGAATATCCAAACTGATGGCTTTATTTTTTTCAAGAACAAGTAGGCTGATACCGCGTACACCATAGCCCAGAGTATAGATTGAACATGAATAAACATCATAACATCAAGGTGAGACACACCACTTTCGTTCCATGCAATCTCCCAGTATTCGGTATTAAACAATATAAAATGTACCTCACCCGCCATCAAAAGCTGCCACAAATGCTCTGAAGGCATATGCATGTTTGAAAGCCAACCTACGAATAAGGCAATAGTTGGCAACGCCAGAACACATAAAATAATGCTCAATGCTTTTACAAAACCTGTTGTTCTAATCATCGCTTTTTGCCCGTCCCAAATTGCCAGTGTTGTTTGTCTTAGCAGCCAGTAGCTTGCCTCTTGATTGGCCTCTTGGCGCTCTGTGTATTCTTCTTCCATATCGCCAATCAGCTCGTCACGATAGGCAGGGTTTGCTAATCGAGACAATAACCAAGTCGCTAACTTGGGCATGAACGCGTGCTGCTTTTGAGATGAATGAATATTAAGCATGCTCACCCCCTACGTTAAGTACAATGTCTTGCCACATGATTTCCATGGCTTGCTTAGCGTGTTTAAGTGCAGCTTTACCTTCAGCTGTTACCGAAAAAAAGCGCTTAGGTCGACCGCCACGTTGCGCGGTGGCCTCTCCAAGTTTAGAGACGACTAAACCTTTTTTCTCCATTCGCTCTAGTGTTGAGTACAACGCACCTAAGACAACATCTCTGTTTATTTCGCGCTGTAAAAGCTGACGAATAGCCGCACCATATGCATTAGTTTCTAAGCGCAATAATGCGAGTAAAACCACTTGTTCAAATTCACCTAACATTTTCTGATTCATCACACCCTCCTAATATTTCCTACAATGTAGTTTTTAAAGATGAGCATTGCAAAACTAATAACTACATTGTAGTAATTTTAATGCATACAAAGGTATATCAAACAATACAAACAAAAATAGAACGCGATAGACACGGCTCACTTAAGATAAAGTGGCACCACTCATTTTTTTGCAGTGTATTGTAATCAGAAAAAGCCAACCACTTACGCTCTGTGATATCCTTTGGCGGTCCTAAAATTTATTAGTTGAGAAGAAAAAATGTGGCTGCATAAATTGTTATCTGCAGTGATAGCGGTTCCTGTTAAATGGCTAGTAAAAGCCAACAGTACACCAACAGATATCGAAGGTGAGCTTGGCATAAATAAGTCCAAAACCATTGTTTATTTATTGCGTACACACTCGATTACCGATCAGTTAGCGTTGAAAATGTCAGCTAAAAACCTTGGCTTACCGAATCCGATTGATGCAACACAAATTGCAGGTCAGATTCACCCTTCTTGCTTATTCCTTCAAAAACCTCGTTCGGTATTGAGCCGCAAAAAAAGCAGTACTGATATTCTTGAAGACGCCACAGAATTATTTAGATTACACAGAGAAAATCCCGAGTTAGACATTCAAATAGTACCCGTTTCTATTCTTTGGGGTCGCGCGCCCGACAAAACTCTATCCAGTTGGTCTGACATTATAGCCAATCAAGTATCACCTAGTTGGCTAAGAAAATTCTTTATTGTGTTGTTTTTGGGTAGAGACAACTTTGTTTGTTATAGCAAGGCCGTTTCTTCTAGAGCCATGGCGCAACTTAAAGGTGATGATGAAGTTATTGCTCATAAGCTAATTAGGGTAGCGGGCACTCACTTTCATCGTCGCCAGCAAACATTAACTGGCCCAAACATTTTACAAAAGCATGAACTCTACAACGGGGTTTTAGGCTCTGATACTGTAAAAAAAGCAATCGTTGAGCGCGCGCGAACAAAAAGTATAAGCCATCAAAAAGCTAAACAAGAAGCGAAAAAATATGTGGATGAAATTGCCGCAGACTACCGACCAGGGCTAATACGCCTTAGTGAAAAGCTGCTCACCAGAATATGGAACAAAATCTATAACGGTATTGAAGTGCGCCATGCCGAAAAGGTCAGACACTTAGCTCAAAATGGCCACGAAATCATTTACGTGCCATGTCACCGTAGCCACATGGATTATCTATTACTAACCTATGTAATTTATCACCAAGGATTAGTAACCCCTCATATAGCTGCAGGTATTAATCTTAATTTCCCACCAGTGGGCGGTTTTTTACGTAAAGCAGGAGCATTCTATCTACGCCGCAGCTTTGCAGGTAATAAAGTATATACGGCTGTGTTTCGTGAATACCTTGAATTACTTTTCAAAAAAGGCAATTCAGTTAAATACTTCCCAGAAGGTGGCCGCAGCAGAACAGGGCGTTTACTGCCTCCTAAAACTGGGATGTTGGCTATGACCATGCAAGCGTTGGCAAAAGGTATCAACCGTCCAGTAAGTATAGTGCCGGTATATATCGGTTACGAACATGTAATGGAGGTATCAAGTTACGTTAAAGAACTAAATGGTAAAAGTAAGCAAAAAGAGTCATTCTTCCAAGTATTTTCGGCCATCAAAAAGCTTAAAAATTACGGCACTGGCTTTTTAAACTTTGGAGAGCCAATTAATCTGACTAATTTTTTAGACCAGCAAGCCCCAGATTGGCGAGATGAGCAACAAGCTAACACCGATAAAAAACCTCAATGGTTAACCCCTGTGGTCAATAACCTTGCTACCGAGATAATGGGGCGAATAAATCAAGCAGCCGCAGTAAACGGTATGGCCTTATGTTCTTTATGTTTGTTGTCATCTAATAAACATGCCATGGCAAGATCAGAGTTAGAAACCGCCATAGATCATTTCATGACCTTACTCAAAGGCTCACCTTTTAGTGAGCTAGTCACTATTCCTGAATGCACAGGAGCAGAACTCCTCGAAAGTACCTTAAAGCTAAATAAACTAAACATTACCAAAGATAGTTTTGGTGAAATCATATCGTTAAAAGAAAGCACTGCCGTTGCCCAAACCTACTACAGAAACAACATCTTGCACTTGTTTGCGCTGCCTGGACTGATATCGGCAATTGTTTTTGCTCATAATAATATGAGCAAAGCACAAATAGTCGATCTAGTCAGCAAGCTATACCCACTGCTTAAGCAAGAGCTTTTCATTTACATGGACCAACAACAAGCTCAAATCTATACCGAATCATTAATAGAACAAATGTTAAGTACGGGGTTATTAGTTAGTCATACTGAAAAAATTCAACATGCCTCACCATCAACTCACGCTTTTTATTCTGTGTATTTACTAAACCGCAGCATTCAAGAAACCCTGCAACGCTATGCACTAGTGTTAACCTTGTTATGCAAAAAAGAGCAAGTAAACCGTAAAGAATTAGAAAAACAAAGCGCTCAATTTGCAGCGCGTTTATCGGCTTTAAATGGAATTAACTCCCCCGAGTTTTTCGACAAAAAAGTACTCGCCACTTTTATCAACGCTTTAAAAGAAAACGGCTTAATAGAAGCAGATGAACAAGGGCAACTAAGCTATGCGGAGCAAAGCGACCAGTTAAAAAATGAAGTGATAGCGCTAATCGAACCAGAAATAGCCCAACGGTTACAGCAAATTTAAGACAAAGCTCAAGGATTGAGCATACGAAAAACAAACAATCTTTTTAGTCTTCTAATTTTTGACTATTATTATTGCTGTTAATCTTTATCAATCACCACCTAATTACTAAAAGGATTTCAGTATGTCTAAACTTATTTTATCACTCGATGGCGGCGGCATTCGCGGTGCCGCCACAACACAATTTTTAAGCTGTGTAGAAACCCAACTACAGGCCAAGTATCAAAAGTCGGTTCGTGACTGTGTCGACTTTTATGCAGGCACTAGTACCGGTAGCATCATAGCTTTGGCCTTAGCCACCACAGATATGTCTATGGACGATATCAATAATTTATATAACGTCACCAATGCCAAAAAGATATTTACCGACAACAAAGGCGTGTTCGAGCTAGATGGTATTAATGCCCCAAAATACGAAGCCAAAGGCAAAGCCTCGACCTTAAAAGATAAGCTAGGCGCAGCTAAATTAGGTGATGTACCTAACGGGAAACACGTACTTGCGGTCACCTATGGTGTAGAGAAACGCCGCCCCTTTGTGATTAAGTCAACAAAACCTGAGTACCAACAACTACTGTCTTACCAAGTGGCAGACTCATCGAGTGCTGCACCTACTTATTTCCCTACTAAAGGCTTATCACTACCGCCCGAAAACGAAGAAAACTGGCTAATTGATGGTGGAGTAGTAGCTAACAACCCAACCATGTGTGCTTATGCTGAAGCAAGCCGCTTGTGGCCAAGTTTCGACAAGCGCGTGTTAACCATAGGCACCGGTACGCACACTCGTAAAATTAATGGCCCTGATTCTCAAAAATGGGGTGCAGTACAGTGGATGCTGAAAGGCCAACTGATTGATTTATTATCTGACGAAAAAGTCGTGGCATACCAAGCTATCACCATTACCCAGCCCGGAAACTACATAAGAGTCAACGCCGAAATGCGCAATCAACCGGGGCTAACAACCGCGCCAGACGATGCCATGGACGACATAAGTAAAACCAATATTAAGCGCTTAAAATCTTTAGGAGACTTTTGGTTTTCTAGATACGGTGATGCGGTAGTTGAACTACTGAACAATAGTTATGAAGGGCCGTCTTTAGATAGAATTGATGCCGCAACCGGCGAACCGATTGTTTATACCCCTTAAACAGAAACTGGTATTTACATCCACGTAGGATGCAAAATTTATATCCTTACATCAGATTGTTAGATCGAGACACTAAATGTCTGTGGTAGAGCTATAAAATTTTCAATCTAAAAAACGGCGACTTATAGAAAAATCGTTTATCCCAATCGTCACGATACAATAAGCCATCCTTATGTATCGCAAGGGATAATTTAAAGTTCTGATATTTCAAATACACTGGTTTCATAAATTTATGACTGAATATTAGTAGTACAATAAATCTCTATATTTAATCAACCCTTTGTTTACTTATTGATTCAGCCAAAAGCTTCTTTAAATAAAATTAGAAAAAGACAAAACAATTAATGAACGCTATTTTTCTGCCAATTACACTATTTTTTGCTTTCGCAATACTTATCGCTCCAAGCATAGGATTAGCTCAGTCTCTAAACTCTCCACTTTTAGGAGATAATAGCCGCTGGTCTCTAGACACTTCAGCTAGAGTAAATCATGAAACTGAGACTAACAGTAACGCGTACACTTATGCTCTTGGATTAGATATTCACAAAGTTTTTAGTAGCAATAAAAGAGATATCGGAACCCTTACATTTCAACCCTATGTAGTAAAATTAAAAAATGTATCGGCTCCACCTTTTTTCTTTGACAATGGTGATGACACTCAACTCAATTGGCGAATTGCAAATTTTAATTACTCAGCACTTTCTCAAGGTAAACTGAATATTAAGATAGGGCACTTTCTAATACCTTTTGGTTTAGAATTAAATGAAGATACAAACGGAACCTTGCGACAATTCACATTTTCTGACAGAGGCATCAAAGCTGACTGGGGGGTGTCTATTAATGGAGTTTATTCTAAACTTGAATATGAAGTTGCTCTAACACAAGGGTCTGGGAACGAATTGCTTAACACTCATAATCCGTATATTTTTTCTGGGCGTTTAGGCACATCAAGCCATAAAAACTTAGTGGGCGGATTGTCTTTCTTTTATGGCGACGTTTTGACAGAAAACGGAGTGATAGAGCGGAAAAAAATTGGTGTTGATACATCGTTTTACTATTATCAGTGGCAATTTTTATTTGAATCATCGTTTGGGCAAACCGCAGGAAACGACACCATCAATAGTTTTATTGAAGCCTCATGGCTTGAATCAAGAGAACGATTCAAAAGTTACCTACAATTAGGTCATCAAAGCTTGGAAGTAGACCAAGGTAAGCAAAATACAACCTATTGGGCTATTGGACTAAGTTGGAACCACAACAATGCGTTAGAATTAAGTGCACAATATAAACGTTATACAGATACTCTAGGTGCAGAGCCCGATTTTAGTATGCAAGTGAGGTACAGATTATAATGCACATAAAATATTCATCTAAGTTCATAGCTTACTTTAAGATATCGAGTGTTTTGTTCCTCATAGTATCTTTCGGTTCTGAAGCGGCTTTTTGCTCGTTAAGAGATCCTGTATCTGCAATTCAAACCTTATACTCTGAAGACTATCAGTTTAAGTCTGTCGTCACCGATGTCACCGAAGCTGACAGAGCACAACTGAAAGAAGAATTACCTTTCACTATCCATCAAAGTGAAGTTAGTAAACATACCTTGTATGTACTCTTTACAAAAGATGAACTAGGCGGCTTTATGCAAGCTAGATCTGAATGGGCCAAATGGGGGTTGGTTGAAATTGCTTGGGCAATTAATGTAGATAGAACCCTTAAAGGCTTTTATTTTCAGCGCTGTAGAAGCCCTCAATGTAACGATGTTGTGGCTGAAAATATCAGCCAAGTGATTAAGGGCAAATCATTTGCAGAATTAAAAAGTCTACTAAGTGAGGATGGTGAGCAACTTTCTGAACTCGGCCGAGACTCTTTTTCTATGGCCCCAGATTTAGCTCTATTGACCTTGCGCTCAGCTTTAAAAACCCTGGCCATTACAGATATTAGCTGGGAAAAAGACATTCAAAACCTATCTCTACACTAATAGGACGAACAAATGCGTATAAGGAGTTATTTAGCATTATTAGTATTTGCGTGTTTGTTAGGGGCATACACAATGGAGCAAGTATTAGCGTACCGTTTCACTAGCGTCCAAATTCTTGCAGAAAAACACAACGAAAGCCTGTTATGGGCTAAAGATTTGCAACGTATAGAAAACACAGCTTCGCAGTACTTAATTTCGTCTGATTTAGTTATTGGCTCAGGTAACACTTACCTTATTTTTGGGGCCAAAAATATAGGAGACTCCCTAGCAAACGAATTAGCTATTATTGAAGCTAGCAATCAATTTCCCTCACTCAAACCTAAAATACAAGAAGCACAATCATCAGTTTCAAACATCAATAAAATACTAGATACGATTGCCGACATACCCTCAAATAAATTAGAGCAGAGTCTGAGTAAACTATTAATTGAATACGATCCAGTTAGTCTAAAGCTCTCTCGAAATATTCAGATTTTATCTAAAGAAACCAGTACGTTTATTCAACAAGAATCACTATTCTTAAGTGAACAAAAACAAGGGATGAAGCAAATAAGTTGGATAACAAGACTAGTGTTCTTTTTGCTAATCATTATTCTTTGGTGGTGGGCTAACTACCGTATATGCAAACCATTAAATGGCTTGGTCAAATCATCTAACGGGGTTTTGTCTGGTCATAGATTTGATGCTCCAGATAAAGCTCCAAAAGAGATAATAGAATTAAGTAACGACTTTAAACATTTAACTGAAAACCTATTCCACCAAGCATCTCATGATCCTTTAACAGAGCTAAAAAATAGACGTGCCTTCGAATTCAATCTAAACCGTATTATAGAAGACCGTGAATATTGTTATTTTCTATGTTTTGTCGATTTAGATTATTTTAAGACCATAAATGACACGTGTGGGCACGCAGCAGGCGATGACATTTTAATTAAGGTAGCCAGCATTCTAAATAACAGTGTCAGTCAAAAAGATATTGCTGCCCGTTTAGGCGGTGATGAGTTCGCAATTTTGATTAAAGACTCCTCAATTAACAATGCTCTAGAAACGGCGCACAAAATTAGAGAAGGTATACATAGCCTAACGTACCATCATGATGGAGATACACTGCATTTGAGTGCCAGCATAGGAATAGCACAAAAGCAAAATAACACCACTACCACTGAGCTGTTACATTCGGCTGATGTAGCATGTTCTTTAGCCAAAAGTGAAGGACGAAATACCGTTCATGTATACGATAAATCTGATGAAAAAGGCACAATTGAGCAGATTGATATACTGCCCATACATCAAGTAAATAATGCACTAGATAACAACCACTTTGTATTATACAAACAAGATATTATCGCCCTGCAAAGTGACAGCACAGGGCAATATTTTGAAATTTTATTACGCATGAAAAGTACTGATGGCAAAATAATCAGCCCAGCAAAATTTTTCCCAACAATTGAACGCTATCGCCTTTCTAGCAGAGTAGATATCTGGGTAATTAACGCAGTTTTCCAACACTTTTTTACCCACCAAGAACACTTACAAAATGTTTATAAGGTTTCTATTAACATTTCTGGACACTCAATGAATGATGGTGAGTTAGAAAGGTTTTTAGTAGATAAAATTGAGAATGGGCATATTCCCCCTGAAAAATTAAACTTCGAAATTACAGAAACTGTAGCCATTACCAATATGAAACACGCTCGATCATTTATTGATAAAGTTAATTCTTTAGGGTGTAGTTTTGCACTAAATGATTTTGGAAGTGGGCATTCTTCGTTTACCAATCTTAAAGAACTCCCAACCCAAACATTAAAAATTAATGGCTCAATAATCTCCAATATGATGGATAACTCCCTAGATTACATTGCTGTTAAATCTATTTGTGATTTAGCTAAGGCAGCTAATCAGGACGTAATTGCAAAGTATGTAGAAGATGAAGCAACAAAAGATGCCCTGCAACAGCTAGGAGTCAACTATGCACAAGGTTATTATTTTTCTAAACCAACAGAGCTAAGGTGACACTTAAGTATTCATTAGTGGGAAGCTTTTCTAACAAGGGTGATTACGACAGTTACCTATCTTCTACCCAACTCCATCTGTGCTCATAGCTTTGTCCCGTCACTTTACCTTCATCACATAAAACAGAACCGCGAACACAACGTGAAACACAATGGTAAGAGGGAGTATCTACAAGACTAATTTGGCTTTGCGGGACTGAGGCATAACACACCATCCTTAGTTGTTTGAGTACCTCAAGGCTTAGAACAAAACTGTGATTAAGCTAACTTTAAAAACGGGTGTCTTGATTATGTTTAGGATATATGACCAACAAACAAGCCTCTGCGCTAGTCGGCGTAACCCCCATAAATCGAGAAAGTGGACGCTATAAGGGACTAAGAAAAATCCAAGGAGGTAGGCATCAAGTCAGAACCGTTTTATACATGGCTATGATGTCTGCGATACAAAGTAATCCAGTATTTAAAGACACATATCAACGATTAGTCGCCGCAGGAAAACCTAAAAAAGTAGCCATTATCGCCTGCATTAGAAAGATGGTGGTGATACTAAATTCGATGCTAAGAGATGGGGTAATGTGGGAAGCGCCAAAATCTTAAATTTAGCTATTGACGCCATAGTCTCTTGTTATGCGTAAACTATATGCAGTCATAAGATGCGTGCGACTCAACCCACACACCTTGCTTGCGATTTTTCCATGCTACATTTTCTGGTGTAAAACTACAAAGCTCAATATGTACAACGCCAGAGTGAACCCAATAAGCTCCTTGGTGCCGCAACTCTAATACTACGACATTGCCACTAACATCATTAAAATTGATAGGTTTATCTAGAATAACCACCATCGCTTTTTGCGAGTTTTGCCCAGAAATGAATTTACTCACTGTACCTAAGTGATGATCAACTCCATTCAACCGCTTTGGTTGAAAATCATAGCCGCCACTTAATTTGATTTTTGTACCTATTTGAATTTTATTCTTAAATCTATTAAGAAAACTAATCAATTTTGATTTTAACTTAGCTAGATATAAATCCCTTTGACGCATAGATATAACCTGAAGTCTGATTTTTACGCATAACGCTTAACATATGGGGATTTTAGGAGCGCTTTTTCAGCGAGTAAAATTCCCACCATAATGCATTTGTTAGGTTTCAATATACTCGCAACTTGTTTGAAATGTGAACTCTTCATTTTCGCCTACCCCCTCGTTTTCAAACTCAATTAATATGGAGCCAGAAACATCAAAATTACCGTCTATATTTTTGACAATATTTAATTTTTTAACATCACACCAATTATGAGAACAACCAATATAAACAGAACCTTCAGCATCTGAATAATTTGAATGGCTCAAATTTAAGCCATCCAATTCTGAAGGTTCAGATAAACCCAAATTATACCAATCTAAAACTATTTCAGTTTGAACAGGTTGTTCTTCATAATCTAACCCTGAATCGAACTCTTTAAGAGGAAGAGTTATTCTGTGAAAAAGCGTATTCGCTAATCCTATGTTTTCATTTTCAAACCAATATGATTTGATAACTCCTTTTTCTACCTGAGTTTTATTCTGTAATTTGATTTTCACCAGAATGCCCTTTGAAACCTAACGCTTCGAATATGACGCGCGCGCTGTTTGCGCGTCGACTATTATTTTTTTGTTAGTTGCGAGTTTTTGCAAAACTGGCTTGCCGTATTTTATAACTGAAGAATACTGTCGAGCCACTAAAGAAAATTAAACTCACCAGAAAAATCATATCAATTGAAGTAATCGATGACTTTAAACCCACCGAGATCGCAACTAGTAAACTGATCAAAAATAAAATTATTGCGATAGAAAAAAACGGGTAGATGTTCAATAACAAAGCAACTAGGATTAGAGCCGCAGGTGCAAAACTGATGAGTTGATTAAATTCACCAGTACCCGAAAAATAAATTCCTGAAAACGCAACTGCGAGGGCTGAATTTCCAAGTGCTTTGCCATT
>NZ_JBDUZQ010000020.1:0-329674 GCF_039943935.1 Paraglaciecola sp.
ACGCCTGCCCGGTGCCTGAAGGTTAAAAGGAGGGGTGAGAGCTCTGAATTGAAGCCCAGGTAAACGGCGGCCGTAACTATAACGGTCCTAAGGTAGCGAAATTCCTTGTCGGGTAAGTTCCGACCTGCACGAATGGCGTAATCATGGCCACGCTGTCTCCACCCAGGACTCAGTGAAATTGAAATCGCAGTGAAGATGCTGTGTACCCGCACCTAGACGGAAAGACCCCGTGAACCTTTACTATAGCTTGGCACTGAACATTGACCCTACATGTGTAGGATAGGTGGGAGACTTTGAAACTTCGTCGCTAGATGGAGTGGAGTCAACCTTGAAATACCACCCTTGTAGGTTTGATGTTCTAACATTGTTCCCTGATCGGGAATGTGGACAGTGTCTGGTGGGTAGTTTGACTGGGGCGGTCTCCTCCCAAAGCGTAACGGAGGAGCACGAAGGTTGGCTAATCCTGGTCGGACATCAGGAGGTTAGTGCAATGGCATAAGCCAGCTTAACTGCGAGACAGACACGTCGAGCAGGTACGAAAGTAGGTCATAGTGATCCGGTGGTTCTGAATGGAAGGGCCATCGCTCAACGGATAAAAGGTACTCCGGGGATAACAGGCTGATACCGCCCAAGAGTTCACATCGACGGCGGTGTTTGGCACCTCGATGTCGGCTCATCACATCCTGGGGCTGAAGCCGGTCCCAAGGGTATGGCTGTTCGCCATTTAAAGTGGTACGCGAGCTGGGTTTAGAACGTCGTGAGACAGTTCGGTCCCTATCTGGTGTGGGCGTTGGATGATTGAGGGGAGCTGCTCCTAGTACGAGAGGACCGGAGTGGACGAACCGCTGGTGTTCGGGTTGTTTTGCCAAAGGCATTGCCCGGTAGCTACGTTCGGAATTGATAAGCGCTGAAAGCATCTAAGCGCGAAGCGAGCCCCAAGATGAGTCATCCCTGTACGTTTAACGTACCTAAAGGGTTGTTGAAGACTACGACGTAGATAGGCAGGGTGTGGAAGCGTAGCAATGCGTTGAGCTAACCTGTACTAATTGCCCGTGAGGCTTAACCATACAACGCCCAAATGTCTTTAGACATGGTGTTGTGGTGACAAGTAACAATATAAGATGAAGAGTAAGACTAGAGAACGACTTTAGCCTCGATTATTTGCTCAATAAGAGCATCAGCTTTTACATATTAAAGACATTAACAGTTTTTGTCTGGCGGCCATAGCGATGCGGTCCCACCTGATCCCATTCCGAACTCAGAAGTGAAACGCATTAGCGGCGATGGTAGTTTGGGGTTTCCCCATGCGAGAGTAGCACACTGCCAGACTCCTATTTAGAAGAAGGGCTATCCGAAAGGGTAGCTCTTTTTTGCTATATGGCATTTGAAAATAACTGGCTAACTGGTGAAGTTTAGGTGCTGCTTCATACCAACTCTAGTCATTAATGTTTTTGATGTCTAAATAGAAACAAAAAAGCGCTGTTATTAGCGCTTTTTTGCTTGATAAAAAATTTTAGTGGGTGTGATTACTTTCTGCTTCTGTGTGAGGGTGGCCGTGGGCTATTTCTTCTTCAGTTGCTTCTCTGACATCCAATATTTCTACATCAAAAGTTAACGTTAGGCCTGATAATGGGTGGTTGCCATCTACTATTACTTCGTCATCCGTTATATCTATAATCATTACTGACTGTTCACCGTCATCTGTTGTTGCTCTAAATGTCATCCCTGGCTCTACATCCATATCTTCAAACATTGATTTGGGTACCGCTTGAACAAGTTCATCATGTCGTTCACCGTAGGCTAGCTTAGGCTCGATATCAATAATAAACTTGTCGCCAACTGTCTTACCTTCCAGTTCATCTTCTAACCCTTGAATCAGAAAGTGACTTCCTTGAAGAAAAATCATCGGTTCATTTTCTTTAGATGAATCTATTTGAGTTCCATCTGCAGAAGAAACAACGAAATTCATGGTGACGATAGTATTATTACTTATGAGCATATTTTTCCTGTAATTTAAACTTTATCTATTAGTGTTATTGGATTTTGTAAGGTAATGTTTCAGTTGTAAAAATCACACTAGGACTAGATTTTAACCTAAACACTGACGGAATAGCAGTGTCTATAGGAAGTACGGCTAATATAGTAGTTTGATTGTTAATAGATGCACTACGTAAAATTTTACCTCCGGGGCGCCAATTTTCCCCTACTTGGTATTCTAATGATTGACCTGTGAGATCCTCGGTGGTTAAACGTGCTGAAAGTATGAAACTGGCTCGTTTATTACGTCCAAGGTATTTTGTACGTGCAACGACCTCTTGACCCATATAGCAGCCTTTATCGAAGTTAATAGCGTTTAACGCCTGTAGATTAAGCATTTGTGGCACATACTCGTTACTAGTTTCAACTTTTATTTCTGCAAGCCCTGATTTTATATCGTCCAATTCCCACTCTTGGTCTTCTGGTTGCAACGAGAGAGCTGGTAAGCTAGCTTTTTTCTGAACTACTAAATAGCGTGGTGAAGGACTTTCAATGGATATGACTAGACCACTATCGTTAGATACTGTTGATTGATGCTCTTTGGGTAAGCTACCGAACTGTTCAGTAATATATTCTTCAAACTCAAGACCTTTTCCACCGAGCACCTGCCAGTTATCAGAGTCATCATTAATGTCAACCTTAGCAAATACACCATATTTGTTTAATTCACCTAAAGAACGAGTTAACGCAGTTTTATGAGTTACAAGAAGTATCGAGTCTTCCCATGATAGAATATAAGAAACGTTCCATACCTTACCTTTAAAGTCACAATGGCAACTCAATAAAGATTTAGCCTTAGTTAGGACTTCGATATCAGCAGTAACTTGGCCTTGCAGATACTTAACACGTTCCTCACCTTGTAGCTGTATGATTCCTTTGTTGTTTAATTCACAAATGTAACTTGTATTTTGGGGAACAGAATCAGTAACTGACATAGGTAACTCTCTTTAATTATCATAATAAAAAGTAATATGGGGGGGCAGTTTGATTTCCCAAGGAAAGATCTAAAAAGAAAGTCGGTTTACTGCTATTATTGCCTAATACTTAAAGTCATTCATAATGACTTAGATTTTTAACAGGGTTTATGAGGGTGTAGATGTTTGATAAGCAGCGTTATGGTCGGCTTAAGTGGGCCTGTCGAAGAGGAATGTTAGAATTAGATGTTCTTTTCATGCCTTTTGCTGAATCTGGATTTCTAGAATTATCAGAGGAGAAGCAAGAGTTATTTGAACGGTTATTAACTTTTGATGACCCCGATTTATATGCTTGGTTCATGGGGCATCAAGCTTGTGAAGATAAAGAAGTGGATAGTATGATTAAGCATATTTTGAGCCGTGTTAAAGTATAGGATTGATTTAAAACATTCCAATTATAAGGCCTTTTTATTAATGATGACTTACCTAGTCGTCGTTGCTTCTATTTTTACATGGCAATCGAGCCTATTTAAGTACCAATTAGTGCTGCAAGTATTTATTGCTATTGCAGTGCTTATATTGGCTTTAAAATCCTTACACCTACACAAATTAAAAAGGCTACCAACAATTATTTTCTCAGAAGATGGGGATTGGATAGAAACGGTAAGGGGGGGGCAAGTCAATTTTCGCCTGAGTGCACAATCTAGAGTCACTGGGGTTTTGTTATTTATAAATATTATATCCCCACTTACTCCCGATAAATCACAGTGGCGTCTTGTTTATAAAGATCAAGTAAATGAACGAACTTTTAGGAGACTTTGCAAAGCTATAATTTATAAACAGCAAACTGTGAGTCGTAGCGTTTAGCTATGCTAGAAAGCAAACCAACTTTGTATCTATCTAGCTTTCCCAGTCTTAAGTATTTATTAGGACGTCTTACTTTTAGCTTTGCTAAAAAGCTCAAGGAAGGGAATATACCTAATTCTTTACCAAGACTAGAATACATCATTGATGATGTCAGGCCTGACCAAGACAAACTTGCTATCTTTAATAATGTAACTCATTGGAACTTTAATGAAGACCTAGTTCATCCGTGCTTTTTATACACAACTGCTTTTCCTTTACAAATTGCGTTAATGCTTCTACCTGACTTTCCATTTCCAATCTTTGGGTTGATACATATACGCAATAAAATTACGCAATATCGGTCAATTAGGTTAAATGAAAGGTTGCAGTTCAGGTGCAAGTTTGCGGAGTTGAATAGACATTTAAAAGGGTGGGAGTTCTCAATAAAAGTAAGAGTTTATAGTGGCCCTGAATTAGTGTGGGAGAGTCTCAGTACAAATTTATATATAAGTAACAAGACTAATTATAGTAATAATCACATCACAAGTAGTCTAGAAAGTTTGAGTTATGGGGCTTTACAGCTTAAATCAAATATTGGAAGAAAATACGCTCGATGTTCGGGAGATTACAACCTAATACATTTAAATAAATGGTTCGCAAAGTTATTCGGTTTTAAAGTACACATAGCACACGGGATGTGGAGCAAGTCTTGGTGTATATCAACTCTGCACTTGAAGCATCCAAGTTTCTTTGAAAGAGCTTTTTCTGTGGATGTAAGTTTTAAAAGTCCATTATACCTACCAAACAAGATTAATCTATTTGTAGATAAAGCTGATGTTGAACTGAATAAAAATCTGCGATTTATTGTAGAAGGTATCAACTCTAAAAAGCATTTATTGGGCGTTCTGGAGTTACTTTAGACTAATAGTAAATTGATCATATACTAAGTTTACAAACGTTTATTTGTTAGGATGGTAGGTTTGGGGTCTTCAAGTTTATTCGGAAAATCTATATTGTAATGTAGTCCTCGACTTTCCTTTCGCATTTGGGCGCATTTAACAATTAACTCAGCCACCGTTAGTAGGTTTCTAAGTTCAAGTAAATTGTTACTTACTTTGAAGTTAGAGTAATACTCATTAACTTCTTGTTTTAATAGTTTAATCCGATGTTTTGCCCTTTCCAAGCGCTTTGTAGTGCGAACTATCCCAACGTAGTCCCACATAAATAATCGCAATTCATGCCAATTGTGTTGAATGATAACTTCTTCGTCAGAGTCACTAACCTGGCTTTCATCCCATGGGATAATTTTTTCGTTTGTGACTTCATTACTTAACTTTTCGCTAATTAATCTGGCTGACGAGTGGGCATAGACAATACACTCTAGTAGTGAATTACTGGCCATGCGATTAGCGCCGTGTAACCCCGTATAGGCAACTTCGCCAATAGCAAACAAATTGTCTATATCCGTTTTTGCACACTCATCTGTTACGACCCCTCCGCAACTATAATGTGCGGCGGGAACAACAGGTATAGGATCTCTTGTAATATCTATACCCAATGAACGGCATTTCCTATAAATATTCGGGAAATGTTTTACAATAAAATCACTAGGCTTGTGACTTATATTTAAATACATACAGTCGGCGCCTAAACGTTTCATTTCAAAATCTATTGCCCTCGCTACTATATCTCTTGGCGCTAAATCGCCTCTTTCGTCAAACTTATGCATGAACGGCTGTCCATCAGGGTGGCAGAGTTTAGCTCCTTCTCCTCTAAGTGCTTCTGTTATTAAAAAGTTTTTGGCTTCTGGGTGGTAAAGACAAGTTGGGTGAAATTGATTAAATTCCATATTTGCAACCCTGCAACCGGCGCGCCAAGCCATTGCAATTCCGTCTCCACTAGCTACATCGGGGTTTGAAGTGTACTGATAGACTTTGCTTGCGCCACCTGTTGCCAAGGTAACAAATTTGCTGCGGATTACTTCGACGACTTCATTTTTTCTATTCCATACATAAGCACCTAATAAATGCTTATCTATGCTCTTACTTTTGATTAAATCAATAGCGTTATAACGTTGAAAAAGATGAATGTTAGGATGTTGTTTAACTGCTTCGATTAGAGTGGTTTGTACTGCTTCGCCTGTAGCATCTGCTGCGTGCAAAATGCGTCTGTGGCTATGGCCTCCTTCTCTCGTTAGATGAAATCGAGTTTCGCCGTTTATATTTTTTTCTTGATCAAAAGGCATCCCAAATTTGATCAGCCACTCCATGCATAGCTTTGCTTGTGAGGCCGTAAATTGAACTGCGCCTTTGTCACATAATCCAGCTCCCGCTAATAAGGTGTCTTCAACATGAGACTCAACTGAATCACTTTCATCAAAGACTGCAGCTATCCCCCCTTGAGCATATTTGGTAGAACCTTCAGCAATATCACTTTTACTCAACACAATAACTTGGCAGGTATCCGCTAGTTTTAGTGCATGACTTAAGCCTGCTGCGCCACTGCCTATAATAAGTACGTCACATTGGTGTTCAATAGTAGAATGCATAAGGTAAACTAAAGGGAAATCGAATATAGGAGTGGCAATACTAATTTACAGGCTGTAAATTACAACGTTTTTCGTCTTCATGTTGGCTATCATAGTCATATTAGCTAGATTATTGTTTGATATAATTTTATTTATTTTAGAAAAAAGTAGGCGCTACGAGAACTTTTTAATAAATCTAGAGTCAATATTAGTGCTTGCATGAGCCATGGTATATTTTCGTTAGGAGTAAGGGCTCGAATGAGCGAGCAGATAACAGATCAACAAATTGTTGAAAGGGTGCAGAGAGGCGACAAGAATGCTTTTGGTTTGTTGGTAAATAAATATCAACATAAGGTCGCATATTTAGTTTCTCGGTATGTTAAGAATTCTGGTGATGTAGCTGATGTTGCTCAGGAGGCTTTTATTAAAGCTTACAGAGCGTTACCAAATTTTAGGGGCGACAGCGCATTTTACACTTGGTTATATCGAATAGCGGTTAATAGTGCGAAAAACTATTTGGTTTCTCAGGGAAGAAAGCCGCCTGCAAATGATGTAGATGCAGAGGAAGCTGATTTTTATGATGGGAGCGACGCGTTAAAGGAGAATAACTCTCCTGAAAAGAATTTGATGTCAGACCAAATGTCTAAATTATTATTTGAAGCGATGGACAAGCTTCCTGAAGATTTACGTATGGCGATTAGTTTGCGTGAATTAGAAGGACTAAGTTACGAAGATATAGCGAACGTAATGGATTGTCCTGTTGGTACAGTAAGGTCTAGAATTTTTAGAGCTCGTGAAGCATTAGATAAAGTGATTCAGCCATTACTTATGAATGGTTGAGTTAGTTTGGATAAATTATTTTTAAGAAAATTAGCAGGAATTGTATTGTATGTCGCAAAAGCTTGAAAATTTGTCAGCACTAGTTGATGGAGAGGAGTTAGTTACTTCTTCCTCTGATAATCATTTGATTGACGATGTCAAAAATGACGCAGATTTAATGCAAAAATGGAAAAATTACCACCTAATTCGTGATAGTTTGCGTAAAGAACTGCCAGTTCAACTTGATTTTGATGTAGCTGATAAGGTTGCCGCAGCTCTCGAGTCAGAGCCTATGATCATCGCCAGTAAAAAAACTTGGAGAAATATTCCAATTATTGGTCAAGTAGTACCTTTTGCGAAGCAAGGTGGACAAATGGCAGTTGCTGCATCTGTGGCTGTTGCTATGATTCTTGGTGTTCAGCAACTTAATCAAGCTGACACTGATACACCATACTATGCTGCTCCTCCTATCTTAGGTGTACAAGGTGGCCTGTCTCCGGTTAGTTATGATCAGACGAGAGCTCTACCCCAAACAAATGAAAGTGAGCAAAGACGCAGAGTTAATGCATATATAGTTGATCACAATCAACAAATGCGTTTTAAGTCAATTGAACAAGTTTCCAATAACGCAGTATCTTCTGAGCAAGGTATGGCTACCGAGGATCAGGTTAATACTGTTGAAAACATTCCCGAGTAAATTTATGTGTGGAGCCTTGTTGGCTCTGCTATTTCTGCCTATAAATTTTAATGCTGTCGCTCAAGCAAGCGCTACAGCTGCTAAAGAAGTTCTTAACATTGATGTTCCTGCCCCTAAAGTAACAGCTGAAACATGGCTGAAAAAAATGTCACATGCTATGAAGTCACTGAATTATAGTGTTTCACTAGTGTTACTAACACCGGGAAATGATGCTCAGCCATACCTTTGGCTTCATGGTGTAGATGACGAAGGTATAGAATTAGAACAGCTTAACTTATTAAATGGTCCAGGACGCGAAGTTGTCCGTATTGGCAACAAAGTCAGTTACTTTGAACCTAATGTTCCCCCATACAGTTTGGCATCATCAATTATAAATAGCCCTTTACCCAGCGACTTTTTTCGACATCCAGAGAAGTTACTAGAGGGGTATGACTTTTTTATGATCGGTCGCAGTAGGATTTCGGGACGTGCAGCGCAACAAATAAGAGTGTTGAGTAAAGATAAAAGTCGTTATGGTTTAAATCTTTGGTTAGACCAAGACACAGGTTTATTGCTTAAATTGAATATGTTCAGTTTAAAGTCCGAGTTGATAAAACAGATTCAAGTTACAGGACTGAATATCACTGATAAACCGGATGAATTTTTCTCTAAAGTTGAAAACAGTATGTTACCCGAAGTCATTAACTATCAATCTAATAAATTTAGCAGTTCTGATTGGGACATTAAATATTTGCCACTTGGAATGAAAATTATCAAACGGGATTTACATCGCTTGTCTGGCACAGGAAAAACCGTTGAATATATTATGTTGAGTGATGGGTTAGTTGATGTATCTGTATATCTTCAAGACTTCGAGGGTGAAGAGCCTATAAAAAATTTAGTGGGCAAAGTGGAGTCCAATACCTTATTAACTATCCAGCAGGGTTTGCTTAATATAACTGTAATAGGAAAGATTCCTGCTGAAACGGCAAACAGAATTGCCACTTCAATACAACGTGTACATTAAATGATTGAAGAAATTGGTGTAGTAAGTGATATTAAACAAAAAGATGGCGACCAAATTATTTGGGTGGAAACTCATATTAAGTCAACGTGTGGGAGCTGCGAAGTTGAATCTAATTGTGGTACTGGAAGCATTGCTAAAGCCTTTGTTAGAAAAAAAGAGCTATTACGTTTTAAGGTTAGCCAAACAGTAACCCTAGGGCAAAAGGTTAAAGTTGGTATACCTGAAGAAAGCATACTTAAAGCTTCATTTATGGTGTATCTCATTCCGTTAAGTACGCTGTTGTTATCAGCCATTTTTTTTCAATCTATATTACCTAGTTTGGGTTTGAAAGCTGAAGAATGGACTATTGGTTTTGCATTTTTCAGTACTTTCATTAGCTTTATGATGATAAAAATGCATCTTAAAAATAATGGCAGTGACGAATTTTATCCCCGCATTATTTCTGTATTGCCTTTAGACCAAGATAGAATTGATGTGAAACAAGTCTAGTCTAAGGGTATTTTCTATTATTTAAGTTCATTCGAAGCATTTTCTGACACAAAAGCTATAAACAATGTTCTTGTTATGTCGCAAAGTTAGGCATAAAACTGTAAAATCGCCCTCTATTTAATCATTTGCTCCTATCAATCTTCTTGTTAATTTTAGTTGATTGTTAGTGAAGCTCAGAGACACGGTAATTTCTTAAACTTTATGCAGCACAAGCACATACGTAACTTTTCTATTATCGCCCATATTGACCATGGTAAATCCACATTATCAGATCGCTTAATTCAGCACTGTGGTGGGCTTACAGAAAGAGAAATGGCAGCCCAAGTTCTTGATTCAATGGATATCGAGCGAGAGCGAGGTATTACCATTAAAGCACAAAGTGTAACTTTGAATTACACAGCAAAAAATAGTGAAACCTATCAATTAAATTTTATTGATACTCCAGGACATGTTGATTTTACATATGAAGTCTCACGCTCTCTAGCAGCTTGTGAAGGTGCACTGTTAGTGGTTGATGCAGGCCAAGGTGTTGAAGCTCAAACTTTGGCTAATTGTTACACCGCTATTGATCTTGATATGGAAGTTGTTCCTATTCTAAACAAGATTGACTTGCCTCAAGCAGAGCCTGATCGTGTTGCTGAAGAAATTGAAGATATTGTAGGTATTGATGCTATAGATGCAGTTCGCTGTTCAGCAAAAACCGGAATCGGCATTGAGGACGTGCTAGAGGTTATTGTTCGTCAAGTTCCCCCTCCTGAAGGTGAAATCGATGCTCCTCTTAAAGCCTTAATTGTAGACTCTTGGTTCGACAACTATCAGGGTGTGGTATCCCTTGTACGCATTATACAAGGGGAGTTACGTAAAAATGATAAAATTAAAATTATGTCAACTGGTGGGGTTCACCAAGCAGATAAAGTAGGTATCTTTACTCCTAAAGCAACGGATACTGGTGTACTGAAAGCTGGTGAAGTTGGCTTTGTTGTTGCTGGTATTAAAGAGATTCATGGGGCTCCGGTTGGGGATACCATTACTTTAGCGCGAGAGCCTGCCTCAGAAGCTTTACCTGGTTTCAAGAAAGTTAAACCTCAAGTTTATGCAGGACTATTTCCCATCAGTTCAGATGATTATGAAGACTTTCGTGATGCACTTGCTAAGTTAAGTTTAAATGATGCCTCGTTATTTTTTGAGCCAGAAAGCTCATCAGCGTTAGGGTTTGGTTTTCGAATTGGTTTCTTAGGTATGCTGCATATGGAAATCATTCAAGAACGCCTTGAACGAGAGTACGATTTAGACTTGATCACCACGGCACCGACTGTAGTATATGAAGTTGTAACCACAAGTAATGAAACCGTATATGTAGATAACCCTTCAAAGTTACCCCCTGTTAACGATATTGAAGAGGTTCGTGAGCCAATCGTTGAGGCACACATCTTAGTACCTCAAGAATTCTTAGGTAATGTAATTACGCTATGTGTTGAAAAGCGCGGTATGCAAACTAATATGACTTACCACGGAAAACAAGTCGCGGTTACTTATGACATGCCTATGGCTGAAGTGGTAATGGACTTTTTTGATAGACTTAAATCTACCAGCCGTGGCTTTGCTTCTTTAGATTATAATTTCAAACGTTTTCAAGCTGCTCAGATGTCTCGTTTAGATATATTAATTAATGCAGAACGGGTCGATGCCTTGGCTATGATTACCCATAAAGATAATGCTGTCACTCGAGGCAGAGAATTAGTAGAGAAGCTTAAAGAGTTAATTCCAAGACAAATGTTTGATATTGCAATTCAAGCCGCTATCGGTAATCAAATTGTGGCGAGAAGTACCATAAAGCAACTACGTAAAAATGTAACTGCGAAGTGTTATGGTGGTGATATTAGCCGTAAGAAAAAGCTTTTACAGAAACAGAAAGAAGGTAAAAAGCGAATGAAGTCAGTGGGTAATGTAGAGCTACCACAAGAAGCGTTTTTAGCACTATTAAAGGTAGGTAAATAAATGGCTAACTATTTTTCAATATTCTTGGTGGTTTTGACTGTCGCTTCTGGTTTAATTTGGTTAATCGATAGTTTTATGTTCGCTCCTAAACGTCGAGAGCGTCAGGCTATTTCTAGCAGTGCTAATTCAGATATTTTGGCAAAGGACCAAGACGTTCAGTTACCTTGGTTAGTTGACACAGCTCAACAAATATTTCCTGTCATTGCTTTTGTGATGGTTTTACGTTCATTTTTATATGAACCATTTCAAATTCCTTCTGGTTCAATGATGCCAACTCTTTTGGTTGGGGATTTTATTCTGGTTGAAAAGTTTTCTTATGGTTTAAAAGATCCTGTTGCGCGCAAAAAGTTCGTCGACCTTGGTGCGCCTGAGCGTGGCGATGTGGCGGTTTTTAAATTCCCACCCAATCCGCAACTAGATTACATTAAACGAGTTGTAGGTTTACCTGGTGATACCGTTATATACCGCAATAAACAATTACAAATTAAACCTGCATGCGACACTGCTGAAAATTGCGCTCCTATGGAAACGGTTGAATTAAAGTTTGAAAGTAGAGGTGATGCATATCAACAGTTTTCACCCTTAGAAAAGTATACTGAGCAATTAGGTGATGTAAGTCATCAAATTTACAGAAAAGCTGGTCGTTCGAATTATATAAACCGTTATTTTCAGCAACCAGGTACTCAAAATGATGAGTGGATTGTTCCTGAGGGACAGTATTTCGTGTTAGGTGATAATCGCGATAATAGTGAAGATGGTCGCTTTTGGGGATTTGTACCAGAAGAAAATCTAGTGGGTAAAGCCGTTGCTATTTGGATTAGTTTTGAGTTTGATAGAGTTCCAAGTAGTTGGGTTCCAGGCTGGATCCCAACTGGTGTTAGATTTGAACGCGTAGGTAGTATTATATAAATGTCTAAAGTTGACCCTTATTTACCTTTATATCGACGCTTGAATTATACCTTTGAAGAGCCAGAAAACTTAACTCTAGCTTTGACTCACAGAAGCGCTAACAAGACTCACAATGAGCGCCTAGAGTTTTTAGGTGATGCAATTCTTGGAATGGTAATTGGTAAAGGACTTTACTTACGTTTTCCAACTCAACCTGAAGGTAAATTAACACGAATGCGTTCTAGTCTAGTGAAAGGAGACACCTTAGCTGAAGTTGCACGAGAGTTTCAATTAGGTGACTTGTTGCTATTAGGCCCTGGCGAGTTAAAAAGTGGAGGATTTCGTCGAGACTCTATTTTAGCTGATGCAGTCGAAGCCATCATTGGGGCTATCTATTTAGAAGCAGGTATGGATAAATGCGAAACCCTAGTACTTGAATGGTTTGCTGATCGAATACAGGCGCTTGATCCTGATGCGGTATCTAAAGATGATAAAACTCGGCTTCAGGAATATTTACAAGGTAATAAATTACCTTTACCCCTGTATGAAGTTACTGATGTAAAAGGAAAATCACATGATCAAACTTTTTATGTTGAATGTACGGTAGAGGTTCTACAACAGTCAGTTTTAGGAAGAGGCAATAGCCGAAGACGAGCTGAGCAACAGGCCGCTAAAAAGGTATTAGAGAAACTTACCCATGGTTGATGAAATTAATGATTTTAACCCAGTGCCAGATACATATTGCGGCATGATTGCAATTGTTGGGAGGCCTAATGTAGGTAAATCGACGCTACTAAATAAGCTTTTAGGGCAAAAAGTTAGTATTACGTCTCGAAAGCCGCAGACAACCCGCCATAGAATTATGGGGATAGATACAGAAGAACAAAGACAAGCTATTTATGTAGATACACCCGGGTTACACATTGAAGAAAAAAGAGCCATTAACCGTTTTATGAATAGAGCAGCATCAAGCTCTATTGCTGATGTGGGTTTGGTGCTTTTTTTGGTGGAAGGCACTAAGTGGACTGACGATGACCAAATGGTATTAACGAAAGTGCAACAGGCTAACGTGCCTTGTTGGTTAATCGTTAACAAATCAGATAACGTAAAAGACAAAAGTCTGATGATGCCTCATTTAAAGTGGTTAGGTGAGCAGCATGAATTTAAGCACATTATGCCAATTTCCGCTAAGACAGGTAGAAATGTAAACGAGTTAAGAGATTTGGTTTTAGATACCCTACCTAAAAGTGAATTCTATTACCCAGAAGACTATATTACAGATCGTTCAAGTCGCTTTATGGCTGCTGAAATTGTTCGTGAAAAGTTAATGCGTTTTACAGGAGATGAATTACCTTATTCTATTACTGTTGAGGTTGAACAGTTTATGTTGGCAGATAACGGTATCTACAGAATAAATGGGTTAATTTTGGTTGAAAGAGATACTCAAAAAAGTATGGTCATAGGAAAAGGTGGGCAACGTTTAAAAACCATTGGTGCTGAAGCTCGAAAAGATATGGAAGCTTTATTTGACACCAAGGTTTATTTGGAGTTGTGGGTTAAAGTCAAATCGGGTTGGGCTGACGATGAACGAGCACTTCGCAGTTTGGGTTATGGAATGGATAACTAGAAGGAATTCATATGCGTTCAATAAGTGATATTCGTAGAGATTACACCCAAGCGGGATTAGATTCAAAGGATTTGACCCCTGAACCTTTTGCACTTTTTGAGCGCTGGTTACAAAACGCTATTGACGCTGATTTAAGAGACCCAACTGCAATGACGGTTGCGACGGTGGATGACTCTGGTCAGCCGTCACAACGTATCGTTTTGCTCAAAGATTTTTCCGAGAAAGGGTTTGTATTTTATACCAATACTGAAAGTAAAAAAGCTCAAGAATTATCTGTGAACCCTAAGATATCTTTGCACTTTCCATGGCATTTATTAGAACGGCAAGTCAAAGTATGCGGTTTTGTAGAGTCTTTGCCTAAAATTGAAGTCGCAAAATATTTTTTATCTCGACCTAAACCTAGTCAAGTGGCTGCTTATGCTTCCGCACAGAGTCGCCCCGTAAGCAGTAAACAATTATTACTTTCTAAGTTTAATGAAGCTAAGGCCAAGTTTGCAAATGGCGATGTTCCCCTGCCGTCTTTTTGGGGTGGATATAGAGTGGTCCCCCTCGAAATTGAGTTTTGGCAAGGTGGAGAACATAGGCTGCATGACCGTTTTTTGTATACTAAAAACAATCAAGACCTCTGGCAAACTGAACGTTTAATGCCTTAAATATTTAGGTCTTTTAGATGTTCATAGATAGCCATTGTCATATCGACTTTATAGAGTTTGATATAGACAGAGAGTTTGTATTACAACAATGTATTAAGCAGGATATCTCACAGTTAGTTGTTCCCGGCACTCGCGTAGAGCATTTTGAACGTCAACTTCGTTTAGCTAATACTTTTCCTGCAATCCGTAATGCTTTGGGGTTACACCCTTATTTTTTAGATACTTATCGTGAAACACATCTAAATGAGCTGCAGAGTATAATTGAAGAAAACTATGATTCAATTGTTGCGTTAGGTGAGGTTGGTTTGGATAAAGCTATTTCAATTGATTGGAAAGTGCAGGTTAAAGTATTTCAGGAACAAGTAGAAATGGCTAAGTCTTTCCAATTACCCCTGATACTTCATCATAGAAAATCTCATAACGAAATATTACAGATATTAAAACAATGTAAGTTTAATCATGGGGGGATTGTGCACGCGTTTTCTGGCAGTTTGCAGATAGCTGAAGCATATACTGAACTGGGGTTTGCAATTGGTGTAGGTGGTGGGATAACTTATCCAAGAGCACATAAAACCCGAAAAGCTATTGAGCGATTACCATTATCAAGCTTAGTACTTGAAACTGATTCACCAGATATGCCTCTTAACGGTTATCAAGGAAAAAGAAATTCTCCTTTAAAGCTTCCTATTATTTTTGACGCGTTGCTAACATTAAGAACTGAATCAACCAAAGAAGTACAAGAAGCGTGTTTCCAAAACGTGTTTAACTACCTCGTTCACATGTAACTGGCAGTTAACTACCTTTTAACTGTTTTGTTTTTTGAGGCGCTTTATTCGAAATTTATAGAAGGCTCTGGCTATTAATATGCCACCAACCGCAGCTAATAACATTAACATTTGTAATTGTTGGTCCAACTGCCTTTGATATTCACTATGAAAGCGCATCACCTCTTTTTTCTTAAGTAATAATGTTAGGTAACCAATTATTTGATTTTCATAGGTAATGTTTCTTACAAATACTAAAGGAGGAAGGCTACCTATCTTATGTGCAGCTACTAAAGAGGAGGCGCTTTTATTATCTGCTAACAATAAACCTTTTTTATCGTATAGGATTGCCCCTTGGACATGTGGATCATCTGTAACATATGCGAGCTGTTTTATTAAGGTCTCTGAATCTTGCTCTAATATAGCTGTTGTCAACATGTTAGCGGATAAAGTAACTAAGCTATTACCTAGCTGGTTTGCTTGTTTATAATGCCAATTTGCAGCTTGTTCAGAGTTTATTAACCAAAGATTAATAGATGTGAGTATACCTGTTACCACCAATAACAAATTTGCTATTCGTTTAAATATTGAATAACGGCTTGGTTTTTGTTGAGGGGCAACTAAAAATGCAGTGTTTGAATTTTCCATAGGCAAAACAATATGATAAAACGCGAGACAAGCCAAGTAAATTAGAACGATTGCTTGAGTATGTGCTAAATAAGGAAGAAATCTAAGTATAAAATTTACACTCAAGTTTGGTTTATAATGAAAAGTAGAAAACACTTTGTTTTTCAGTGATGGTTATCATTATTTTCTATTTAAATGGTACCCTAATTATATTGAAAACCTCACTAAAGACTCCATGCTTGTAAGGCAATAATCTTTAGTCATGAAGGACGGTTATGATTTCTGTAAAAAATTTAGTTAGGTCATTTGGTGATTATTCTGCAGTTAGTGATATATCGTTTGATGTAAAACTCGGTGAAGTTGTTGGTTTTTTGGGACCAAATGGGGCAGGTAAGTCAACTACAATGAAAATGTTGACAGGGTTTTTAGATCCTTCTAGTGGAAGAATAACGGTAGATGATTTATCTATCATTGACGCTCCTTTAAAAATAAAACAAAAAATTGGTTATTTGCCTGAAGGTGCGCCTGCATACGGTGACATGACGCCTTATCAATTTTTACTGTTTATTGCCAAAATTAGAGGTCTTAAAGGTAAAGATAGAACGGCTAGGGTTAATGATGTGATTGAGCAAGTCCAATTGCACGAAGTAATAAATAAACCCATTGATAATTTATCAAAAGGGTTTCAGCGCAGGGTAGGGCTTGCGCAAGCTATAATTCATGACCCACAAATTCTTATTTTAGATGAACCTACTGACGGCTTAGATCCCAATCAAAAGCACCAAGTTAGGAAACTAATTAAGAATCTATCAAAAGACAAGATTGTTATTATTTCTACACATATCCTTGAAGAGGTGGCAGCGGTTTGTAATAGAGTCATGATTATTTCAAAGGGAAAGTTATTGTTTGATGATACTCCGGAAGCGCTGAGTCGAAAGTCTAAGTATTACGGAGCTGTCACATTACAATTCAGCTATCCAGCCGATGCATCTGAATTGGGCGAACTCGATGGGGTCGCTGCAATGGAAGAAGATTTAGAAAATAGACGCGTTACGGTTTTTCCTCTCCCTGGTGCACAAATTTTACATTCAGTCACGGCACATGCCCACCATTGTAGGCTACCTGTTGATAGCTTATTTGTAGAGCAAGGTCGTCTTGACCAAGTTTTCCGTGATATCACACAAGAGGTAAACGTTTAATGAGAAATGTAGGTATTTTGTTTAAGCGAGAATTCTCAAGCTTCTTTTCCTCTCCAGTGGCTTATGTTTTTATTGGTATTTTCCTTATTCTTTCTGCTGTTTTTACATTTTTTGTAGGAGGGTTTTATGAGCGAGGGCAAGCTGATTTATTGCCTTTCTTTAATTTTCACCCATGGCTGTATTTGTTTTTAGTTCCTGCAATAGCAATGCGAAGTTGGTCTGAAGAGCGTAAAACAGGCACCATAGAACTACTCATGACATTACCGATTAGTGTATCTCAAGCAATGGTTGCAAAGTATTTGGCTGCTTGGTCGGTGTTGGGTTTGTCTTTGCTGTTAACTTTTCCATTGTGGTTAACTGTCAATTATCTCGGAGCCCCGGATAACGGTATAATTTTAGCTGCTTATATAGGCAGTTGGTTTATGGCCGGAGGATTCTTAGCTATTGGGTTGTGTATGTCAGCCCTAACTAAAAACCAGGTCATTGCATTTATTTTAGCTATCGTTGTATGTTTTGTTTTTGTGGTAAGTGGCACTAATATTGTTCTCGATGCCTTTAAATCATGGGCACCTAGCGCTGTTATTGATATTGTGGCCTCATTTAGCTTTTTGTCACACTTTGAAGCTATGGCAAAGGGAGTCATTGCGCTTACAGATATTGTTTACTTCTTGCTAGTTACATTTGTGTGGTTGTATGCAGGAATGCTACTGATTGAACAAAAGAAGGCTGACTAATTATGCAGACTAAATTAACGACTTATGTAAGCCTTTTGTTGATTACTATCCTCTTTATCTCATTGGTTTTTATAAATAGTAAGTTGCTTGCACCTTACCGTATAGATCTCACAGAAAACCAAGTGTATTCACTTTCTGAAGGAAGTAAAAAGGTTATTGAAAGTATCGATGAGCCTATAAATTTATATTTTTTCTTCTCTAATAAAGCTTCAAAGAACATGGTTAGTTTACGTAATTATGCAAACCGAGTAGAGAGCTTACTTAATGAGTACGAAACGTTAGCTAAGGGAAAATTGAAATTACATATTCTAGATCCTGAAGCATTTTCTGAGGAAGAAGATAAAGCTGATCAATTTGGGTTAACTGCAGCCTCAATTGGAGCGGCTGGTGAGATAGTTTACCTAGGTTTAGCGGCAACTAATGCTTTAGACGATCAGCAAGTCATTGCCTTTTTTGACCCTCAAAAAGAAAGCTTTCTTGAGTATGAAACCAGTAAGCTGATATACCAGCTTACTGATCCTAACCCTATAAATGTGACGTTAATTACTGATTTACCTGTTGCTGGCGGACAAAACCCCATGACAGGTCAAATGGAGCCTGAATGGAGCTTTTACACGCAGCTTCAACAATTGTTTAAAGTCGAGTCTCTCGATAGTAAAGCTAGCAGAATTCCCGATAATACTGATGTTCTGGTACTTATCGACCCTAAGGGGGTTAGCGAAAATTTGCTCTTTAGTATTGACCAATTTGCGATGCAAGGAGGAAAAGTACTGGCATTCGTTGACCCTATTAACGAAAGTGACCCATTTGCTATGGGAGGGGCAGTAGAGCCTAACGCAAACAAGTCGAATATTGTGTCATTACTAGAAGCTTGGGGCGTACACTTTGATAATCAAAGCGTCTTACTAGATGCAATGTCTGGGCTTGATATTAGAACCCAAGATGGTGGAGTCGCTCGTCATTTTGGGTTTGTTGGATTGTCTAACGAACAGTTGAACAAGGGAGATGTAGTTACATCAAGTTTAGACGTAATAAATGGAGCATCATTTGGTGTTATTGATTTAACTGATGATAGCCAATTGAGTTTTTTACCTCTTATTCAGTCAAGTGAAAACTCTGATTTAATCTCAACTGAACAGTATGCCAGTTCTAGGGACCCTGATGAGTTAGCTAAAGCCTATGAGAGCCAAAACCAAACTTATGTTGTAGCCGCAAGGGTTTCAGGTAATGCAAAGAGTATGTTCACTCAAGTACCGGATACTTTAGAAGCCAGCTCACTTAAACGTAAGCTTGTAACGTCAACTAATAATTTAAATTTGATACTAGTTGGAGACTCTGATGTTTTAAGTGATAGATTTTGGGTTCAGCAATCTAATTTTTTTGGACAAACTATCTTTACACCTTTTGCAAATAATGGTGATTTCATAATTAATGCTGTTGAAAACTTTGGAGGGAGTGACGCTTTGATAAGTATACGTAGTAGAGGTACTTTCGCGCGTTCATTCAACAAAGTAGATGAACTAACAGTTATTGCTGAACAAAAATTTCGTGAGCAAGAGCAATTATTAGAAGCACAGTTAGCTGATACTGAACAGCAATTATTGCAACTGCAAAGTCAACAGAGTGACCTAGGTAATCTTGTTATTACCCCTGAGCAACAAATTGCAATTGATGAATATATGGACAAGAAAATAACCATTCGAAAGTCTTTACGAAATGTTAGGCATCAATTGGACAATGACATCGAAACCTTAGGTAATTGGCTTAAACTGATTAATATCGTTTTTGCCCCAATTTTGCTAATTCTTTTACTGGTAGTTGTTAGGACATTGATTACTACAAAGTTTCGAATAAAAACTCAAAATATTAAGGATGTTCCTGTTGTATGAATAAATCTTTCTGGTTTTTAGTCTTGTTTGTTGTGGCTGCTTTAGCTGGAGGACTCTGGTTATTTCAGGAGCCAGTTGAACAAAATAAAAGATCTGAACCGATATTCAAAGATTTCAGAAGAATCGTCGACACCTTGCAAAGTGTTACCATCACAAATGCACAAGGTACTTTGTTCGAAGCAGATAATGAGAATGGGGTTTGGTTAGCATCAGTGAAAGCTGGCCAGCCCAAATACCCAGTAGCAAAGCAACATTTAGCTGATTTACTGCAAACTTTAACTCAAGCTAAATTACTAGAAGCTAAAACGCGTAAAGCTGAAAATTTCTCTCAGCTAGGACTACAAGCGCTTTATGCTCAGGACAGTATAGCATCGCTCATTACTTTGGAATCAAGCAGCAGTTCAAAAAGTTTAATGGTGGGTAAGATGGCCACATCTGGTCACGGTAGCTTCATTCGTAAACCATCAGAAGCGCAAACATGGCTAGCAGATAGATACATTGAAGTCCCAGTAGATAAGTTTGCATGGTTGCAGCAACCTATCTTGCCTTACCAAGCGGAAGATATTGTATCCATTAGTAGAGTTGATCATGATTCTTGGAATATTGTCAGAGATCCACAAAATACAGGTTTTAAGTTGAGTGATATTTCTCAGAGGTCTGAATTGAAATATGATGCCATTTTAAAATCTATAATTGTGTCTATAACAGACCTTAAATTTGAACGTCTATTAGAAAAAGAAAATGAATTGTTAGATTCCTTAGAGGTGTTAACTGAGCTTGAAATACTCGCTGTAGAGAACGTTTCTTTAAAATTGGTTGTAGGTAAAATAAAGGAACAACACTTTGTTTATTTATCAACGACGGATGAAAACCCTTATTGGAGCAATTGGATTTATCAAATATCTAGTTTTTCTGCTCAACAGTTAGTTAAGTCTATGAATGATTTTATAAAAGATAAACCAAGTTCTGAAACTGGCAGTGACTCTACCTTTATGCAATTTTCGATTGATGAAGGTGAGTCTCCTAATTAAACAAAGTTAGGTCTAAGGCATCCATATTACTTAATTTGAAGCTGCTTTTTAAAGTAATTAACTCCTAGCTCCCTAGCTTTAGTTATATTATCGTCGGGTATATTTTCTGGGTTTGGGTAGTTTTTCAAGACTTGCTCCAAGCTGGCTTCTCTTAGTAAGTGTAATATTGGGTAGGGTGACCTATTTGTGTAATTTGCTGCATCATTAACATCTTCACCATCAAAATAATATTCGGGATGGAATGTAGCAAGTTGATATAAGCCACTATACCCACCTTGCTCAATTAGTTGGTTTGCTCTATCAACTAAATCAAGGTAGGTCTCAAAGTCAGAAAATCCTTTTGAGAATATAATAAGAGTTGTTTGTATTTTGTCACTATTATCGAGATTAGCCAGCTCATTTATGACAATATCTAATGCACTTTTTTCATTAATATCATCCGACACATAATATCGAATAGTGTCTCTACTAACTTCTTTTTTAGCAAAAGGGCAAAAATTAAGGCCAATAACCACATCATTTATCCATTTTTTGACTGATGTGATTATTTGTTTTTGATGGTCGGTAATTGTAATCACGAGGCTAGGAATGGTATTTTACATATGACTCTAACGTATTTTCTATTAGGCTTGCTACTGTCATGGGCCCAACACCTCCAGGAACTGGAGTAAGCCAACCCGCTCGGTCAATCGCAGTTACGTGGTCTACATCGCCACCTAAACTACCGTCACTATTACGGTTTATGCCAACATCTATAACAATTGAACCAGGTTTAATCCATTCTCCGGGAATAAATGCGGCTTTCCCTACAGCTACGACTAATAAATCGGCTCTTTCTACATGAGCTTGTAGGTCTTGAGTGAATTTATGACAGCTAGTTACGGTACAGCCAGCTAGTAATAGCTCCATGAACATTGGACGGCCAACAATATTTGAAGCGCCAACAATTACGGCGTCAAGACCTTTTATTGGGCGTTTGGTTGACTCTATTAAGCTCATAATACCTTTTGGGGTGCATGGGCGTAATGCTGGGATACGTTGTGCCAAGCGTCCAATGTTATAAGGATGGAATCCGTCAACATCTTTGTTTGGGTTGATTCTCTCTAAAACTGCTTCTTTATCTAAGCCTGCAGGTAAGGGAAGCTGAACTAAGATACCGTCTATTTCATCATCGATATTTAATTGATCTATAATTGAAATTAATTTCTGTTGTGATGTATTTGCAGGTAGGTCATATGATTTAGATATAAAACCTACTTCATCGCAAGCTTTCCGCTTATTATTAACATAAACATGGGATGCAGCATCACTGCCTACTAAAACCACTGCTAGACCGGGTGCTCGTTTGCCAGCAGAAGTGATCGCTTCCACCTGAACAGCTACATCTTGTCTAATACGTTTAGCAATTAAGTTTCCATCTATTTTTTGTGCGGGCATAAGTCAGTAAACCAAATATATTAAGTGTATCTATTGTCACATACAGCGAGTGATAGTCGCAATTGTGAAGTGATAAAAATGCTTAAGAACGCAATAATTCTTAAGCCATTCTATTAACTTAATGTTATAACGTGAAATACAATCTTTTTGATTAGGTCAAATAATGAAAAAAATACCCAACGAATCCCAGTTATTGAAAAAAGCATTAGTAGTCGGGGAGGCATATGCAAAAAATAGAGGATTTAAAACTTTTTCTGCGACGGATTCATCTAAAGAAAAGGTAGAATGTATCTATAGGTTGTTGGTAAATGACAAATTGATCACCTCTTTACCTGCCGATGGTGAAGATTTACTAAGTATGAAACATAAATTAGCTATATGGCTACGAAATAAACTTCCTAAAGACCATCCATTACTTAAGTAGATAATTGTTGATTTATACGGCTAATATTTCAAAAAATAATCATATTGTCGCAAAAGTGAGCACTTGAAAATAAAGAGTGAAAAAATGTTTGACGAGGTGGGGAGGCAACTGTAATATGCGCCTCCTCGAAACGAGATAGAGAAAACGTTTCGGGTATAGTCGGTGAGTAGCGCAGCTTGGTAGCGCACTTGGTTTGGGTCCAAGGGGTCGCAGGTTCGAATCCTGTCTCACCGACCACTTTCTCTAAGTTAGTTTGATTCGTCGAGCGCCCGTAGCTCAGCTGGATAGAGCAACGGCCTTCTAAGCCGTGGGTCACAGGTTCGAATCCTGTCGGGCGCGCCATGCGATTCCGAGTGGATTTGAATGGTAAGACATATCATTGTTAGCTGCAGTTTTTTCTGTGGTGAGCGTAGCTCAGTTGGTAGAGCCCCGGATTGTGATTCCGGTTGTCGTGGGTTCGAGCCCCATCGTTCACCCCACTCGCGGGAGTGGTGGAATTGGTAGACACGCTGGATTTAGGTTCCAGTGCTTCACGGCGTGAGAGTTCGAGTCTCTCCTTCCGCACCATTTTTGGTTTTATTACTTATATTTGATAAAACTTCTGAATTTCAATTTCTCTATATTCTTCTTAACTCATCTTACCAAAGTATACCTTTAGCCACTAAATATTGTGAATGTCCTGCAATTGCTTCTAATTAAAGCAGGCTATTTTTTATTTTAGTTCTTTTAGGCTCGACTTGGGTTCGGCCTATCGCTATACTACTGCGTCTTTTTATCGGGTGTCCGTTTATTAGTTAGATTAAGTTTTACTAATTTTGGTCATTCTGGCGTGATGATCGCACTGGCAACTATTTAATTGGTTGTGCCGATAAAATCCCATTAATAATTTTTTGTGAGCGCAAATTAAATGCGCCTAATTGAGGTATCAGAATGCAAGTTTCCGTTGAGACGACTCAAGGTTTAGAACGCCGTCTTACTATTACCGTTCCTGCAGATTCAATTGACTCTGCTGTTAAGTCTCGTTTACAGCAATTAGCTAAAACTCAGAGAATCAATGGTTTCCGTCCTGGTAAGGTTCCCGTTACTGTTATCAAAAAGCGTTACGGACAGGCTGTACGTCAAGAGATCGCTGGTGAAGTAATGCAGCGTAATTTTTATGAAGCAATTACTAAAGAAAAAATTACTCCCGCTGGTATGCCAACGTTTGAGATGAAAACAGATGAAGATGGTAAAGACTTGGAATATGTTGCCGCTTTTGAAGTTTACCCAGACGTAGAAGTAAAAGACGTTGAAAAAATCGAAGTTGAAAAGCCAGCGGTTGAAATTGGTGAGAAAGACTTAAGTAACATGATGGATACGTTACGCAAGCAACATGCTAATTATAAAGAAGTTAAACGTAAAATTAAGAAAGATGACAAAGTAACTCTTGATTTCGTTGGTACAATCGATGGTGAAGAGTTTGAAGGCGGAAAAGCTGAAGATTTCTCTTTAGAAATGGGTAAAGATCGTATGATCCCTGGTTTTGAAAAACCGATCGTAGGTCATAAAACAGGCGAAGAAGTTATTGTTGATGTGACTTTCCCTGAAGATTACCATGCAGAAAAGCTTAAAGGTAAAGACGCTCAGTTCACTGTTAATATCAAAAAAGTTGAAGCTTTAAATCTACCTAAGGTAGATGAAGAGTTCGCCAAGCTATTTGGGATAGAAGATGGCAACATCGATGATTTAAATGATGAAGTTCGTAAGAACATGCAACGCGAGTTAGATCAAACTTTAAAAGCATCTGTTAAAGATCAAGTGATTGCCGGTTTATTGGAGAAAAACCAGATTGATCTACCTAAAGCCTTAGTAGATCAAGAAGTTGATGCTCTGCGAGAACAAGCAAAACAGCGCTTTAGTCAGCAACAAGGTGGGAAGGTTGATAATATGCCTGAGTTGCCAGCAGATCTTTTTGAAGAGAATGCTCGTAAGCGTGTAAGTGTAGGCTTGTTATTAGGTGAAGTTATTAAAACTAACAGTATTGAAGTAGATACTGCAAAAGTTGATGCTTTAATTGAAACGGCTGCATCAGCATATGAAGATCCTCAAGAAGTGATCGAGTACTACAAAACTAATGATGAGTTAATGCAACAAATGAATAATGTTGCAATGGAAGAGCAAGCTGTTGAATTACTGCTTGAGCAAGCCAAAGTAAAAGAAGTTAAGAAGTCTTTTGACGATATCATGAACAAACAGGCGTAAATTGCCTTTTGTTAATTGACTTAACTAGTCTGCAACTGCTTAAATGCTCGGTAACTACCGAGCATTTTTATTTGTGAAGAATACTAATTTATGATGAATACACCTTTTGACCCAACAAACGCACTCGTTCCTATGGTGGTTGAGCAAACTGCTAAAGGCGAACGTTCTTATGACATTTATTCTCGTTTATTAAAAGAGAATGTGATTTTTTTAGTTGGCCAAGTTGAAGACCATATGGCTAACTTAATCGTTGCTCAAATGCTATTTTTAGAAGCTGAAAATCCAGAGAAAGATATCTTTTTGTATATTAATTCTCCAGGCGGTTCTGTTACTGCTGGTATGGCTATTTACGATACCATGAACTTCATCAAACCTAATGTCAGTACTGTTTGTATTGGTCAGGCGGCAAGTATGGGCGCATTTTTATTATCTGCAGGTGAGAAAGGGAAGCGTTATTGTCTTCCAAATTCACGAGTGATGATCCATCAACCCTTAGGAGGGTTCCAAGGTCAAGCATCCGATTTTGAAATTCATGCTAAAGAAATCCTTTCTATTAAAGAAAAGCTGAATCGTTTGATGGCTAAGCACACAGGCAAAGACTATGAGTCTGTGGCTAAAGATACTGATAGGGATAACTTTTTAAGTGCAGATGAAGCTATGGAGTATGGTTTGATTGATCAAGTATTGGCTAGTCGCCCAGATGCTCAAACTGAAACTAAAAGCGATATTTAATAAAGTGACTCTTTGAAAAATTTGATTGGAGCCACTATATCTATATTTGTAGTTATAGGGCTTTAATACAAAAGAGCCAGTTTGATATAGGAAAAGATTGTAAATGAGTGATAGCAAAAACAACGATGGCGACAATAAACTTTTATATTGTTCGTTTTGTGGCAAAAGCCAACATGAAGTTCGTAAATTAATTGCCGGACCGTCTGTTTTTATTTGTGACGAATGTGTCGATTTGTGTAATGACATTATTAGAGAAGAAATTAAAGAAATCTCACCCAAGCAAAAACAAGATGAGCTGCCAACGCCTAAAGAAATACATCATCACTTAGATGATTATGTTATAGGACAAGAACACGCCAAAAAAGTTTTAGCTGTCGCAGTTTATAATCACTATAAACGCTTAAGAAATGGTGATGTACATGAAGGGGTTGAGTTAGGTAAAAGTAATATTTTGCTTATTGGGCCAACAGGTAGCGGTAAAACGTTGTTAGCTGAGACTTTAGCTCGATTACTTGATGTACCTTTTACAATGGCTGATGCCACTACCCTGACTGAAGCTGGTTATGTTGGTGAAGATGTAGAAAATATTATACAGAAGTTATTACAGAAGTGTGATTATGACGTTGAAAAGGCGCAGCGTGGTATCGTATATATAGATGAAATAGATAAAATTTCTCGTAAATCAGATAACCCTTCTATTACACGTGATGTATCTGGTGAAGGTGTTCAGCAAGCATTGTTAAAGTTAATTGAAGGTACTGTGGCTTCTGTGCCTCCTCAAGGTGGTAGAAAACATCCACAACAAGAGTTTTTACAAGTTGATACTTCTAAAATATTATTTATTTGTGGTGGTGCTTTTGCTGGGTTGGATAAAGTAATTGAACAGCGTGCACATACAGGAACAGGTATTGGGTTTGGAACACAGATAAAAGATGCCAGCAATAAATCGACCGAAGGTGAGTTATTCAAAAAGGTTGAACCAGAAGATTTGGTAAAATATGGATTAATTCCAGAGTTTATTGGACGTTTACCAGTATTGACAAGCCTAGAAGAATTAAGTGAAGAAGCTTTAGTTCAAATACTAAAAGAGCCTAAAAATGCCATTACTAAACAATACTCTGCTTTGTTTGGTATGGAAAATACCGAGTTAGAGTTTAGAGATGATGCATTACAAGCTATCGCTAAAAAAGCAATGCAACGCAAGACTGGGGCGAGAGGGTTACGCTCGATTGTGGAGGCTGTATTGTTAGATACAATGTATGACCTTCCTTCTGTAGATGACGTTAGTAAAGTCGTTATTGACGAAACTGTTATTAGGGGAGAAACACAACCCATTTTGATATATGACAGTGGTGTTGATAAAAAAGCTGCATCTGAATAAACTTTTTAAAAGGCTCGAAAGAGCCTTTTTTATTAGCCAATTGATAAATTAATTCTGTTTGTTTTAGTTTTTTATTTGAACTTTCCTCTCCTAGCCCCATATATCTGTGATAGCACAGGGATATGTGTCCCATTTATTCATTGATTTAGAGACTCCATATGACAAAAGAGCGAGAAAATAACATCGAGATGCCAGTGTTGGCGTTGCGAGATGTAGTAGTTTATCCACACATGGTAATACCTCTGTTTGTAGGTAGAGAAAAGTCAATTCGTTGTTTAGAAGCTGCAATGGATAAAGATAAGCAAATATTTTTAGTCGCTCAAAAAGACGCTGGTGTAGATGAGCCAGAGCAAGATGATATTTTTACAGTAGGTACAATCGCCACGATCTTGCAATTACTGAAATTACCTGATGGAACAGTAAAAGTATTGGTTGAAGGCAACCACAGAGGAGCAATAGAAGCTTTCGTGAACTCTGAAGATTTTTTTGTAGCTGATATTTCAAGTTCAGTCGATAAAGAGTTAAATGAGTCTGAGCAAGAAGTCTTGATCCGTTCAGCCATCTCCCAATTTGAAGGTTACGTTAAATTAAATAAAAAAATACCGCCTGAGGTATTAACCTCTTTAAGTGGTATTGAAGATGCTGCGCGCTTGGCTGATACCATGGCTGCTCATATGCCTCTAAAGTTGGCTGAAAAGCAAAAAGTGTTAGAAATGCTAAGCATTACAGAGCGTTTAGAGTACTTAATGGCTCTGATGGAAAGCGAAATCGATTTATTACAAGTTGAACGGAAAATTCGAACTCGCGTTAAAAAGCAAATGGAAAAAAGTCAGCGCGAATATTATTTAAATGAGCAAATGAAAGCGATTCAAAAAGAGTTAGGTGAATTAGACGATGCACCAGACGAATTTGAAGCGTTAAGTAATAAAATTGATGATGCTAGGATGCCTGAAGAGGCAAAGAAAAAAGCCTCTGCTGAATTGAACAAGTTGAAAATGATGTCTCCAATGTCAGCAGAAGCATCGGTTGTCCGAAGTTATATTGACTGGCTCACTAATGTTCCATGGGTAAAACGTAGTGCTGTTAAGAAAAACTTAGCGCTTGCAGACGAAGTTCTCAATGCAGACCATTATGGTCTAGATAAAGTAAAAGAACGTATTATTGAATATCTTGCTGTTCAGCAGAGGGTAAAAAAATTAAAAGGTCCAATATTGTGTTTAGTGGGACCTCCCGGTGTAGGTAAGACTTCTTTAGGGCAATCTATAGCTAAAGCCACTGGCAGAAAATATGTTCGTATGGCATTAGGTGGTGTAAGAGATGAAGCTGAGATTCGCGGACACCGAAGAACATATATTGGTTCAATGCCAGGAAAAATGATCCAAAAAATGGCAAAGGTTGGCGTGAAAAACCCGCTCTTTTTATTGGATGAGATTGATAAAATGTCGTCAGATATGCGTGGTGATCCGTCTTCTGCATTGTTGGAGGTTTTAGACCCAGAACAAAACTCAAGTTTTAGTGATCATTATTTAGAGGTCGACTATGACCTCTCTGATGTAATGTTCGTAGCAACTTCAAATAGTATGAATATTCCAGGACCTTTGCTTGACCGAATGGAAGTGATTCGTTTATCTGGCTATACGGAAGATGAGAAGTTAAACATTTCTACACAGCATTTAATTGATAAGCAAATTTCTAGAAATGGCCTTAAAAAGAATGAGTTAGTTATCGAAGAAAGTGCGGTTGTTGGCATTATCCGCTATTACACCCGAGAAGCTGGAGTAAGGAGTTTAGAACGAGAAATTTCTAAAATATGCCGTAAAGCAGTTAAAAATATACTCTTGGATAAATCGATTTCCCAAGTTGTGGTAAACCAAGCTAACTTAAAAGAGTTTTTAGGCGTACAACGTTTCGATTATGGAAAAGCTGACAAATCAAACCAGGTAGGCCAAGTAACAGGGCTTGCGTGGACCCAAGTAGGAGGCGACTTGTTAACTATTGAGACTACTTCTGTAGTAGGTAAAGGAAAAACTACCTTTACGGGCTCTCTAGGTGATGTGATGCAAGAGTCTATTCAAACTGCATTGACCGTTGTGCGTAGTCGAGCTGAAAAGTTACGGATAAATGAAGACTTTCACGAGAAGCGGGATATTCATGTGCATGTACCGGAAGGCGCGACCCCTAAAGATGGTCCAAGTGCAGGTATTGGAATGTGTACAGCACTCATTTCTACACTTACAGGCAACCCTGTTAAATGTGAAGTCGCTATGACTGGTGAAATTACCCTAAGAGGCGAAGTATTACCAATTGGTGGTTTAAAAGAAAAATTGTTAGCAGCGCACCGTGGTGGAATTAAAACAGTAATCATTCCAAAAGATAATGAGAGAGATTTAGAAGACATTCCACATAACGTAAAACAAGACTTAAGTATTCATGCCGTTCAGTGGATTGATGAAGTTTTGAGCTTGGCTTTAGCAGAGGAGCCAGAGAGGTTTGTAGCTATTAAAACCGAAAAGGTTAAAAAATGAGCATAAAGTTCTTTTTTTTAATTATTTTTAAGTTTAAGGGCTTCACTATGCAATAAGTTATGGTAGCCTTTACCGCAGTTTCGCTTAAGGCCTTGTCACAAAAGGGATAGAAGTGATTCAACAAAAGTTAATAACTTGTAAAAAATTGCTTGAAGTTAATATTCAAGCTTGATATAACAATCCGGCATTGCATAGGGCAAGCCATAAGTATAATAACAATTGAAGGGGTTCATATTGTGAATAAGTCAGATCTTATTGATAAAATCGCTGCAAGTGCAGACATTTCTAAAGCAGCAGCTGGCCGAGCGCTAGATGCATTAACTGGCGCTGTTACATCAGCTCTTAAAGAAGGCGACCAAGTTGCTTTAGTTGGGTTCGGTACTTTCTCTGTTCGTGAACGTGCAGCCCGCAGTGGTCGTAATCCTCAGACTGGTGAAACCATTCAAATTTCTGCAGCTAAAGTGCCTTCATTTAAAGCTGGTAAAGCATTGAAAGACGCTTGTAACTAATCAAAAGTTTGTTATTTTACAAAGGCGATGATTTATCATCGCCTTTTGTTTATGTGCTGTTTTATTTTATCCCATCTTACTTTTCCAGATATTGTCCTTTTCAACGATAACAATCTTAATAATTGTAAATGTTTGGTATATAATCCCGCTCGCTTACGATTGAGGCTAACCTAGTATTAAGGTGTCTCAATGCTTATCAATAATAGCTCATTTGGAGTTTGGACTTTAGTATGTTGGAAAGAATTAGAGAAGGATCACAAGGCCCTTGGGCTATTGGGATTTTAGCATTAGTCATTTTAAGTTTTATTTTTGCTGGGGTAGGCAGTTATGTCAACTCGTCATCTTCAGTTGCTGCTGCTTCTGTTAATGGAGAGGAAATTAGTAGTACTGAATTAGAACAGGCGTATGAGAATGAACGTGCTCGAATGGAGTCGCAATTTGGTGATGCATTTGCAACTTTAGCAAGTGATACGGCATATTTGCAAAACTTTAGACAGGGCGTTTTAGATCGACTGATAAGTGAAAAACTATTAGATCAAGCCGCAGTTGACTTAGGGCTTAGGGTGAGCGACGCTCAAATAAAAGAAGCAATTGTTGGTATGCAAGAATTTCAAGTTGACGGAAAATTTGATAACGACAGGTATCTAATTATTTTACGTCAAGCTGGTTTTCAACCAAATAACTTCAGAGACTACATGCGCGTTGATATGATTCGTCGCCAATTATCTAGCTCGTTAATGGGATCAGAGTTTGCCTTAGAACAAGAAGCTAGTAACGCTTACGCTATTCAACAGCAAACCCGCGACATTAAATTTGTAACAGTGCCTAAAGCTAGTTTTGAAGAACAAGTTGAGGTTACACAAGAACAGATTGATAACTATTACCAGAGTAATATTGACCTATTTGACACTGAGCAAAAAGTAAGTGTGGCATATGTTGAGCTTAAGTTAGAAGATTTGATGGCTGATATTCAGGTATCTGATGATGAGTTGAAGGAGTTTTATCAACAAAATTCAAGTGCTTATCGTACAGAAGAAGAACGTCAAGTTTCACATATATTATTAGAGAGTGCAGAAGAAGATTCTTCAATTGCCACTGAGGCGGAAGAGATTTTAACGAAGTTAAAAGCTGGCTCTGACTTTTCTGATCTTGCCAAAGAGCTTTCTAGTGATACGTTTAGCGCAGAGAACGGTGGTGATTTAGGCTGGTTTGGAAAAGGCATAATGGACCCGGCCTTTGAAGAAGCAGCTTATTCGCTAGAAAATGTCAACGATCTGAGTTCAGTAATTAAAAGTGCCTTCGGTTATCACATCATCAAGTTAACGGATGTTAAACCAGAGCAAGTTACTAGCTTTGAAGATGTGAAAGAGGACATTATTGCTGAAGTGAAAACGGCGAAAGCCGAAGATGAGTTTTATGAGGTGACGCAACGCTTAGCTGAGGTGGCTTTTGAAGTACCAGATAACTTGAATGAAGTTGCAGAGTTAGCTGGTAAACCAATAACTAAAAGTGAGTTATTTAGCCGCAACGAGGCTCCTCAAAACTTATCAAACCCAAATATATTGAGCAGTGTTTTCAGTGTGGAGTTAATTGAAGATGCCGTAAATAGTGAAGTCATCGAAGTGGCAAACAACCATATTGTTATACTTAGAGTCGCTGATTATGAGCCTGAGAGAACTATGGCTATTAATGAAGTATCTGAACAAATACAGCAAACCTTGTCTGATCAAGCAGCACAGCAAGCAGCAAAAGACTGGGCTGTGGAGGTTAAAGATTTAATTGCTAATAATGAAAATGTGGATTCGAAATTGTCTCAATTAGAATTAACTTGGGAGTCTCAACAAGGTGTTGCTAGAAGTAATACTTCTTTGTCACAAAGTATTGTTCAGGGCGTTTTTGCAGCGGCTGAGAATCACACCAAAGTAGTTGATTTAATTAACGGTGATATCAGTTTAGTTCAAGTCACTAAAGTAATTGAGGCTCCAACTGCTGATGAAACCCAACTTGCTGCGTTAAAAAGCCGGTTAGCTTCAACTAAGGCTCAATTACTATTTAGTGGTGTTGTTGAATCACTTAAAGCTGAAGCTGATATAGAAATTTATTTATAGGTATTGTTTAAACAGAGTCATAAAAAAGAGCTGAAACGCTCTTTTTTATTGTCTGGATTAATGGGTTAACCACAATAAACTAGTGTAAAAAAGGGCTACAACTGTAGATAGTATTACTATATAAATGAAGCCTTGCTTGCCTTGTTTTAAGCTATAACCCTTGGATTTCAAATATAGAAACCAAAGTAAACAAAGCACTACAGGTAATAAAAAAAGAAATCGAATAATCAAGTGAGTATTTTCCAAGTTTTTAGTTCTAGAGAGATTCTAGGGCGGAATAATAGGCAACTCAAGCAGCATTACACTATTTACTCTAGTCAAGCTCTAGTTATTTAGCTTCAATTTGCATATAATCCGCGCGAATTTTTAATGTAACTGTTTTATACAGTTGAACCTTATTTTTAATTGGAGTTTAAGAAGATGGCTTTAGAGCGCACTTTTTCTATTATAAAACCTGATGCCGTTGCTAAAAATGTTATTGGTGCAATTTACAATCGTTTCGAGTCTGCTGGTTTGAGGCTTGTTGCTTCTAAAATGATTCACCTTAGTAAAGAACAAGCAGAAGGTTTTTATGCAGAGCATAGCGAACGTCCTTTTTTCGCTGGTTTGGTTTCTTTTATGACTTCAGGACCTGTTATGGTTCAAGTTTTAGAAGGTGAAAACGCAGTTGTAAAAAACCGAGAAATTATGGGAGCTACTAACCCAGCAGAAGCGTTAGCAGGTACTTTACGTGCTGATTACGCTGCTTCTATTGATGAAAATGCTTGCCATGGTTCAGATGCTCCAGAATCAGCCGCTCGAGAAATTGCATATTTCTTTAGTGATGAAGAGATTTGCCCTCGAACTCGCTAAGCTAGCAGGTTCGCAAAAAAGGGAGCTTAGGCTCCCTTTTTGTTTTAAATTCCTTTGGATAATTAAATGGTATTTATTGCTCTGCAAAAAACAGACAATTCAGTTAAAATATCATGGAACACATAACGCACTGAGGTTTACTTTGAGCACCGAACTGGCATCTGGCCAACCAACTAAAATAAATTTACTTGATTTTAATAGAGCTGGCTTACGCACTTTTTTTGCAGAAATGGGAGAAAAACCGTTTAGAGCTGAGCAGGTGATGAAATGGGTTTATCAACAAGGTGTCTCTGACTTTGATGAAATGACTAACCTTAATAAAGTATTGCGCGAAAAGTTAAAATATAAGTGTGAAGTTAAAGCGCCAGAAATTGCCTACCAACAAAATGCTACAGACGGCACTATAAAATTTGCACTAAAGCTTGAAGGTGGACAAGAAGTAGAAACTGTGTGGATCCCCGATGGGGATAGGGCTACATTGTGTGTTTCCTCTCAAGTAGGATGTGCTCTAGAATGTACGTTTTGTTCTACAGCGCAGCAAGGCTTCAATCGTAACTTAAAAGTTTCTGAAATAATTGGCCAAGTTTGGCGTGTTGCTGTCGCGATTGGATTAAATAAAGATACAGCTAAACGTCCTATAACGAATGTTGTTATGATGGGAATGGGCGAGCCTCTTTTAAATGTTAAACATGTCGTGCCTGCTATGGAGCTAATGATGGACGACTTAGCGTTTGGTTTGTCTAAACGCCGTGTTACATTGAGTACATCAGGTGTGGTTCCTGCTTTAGATAAGTTGGCGGGCCAGATTGATGTAGCATTAGCCATATCGTTACATGCGCCTGACAATACATTACGGGACGAAATTGTACCAATTAACAAAAAGTACCCTATCGATGTATTTTTAGCGAGTGTAAGAAGATATTTGGCGAAGTCTAATGCGAATCAAGGTAAGGTTACAGTAGAATATGTGATGCTCAATGGTATAAATGATAGTACAGACCAAGCTCATGCTTTAGCGAAGGTACTAACGGGTACTCCATGTAAGATTAATTTGATACCTTTTAATCCATATCCTGGCTCACCTTATACCTGTTCAAGTAACTCTCGGATTGATAGATTTGCTAAAGTTTTAATGGAATATGGCATAGTAGTCGTAGTTAGACGGACAAGAGGCGATGACATCGATGCTGCGTGCGGGCAGCTTGTAGGAGATGTTGTTGACCGAACTAAAAGAATGTTGAAAAAACAGATAAAGGGCGAGAATATTTCAGTCAAAATGGCACAATAATATTCATTAGTTAATACTTAAATAGGCTCTAATAAAAAATGATTAAAGTATTTGGCGTTAGTTTTACAATACTAATCTTGCTCAGTGGCTGTGTGACCCAAACAGGGCCAGGTACTGTTCAAAAAGGGTTTGATCGTGACAAGGCCGCCGAAAACCGTGTCTCGTTAGGGCTAACTTATCTTAAAAATGGAAATTTCAGTAGCGCTAAATTTAATTTAGATAAGGCATTAGACTTTGCACCTAGGTCTGCTGATGCTAATTATGCAATGGCTTACTATTATCAAAGCGTAGGTGAGTTAGAGCAAGCTGAAGAGGCATATCAATATGCTATGGATCTTGAACCAAATAATGCTGACATTGCAAATACATATGGCGCTTTTTTATGCCAAAATGGTCAATATGAAAAAGCAAAAGAGTATTTTTTAAAGGCAGTTAACACCAGTAGTTATATTTCAAGCGCTCAGACTTACGAAAACTTAGCTTTGTGTAGTCAAAGCCAAGGACGTGCCGAAGAAGCGGTCGAATATTTCAGAAGCGCAGTGAATCATCAGCCTTCTCGCACTAATAGCTTGTATCTACTGGCTCAGTCTCTGATCGATACCCAGCAATGGGTCGAGGCTAAAGATATTTTCAAACGTTATGAAAAGGTATCACGAGTTTCTCCTCAGAGTTTATTGATGGCAGTGGCGATTGAAGATGGCTTAGGAAATGGCAGTGTATCTAAAGGCTATTCTGACATGCTAGTTCAATTGTATCCAAGTAATCCATTAACACTAGACTTTCTAAAAAATAAAAAAAATGCAGCTGAAGTCAAACTTCAGTCATCAGGTATTGGCATTTTTAATAAGAATCAAGTTGTCACTACCACTCGAGCAAATATCGAACCTGCAAAACAAAGTAGTTCTCCAATTGTCTCAATTGCCCCGCCAAACGATGAGTTTGGCAAGACCGCAATAAAAGGTACACAAGTAACGCAACCCAAAGTCTCAGATAAGACTCTCCCAGTTGTAGTTGAAAGTGAAGTTGCAGTTAAAGAAATAAGTACCCCTGCTTACCATGTGGTCAGTCGAGGAGAAAACCTGTACAGAATTTCTCTGCAATACAACATCAAGATGCAAACACTGGTAGAGTGGAACAATTTGGCTGATGAATCAGAAATTTATAATGGTATGCGACTTTCTTTAGTCGAGCCGGTCTCCGTTGAGTAAAAATATAAATATGAGTGAAGAACAAGAAGAGCAGGTTGTAAAAAGCCCTGGTCAATTATTAAAAGAAGCACGTCAACGAGCAAACTTATCTGCACAAGACATTGCTGATAAAGTACGTTTGAAAAAAAGTCTTATAGCCGATATTGAAAACGATAATTATGAATTAGATATTTCACTTACCTTTTTACGGGGATATATCAAACTGTACGCTAAGCAAGTTCAAGTTTCAGAAGTTGAGGTGATGGCTGCGTTTGATAATTTGAACACCCAAAATAAAGAACCTGCTAAGGTTAAGAGCTTTTCAAGACGAGTTGCCAATCAAGCAAATGACGACAAGTTAATGTTGCTAACATACCTTGTAATATTGGTGGTGATTGCATTAGTGGTTATATGGTGGTTCCAGCAAGATAAAGGCCTATCCGAGTCATTAACTGCACCTCAGGAATCTTCAGCCACCCCAGTAAGTCAACATGAATCCGTTGTTACCAATACGATAGTAGTCTCTATCGATGAAAATGAAGTAGATTCACAGCCAGTGTCGATTTCTGTTTCAAATGACAATACGTTAATTGTTCCCGAAACAGTTGAAAATGAATTGGTTATTACCGATTCTGAAGAGGAAGTGAGCAGTTTTGAAGACATAGATACTCCACAAAGTGACACTGTTGCTCCCGTTGAATTAATATTTGAATTCTCTGGAGATTGCTGGATGAACCTTTCTGATGCAACGGGAGAAAATATTGCTTATGGTGTAAAAGTTAAAGGGCGAGTGATGCCCGTTACTGGTGTTCCTCCATTCACTATTACCTTAGGGGCTTCAGAAGTCGTAAAGATTAGTTATGCAGGACAGCCTGTTGATTTGTCTTTCTTACCTCTTGGGCAGATTGCTAAGTTTAATTTACCACTTTCAGAATAACCGAGTTTAGTTACTATTATGTTTGCAGAATCTCCTATAAAACGTCGTAAATCAAAACGTATCAACGTAGGCAAGGTTCCTATCGGTGATGGTGCACCAATCGCTGTGCAATCGATGACAAATACCTTAACTACGGATGTAGAAAAAACTGTCGCACAAATCAATAGAATTCAAGCTGTAGGTGGGGAGATCGTGCGTGTTTCTGTACCCACTATGGATGCTGCTGAAGCATTTAAGCTAATTAAACAACAGGTGTCTGTTCCGTTAATTGCAGATATTCATTTCGACTACCGCATAGCGTTGAAGGTGGCAGAGTACGGAGTTGATTGTCTTAGAATTAACCCTGGAAATATTGGCAGTATGGATCGTGTACGAGCTGTGGTTGATTGTGCAAAGGACAAAAATATTCCTATTCGAATTGGTGTGAATGGTGGATCGTTAGAAAAAGACTTGCAAGAAAAGTACGGTGAGCCGACACCAGCAGCGTTAGTCGAATCAGCAATGCGCCATGTAGATATATTAGATAAATTAAACTTTGATCAATTTAAAGTGAGTGTAAAAGCCTCTGATGTATTCTTGGCCGTTGGCGCATATCGTGAATTGGCCAAACAAATTGAGCAACCATTACATTTAGGAATTACTGAGGCTGGTGGTATAAGAGCTGGAGCGGTAAAAAGCTCTGTAGGCCTAGGAATGCTGCTCGCAGAAGGTATAGGAGATACTGTGCGAATTTCTTTAGCGGCAGACCCAGTGGAAGAAATAAAAGTGGGCTTCGATATTTTAAAGTCTTTGAGAATACGTTCTCGAGGAATTAATTTTATCGCTTGCCCAAGCTGTTCTAGACAGGAGTTTGACGTGATAGATACGGTTAATGCTCTTGAAGAAAGACTCGAAGATTTATTAACGCCAATGGACGTATCAATTATTGGTTGTGTCGTTAATGGCCCTGGTGAAGCTGAAGTCTCTGATCTAGGATTAACTGGCGCCCGAAACATGAGCGGTTTCTACTTAGATGGTAAGCGTCAAAAAGAACGTTTAAATAATAATGATTTAGTCGATCAGCTCGAAAGACGAATTCGTGCCAAAGCAAGCCGTATCGAAGAGAAGAGCCAAATTGCCGTTAAACAGCTTAGTTAGGTGTTAATTCACTGAAAGACGCTAATTTGGACTGTTTTTCTAAATCAAAATTTTACGTTTATGATCAAAGCCCCTATAATGCGGGGCTTTTTTTAATTATCGCATAAGAGAATATTTTTTCGTGTCAAAACAAATTCAGGCTATTCGAGGAATGAATGATTGCTTACCCACTGACACTGGGCTCTGGCAATTTGTTGAATCTACTATCCGCCAAGTTGTAGCTAGCTATGGTTACAACGAAATTCGTACTCCCATTGTAGAAAGCACTGGTTTATTCAAACGTTCTATTGGTGAAGTAACTGATATTGTAGAAAAAGAAATGTACACTTTCTCAGATCGCAATTCTGATAGTCTCACCTTGCGTCCAGAAGGCACTGCAAGCGTGGTTCGAGCCGGTAATGAGCATGGCCTGTTGTATAATCAGCAACAGCGCCTATGGTATTTAGGACAAATGTTTCGTCATGAACGGCCTCAAAAAGGGCGCTATCGTCAATTTCATCAGTTTGGTGTAGAGGTCTTTGGTCTAGCAGGGCCCGACATAGACGCAGAAGTTATTTTATTAAGTGCAAGATTATGGAAGAAGTTTGGCATAAGTCAGCATGTTACTTTAGAAGTTAATTCACTTGGGTCGTCTGAAGCTAGAGCTGCTTACAAAGAGCAACTTGTGTCGTACCTTAACGAGCGAAAAGAGCTGTTAGATGAAGATAGTTTACGCCGTTTAGAAACCAACCCATTAAGGGTTTTAGATAGTAAAAACCCACAAGTTCAAGATGCTGTAAAAGATGCACCTAAACTAATTGATTGCCTGGATGAGGAGTCTGAAAAACATTTTAAAGGTTTATGTGAACGATTAGACAGCTTTGGCATCCAATATCGTGTTAATCCAGCCCTCGTTCGTGGGTTAGATTATTATAATCGAACTGTCTTTGAATGGGTGACTGAAAGTTTAGGTTCACAAGGTACTGTGTGTGCCGGTGGTCGCTACGACGGTTTAGTTGAGCAATTAGGTGGTAAATCTACACAAGGTGTAGGGTTTGCTATGGGCTTAGAACGTTTGATTTTGATGTTACAAACATTAGGGTTAGATAAAAATATCTCACCTTCTGTAGATATATATATTACAGCAATGGACGAGTCAGTTGAGTTATATGCTAGGAAAATTAGTGAGTCATTACGGGATGCGATACCGCATCTTAAAGTAATGAACCATAATGGTGGCGGTAACTTTAAGAAACAAATGAAGCGAGCTGATAACAGCGGTGCCAAGTTGGCATTGATTATTGGTGAAAATGAAAAAGAAACACAGCAAGTAGCGATCAAATATTTGCGAGAGCAGCAAGCTCAACAATTAATTAAAAGTGATGAGTTGACTGGTGTTATAAAACAAATCTTTGGTTTCTAACTGTAAAGTCAGTTTTAGAGAATTAACGAATTAACAATAGTATTATCTATCTAAGATAATCTAGCAGTAAGAGGAATAGGTGATGGAACAGTACGAAACAGAAGAACAGCAAGTTGAAGCCATTAAACGCTTTTGGAAAGAAAATGGTAGTGCCCTAATTATTGGTGCTGTTCTAGGGTTAGGTGGTCTATATGGCTGGCGTTATTACAATGACTCACAAATTTCGACTAAAGAGCAAGCTTCGATGGCATATGAGACCGCAACCGTAAAGCTCGCTCAGGATGAGAAAGGATTTACAGAAGCAAAAGCTTATCTAGATGACCATGCCGGAACAGGGTATGCAACATTAATGGCTTTAGAAGTCGCGCAAAAGGCTGCCGAAAGAGAAGATTTCGCAGAAGCAGCACAACAACTTGAGTTTGTTGCTAATAATGCAGAGCTATCTACTGTTCAATTCGTAGCGCGACTTCGCTTGGCGAGGATTCAACTTGCTCAAGGCGAGTTTGATTTAGCCATTGCTAGTGCAGATAAAGTCACTGTTGACGCTTTTAAAAGCCAATCCCTGGAAATTAAAGGGGATGCGTACTTAGCACAACAGTTATTTGATAAAGCAAGAGCTGCGTATAGTTCTGCTTTAGAAAATGGTGAACGGAATCAAAATTTGAAAATGAAACTGGATAATTTAGCTGTGGCTGCAAATGGGTAAGGTGGTACGAGTGAAGCATTTTATTCTCAGCATTTTGCTTGCTAACGTTATATTGCTAAGTGGTTGTACAACGGTGGCAAATTGGTTTTATGATGATGAAGAATTAGAAATAAGACGATTAAAACCTATAGAACAACAGTTTACACCAACAGTGGTTTGGTCAAAAGATTTAGGAAATGGTATTAATGGGTTCTATTCTAAATTGCATCCTGCCGTTGCTTATGACATGGTTTTCGCAGCCAATAGACAAGGTTTAGTTGCTGCTTTTGAGCAAGATACAGGGAAAAAAGTTTGGTCAACAAATTTTGCTATTTTTGAAGATACCAGCTGGACCAGTTTCATCACAAATTTGTGGGATGATGGCACACCAGCAAAAATTGCCGGTGGATTGAGTGTTGCTTATGAAACTGTATTTTTTGGCACCGAAAATGGTGAGGTTATAGCTTTAGATGCCAACACTGGTGAGCAAAAGTGGAAGGTCATGGTAAAAGGAGAAGTATTGGCATCGCCAGCCGTAGAAGGTGGTGTGGTGGTTGTGAATACTGGTTCAGGTTTTGTATTTGCTTTAAATGCTAGTACAGGCGAAGAAGTATGGGCTTTTGAGTCAGATGTTCCCCCTCTATCTTTAAGAGGAGTGTCTTCACCAGCAGCCGTAAATGGTGGAGCAATAATAGGTACTGCAACAGGTAAGCTTGTGGTAAATATTTTAGAGTCAGGGCAAACGGCTTGGGAGCAAGTAGTGTCTGCGGCAACTGGTGTAACAGAGTTAGAGCGTATCGTTGATATTGACAGCCAACCCTTAGTTTCAGGTGGGATAATATATGTTATTTCATATGATGGTTCACTTGCTGCAGTTGAGTTACGAACTGGCCGTGTAGTTTGGAAACGAGAATATAATTCATACCGTCGCTTAACCATTGATAGTTCAACTCTATACCTAGTGGACGCCAATAGTACAGTTTATGCATTGGATAGCCGTAATGGAGTTGAAATGTGGAGTCAAAGCGCCCTTAAGAAGCGCCTGCTAACTGGAGCTACTCCAGTTGGGGACTATTTAGTATCGGGAGATGAATACGGCTATTTACACTGGTTTAGTAAAGAAGATGGTAGCTTAGTCGCGCGTCTTGAGGTCGGTGATGATGATGATGATGAAAGTATTTTTCATGCTCCCGTTGAAGCCAATGGTATACTTTATACACAAACACGTGATGGTAAGTTAGTGGCAGTGCAAACCCCTTAAAAGTTAACCTTGTCGGAGTGACTCCGATTAAAAACTTAGTAAGTTTTAATGCGGCTTGGAAACATTTATGTTCTCTAAGCCGTTTTTGTCTATAGGAAAAAGTTTATGTTACCCGTTGTTGCTCTTGTTGGCCGCCCTAATGTTGGAAAATCAACCTTGTTTAACCGTCTTACTCGGACTAGAGATGCTTTGGTGGCAGACTTCCCAGGGTTGACCAGAGACAGAAAGTATGGCCAAGTTAAGTATGAAGGTCTGCAGTTTATTGTAGTAGACACTGGCGGAATAAGTGGTGATGAACAGGGCATAGACATGGCTATGGCAGAGCAATCATTATTGGCCATTGTCGAAGCAGATATCGTATTGTTTTTGGTTGATGCTCGCACTGGCATGACAGGCGCTGATCAAGGCATAGCTGAGCATCTAAGAAAACAAGATAAGCCAGTTTATGTTGTGGCGAATAAAGTTGATGGCATTGATGGAGATAGTGAAAGCGCTGATTTCTTTGCTCTGGGGTTAGGCTCTGTAAACCAAATCGCTGCGGCTCATGGGCGAGGGGTAACGCAATTATTGCAGCATACTTTAGTCCCCATTTCTGACAGTTTCCCTGATATGCATATACCAGAAGAAGTTGAGGAAGAACTAACCGAAGAAGATGCGGCGATGCAGTTAGAAAAACTGCAAGCATTACCTATTAAGCTAGCCATTGTTGGTAAACCAAATGTGGGCAAGTCGACCCTTACAAACCGCATTTTAGGTGAAGAGCGAGTCGTGGTTTATGATGAACCTGGCACTACTCGAGATAGTGTTTTTATTCCTATGGAGCGTGACGATAGAAAATACATACTTATCGATACTGCGGGTGTAAGAAAAAGGCGCAATATTTCTGAAGCAATTGAAAAGTTCTCAATTGTTAAAACCTTACAAGCCATCGAAGAAGCTAACGTTGTATTGTTCGTGGTAGACGCCCAAGAAGGCATAACCGACCAAGATTTGAGTTTATTAGGCTTTATATTAAATGCTGGGCGGTCTTTAGTTGTTGCAGTTAATAAGTGGGACGGATTAGACAAAGATATCAAAGACGAAATTAAACGAGAGCTAGATAGACGTTTAGGTTTTATTGATTTTGCTCGGTTACACTTTATTTCGGCTTTACATGGGACCGGAGTAGGGCATTTATTTGAATCAGTACAAGAAGCTTATGCCTCCGCTACTAAACGTATTAATACGGCTATGCTGACACGAATAATGGATATGGCTCAAGATGATCATCAACCGCCTATGGTACGTGGTCGTCGTGTTAAGTTGAAGTACGCTCATGCTGGTGGTTACAACCCGCCTATTGTGGTTATCCACGGAAACCAACTTAAAGACTTGCCGGATTCATATAAACGGTACTTGATGAATTACTTTAGAAAATCTTTAAAGGTTATGGGTACACCAATCAAGATAGAGTTTAGAGATTCTGTTAATCCTTTTGAGTCTGATCACAGTCAGCTGAATGACTCTCAAAGACGTAAACGCAGACAATTAATGCGTATGCATAAAAAATCCAAGTAGTGTTAACCACTTGGATTTTGCTGATTTATTTGCAGTTTGAGTATTAAAGCTTACTCTAGACTCAAACTTTTAATCTGTTTATGTCTACCTTCATATTGTGCCTTTTATTCTTTAACGTCGAACCTAGAGTAATCTTCCAACGTCTTTTCTAATGGTAGCTGAGTAACTGATTGCCCAGCTCCTTCAGCTGAAACGGGTGTATCATCTAGTTTAATCCAGTATCGAATGCCGGCATTTATAAATTGAAGAGCATGCTCGGTATAATTAGGATCAATTTGTTTGAGGCGATAATCAAAATAAAACTTATGAGTATGTAATGTGTGTATCCGTTGTTCACCATTGACCTCTGTGGTTGTTAAAAGGTCTAGTTCTCGGTCATTGTAAAGATTACAATCAGCTTGTGGAGAAGGGTCAAATTCTTCCGGGTCACAATACCCTTCTGTACCATAGTATCGTCTTATAGAAAGTATTCCGCTTTCATTAAGCTGCCATAAAATAGATAAAGATGAAATGGATACGATACCCTCATTATCTTCGTACGAATTATTTTGGGTGCCCGTACCATCTTCATTTAAATCTAACCAGAAAAGCGTATTTGGGTCACCTAACACCCCCCAATCTAAAGCATAAATTCCTGGTATACTATCTAAGGTCCATGTAGTCGTTCTTTTTAAGTGGTAATCAGTACTGGCGGCTGTATACCCATTGTTTTCTTCCTTAACTAATACTGACGCTAAAAGTGTGTTGTTATTTGAAATATCCAATAAGCTAGTTTCGATATAGCCTTCTGAGTACGTGATTAAAAGTTTACCTGAATCATCAATAGACCATGTTGCTTGCGTTTCTTCGAATGTAGTCATACCGTCAAAACCAGTGTTGGGGTAGTTTAATGTAACGCTGCCTCCAATATCAGAGTCTCCTGAAAACACAGCGTAAGCATAAGATGATTGTGCGTCTGTATTGCTTAACTCACTTAAACCTTCGGGTATAGTAATCGTATTATGAAAGTAGGGTAAACTAAGGGCGTATTCGGTCCCCATTTCCAGTTGTCCTACAGAGCTTTTAACGGCAGAACTTTTCATTATTATCTTTTGGATTGGTATATCAGTTTCTGTATAAGACTCGAATTCTCCTTCTGGAAATTCAAATAACCAAGTAGAGTTAGTACTAATTAACACTGTATCCGTTAATTCTACTAATATGTTTATGTTCTTGGAAATAATAGAGGAATACACTTCAGTGTAACCTATCTCATCATTTATATAGGTAGTACTAGAATAGGTTTCGGGCTCAATATAGGTAATTGTATAGCCAGTTTCAGTTAGCTCCCAGGTTAGCTCAGTTTCACCAGAACCAGTATCGCTCCGCTCGTAGAATATTTCTTTGCCAGTATGATCATCGTTAAGGACAAGTTGCTGACCCTGACTAGTACTACTCGACATAACGAAAAAATAATAGGTGTCTACTACATTGGATTCATTAATACTGGAATCAATTAGTGAATCATCTTCTAAAATTAAGCTTTGTGCTGCAGCATATTCTTCTGAGTAGCTTTCCTCAATGTAACTTATATAGGTAGTAATCGTATCTTGATCCTTTAATAACGCAAAGGTGTCAGTAACTGTATCCGGTAAGGTTAAGTCTGGGTTTTCCGAAGCGTAATCAATTACTAACTTAATTGCAGTTGCAAAAGGCAAGATTAAGTTACCGTCTAAATTAGTTTGTGCGGCTTCAAGTGCTTCTAAAGTGAAGATTTCACCGTCGACTGCCAATTCCAAAGAGGCAGCAACAGCGGTACTTACATTGGTAATGTTAGTATTAAATAGCTCATCACTGGTTAGCGTCGCATCATTCCCTGCTCCCTCTAAAATGGATGATAATATGCCAAAGTATGAAACGAGTTTTATGATGCTATTTACTTCACTACCAGTTGCCGTAGCTTTTACTATGCTATCTATGTATGAGTCATCGACACTTACATCAATTGAGTACGCACCGTTTTCATCTGCCTGAGTAGTGAAGCTTTGCTCGCCAACTTCAAGCAAGACATTTGCATTGGCGATAGGGCCATCAGTGACTACACCAGCAATGGTGACATCAAGCATCTTGGCTGTAATATTTACGGTTGTATTGGTAGATGCTGTTAAGCCTTCGTTGTCAGTAACTGTTATTTGAAATCCAAGTGTTTGGTCTTCAGTTACCTCAGGTGCTGTAAAGGATGCAGAGGCCGAACTAGCGTCGTCTAATGTCACTGAGTCACCGGATGTCTGCGTCCACTCATAGGTTTGTATACTGCCGTCAGTATCGGAAGCCGTTGCCGAAAGCGTTACGAGGGAGCTTTCTTCTGCAGATTGGTTGTCAGCAGATACGGTTGGAGCAACAAAGGCAATGACGCTTACGGTTACATCAGCAGAGGCTGTTAAACCGCCATCATCTGTTACTGTGATTTGAAACCCAAGAATTTGGTTATTTGTTATCTCTGGTGCAGTAAAGGTAGCAGATGCGGTGTTGGCGTTATTCAAAGTTACTGAGTCACCAGATGTTTGAATCCACTCATAATTTTGTATAGTGCCATCTGTATCAGTAGCAGTAGAAGATAGCGTTACTTCTGATGTTTCAACTGCAGAAACATTACTCACACTAATAGTGGGAGCTATATTATTAATCACGGGACTTTTAGGAGAGTCTCCAGAATCATTGCCACACCCAGTAAATATAAATATTACTGAGCTGAGTTTAAGTATCAAATTGAATTTTTGTGGGAGTGTAAATATGTTCTTAAGTGCTCTTGTTTTTGTAAAAGTGTTTGGCGAGAGTCTGTATTCCATGGTGGTACCTTTTTTGTCCAATGATTGGCCTATGTTAAATATCGTCTTAACCCTTTAGTGTGCGCTGGCTTATAGAAATATATTTTTATGCATCAAGGGTTAAATGATTGAGAACTTATCAATAGGTGTTTGTGAGTTTGTTTCTAAACATACTCATAACAAGGAAGTGTTTTTAACTTAAAAAGACTCTCATACTTTTATGAAATTACTAAAAAAATATGAGTTAGAGGGGCTAGGGCGTCAAATGTGGCTGAGCAATATTAAATTGGGCTAATCATCCATGGGTTTTACTGTTACAACTCTACTCATCACTTCCCCATCAATAAAGCGGCTTGTAATTTCATCACCCGATTGTAATTCTGCAGCACTTTTTACTATTTGACTCTGTTTAAAGTTAATACTATAGCCCCGCGATAGAGTCGCTAAAGGGCTTACAGTTTCTAATATATGACTATTGTTGGATAGTAGCTGTCGTTTTGTTTTTAAAAGTGCCTGGCAGCTCTTACTTAAATTTGCTCTTAATTCAATAAGGCGTGTTAAATGAGTTTGAATTTGTTTAGCAGGCGATAACAGCCTAAGACGTTCATTGATATGCTGGTGGCGTTGTTTAGTTTGAATAATATTTTGTTCAAACACTTGCTGTAACCTGCTTTGGAGTTGGTCTACAAATTGATTTTTTTGTTCGAGCTGTTTTTGTGGATGATTTTGAAGCAAAGCCTTAATGGCTATTTGTTGACGATGTTTCTGCACTTGATATTGTTTTTCAAAGCCTTTAACAAGTTGATTATTAAGAGATGTTATTTTTTCAAATAGAGCTGATTGATCTTCACTAATCAATTCAGCTGCTGCTGACGGTGTAGCCGCTCTTAGGTCTGCGACAAAATCAGCAATACTAACATCTACTTCATGGCCAACTGCACTGACTACAGGTAATTTAGATGCAAATATTACTCGTGCTAACTCTTCATCATTAAAACACCATAAATCTTCTAGTGAACCTCCACCTCGGCCAACAATTAATACATCTACTTCTTGCCTATGGTTTGCAGCTTCAATGGCTGTACAAATATTGCCAACAGCAGAACTACCTTGTACTTGAGTAGGGTAGATTATTACTTGTATTGAAGGGTTTCGCCGCTGCAATACTGTTAGTATGTCGTGTAAGGCAGCGCCAGTTGCTGATGTAACTACTCCAACTGATTTAACTACTTTGGGTAATACTTGTTTAGCTTCATGAGCGAATAGGCCTTGTTGAGACAATTTAACCTTTAGTTGTTCAAACTGTTGTTTTAATTGGCCTTCCCCCTCTGGTTCTATATGTTCTACAATAAGTTGGTAGTCGCCTCTAGGTTCATATAACCCAATGTTGGCTCTTACCAATATTTTATCACCTTCTTTAGGTTTTTGGTGTACTCGTTTATTCGAGCCTTTAAACATCGCTGCTTTTACTTGGCTTCTACTGTCTTTTAAAGTGAAATACCAGTGTCCAGAGCTTGCGGCAACAAAGTTAGATATTTCCGCAGATAACCAGATTTTCCCTATTTCATTTTCTAAAACAGTGCGGGCTAAACGATTTAAATGACTAACAGTTAGTATAGTTTTCGAAGTGGGTTGAGACTGAAACATGGATCACAAAATTCACAACTGAATGAATACCTATTAGTGTACCAGATCTGTCTCAGAGGACATATTGTTAATTCTACTTAGCTTGTGGCTGTAAAGTGTTAATTATCTATTGTTTTCAGTGATAATCTTCTAGACGAAACAATGTAAAGCCGCTAGAATTGCGCCGCAATTAAAACCCTATTTAAAGGTGATGTTGCATGTTACGGATCGCTAAAGAGGCGCTAACGTTTGATGACGTTTTATTGGTGCCTGGCCACTCTACAGTTTTACCCCATACCGCTGATCTTAAAACTAGATTAACTCGCGGTGTTAGTTTAAATATCCCTCTCATATCAGCTGCAATGGACACAGTGTCTGAAGCTCGTTTGGCTATCGCTCTTGCGCAAGAAGGCGGTATTGGTTTTATTCATAAGAATATGGCTCCAGAACAACAAGCAGAGCATGTACGTACTGTTAAAAAATACGAAAGTGGAGTTGTGTCAGACCCTGTTACTGTTCTACCTACCGCTACAATTGGTGAAATTAACGCACTATGTAAACAACATGGGTTTTCAGGGTTTCCTGTAGTTGATGAAGATAATAATCTAATTGGTATTGTTACTGGTCGAGATTTACGTTTTGAAAACAATCTAGAACAGCCAATTTCTAGTGTCATGACTAAAAAGGACGATTTGGTAACTGTAAAAGAAGGCGCGCCTTCTGAGCAAGTTCTTGATTTAATGCATCAATCTCGTATTGAAAAAATTCTAGTTGTGGATGGTGCCTTTAAGCTAAAAGGTATGATTACCGTTAAAGATTTTCAAAAAGCAGAGAGTAAACCTAATGCTTGTAAAGATGAATTAGGGCGTTTGCGTGTTGGCGCTGCTGTTAGTGTTGGCCCCGGTACGGATGAGCGTATTCAATTACTGATTGAAGCTGGTGTGGATGTGCTGTTAATTGATACTTCACATGGGCATTCTCAAGGTGTAATTGATCGTGTTAAAAAGGTACGTACCGATTATCCAAATGTACAGTTAATTGCGGGTAATGTTGCTACCGGAGAAGGTGCTAAAGCCCTGGCCGATGCTGGCGTTGATGGTGTTAAAGTTGGAATTGGTCCTGGTTCAATTTGTACTACCCGTATCGTAACTGGTTGTGGAGTACCACAAATTACAGCTGTCTCTGATGCAGTCGAAGCATTGAAAGATACCGGCGTTCCTGTTATTGCTGATGGTGGTATTCGTTTTTCTGGTGATATTGCAAAAGCATTAGTTGCTGGAGCAAGTAGTGTGATGGTAGGGAGTATGTTGGCGGGTACTGAAGAAGCGCCAGGTGAAGTCGAGCTTTATCAAGGTCGCTATTATAAGTCTTACCGTGGCATGGGCTCATTAGGTGCTATGGATCAAAATAATGGTTCGTCAGATCGCTACTTCCAAGACTCTAAAAGTGCAGAAAAGTTAGTGCCAGAAGGTATTGAGGGTCGTGTCGCTTATAAAGGGCCAATTGCAAATATTATACATCAACAAATGGGCGGACTTCGTTCTGCTATGGGCTTGACAGGATCAGCAACTATAGAAGAACTACGCACTAAACCCCAATTTGTAAAAGTGACAGCTGCAGGAATGGGGGAGTCACATGTACATGATGTGAGTATCACCAAAGAAGCGCCTAATTACCGTTTAGGTTAAGTTTTAGTTTATGCCAATCAGCGCCTGACAAAAAGTGTAGGGCGTTCACATTTCATTTTTAATAAAAGAGTAAACAGATGAGTTTAGATATCCATGACCAACGTATTTTGATCTTAGATTTTGGATCTCAATATACGCAATTGATTGCCCGTCGAGTAAGAGAAATTGGCGTTTATTGTGAACTTTGGGCATGGGACGTTAGCGAAGAACAGATAAAAGAGTTTAACCCTAACGGAATTATCTTATCTGGAGGCCCTGAATCTGTGCATGCAGATAACTCACCTCGTGCACCTGAATATGTTTTCAATGCCGGCGTACCTGTATTAGGTATTTGTTATGGTATGCAAACTATGGCAGAACAATTAGGTGGTAAAGTTCAAAGTTCTAATTTAAAGGAGTTTGGTTATGCTCAGGTTGAAGTCATTGGTGAAATGGCGTTATTTAAAAATATTGAAGATCATTTATCTGATGACGGTAACTCCTTACTTGACGTATGGATGAGCCATGGAGATAAAGTAAGCGAAGCTCCAGCTGGTTTTGTAACAACGGCGAAAACAGATTCTTGCCCATTTGCAGCTTTCGTAAATGAAGATAAAAAATTCTATGGTATTCAATTTCATCCAGAAGTTACCCATACTCGTCAAGGGCAACGAATGTTGTCGCAGTTTGTTTTAGATATATGCGGCTGTGAAAAGCTTTGGACTCCGGCAGCTATTATTGAAGATGCCGTAGCTAAAATGAAAAAGCAAGTTGGTGATGATCAAGTGATTTTAGGTTTGTCTGGAGGAGTGGACTCCTCTGTTGTGGCAATGTTACTGCATCGTGCTATAGGAAAAAACTTAACCTGTGTCTTTGTTGATAACGGCTTACTCCGGTTAAATGAAGGTCAGCAAGTGATGGATATGTTTGGAGACCATTTTGGTTTAAATATCCGTAAAATTGAGGCAGAAGATAGGTTTCTCGAAGCCCTTGCTGATGAAGGTGAGCCAGAAGCTAAACGTAAGATTATTGGTCGTATTTTTGTTGAAGTGTTCGATGAAGAGTCTAAAAAGTTAGTGGATGCCAAGTGGTTAGCACAAGGTACTATTTACCCTGATGTAATCGAGTCTGCGGCTTCTGCAACAGGTAAAGCACATGTCATTAAGTCTCACCATAATGTAGGTGGTTTACCAGATGATATGAAGATGGGGCTAGTAGAGCCATTACGTGAATTGTTTAAAGACGAAGTGCGTAAAATTGGTTTAGAGCTAGGCCTACCCTATGACATGCTTTATCGCCATCCATTCCCTGGACCTGGTTTAGGTGTACGAGTGTTAGGCGAAGTGAAGAAGGAGTACTGTGATTTATTACGCAGAGCTGATGCAATTTTCATTGATGAGCTGCATGAAGCTGATTTATATCAAAAAGTTAGCCAGGCCTTTACTGTGTTCTTACCCGTTAAATCTGTTGGTGTCATGGGGGATGCTCGAAAATATGATTGGGTTGTATCATTACGAGCGGTAGAGACTATAGACTTTATGACGGCCCATTGGGCTCATCTACCTTATGACTTTTTAGGGAAAGTATCTAACAGGATCATTAATGAAATAGATGGTATTTCAAGAGTTGTATATGACATTTCTGGTAAGCCACCGGCCACGATAGAATGGGAATAAGTAGGTAAAAGAGCTCAATGAGTGAAATAAAAATAAGACCAGCTGTTAAAGCTGAACTCCCAATTTTGCAAGAGTTTGAGCAAGGCATAATTGCAACAGAACGACCTTTTAATGAGTGCCTTAAACCTAAAGGCATTCATTATTATGATATTGGTGCACTTATAGAGAGTGATAATTCAATTGTAATGGTTGCCGAGGTCGAAGGAATCATTGTTGGCTCAGGCTATGCGCGCATTCGTGACTCCAAGCCACATTTAATCCATGATCAGCACGTTTATTTGGGTTTTATGTACGTAATTGAGTCTCATCGAGGACAGGGCGTTAATCAACTTATTATGCAAGCACTTATTCAGTGGGGTAAAAACTTAGGTTTTGAGGATTTCTATCTAGAAGCCTATGCTGAAAATATCCCTGCATTAACCGCCTACGAAAAAATGGGTTTTACGCCGTCTTTAATAGAAATGAAACTTTCCTAACTTAAACCGAGTAAATACTCTATGGCGCTGAAGCCAACTATATATAAATTTAATATTTCAATTTCTGACTTTAATCATGATTTTTATGATGCAGTCAACCTTACTATTGCCTTACATCCTTCAGAAACCCATGAGCGAATGATGGCTAGAGTGTTAGCCTATTGCTTAAATATGTATAAAGACTCCGCTAGTTTAATGACGTTTACCAAAGGTTTAAGTGCAATTGAAGAGCCTGATATTTGGGTAAAGGAGCTTGATGACCAAATATCATGTTGGATAGATGTTGGTGAACCCAGTTTTGACAGGGTAAAGAAGAGCTGTCGTTTAGCTAAGCAGTGTTATATTTATAGCTTTAACAGTAAGTCTGCAGTTTGGTGGAAACAGGTGCAGTCACAGTTTCAGACTCTACCAATCACTGTCGTTTCTTTTGATTGGGGGGCCATTCAAAACCTCAGTCAAAAACTATCTAGGACTATGGAACTTTCAGTCTCAATAAATGATAGCTCAGCTTTTTTTGCAACTGAAGAAACTCAACATGAAGTAACTTGGACTGTTTTGCAGGATACTCCAAACAGCTAATTTAGAATGAAACGTAAATTAACCAACAGGTAATCGCTTGTTTTAAGTAGGAATTAACATCCCCAATGCTAGAAAAATTCGACTCAATACGTCCATTTGATGACGCCGATTTAGCAATTGAATTACCTAAGCTATTCAATACCCCGGACTTTATAGCTAGTTTAGTGGCCTTCAAGTTTGCGTCATGGCCAAGATTCACTTGGCCGCTTTTAGCACGGATAACCCGTTTTTATATAAATAGGCAAGCCAAAAAGATTGACACATTAAGTGGGTTTCAAAGTCTAATTGGTCCTTACATGGATAAAATGATAGCCACTACGACGGATTCAGTAACTATTTCTGGGTTAGATGAGCTCGATGTCTCTAAGCCTTGTTTATTTGTTAGTAATCATAGAGACATTGCTTTGGATCCTGCGCTCATAAATTGGGCGTTACATGTACATGGCCAAGATACCGTAAGAATCGCAGTGGGTGATAATCTACTTAAAAAACCTTGGGTTGCAGATTTGATCCGTTTGAATAAGTGTTTTATTGTAAAGCGTCAAGCTACCGACAGGCGAGAAAAGTTAAAGGCGGCTAAATTATTAAGTGAATATATCGAATTTACGCTACATTCTGAGCTGCAACATGTTTGGATTGCGCAGCGGGAAGGTCGCGCTAAAGATGGAAATGACTTAACCAATCCAGCTATTATTTCTATGCTGTCACTTAACAAACCCAAGGCGAAAACGTTTTCTGAGTATGTGAATGAATTACGGATAGTCCCAGTATCTATTTCATATGAATTTGATCCCTGTGACGTTAGTAAAGCTAGAGAGTTGGATCAGTTAGAGAAAAACGGTTGTTACGACAAGCCTGATAACGAAGATGTACAAAGCATTGTGAATGGTATTACAGGTAAGAAAGGTAGGGTACATCTACACTTTTCTGAAGTGTTATTCGGTGAATATGAAAATGCTAAAGGTGTAGCGGCATATCTAGATAAAGTGATCTTGGATAATTACAAGCCATTTGCTACGGGGCTTGTGGCCGCGAGTATGCTTGGTAATACTGATATTGACTTAACAGATAATCATTATAAAATGGCGAAGCAGTACTTAAAAGAAAGGTTACAACACCTCAACGAGGCTGAGAGTTTAAAATTATTAAATATGTATGCTACGGCGTATAAAAAGCAGCTTAGTTGATACTTGAAAGAACTAAGCGGGAACTGTCTGTAACCCACTCAGTTTACATAACTATTATGCTACTTTGTCCTTCTTTAAATCATCAAACTGACGATTTAGATCATACTTTTCATCGGTGACAATTTTTTCAAGTGTTTCTATACGTTCACGCATTGTAGCCATTTCTTGCAGTAGTTCATTTGTTATCTGAGCTTGCCTAACATTAGTTTTATCTTTTTTCTTACCCTTAGGTCCGTTGACTAGTTCAACGATAGCCCAACATACGAGTGCGACTATCAAAATTGCGGTTAAATTCATATTCTATTCCCCTTCTTCTTGTCTCGGATTGTAAAAAGTTTATGCTTATACTCTTAACAAAGCAAATTATCGACCAGGTTTATAATATGTTATTTATCAATCGGTTAGAGGTTTATAAACAACGGTAGCTATAAATTAATGGCTAAGATACTAATTTAATGATGAAACTAACTAAATATTAATGAAAAAGATAACTGAATTCATGAACATTGAAGAAGATACAAAATGGATGCGCCATGCTTTAACGCTTGCTAACAATGCGCAGTCACAAGGTGAAATCCCCGTCGGAGCGGTTCTGGTACAAGAAGGCAATATTATTGGGCAGGGATGGAATCAATCTATTACTTTACATGACCCTTCGGCTCATGCGGAAATGATGGCTATTCGGGAAGCTGGGCAAACTCTTAAAAATTATAGGTTAATAAACAGTACTTTATACGTGACACTTGAACCTTGTTCAATGTGTGCTGGAGTGTTGGTACATAGTCGAATACAAAGAGTGGTCTATGGCGCAAGTGACTTTAAAACAGGTGCAGCGGGTAGCATCATGAACTTGCTAAATGATGAACGATTGAATCACCAGATAGAAGTAACAAAGGGAGTGTTGGGTGATGAGTGTGGTGCAATGTTATCTGATTTCTTTCGAACAAGAAGAGCAGAGAAAAAGAAATTGAAACAAAAGTGAAAACTCGCCATTATCGATTAATGATATTGAGTCAACTCATCAACGGTTTCTAATATTTGAAAGTGTTGTCTACGAAGCGTTACTTTTTGTTGCACGCGCTTCAATAATTGCCGTCTTCTACTGTTGCTAGCTAATTTGTGTCTACCCTGCATGGAATTACGTTTTTTCATGATTTCCTTCTGTTCAATTATGAGCGTTTCGTTTGTTTTAGTCGCCAATAGCCTTTTTTAGTTCAACTATATTGACTTCTAACTTATAGATAACCTAAAGGATGAATGTTACGAAAATGTGACATCTTTAGCAGGCAATGTAATATAATTCCAGTATATTAAGTTCAAAGTTTTGAGTTATCAGTGTCTTTAGTCTTATAGGGTAGTGCTATGTCAAGTTTGGTTGTACGTAATAAGTTTATAGGGTTGTGTTGTGCTTTAGTCATGACTGCTTGTGGCGGTTCAGATTCTGGTGGAGTCAATAGCCAAGAAGTGATAGTGACGCCTGAACCTGAAGTGCCAGAGGAAAGTTCAGGCGAATGCGTTAATCAGCTTTATAACATTGCTTTAGCCACTGATGATGGGGGGGGAGACCCGTTATACTTACCTGAAAAAGCTATTGATAACCTTACTACTCCTGTGTCTAGATGGTCTTCTGAAGGGGCAGGGAAAGAGTTGTTATTAGATTTAGGTAGTGCCAATACTTTAGGTTCTTTAAAGATCAAATGGTATGAGGGGGCTGAGCGCCAAGCAAACTTTGAAGTCGAAACGTCTATAGACGGCGTTATTTGGGAGCCTGTACTCGAAGATGGAATCTCAAGTGGCAAGCATAGTGGGTTTGAGCAGGTAAACCTGATAGAAAGTGAAGCTCGTTATATTAAGATTGTAGTTTTAGGTAATTCTGAGAATGACTGGAACAGTATCGTTGAAGTTGAAGCTCACAGTTGTGAAGGGGCTGATGGTCAAATTGTCGCTGCTTTTCCAAATGAATTGGGCATTGAGCTTATTGACTGGTACCTAAGTGTACCGACTGATGATGATAATAGCGGGACTTCTGATTCAATATCTGAAACTAAATTAGCTGCAGGTTACACCAACTCTGAATATTTCTACGCCTCAGTAGACGGCGGAATAGTAATGCGCTCACCTAGTTATGGCTTTAAGACATCAACTAATACTAGTTATGTTCGGGTTGAACTTCGGGAAATGTTACGAAGAGGTAATAACTCATTCAGTACTAAAGGGGTGAATAAAAATAACTGGGTATTTGGCAGTGCTGCCAATTCAGTGCAGGCTGATGCAGGTGGTGTTGATGGTGAGTTAAATGTGACTTTAGCGGTTAACAATGTCACAACTACTGGAGAGGATTACCAAGTAGGTAGGTTGGTAATTGGACAGGTCCATGCCAATGATGATGAGCCTATTCGTCTGTATTATAGAAAATTACCCGGTAATGATAGAGGCTCAATTTATTTTGCTCATGAACCTCGAGTTATTGGTTCTGATGAAGTGTATGTAGAGATGATTGGCAGTAGAAGTAGCAGTGCCTCAAACCCCAGTGATGGTATCGCATTAGATGAGGTGTTTAGTTATAAAATTAATGTCGTTGCTAATTTGTTGACAGTCACTATTCACCGTGAAGGAAAAGAAGACATAGTCTCTAGTCTTGATATGAGTAATAGCTTATTCGATGCCGATGATCAGTATCATTATTTTAAAGTGGGTGTATATCACCTAAACAATTCAAGTAATGCTGATGAGTACGCTCAAGCAACTTTTTATGAAATTCGTAATAGCCATACAGGGTATGCCGACAGCGAATAATTTAAACTTTATTACAGAGCATTTAGTCTAACGCAGCGATAACCTCTGTCGATTCTATTTTGTCAGGAGTCGTTTCGACAGGTTCTGAGTTTTCTGGGGCCTGTTCTAATATTTGTGGTTGTTGTTCATCTAACCAAACAAGGGTGTCATAGTAGCGGCGAATATTATCTACATAAGCTACTGCTTCGTTACCTCTGGCATAGCCGTATTTTGTGGTTTTGTAATATCTTTTCTGTCTAAGTTGTAATAAACGTATCTTCACATCTACCCACATGTCTGGACTTGCACCTTGTCTTTGAGTTAATACTCTAGCGTCTTCAAGATGACCAAACCCAATATTGTATGCAGCCAAAGCAAACCATAAACGGTCTGGCGATGTTATTCGGTCGGGTATGCGTTTCAATATTTTTGCTAAATATGCTGCGCCTCCTTTGATACTTTGCTCTGGGTCAAGTCTTGATGCAATGCCTAACTCTCTTGCAGTTGCAAGCGTTAACATCATCATGCCTCGAACCCCTGTAACTGACTTTGCATTGGGGTGCCAATGACTCTCTTGGTAACTCATGGCTGCTAATAAACGCCAGTCTATATCTCTAGAATATTGCTGAAACCATGGTTGATAAGTTGGGAGTACATTTTTAGCTGACTTAATGAACTCACGGGTATCTACATAGTTAAATTGTCGTACATGACCAAAGTACTTGTCCTCAAGAGCTGCAAAAGTGCCATTGCTTTGAATTATTCCAAAGTATTCAATCATGGCAGCTAACAATGAATCATCGTTTTGTTTATTAACCGCCCAAGCGATATCGTGTTCTTCACTAACAGAAAAGCCAATAGCTAACTCCGGAAAGCGGCGACGCATCAAGGCTAAAATATTTGAATCTGCAACGGTGTAATCTAATGTATCTTTTAAGACCATTTCCATTAACTCTTCCATATCTCTTTCATCTGTCTCTTGCCATTTAAGGCTGGTATGTGACTCTTGTAATTTTCGTAAAGATTCATTGTGGCTACTGCCGGCGACAACCAATAGCTCGCCATTGATATCTTCAATTTTTCTAGGCCATACATCTCCTTGCTTAAATACCAACTTTTCAGTAACTCTTTGGTATCCGGGACCAAATCGAAAGTTATTAAAACGCTCTGGGCTTACAACTATGCCGGCAGCGATGACATCAATATGGGAGTTTTGTAATTGTGGAAAGAGTTCATTGAGATTGTAGTAAGGAAAAACTTCTAATTTTACACCGAGATAATCTGCAAAGCCTTCAGCTAATTCATATTCAAACCCCACGGGGCCTGTTGGGCCGTTATAGTAAGTTGTGAGCCCGTATGTCGTTCCAATTTTAAGTATGCCGGAGTCCAATATATTGGTTAAACTAGAAGACTGCTTAACGTCGTTACAACTGGTCATTGTAATTATCACTATTGATGCGATATAACGAAGGAAACGAATAATATAATCCTCAAAATGTTTTAAACTCTATTGTGTACAAATTTTTAGTATTCATCCAGTGCTTTGTTTTTTATAAAATAGAAGATGTTGCACTTATCAATCTGATAAAATTACCCTATAATTCGCGCCTTAAAATTCCTCTTTCATCGATTTGTCGCTAACCAATGTGGTGGCAAATTCCGCTACAAGGTATGACTCTATGTTAGTGCTTCGCGGTACACCTGCGTTATCCGATTTTCGTGTTGAGAAATATTTAGCTCAATTTGCTGACTATTCACTTCCTGTAACTAGTATTTATGCTGAATTCACTCACTTTGTAAGTGTTGATAGTGAATTATCAGACCTAGACAATGATGTCCTAGAAAAGTTGTTAACTTATGGACCTTCTATTCAAGAACATAAGCCTGAAGGATCCTTACTTCTGGTTATTCCAAGACCTGGTACAATTTCACCTTGGTCTTCAAAGTCTACGGATATTGCTCATAACTGTGGTTTAGCAAAAGTTAATCGGCTTGAGAGAGGAATTGCATATTATGTGCAATCTGACGAGTTAAATGACCAGCAATTAACATTACTTAAATCAGTTTTACATGACCGAATGACAGAGGTCGTTTTAGATGAATTCTCTGAAGCCGAGGCTTTGTTTATACAAAGTCAATTCGCTCCTTTAACGTCTGTGAAAATGTTAGAGAAAGGTAAAGCTGAGTTGCAGCGGGCTAATGTTGATCTTGGATTGGCCTTAGCTGATGATGAAGTCGATTATCTGTTTGAAAACTTTACTCGATTGGGCCGAAACCCTAATGACGTTGAGCTATATATGTTTGCTCAGGCTAATTCAGAGCACTGCCGCCATAAAATTTTCAATGCAGATTGGACTATAAATGGTGAGGTTCAACCTAAATCATTGTTTAAGATGATTAAAAACACCTTTGAGATGTGTGGAGAGAATGTCCACTCAGCTTATAAAGATAATGCAGCTGTAATGGAAGGTAGTTTTGCAGGTCGTTTCTTCCCAGATGCAGAAACCAAGGAATACACATACCATCATGAAGATATCGATATTCTCATGAAGGTTGAAACTCATAACCACCCAACGGCTATTGCACCATTTTCTGGTGCTGCCACTGGCTCTGGTGGTGAAATTCGTGATGAAGGGGCTACAGGTAGAGGTTCTAAACCTAAAGCGGGTTTAGTCGGATTTTCAGTATCAAACCTTAACATTCCAGACTTTTCTCAACCTTGGGAGTCACAATTCGGAAAGCCTTCAAGAATTGTTAGCGCTTACGATATTATGATGGATGGTCCGTTAGGAGGGGCAGCATTTAATAATGAATTTGGGCGTCCTAGTATTTTAGGGTATTTCCGAACTTACGAGCAAAAAGTGACCAGCTTTAATGGTGAAGAGGTTAGGGGATATCACAAACCCATTATGTTGGCTGGTGGCTTAGGTAACATTCGTAAGCAGCATATCCAAAAAGGTGAGATTACCGTTGGTGCAAAATTGATTGCTCTAGGTGGCCCAGCCATGAATATAGGATTAGGTGGCGGTGCTGCCTCTTCTATGGCATCAGGTCAATCAAGTGAAAATTTAGATTTTGCTTCAGTACAGAGGGGAAACCCAGAAATGGAACGCCGCTGTCAGGAAGTAATAGATAAATGTTGGCAAATGGGTGAGGATAACCCCATTCAATTTATTCATGATGTGGGGGCTGGGGGATTATCTAATGCTTTCCCTGAGCTTGTTAGTGATGCTGGCCGTGGTGGTAAATTTGAACTTCGTAATGTGCCCAATGATGAAGTGGGTATGTCCCCTCTTGAGGTTTGGTGTAATGAATCCCAAGAACGTTATGTTATGTCTGTTGCTCCCGAAAACTTAGCCATATTCGAAGCAATTTGTCGTCGTGAGCGCGCACCTTTCGCTGTTGTGGGAGAAGCAACAGTGGAAGAACACTTAACCTTAAGTGATAGTCATTTTGAGAATAACCCAATAGACATGCCATTAGATGTTCTGTTAGGAAAAACACCTAAAATGCATCGAGATGTAAATTCTAAAGAATTACATACTCAAGCTATAGATACATCAGTTATGGACTTATCAGAAGCTGCTGAACGTGTTCTAAATTTACCAACTGTTGCTGAAAAAACCTTTTTGATTACTATTGGTGACCGCTCGGTTACAGGCTTAGTTGCAAGAGATCAAATGGTGGGGCCATGGCAAGTACCAGTTGCTGATGTAGCGGTAACCGCGACTAGTTTTGACACCTATCAAGGTGAAGCTATGTCAATGGGTGAGCGAACTCCATTAGCTTTGATTAATTATGCTGCTTCTGCCCGTATGGCTGTGGGTGAGGCGTTAACTAACATTGCAGCTGCTGATATAGGTGACTTCAAACGGATAAATTTATCAGCAAACTGGATGGCCGCAGCTGGGCACCCTGGTGAAGATGCCGGTCTTTATGAGGCAGTTAAGGCTGTTGGTGAAGAATTATGCCCGGCACTGGGTATCACTATCCCAGTAGGTAAAGACTCAATGTCTATGAAAACCACATGGCAAGATGAAGGTTCAGAGAAGTCAGTTACCTCCCCATTATCTTTGGTTATTACGGCATTTGGTGCGGTACAAGATATCCGTAAAACCCTTACACCTCAGCTGAAAACCAATATTGATAACACAGAGTTATTATTGATAGATTTAGGCAAAGGTCAAAATCGATTAGGCGCATCTTGTCTTGCTCAAGTTTATGAGCAATTAGGTGATATCGCTCCTGATGTGGATTCTCCAGAGTTGTTAAAAGGCTTTTTCTTAGCGGTTCAAAAACTTGTAAATGAAAAATATTTATTGGCATACCACGACCGGTCTGATGGTGGTTTATTTACAACACTATCTGAAATGTCGTTTGCCGGAAAAGTAGGTGTAGATGTTTCTCTCGATGCGTTAACCGGGTCTCCTATTGAGCTGTTATTCAATGAGGAATTAGGCGCCGTAATACAGATTCGTTCTGAAAGTAAAGCGCATGTAATGACTATTTTTGAAGAGCATGGAATTGCGGATACTGTATTTGAGATTGGTACACTTAACACTACTGATAATATTAGTGTACGCGTTAATGAAAAAACGATTTTAGAAAATACTCGTGTTCATTATAGACAGTCTTGGGCTCAAACTACGTTACATATGCAAAAGCGCAGAGATAATCCACAATGTGCAGAGCAAGAGTTTTCCGCAAAAGCTGATGTCACAGATCCTGGCCTGCATGCTACTTTGAGTTTTGACACAACTGAAGACGTGGCAGCTCCATACATTGCTAAAGGCGTTGCTCCTAAAATAGCTATTTTACGGGAACAGGGAGTGAATTCTCATGTAGAAATGGCTGCGGCATTTGACAGGGCAGGATTTGCCGCCGTAGATGTTCATATGAGTGATATATTGTCTGGCAAGTATTCATTAGAAGAGTTTAAAGGATTGGTGGCTTGTGGAGGCTTTTCTTACGGTGACGTATTAGGAGCGGGAGAAGGTTGGGCGAAATCGATCTTGTTTAATAATCAAGCCCGTGATCAATTTGCAACGTTTTTTGAAAGGCCTGACTCCTTCTCTCTGGGAGTGTGCAATGGTTGTCAAATGTTGTCTAATCTCAAGTCGCTTATACCAGGCGCCGATTTGTGGCCTCACTTTGTAACTAATCAATCTGAACGTTTTGAAGCACGTGTCGCTATGCTAGAGGTCAAACAATCTAAATCAATTTTCTTTGATGGTATGCAGGGCTCTCGCATGCCAATTGCGGTTTCTCATGGTGAGGGGCGGGCAGAGTTTAGCTCAGAAGTAGGACCACTGGGCGCACTGGATGCCGCCGCAGTATCTCTTCAATATATCGATAACTATGGAAAGGTTACACAAAATTATCCTGCAAACCCAAATGGTTCACCTTTAGGCATAGCTGGGTTAACCAGTGCTGACGGGCGAGCAACCATAATGATGCCTCATCCTGAGCGAGTTTTTAGAAGTGTAGCTAATTCTTGGTATCCAAGTGAATGGCAAGAAGATGGTGCTTGGATGCGCATGTTTAGAAATGCCAGAGTATATCTAGGCTAGACAATTCAAATACAAACGTTATGTTGGTGACAGTTCATTTTGAATTGTCGCCGATATATTTTACCCCTATAGACGTTAGTATTATTATTTATAACTTTAATAGAATAAAACTCTTGTATATCAGATAAATAGTGATTAATATTTGTTCAGTTCTTGACAAGTTTAGAATTTTATTTTTGAACTAAATATAATTTTCCTAGTCTTACAACTTAAAGTAACAACAATAATAAGAGACGCATATGAATCGTTCAAATAAAGGGTTTGGTTTAACCAGTGTATTAGTTACTGTCATTTTTTTAATCGTTGCTGCAATTTTTAGTGCGTCAGCTAAATCTTCAACACTATCTCAAAGTACACATACTCCTGAGGTTTGCCAAGCTTTTGAGGACATGAAAAGCCAGAAGTGAATTATAATTTTTTGTTAGTTTTTGGATTGGTTTTATCTGCTGTAATATAATTCTCGGTTGTTAGTTTTTTGCTGTTGGTTCTTTTTTAGTAAAACATATACTGAGCTGTTCCCTCCATGTTTGGGTTGAGCGGTATGAAATGCTATGACTTCAGGCATTTGATACAGCCATTTATTGATATACGTTTTTAATAGCCCTTGAAAAGGCTTACTATGAAGCCCTAATCCATGTTTTATTAGGATTACACGCTCACCCTGAGAGTGACTGTGTAAAATAGTATTGAACACATCATGTCTCGCTTTTTCAAACTTAGTATTTTGCAAATTCAATACCGAGTTAATAGCATACTTTCCGAGTCTTAAGTTTTTGTAAACACCATTTTGTATGCCACTTTGCTTAAACATTATGTGGTCATAAGGATCTAAAGGCTGCAGCTCCTCAGTGCTTAGGTAATTTTTAGCCTGATTATAGTCTGCCTCAATCGCTTCTCGTTTTAATTGTTTCGCTAAGGTGAACTTTGTTTGTGAAGTTTGGAAGTGGTTGTCTTGTCTTAAAGGCGTGACGTCTCTGAATTCGTTTAAAAATTCGTTAGAATCATCTACTAAATTGTATGTACTTTTCATTTATTAACCATTCTAATTGATGAATTTCAGAACAAATTTAAGATTAAAATTAAAAAATTTCAATGTAAGATTTTTACTTCTAGATTTAAGAGATTTAAGAGATTTAAATTCTCTGAATTCTTAAATTTAGCTTAATATGCAACAACTAACTTGTTTTACGGACTTTGTGGAATTTTTATAATGGCAATACAAAAATTAATCTTAAGCTTATTTACTCTGTTAATGATTGTCGGATGTAATGAATCAGGAACAAAAAATAGCGCGCTTGGTGTTCAAGCAGAAAGAAAAAACAAGTCAGGTGAAATAGAAGTCGCATACCATAATACCCAGGACTATCATTCTTTTTCGAATCCTGATTCGGTTAAAGTTACTCATCTAAATTTAGATCTCAGTGTTGATTTTAAGCAAAAGACCTTATCAGGGCACGTGACTATAGATTTCCAAAAAATTACAACTGACGCTGATACCTTAATATTGGATACTCGTGATCTAGTTATTTCTAAGGTCATGGCACAGGGAAAAGACATCGCGTTTAGCTTGGCGAAACTAGACTCATTTCTAGGCGCCGCGCTCACAATTCAGCTGCCAACAGAAGCTGATAATGTGACGATTTTTTATAAAACCTCTCCTCAAGCTTCTGGTTTGCAATGGTTAACACCAGCACAAACAGCTGGCAAGACACACCCCTTTTTATTTACGCAGTCACAACCAATTCATGCTCGGAGTTTTATTCCACTACAGGACTCTCCAAAGGTTAGGGTGACGTATGAAGCAACCATCAGAACGCCAAAAGAGCTGTTAGCTGTTATGAGCGCAGCTAACGATCCTGATACTCTTCGTGACGGTCAATATCACTTTTCTATGCCGCAGGCTATACCTTCGTATTTGATTGCCTTAGCTGTTGGCGATTTACATTTTAAAGCAATGGGCGAGAGAACAGGTGTGTATTCTGAAATTGATATTTTAGATGCTGCAGCTGAAGAATTTGAAGATACTGAGTCTATGCTTATAGCGACAGAGAAAAACTTCGGTGCATATAGTTGGGACCGGTATGATCTTTTAATCTTGCCACCTTCGTTTCCTTTTGGTGGTATGGAAAATCCTAGGTTATCTTTTATCACCCCAACTGTTATTGCTGGTGATAAAAGTTTAGTGTCACTTATTGCGCATGAGTTAGCGCATTCTTGGTCTGGAAATACAGTAACAAATGCGACATGGCGTGACTTGTGGTTAAACGAAGGTTTTACCACTTACCTTACGTATCGAATAATGGAAATGGTGTATGGTGAAGAGCGATTTAATATGGAAGCCGTTTTAGGTCGTCAAGATCTTCAAGCTGATTTAGATGAGCTGAAACCAATGGATCAAATTTTAGCCATTGACTTAAACGGTCGTGATCCAGACGCTGTGTTTAGTAATATTCCCTATGAAAAGGGCGCATTATTTTTGCGAGAGTTAGAACACAAAGTAGGGCGTGCGAATTTTGATAAATTTTTATTAGGTTATTTTGAGGCATTTGCTTTTCAAAGTATTACAACAGGCGATTTTATTTATTATTTAGAAGGAACTCTCTTAAAAGAATACAGCGGTAAATTATCCAGAGAACGTATTGATGAGTGGATATTCAAACCCGGTGTGCCTAAGGGCGCACCCGTTCCTGAGTCTGATGCATTTGCAGTTGTAGATGAAGCTAGAAATAGCTGGTTGTCTGGTACGATTGACGCTAAAGAGATTGACAGTAAGCATTGGGTTGTCCATCAATGGTTGTATTTTTTAAACAATTTGCCTGAAAACCTAACTACAATGCAACTTGAAGAGTTAGATGACGCATTTGAATTAACAATTAGTAGAAATAATGAAATAGCCCACAGCTGGTTATTAATTTGTGTCAATAACTGGTACGAACCAGCATTTCCTAGGCTTAATGAATATTTAGTCTCAATTGGCCGCAACAAATTGATTAAGCCATTATATAGAGCGTTGGCATCAACTCCTGAGGGAAAAGTAATGGCTCAAAAAGCGTTTGCAAAGGCCAAAGATGGTTATCACCCTTTGACAGTTAAAGTGAATGAGAAATTTATTAAATAGGTAATGTAATTAAATTAACGTGGTGAAAATAAAAAGGCCAGTCAATTGACCGGCCTTTTTAATTGAAACAATGATTAACTAACTTCTTTGAATAAAGATTCGTCTATTATTGTATTGTCGATAATAGTTTGAGCTAATTGTATGCACTTTCCACATTGCGAACCAACGTTTAGTCTTTTCTTAAGCTCACGAATATTGCCTACACCACTTTCTGTGACAGCCTGCTGAATTGCTTTATCTGTGATACCGTGACACAAACAAACGTACATAACTAATCCTACTAATAATTATGCAAACAAGAATAATTGTTATTTGTATAAAGATCAACTTATTAATTGTAGTTTTATTATTCGATTAAGATCTTTGTCAGATGTAGATTGTAAGACTTAGCTATGTTTTGAAGTATAGTTAAAGGCGTAGAACTCTAATTTAATTATATTTTCTCACTAGACCTTGCTTTTTGAGCAACCGCACTCATATGGCTAACAGAAGAACCTGTATTAAAATGAATTGCATGGTTAAAATTGATTTTGTAATTCTTAACTTAAAGTAAATGGAGAATAGAAATGAGTGTATTAGTTAGTCGCCCAGCACCAGATTTTACAGCTGCAGCCGTCCTAGGTAGTGGTGAAATTGTTGATAGCTTTACCTTAAGTGAAGCGATTAAAGGCAAAAAGGCAGTAGTTTTCTTTTATCCACTAGATTTCACATTTGTTTGCCCTTCAGAGTTAATCGCGTTCGATAAGCGTTATGAAGAGTTTGCTAAACGCGGTGTGGAAGTTATTGGTGTATCAATCGACTCTCAATTCAGTCATAACGCTTGGCGTAATACTGCTATCAATGATGGTGGCATTGGTCCTGTAAAATACACATTAGTAGCAGATGTAAAGCATGAAATTTGTCAAGCATATGATGTTGAGCATCCAGATGCTGGTGTTGCGTTCCGTGGTTCATTTTTAATTGATGAAGCGGGACTAGTTCGTCACCAAGTCGTAAACGATCTTCCTTTAGGTCGTAACATTGATGAGATGTTACGTATGGTTGACGCTTTGAACTTCCATGAAGAGCATGGTGAAGTATGCCCAGCTGGTTGGCAAGAAGGTTCAAAAGGTATGGTTGACAGTCCTGAAGGTGTTGCAAGCTACCTAACTGAGAATGCTGATAGCTTATAATTCGATCACTTTTATAAAAAAAACGCTTCTTTTGAAGCGTTTTTTATATTCTGCTTTAGAAAACCAACAATGTAACAAAGCTGCATTAATTATGAGCTTCTAAGCCACCTAAGCTTTGCCAACGATTTACTATATAGCAAAATAACTCTGCTGTTTTTTCAGTGTCATATAAAGCTGAGTGGGCCTCATTTTGATCAAAGCTTATGCCTGCGGCCATACAAGCTTTAACTAATACTGTTTGCCCTAGCGCCAGCCCTGCTAAAGTGGTAGTGTCAAAAGAAACAAAGGGATGGAAAGGACTACGTTTTATGTTACTCCTTGCAATTGCTGCATTAACAAAACTCAAATCAAATGCTGCGTTATGGGCCACCATGACAGAGCGTTGACAGTCAGAATCCTTTTGTTCTTTACGGATTTTTTTACATAAATCTTTCAAAGCGTCCGCCTCGATTACTGCCCCCCTTAAAGCACAATAAGGGTCGATTCCATTGAAATCTAGTGCAGCTTTTTCTAGGTTGGCACCTTTAAAGGGTTCTATGTGATAGTGAAATGTTTTGTCTGGATAAAAAAATCCATTTTCATCCATCCTAGTAGTCACAGCTGCAATTTCTAATAATGCGTCAGTTTGCGAGTTAAAACCCGCAGTTTCAACATCCACAACAACGGGAAAGTACCCTCTAAAACGATTCTTTAATTCAAAAATTTGTGACATGGAAACTCAGTGACTATTTATATGTGGTAATTATGGCAAGGTTCTTTTTCAGTAGCTAGCCTAAATGGCTTCTTAGAGGTAAGCTAATGCTAAATATATTGTGATAATTGTCGATACAACTAAACAGAAGCGAGGATATCATTTCATGCCTAACCAAATATTACGATCTGTTTTTTGTCTTTCACTTATCTCATTATCATTAAATGGACATGGTGCGTTACGCCAATATGCTGCAAAGGTTGAAAATTCTGAGTGGCAACTTAAAGATGAAAATCGACTACAGTGTACCTTGAGTCATAATATTCCTGGCTATGGTGAAGCCATGTTTTATAGTCACGCTTCTAAACAGCTAAATATGGAATTTGAACTTGATATGTTAAGGCTGCCTAAATCTTATGGAGTAGCGGCTGTTTATTCAGTTCCTCCTCAATGGATGCCTGGTCAGATTCAACGAGCGATAGCGGACATGAGCATAAGAAAGCAGTATGACGGTGATTTACCCGAGCAAGCAGCATGGACTATGTTATCAGAATTAGAGAAAGGGTTTTGGCCAACTATATATTATCAAGATTGGTACAATCAGTATGATCGAGTGGCCGTTGGATTAAATGCGAGCAATTTTATTGGGCCCTATGAAAAGTTTGCTGAGTGTGTTTCGAATTTGCTTCCTTATAGCTTTCAGGATATCGCTTATACAGTTTTAACATACCAGTTTAATAACACTCGGTTAACTAAATATTCAGAAAAGCGCCTCGCTATGATTGGAGACTATTTAAAGGAGGATACAGACTTAGAATTGGTATTAATGGACAGCTATACTGATAGTTATGGTGGACGGGCGATTAATAAAAAATTGTCAATCCAAAGAGCTGTTGAATTAAAAGAGTTTTTTAGTTCAATGGGAGTCTCGCCCGAAAGAATAGATGTTACAGGTCATGGAGAGAGGCGTCATATTTCTACAAACATTAATGAGACTGGTAGAGCCAAAAACCGTCGTGTCGTAATTAGAATGTCAAAACCATAATTGATTATACGTAGTAGCTCAGACCTGATCTGACAGTTACCCATTATTCATATGGTGTTGTCAGTTTAGATATGAGCTGAATTATTTTGTACTCAAGCAGTTTTCTATTAAGTAATGTCTCCAACGCTGTTACCTTAGTATCTATTGGAGATAATACCTTATTCGCAACTTTTTATTTTAGCGCTTCTAATTGTTTCAATTAGTTTTCTAAATTGTGACGCAACACAACCTGTGCTCACCTGTAAAACGTCTTTCTGATGTAACTCCTAATTGGTGCAGTGTTCCCCGTAAGTGGGAAGTTTAATGGTCGGCTTATCAGTAAGTTGGCCTGTCGCATCAATGACATAGTTCTGTTGATTGGGCTCGAGAGTTACTGATATACGCATCAATTGCACAACTTTGTAGTTATTTCTGATAACGATAGAAAGTATCATGGGATACACTTTTTACATTTTAGTATTTTTATTTTTTTCTATGCACTTCGACTAAATTAATTGAATCAGATTTATGCTCAATGACCAGGTTGTTAGTCTGGAATACAAAAGCTATCTTGTTGTTTTGATTAAAGGTTAACACCTTCATAAAAAGGGTATCCACTCTTTTTAATATTTCAGGTTAGGTCGAGGTTAGAACACTTCATTTCTGTCGTTAGATATCAGGGTATCAATTATGATTTCACGTTAGAGTCATTTGGGGAGGGCGAGATATTTCTCTTTACGCTTTGTTGGCTTGTACTTTAATTGGTAAGAATTCTATGGTGTAGAAGGTTTAAATGGAAAGTTAACCTTCTACACCATAATTGTTAGTACTAAACCACAAACACGTTTAGGTTAGTATGTAGCTCTGTAACATGTTTGGCGATAGTTGTGTTTGCATTTGAAGCTGATTTTGCACCTCGAGCAGTTACATCTGCAAGATCGCTAATCTTTACGATATTTTTATTTACTTCTTCTGCAACAGCTGACTGCTCTTCAGCAGCTGCGGCTATTTGTAAATTTAAGTCAGATATCTGACTAACTGAATCAGAGGCTTCTTCAAATGTTTGACTAGTTTTAGTACTTTTTTCTAAACAAATTGCCGCGCTATCAGTTCCTTTACTCATGCTTGTAACTGCGTTATTTGCTTCTGTTTTAAGCCGTAATAATAAGTCTTGGATATCGACAGTAGAGGTTTGAGTGCGCTGTGCTAGGGTTCTTACCTCGTCTGCAACAACCGCAAAGCCTCTGCCTGTTTCACCCGCCCGAGCAGCCTCGATTGCAGCATTCAAAGCTAACAAATTAGTTTGTGCAGCTATACCTTGAATTGATTCGAGTACATTACCAATATTATTGGTTTCTTCAACTAAGCTCTCAATTACACTTGATGCTTCACTTACTTCTTCTGAAAGCTGGGTAATTATATTTTGTGTTTCGATGGCGTCTTGCTTACCTTCAATAACTTTATTTTTTACTGTTTGAGTAACTTCTGCAGCGTGGGTTGCGCTGCGAGAAACTTCCTGTGTAGAGCTACTCATTTCATTAATTGCCGTAGCAACCATTGCAGTTTCAGCATGTTGTTTTTCAATGCTTGCTGCTGTTTCTTTCATTACACTGAGTGCTACGTCTGAAGCGGTCTCTAATTCATTAGCTTGATTATTCGTGTTTGAAATTAGCTTATTAATTACACCAATAAAAGTATTAAATGCTCGAGCAACCTCACCTGTTTCATCTCTAGCTTTATCATTAAGCTTTACAGTTAAGTCACCATCACCATTCGCTATTTCTTTCAACCTATCAATTAATTCATTTATTGGATTAACGATTGAGCGGCTAATTAAAACTGGGAGTATTATACAAATAATTACAGCTGTAACGAAAGTTGCGATTATCCATTTAACTCCTGCCTTCTCATCTTCCTCCGCTTTTAAGGAGGCTGCCAAAGTAAACTTCTGGATACCATCTAAAAGACTGACTAGATCCTCTTTTAACGTATCCTCTAAGCTTTCAATCTGATGGGCTGTTTTAGATAAATTTACCGGACTGACCTTAGTAGCCGTATCTAGGATGACTGATACTCCATTTGAAAACTCTTTGTATTTCAGTTCTATGCTTTTAAGAGAATTAAGTACACTTGCAAACTTTTCTCTGCCTTCTTCCGAATGTACAACGTCGATCGCGTGCTCTGAAAAGTCTTCTGCTTCTTTTATTTTCCTGCCAATAATGGGTGTAATCTCTAGGACTTCTGTCTGAACATGATTAAAGTCGCTTAAAGCATTAGGCACATCAAGTGAGGTTAAAGATGCATAAAATAGGGCGCGCTCAAACAGGATACTCTGCTCAAGTTGAAGTTCTGTTATTACTGTCACTTTACTAGCGAGAGGAATATCTTCTTCTGCAATGTCTATCAGCTCGTAGCCAATTTTTGCCATTTGCACTATGGCAACTGTCCCCATTATTAGCATCATCGCTATCTGTATTACGCCCAACACGTAAATTTTTTGTCTAATATTAATGCGGGTTAACATCTTGTATTCCTCTCTCAAAGTTATTTGCCGCTAAATTAAAACATTGTCGGTGAACAGCGGCATAACTAATGTCTATGGTAAAATCTCTGTAGCTTTCTTTCGGCTGAACTTTCGAAAACTTAACTTAATAAATATTGAATCAATAGAATGTATTTTTTAATCTAGCGATATTAGAAAAAACTATAGGCATCAAGTTATTAATTACTAAGTTCATAAAAACGAAATGCAACTTAAAACCGTACAATAGGCATTCTACGTTGCACTTCTCGTCTTAAAAATAACGCGTAAAAGACTTACGCTGTTTATTAAAATGGCTTTATTAGCGCTACGCCAAACACATATGCTTCTTTTCCATCAACGAAATCAACTGCAAACGTTGGAGCTACGCCAAAGTCGCCTACGTGAAAGTCATAACTTACAGACGCTCTAACTAAATTTTCTTTATGGCTTGCATGATGATGGTAGTGACCATGACCATCATCTTCTACAAAACTCCCAACTGTTTCTTTACCAAAACCTAAGCCCAACCTTAAATCTTTCCATGGGTGTAAGTAAGCAGATGCAAGCATAATGTCGAGACCCGCACCATGGTGAGCGTCATCGGTTTTTTCATAGACTAAGCCAGCTCCCCACTGTTTCGAAAACTTGTATTCATATTCAATACCATAAGAAAAGTCAGTTTCTCCATCAACATGAGTCGCACCAATAAAAACGCCTGGGAAGTGTTTAGCATCTCCTGCAGCTAAAGCATTGTTTGAAACTGCTACGATAGACGTGGCTAAAAATATAATAGGTATAAATTTCATACGATTTCCTACACTGGTTAATTTATTAAATTTGTAAACATAAAGGTATGTAACCTTGCTGTTCTTGGAGTAAATACTACAACATAATAAACAAGAAAGTTACATAGACTAAAGTTGTAGGGTATTTTAAATGATACGTCAATGGACATGGATTTGTTTTTGATATTGTTGTAATAAAAGTTAAGAATTTTGTTTTTTATAAGAAAATAGCATCATTTTCGAAGAATTTGAGGGTGTTTTTGATGTTGAGTAGTAACGCAGTAATTGTTTTCTTTTAAAATCAACAAACGTGTTCGTGATTTTGTTAAGGTATGTGAAGCAATACTAAGCTATCAGTAAGTATACCCAAAGTGTAAGTTTACCATCAATCTTATTGCTTTGTGGTGTCTGAGGTGGGTATATATCAGTTTCTATTACAGACTCAAAAAAGTTTGAGGTTATTTCAAGCCTGCCTTTATGGAACATTTTTTTATGGTTAGCGCTATAGTCTTAGGCCGATAAATTACTGATAAAGGTAGTCAACCGTAATATCAGTGAAGTCGGTAAATATTCCGTCTATTTTTACATCATTGAACAATACATTTAACATTTCTTCAGCCGTAATGTTAACTGGTAGAGCATCTCTTCTGAAAGTGTAGGGATGTACGGCTAAACCTTCTGAGTGAGCCAAAGCAACTAAATTTGTAGGGGCCTTTGTTTCTAAATTAAGAATTTGAGGAATCCATGGACCAATGCCTTGTGCCACTTCAGCAACTTCTTTTAACCCTTTTGTTGTTTTTAAATAGTTGTAGTTAGTTGCTGATTCTTGCCAATCATTTTCAGCAATAAGTTGAATCAGTTTAACTTTGGCCCCTAGCTCCTTCCTTAATCGTTTAGTTTCATCGAAATCGAAGCATTGCACATAAACAGCTTTGCTTGAGTCGTCTAACTGATACTTTCTCAATATGGACATTGTTAATCGACTAATATCAACACCTTGTTCCTGATGCCAAGCTGGTGATTTTATTTCAGTATAAATACCGGTATTTTTATCAAATTGACGATTAAGTTGCTGGATTAATTCAATTTGCTCTTCAAAAGTAGCTATCTGAAAGTTAGCTACTCCTTGGTAGCGATCTTTAAAAACCAAATCACCTTTTTCATCTCGCCGTTCATGAACTATTAATGTTTTTAATTCTGCCAAAGTAAAATCTAACGCATAGAAACGCCCGTCTTGGCGCTTACGATTAGGAAACTTTTTTTGTACATCAGTCACCGTTTCTAAATGAATGTCGTGCAGAACTATAAGCTTAGCGTCTTTTGTTGCCACTAAATCCTGTTCAATATAATGAGCCCCTTGGGCATAAGCTAAGGTGACTGACTCTAAGGTATGTTCAGGGAGGTAACCAGATGCCCCTCTATGTGCAATAACAATTGGTTCTGCTTGTAAGGTATTAATTGTAAAAACACTCATAATTATTCCTAGTATTACCGATTTTATAACATTCATTTTTCTGCTCTGGCAAAGTTACTTGATACCCCAATAAGGGAGGATTCACTTGTTATATTTAAAAAAATATAAGTGGGTTATTTTATATTAAAGTACATTTAGGTAGGAAATATGACAGAGGTTTTAATTTATGTTAACTGGTTTGAATAGCTTTTAACCTTGAATTAAAGCTGTTACTGAAAGTTAGGAGGGGATCAACAAGATAAATCATTACCAATTGAGTCTTCATTAATGCCATTACTATCACTATCATTGCCCATTTTAACCCTACCTTGCCTATTAACCGTTAGCCCATGGGCGTAAGCAGTATTACCGTCTTTATGGCAAATTTTATACTCAACAATGTTAATTGATGAGCCACTTTCAGTAAATATAATAATATCCCTCGACGCGGTCGCAATATTTGTTTCAGAGCTTGCTTCTATGCTTACTAACAATACTTCATCATTGCCTCTTGTGCTATTTCCATCTTCATCAATAAATACTATTTTCGGATCATTCCAGTCATCACCGCAAGTAGCATAGTCATCTGATGGGCAAACAACTGTTAAAACTTGCTCGTTGATTGCAGTATGTCGGGCATATTGAATAAGTGCACTAGTATCATTTATTTCAGAAACAATTCTATTTTTAATTACAATGCTTTGCATACTGGGCGCTACAAACAATAAAACGATGGCGATAATAGATATCACAATCATCATCTCAATTAGCGTTACACCTTTTTGATGTTTCACGAAAACTACTCCTTTTTTGGGTCTTTTAAATAATAATGCAATTTTTATTTTGTTGGGTATAAAATATTGTCTTAGGGTTAGGATTCATATACACATCTTGGTAATATGATTTGTATTACAGCAGTTGCCTTGATGAAATTTAAATGAACAAGGCCTCCAGAAATAATGTGAACACTCAGCTAGATAATGGCCACAATGAATTAATAATGAGAGAAAAAATGCAAAGTAATACTGTAATTGAAGAAATGCGTGTACTGCCAGAGATTGACGTTGAGTTTGAAATTACAAGGCGAGTTGAATTTATTAAGTCTCAACTTATTGCCAGCTCAATGAAAACTCTAGTTTTGGGTATCAGTGGTGGAATAGACTCTTGTACTCTTGGGCGGCTGGCGCAATTAGCAGTAGATGGCTTGAATGAAACTCAACAACAAGATTACCAATTTATAGCAGTAAGATTACCCTATGATGTGCAAGCTGATGAAGACGATGCACAAGCCTCTATAGATTTTATTAACCCAAGTAAAAGTATAGCTGTTAACGTTCAGCCAGGCGCTGATGCAATAGATAAACAAACTACGCTAGCTGTTAAGTCAGCAGGTATACTCCCAGAAAGTGAAACCAAGAAAGACTTTGTAAAAGGGAATGTGAAAGCACGAACTCGTATGGTGATTCAATATCAAATTGCTGGTTTACTTGATGGTTTAGTTTTGGGGACAGACCACTCAGCTGAGAATATTACAGGCTTTTACACAAAATACGGTGATGGTGCATGTGATTTGGCACCTCTATTTGGTTTAAATAAAAGACAAGTTAGACAAGTCGCAGAACACCTAGGGGCGCCAATACATATAATCGGTAAGGCACCTACAGCTGACTTAGAAACTCTAACCCCTCAAAAAGCCGATGAACAAGCCCTTGGCTTAAGTTATGATCAAATTGATGACTTTTTAGAAGGCAGAATTGTAGATAAGTCAGTATCTAGTAAATTGGTCGATATTTACGTAAAAACACAGCATAAACGTGTGCCAATCCCGACCATTTATGATTGAACCAAGATAGACGAATAACAGGATACAAATATGAAGAAAATAGAAGCAATTATTAAACCTTTTAAAATGGATGATGTTCGTGAAGCATTATCTGAAGTTGGTGTAAATGGTATGACAGTGACTGAAGTTAAAGGGTTTGGACGCCAAAAAGGTCATACAGAGCTTTATCGTGGGGCAGAGTACAATGTTGACTTTTTACCTAAAATTAAAATTGAGTTAGTGGTTGCCGATGACCAAGTTGAACGCTGTATTGAAGTGATCATTGGAACTGCACAGTCAGGTAAGATTGGCGATGGTAAAATATTTGTTTGTGAGGTCGAAAGAGTGATACGCATTCGAACCGGAGAAGAAAACGAAGATGCTGTTTAACGCTTTATGTAATGGTCAATACGCCCCAGCTTTATAGGCGTTTGAAAAGTAATCAAGTGTCCATGAACAGTGTTTTAGGACTATCAATTTATTATCACTTGAATTACCATCAGCGCCCTTATTTAATTGTTTCACGTAGGCTTGTAGCCACGAATTATGGAGTATTAAAATGCAAGAAGAGCAAAGTTCGTATGACCCATTTAATTGGGGATACTTATTCGCAGCTATTGGAATGTTAGCCGCGTTACCTTTAATGCACGCCGTGCTTGGATGGTTCGTTTTTTACCTCTAGTGACATCACGTTCTTTTACTATTTATTTAAATTACGGGAAACTTCGTGCCTTTCGAATATATAAAATCGGTTATTAAAACCGTGCCTAATTACCCTAAACCTGGAGTCATGTTTCGAGATGTGACTTCTATTTTAGAAGACCACAAAGCGTATTCTAAATCTATTGAATTGCTAGTAAAACATTATGCTCCAATGGGGTTTGATAAAGTTGCAGGAACAGAAGCTCGTGGCTTTTTGTTTGGCGCTCCGCTTGCAATTGAACTAGGTATTGGGTTTATACCCGTGCGTAAACCTAAAAAGTTACCAAGAGAGGTCATTAGCGAAAGTTACGAACTGGAGTATGGTAGCGACAGTTTAGAAATACATAAAGATGCTGTTAAACCCGGAGAGAAAGTCTTAATGCTAGACGACTTATTAGCAACCGGTGGAACTATGATAGCAACTGCCAATTTAATACGTCGTTTAGGTGGCATAGTTGAACATGCAGGTTTTGTTATCTCATTGCCAGAATTAGGTGGCGAGCAAAAGTTATTAGATATAGGCGTTAAGAGCTTTTCAATCTGTGAATTTGAAGGTGAGTAAACAAGGTTTATGAGTTATCAAGTTTTAGCGAGAAAATGGCGGCCTAATCGTTTTGGTGAGTTGGTTGGACAAGAGCATGTCGTTACTGCCATTTCTAACGCCCTTGATAATGATAGGCTACACCATGCGTACTTGTTTACAGGTACACGAGGGGTAGGTAAAACCACTATCGCTAGAATTTTTTCTAAAAGTTTAAATTGTGAAGAAGGCTTAGGCTCTAATCCTTGTGGTCAATGTAGTACCTGTAAAGAAATAGAGCAGGGCCACTTTATAGATTTACTGGAGATAGATGCGGCTTCTCGCACTAAGGTCGAAGACACCAGAGAATTACTCGATAATGTTCAATATAAGCCTAGTCGTGGTCGATATAAAGTCTATCTAATAGATGAAGTTCACATGTTGTCTAAGCATAGCTTCAATGCTTTGTTGAAAACACTTGAAGAGCCTCCTCCTCATGTTAAATTTTTACTCGCAACTACCGACCCGCAAAAATTACCCGTTACTATATTGTCTCGTTGTTTACAGTTTAATTTAAAAGCATTATCTCGTGCTCAAATTACACAGCAGTTAGATTTTGTACTGCAACAAGAAAATCTCGCTTTTGAAAAGGAGGGGCTAACTCAATTAGCCAGAGCTGCTCAAGGAAGTATGCGTGATGCATTAAGCCTAGCGGACCAAGCTATCGCACAAGGTAATGGGAATGTTACCTTACAAGTTGTGACAGACATGCTTGGCTTGATGGATAAAAATCAAGTTGTTAAAGTCGTTAATGCCATTGTGCAAAAAGACAGTGCTTCTGTAATGGAGCAAGTTGAGTTGATGGCGCAGCAAGCGCCAGATTTCGGTGCTGTTTTAGCTGAGATTATGAGTTTGTTGCATCAAATAGCCTTAACTCAATTTGTACCCGATGCTTGCAAACTTGAGACAATCGCAGCGAGGGCTATCTACCAATTGGCTCAATCTGCACCAGCTGAACAAGTTCAGTTGCTTTACCAAATAGCGTTAACGGGCAAAAAAGATTTGCCTTATGCTGCAGATCCAAGGACGGGGTTTGAAATGACCTTGTTACGTATGTTAGCGTTTTGTCCTGCGGGCATAAAGTTAAATGCCATAGATATTAGTCAACAAACTGCAAAGCAAAATTCAACGAACATACCAAATGTAACTGAGCAAAGTGCGCTTGCATCATCAATAGCGTCAACTCCCGAGGCTGTCGCATTTTCTGAAGAAGAAAAACCACAGCAAACTGAAAAAGTACATACAGAGTCTAACGTTGAAACAACGCCTACAATTGATGAAACAGAGGTATCTCTTGCGGTTAATAGTCATGAAACATCAGAGAATGAACAAGCTCTGAATGTACAACAGCAAGAAATTCTTAACCAAGCCCAAGGTTATGGTTATGAGCCTATAGACTATGATCAAATGACGCCTGTTGGCTCAGAGGAGCAAGTAGCTCCAGATACGTTAAATAATAGTTTTATTCAAAGCAACGAAAAAGCAAGCAATCCCTCTCCTGTAAAAAGTACTGCTGAGTTAATTGCACTTAGAAATCAACTTAAAGAAAGTAGAAGCCAAGGGGAGGGAAGTGCACAGCAGGTAAAAAAGTCTGAAACTGAAGGCCGCGATTTACAAAATGGATCTGAACTAGGGGGGCTCGATTTTCCGTCACAAGGCTCAGAAACCAATAATAGTGAGAATACCCAGTTAGACGTTAACCCTAATCCTTTCAGCGCTCGTAGAGTTCAACCATCGGCTCAACCCACTTCAATTGAGCCTGTTGCAGAGCCGCAACGCGATGCCATATCTGATGAGACATTCCAGCAGAATGAAATGCCTCCATGGCCTATAGAAGATATCGGTCAAAGTGTAACTACTGAACGTACTGGTCTAAATGCTTTTTCTAAAGACGTAATTACTGAAGCGGATGCTTCGCAAGTATTTGACCCAAATGCTCATTTAGATAGTGAAAATGTTGGTGAAGTAACGGTGACCATTCCAGCATTTTTAGAAGACAATCAAAAAGTCATTCATTCACAGCAAGTGGATGATTGGAGTAGGCTAATCAATGAAATGCAAGTGACCGCGTTAACTAAGCAGCTTGCTTTACACTCTGCCTTTGAACAGCAGGGAAATGTTATTCAATTGACGTTATTAGACAGTAAAGCTCACTTAGACTCCCCCAGTGCTAGGCAGCAACTCACCGATGCGATTTGTTTAGCACTAAATACCAATGTTCAACTTGAAATTGAGCTAGGTAAACCCATTAATACTCCGTATGCATTACAAATGGAAATTAATAAAGTTAGAAAAACCTACGCCAAACAAGTGATTAATAGCGATAGTGGTGTGCAGCTACTACAAGAATTATTTAATGCAGTCGTAGATGAACAAAGTATCGTTGCTAGATAGTAAAAGTTTAACGAAATTTATCCAAGTTAAAGAGAGAATAATATGTTTAAAGGTGGAATGGGCAACATGATGAAGCAGGCTCAGCAAATGCAAGAGCGTATGCAAAAGAGTCAAGAAGAGCTTGCCAATACAGAAGTTACCGGTGAATCTGGCGCAGGGTTAGTAAAAATTACTATGACTTGTAACCATGCCGTTCGCAGAGTAGAAATCGATTCTAGTTTGATGGAAGACGATAAAGAAATGATTGAAGACTTAGTTGCTGCCGCTATTAATGACAGTAACCGTAGAATTCAAGAAACCACCAAAGAAAAAATGGCCGGTGTGACGGGGGGAATGCAGATGCCTCCTGGCATGAAAATGCCTTTCTAACGAATTTGTAATGCAATTTAGTCCATTAATTAAAGAGTTGATCGACGCGTTTAAGGTACTTCCTGGCGTGGGGCCTAAAAGCGCTCAGCGTATGGCGTTTCATTTACTTGAGCGAAATCGTCAAGGTGCGATGAAGCTCAGCAATGTATTGCATGATGCTATGGAACATGTAAAGCATTGTGAGCAATGTCGTACCTTTTGTGAAAATACGCTCTGTGAAATTTGCGCTAACCCCAAGCGTCAAGAAAGTCAGCAAATATGTGTAGTCGAATCTCCACAGGATGTGCTTGCCATAGAGCAAACGCTTGAGTTTAAAGGGCGTTACTTTGTGCTTATGGGCAGGCTTTCACCAATTGATGGAATTGGCCCTGCAGATATCGGATTAGAAGAGTTAGCAAAAATTCTTGAGGAAGAAGATATTCAAGAAGTCATTTTGGCAACCAACCCTACAGTAGAGGGTGAAGCAACGGCTCATTATATTGCTCAAATGTGTAAAACCTTAGGTATTACTGCAAGCAGAATTGCCCATGGTGTACCTGTAGGTGGTGAATTAGAGTTCATTGATGGCAACACTCTTACTCATGCTTTTACAGGCCGCAGAGACATCTAAATCGACTCTATATTAGATAAGTAATAGCTTGTACTCATAAATAATAACCCAATGGCTTTGGTCGGCCATGATAGTAACCCTGTGGAATGGTAAAGCCTATCTTGGCTAATAGTTTTGACTGATATTCTGTTTCAATTTTTTCAATTAAACTTTCCATTTTTAACGATGTGATGAGCTTTTTATACAGTCTAATGTTTTAATATTGCTATTGGCATTGCTTCTACCAAAATTGCCATCCGCTTGTCGTCAAGTCTGTATCCGGAGAATTTGCAGAATGCCTAATTTTCTTTACCTTTGGGAATATAGAACCACTTCTCTTGAATGATTTCCCCTAGTTTAAAAATTTTTTTAAACTGCAATAGACTTTCAATTGCCGCTGATGAACCCCATCAAGTGAAGGCCTATTCCAAAACGCCAACTTAGGATTATTGGTCCAAAGAATGCGATGATAGTCTATGTCGTATATCCAAACTGAAGTGTGTAAATCGTTAAGCTCTATCTTCACGTAGCTTCCTTTTCTATATTTTCATACAGACATTGAAATTTAAGAATACGCCATATTTATTGTTTCACCAGTGTACTAAAGTAAGGCGGTTGTCTAATTAGAGATAAATAATAACATTAGTCCTTGAAAACAAATTAACTGACCTCATTTAATTACTCGTCATTTTAGTAACCACAAATTAGGAGATACTTGATTATGGCTGAAGCAGCCCAGCAAGAAACTCATGGATTTCAAACTGAAGTAAAACAATTACTTCAATTGATGATCCATTCCCTTTATTCAAATAAAGAAATATTCCTGCGTGAACTTGTCTCAAATGCAGCCGATGCAGCTGATAAGTTACGTTTTAAAGCACTATCAAATGATAGCCTATATGAAGGTGATGGTGATTTACACGTTAAGCTAAGTATTAATAAAGACGCAGGTACAATAACGATTGCTGATAACGGCATTGGTATGAATAAGGCTGATGTCATTGAGCATTTAGGTACCATTGCTAAGTCAGGTACTAAAGAATTTTTTGGTAAGTTATCTGGCGATGAAGCTAAAGACTCTCAGTTAATTGGCCAATTTGGTGTGGGCTTTTATTCTGCTTTTATCGTAGCTGATAACGTAACGGTACGCACTCGTGCAGCCGGTGATGATGTTAGCAATGGTGTACAGTGGGAATCTGCAGGTGAAGGCGAATTCACTATTGCTGATATTGAAAAAGCAGATCGTGGCACAGAGATCACTTTACACCTAAAAGAAGACGAAAAAGAATTTTTAGACGATTGGAAGCTACGTTCAATTGTCAGTAAATATTCTGATCACATCAGCATCCCAGTTAAAATGTTTAAAGAAGAAGTACCAGAAAGTGAAGGCCCTAAAGGTCCTGATGGTGAAGAGGGTGAAAAAATCCCAGCCGTACCAGCTTTTTGGGAGGCGGTAAACAAAGCGACTGCTTTGTGGACACGTGATAAGTCAGATGTCAGTGAAGAAGAATATAAAGAATTCTATAAGCATATTTCTCATGATTTTAGCGACCCTTTAACGTGGTCCCACAACAAGGTTGAAGGTAAAACTGAATACACTAGCTTGTTGTATATTCCATCTAAAGCTCCTTTTGATATGTGGAATCGTGATCAAAAACACGGCCTTAAATTATACGTGCAACGTGTATTCATCATGGATGAAGCCGAGCAGATGTTACCGACTTATCTGCGCTTTGTTAAAGGTTTACTAGATTCTAACGATTTACCATTAAATGTATCTCGAGAAATCTTACAAGACAACAAAGTTACTCAAGCAATGCGCCAAGGTTGTACAAAACGTGTATTACAAATGCTTGAGAAAATTGCCAAGAAAGACCCAGAAAAATATCAAGAGTTTTGGGCTGAGTTTGGTAATGCCTTGAAAGAAGGGCCAGCTGAAGATCATGCAAACAAAGAAAAAGTTGCTGGTTTAATGCGTTTTGCTTCAACCCACACAGACTCTGAAGCTCAAACAGTTTCTCTTGCTGATTACATTAGTCGTATGCAAGACAAACAAGAGAAAATTTACTACATTACCGCAGATAACTATCAAGCTGCAAAGTCTAGTCCTCATTTAGAAATCTTCCGTAAGAAAGGCATCGAAGTGTTGTTAATGGCAGATCGTGTTGATGAATGGTTAATGTCTCATTTAACTGAATTTGATGAGAAATCATTCCAATCTATTACTCATGGAGCATTAGATTTAGGTGACTTAGAAGATGAAGACAGTAAAAAAGCGTTAGAAGAGGCCGAAAAAGAAGTTGAAGGGCTAATCGACCGTGTTAAAGCAGTATTAGGTGATAAAGTTAAAGAAGTTAAGTTTACACACCGTTTAACTGACTCTCCTGCATGCATAGTTGCTGATGAACAAGGCATGACCACTCAAATGATTAAGCTAATGCAAGCTGCAGGTCAGCCTGTTCCTGAAGCTCAGTATCACTTTGAAATCAATCCAGAACATCAGTTAGTCAAATTGTTAGCAGACGTTCAAGATGAAGAGCAATTTTCACAGTGGACCGATGTACTTTTCGACCAAGCTGCATTGTCTGAGCAGGGCAGTTTAAAAGACCCAGCAAGCTTTGTGCAAAACTTGAACAAGCTACTAGCAAGCTTAGCTAAATAAGCCTTTAAAAGGCGAGTTTAATATTGTAAAAACGAGCCTAAGGGCTCGTTTTTGTTTTAAAAGCTCAAAAGTAGAACTAATACGACCTTTGTCTTATATATAAGGTGTATTATTGTTGTAACATTAAAGGTGTATGTGTAAAGTTCCTGCTTTACTTTTTTAAACGCAAATATTATTCAGAGGACACAGCATGCGTATTATTCTTCTTGGTGCTCCTGGTGCAGGTAAGGGTACTCAAGCCCAATTTTTGATGGGAAAATTTGGCATTCCACAAATCTCTACTGGAGATATGTTACGAGCCGCAATTAAAGCAGGTACAGAACTTGGTTTGGCTGCGAAGAAAGTTATGGATGAGGGTAAGCTCGTTTCTGACGAACTTATTATAGGTTTAGTAAAAGAACGTATTGCACAGGCTGATTGTGAAAATGGATTTTTACTAGATGGTTTTCCTCGTACAATTCCTCAAGCTGATGCCATGAAAGAAGCGGGTATCAAAGTAGATCACGTTATCGAATTCGATGTGAATGATGAAGTCATTGTTGAGCGTATGAGTGGTCGTAGAGTTCATTCAGGCTCAGGTCGTGTATATCATTTAGTATACAACCCTCCTAAGGTTGAAGGTAAAGATGATGAAACTGGTGAAGAGTTAGCTATTCGACCTGATGATCAAGAAGATACAGTACGTAAGCGTCTCGGTATTTACCATGAACAAACTAAGCCTTTGGTAGACTATTACACATCAGAAGCGGATTCTGGTAATTGTGAGTATCATAAATTAGATGGTACGGCACCAGTTGATAATGTAAGTGCTGAGCTAGCGACTTTACTAGCTTAATCCGTAACAGAAAGAACGCTTGTATTACAGCCCACATATTGTGGGCTTTTTTTATTATTTGAAAAATAAAATATGTACACCCATTATCGTTTTTTATGTCAGTTTCCTAGGGATGTATCTACTTTAAACATGCTTGTTTTATATAAGTAGTTTGTCAGGTAAATTGGACAATGGTGTTGTGTGATTTTGGTATCCTTTTTCTATCAATAAAAAACGGCGCTCACTAGGCGCCGTTATGGTTTACACACAAAATCGGGAAGGGGAGAGGCTTATTCGTTATTTTCGATAAGCTTACTACCAATCTCTATTTTTCTTGGCTTCTTCGATTCAGGAACGACTCGTTCTAAATCTACATGTAATAGGCCATGCTCTAAGTCAGCAGCAAGTACTTTGACGTGGTCTCCTAATTGGAATTTACGTTCAAAGCTTCGCTCTGATATGCCTTTGTGTAAAAATTTCCGTTCTTCTGGTTTGGTGTTGTTGGCACCTTCTTTAGGCGCTTTAGTACCAATGACTTGTAAGGTATTCTCTTGAACTTCAATACTTACTTCATCTTTGGCAAAACCTGCTATAGCCATAGTGATACGGTATTTATCCTCAGCTAATAATTCAATATTGTAAGGAGGGTAAGATGATTGTTTTTCGTTTCTTGAAGCCGTATCAATCATAGACGCTAAGTGGTCAAAACCAATGAATGAACGGTAAAGTGGAGATAGATCGATGTTACGCATAAGTATATCCTCATAAATTAAGCAATATAAAAAAGTTAAGTGCCCCGAAAAATCGGCGGCGTATTGGTATAGCTTTCCATGTCACCTTCCCACTATGGGAGTACCTACTTAATGTTAAGTCTGGTACTGCAAAAACACCTCTTGTGTTTTTGTGTCAACCCTTGCGGCGTCGACATAATAGATATGTAGATAAGCTGATTTTTTTCAATGTATATAAAGTGAAAAAATTTAACTTTATGTTTAAGTGCATGATAAATATAAAAAATTATATTTTTTATTTTAAGGCTTCTTTCACTGCAGCCAATGCATGAATGCTTGTTGTATCGTATAGGGGGGTAAGAGTATGCTGTTTTTCAATCAATAATCCAATTTCTGTGCAGCCTAAAATGACGCCTTGGGCTCCTCTCTCAACTAGGTTTTCAATGATGTCGAGGTAAGCTATTCGCGAAGACTTTGACACCTTTCCTAAGCATAACTCCTGATAAATTATAGAATGGATGACAGTCTGCTCTTCATCTGAGGGAACGATTACATCTATGTCATAATGTTTGATAATGCGCTGTTTGTAAAAGTCTTGTTCCATAGTGAATTTTGTACCTAACAAACCTACTGTGGTAATTTTGTCTGTTGTTAGTTCTTGGCCTGTTGCATCTGCAATATGTAACAAAGGGATACTGACTGATGCTGTTACATAGTCGGCAACTTTGTGCATAGTATTTGTACAAATAAGAAAAAAGTCTGCTCCTGCGGCCTCTAATGAGCGAGCGGCATCGGCAAGTATTTCTGCCGTTTTTTGCCAATCACCACTGTGTTGCAGGGATTCAATTTCAGCGAAGTCGACACTGACTAGGATTACTTTAGCTGAGTGTAATCCACCCAAACGCTGTTTTATTGCTTGGTTAATCTTTTGATAATAACTCGATGTTGACTCCCAGCTCATGCCACCAATTAAGCCTATAGTTTTCACTTCATTTCCAAAGCTTTAGACATTTACGAAGTACGATAGCGTGATTTAGATCAAAAAAAAACTGGTAAATAGTTACCAGTTTTTTAAAGGAGAGAGTTGGCTCAGTTTAGTGAGCAACAGCCTCACTTAAATACTTATTAAAGCTATCTTGGTTCGCTTCTTTTAAAGCAACACATTGACTCGACTTAGATAAGGTAATCTCGTAACTTCTAGCCATTCCCTCAAAGTGGTCTTTTTTGTCGGCATAAAAATGTTTTGCCGCCTCAATATCTTTTTTATTGCAACTCGTTGATAAGTATTCCGGAAAATGCGCGACATGATAGGCTGGCATTTTTTGGGTTAGGGCATTAAAGTGTTTGTCTAACCACTGATAAAACATATTTTTGTTTTCTAAGTCGCTGATAGCGCGGCTGACAACTGTAATGGTATTCGCTGGTGTTACATATTCAGAGAGAGCAAAGTCTAGTGTTCTTTTGATATGTTCATCATCGCTAAAGATCATTGCATTGGCTAAGGTCCCTCTGACTAATGCGTCGGTATTGTTGATATACAGATCTTTCATCTTTTGAAACCAGTCACCTTGACTATGTCTGGCCATAGCGGCAAGTGCCTTAGTAGCGATATTTCTTGGCACACTTGTAGGGTCTGACATGTATTCTTCTGCTAATGTTTTGTTTATTGCGATCATGCTTTGAGTATCTGAATATCGACTTAGCACTCCGTATACAGCACCACGTAAACGAGTCGTGTCAGTAGAGTCTTGAGGTTGGTCATTTGTGCCTAGACGTTCGAACCAAGGAGTAAGCTGTTCAGTGACAAAGTTTGCAAATAAATCTTCATTGTTCTTGTCTACTAAGTATAAGAATTGATTTAACGTTGAGACAACCGCGCTGCCAATCATAGGATCTTCATCGGCAATTAATGTATTAAGTACAGCCATCATCAGGGTTAAGTCTGCTTCACCTGCGGCGAATAAAGCTTCTGTGTTATACAGAAGTGATTTTTTTTCTCTAGCGTTCAGTGCTGATATATCTTCTAACAAAGCATTAAGTTGTTGTGGTGATACCTTCCAGCGCATGTATCCCATGGCGTTGTCATTCGGGAAAATCCAATCGGCTTCTGACAATTCGTTAACTTTGGTTTTAGCTGAGTTTAAAAATAAGTTTGTACGAGCGATTTTACCGTTTTTCTTGTAGCTAATAGACAGAGGAACAATCCAAGTTTGCTCTTTTACCTCAGCTCCTGATAGGTGATAACGGCTCTGACTAATCTCGCCGTTAGTTAAAAACGAAACTAAGGGGTAGCTAGGTTGTTCAAGGTAGGTTTTCATCATAGCAGGCACATCGAAGTCAGCTACCGTAGATAAAACTTCCCAGAGGTCTCCAGCTTCAGCATTGCGCCATTTGTTGTTTTTCATGTAGGTTTGTACGCCCTTTTGGAACGACTCTTGGCCCACCATAGATTCAATTAGTTGCAGAATAGACTCACCCTTACTGTAGTTTAGCCCGAGACCATCCATAACATCGCTTTGACTTTTAACCACTTTTTTTACAGGTTTTACCGTGGGGCTAGAGTCTGCTCCAAATGCTCGTTCTTGTACTAAGCTACCTTTAAAGTTTTGCTCTGGGTATAAATCCATCATCACTTTACTGGCCATCCATGATGCAAACGCTTCGTTTAACCAAAGATCGTCCCACCAAGCCATAGTTACTAGGTTGCCATACCACATATGGGCAAGCTCGTGGGCAATAACATTAAGGGTACTGCGCTGCTCAGCAACACGAGGTTCATCTTCTAGTAGCAAAAGACTACTGCGGTAGGTGACTAGGCCTACGTTTTCCATCGCGCCATACGTAAAATTGGGAACCGCTACAAAATCAAGTTTTTCATAGGGATATGGAAACCCAAAATAGTTTTCCAGGTTCGCCAAAATCCTTGCAGTGTGTTTTGCTGCAAATTTAGTGCGTGATGCTTGACCTTTAGGGGTGTAGATTTTGCCTGGCACGTGAAGGTTTGGAATATCATATGAGTCGAGCTCACCCACAGCCAGCGCGATTAAATAAGTCGGCATAGGTTTGGTTTTTTTAAACGCTACAGTTTGCCAACCATCCTTTACCTGACGGGTTTGGACAGGAGTGTTAGATAACACCGTATGTTTTTCTGGTGATATGATGGTCATTTGGTAAGGAATTTTAAATCCTGGTTCATCAAAACTAGGAAAAGCTTGTCTGGCGTACATGTCTTCAAATTGGGTAAAAATGTAATTTAACCCTTCAAATTTTGATAAATATAAACCATCTGATGTGTTATTAACGGAACCGCTGAATACTATATGTAATTTGTAGCGATTGGCTGGGATAGTGTGCTGTGCTTTACCTTGTTGTATATCATACTCATGTGAGGAGACGTTCAATGGAATCCGCGTATCTTTATCAATCAACTCAGCCTTTTGAATCTTTAGAGCTTTTTGATAAAACCCAATGGTGTCAGTCTGCCTGATGACATCTATGGTAATGGTGGTTTCACCACTAAATGTTGCTTGGTCCGGATCGATGTTCAACGTGATTTGCTGAAAGCTTGGGTTGATATACTTAGATAATCTGTATTGTGTATCTTGTGCAAAGGCATCAACTGCTGTGGTAGCCAGCAGTAAAAGCCATAAACCAAAGGGTTTACATATCATAATATTTCCCTGAATATATTTTTGTAGTAAATGCTGATTTAAATCAGTCGCTGCACCTTAGATAAATCGTTATAAATTGCAAATATAAAAACGTAAAAAAGTGTGTTGTAGATTGGGTAAAAAAATCAAAAGCAAAAAAAGGGCACCTAAGTGTCCAACATGTACCCCTTAAACATTATTGGTTTTTAATTAGGAAACTCATAACTTTCTAAGGTTTTACGCAAAGATAGTTTGTTGAGCTTGCCGGTTGCGGTATGCGGAAGTTCATCCATAAAGACAACGTCATCAGGCATAGACCATTTGTGTAATTTATCTTTTAAAAAGCTTTTTACTTCTTCGGTCGTTACTTGTTCGCCTGCTTTTTTCACTGCAATTAACAAAGGGCGTTCGGTCCATTTTGGATGATAGCGGCCTATAGCAGCGGCTTCTGCAATGGCTGGATGGCTGACCGCTGCATTCTCAATTTCAATTGAGCTGACCCATTCTCCCCCTGATTTTATGACATCTTTGGTACGATCAGTGATTTGCATATAACCCTGTGGGTTAATAGTGGCCACATCTCCAGTATCAAACCATCCCTTTTCATCTACAGGGCAGCCTTGGCTTCCGGGCTCTTGGGACATGCCATAATAGCCACTAGATACCCATGGACCTCTTACTTTAAGTGCACCAAAGGCCACGCCATCCCATGGGAGTTCGTTGTTGTTTTCGTCTACTATACGCATCTCAAGTCCAAATACGCCTCTGCCCTGCATACATTGAATGTCGATGATTTCTTCTTCTGACAGGTCTTCCATCCCTGATTTACGACAAAATATGGAGCCAAGTGGGCTGGTTTCTGTCATTCCCCAACCTTGAATAACTTCAACTTTGTGGGCATGTTTGAAGCGTTCAATAACCGTACGAGGACAGGCCGCACCACCCACGCTAACACGCTTTAATGATGAAATGCTTTTGCCTGTTTTTTGAAGATAATCGAGTAATCCTAACCAAATCGTAGGAACGCCTGAACTAAAACTGACTTTTTCTGATTCGATTAAATTCTGCAGTGTTTCTCCATCGGCCATTTTAGGTCCTGGCATCACCATTTTTGAGCCTGCCATTAGAGATGCATAAGGTGCCCCCCAAGCATTAACGTGAAACATCGGAACAATAGGAAGCGTGGTTTCTTTATAAGATGCTGCGACTGCATCGGGCATGCTTCCACCCCATGCGTGTAAAAGTGTTGAGCGGTGACTATAAACCACACCTTTGGGGTTGCCTGTTGTTCCTGAGGTATAACACATGGCACTGGCTGTGTTTTCATCGAACTCGGGCCATTCAAATTCTGAGGACTCTTCACTTAATAATGTTTCGTAACACATCACATCTTTCAAGGACGTATCTGGCATATGGGCTTCATCCGTTAACACAATATATCCCTCAACCTTGGGCAAGTGTGCTTGCAGTGCTTCAAGTAAAGGTACAACTAATAGATCAACAAATATAAAGCGGTCCTCAGCGTGATTGATAATATAATTAACTTGCTCCGGAAATAGCTTGGGGTTGATGGTATGGCAGACCATGCCACAACCCGATACTGCATAGTATAGCTCTAAATGGCGATAATCATTCCATGCTAGAGTGCCAATGTGGTCTCCGAATTTTGCACCTATTTTGATTAATGCATTGGCCAGTTGGCGGCTACGGTTAGCAAAGTCTTTGTAGGTATGTCTGTGCCTAGGGTTATCTGCGGTGACTGATACTATTTCTGTTTCAGGAAAGTTTCTATCAGCATGTCTGAGGATAGAAGATATCATCAGTTGGGAGTTCATCATTAAGGCTTTCATAAGGGCTCCTTGTAAATAATTTGAATTTTTTATCCGTTATATTTTGTTTAGTTTGTGTGTCTACCAAGCAGACACACCACCATCAATCGCAATTGTTTGTCCTGTCATGTAAGAGTTGCCGGGTGATAGCACCAACAACATGGCATTAACTATTTCTTGCGGATCAGCGAGGCGTTTAATGGGGGTTCCCCGGGCGAGTTGCGCCTGTCCTTCTGTAGATGCCAAATGACCCAATATTGCGGTTGGGCTGTAAAATGGACAGATAGCGTTACAACGAATGCCTTTTCGGGCGTACTCAACTGCTGCAGTTCGAGTGAGTCCTGCAACTGCATGTTTGGCTGCGGCGTAGGCTCCACCTTTAGGCGCTCCCCCTATGCCAGCCATCGAGCTTAAGTTTAAAATGTGGCCTTCACCTTGGGGGAGCATGGCAGCAATTTGGTATTTCATGCCGTAAAGAACGCCTTTCACATTGACGTTAAATTGGCTATCCATGGTGTCTTCTGACAGTAAATGTAAAGGTGTCATTTCGTGTGCAATACCGGCGTTATTCACACCAATATCCAGTCGACCAAATTTGTCGATTGCAGTATCGACTATGGCTTTACATTCATGCTCTTTAGCGACATCGCAAAGAATGGTGACTACATTATCTTTGTTATCTACTAAATCGAGTGTTTCATCTAGACTTTGTTGGTTAATATCGCTTATCACTAGCTTACAATTCCTACTTGCCAAACCCTGTGTTAATAAACGCCCAAAGCCACTTCCGGCTCCGGTAATTGCGGCTACTTTGCCGCTGAAATCTAATAATTCGTCCATTTTTATCGTCCTGTACTACTGAGTTATTGGGTTAGAAGACATGAATTCTAAAAGTACTTTGGCGAGTGTTTCTCCTTGGTCTTCTTGTAAAAAATGACCACCGTTTTTAATAGTAGTGTGGTTTTGTCCGGCACAACCTGGAATGAGTTTCTGAATTATTTTGTCTCCACCTGCTGTAACAGGATCAGAGTCACTGAAAGCGGTTATAAAAGGATTGTTGAATGCTTGTAAACTTTGCCATGCTAAGCGGTTATTGGCGCTTTGGGGATCATCGGGACTCGTCGGTACTAATAATGGAAACTGCCTAACGCCTGCTTTATATGATTCGTCAGGAAAAGGAGCATCATATGCTGCTAGCACATCTTCGCTTAACTCATTGATTGTGGCCCCCTTAATGATCCCCGATACTGGAAAGACATCTACTTCTTGTGAAAATTTTTGCCAGCTTAAAAACGCTTCACTGGGTGGGTTGTCGCCTGTTGGCAGCATAGTATTTGCAGCTAAGACTCTAGCGAACAATTTCGGGTGTTCAGCCACTAAACGTAAACCTAATAAACCTCCCCAATCTTGGCAAACTAAGGTGATATTATTGAGTTCTAGCTGCACCAATATCTGACGAGTCCAGTCAAGGTGACGTTGATAGGTGTAGTCTTCTCTTTGAGTAGGTTTATCTGATTTTCCGAATCCAATCAAATCTGGCGCAATCACCCTGTAACCTTTAGAAGCTAGAGGTCCTATCATTTTTCTATATAAATAACTCCAGCTAGGCTCGCCATGTAACATTAAGACTACCTCACCATTTTTAGGACCATCGTCAACATAGTGAAGGTTTAAAGAACCGCTCTCAGTATCCTCAACACTCAAATAGTTAGCTTGATATTGATAATCAATAATGTTCTTAAAACTTTTGCTTGGCGTGGTTTTAAAATGCACGTTCAACTCCGAGGTGTGAATTTTTTGTAAGCAAATTGTTATGATAGAGAATCAAAAGCAAGCTATAAAGTCAACTAGTGCAAAGTGATGAAATGTTATTGATTTAGTGAATATATGGCGTTTTCTAAAGTATAATTGTAAATGTAGTGTAATAAACTAGGGTTATTCGATTGTATAAAATCAATAAATTAGAATGATTTACTTAGGTGGCCTAATATTTTGCATTCACTTTCCACTTGCATAGAATTTTTATGAATCAACATGACTCACAAGCTGTCGCCTATGAAGTAATTGAAACACCAGCTTCAAAAAAAGTGACCATCTTATGGATGCAAAACCCTCCCGTTAATGCTTTATCAAAGCCTGTCAGAGTAGGTTTGCTTGAAAACTTAAATAGGGCAATGGCAGATGACTCGGTTGATATTATTGTTATTTCATCAAAGCAGAATGTGTTTTCGGGTGGCGCTGATATTAGTGAGTTTGCAAGTGGTGATTTAGAGCCTAATTTGCCAGTAGTATTAAATGCTATTGAAAACTCGTTTAAACCAGTGGTAGCTGTATTAAATGGTCCCGCTTTTGGTGGTGGGCTTGAAGTCGCGCTGGCATGCCATTATAGGGTTACTTTCGCAAGTAACAAAGTAGGGTTACCTGAGGTCAACTTAGGTATTTTACCTGGCGCTGGGGGAACTCAACGTCTTCCTAGGTTGGCAGGTGTTCAGCAAGCACTAGATATGATTGTTTCGGGGCGTCCTGTGGCAGCTAAAAAGTTGACTGGTGTATTTGACCTTGTGATTGACGCTCCAGAAACTTTATTAAGTCGTGCCATAGGTTTTTGTGAAGACGTTGTTGCTAAAGGCAGTCAAGTCCGTAAAACCTGTGATGTGCAAGTTGACACAAGCCCTGCCCTGAAAGAGCTATTTGAACAATACCGTAAAGGTTTAGCCATAAAGGCTCGAGGCTTCTTTGCACCAGAACGTTGTATACAAGCCGTTGAGGCGTCAGTGACTTTACCTTTTGATGAGGGGGTAAAACGCGAAGGCGAATTATTTATGGAGTGTATGGGCTCTAAAGAAGCAAGAGCTCAGCAACATTTCTTTTTTGCTGAGCGATCTGCGTCTCATGTAAAAGACTTTGATAAAAACACCCCAGTCAGAGGTATTCAAAAAGTCGGCATTATTGGTGCGGGTACCATGGGAGGGGGCATAGCGATGAACTTTGCTAATGCGGGCATTCCAGTCATTATGCTTGAACTTCAGCAAGAGGCATTAGATAAAGGCCTGGCGCTTATCCGTAAAAATTATGAGAACTCAGCTAAAAAAGGGAAGTTAACCCAACAACAGATAGAACAAAGAATGGCTTTGCTGAGTGGGTCAACCGCTTATGCTGATTTGGGCGACGTTGATTTAGTCATAGAAGCTGTGTTTGAAAAAATGTCTGTGAAACAAGAAGTGTTTAAGTCTTTAGATGCGGTATGCAAACCAGGGGCAATTTTAGCTTCTAATACCTCTACTTTAGATATTGATGAAATAGCAAAGGCAACTAAACGCCCTGAAGATGTAATTGGTTTACATTTCTTTAGCCCTGCTAATGTAATGAAACTGCTTGAGGTGGTTAAGACCAGCAAAACCTCACCCGAAGTGATTAAAACTTCAATGAAAATGGCCAAGAAAATTAATAAGGTCGCTGTGTTAGTAGGCGTTTGTTTCGGATTTGTGGGTAACAGAATGATTGAAACCTACGGTCGTGAAGCTAACCGTATGATGCTAGAAGGAGCCACTCCAGAAAACGTCGATAAAGTTATCTATGACTTTGGTTTACCTATGGGACCTTTCACCATGGGAGATATGGCAGGACAAGATATAGGTGCTTTCGTACGAGAATCACGTCGAGAGTTTATCAAGCACGATCCAACCTATTGTATTTTAGCTGACAAGTTAGTTGAGCAAGGTCGAGTTGGTTTAAAAGCAGGAAAAGGCGTGTATTTATACGAAGCAGGTAATCGAAAACCCATTCCTGATCCCAGTGTTATGGCTCTCGCTAGGCAAACCGCCGTCGATTTAGGTGTGGCGCAACGTGAAATATCCGACCAAGAGATTATCGAACGTATTATTTTCCCAATGATCAACGAAGGTGCTTTGATTTTAGAAGAGGGCATTGCCGCTAAATCAAGTGATATCGATGTGATTTATGTATATGGCTATGGCTTCCCAGTATATCGAGGTGGTCCCATGCAGTATGCCGATGAAATTGGTTTGAAAACCGTATACGACGCCATGTGTAAATATCGAGATGAATTAGGCGAACATGGAAAAAATTGGTTTGAGCCAGCGCCATTACTGAAAAAATTAGCCGACCAAGGCAAGCGATTTTCTGACCTATAACCGCTCACTATCAAATAAACAAATTATGTAACCGATTAAAGAGAATATCATGAAAGAAGCAGTCATTGTATCAACAGCAAGAACTCCCATTGGCCGGGCCTACAAGGGTGCATTTAATAACTTAGAAGCACCAAGTTTAGGTGGTCATGCAATTCGAGAAGCTGTTAAAAAGTCGGGAATTGACCCCGCAAGTGTTGACGATGTCATCATGGGAAGCGCACTTACCCAAGGTAGTGGTGGTATGAACATAGGCCGATTAGCAGGCTTGGCCGGTGGCTTACCTGCATCGGTTTCTGGTATGACGATAGACCGTCAATGTAGCTCTGGAATGTACGCTATCGCGACTGCTGCAAAACATGTAATGACCGAGAATGTACCTGTAATGGTGGCTGGTGGGCTTGATTCAATCAGCTTAGTACAAAACAACTCAATGAACACCCATCGTATGGTTGACCCAGCTCTAGCCAAAATGCATAAAAATATTTATATGCCTATGTTACAAACCGCTGAAGTTGTGGCTGCCCGTTACGGTATTAGTCGTGATGTGCAAGACGAATATGCTTATCAAAGTCAAATGCGCACCGCTGCTGCACAGGCTGCAGGCAAGTTCGTTGATGAAATCGTGCCAGTAACTGCAACTAAAGTGCTTGTTGATCGCGAAACTAAAGTAGAAAGCTTCCAAGAAGTCACCTTAACTAAAGATGAAGGGAACCGCGCGGAAACTAGCCTAGAAGGTTTACAAAATTTACAACCGGTTATTGAAGGTGGGGTCATTACTGCGGGGAACGCTAGTCAACTTTCAGATGGAGCTTCAGCTAGCGTCTTGATGGATAGCAAATTAGCAGAGCAACAAAACCTTAATCCTCTTGGTGCTTATCGAGGCATAGCTGTAGCGGGGTGCGAACCAGACGAAATGGGTATTGGTCCAATCTTCGCTGTACCAAAATTACTAAGACAACACGGTTTGACCATGAACGATATTGGTTTATGGGAGTTAAATGAAGCCTTTGCTGTGCAAGTACTGTATTGCCGTGACAAATTAGGGATTGACGACAACATACTGAATGTAAACGGTGGCGCTATCTCAGTGGGGCACCCTTATGGGATGAGTGGTGCACGTATGGTTGGTCATGCACTTATTGAAGGAAAGCGCCGAGGTGCAAAATATGTTGTATGTACTATGTGTATCGGGGGGGGAATGGGGGCGGCTGGTCTATTTGAAGTTTACTAAATCCATTCTAGTGGCTTTTAATTCGTTTGTAATAAGAGCCAGTTGAGTCATATTTTTTAGAGGTAAGTTATGCAAGATTATAAAGCCCCACAGAAAGAAGCTTTGTTCGTAATGAACGAGTTACTAGGTTATGAAAAGCACTACGCCGACCTAGGGTTTGAAGATGCGTCTCCCGATATGGTTGAAGCTATTTTTTCTGAAGCAGCCAAGTTTGCAGAAAACGAATTAGCACCAATCAACGCTATTGGTGATAAAGAAGGATGTAAATGGGATGACGGCGTCGTCACCACCCCAACAGGTTTTAAAGAAGCCTATCAAAAATATGTTGAAGGCGGGTGGACAGGTATGACCCATCCAGAAGAGTTTGGTGGTCAAAACCTTCCATACTCTTTAGGTAGTATCATTGCAGAGTGGTTTTCTGCAGCCAATCACTCTTGGGCTATGTACCCAGGTTTGAGTCAAGGTTGTATGGAAACCCTCAAAGAATGGGGCACCCTTGAACAACAAAAAATGTTCTTGAACAACTTAGTAGCAGGTACTTGGACCGGTACTATGTGCTTAACCGAACCACACTGTGGTTCTGATTTGGGAATGCTTAAGTGTAAAGCAGTGCCCAATAATGATGGCAGCTATAGCTTGACGGGGACTAAGATCTTTATCTCTGCTGGTGAGCACGATATGTCTGAAAATATTGTACATATTGTGATTGCACGTTTACCAGATGCGCCAAGTGGTACGAAAGGCATTTCTCTGTTTGTTGTGCCTAAGTTTCATGCAGGCCTAGACGGTGAAAAACTAGATCGTAATCAAGTGTCATGTGGTTCTATCGAACACAAAATGGGTATCAAAGCCTCTGCAAGTTGTGTCATTAATTTTGATGGGGCAAAAGGTTATCTAGTTGGAACTGAAAACCGTGGTTTAAATTGTATGTTTACCTTTATGAATAGTGCTCGAATTGGAACTGGTCTTGAAGGTTTAGCAGCCTCTGACGCTGCTTTTCAAGGTGCCTTAGCTTATGCTAAAGACCGTTTACAGTTTAGGTCAATGAGCGGCGTTAAAAATCCAAATGGCCCTGCAGATCCTATTATTAACCATCCTGATGTACGACGTATGTTACTGACCCAAAAAGCCTTTGCCGAAGGCAATCGAGCCTTGGCTGTATACGCCATGCAATTAGTTGATGTTACCCATGCCAGTCAAGATGAAGAAGCGAAGGAGCTCGCTGAGGCCAAGTTGGCATTTTTGACCCCTATTGTGAAAGCATTTCTGACTGAAACTGCTCAAGAAGTCACAAGTTACGGTATGCAGGTTTTTGGAGGTCACGGCTTTATTGCAGAGTGGGGTATGGAACAACTCGCTCGAGATACCCGTATTTGTACTATGTACGAAGGGACGACAGGTATTCAGGCATTAGATTTATTGGCTCGTAAGGTCGCAGGCTCAAGGGGCAAGTTATTAAGTGTATTTACCGATGAGGTGAAAGAGTATTGTTTAAGTATCCGCGGTAAAAGCCAATTTAATGAATGGTCAAATAGCTTAGATAAACATGTTCACGAGTGGCATCAAAAAACTGAAGATATTATGCAGCGTGCAGCAAGTAACCCAGAAGAGTTAGGGGCAGCATCGGTAGATTATCTGATGTACTCTGGTTATGTAGTCGTGGGGTATTTCTGGTTGAAAATGGCTGTAGTGGCTCAGCAAAAAATTGATGACGGTACTGACGATGAAGAGTTTTATAAAGCTAAGCTTCATACCGCTAAGTTTTATTTTGATCGCCTGTTGGTGCGAACTCGGTCGTTGGCCTTGTCTATGGATTCTGGCGCTAGCAACTTAATGAGTATTGAAGAAGAACAATTTAATATTGTTTAAATAACAAAAGATTGGCCTAAGCCAACGAAAAGCTAAGCAGGGGACGTAAAGCGAACTTCGGTTCGCTTTTTTATTGGATTTAAATGTTTAGGTGAAGTGTATGAAACATCAATTTATTAAGATAGACCAAACTAATATTCACTATGTTGAAGGTGTGCCGAAACACGATCCCGCTGACTCAAATGTTCAAACTATGGTGTTCTTACATGGCTTCCCGGAATACTGGGAAACTTGGCATGCTCAGTTAGAATTTTTTAGTAAAACGTATCGCGTCATTGCCCCTGATTTACCCGGTTACAATTTAAGTGATAAACCTCAAGAGCAAGGTTTTTATGAAGTCCCTAACTTAATTCAATTTATAGCTACATTAATTCGACAGCTTGCTCCTAATCAAAAAATAATACTGGTTGCACATGATTGGGGCGGGGCAATTGCATGGCCGTTGACTGCATTTTACCCTCATTTAATTGAGCGCTTAGTTATTTTAAATGCTGCACATCCAAGCCTTTTTACCCGTGAAATGATCACAAATTCAGAACAGCGTAAAAAAAGTGAATACATCCATGAGTTGATTGGCGAAGGTGCAGTTACAAAGCTATCAGAGAATGGCTTTGAGTATCTTACTAACGAGGTGTTTACCGGCATGAAAGAGGGCGCACTCAATCAAGAACAGCGTCGGAAATACCTTACAGCATGGTCGCAGCCAGGTGCGGTCGCTGGGATGTTAAAATACTATAAATCCATGCCACAACTCGCCCCTTCGAAAAAACAAGTCTTGAAAACTGACGGACCAGTCATTGCATCAGCGGACATGAAAATTCCTAATATTCGTATAACCTGCCCAACCTAAATTTTATGGGGTGAACAAGATCAGGCATTTGTGACACAAAATGTCGATGGAATTGAAGAATATGTGCCAGACGTGAGGGTTATTCGGTACCCAACAACGAGTCACTGGATCCAGCATGAGGTACCCATTGAGGTAAACAAAGAAATTGCTGAGTTTATAACGCCGACCGAGTAAAAGTCAGCAAACGCACTTTTTAATTAATACTTTGCATGGTGCTGTGGTAAGTCTATGAGAACTAATACGGCAGCTTGGCCACCCCATTCTTTTGGCGCTTGATGAAACCCTAATACCGCTGGGTGTTGAATTAACCAATTGGGAACCGCTTTTTTTAGAGTGTAAGTACCTTTGCCATGCATAATACTCACACAATAAACATGTTGCTTTTGTGCTGCATGAATAAGTGCCGCCACTTCGTGTTTAGCCTCTTCTTTTTTTAAACCGTGTAAGTCTAATATTAGGTCTGGTGGATAGTCGCCACGGCGTAAGCGTTTTACTTCATGGGTGTCGGTGTCTGGCTTTATATATTTTAGGGGCTGATCAATTTCAAAATGGCCTTCAAAACCATCAGAAAACTCAAAAGCCGCCGCGGCTTGACGCATTTCAGCCTGAGAGGATTGATTTTTTTGCTTTGTATTCCAATTCTGCTTGCTGGAAAAGCGTTGAGGCGGTATTTTGTCCTGCTTTATTGGCGCGATATCTTTAAACTCTTTTTTAAAAAAGTTTTCTTCTTCGAAATCTGTGTGAGTTTGGTGACGAGATGGCGTGTTTTTCATTCATTACAAAATAAGTATCAATTTCCAAGTAGCATAACAAACATTGTTATATGAGAATATCGATAGAAACAGATTTAATAAGCGAGCTTATGAGCCAAAACACTTTTTCAGAGCAAAGTATTGAGCAAACCGCACAAGATTTACACACTATGTTAGATATGGTGCGTTGGTCTGTTAGTTGCTTTAATCAAGCTGGTTTGTTTTATGGTCATGGTACCGACAATCCTTGGGATGAAGCTGTTAGTTTAGTTTTGCAACTGTTACACCTTCCGCAAGAGTTACCATTACAAACGGGTGACCAATTGTTTCATAGCCGTTTAACTCAAGTTGAAAAACTGACTATTATGGAAGTGGTTAAACGTAGGGTTGAAGAGCGTATACCTGTTCCTTATTTAACCAATCAGGCTTGGTTTTGTAATTTACCATTTTATGTAGATGAGAGGGTGTTAATTCCTCGTTCTCCTTTTGCAGAGCTGATTCAAAATCAATTTGAAGATTGGCTGACAGACGACGAACCACAACACCTTTTAGACTTATGCACTGGCGGTGGTTGTATTGCTATTGCGCTTGCATATGCCTTTGAAGAAGCACAAGTCGACGCTGTGGATATTAGCCCTGAAGCCCTTGAGGTAGCAGAGCTTAATATAAATGAGCATGAATTAAGCCATAGAGTGTTTCCCATTTACTCAGATTTGATGGGTGCCCTACAAGGGCAAAAGTATGACTTGATTGTGAGTAACCCTCCGTATGTTGATGCTGAAGATATGGGGGATTTACCCGACGAGTTTCATCATGAGCCTGAACTTGCTTTAGCTGCGGGTAAAGATGGCCTTGATTTAGTGGATAATATATTACGACAGGCTCCCAATCACCTAACTGAAAATGGTTGGTTGTTTGTTGAAGTAGGTAATAGCGAAGTGCATATGTATACTCGTTACCCTGAGTTACCAATTCAGTGGGTACAGTTTGAAAATGGTGGGCATGGGGTCTTTGCGATAAGCAAGAAGCAATTAGTTGAATATTGGCGTGCGGTTGATCATTAAAATAGATATATACAGATTACAAATTTTTAAAATAGGAACAAAATATTATGGCAGGTAATACCTTCGGTAAATTATTTACGGTGACCACCTTTGGTGAAAGTCACGGTATTGCAATAGGTGGCATTATCGATGGTTGCCCTCCAGGGTTAGATATTTCTGAAGAAGATTTACAGGTTGATTTAGATAGACGTAAACCCGGCACCTCTCGTTACACTACGGCTAGACGTGAAGAAGATGAAGTGAAAATTTTGTCTGGAGTGTTTGAAGGAAAAACCACAGGCACCAGTATTGGATTGTTAATCAACAATACTGACCAACGTAGTAATGATTATTCTAAGATCAAAGATACCTTCAGACCTGGCCATGCAGACTATACGTATCAGCAAAAGTATGGACTACGCGATTATCGTGGTGGTGGGCGTTCTTCTGCTCGCGAGACTGCTATTCGGGTTGCCGCTGGTGGCGTAGCTAAAAAATACCTAAAAGAACATCACGGTATTGAAATTCATGGTTATTTGTCGCAACTAGGGCCCATCAAAGTAGAAACTGTTGACCACAGCATTACCAATACTAATGCCTTCTTTTGTCCTGATGAGAGCAAGTTAGAAGCCCTTGATAGTTATATGAGAGACTTAAAAAAAGAGGGAGACTCAATTGGTGCTAAAGTTTCAGTTGTCGCTACTAATATGCCAGTGGGTCTTGGCGAGCCTATTTTTGACAGACTAGATGCCGACTTAGCCCATGCCATGATGGGTATTAATGCAGTAAAGGGGGTTGAAGTTGGTGATGGATTTGACACGGTTGAACAAAAAGGTAGTGATCACAGAGATGTAATGACGCCTGAGGGATTTAAATCAAATCGTTCTGGCGGGGTGTTAGGCGGTATTTCCACCGGTCAAGACTTGTTAGTTAATATGGCCCTTAAGCCGACCTCTAGTATTTCTGTACCGGGTGAAACCATTGATATTAATGGGCAAACTGCAGAGGTCATTACCAAGGGAAGACATGACCCTTGCGTAGGTATTCGCGCTGTGCCAATAGCAGAAGCCATGATGGCTTTAGTATTAATGGACCATCTTTTAAGGCACAGAGGCCAAAATGCCGATGTGAAAAGTCAAACACCTACCATATCAGGACAGGTTAACTAGTCTCCCATGGGGGGGAGCTAATTTCCATTGTTTTTAATGGACTCAAACAACTCGTAGTTTGAGTCCATGAACTGATTCTACAATTGCAGTAACAGTCGAACTTCTACACATCCAGTTTGCTAATAAATAGCCCTTTTGGTTAGGTAAGAGCTATTTCTTCATATCTAGATTAACTAATTATTACAAAAGCCACTGCCATTGCCGCTAGATGCAACTTCGCCACTGAGTTGTTGTTCGATATTATTGACTCGGTAATCGATAAAAGAGGTGAGTCCGTAGAAGTTATCTACAGTTGAGTTTTGATTTTGCTGGTATTCGGAATATGTATAGAAAGCGCTGGGGTCATTCGCTACGTGCTCACTAATAAGTGCATCAATCTTAGCTACCCGTGCAGCAAAATTAGCACTTTCAAGAGGACCTTCAATAAGTTGAGTGAGGTAGTTATGATACGTATTTAGGTTGTCACTATTTGCAAATACTTTGGCAATTAGAGGTTTATCAGCAAGTGGCCCGTCTGTTGGCTCGTCTATATATAATTCGCGAATATCCGCTCTATTGCACCCCATACTAAAAGATCCAAAGGACTCGTTTAAATCCCATGGCAATATAGAGAATACGTTATCTTGTTCATATATATAGTAGTTATGGGCCAATGTACCATGATAGCTGTCTAAATTTGAAAGGGCGACACTGACAGACATATAACGTAGTACTGAGTCTTGGTTGATGACACTTAACCCATCACTAAACTCCATTTCGTACACAAAATTAGTAAATGCGCCATTATCAGAAGTGTCTTCATTAGTTTTTAGCTCAACTCCACTGTAGCTACTAAAGTCATCATCTATCCATTGTAAGTCACTACCAGTGCCGTCAGGCTTGTATAAATCACCTTCTTCATTGGTAAAATGTTTGGATATAAAGTCGCTGTTCACAAATTCTACTAATAAATACAACCCCTTCAATTCATCGTTAACATAAACATTTACATAGCTATGTTTTGGTGTTGCCACCCCCATTTCTTCTAATAAGTCATAGGCGATATACTCACGCATATAGGAGGGGTCGTTGTACATATTATTGAGTACGAATTTTTTCATACCTAGTAATTTTTGACCGCTTACATACTCGTTTATATCAATGTTAAAGCTATATCGGTCACTGTTTGAACGAACAACAGATTCTAAACTTGAGTTACCTTTAGTGCGAATCGCTACTTTGTCTAATGTCACACCTTTATACGTAACAGAGCTGAGGTGATACTCTTCGTTGATGGCGTTATCTAGCAAGTCTTGCCAGTCGTCTGGGTCAATTTCAAAATAAATTGACTCTACCGAGTCTTGTTCAAATATAGTGGGTTGCTGGTTTGGTTCACCCATGGTTATTGAAAGGGTGTTTTTATCCCAGCTACCGTCAGTTGTTAAGCCGAAACTATAGCCCGGCGAAACATCACTTTCTTGCCAGTCAATGTAATCAACGGTTTCTTCATTGTGAATTAAGGTGAGTTCATCTTCTTTGCCGAGCTTAAAAGGTACGTAGTAGTCATCAGGATCATCATCTACGGCGTAGATTACAATATGCTGTGCGGCAGCTAAGGTCACCTCTGGTAAAGTTATCGCTTCAATATCTTCACTACTATCAATGATCTGATAGTCACTTAATAAAATACTGGTGTCGCTGTTGTTATATAACTCAAACCAGTCATTACCTTCGTCAACATGAGTAGCGACCACTTCGTTTATGACCAAAGGACCTCTGGTCGCTAGTGTATTTGCCGTCACCGGTGAAGGAATAAGAGTCTCCAGTGCGTCGCTTCCGTCTGGGTAGCGGCCGTAACTTGTACCAATTAGTGCTGCACCTTTGTCCCAGCTTAATTGATCTATTAAGTCCGTATCTAGAAATAAGCTAACCTTGTCTGCAGAACCTAGTTTAAAGTCAACTGTATCAGCATCACTAATATCATCTGAGGTTGCGTATATACGATAAAACTCACCTGCTGCAATCGTTACATTTGGAAGGCTGAACAATTCACTGTCTTCATCTGATACTGAATAGTCTCCTAAAAATACAGGGAGGTTACCGGTTGCATAAAACTCTATCCAATCCTCACCCTCAGCAGAATCTTTGGCAACAATCTCGTTGATACGCAATTCAGCGTCGTTATTTGTGATGGTGTCCGTTACTACTACGGTTTCATTGAGCTCTTCGTTGGTAGCCCCTTCGGTTGGTAACATGGTTTGAGCTGTTCCTGTACCGTCTACATATAAACCATAACTGTAACCTTCTTCTGCATCGCCATCTTCCCAGTCTAATTGGTCTATTTGTTGCGAATTTTGATATAGCATTACGGCATCATCACCTCCTAACTTGAAAGTGACATAGTATTGGTTTTCTGGTGGCGTATCTTCTTCATCAATAGCTTGAATTACTAAGTATTCGCCTTGATCTAGGCTAATTGCAGGTAGTGATTGTGGTTCCCGATTAGTTTTGTCATCAGTAACGCTATAAACAGAAAGGTCGGCAATGTCTGCTAGGGCATAAAGCTCAATCCAGTCAGCTCCATCATCAATCGCAGATGCGACAACCTCATTAATGACCAATGTATAAGTTGTACTATCGGAACTACTTGAGTCGAGCTGACTTGAGTTATTATTCGATCCTCCGCAGCCTACTAATAACATAGCGCCGATAACAGAAGAAAGAGCGACAATTGATTTGTGTTTCATATTTTAGGGGCTCAAAAATTCTTAATAATTGCAAGTGATACTAAAAACTAAATGTGCAAAAAATGTGTAAATTTAGTGCAATAATTTTGTAATTATAGAGAGTTGTTTCTGTTGAATTGTTAACGACTATTTATCTTTATAGGTAAGCCAATGTTGTCAGTGAAAAGCGAAGTTAAAACTGATTCTGTAAGAGTGGGATGGACTGGATAAAACAATTAGCTTTGCGCTATTGCTTCTATCTTTAAATGTTGTTTGAAAGTAACGAACAATACATATTTATTAAAAGCTAAGGTCAATTTGCTAGAATACTTTCAAATTTAAGAAGTACTGGTTGTTGTTGAGCTTGATGAAGGGTATCAAAAAAACCTTGTTATGCACTGTTAATGATAGTTTTTTAGTCTTATGTAGAACTGGTTTGGCTTGGGTAAGGTCAACTTCACATAGTGTAATAATTTTAATGTTATATTTTTATGAATAACTTATTGAAATAAAAACCTTGTTAGACCAGTTTCATACACGATAGTTGTTGACCTACAGAACATGAGAGATATACTAACCATGCTTGAAAGTAAGTTTGATATTTATGTACATGGTTTCGATGTCCCATTGTAGTACCTCGTCTTGTAGCTCATAAGTAATTGCAACACGCTTCAGCAAAAACAACGTCTCTTAGGAGACAAAATTACTCTTGAAAAATATAGGAAAGACTATGTCTACAACTACTGGTACAGTAAAATGGTTTAACGAATCTAAAGGTTTCGGTTTCATTCAACAAGAAAATGGACCTGACGTTTTCGCTCACTTCCGTGCTATCAACGGTACTGGCTTTAAAACTTTGGCTGAAGGCCAAAAAGTTGAGTTCACTGTAACTCAAGGCCAAAAAGGTCCTCAAGCTGAGAACATTACTGTACTTTAATTATTAAATAATTAAATTCCAGAAAAAAGCAAACCATAGGGTTTGCTTTTTTTATGCCTGAAATTTATTTTGTTATCACTTCATTAGTAAATTTAAAAAGCTGGAGCTTCTATATCGTCAACTCCCCACACAAACTGGTCACGAGTAAACGTTTAATTTCTGAGATAGGCATATCTTTACTGAGTAAATAATGTAGTTTGGCTAATGCTGCTTCTGGGGTCATGTCTGTGCCCGATACAACGCCTACTTCTTTGAGGATATTACCATTGGCATACCCAGACATATTTACCTTACCTCTTACACATTGAGTGCAGTTTAGAACTATTATTTCTTGATCGTTGGCCCACTCAAGTTGTTTCAATAACGCGGGGTTCTGAGGCGCATTACCTACGCCAAAACTCAATAAAATTAATGCTTTTACAGGTTGTTGTAGTGTGTTCTTTAAAACATCGGCACTGATACCGGGATAAAGCGTCACTATGCCTATTGGCTGGGATGTGATGTTACTGACTTTTAGTTGTTTACTACTGTCTATACTCAATTGTTTATTATCTATTTTGACTTCTATATCTATGCCAGCTTCTAACAAAGGTGGTAAGTTCGGCGAGTCAAATGCGTTAAAACCATCAGAGTCTACCTTGCGGCTACGGTTACCTCTAAATAATTGATTGTTGAAGAATAACGTAACTTCTGGGATCGGGTAGTTGGCTGCTATGTATAGGGCATTTAGTAGGTTGACTTGGCCGTCTGAACGCAACTGTGCCAGTGGAATTTGCGAACCTGTCACTATCACCGGCTTGCCTAAGTCTTCTAGCATAAATGATAACGCAGAAGCCGTATAAGCCATGGTGTCAGTGCCATGGAGAATAATAAATCCGTCATATCTGTCGTAATTCTGCAATATATCATTAGATATTTGCTGCCAATCACTGGGGCTCATATCGGATGAATCTATGAGTGGCGCATACTCGTGAATAGTGAAGTTAGGCATTTCACTGCGGTAAAATTCTGGCATATTGTTTATGGTTTCAGATAAAAAGCCAGCTGCAGGGATATAACCTTGGGGTGAAGGGCGCATGCCTATGGTTCCGCCCGTATAAGCTACATATATGTGTTTCTTCATTTTTGCTCAAGTGGTGATATTTGGTTTTTGGCATTTGCCTTATAATTAAAACTATAACAATTCAATTAAACCAGTAGTAGTCGTTCAGGCGACTATCTTTGGTTTTAGTGCTTTTTCTATGTGATCTAAGGCAAAGGTATTGATTGAAAAAGTGAAATAATTGGGATGAAATAATATCTTAAACAGTACCGTTTAAGAATGCTAGAGTGCTTATATAGAAGACAGATAGACAATAGCTTTACCTTATTAAATTACAATAAAGAGACAAGTTTATGAATAGAAAGCCAATTGCTGTAGTCGTTTTGATGTTACTGGGGCCTCTGGGGTGTGGCCCGAGCACGTCTACAAAAACCGAAGACGCAGTCGTTACAGCTACTGTTGTTAAATCAGAGTCGCAAAAACTTAGTGAGTTGGTGCAAGCATACTTTGATGAAAGTATGCAGATGAACCCAATTTGGGCAACCTTTGTTGGCATTAATACTTATGATGATATGTTTAGCTCGCCGATAAACAAAGCAAACATCGCTAAGGTATTGGCGTTTGAAACGTTATATTTAGAAAAAATTAAAGCAATAGAGTTATCATTACTGACTGGGCAAGACTTACTCACTTACGAGATATTTCTGCGGGATAGAGAGCTTGCCTTAAAAGGCGCAAACTTTCCAAGTGAGTTAATCCCACTTCATCAAATGGGCGGCGCTCATTCTTATTTTGCATCATTAGGATCTGGTCAAAGTGCTCAACCTTTTAATACCTTACAAGACTTTCGTAACTTTATAGAAAGAGCGAAGGGTTTTGCTGTGTATATGGATAGCGCCATTGTTGCCATGCAAGAAGGCATCAAAAAGTCGGTGGTTTTGCCTAAACCTATTATTGAAAAAGTATTGCCTCAGTTAAAAGCCCATGTGTTAGAGGATGTTACTCAGAGTGTATTTTATGGTCCTGTGGCAAACATTCAAGATATTGATGATGCCACTGACGCAGAAAAAAATGCACTAGAGGAAGCATATTTAGCTGCGATCAGCGACGTTATTATTCCTGCTTATAGCCGAGTCCATGATTTTATGTCTGAAACCTATCTGCCTGCTGGGCGTGATACGTTTGGAATATCTGACTTACCTGATGGTAAAGCTTGGTACGAGTACCGCATTGAAACTAATACTACTTTGCCATTAACTGCTGCTGATATTCATGAGTTTGGTCAGCAAGAAGTTGCACGTATTCTAGCTGAGATGAAAAAGGTCAAAAGTACAGTGGGTTTTGAAGGTGACTTACCGGCATTTTTTGAGTTTTTACGAACAGATGATCAATTCTTTTTTGAATCAGAACAAGAGTTGATAGACGGCTACACTCAAATCAAAGAAAAGATAGATAGCAAAGTCCCTTTGTTGTTTGAAGTATTTCCAAAGGCTGATTACGAAGTTAGAGCGGTACAGGCATTTAGAGCGGCATCTTCAGCCGGTGCTAGTTATCAAAGCCCTGCACCAGATGGCTCTCGGCCCGGTATTTTTTATATCAATGCTTATAATCTTCGAGCTCAACCCAAATATTTAATGGAAACCTTAAGTGTGCACGAAGCGGCGCCTGGGCATCACTTTCAGATTGCGATTCAACAAGAAGTAGAAAGCTTGCCTGATTTTCGTAAGTTTGGTGGCTACACAGTATTTGCTGAAGGTTGGGCTTTGTATGCAGAAAGCTTAGGCAAAGAAATGGGATTATTTACCGACCCGTACATGTGGTATGGCCGTTTATCAGACGAACAACTACGAGCAATGCGTTTAGTGGTCGATACTGGGTTACATGCTTTTGGCTGGACACGTCAGCAGGCAATTGATTTTATGGTAGATAATTCGTCACTTGCGTTAACCGATATCGAGGCTGAAGTTGAACGTTATATAGTGATGGCGGGCCAAGCGGTGAGTTATAAAGTAGGGCAACGACATATTCGTATGCTTAGAGATAAAGCACAGCAAGTTTTGGGTGAGCAGTTTGATGTGAAAAAATTCCATACACAGATATTAATAGATGGCGCGCTACCTATGCCAATTTTGGAAGCAAAAATTGATAGGTGGATTGCACAGCAAAAAGCGTAAATTATATTAGAAGCCAAATCATGAGGTTTGGCTTCAATATTAGCATTTTAGGTTGATAGAAGGTTAAGTTGCAGTGCAAGATCGTTCAAATTCAAGTTTATAGTTGTCAAAGTTAACTTTGTGGGAGTCAAACCTGTCTGCAACTTCAACAGAAAAGCTCTCTCCGAAAAAGTAAGGAAATCCCGTCGCATAATTACTCATTCTGTAGACCCTATCTAAATTATGCTGATGAAAAGGCATAAACCTTTTGTATCCTGTTTTGTTACAGCGCTTTAAATGTTCATTGAGTAATTGTTCTGTTACGGCTATTCCTGTGCTTAAACTAAACACTTTATTTTTGAATGTGTTTCTTTCTGATGTGTAGTGGCCTACTAAAAATGCAAGCAACATCATTGAGATAAAACCGCAGAGTTTTAGTGCTTTCATTGTCTTTAAAATATGAGTACTGATGAAGTTAATATAAGGGAATATTAGCGTTTTTAAAGGTTATGTAGTTTTAGCCCGGTATTGATAGTGTTTATTTAATGGTAATTTGCTGGGTATAAGGTTTTAGCGGGTAAGGTTTCATACTGAGCCAGTAAATTAGAAAATAGCGTGTCATCTAACATTTTATCTAAAGTGGATATAAGTTTAGGCAGGCTATTTTCATCTGTTCTACAACAGCTTTGATAGTGACGAATTAGGTCAGTTAATTGAATTTTATGTTTGTCCTGAAGCTGTTTATCTGCAAGTACAAAGAAGTATGCACTGCCCCAATAGGCAGCTCCATACTGTTCGTTTGTCATGAGTCGTTTAGCGATAGATGCTGCGGTTAAGTTACTGTTATTAAACCAGCGTAATTGTGGTGCTATTTTAAGTGCATAATTATCTTGTAAGGAGCCCTTTAACACCCCAGCTTGCTGCATTATTTGATATTGCATGAAGCTAGCAAATCCCTCTGAAAGCCAATCATATTTCACGCCCAAGTAGGGCAGCGCCATATGGGCCAACTCATGATAAATAGTCCAGTCATTTGTAAATTTGTTCAGTGAGAAGCGAGCATCAACATAAAAACGTACGCTATCCACTTGACCTCTTTGGGCATAAGCCCAGGGAACTGGCTGATTAGACTTTTTAGAGAATACGTAAAGTTCTAAAGGAGCAGGGTAGATACCCAAGGTTTTTCGTGTTGCATTAACGCCCGTGGTTAACCAGGTTTCTAACTTTGCCCCTTGCTCTGTACTAAAGGCTGACAAGCCATGTACCCTAAATTGGTCTTTAGTGACTCCATAGCCGTTAAGTGGAAGCAAAAAGGTCGTTACAAAAGTGATGATATATAGGTACTTCAATTTTAAACGACTCATGTAAAACTTAAGGGCGTAAACTTTCGTGAAAGAAATCTATCGCCATTTTATACATTTGTAAGGCTAGTGCTCCGTCGTATCTGTCACCTTCATCACGCATAAAAGCATGTTGTGCGTTAACTTCATGCCAGCTAAAGTTTGATGCTTGTTGACTTAGGGTTTGATGAATTAATACACGGCCTTCGGCTGAAACATGGGGGTCTTGTTTTCCAAACACTAACACCATAGGGCACTTGATATCCCCACTTCTTGTTAATGAGTCATTGCCTTCGGTACAAGGTAAAGTGTTAGAGTGAATATCAGTAGGGTATAAACAAAATGCCGCGCCTATCTGGTTATTTAAAGCCGCTCGAAATGCTAAATGCCCCCCAATACACACACCCATTACCCCAACTTTGTTGCTGCAGTAAGCTTGTTGCTCTGTAAACTCCACCATAGCTTGGGTATCAGAGTCGTGATCTTCTAAGGGTTTGGTAAATTTATCTGCATTGCCTTTGTCTTTGCCTGCATCATCATAGGCTAACACTGTGCCAATTGGGTTGAGTTCATGGAATATTTCTGGCACTAACACCACAAAACCATGGCTGGCTAAAATTTGTGCGCTGCGTGTTATCGGACTTGTTTCTTGAAATATCTCTGAGTAAAAAATAATAGTGGGAAATTGTCCTTCGGCAATGGGCCTAAAAACCGAGGTGCGCATCACACCGGTTGCAGTATTAATGTCTTGGGTATGTCGTTGAATAATCATCTGGTTTCATTTTTGATAAATTGACTATGGCTTATTATTGCTGTTAATAGCATAAAATACACCCTTGAAAACCTCATGTTTAACATTATCTTATGCATATGAATTGTTTTGATGTGATTAAATAGTGATGGATTCGGCAGTTCGTATCTTGTCGATTCTTTTTGTTGCCTGTTTTTTTGGGGTACAGTTTGCATATGCCAGCGAGCTAAAACCTGAATCGCAACTGCCTCTTAGCTATTTTGTCTTTGAGTCTGACTCTACAACCTTATCAGAAAGCGAAGCCTTTTCACTTTTAGAACCTAAGCAATATTCAAACATAAAGCTTGAGTTAGCAGAGCTTCCCCAGTTATTTTCCCATAAATATTGGGGGCTAGAACGTAAAGCAAAAGAGCTACACCAAGCTGTTTATCCAACTCCCAAAATACATCAAGACCGCTGTTTAGTTACCTTGAAACAAGGAATAACTCTATCAGTTCAACAAAATATTCACCCAGTAATTCAATTGGTTTTTCTTACCCGACTTCGTATTTTTATCCCTATTACCGACGAACCTCCAGCCTCCTTCTCTTAAGTTATTTAATCCATTCATCAAGACTCTTTGAGTCTTCAAGTATTAATAAGCCAGTATTCTAATGTTATTAGAGATCTCTGGTGACTTATTCGAGAGAAGATAATGATCTATTTACAGACTTTACTTTATGGGGCTTTGCCTTGGTTATATTTTATTGGGTTTATATTTTTTAGTTTAATCATGATTTCGTGGGCAAGAAACAGAAAAGCCGTAGCCATTGCTTTTGGATTATTTCTGCAAATTTATTTACCTGATCCTAGGGCACAAATAACCATAGAAGCCGTGGTTGAGCGCAAACAGGAAGTTAAAAAAGCACAAGCAGGTAACAAAACACCTAAAAACGCAGAGGGGAGCCACAAAGATAATTAATTTTGAATGTAAATCAAGATAAGTTAGACCATATTAGCGGTTTGTTTAGTGATTCTCATTTGCTAAATTGGCCTCTGAATTTGATTTATTTAAGGGTAGTTATGTTTGATGTTAACGAATATTTTGAAGGCAAAGTAAAGTCTATTGGATTTCAAACTGAGTCTTTACCGGCAACGGTAGGGGTGATGGCCGCTGGAGATTATGAGTTTGGAACCAGCCAATTTGAAACTATGACAGTAGTGAGTGGTGCATTAACTGTGTTTTTGCCTGATGCAACACAGTGGCAAACATTTGCGGCAAATGAGCAGTTCACGGTTGAAGCTAATCAAACGTTTAAAGTACAAGTGAAAAGCGACACAGTTTATTTGTGTACCTATGGCTAAGCTCAGTAAAACTACAAAAAAGTTAGACAACAATGTAATAAAGGCATTAACCATAGTATGTGAAGGAGTAAAACCTGAACTTACTGGATTTGAGTGGCTGACCCATTCAGCTAACTATGCAAACTTTCCTGCAAGCTTATTAGTGACCTGTGTATTTGATAATCAGGCCTCACTGAACGCTATGCTTGATAAGCAGCAAGACATTGAGCTCAAAAAGCAAATTCAACAGCAATTATTGAAAGTTGGCATTTTGCTTAAGGATGTGCGACGTCATGTTTGTTTTGATACCGATGAAGCCTGCCTGTTAGAGCATAATGGCGATTGGAATCAAAGGCTAAGCCTTTCATAACTTAGCCTATTCGTCTTTAACACGTATTTTAGGCTGGTAGTAACATACATCTAAATTGCCATTACCTTTGTAGTGAAAGAATTCATTTTCTAAGGTTTTGGCATCTTGTAGTCGTTTTACGAATGCTTCTGAATCTTGACGTTGAATTTCTACTTTAATTCTATCCTGTTCTACTACCTGAGCTGCTAATTTTGCCCAGATGATCTTGCTACGATTTTTTGATTGTTCTATTACGCCGCTAGCATTATTTATGTGCGCTCGTTTTAGAGACTGAATGGTTGACATGCCATATACGACTCTGCCAATCGAACTCATATTTTTGTCTAAGTGACGGGTGGCTTGACCTATTACGATATAGAACTCTGTAGTGGCTGAGTTGATATCATTGTCCCTAGCGAAAGCTAGCGTACCCATACAGTGGGTTAACCATTCTTGATTAGTTTGAGGATCCCGAGCCGCTGGAAATTCATTAATAAATCCTGTTTGCGGTGCTATAAAATCAGGTGATTGTACTAGTATAAAGTCTGATTGTTTAGGTGCTGTACGTTGTAACTCTGCTTGCAATTTGGACTTATGATGACTAATTTTTTGCTCTGTAACGTCTCCAGCTTGAGCAACAAAACCATCGATGACTCGATAAAATTCTAAACCATCATAGAAGCCTTCACTTACTAATGCTTTAAATTGTTTAACATGATTAGGCGCCATAAAAGGAGCAAGTTCTATTACGACTGTCCCTGTTTCTAGTTTTAAATAGACTAGGTTTTCTGCATCTGGGGTTCGCCATTGGGGCGCAGCAAATAGGTTAAAATTTACCAATATCCAGCAATATACAAAAGCTTGTTTAATTCTCATTTTATTTCCATCAAGTAACGGTTTATTAATTAAAAAATTAGTTGCTCTAAAACAGCTTGTCTCTCTTCTTCTGTCAGTACACCGACAAAGGCTGTTTGCCTACGATATTTTGTGATTTGAGGTGATTCATCTAAAACTTGGTTGATAAATATCTCAGGTTCGTGGACATACTCTAACAAGGTTGACCAAAATAAATATGCACCATGGCGCATTTTTCCTGACGTGTATCTGGTTTCTATGGTGTGTTGAATTTGTGGAATAAAGCCATGATTGGCAATGATTTTTTCTGCCATGGCTTTATGTAAATATAAAATTTGTTTGTCTAAGTTTTGTTGCTGAGCAGATTGAGGGCGTTCTCTACTGCGGCTTTTTCTATTATGAAAATTCACCATTAGTCTTTTAAAAGTGGCTCAAGCATTTGCTCTAAGCCATTTACTTTTACTTCATGGATTAAAGCGAGTTGCTGGCCTAACTTACCATTTGGAAAACCTTTGTTATTAAACCAAACTAAATAAGGCTCAGGTAAATGCAGTAGTTTTCTACCTGCATATTTACCAAAAGGCATGGTTTGGTTTATGGCTTCGAGTAGTAACTGATTATCCAATTTGATCCTCTTGCATTTGCTTAGTGACGAGTGTTTGTTGGCTTAGCCATAGTTTTTTGTAGGCACTATCTATGCCTAATAACTCACTGTGGCTACCTTGTTCAATGATCTTACCTTCACCTAGTACGACTATTTTATCTGCATCGATTATGGTCGACAAGCGATGGGCTATCACTAAACTGGTATGGCCTTGGGATATTTCTTGTAAGGATTTAAGTATGGCTTGTTCAGATTGGCTGTCTAATGATGAGGTGGCTTCATCAAATACCAAAATAGGTGGTCTTTTTAATATGGTCCTCGCTATGGCAACTCTTTGTTTCTCGCCGCCTGACAGCTTGAGGCCTCGTTCACCCACTGTCGTTGAGTGGCCATCTGGTAAGGATGATATAAAGCTTCTCAAATGGGCTAAGTCTATCGCTTGCTGAACTTCTTCGTCTGATGCCTCTGGACGTCCGTAACGAATGTTTTCTAAAATAGTATCATTAAATAAAACGGTATCTTGGGGAACGATACCTATGGCTTGTCGGAGAGATGCTTGATTAACTTGGCTAATATCTTGGCCATCAATGGATATACTGCCTCTGTTAGGATCGTAAAACCTGAATAATAGTTTTACCAGTGTAGACTTACCTGAACCACTTTCGCCCACTACTGCAACTTTTTGACCTGGTTCAATATTAAAGCTAATGTTCTTAATTATTTTTCGGTTTTCCAAATAGTTAAACTCGATATTTTTAAAGCTAACTTTGCCTAAGTTTATGTTCAAGTCAGGCTTATCTTGATTGATTGGGACAGTGGTTTTTTGGTCGAGTAAATTAAATAAATTTTCAATATTGGCTAATGAACCTCGAATTTCGCGATATACAAACCCTAAAAAGTTTAAAGGCATGAAGATTTGCATGGTAAAGGCATTTATTAGTACAAAGTCGCCTATCGTCATTCTTCCTTGAGCTACCTGGAAGGCAGCTAGCGCCATCATGCTCGTCATCGATATGGCTATAATGGAAGCTTGTCCGCTATTTAACGCGAATAACGATAGCCGGTTCTTGCGTCTTGCTGTTTCCCATTTTTGTAGGTCTGTATCATAGCGGTTTGCCTCATAATCTTCATTGTTAAAGTATTTAACGGTTTCGTAATTTAATAGACTATCTATAGCCCTTGAACTACTGCTTGAATCGGCTAGGTTCACTTCTCTGACATATTGAGTACGCCAGTCAGTTGCCTTAATGGAGAAGAGTACGTAACTAATTACAGAGCATAAAATAATAAGCGCAAAGCTGATGCCATAGTTATAAAATAATACCGCTACCACAGCTACAATTTCCACGAGAGTAGGGCCAATATTAAAAACTAAAAAGCGCATTAAAAAGCTAATGCCTTTAGTTCCCCGCTCAATGTCTCGTGAAAGCCCCCCAGTTTGCCGATTAAGGTGAAAGTCTAAATCTAAGTTATGTAAATGTTTAAAAACTTTTAAACCAAGGCGTCTCATAGCTCTTTCTGTGACGCGACCAAAAAGTGTGTCTCTCACTTCACCAAACAATACATTGGCCAACCTCAATGAACCGTAGGCGGCAATTAACGCAAATGGTACGATTAATATAGTTTTATTGGGCGATGTTGAGTTTAGGGTGTCAACAGTATTTTTAAGTATGAAAGGCAGATAAATACTCGCTACCTTTGCAGCCACTAAAAATAAAAATGCTAGAAATACTCTACCTTTAAACTCGGTAAGATAAGGCCAAAGTTGTAGAAAAATTCTCCAGTTTATTGGTGTCTCTGGATTGACTGGAAAACGATTGGGGCGCATATACAAGCTATACCTTAAAGGGTGTTGAGTCTTCTATCTTTTGTATTTATTGACCGAGCATGCAACGGTTTCTGCCGTTTACTTTACAATTGTAAAGGCACTTATCAGCTTTAGTAATCGCTTGATTGATAGAGTCATCTGAGGTGAGTTGGTGTAAACCTATACTGATGGTTACATTAAATTGTTTATTTTTATGATTAAAATGGGCATTTTCTATTCTGGCTCTGAGCTTTTCAGCGATAACTAATGCGTCTTCACCTTTTGTGTCAGGTAACAAAAATAGATATTCTTCGCCGCCCCATCTTGCAACAGCGTCTTGCTTTCTTAGGTTTTCCATAAAATCTTTAGCAAGGTACTTGATGATTTCGTCACCTTGAGAGTGTCCAAACTCATCGTTTATTAATTTAAAGTGGTCAATGTCACACATCATAACCGTCAAAACACTATTTGAGCGTTTAACCCTACTAAACTCTTGTTCAAGTTTTTCGAACATACCTCTTCTATTTAAAAGGCTTGATAATGGATCATGCATAGCCTGTTTCTCAAATTGATCACTCATTTGTTGAAGTCTGCGAAATGAACTCTTGCGCATTCTTTCATAGAAAGCAAAGAGGCAAGTTACCGTTAAAAAAGAGTAAATTAACCGTAATTTAAACTCATCTGTATATTGAGCATCAATTAGTATTCCATCTTTATAAAACAATAAAAAGCTAATAAACATGACAAAAATTACAATATGAATACTGCCTTTTTTGATGCCACCAAAAAACAATGCCACCGGAGGGACAAGGTAAATCCAAAGGGGCCCTGTATTGTTGTTTCCGCCAGAAGAAACAAGATAAAACATCAATATGAGAAGGGATAGAGTGATTAAGCTAGCAGAAAATTTATATGGATTAGCGAGCCATGTTAAGCGTAATAAAAGGTGAGAGATAACAAACAGAGTTGCAGCCGTCACCAAAATTAGAGCTAACACTAGTTCATTTCGTAAAAATGCGCTTACACCAAGTAAAAATGTTAATGAATAGCCAATGAAGCTAAAGATATTTGCTACTAATATTTGTTGCTTAGCTTCGTAGCTATGGGCCTTTCTAACCCCGGTATGGATGTAGTTAGAGGCTAACTGTTTAAGCTTCATTGTTTTGGTTACTTTGCTGGATATTGTTGATCTTTGCCATTGCCCAAGGGATAAAAATAAAATTTACCGCAGCTTCTGTTCTAGGTAAACGGAACTCTAACTCGGGAGGCGGTAATACGTATAACAGAGTCACTAAAATAGCTCCGGGAAGTAGCAACATAAAAATTGCTTGTAGAAAAGCTAAAACTTCATAGTTTTTATCAATCAGAACCTTAAAACTATCGAGTAAATCAATTGATTGGGTTTGTCCATTGGTACTGAAAGATAGAAACTCGAAGAGTAGGGATGCGACTAAGAGTAAAATACCTGTGATTGCAAAAGCGATAAGCTTTTGTGGGCGGTCTTGATGAAAAACGGATAGTTGAAGTTTACATCTAGGGCAATATGCAGCCTTTTTATGAGCTAACGAAGGAATTTTTACTTCAAGGTGACAGTCATGACAGCGGGTGATTTGCTTATTCGAATAGTCAATATGTGCATTTTGGACTGTAGTGCTTGTCACCAACACTCTCCATGAATTGTTTCACTAATGTGGATATTTAACATTAAATGTTAACTTTAAACAGTAATTTTTTATATTGAACTTGTAGAGTTATACGTTAAGACCTTGGCGGGAGGACTTGAAGGCATTAAAGGGGACAGTTTATTGTTACAGTTAATATTGAAAGTGGGGGGGAATCAATACTAACTGTTATGGGCTATCGTATGACAGGCATTTATGAATTCTTAGATGGGTTAATGAAGTATTTCTCTCCAGTTTTCTTTGCGTTGTATTTCATTATTGTCGTAGGACTTAACGCTTCTTGTAGGCTCAACTCTTGGGTGAAATTTGATGCAAAAGTCGTCGTAATTTCATTTGCCACTTTTTTGTATAGTTCTGCAACTTTATTAGGGGGGAGTTTTCCTAAACAACGCATGAGTAACCAGCCACCTATATCCCATGTCATACCATAAGCTCGGTTAAGAATTGTAGGTGAAAAGTCTAAACCCCCATAGATATAAACTTGTTTGTTGGCTTCTGAGCCATAAGTGTTAAAACCAATTGCATCTTCGCTTCCGACTCTTTCCATAGTGCTTAATAAATCGCTTACAAGGTCACCGCCACCTATGGCATCAAACGCCAATGTAGCTCCGGTTTCTTTAATCGCTTTGTACAAGTCACCTTTAAAGCTTGAATCAGATGAATTACAAATATGGATAGCCCCAATTTCTTTTAAAATATTGGCTTGCTGCTGGTTACGAACAATGTTTACTATGTCAATATTTTCTTGCAAGCAAACTTTGTTTAACATTTGGCCTAGGGCAGACGCTGCTGCCGTATGAACCAAAGCAGTGTGGCCTTCAGTTCGCATAGTTTCAACCATAGCCAATGCAGTTAACGGATTGACAAAGGAAGATGCCGCATCTTTTGCAGTTGTAGTCTCTTTGTGGATCATGCAGGCTTGAATGGGGACGCAGCAATATTGGCTATACATAGCCCCCGTTAATACCCCTACTGTTTTACCTAGCAGTGCTTGAGCTTCTGGGCTATCACCTGCTGCCACTACCGTACCTGCACCTTCGTTGCCAATAGGTAAAACTTGGTCTAAACGAGACTTTACCCTAGGTAACATACTTTTATGTACAGGAGCGGTCAGTGACGTCTCTTCGGAATTTAACCTTGCTTCTTCTAGATTGGCGGGGCCGAACATAGGCCACATATCAGATGGGTTTATGGGGGCGGCTTCTATTTTGACTATGACTTCGTGAGCTTTAGGCTCAGGAATGTTTACTACTTGAAGAGATAGATTTAGGCTGCCTGTTGAGGTGATTTCTGTAAATAATTGTTGTGATGTTTTCATATAAATCTCGCAATGGGTAGTAGGCAATAACATGAAGTTTAAATTAACGTATCTTTAATTAATCGATCATTTTAATGATGAACAGTTATTTATCATTGCTGTGCATTTAGATGGTATTCAATATTCCTGGTGTTTATTAGAAATTAAAAAGCCACCAGAAGGTGGCCTAGTAAATACTTCGGACGTTACATCTAGTAATTTGCATTCCCTGGGGTTCGTGGGAAGGCGATGACGTCCCTTACGTTTTGCATACCTGTAACATAAGCCACTAGACGCTCAAAACCTAACCCAAATCCTGAGTGAGGAACGGTGCCATAACGGCGTAAGTCTCGGTACCAAGCATAATCTTCTTGGTTTAGGTTCATTTCAGCTAACCGTCTGTCGAAAACATCTAGGCGTTCTTCTCGTTGCGAACCGCCTATTATCTCTCCAATTCCTGGTGCTAATACATCCATGGCTGCAACTGTTTTGCCATCATCATTAATACGCATGTAAAAGGCTTTGATGTCTTTTGGATAATTTTGCATGATGATAGGAGCGCCAACATGTTCTTCTGCCAAGTAGCGCTCATGCTCGGAGGATAAATCTACACCCCAGCTAACGGGGAACTCGAATTTTTTACCACAGTTTTGCAGGATTTCGATAGCATCTGTGTAATCCATACGCACAAAGTCTTGAGCTATGACTTTTTCAAGACGACTAATAGCGTCTTTGTTGATACGTTGTGCAAAAAAGGCCATGTCGTCTGGGCGTTCCGCTAGCACAGCTTTGAAAACGTATTTAAGTAAGTCTTCGGACAGTTGAGCAATATCTGCTAAGTCGGCAAAAGCAACTTCTGGCTCAATCATCCAAAACTCAGCTAAATGACGGCTTGTATTGGAATTTTCTGCTCTAAACGTAGGCCCAAAGGTATAAATTTTAGACATGGCTGTTGCATAGGTTTCGCCATTTAATTGGCCTGAAACCGTTAAAAAAGTCTCTTTCCCAAAAAAATCTTGGCTGTAATCAACTTCGCCTTTGTCTGTAATAGGCGTGTTTAACATATCTAGAGTAGACACTCTGAACATCTCGCCAGCACCTTCGGTATCACTAGCTGTTAAAATAGGGGTACTTATCCAGCAGTAACCTTGCTCATAGAAAAATCGGTGTATCGCTTGTGATAAACAGTTTCTTACGCGAGTGACGGCACCGCCTACATTGGTTCTCGCTCTAAGGTGGGCATGTTCTCGAAGATATTCCATGCTATGGCGTTTGGGTGCCATAGGGAATGTATCTGGATTTTCAACCCAGCCTATTATTTCAATGCTTTGTGCTTCAATCTCTAAAGACTGACCTTGGCCTTGAGACTCTTTTAGGGTACCGATTACTGTCACTGAACAGCTGGTTGTGAGCTTCTGAATATCTGTATAATTTTCAAGGGAGTTTAGAGCAATCACTTGAATTGGATCAAAGCAGCTGCCATCGTGCACTGCAATAAAAGATAGGCCAGCTTTGGAATCTCGGCGAGTACGAACCCATCCCTTTATTGTAACCTGTTCACCTATTGAATATTTACTGGCAAAAATCTCTGCCACCGGGGCGTGCGCCATCTACATCTCTCCACTTTAATGGGATTTAAGGTCACTAGACCCATCATAAAATTTAATTTGTTTTATTGTATCAATTTAGTTTGCTTAGCTAAAACTGTTTAAAAATAAGCAACTAGAAGATAAAAAGCTATCGAAATCTTTTTACTAGCCGAAAACATAGGCAATGGTAATATAAGACTTGTTTTTCGCTTACTAGGCTATTTTTGCAAGGTATGTAATCTTACGCAGCTAGCCCTTAGACTCAAGAAAAATCGATATAAAAACACTATTTTAAGAACTTATTTATTATATGAAGCAAAGTCAACCTCTACATAATCGAGATCAAAACAGACGAAAAATTCCAAGAGAGAATGATCTGTTTTTTAGATGCATGGTTTTTGTTAATGTCATCGGTTGGTTTACATTTATTGGTGCTTTGTTGGTTTTTCATAATGCTAGGCCTGAATTTGTGTCAGGTGTTCAAGCTTTCTGGGGGCTTGAAGGGCGTCAAGAATGGTCACAAACGTTAAGTATTTACTTGGTTGGACTACTAGCGTTGTGTGTCTTTATTAGCGTAATAGTGCTGTTTATGAAACGCTTAAGAAGCCGTCGAGAAAAGGATTACTTTGGCATTAATGGTTATGTGTTACTGATAACGGCTGCCTCTAGTTTGATTATTTTATATTTTGAATTTAATCCATGACAGTTTTTGTAATGGTTGCCCAGAGTTTTGAACAGTAGGCCAATAGTTGATTTTAAAAAAGGTATTACTTTTAGGCTTTAAACTGAATTATCCTAGCCTTAAATAAGAGGTTTTATGCCCCATTGTATTGTTGAATATTCAAAAAATATCGAAAAAGAATTAAGCCCCGAGTCTTTGATTAAATGTGTCCATCAAGGAGCAGTAGATTCAGAGTTATTTGAAGAAGCGTCTATTAAAACCAGAGCCATAGCATTTGAGTATTATCAAACAGGTGCAGGCGATCTGCCTTTTATTCATGTCAATGTTAAAATTTTACAAGGCAGAAACCATCAACAAAAGAAAATGTTATCTGAGATGATGTTAGATTCATTGACCAAAATAGCCAGGTCTCCAGTTTCTCTTACTGTTGAAGTCCTCGATATAGACAAAGTGAGTTACAGAAAAACAATCTTGTAATTTCCTTTTTACGCTAGTACCTCTGCCTTTGTGTTAATTAAGTTTACTAAAATTGAAAGCCCGTCGCTAAACTTTGATTCTGGCATACTTGCAAAGCTCATCCGTAAATAGTGGTTGCGGTTACATTGAGGAACTGTTTGATATTGTTTTTCGTGTTGAATATAGATGCCTTTATGTCTTGCCATAGCTGCGAGTTTAGATGTATTTATTGATGTGTTTTTTAGTTTAACCCATAAGGCCATACCCCCGTCTGGGCATGTGAATTCAAATAAATTATATTGTTCTAAGCATTTTATTGCGTGTTCTCTGCGTGCCATGTAGGTGCGAGTCATACGTTTAAGATGGCGCTCGAACCCCTTTTCTTTCATCCATTTTGCAAGAGCCAACTGCATGAGTGCATTGCCTTTGTGGGAAATTATCATGCGGTACTCAGCAACCGCTTTGGCTAGTGTTTTGTTCACTGCTAATATGCCCACTCTCGCGCCTGGAAACATAATTTTAGAAAAGGTTGATAGGTAAATAACTAATTGTTGTGGATCATTTGAAGCCATTGGTGCTAGTGGTTGACAGCGATAATGAAACTCATGATCGTAATCATCTTCGATAATAGGAATGCGATATTTTACAGCTAATTGGTAAACAGCCATTCTACGAGCAATGGGTAAGGTCACTGTTGTGGGGTATTGGTGTAAGGGAGTTAAGTAAATAAGCCTAATGCTTCCATTTTGTATCTTCTGTTCTAAGTCAGTGGGGATGATACCTAGTTGATCTTGCTTAATAGCCACTAAATCAGCACCTGCGTTATTAAATACAGCCATCGCAGGGGGATAGCCTAGGGCTTCGACTGCCACTTGATCTCCCTCCTGCAACAGCAATTGAGCAATGATAAATAGGGCTTCTTGTGAGCCATTGGTAATAATGACTTCTCGATTTGTTATGGCTCGGGATTGGCGAAGATAAGTTTTTACTTGCAGTCTTAGTTCAGGCACGCCCATTATTTCACCGTAGCTTAGCTGTTCAAGGTTGGGTCTTGTTAGAGTCGCAGACATATGTTGTTTAAATTCCTTAAATGGGAACTTAAACAAGTCTGGCTGCCCACCAGAAAAGTTATATTCATATTGAGTTGCTGGTGGACTATCGATTGAGGTGCCAGACCTGATTAGCCTGAATTTAAATTTAGTCTGTTTATCGTGACTTTTTAGCTGTTTTAGACTGCCTTCAATGGGGATGTTTGCTCCCACTTTATAACCGACTCGTTGTTTTGACTCTACCCAAGCTTCGGCAATTAACTCTGCAAAAGCTTTCATAATAGTGTGTCGATTTAGATGCAAATCATCACTTAAGGTTTTAACAGAAGGCAAAGTATCTCCTGGTAATAAGTTGCCTTTCCTAATATTTGTTTTAACTGACTCTGCTAGCTGAAGGTATTTGGCAGATTCATTATCTAGTAAGTTAAATATTTTCATTGGTCTAATTAGTTTTTTATTATTGGTTGTTTACGGTAGACCAATGGTAGGTGATAGTAAATCACCTTTCACGAACTCTTGAGACTAATTGATGTTTACCACAGTACCTACATTACAAGATGAGCATGTTGCGTTAGAGCCTATGGCATTGAAACATACCGGTCCCTTATATAAGGCTGGGCAGGCCTTGTCTATTTGGAAATGGACGAGTCATAACTATTGTAAATCCGAGCTAGCTACAGAAACCTGGGTGGAGAGATGTTTATCCAATAAAGAAATTGGAGTGCAAATTCCATTTGTAGTTATAGATAAGTTTCAAAACCAAGTTGTGGGATCGAGTAGCTTTTTGAATATCGCAAAAGAGCATAAAACGATAGAGGTTGGGTATACCTTTTTACACCCTAGCGTACAGAAAAGTTATGTAAATAAATGTAGCAAATTACTTTTGTTGAGTTATGCCTTTGAAACACTTAACTATAATAGAGTGGCGCTGCAAACCCATGAACAGAACAAACAATCTAGAGCTGCGATTTTAAGTATTGGAGCTCAGTTTGAAGGGGTGAATAGATATGCTCGAATTCAACAAGATGGCAGTATCCGCAATAGTGCTATTTACAGTATTATTGAACCAGACTGGCAGGCGGTTAAGGCTGATTTACAAGCTAAGGTGACCATTAAGCAGTATAAAAGGAATAAACATGTTCATTCCTAAGGTATTTGCAATGAGTAATTTAGCAACAATGCAGCAATTTATTGAAGAATTTAGCTTTGGTATTCTAGTATCTGATGGAGCTTCCCATGTGACTGAAAATACATTACAGGCCAGCCATTTACCATTTTTATTAAAGCCTGAAGAAGGCGAACAGGGGAGCCTCTATAGTCATTGTGCTAGAGCTAATCCACAATGGAAAGTGCTAGATAAGGCCAATGTCTTGATAACGTTTAGCGGACCTCATAGTTATATTTCACCAAGTTGGTACCAGGCTCGACCAGCCGTTCCAACATGGAATTATGCAGCTGTGCATGTATATGGTTGTGTCGAGTTAACTGATAAGGAACAAAGTTTAAAGGCCATGAGAGCTTTGGTTAAAAAGTACGAACCTGATTTGTTGGATAATCAAGACGTCGTCCCAAAACTCTTTGTCGATAAGCTATTGGCTGGTATTGTTGGCTTTAAAATTAAGATAAAAAAAGTTGAAGGGGTGCAAAAATTAGGGCAACAGCGAAGTGCTTCCGATCAATTGGGGGTGTTTCATGGATTATCGGGGAGTGGAAGTTTTGATAGTCTTGCGCTGGCAGAATACATGAGTAAGTCTAATCTTGGGGTTGGGAATTTAAAGTAGAAATTGCGTGAGGAATGGGAATGGATATTAATATTCGTAAATTAATTGAGTTAGGTGCAGGGAAGTTTGAGCACCTCGATAGTACTTTAATTACTCATATTGAAAGTACTCGATGTCGACTAAAAGAATGGAATGCCGATATACCCTTACAGCAGGCAGGCCTCTATTACATCGCTTATCTAGAAAATGAAGTTAACAATAGTCGAGCAGTTGCAGGTTTAAGAAACAGCGTAAAAGAAATTGTAGGAACTGAAGTCGAAACTATAATTTACTATTATTATGCTTGGGATAAAGTTACGTTTATGCATCAACCAATCACCTCTAGAGAGTGTGTTTTTAATAACGCTATAACTGGCACACAAGAGTCTATTCCTTATTTACTATTTTGTCAGTTATGTGAGCTTTATGCAGCTATTGCAATTGATAATATACATGTTGAAGAAACTTTTTCGTTAGAAATTTCTTCAAAATATCGGAGGGACCTATCAAGTATTATGCCTTACCTAAGTGCTCCCGCTAAGCGTAAAATTACAATAATGGAGTGATAAGTCGTTTCATACTAATTGGAACATTAAGCTAAATTTTATGTAATGTTAAAAGAAGTAGTAGCGCATCTATGAGCCTTTGCTGTATTTTATATAAGACAAGTTAAAAGATTGAATATGTTTTTCTTTCTTGGGTTACGCAAAGAGTTATTCATTATGTTGCCGTTTTCCGATCCATCTAATCATCATAATTAAAAAAATTACATCAAAATAAGGTTTAAGTATGCATTGGTATTCAATTCTCCCTCCCATCATCGCTATCGCCATCGTTTTCTGGCGAAAAGAAGTTATATTAGCTTTAGTTATGGCAATACTCAGTGCTGAATGGTTATTAGCTTTTCAAAATGGCTCCGAAGTGCTGTTTTCTGGCTCCATTGCGTCAATCGAAAGAGTAATTGAAATTGTAACGTCTGGAGGAAACAGCCGAATTTTACTGTTTAGCCTTTTAATTGGTGCGCTGTTAGCATACATGCGTAACTCTGGAGGGGTAACCGCCACTGTAGAGCTTTTGATAAATAAAGGCGTTGCAAAAAGCAAAAAACAAGTTGGCTTGCTAACGATGTTTACAGGCATAGTCGTGTTTATAGAGTCAAATTTAAGTGTTCTGGCTTCAGGAATTTTAGCCCGTGGATTATTTGATAAATTTAAGATGAGTAGAGCACGACTTGCTTATGTGATTGATAGTACTAGTGCCCCTATTTGTATTTTAATTCTATTAAACGGGTGGGGCGCTTTTATACTTGGTTTATTGAGCAATTATGAGATGGAGCAAAGCCCTGTCTCTGTCTTATGGGGAACTATTCCATTTAATTTCTATGCCATTATTGCTCTTTTAGTTGTGTTATACACTGTATTAGCTGACAAGGTTCATGGCCCCCTTAAAGAGGCTGATAAAGCTTTAGTTAAATTAGAAGGTGAGCAAAGCCAAATCAAAGGTACAAAAGCCCGTTACATGTTATTACCATTACTTTGTATGATCTTAGGTATGGTCGGGTTTATGATTTGGACAGGAGACGGCGTATTAGCTAACGGTAGTGGTAGTAAGTCAGTGCTTTACGCTACGGTTTTTGCATGTTTCGTGGCTTATATTCTGCTGCTTACATCAAAGCAACATTCCCACAAAGAGTTAGTCGAAACTGGTTTTAAAGGGATGGGCGAAATTTTACCATTGGTAACGATTGTGCTGTTTTCTTTAACCTTAGGGGCAAGCTTAAAAGAGTTAGGAACTGGTATTTTTGTAGCTGGGTTAGTAGGAGACTATTTACCAATTAGTTTAGTAGTTCCTGTCTTGTTTTTAGCAGGAGCAGTGATGTCTTTTACAACAGGTACATCTTGGGGAACTTTTGCTATTTTGATCCCTATTGGTGTGCCTCTCATTGAAACATTGGGACTGCCTCCTTCATTTGTTATAGCTGCTATCTTAGGTGGGGGAGTGTTTGGTGATCATTGCTCTCCGATTTCAGACACTACAGCAGTATCATCTATTGCTTCTGGTTGTGATTTATTAACCCACGTACGTACACAAATGCCCTATGCTTTATTCGGTGGAGTATTAACCTTTATTGGCTACTTTGTTGTAAGTCTCATTATTATCTAAAATAAATTAGCATTAAGCTGTTAATTTTTATGATTTACACTTTAGGGCGACTTCTTTTTTAAAAGCAAATTTATTGGGTAATAAACTGTGATATTTATTCGAAAAGTACATAAAGAACACTTTAGAAGTGCTTGTATTCTCGCTTTTAGTGTTGTGCTCTTAGCATGCAACAAACCAAAGAATACAGAGTTAAAAGAGGCTGCAGTAGCTATGCCTGATAGCTATAGCGCTGAGGTAGCAAAAGATATTTTACAGCAAGGGGGTAATGCAATTGATGCCGCTATTGCTGCTCAGTTTGTATTAGCTGTGACTTTACCTGAAGCCGGAAATATAGGTGGCGGTGGGTTTATGCTGATTCGTAAAGACAATGAAAGTGACTTCATTGATTATCGAGAGCAGGCTCCTCTTGCTGCACATCGTGATATGTATTTAGATGAAAATGGTAATATTATTCCCAATCAATCTGTATATGGGATCTTAGCATCTGGAGTTCCTGGAACGGTTGCAGGTATGTGGCTTGCACACGAAAAGCATGGCAGTTTACCTTGGAGTAAGTTAGTGCAACCTGCGGTGGTATTGGCCGAAATGGGGTTTGTAGTTCACCCTAAGCTGGCAAAGTCGATTGCAAAATATAGCAAAAAAGTAGTTGAACGAAATCTTAATGTTAATTTTAGTGATTACTTCTCGAAAGCCACAGCAAATGAAAACTTTATTCAATTGGAATTAGCTGAAACGTTAAAGCGTATAAGAGACCAAGGGCGAGACGGATTTTATAAGGGAGAAACCGCAAAAATCATCAGTGATTTTATGCGAAAAGAAAAGGGGTTAGTAACAGAGAATGATTTGTTGTCATACAAAGCCGTTTCTCGAGAGCCTCTTAAAAGTACATGGCGCCAATATGAATTGTTGACTGCCCCACCTCCGAGCTCAGGAGGGATCGCAATCATCCAGTGGTTAGAAATGTATGATTTATTAACTCAAGGAAAGCCTAAACTTACTCATAACTCAACCTCTTATATGCATTTACTCTCTGAAATAGGTAAACGAGTTTTTGCTGACAGAGCAGAATATTTGGGTGACCCAGATTTTGTCGATGTACCAGTTGCTAGTTTAACTTCAGTTAGTTATTTAACTAAGCGAAGTGAAACGGTGTCTTTAGACAAAATATCAATCACCGAAGACATTAGACCAGGCTTAAAAGAAAGTGAAGAAACCACTCATTTTTCAATATTAGATAAGTGGGGAAATGCAGTATCGAACACAACCACTATTAATTTAGGTTATGGAAGTGGTGTAGTGGTTGAAGGCGGTGGCTTTTTATTAAATGATGAAATGGACGATTTTAGTGCAAAACCTGGTGTAGCTAATGTATTTGGTGCCTTGGGTGGAGAGGCGAATGAAATTCAGCCTAAAAAACGCATGTTATCATCAATGAGCCCTAGTATGGTTTTAGAAGATGGAGAAGTCACTATGGTGACAGGCTCCCCTGGCGGCACGACTATTATTAGCTCAGTGTATCTCTCTATTTTAAATGCATTGGAATTTAGAATGACCGCAGATGAAGTCGTTAATTCACCAAGGTTTCATCACCAACTAGTGCCTAAAAATCAGATCCGCGTTCATGAGGGGGTAGATCCTGATGTGATTCAAGGGCTTGAACTGATGGGGTACAATATTAGACATGATAGGTTTGGAGATATGCACGTTGTTATCAACGTTAATGGCAAACTTAGTGCTGCATCTGAGATAAATGGACGTGGTAAAGCACTAGTATTTTAGTTAAAAGTTTAATTAGAATACTTGGTTAATATTCAGGTTATGAATGATTATTATTCAATCTATTCTATTGTTTAAAGCAAACCTGAGTGGTTTTCTTTGATAAATATCATATCTGAATGAGGTTATTGTGAGCAAGTTTGTAAAGATCATAATGTTTTGGTCTGCTGTCGTGCCATTACTATTCACTGTGTCTGCTGATGAAGTTGATAATTTTATAAAAGATGTTCAAGTCTCTACATTCGATTGCCCTGCAGATGATTCTAACCCTAGAGTGGATAATTATTTAATGGATTCTGGTATCACTCTAGAACAATCGATTAAATTAAAAGTTCATAAAGCGCATTGGTTAATTTGTGTGGGTAGTACTGAAAAAGCTAAGCAACTAATTTTGGGATTACTAGCCGAGAATATGTTAAGCCAAGCATCAGAAAGCTATGCGAGTATTCATTATCAATTAGGGTTTATTTTTGACGTAAATGATGATCCTAGAAAATGCGAGTATTATCAGCTGTCAAAGCAGTTATCGAAAGATAAATTCGGTGATATTTACCTTAGCTCTCAATTAGGTCTTATTACTGAGTGCGGTGCAGATAAGCAGGATTTTGGGGTGAAATTAGGGCAGCTTTTCTCGTTAATTGAAGCTTACTCTCAACAAGGTAATATAAAGGCTCTCGCTCATATTCATAATAATATTGGTTTACTGTATAGCTCGATTGGGCAACGTGTTTTAGCTGCTGAGGAGTATGAAAAAAGTTATCGTTTGGGCTTGACTGTGTATGAAGAGAAAAACCAACTTGCCCCCCTAATTAGTATTATTTCAGCATTAACAGGTAGTGGCGATTTTGATAATGCAAAACGAATGATAGATGAATTAGGAGAAGGTAATAGTAGGGTCAATACTCCATTGACTAACAGTTGGTATCATTTTGCTTTAAGCCGTCATTACTATGTCACAGAAAATTACGAGGAAATGAAAAAAAGTTTAAGCAAATGGAATATCTTTTTGACTCAAATATCTAACCAAGAGATGACAAAAATATATGACTGGTACGCCACTGCTGTATGTTTACATTATAAAGATAAAGGCTGTGTTGAGGCGTTTTTAGATAAACAGAATGATATAAATACGGCTATGACTGCTAGGTTTTCTAGACAAGAAAGGTATTTAGGATTTCTAGTTAAAGCCTATTTGTTTATGGAAAATATAGAGGCTGCTAAAGGCAGTTTTGATAAGTACACTAGTATTTCCTTAGAAAAAATGAGACGTCAGCAAGGTTCTGGTAGAGTTTTAGGTGTAGCACACTTACATAATAGAATTTCAGGTCTTGAGACTAATTTAGAAGAGTTTGAAAGAAAACGCTGGCAGGCAGCTTTTATTATTTTGGGAATTACTTTTTGTTTCGCTTTACTAGCATACTGGACAGTGGGTAGAGCTTATTTAAAAAAACTAGCTACGGATCCCTTAACTGGCCTTTTGAATGAGCAAGTCGTTTTATCTAAAATTCGTAAAATAAAATCAACAAATAGTGAACGAGTAAATACATTAGTGTTAATTAACGTCAGTAATTTAGGGGACATACAAAGCCAATATGGCTCAACTGAATCAAAAAATTTGCTTACACAATTGGCAAGCTGCTTAAAACATGCCACTCGAGATCTTGATATTGTGGGGAGAGTGAGTGCTGATCAATTTATTGTGTGTCTTCAAGATATTCAAGAATCAATTGCTAAAGAATCGTTTAATAGAATAGAGAGTGCTTTGTCAAACCTAGCTGTAGTTTCTAAGAAACGTCAGAATATAGAACCCGTTATAGTAATGCATGTTTATAATGCTAATACTGGCTTGTCAGATGTAGATGAGGTGATATTGGAAATTAGAAAGAACCGTCACAAAGTAACGTAATTTGTTTGAAATGTTGGATGACTAATTGAAATTGTTACTTCCCCTTAAGTTTTATGATGCCTCTGGGCGAGTAATACCCTCGCTAAGCCTCTATCTTTGTTTGTTGTATTTAGGTCGTAGTTTTTTAATATTTATTGCTTCTATATCGGGGCGTGATAGCAGTGATACTTTATTACGAATATTTTATCCTGAAACTAACTTCCTTTATATAAGTCTTGCCATTGGACTGCCTACGTTGTCGGTACTTGTTATTGTAGGTTTTAGAGAAAAAATTTGGCGCAACCATAAAACTTGGCTATTTGGGTTTGTTAAGCCTTGTATTATTGCGTCAGTTACTGGAGATTTAAGCTTTAATCTGATGTTAGCAAAGCTTAATAATTGGCAGTTTTCTTGGGTAATAGCAGTAACAACCTTGGTAAGTTTTTTCTGCTTATATTTTATATTGAAGGATAACCATATTAGATTGATGTTGCTTGATTGGAAAAAAGGGTAACGTCTAATTTACAACACCAATCTAACGCACCTGAGCTATTGTAAATTATTAGCTACGGCTTCATCAAAATAGTTTTTGATACTTACCTGGCTGTCGTTAACTAAACGCTGGTAACATACTCCTGCAAATGCGTAGCTGCTGCTTGCATAATCAAGTACGACGTAAGGCGCATCTGGATTAGACTCATCATATGCCCAATCTCCCCCAATTTTTTCTTTAAATATTTCACCTACGTAAGCTCCATAAATATTACATATAGTGAAAACAGCATTTTCTTCCAAAGCCTGGTCTTTATATCTTCCAAGCCATGCTAATATAACATCATCGACTAAGTTAATACTCTCTTCTGAAAAATCCAATTGAAGTTTAAACTCCTCAAGAGTCGTCTTTACTGCATTTTGCGCACTATCTAGCATTAAGTTGGCCAACTCTGCTGATGTCATTTGCATAATATTTATCCATTCAATTTAATGTATTCGTTATTGTGTGGTTTATTCGCTGATTTGTCGATGAGAAATAATAGCTGATATTGATAAGGATTCGTTATGAGTTGCACTTGGATTTTTTATCAATTAATTTTTCTATCAGCCTAGCCGTTGCCACCAACCCAAAAGTAGCAGTGACTACTACCGCTGCACCAAAGCCACTATTACAATCTAATTTAACACTGCCATCATTTGAGTTTTTCTGTTTACATACAGAGCCATCCGTTTGAGGGTAACTAAGTTGCTCTTTGGAGTAAACGCAATCAACAGCAAATCTACGTTTGGTGTTCGTTGGAAAGTTATAAAACCGTCTCAATTCAGAGCGTAGTTTTGCTGCCAGTGGATCTTGAATAGTTTTGCTTAAATCTGTTACAGCTATTTGAGTTGGGTCGATTTGCCCCCCCGCGGCACCTATGGTGATAACTGGAATTTTGTTACGTTTACAAAACGCAATCATTGCTGCTTTTGCCTTTATACTGTCTGTGGCATCGACAACATAGTCGAAATGTAAAGTTAAAAGTTCTGATACATTCTCTGATGTGACAAAGTCTTCAATTGCTGTTACTTGGCAATGGGGATTAATTAACCTTATACGGTCTGCCATAACATCTACTTTAGACGCCCCAACGGTATTAGTATTTGCATGAATTTGTCTATTGGTATTGGTAACACATATATCATCTAGGTCGATTAAGGTGATCTGACCTATGGCGGTTCTGGCTAATGATTCGGCTATCCAAGCCCCAACGCCTCCAATTCCTACAACACATACGTGAGCTTGGTGTAATATATTTGTACCTTCGACACCATAAACTCGCTGGGTTCCACCAAAGCGTTCGGAGTCAAAAGTTTGATTGGTATTAAATTGTTTAGAACGTTGCATAAATACTCTTTTATTCTCAAAACTGACATATTCTATCAGCGCAATAGCGATACTCGTTAACCTTTATTTTTAAGTTCTTTATTGAATAACTAGGTAACCTTTAATACTATTAATTTTCGAAAACTCACAGTCGCTTCTTGTCTGTCAAAATTGAGTCAATCAAAAGGAAAGTAAAATGAAACCTGTTGTTTTAGCTGGCGGTAGTGGAAGTCGTTTATGGCCGAAGTCAAGAGCTGCATTACCAAAGCAATTTTTGCGACTAACGAGTGAGTTAACTATGCTACAAGATACTATTGAAAGGTTATCTGGTAGTGATGCTGAGCAACCTATTGTTATATGTAATGATGCCCATCGATTTTTAGTGGCTGAGCAATTACGTCAACAAGACATAAAACATGGTGGTATTTTATTAGAGCCAATGGGGCGTAATACTGCACCTGCTATTGCCTTAGCTGCTTTGCATGCCTTAAAAAATGACGAAGACCCTGTCTTATTAATTCTTGCTGCAGATCATCTTATAAACAATGCGCCAGAATTCCATAATGCTATTGAACGAGCTGAGATACTTGCAAGTCAAGGTAAGTTAGTAACGTTTGGTATTGTGCCAGATTCCGCACATACCGGATACGGTTACATAAAAAGAGGCAGTAAGGTTGAGTCTGTTGAGGTTGGGTTTGATGTAGCTAGTTTCGTCGAAAAACCTGATTTAGTAACCGCACAAGAATACGTAGACTCTGGTGATTACTACTGGAATAGCGGTATGTTTATGTTTAAAGCAAGCCGTTATTTAGAAGAGTTAGAGAAATATGCTCCTCAAATGTTATCTATCTGTAAGAAAGCCATAGAAACCGAAGCAGCTGATCTAGAGTTTGTTCGTGTTGATGCTGATGTGTTTGCAGATTGTCCTGATGATTCAATCGATTATGCAGTGATGGAGAAAACAGATGCTGCCTGTGTTGTACCTTTAGATGCAGGTTGGAGTGATGTTGGTAGTTGGTCTTCTCTGTGGGAAACAGCTAAAGAAAAAGATGAGAATAATAATGTAGTTATTGGCGATGCAATTTTAGATGGTGTGAACAACAGCTATATAAATTCTGAACAACGCCTTATATCAGTCGTTGGTTTAGATGATGTAGTGGTGGTTGAAACTAAAGATGCGGTTTTAGTCTCGCATAAAGATAAAGTTCAAGATATCAAGAATGTTGTGAATAAGCTGAAAGCTGAAAGTCGTCCAGAGTGGCAATTTCACCGGGAAGTATTCAGACCTTGGGGAAGTTATGATTCAATTGATAATGGTGAGCGTTTTCAAGTTAAACGTATTACCGTTAAACCTGGTGAAAAATTATCAGTGCAGATGCATCATCACAGAGCTGAGCATTGGATTGTGGTGTCTGGCACGGCCAAAGTGACGAATGGGGATGAGACTTTATTACTTTCTGAAAATCAGTCTACCTACATCCCTATCGGTGTGGTTCACGCCCTAGAAAATCCAGGGAGAATCCCATTAGAGTTGATAGAAGTGCAATCTGGAACTTACTTAGGTGAAGATGACATTGTTCGTTTTTCAGACCGATACGGACGTGTTGAAGCTAAGTAGGCTTTACACTTCATTTTATTTTTACGAGATTAAGAAAAAATATGAAAATTACGTGTTTTAAAGCCTATGACATCCGTGGCAAATTGATTGAGCAACTCGACGAAAATATCGCTTATAGAATTGGGCGAGCGTTTTCTGAACAAATGAGTGCTAAAACTGTTGTAGTGGGGGGGGATGTTCGTTTAACGTCAGAGCCACTCAAGCTAGCGTTAACAGCAGGTTTGATTGACGGTGGTGCAACCGTTACTGATTTAGGTATGACAGGCACTGAAGAAATTTACTTTGCAACTAAACATTTAGGCATGGATGGTGGTATCGAAGTTACCGCTAGCCATAATCCGATTGATTACAACGGTATGAAGTTAGTTAAAACTGACTCTAAACCGGTTAGCGGTGATACAGGTTTGTTCGCCATTCGCGATTTGGCTGAAACTTATGATAATGACGAAGTTAAAACTAGGATTGCATCTTATGGAACTGAAGTCGTTTCTGATGACGCTTTTATATCTGGTGAAAGCTCGATTGATATTGATAAGTTAACCTCAACTGACAAGTATAAAGTTGTCAGTAATATGACTTCATATGTTGAGCATATTCTTTCTTATGTTGATCTTACTAACATTACACCACTCAAACTTGTTGTAAATGCAGGTAATGGAGCGGCAGGTGATGCGCTTGATGCTATAGAAAAGGTATTAGTTGATAACAATGTGCCCATTGAATTTATAAAAGTTCATCATACCCCAGATGGTAAATTTCCTAATGGTATCCCTAACCCTCTTTTACCTGAGAGTCGCGCTGATACGGCTAATGCAGTAAAAGAGAGTGGGGCTGATATGGGGATCGCTTGGGATGGTGACTTTGACCGCTGTTTCTTATTTGATGAAGCTGGAGAGTTTGTAGAGGGGTATTATATAGTTGGTTTGCTGGCGAAAGCATTTTTAGATAAAGATCCTGGTTCAAAAATTATTTATGATCCACGTGTATATTGGAACACTGAAGATATCGTTACCTCTGCAGGCGGAGTACCGATTAAGAGTAAGACGGGACATGCATTCATAAAAGAGCGTATGCGTGCTGATGATGCAGTTTATGGCGGTGAGATGAGTGCCCATCATTATTTCCGCGATTTTGCTTATTGTGATTCTGGAATGATTCCATGGTTATTAGTGGCTGAATTGATATGTACCACTAAAAAGCCATTATCGCAGTTAGTAAAGGAACGCATAGCAGCATTCCCATCATCTGGCGAGATTAACAGTACTTTGGCTGACCCTGATGCTTCTATCAAGGCAATCTTAGATAAATACGAGTCACAAGCGACTGTAGTAGATTATACTGATGGAATTGGCTTAGAGTTTGGCACGTGGCGCTTTAACTTGCGTAAATCGAACACAGAGCCGGTTGTTAGATTAAACGTAGAATCTAAAGGTGATATAGCTTTGATGGAAGAGAAAACAGCAGAGTTATTAGCATTACTAAAGTAGTTTGATAATTAGCTAGTAAAAAGCCCAGTCATTTTCCAATGACTGGGCTTTTTTGATATTTCTAGCAACATTTTTCAAAATTACTTTACTTCTTCGCCTGCTGCTTGCTTATCTGCATGATAACTTGAGCGAACCATAGGACCACATGCCGCATGAGTGAAACCTAAGTTTTTTGCTATATCATCTAATTCATTAAATTCGTCAGGGTGGACATAACGTTTCAAGGGAAAGTGATGTTTGCTAGGCTGTAGATATTGGCCAAGAGTTAACATTTCAACATTGTGTGAACGTAGGTCTTTTAGCACTTCTGCTATTTCGTGCTTGTCTTCGCCCATACCCATCATTAAACCTGACTTAGTAGGAATGCCCGGATGCTGTTCCTTAAACTTTTTAAGTAAATCTAAAGACCATTGATAATTAGCGCCTGGTCGGCACTCTCTGTAAAGGCGTGGGATGGTTTCTAGATTATGGTTGAAAACATCTGGTGGACCTTTTTTCAATATATCTAATGCTCTATCCATCCGTCCTCTAAAATCTGGTACTAGAACTTCAATTTTAGTTGTTGGGCTATGTTCACGAATAGCATTTATACAGTCCACAAAATGTTGCGCGCCACCATCACGTAAGTCATCACGATCTACAGAAGTGATAACAACGTATTTTAGATTCATTTCAGCTATGGTGGTCGCTAACTTGATGGGCTCTTCTGCACTTGGAGGTAATGGTTTACCGTGTGCAACATCACAGAATGGACAGCGTCTAGTACATATGTCGCCCAAAATCATGAAGGTCGCTGTGCCGTGATTAAAGCACTCTGCTAAATTAGGGCAGCTTGCCTCTTCACAAACAGAATGTAATTTATTTTTGCGTAAGGTTTTTTTGATATGGTCAATTTTATCAGTGCTACTTGGAAGACGTATTTTGATCCACTCAGGCTTACGTAACATCTCTGCCTTTTCGGTCGGCATAATGGTAATAGGAATATGTTTTACTTTTTCGTCATCTCGAAGTTTTACTCCGGCTGCGGGGCGAGCGTTACTCATCAAAACCTTCTCTATATGTTTTTGCACTTATACCTAACAAGGTACATAAGTGATTTGTTATTTTGGGTCCTGCTTCATCAAGAGAGGCTGGTCCTTTCAATGTGGCACTATTTATCATTTCTAATCCGGCATAGCCGCAAGGGTTGATACGTTTAAACGGACTTAAATCCATGTTGACATTTAATGCTAAGCCATGAAATGAGCAACCTTTGCGAATACGTAATCCTATTGAGCAAACTTTTTTTTCATCAATATACACACCTGGTGCATCTACTTTTGGGTATGCAACAATATTGTATTCTTTTAGAGTATTAACCACACATTCTTCTAAAGCGGTGACTAATTGCCGAACCCCCAATTTATTACGTTTCATGTTAATGAGCACGTACATCATTTGTTGACCTGGTCCATGGTATGTCACTTGGCCGCCCCTATCTACTTGAACAACAGGAGTGTCACCAGGCATCAATAGGTGCTCTTCTTTCCCAGCCTGACCCTGTGTAAATACCGGTTCGTGCTCTACTAACCAAATTTCGTCAGAGCTTTCTTGATTTCTCCCATTGGTAAAGTCTTGCATAGCTTGCCAAGTAGGTAAGTAAGACAGTCTGCCTAATTGTCTAACTATCAAAGTATTTGTTATTGAGTTACTTAATTCCATCAATGTTTTAATACAGCTTATAAAACAACACGAACTAATTCAATTTTAGCTAGTTCCTTATAAATTGTTTCCATGTGGTCTTTACTGGTTACTCTCACGCTCAATGAAATCGCGTGATAATTGCCCTTAGAGCTCGGTTTAACTTTAGGATAGTAGTCTCCAGGAGCAAGTTTTTGTAGGCAGGCTACAATGTGCTCTGGCAATAAAGGGTCCGCAATTCCCATAATTTTGAAGGTTTGCTGACATGGAAAATCCAATAATTGATCAAATTGTGTATCCATTACTCAAGCCCTAATTTTAGTTTAGCAAAATCAACCATACGGTCGATAAAGCCACCTTCATTCACTTCTTGAAGTGCGACTAAAGGGTATTCGGCAATATCTTTACCTTCTATTTGTAGGTAAAGAGTTCCCACTACCTCGCCTTTAGCTAAGGGAGCCTGAAGATTTTTTTCTAATTTAAAGTTAGCTTCTAAGTTTTTACTTTGGCCACGGGGGATATTAATAGGAGTGTCTTCTAAAATTCCTAAATCTACGGTCTCTTTGTCTCCCATATAAATTCTATGAGATACAAAGTTGTCTCCAGCTTTGTATGGAGTAATCGTTTCATAAAAACGAAAACCATATTTAAGAAGCTTTTTGTTTTCTATTTTACGGGCTCGTTCGCTATCGGTACCCATTACGACAGATATTAAGCGCATATCACCTTGGGTTGCAGAAGCAATTAAGCTATAACCTGCATCAGATGTGTGGCCAGTTTTTATTCCATCGACATTTAAACTCTTATCCCAAAGTAAACCATTACGGTTATATTGTTTAATATCGTTATAGGTAAATTCTTTTTCTGCATAAAGTGCGTACTCTTCTGGAACATCACGTATTAATGCAGCAGATAATAATGCCATATCTCGTGGCGTGGTATAATGGTCCGCATCGTGAAGTCCATGACTATTGACAAAGTGGGTAGAGGTCATGCCTAATTTTTGAGCGTGCATATTCATCATGGTTGCGAAAGCACTTTCACTGCCAGCGATATGTTCAGCCATAGCGACACATGCGTCATTTCCCGACTGAATAATAATGCCGCGATTAAGATCTGCCACTGATACTTGTTTACCCACTTCTATAAACATTTTTGAAGAATCAGGAAAATTCTTGGCCCAAGCGTTTTCAGAAATAGTAACTAAATCCGTCTCACTAATATTACCAATGGCTAGTTCTTGACCAATGACATAACTGGTCATCATTTTAGTTAAACTGGCGGGGGGTATTTGAATGTCAGCATTTTGTTCTGCGATGATACTATTGGTTTGAAAATCCATTAACACAAAGCCTTTAGATGCAATACTCGGAGCTGGCGGGATCACTACTGCGGCGGAAGAAGGAAATATACATAAACATATTGCCATGCCACTTAGAAAAGAACTGAAATAAGTTTTTAGGTTACGCATTAAACTACCATTTTTTTGATTGAATTTCTAAAATACATGTCGTTTTCAAAATGAAACTGACAGCTAAAATTTAGTTGCTAATATAGCACTTTTAGTGGCTAATTACTGCTTAACAAATAACAATTTAACAATAAAATTTGAATTTTTCAGTCATAAACTTTATAGGCGCTTGGGTAGCCATTCATTTTTAAATGGCTAAGTAAACTAAAGGCATCTTCTTCATCAGCTAATGGGCCAATTCTAAGTTTAAATACATTGTTTTCGAGTACACTTTTGAATGGCCGCTGATACAGGGTTTCCAGAGCACTGCCAATCTTGCTAATTTGTGTTTCATCTTGTAGTGCGAGTACTTGAATATAGATATATTTAGGTAAGACAACAGCTTTATTAGAATGATTCACTATGATTTTGTTACCTATAGTTTTTTGGCCATTTTGATCAATGTGAATTACGTCTACTTTTACATCACTTACACCAGTCTTCAGCATATCTAACTTCAATGCTGCTGCGTATGAAAGGTCAATTAACCGACTATTATGGAATGGGCCGCGATCATTAACTCTTACTATTGCTTGTTTGCCATTTGCTAAATTAGTCACTCGCACAAAAGAGGGTAGGGGGAGAGTCTTATGAGCAGCTGACATTTTAAACATATCGTAAGTCTCACCATTTGCAGTGAGATGCCCATGAAATTTTTGTCCATACCAGCTAGCTCTTCCAGTTGCGCTGTACCCTTTAGATGTTGACATAGGGCGGTAATTCACTCCACGTATAGTATATGGTTTTAAATTAGCTGCAGCGTAAGGTTCGTATTTTGGCTCTACATCATTTGTAGGGATATGATTAGGAATGATTTTTGGTGGGGTGTCATGGCTTTGGTGATAGCGCCCTTTCTGGGCACACCCTACGAAGCTTAGTAAAATTAATAATTGCATGAAATGTATTAAAATTTTCATAAATAAACTAGTTTTCAATCACTTAATTATAGTTAAAACTGCATTTCTTCTTTAAGCTGCTCACTAAATTGAAATACCGCCATTGCGTATAGTGGGCTGTGATTATACCGAGTGATAACGTAAAAGTTCTTAAGCCCCACCCAATATTCTTTATTGTTTGGTTGTTTAAACTCAAATAACTTTACAGAGGTATCTGGTTCTAATTCATTGTCGCCAATCGTAATATTTGCGTTCTTAAGTTGATGCCATTGATGCTCATACTTTAATGATTTTTTTAAAAGTGGTTGATAGTCACTAACGTCTACATTTGCTTTATAGGCAATGTCTTGGCCCATTTTCCAGCCGTGCTTTTTAAAATAATTAGCAACACTACCAATTGCATCTGCCGGACTATTTAATAGGTCTCGTGTTCCGTCTTTATCAAAATCTACAGCATAGTGCCTATAACTAGATGATATAAATTGTCCCCAACCCATTGCGCCAGCATAGGACCCCTTAATCTCTGTTAATTCAAAGTTTTCCTCTTCAGCCAGCATGAAGAACTGCTCTAACTCTCTTCTAAAAAATTTACCTCTTGGCGGATAATGAAAACCTAATGTGACTAAGGCTTCTAGTACTGAGTAATTTCCTTTATATACACCATAAAATGTTTCTACACCAATTATCGCCACTATAATTTGAGCTGGAACACCTGTTTCTTGCTCTGCACGTTCGAGCAATTTATGATGTTTTTTCCAAAACTCTTTACCTTTATTGAGGCGTTTCTCTGTCAGAAAAATTGGGTAGTATTGATGCCAAGGCTTTGCTTCCCAGGGTTTGGCGATCGACGCTAGGATTTTGTCATTTTTTTCCACTTTAGCTAATGTATCTTCAACCGTTGAGCGCTTAAAATTATATTTTTCTACCATTTTATCTATAAATTCTTGCTGTAAGGTTTCTGGTGACGAAAGGGCATGGAAGCTTGTGAATAAACTAATTAATATTAAAGGTATTAAAATTTTCATTGTGTTCCTTGCAGACAAAACCTTATTGCTAATCAATAAAGTAAAATTAAAGTGCTTTCATACTTAATTTATACTCTAGACATAATACGTTTCTGGGTACTAATTGCCATTAGTATTCCAAAGCCAGCTAGTAAGGTCACCATAGATGTACCACCATAACTTACTAGTGGTAAGGGCACGCCCACAACAGGCAATATTCCAGATACCATGCCCATGTTAACGAATACGTAAACAAAGAAGGTGAGGGTAATACTGCCAGCTAAAATTTTGCAAAAAGCATCTTGTGCTCTTACAGCAATCAACATGCCTCGAATCACAATGAATGCATAAATAGCGAGTAACCCGACTACCCCAAGAAAACCAAATTCCTCACTGAATACTGCGAAGATAAAGTCTGTATGACGCTCAGGTAAAAACTCTAATTGAGATTGTGTTCCTTGTAACCAACCTTTTCCTTGTGCGCCACCAGAGCCAATAGCTATTTGAGATTGAATAATATGATATCCAGAACCTAAAGGATCGCTTTCGGGGTTCAAAAACGTTAAAACTCTTTGCTTTTGGTAGTCTTTCATTAAGAAAAACCACATTATGGGGGTAAATGCTGATACGGCAACAGCTATAAAGGAGATAAAACTCCAACTCATTCCGGCTAAAAACAAAGCAAACACGCCAGAGCTCGCAATAAGCAAAGACGTACCTAAATCAGGTTGACGAGCAATCAATAAGGTGGGCACTGCTACTAGAGCAAGGCCAACTAATATTTGCCAAAGCTTGGGAGGGAGATTAAAGCGACTAATATACCAAGCTACCATCATAGGTAAGGCTAACTTCATAATCTCAGATGGTTGAAAACGTGTAACGCCCATGTCTAACCAGCGTTGTGCCCCCTTACTTGATACACCTATAATGAGTACTGCAATTAACATAGCTATACCAATTATGTAAAAGTAAATGGATAATTTTTGGTACGCTAATGGTGGTATTTGTGCTACCACTAACATAACAGATAGAGCTATTCCTAAACGAATAATTTGCCTTTGAATTAGAGCTATATCTTGGCCTCCAGCTGAGTAAATTGTAATTAATCCAACTGCCATGAGTAATAATAAACCGGATAATAGAATTCCATCACAGTGAATTCTATTTAGGAATGATGGCTGATTAGTTTCCAGCTTAGTTCTTAGCACCTGCTTACTCTCCCTCTTTTTTTGTTAGCGGGTCTACCTGAGGAGTTTGCCCTAGGTGTTCTATAACTATGTGTTCAGGAAAGGTTCGCTCCCTAAAATAGTTATCCATCATTTTTCGTGCAATAGGGGCTGCTTGTGCACCTCCATGACCAGCATTTTCGAGTACCACTGACATAACTATTTCCGGTTTGTCGTAAGGGGCATAGCCCACATACATCGCATTATCATGGTTTTTCTTTGATAGTTTTGTGGCATCATATTTTTCATCTTGCGCGATAGATACCAGTTGGGCTGTCCCTGTTTTACCTGCAGATATATAATGGGATCCTTTAAAAGCATTTCTGGCTGACCCTTTTCTATTTACTGTGCCGTACATTGCATCAAGCACAACATCCCAGTTGTACTCATTTTCGATGTTGATTGGTTGCCTTTCTTTTACCGGATTTAGAACGATATCATCTTGATTAATTTCACCGCGAATGACTTGAGGAATGATGCGTTTGCCTTTGTTTACTAAAGTTGTAATGGCTTGAGTGAGTTGCATCGGAGTGGTTGTCCAATAACTTTGCCCAATGCCTATATTTATTGTGTCTCCAATATACCAGGGCCGATTATAAAGAGCTTTAATTATGCCGCGACTGGGCATGATCCCATCTGCTTCTTCATGGAGATCTATACCTGTGTAATCTCCAAATCCAAACTCTCCCATGCTCTCGCTAATTCGATCAATTCCTAACTTGTATGCCATATCATAAAAATAAATGTCACAAGAAACTTCGATTGCTTTAGTTACATTAACTAACCCATGCCCCCATGGGGTATGATCTCGCCATACTCGTGCTACATTCTTTAATTGATATTTCCCATAATCATTTATTTGCGTTTCTGGCGTTATCACTTCAGCCTCTAGTCCTGCTAAAGCTAAAAGGGGTTTTACTGTGGATGCAGGCGGGTACTGGCCTTGTGTTGCACGATTAAATAAAGGTCTATCTGACTTGAGTAGCTTTTTATAGTTTTTACTACTGATACCATGTACAAACAAGTTAGGGTCGTAACTTGGACTACTATAAAGCGCTAGTACACCCCCATCAGTTGGATCCATAGCCACGATTGAGCCTCTCTCTCCTGCAAAGGCTTTTTCTGCTGCCAACTGTAACTCCACATCTATGTTTAAAACTATATCTTGGCCTGGTACGGGCGGATTAAAGTCTAATGTGCGGATGATTCTTCCTTGGTTATTTACTTCTACTTCTTGGTAGCCAACTTCACCGTGTAACAGTTCTTCATGGTATTTCTCTATGCCTCGTTTACCTATGTCATAGGTAGCAGCGTAGTTAGCTTCAAAACCTGCCATGCTTAATTTTTGTAAGTCTTGTTTGTTAATCTTGGCAACATAACCCAATACATGGGTGAGGGCACTTCCATAGGGGTAGTATCTTGCTAATCGAGCCTCAACTGATACACCAGGATATAAGTGTTGCTTTGCAGAGAATATTGCTACTTCCTCTGGGGTAAGTCGGTTAATCAAGGTGACAGGTTTAAAACGTCTGATGCGTTTCATATCGGCATGGAAGTCTGCTATGCCTTCATCATCTATTTCAAGTAGTACACTTAACCTAGCTAACGTTAGGTTGAGGTTTTTGGTTTCCTCTGGAATAACTTGCAAACTAAATACTGGGCGATTTTCTGCCAAAAGTTTGCCATTTCTGTCGTAGATTAATCCTCTATTAGGAGCAACTGGAAGTACTTTAATACGATTGCCATTTGAGCGAGTCTGATAGTCCTCGTAACTACTTATTTGTAAGTAATATAGGTTGATTAACACCATAGCAATCATGGCGAATACCACCAATATTCCAATCAATGAACGCCAAGCAAACAGGTTGGCTTCTGCAGTATGGTCTTTTATCAGAATGCGCTTGGAAGGCAAGATTACTCTCTGTGATATGGATGATTGTTATTTATTGACCAAGCTCTATACAAGCTTTCAGCCACAATAACGCGAACCAAAGGATGTGGTAAGGTTAGACTAGATAAGGACCACTTTTGTTCCGCAATTTTTATGCATTCTGGAGCTAATCCTTCAGGGCCCCCAATTAATAAACTCACATCTCTGCCGTCCATCTGCCAACTTTGCATTGTCTTCGCTAATTTGGGGGTATCCCAAGGTGTGCCATTCACCTCAAGGGAGACAACTCTATTGCCTTTAGGTATTGCAGCTAACGTAAGCTCTCCTTCTTTTTGAAGAATACGTTTGATGTCTGCATTTTTACCCCGTTTGCCAGCCGCAATTTCGGTTAACTGAAGCGGCATATCGGCTGGAAATCTTCGGCTATATTCAGTATAACCTTGCTCTACCCAAGCCGGCATCTTCATACCCACTGCAATCATTTGGATCCGCACGACTACTAACTCCCTTTGTTAGCTCCAGAGCTTTTCCAATTGGTAAAAGTCTCTAGCATCGTCCTGCATAACATGGAGTATAACATCACCAAGGTCGACTAATACCCAATCGCCAGTTTCTTTACCTTCTACACTAAGAGGGGCTAGACCTGCTTGTTTTGCTTCAACAATAACATTCTCTGCAATAGACACTACGTGACGTTTTGAGTTGCCTGAACATATCAACATGGTTTCAGTTACAGTGGATTTTTCTGCAACATCTAAGTCGACAAAATCTCTTGCTTTTAGATCTTCTGCTTTTGTTATGACAAAGGCTTTAAGTTGTTCGTGATCCAATGAGGTTCCTTAAGTTTTATAATTTAATTAGAGTTCTTTTACCCATAGTTTATCAGAGTTTACTACCTTGCTGGTAGAGCTTATATTGCTGCAGGTATTGATTGACACTAGCTGGTACAAGATTTTCTATAGATTGGTTATTAGATAACAACGTTCTGATTGCACTAGAAGAAATATTTAATGGAGATGTGTTAGCTATATAAATATGACCAGCAAGTTTTTGGTGTAGGTTCATAGGGTCTTCAACTTGTCTTTGCATAAGCAAATTTTTAAGCATTACTTCATTTTCATGGGAGCTTACGAGTTTATCTACGACGTTTCCACTTCGAAAGCAAACTATGAAATGGCAAAGTTCGAATAGGGCTTCCCATTCATGCCATTTAAAAATAGAGAACAAAGAATCGGAACCTATAAAAAAACACAATGGTGTATTGGGGTGTTTGACTCTTAATTCACGTAGAGTATCTATACTAAAGGTTGGCTTTTTTCGATTGATATCTAGTGGTTCAGGGTAAAAAATCGGATAGTCTTTGCTTACTTCTTGGGCCATTATCAATCTTTGTTGGCTAGATGCTGTTGCTGCGTTTTTATGACTGGGAATATAGCAAGGAGTGAGGGCTATTTTATTAATATTAGTGATTTTTGCTGCTTCGAGAATAGGAAATATATGGCCGTTATGAATAGGGTCAAAAGTGCCTCCAAATATTCCTAAAGGAGTATCCAGTTGTTTTCCGAATTTAACCATGAATTACTCGATACCATAGTCTAAAGGTAAGCTTTCTAATGAATAAGGAATAAACATCAAACATAAGTGACATAATTCTATGTAAGGTCTCACCACCTGCGTTTGTTTTATTGCCACATCAAATGCTGCTAATTTTGTTTGTAATAAGGCCATGTCATTAAGAGTTAGTCGACGCATCGCTGACTGGTATAAAGACTGGCGGCTTTTCCAAATACGATATTGATTCCAGTTAATGCTTTTACCTTGCTGTTTATCAAAAAGGATATTTTGTATCGTTTGCCACTCTCGGGTTAACGCCCAGGCAATTATAGTGGGCTCTACCCCTTCGCTTTCTAGACGATATAGCATTTTTATGGCTTTTTGTGGCTCGCCCGCGAGCAAAACATCTACTAAGTGAAACACAGTGAAGCGAGATTGGTCGACTACAGCTTCTTTAGCTTGTTCAAAACTTGGTGTATCGTTAGGGTAAAGTAATTTTAGCTTTTGTATTTCTTGTGTGGCGGCGAGTAAATTACCTTCACAACATTCTACTAAGAGTTGAGACAATTGAGGTGTTGGTTGTAATCCACTATCAAGCATTTTTTTACCAATCCACTGATTTAAGGCATTACCCTCTAGTGGGTAGCTTGGGATATATACCCCGTGTTTATCTAGTGATTTAAACCATTTAGTATTTTGTACACCTTTGTCAATTTTTCCGCCATGAATAATCAATAATACATCTGGATTAATATTATCAGTTAGAGAGTTAAGGGTTTTACTGCCTTCTGAGCCTGGCTTGCCAGTGGGCAATTCAAGCTCAATAACTTGTCTGCTAGAAAACAAAGACAAGGTTTGTGTGGCTTCAATTAACGTATCCCAGCTAAATTGGCTATCCACTACTAGGGATTGTCGCTCATCAAACCCTTGAGCGAGTGCGGTTTGTCTTAGTTGCTCAATACATTCTAATTTTTGCTGAGGCTCTTCACCGAATATCAGATAAAAAGGCTTCAGTTGGCTAGTATCTGTTAAATTAAAACGATTAGGATAGACTTGCATTAGGGATGGTTGACTTGCTGCCAGCTAGTATAAGAGCTGGCCAACTGGCTTATAATACGTAACGCAGCGTCTTGACGCATTTCTGCTTGAATCAGATCGAGCTCTCGAGATTTTGCCAAAACAGCATCAGGGTCGTCTTGATATTCACGGGTTATATCAAATTCGATCGCTTGTGGATCTTCATCCGGAAGTTGGATTAAATACCTAACGGTGTATACCAATTCATATTCAGCCACTTGCCCTGTAGAGAATAATGACAATAGCCTTCTCTCTAGTTGATCCGATTTAAGGTAAACCTTTGCATCGATATCATAATCAGGGTTGTTTGTTTTTTGGGCGCTGTCGAAGACTTCTATGTTGAAGCCTTCTAGTTGCTTACGTAAGATCCTAAATAGGGGAGTGTTTTTCTGTTCAGCGGTCAACTCAAGCTGTTTTATTTCTGAAGGCAAGTTGTAGTCGCCACGCAACTTAAACCCACAACCAGTTAGTAGCATTGTCGTTAACACCAATAAAGTTAACACTTTCCCTAAAATAAGCTTCATCACTTTTAGTTCGCTACCACATTGAGTAATCTGCCCGGTACATAAATTACTTTGCGAATAGTTTTACCTTCTGTGTGTTGTTGTACATTAGTTTCTGCTAAACCTAAAGCTTCAACTTGCTCTTTTGCAGCATCAGCAGGCACTGTGATTTTAGCCCTAACTTTTCCATTAACTTGCACGATTACGAGTTTTTCATCTTCAATCATGGCTGCAGCCTCTGCAACTGGCCAAGGTGCTGTTTCTACTTCATTACTATGGCCCAAATCTTTCCACATTACATGACAAATATGCGGAGCTATTGGTGCAAGTAACAGCACCAATGTATTAATACCTTCTCGCAATACAGCTAAGTCTTGGGCATTGTCTTGGGGCGCTTTTTGTAAATGGTTTAGTAATTCCATAGTAGCCGCTATGGCAGTATTAAACGTCTGGCGACGACCCACATCGTCAGTTACTTTCTCTATGGTTTTATGAATCACTCGTCGTAGTTTTTTCTGGTCGCTTGACAATTTATTTTTATCTAGTGGAACAATATTGTCAGAACTTGCGTTTTCTTGTACTAAAGTCCAAAGGCGTTTTACAAACCTATGAGCCCCTTCGACACCGGAGTCAACCCACTCTAATGTTTGTTCTGGAGGCGCTGCAAACATTGTAAAAACACGAATAGTGTCGGCACCGTATAAGTCAATAACTTGTTGTGGGTCGATACCATTATTTTTAGACTTAGACATTTTAGTCATGCCGCCGTGAATAACTTCTTTGCCATCAGCTTTAAGTACAGATTTAAGAATGCGCCCTTTATCATCTTTTTCACTTTCAACGTCAGCTGGTGAGTACCAAGTTTGTTTGCCCGTTTTGTCTTCACGATAAAAGGAATCAGCTAACACCATCCCTTGGCATAATAAGCGTTTGTATGGTTCATCTGACTCAACTAAACCTTCATCACGCATTAATTTATGGAAAAATCGTGAGTAAAGGAGATGTAAAATCGCATGCTCTATACCTCCAACATATTGGTCAACGGGTAGCCAATAATTAGCTTGCTCTGGATCTAACATGGCTTGATCATTTTGCGCACTACAATACCGAGCGTAATACCAAGATGATTCCATAAAGGTATCAAAGGTATCAGTTTCACGTAATGCTGCTTCACCATTGAATTCTGTTTTGGCCCATTCTGGGTCTGCTTTAATAGGCGAGATTACACCGTTCATGTGTACGTCTTCGGGTAACTCAACAGGGAGTTGATCACTTGGAACAGGCACAGATTCACCGTTCTCAAGGTTCAACATAGGGATTGGGCTTCCCCAATAACGCTGACGAGATACGCCCCAATCTCTCAAGCGATAATTAACTTTCTTTTTGCCTTTATTTTCAGCGTTAAGTAATTCAGCTATCTTGTCGAAAGCATCTAGAGAAGTTAACCCATCAAATTCAGCTGAATTGATCAATTTCCCTTTTTCGGTGATGGCAGCCTTACTTAAATCGTCATCACCTTGTGAGGCAATGACCTGTTTGATATTGAGGTGGTACTTAGTGGCAAACTCCCAATCCCGCTGATCATGAGCAGGAACAGCCATAACTGCACCCGAGCCGTATCCCATGAGTACAAAATTGGCTACCCAAACAGGTACTTTTTCGCCAGTAAGCGGATGAATTGCGTGATAGCCTGTGGCACAGCCTTTCTTTTCCATGGTGGCAAGTTCTGCTTCAGCTACCTTGGTGTTTTTGCATTCGTCAATGAAAGCAGCCAATTCAGTGTTTGATTTTGCAGCTTCTAATGCAATAGGATGTTGTGCGGCAACTGCTACGTAAGTCACACCATAGAGGGTATCTGGACGAGTGGTGTAGACATCAAAGTCTGCTTGGCCAGCAACAGCTTGTTCAAGTTCAAAGGTAATTTCAACACCTTCGGAGCGACCAATCCAGTTTTTCTGCATGGCTCGAACTTGTTCAGGCCATTCTTCAAGCTGCTCTAAGTCAGTGACTAGCTCCTCTGCATAATCAGTGATTTTAATAAACCATTGCGGAATCTCTTTTTGCTCAACTACCGCACCTGAACGCCAGCCTCTACCATCAATAACCTGTTCATTGGCAAGCACAGTATGATCAACAGGATCCCAATTTACGGTAGCATTTTTCTTATATACTAAGCCTTTTTCAAATAGGCGAGTAAAGAACCATTGTTCCCAACGGTAATATTCTTTCTTACAGGTAGCGACTTCGCGATCCCAGTCATAACCAAAACCTAATGTTTTAAGTTGGGTTTTCATATAATCGATGTTGGAGTATGTCCATTTGGCTGGGGCGGTATTGTTATTGAGCGCCGCGTTTTCAGCGGGTAGACCGAAAGCATCCCAGCCCATTGGCTGTAATACGTTTTTACCTAACATACGTTGATAACGACTTATTACGTCGCCAATTGTATAGTTACGGACATGACCCATATGTAACCTACCGCTGGGGTAAGGGAACATAGAGAGACAATAGAATTTCTCTTTATCTGCTTGCTCTGTGGCTTTAAATGTTTCTTGGGTTTCCCAATAGGCTTGAACCTCTTTTTCGATGATTTGAGGTTGATACTGTTTTTCGGCCATTAAAAAGTTCCGTGTCGCTGGGTCAGTCAGGTCAAATGACCTACGTATGATTATTGAAATATTAGCTCGTTAGAATACCTTAGCGACTTAGTGAGTAACAATAGCAAAAGCCTGATTTATGAAGCATATTAAGAACTTTTTATTGTAATTATGAACAATGGTCTTTTTATGTCGATATTTTGCGCGACCTTTAGCTCTTTTAAGCGAATGATAGTTAGCTTTTGAATTGAAATTATGAAACTGGGCCTTGTTACCTAATAATTTTGTTTGATTATTGACCGCTAAAAGGAGTAACTGCACGTATCCGTTTGACAGCTTGCTAAATAAGGGTTTCACTACTTGGTAATTATCAATTTAGTCGGCGCCTTATTTTTATATGCAAAGTAACTTCGCGTTAACACTTCAGCAATTAACTGCAAAGCCTAGTAGACGGCTTATCAACCAAGCACTTAAAGATGAAAGTGCATTAAATTCAACATTTATTGGGCAAGATAGGGCCCGTGAGGCGTTAGCTTTTGGCTTAGGTGTTGAAGCCAGGGGGTATAATTTATATGTAATGGGTGAGCAAGCGACAGGGCGTTTTACCCTAGTGCACGAGTTTATCGATAAATACGTAAACAAAACGTCTACTCCAGATGACTGGTGCTACATCAATAACTTTGAAGATGAAAGAGAACCCTATTCTTTAAAGTTACCAGCTGGTGAAAGTAAAAAGCTGGCCAAAGACCTAGGACTCTTGATTGATGAGTTACTCGATACCTTTCCTGCAGCCTTTGATAATCCTGGTTACCAGCGCAAAAAGGCGGCTATTACTAGGGAGTTTGACCAGAGGTACGACAAAGCCATTGCGGCTGTTGAGCTCGAAGCTCAAAAGCAAGGTATTGCTATGTATGAAGAGGCGGGAGCGATTACATTTTCTCCAATCATTGATGGCAAACCTATTACTGACGCGGACTTTGCTAAAGTTTCAGAAGAAGAGCGGCAAAACTTTTACAGCCTAATTGATGAATTAGAAGATACCTTAAGTGAAGCTTTAATTGAGTTGCCGAAGTGGAAGCGTGCTACTGCAGAGCGTTTTAGAGCGTTGAAAAAAGAGACTGCTGAGCAAGGAATTAAACCATTATTAAAGGATTTAGAGCATCAATACACTGCAGATTTAGGAATATTGAAATTTTTGAGGCAACTCAAGCCACACCTGGTAGAAACTGTTGTTGAAGTTTTGGCTGATGATAAAAAAGAAGACAAGCATGATGAATATGACAAACGCTCTATCTTAGAAGAGCAATATTTACCAAATATTTTGGTTTCTCATACCATCAATAGCGGGTCTCCTGTGGTCTACGAGCCTAACCCCACTCATCAAAACTTATTTGGGAGAGTGGAATATACCAATATACAAGGTTCAGTTTTTACAAATTACCGAATGATCCGTCCAGGTGCTATGCATAGAGCCAATGGCGGTTATTTGTTACTAGATGTAGACAAGTTAATAGACCAACCGTATGTGTGGGAAACGTTAAAATTAGTCTTAAAATTTGGTCGCCTAAAAATGGACTTGCCCCAGCACGATGTAGGTATGGTGAACTCTATTACGCTGAACCCTCAACAAATTCCAATTGACGTTAAAGTAGTGTTGTTGGGTTCCCGAGACTTGTACTACACACTTCAAGATTACGATGATGAGTTTTACGAGTTATTCAGAGTCCTAGTGGATTTTGACCATGAAATCCCGTTGGATAAAAAGACTATCTTCGATTTTGTTGGCCGAGTTAGGAGTCAGGTTGCTAGTTTAGGGTTAGAAAGCATTTCAGCAAACGCCATGTATCGGTTAGTGGAGTACAGTTTACGTTTGGCTGAGCATCAACAACGATTATCAGCTCGTTTTTCTGATGTAATTGAACTGCTCCATGAAGCCGAGTTCTTTTGTAGAAAACAACTGAGCCAAGAGTTAGATGTAGAGCATATTGAGACTGCATTGGCTGCAAAAACCCATAGAACTGGTCGTGTTAGTGAAGCTGTTTTGGATGATATAAAACAGGGGCAAATTCTTATCGCCACCGAAGGGCTTGATGTGGGGAAGGTTAATGGTCTAACAGTACTCGAAGTGGGCGACAGTATGTTTGGAACCCCAGCCCGAATCACTTCTACTGTCTATGCTGGGTCTAATGGTGTAGTAGACATCGAACGTGAAGTAGAACTAGGACAGCCAATTCACTCTAAAGGCGTGATGTTATTGACAGGTTATTTAGGGTACAAGTATGCCCAATTATTTCCTTTAACGTTGTCAGCAAATATTGCAATTGAACAATCTTATGGTCATATCGACGGAGATAGCGCTTCGTTAGCTGAACTTGTTGCCCTTATTTCTGCTTTAACTAATATTCCTATTAAGCAAGATTTTGCTATTACAGGCTCTATTAATCAATATGGTCAGGTACAATCTGTTGGTGGCGTTAATGAAAAAATAGAAGGTTTTTTTAATCTTTGTGAGCATAGAGGATTAACGGGAACCCAAGGAGTCATTATTCCTAAATCTAACCACGTAAATTTATTGCTAGACAAAAAAGTACTGGCTGCAGTCAAAGCCAAGAAATTTCAAGTTTATGTAGTTGAAACTGTTGATGAAGCTTTGGCGTTATTAATGAATAAAGAAGTAGGAGAGTTAAATAGTAGGGGCCGTTATCCTAAAACCTCTATTAATTATATGGCGGTGACTAGTTTACTTAATATCGCAAATATTGTGGCAGGCGCTGACGACGAGTAGCCTATTTAATCCGGCAAACTCATAGCTCCAGAGAGAGTCAGCAGCACTTTATTGTTGTTATTAATAACAAAGGTTAAGAAAAAATTATGCAAATTACAAAAGGCACTGTGGTGCAATTTTTATATCGAATTAAAGATATAGAAGGCAATGAGTTAGAATCAAATTTTAATCAAGATGCTATCGCCTACCTACACGGTTATAACAATATGATGGTGGGCGTTGAAAAATCACTAGAGTCAATGAAACAAGGGGATGAGATCGTTGTTGAGCTACTTGCGGCTGAGACCTATGGAGACATTCAAGCTAATAGTGAGCAAAGGGTATCTGTTAAACATTTAGTGAGTACAGATAAAAAGCCAAAATGGAAAGCGGGCATGACGGCGGTTGTCAATACTGAACAGGGACAACGTGAAGTCACTATTGTAAAAGTAGGTAAGTTTATGGTGACTATAGATACAAATCATCCATATGCGGGTAAAACCTTACAGTTTGAACTTAAAGTTGTAGACGTAAGAGCAGCAACAGATGAAGAGATTGAGCATGAGCATGAGCATGCTCATGCTCATGGAGATGGAGTACATAACCACTAACTCAAAAGGCATAAGGTTTAGACGTAAAAAGTGGCAGGTGATTAATAAACATTTTTAAATTAATCACCATATGTAGATACTAAAAGTGTCTATTTTCTTGGTAAATCAATTTTCTTTTCGTCACTTGGTTTGTATATAACTAAAGTATGCCCTATTGCTTGTACTTTAATGGCTCCAGTTTCTCTTACGATGGCATCCATAATTAAAGATTTTTCTTCTTTGTCGTCGGTTGGAACTTTCACTTTAATCAACTCGTGATGATTAATTGCTCCTTCTATTTCGGCCATTACGCCTTCTGTTAAGCCATTGTTTCCTAATTGCACTATGGGTTTAAGAGGGTGTGCTAAGCCCTTTAAATATTGCTTTTGTTTGTTCGATAAGTTCATTGATAGTAATTCTTACAAATTTATTCAAGATGAATGGTTGAAAAGCGCTATTCTAGCGCCATCTCACTGTTATTCCTAATTTGAATGCAGTTATAAATAAGGAAAAGACAGTTTATACCCATTTAGACTAAGCGATATGGTTGTTTTGTTGAGTTGATTGGGAAAATTAGAAAGGAATAAGTCCAGTAGTTTGAGTCAAAATTAAGGTTTATTAATAGTTTTAGACTTTGGCGTGAACAAAACAGACTTTATCTTCGTAATATCTTTAAGAAACGTTAAAGCTAAGATCATTTGAGTATTGGCTTTGTTATGACGAAGGTAAAAAATATAAGAGTTGATTCAATGTATCTATAGGTATGTGAACTTATTTGATCGGATCATAACGTGGGCCTACAGATAACTTTATCTGCTAGCGGCAAGATACAAATTATAGTAATCTGCTGGTATACAGGTTAGACAAAACAAAATCGTAATTTTAGAGGTTATATAACTTGAGCGACATGGCAAAAAATTTAATTTTATGGCTGGTTATAGCTGTTGTATTGATGTCCGTTTTCCAAAACTTTTCATCAAGTGATTCCAAAGCAGTTTCAACTGACTATACCCACTTTCTCAGAGACGTAAGTAATGGGGGAGTTAGCAGTGCTACCATCGATAGAAATACTGGTGAGATACAGGGTGTTAAACGAAATGGTGAGGCTTTTACCACTATTATACCCTATACAGACTTAGCCTTGATGGACGAGTTGATTGAAAACAATGTTGCCGTTTTTGGTAAGCCGCCAGAAGAGTCCTCATTATTAACATCTATATTTATTTCTTGGTTCCCTATGCTTCTGCTTATCGGGGTGTGGATATTTTTCATGCGTCAAATGCAAGGTGGAGGCGGTAAAGGCGCTATGTCATTTGGTAAGAGTAAGGCTCGTCTTTTAGGTGAAGACCAAATAAAGACTACATTTGCTGATGTTGCTGGTTGTGATGAAGCCAAAGAAGACGTAAGTGAGTTAGTCGACTTTTTGAGAGACCCTAGTAAATTCCAAAAGCTTGGTGGGAAAATTCCAAGAGGGGTCTTGATGGTTGGTCCTCCCGGGACAGGTAAAACACTGTTAGCAAAAGCCATTGCCGGTGAAGCTAAAGTACCTTTCTTTAGTATTTCAGGTTCTGACTTCGTTGAAATGTTTGTTGGTGTGGGTGCTTCACGTGTACGAGACATGTTTGATCAAGCTAAAAAATCAGCTCCTTGTATTATTTTTATCGATGAGATTGATGCTGTTGGTCGTAAGCGTGGTGGTGGTCATGGCGGTGGTAATGACGAAAGAGAGCAAACATTAAACCAAATGTTGGTTGAAATGGATGGGTTTGAAGGTACTGAAGGAATTATCGTTATCGCAGCGACTAACCGTCCAGACGTGCTTGACCCAGCATTATTAAGGCCTGGTAGATTTGACCGTCAAGTTATGGTTGGTTTACCAGATATTCGTGGTCGCGAACAAATTTTGAAAGTTCATATGCGTAAAGTACCTTTAGGTGACAATGTAGAAGCGTCTCTAATTGCCCGTGGTACACCTGGATTTTCAGGTGCAGATCTAGCTAACCTAGTAAATGAAGCCGCTTTATTTGCCGCTCGTACCGATAAACGTGTTGTTAGTATGGACGAGTTCGATAAGGCTAAAGATAAAATCATGATGGGTTCTGAGCGTAAGACCATGGTGATGTCAGAAGAAGAAAAAACCAATACTGCATATCATGAAGCGGGTCATGCGATAGTAGGAAGATTAGTACCTAAACATGACCCCGTTTACAAGGTTTCAATTATTCCAAGAGGCCGTGCTCTTGGCGTGACTATGTATTTGCCAGAGCAAGATAAATACAGCTCTTCAAGGGAAGAGTTAGAGTCTCGTATTGCTACTCTCTTTGGTGGTCGAATTGCTGAAGAAATTACGCTCGGCGAAGCCGGTGTCACAACTGGGGCATCAAATGATATTGAGCGAGCTACTGACATAGCCCGAAAAATGGTCACGCAGTGGGGACTCTCTCCAAAAATGGGACCAATTAATTATAAAGATGATGATAATGAAGCCTTCATGGGAGCCGCTCCATCTTCTATGTCTGCGGAAACTTCTCGCGACATTGATGCTGAAATAAGATTGTTAATTGATAGAAACTACGCCTTAGCTGAAACCTTGCTGAAGGATAATATGGATATTTTGGAAGCGATGAAAGACGCACTAATGAAATATGAAACCATTGATGCTATGCAAATTGATGATTTGATGGACCGTAAAGATGTGCGTTTACCTGCAGATTGGGTGCGTGACGGTAAAACAGATGATTCAGATAAACCTTCTGGTGGTGCAGCAGCTAAAGCTGAAGATAAGAAAGAAGAACCTAAAAAAGAGTCTCCAAAACCTAATGTTGGTAAACCTGGTGATGTTACGCATTAGTTTCGATTAAGTACTTAAAACGCTTTGTTGCTTGCGCACCAAGGCGTTTTTTTGTAGATACAGCTGCCTAATTTTAGAGATGTATTTTTATGCTGTTTAAAGATAAATTTGTAGATTTATCACAACCCCGTGTCATGGGTATTCTCAATGTCACTCCAGATTCTTTTTCTGATGGCGGTAGCTTCAATATATTAGAAAGCGCCTTAAAGCAAACTGAACTCATGCTAAATGAAGGTGCTGATTTTATTGATGTTGGTGGTGAATCTACTAGGCCAGGGGCAGAAGAAGTAGAGTTACAGATGGAATTAGACAGAGTCTTACCGGTAATTGAGGCAATAAGCCAAAGATTCGATACTGTTATTTCTGTCGATACAAGTAAGTCACAGGTCATGACAAGCGCAGTAGACGTTGGAGCAGGGTTAATTAATGATGTTAGGGCGTTACAAGAAGACGGAGCCTTACAAGCTGCAGCACTAGCTAACGTGCCAGTTTGTTTGATGCATATGCAAGGTCAACCAAGGAAAATGCAACGAAATCCCCAATATGACAATGTTACTTGTAATGTTTTAACTTTTTTAAAGCATCGAATAACTGCGTGTGAAGCTGCGGGTATTAGCTCAGGGCAGATAATGATTGATCCTGGATTTGGTTTCGGAAAATCTTTGGACCATAATTATCAACTACTGGCTGAGCTGGCAGAGTTTAAAATATTAGATAAGCCCGTACTTGTTGGTATGTCTAAAAAAAGTATGTTGGGTAGTCTATTGAATAGAGATGTTGAACAGCGACAAGCAGGCGGGATTGCCGTCGCTACTATTGCAGCTGAACAAGGCGCGAACATAATTCGCGTACATGATGTAAAAGAAACAGTAGATGCGGTTAAGATAGTTGCCGCAATTGACGCTTATAGGAATGACTAAAATGGGTGAAAGAAAGTATTTTGGTACAGATGGGATACGCGGTAAAGTCGGTGAAAGTGCGATAAATCCTGAATTCGTGATGAAGTTAGGCTGGGCTGCTGGAAAAGTGCTAGCCAATACAGGTACTAACAAAGTGTTAATTGGTAAAGATACACGCATATCAGGATATATGCTTGAATCAGCATTAGAGGCCGGCCTTTCTGCTGCGGGTATTAATATAGGGTTATTGGGACCTATGCCTACTCCTGCTATTGCGTATCTTACTAAAACCTTTCGTTCCGAAGCCGGCATTGTTATAAGTGCGTCTCATAACCCTTATTATGATAATGGTATTAAGTTTTTCTCTGCTGATGGCATGAAATTAGATGATGAAATTGAGGCTGCTATTGAAGAGCAAATGGATAAACCTATGGAGTGTGTTGCTTCAGATAAGTTAGGTAAAGCCATCCGCATAGGAGATGCTGCGGGACGATATATAGAATTTTGCAAGGGTAATTTTTCTTCCGATTTGTCATTGAAAGGATTAAAAATAGTAGTCGATTGCGCTCATGGTGCAACATACCATATTGCTCCTAATGTACTTAGTGAGCTTGGTGCTGAAGTTATTGAAATAGGCACAGATCCAAATGGTTTGAATATTAATCGTGATGTTGGTGCAACCTCAATGAAGGCGATTACTGAATGCGTCCTTGAAAATCAAGCTGACTTGGGTTTTGCATTAGATGGTGACGGTGATCGCATAATGCTTGTTGATAATAAAGGTAATATTATCGACGGTGACCAGATTGTATATATGATTGCTCGTGACACGCTAAAATCAGGCCGTCTCAAAGGAGGCGTGGTAGGGACTGTAATGAGTAACCTTGGGCTAGAAGTTGCTTTGGCCACCTTGGGTGTACCATTTGTACGAAGTGCAGTTGGAGACCGATATGTTATGGAGCTATTGAAACAGAAAGGCTGGTCAATTGGCGGAGAAGGTTCAGGTCACGTGTTAAACCTAGCTGCAGCATCCACGGGAGATGGAATTGTTGCGGGTTTGCAAATTTTGGCGGCAATGCTCAATGCCGATATGACTTTAAATGAGTTAAGCCGTGGAATGGTAAAATACCCTCAAACACTAATTAATGTCAGGTTTGAAGAAGGTAGCACACCATTAGACGATGAATTTGTAAAAGCTGCAGTAGTTGAAGCAGAAAGTGCACTTGCTGATAGAGGCAGAGTATTGTTGCGCAAAAGTGGCACTGAACCACTGATTCGTGTAATGGTTGAGGCCAATGATGCACAAGATTCAGCATCATGGGCGGAACATATAGCCGATGCTGTGCGTAAAGTGAGCAAATAAACCGTTATAATTAGTATAAGCTTATAAGCCCCTTGTATAATCTCACTGGGTTGGTTAATATCTCGCGCGCTTTTTTATTGGCGCAATAAGGAGCAAAAAGTGCAAGTAAATAGTCGAAGATCTATGGTCGCTGGTAATTGGAAAATGAATGGCGATAAAGCACTTGTCGAGCAGATGGAAAAGCAGCTTGAACAGGCAAGTTTAGACAATATGGATGCAGTAATCTGTCCTCCATTTCCTTATTTAGGAATGTTTGCAGATAATATTAAATTAGGTGCTCAAAATATGAGCCAATTTGATTCTGGCGCCCATACTGGAGAAATTTCAGTATCAATGCTTAAAGAGTGTGGTTGTAGTTATATTATTATAGGCCACTCTGAACGTCGTGAAGATAACTTTGAGTCAGACGATATAGTCGCTCAAAAAGTTCAAAAAGCATTAGAAGCAGGTTTGACACCAATTTTATGTTTCGGTGAGCCAGAAGATATTAGAGATGATGGCACTTTGTTCACCTATATTGCTGCTCAATTAGATGCAGTATTGAAACAGATTGGTATTACACAGTTTACGAAGATAGTTTTAGCTTATGAGCCTATTTGGGCGATAGGTACAGGGAAAACAGCTAGCCCAGAGCAAGCACAAGAAGTACATGCTTTTGTTCGGGAGCATTTAGCTAAATTAGATACAGACATTGCGGCTAAAATTGTTATTTTATATGGCGGTAGTGTTAAAGGTAGTAATGCTGAGGAGTTGTTTTCTCAGGCAGACGTAGATGGTGGTTTGATTGGCGGTGCCAGTTTAAACCCAGAAGATTTTTTAAGTATTTGCCTAGCGGCAAATCAGTAGAGGCAGCACATGGATTTTTACGAGTTATTAGTTATTGTTTATTTAATTGTCGCAGTTATGTTGGTGGGTTTTGTATTGATCCAACAAGGTAAAGGTGCTGATATGGGGGCTTCATTCGGTTCTGGTGGCTCTAACACCGTATTTGGTTCTGGAGGGTCTGGTAATTTCTTAACAAGAACGACTGCAATACTAGCTACTTTGTTTTTTGTTATTAGCTTAATCTTAGGTAACCAAACTGCTGACAAAGAGAAGGGCTTGGGTGAGTGGGAAAACCTTGAAGTACCTACTTCAGAGCAAACAATTGATTCTGATATTCCATTAAGTGATGACGCAGTACAAACGATTCAAAGTTCTGATGTGCCTGTTGCTGAATCGCCAATTACTGAAGACGACGTACCGACTTCTTAGTTCATAAAGTTCACGCGGATGTGGTGGAATTGGTAGACACGCAGCCTTGAGGGGGCTGTGGCTTAGGCCGTGGGAGTTCGAGTCTCCCCATCCGCACCAATACAAGGTTCTGTAAGAACCACAAAAAACCGAAAGCTTAATTAAAATGAGGCTTTCGGTTTTTTTGTTTTTGTTTTGAATGTGATTGCTTGTATATAAGCTTTTATATAATAAAGATGTTCGACATAGCGAAGCAGCAATGCTACTGAGGTTCATAAAGTTAGGTACTAGCAGAAAATAGAGAGCTGTAGTAATTACAATAAAAGTGGATGAAGGCCTATTTAGACCTTATGTTTCATCATGCGCTCTTTGTCTCGAGCCCAATCTCTATCTTTAACTGAGTCACGTTTGTCGTGCTCATGTTTACCTTTACCTAGATATATTTCTAATTTTACCCAGTTAACTTTCCAGTACATGGCCGTAGCGATTAGGGAGTAGCCTTGACGTTCAACTGAGCCAATGAGTTTATCCAACTCTCGTTGTTTCAATAACAGTTTACGCTTACGAGTAGAGTCACATACCACATGACTGGATGCTTGGTTTAAGGGTTGGATTGTAGAGCCAATCAGAAAAGCTTCACCTTTTTCTATAGTGACATAACTTTCAGATATATTAACTTTACCCGAACGGATACTTTTTACTTCCCAACCTTGTAAGGCCATGCCACATTCTAGCTTATCTTCAAGGTTATATTGATGACGTGCTTTTTTGTTCAGCGCGATAGTGTCGGTAGTGTTTTTAGACTTCTTTTTATTCATGGGGCGTATTATAGAGATTGTATTTTTAGGCACAACTAAAAAGATGACAAAGACTAATTCTAGGGTCTTTGGTATTAATAAAGTTGGCTGATTATGCTAGGCTACAGCGGTTTTCGACCATATCAGATTAGGAGTATTAATGGCGAATGTATCTCGCAGCGCATTGGTTAGCTTTAGCGCTGAGTCTATGTTTGATTTGATCAACGATGTGCAACAATATCCAGAGTTTATTCCAGGTTGTGCAGATACAAAAGTATTAGAAGAAAATGCTGAGCACATGCGAGCGTCATTGCTTATTTCTAAAGCTGGGGTAAAGCAGTGGTTTACCACTCAAAATACCTTAAAGCGAGGTGAGTTTATTAAGATGGACTTAGTTGACGGCCCTTTTTCAAGTTTAACGGGTGGATGGACTATTCAGGCGCTAAGTGAGTCAGCATGTAAGATAGAACTAAATTTAGATTTTGCGTTTTCTAGTAGCTTAGTTGAAATGGCCTTTGGTCGAATATTTAATTCCATTGCAGCCAATATGGTTGTTGCTTTCACAGAGCGAGCTAAGCAAGTCTATGGATAATCACATGCAAAGTTCTGAGATAACACTTGAAGTTGCCTATGGAACACCCCAGAAGCAGGCATTGATTGAGTTTGTTGTTGTTCAAGGTGAGACTGTTGAAAAAGCTATTTTATGTTCTGGCATTTTAGTTCAATTCCCAGAAATAGAACTGAGCACCTCTAAAGTAGGTATTTGGAATCGTACTTGTAAATTGTCTGATGTACCAAGTGATGGAGACCGTATTGAGATTTATCGTCCTCTAATAGCAGATCCTAAAGAAGTTCGTAGAAGAAGGGCCGAAAAAGCAAAAGAAGAAGGCCGCGCTAATAAAGTCACGGGAGGAAGGGCCAAGGTAAGTTCATCAAGTGACTCTTGATTTATTTGTGATACGTTTTCTGGCTTAAGTAGAATCCATATTTTAAATCTAAAGTAGGTGGCATTAGGCATTTATAGTTAGATGAAATGATACAAAATCTTATTTATATACAATAAAGTTGATGATATACCTCAGAGTTACAGCTTACGAATAGATAAAATTACTTCACCTACTTCTATTCCGTACTTAATTATTCGAGATTTATTTAATAAAACGTCATCGTTAATCAAGTACATCCAGTCATCGAGTGTAACGACTAATGACTCACCATCCACTATTATTTCTAAGTCATATCGCCAATAAAATGCTGCACCTACAGATTTGCCTGTAGCCAAACCAATAACATCATTAGCAGTACCCTGATAGCTACCATCTTCTAATTCAGTTAGTTTCCATACTCTAGTGTCAGTTTCACCGTCATCATAAATAAATTGCTCATCTAGCGTCCCTTGTTTACCTTGCCATGTACCTGTGATATCTGCTACAAAACGTCGAGTTAAGTCGCCATTAATATCTAGTACCATCCCATGAGCGACTAATTCCCCATCAAAAAATTCATTCAGCTTAAGTTTTGGGGTAGTGTTTTCATAGTTATCTATATTTGCACTTGAGCAGTTTAAAAATAATATCGATACAAATATAAGCAGAGTGTATTTCATTTTTTATTCCTGATTGCAGTTTCATTCTTTTTTTTACTATCTATCAATTTTGATAATTGAACTAATAGCGGCAGTAATACCCCCCAAACCATTCCGAAATAAATAACTTGGTTAGTAATATCAAGAGATGTTTTCAATGCGCTGAACCTGATTGCAGCTGTATAGCTGACACTACCTGATAATGCACCAATTAATACTAAAATAGATACATTAAGCCTTGAAAGCCAAAGTAAGCTGTGGCTTAAAGACACCACAAACACACACCATAACAGCATTAGCCAGATAGTTATCCAGCCACTCTCGGTTGTGATGACGGAATAATGAATTAACAGTGTGTCTGTCAGCCATCCTATTGGCGCCAAGACTAATAACTTGGCATCCAAGAGTTTTTTATCACTTAATACAAAATGTAAAATTAAGATAAAGCTAATTATAAAAGCTGCATATTGAGTTAGTAATGCAGCTGCAAACCACGCTAGCTGAAAAAGAATGCCATTAATAATCCAAAACTGACGCATCGTTTTTGCCAATAAAGTTCATTTTTCTAGCGGTTATGTGATGTGTGCTAATAGCTCTTTCTAGGAAAGCGCCTTCGCAATAACAAAGGTAGTAGTTCCATAAACGTTTAAATTGCCCATCAAAACCCGAGCTTGCTAATATTGACCAGTTCTGATTAAAGTTTTTGTACCAATGGTTAAGGGTACGGGCATAATGTAACCCAATATCTTCAACATGGTCGATAACCATGTCACTTTGCTCAGAAAGTTGTTTACTAATAACTTGAACTGATGGTAAGCAGCCACCGGGGAATATATACCGTTGGATAAAGTCGACACTTTTACGGTAATGATCGTAGCGATTGTCTGCGATGGTTATAGCTTGTAATAACATCTTCCCAGAATCATTTAGTAGTGAGTTACATTTTTTGAAAAACGTAGGCAAAAACTCATGACCTACAGCTTCAATCATTTCAATTGACACCAATTTGTCGTATGTGCCCGTTAGTTCTCTGTAATCTTTTTTCAACAGGGTTACTTGTTCAGTAAGACTGTTCTTTTTAACTTGGGTCTGAGCGTATTCGTACTGTGCATCAGATATTGTAGTCGTCGTAACCTTACAGCCGTAATGTTTGGCAGCATAAATAGCTAAGCTACCCCATCCTGTACCAATTTCGATTAAGTGATCACTAGACTCAAGCTCTAATTTTTCACAGATTGCTTTCAATTTATTGGTTTGAGCAGCTTCTAATGTTTGATGTTCTTCATCAAAAATTGCAGCTGAATACATCATAGTGCTGTCTAAAAATTGGGTATAAAGATGATTACCTAAATCATAGTGACTGAGGATGTTTTTCTTAGAGCCTGTTTGAGAATTCTTATTAGCTAAATGCGCCACCTTATTTTTGACTTTAGCCGGCCACGATATTGAACCCTCAACTTTGTCTAATTGTTGTTGGTGTTTGGCAAAAATTTGAATTAATCGTGTTAAATTCGGGCTAGTCCATTTTTGGGCGATAAACGCTTCTGCTGCGCCTATTGAGCCACCTCGCGCAAAGTCTCTGTACAAGCTCGAGTCCAAGACCACTATTTTAGATGTCAGCATAGCGTCTCGGTTACCAAGTTGATAATGAGTGTTACCTTCTTGAATTTCAATACATGCATCCTGCAAGGAATTGAGGGTATCAAAAACTAACTTTCGACATTTTGTGGTCCACCAATCTAATTGAATAGCCGAACTCAATGTTTGTGTATTTTCCATTAATTACCTCAGTGTTCTGGGTGTGCAACAAAAGGCACTTTTTTAAAAAATAGTTTTACAGCTTGCCAATAAATTCCTAATACAATCTTTAACGTCATACTGGGAGTGCTGCAGAGGGTAGAGAAAATATTTGCAGCGGTTAATGGCTTTCTTGACATGGCCAACGTTGCATCAAATACTTTTATATCTTGATGATTCTCTATGTGTACAAGCATCTTTTTTTCTGGGGGCTTGACGCGCCAGTGATAGTCCATATTCATTTCCATGAATGGTGATACATGGAATGTTTTAGGAGTAGGCTTAGTGCCATTTAAATCTACTAAATAGTAATGGGTTTGACGCCAAGGTGTGTTGCTAACTTCTGCCAACATGTACACGCAGTTTAGGTTTTGGTCATAGCAAAAGTAAAAGTTTATGGGGCTAAAATATAATCCTAAACACCTACCTTGGGCTACCATAGTCACTTTGTGTCCATCCCAATTACCACCTAACGCTGATACTTTCTTAGCAATACGTTGGTGTAAGGTGCCTAGTTCACTTTTTATATAATCCTTTTGATTGAAGCGAATGAGGTGATACCACTTTTCGCCAAGAAATGAAGACTGAGTGAATAGTTGTGGAACTTCATCTAAATCGATGGCTAACATGTACAAAGTATAACTAAAGCTATGATAAGCATGTTTATAGCGTCTGTGACGCACTTTTCCAGCGTAAATTCCACTATTTAGTATCATAGACTAATTCCAAAACGCTGGCCCAAATCAGTAGCACTACGTACTCCATCTTCATGAAAACCGTTGTACCAATAAGCGCCTACAAAATGAGTATGATTAACGCCACAAATAGAGTCTCTTTTTTGCTGTGCAGCAATACAAGCTTGGTTAAACACAGGGTGGGCATAATTAAATTTGCGAATTACTTTTTCTGGGTCAATGTGTTCAGATTGGTTTAAGGTAACACAGAAGGATTCTGATGAAGTGATGCCTTGCAGTATATTCATGTTATAAGTCACACTGGCTTGACGATCAAAATTACCGTCCAATTGATAATTCCAGCTAGCCCAAGCTGCTTTGCGTTTAGGTAACAAATTGATATCTGTATGCAAAACTACATCATTATTTTGGTAATGAATATTGCCCAGTACTTCAGTTTCTAGTGGTGTTGGGTCAGCAAGTAAAGCTAGAGCTTGATCAGAGTGGCATGCAAATACTACCTCATCAAAATTTTGAGTCGTACCGTCTGTAAAATGCAATTTAGCACTATCGACGTCTCGACTGACTTTTTTGATTTTAGCGTTTAGATAAATGTCGTCCTTAAACTTATCTATAAGAGGGGCTATATACTCACGTGAGCCGCCAGGGATTACATACCATTGAGGTCTGTCGCTTACATTCAATAGGCCATGGTGATGAAAAAAACGAATGAAAAATCCTAATTCGAACTGACGCATCTCATTTAAACTTGTTGACCAAATAGCTGCACCCATCGGCAAAATATAATGCTGACAAAAATAATCATTAAATTTTTCATTATCTAAAAACTCTCCTAAGGTTAGGTCCTGTGGGATTGAGTCTTCTGAAAATAAAAGCTTACAGGTTTTGTTGAAGCGTAAAATATCCAAAATGAGCTTCCAAAATTTTGGTCTGAACAGATTACGTTTTTGAGCAAATAATGTGCTTAAGCTATGGCCATTATATTCCAAGCCAGTGTTTTGATTTTTAACACTAAAACTCATTTCTGTTTCTTGAGGAGTAAGCTTTAATTGAGACAGTAATTTTAAAAATCTAGGGTAGGTTTTATTATTAAATACGATAAAACCGGTATCAATTGAGTATTCTTTTTGCTGTATCTTTATGTCTACAGTTGCAGTATGACCACCAATGTAATCGTTTTTCTCAAACACGGTAACCTTATGCTTTTGACTAAGTAAATATGCAGACGTGAGTCCTGATATTCCTGAACCAATAATGGCTATGTTTTTCATTTATTCACCAAAGAAATTGCGATTTTTCGCCACAGCCTAAAAGGCAAAATGGACAATAATCTAAGAATGTTGATAAAAATCGTAGGAAATTTTATCGAATGTTTTTTAGCTCGCATGCCATTAAATATAGTTCTTGCTGCAAATTCTGCTGTCACTTTACCAGGCATCTCAAAAGTATTTTTGTCTGTTAAAGGAGTCTCAACAAACCCTGGTTGAATAAGACTTACACCGATTTCGTGATTAGCAAGATCGACGCTTAAGCTTTTAGCTAAATAATTTAACCCCGCCTTTGAGGCTCCATAGGCTTGTGATTGTGTGAAAGCCAAATATGTCACACTAGAACTCACGATGCCTATCTGCCCTGAGCGTGTCAATTTGGGTAGAAAAGCTTCTAAGCAATACCCAACCGATAACAAATTAGTACGGATGACTCTCTCAAATAACGCACTGTCAAAAGGGGTTACTGTTTCCATATACTCACAGTTGCCTGCATTCAAAATAAGCTGATCAATATTGTTAACTTCATCGGCAGCGACCAGGGTTTGTTGCAACTGTGTTACGTCAAAATTTAACGTTTGGATGCTCGGGTATATTTCTTTTAAGTTTGCTAATTTTGTTGAATCGCGACCAGCGGCTAAAACTTTAAAACCGTTTTTAGCGTAAATCTCTACCAGAGCTTTACCAATGCCAGATGTTGCACCGGTAATTAGAACGCTATTCATTCACTTGCTCTTTTCTTTAAATATTTAATGAGCTTTCCTATAACTGGGATATGCTCAAAAATCATAGCGTTTGTATCTACATAGTCTTGGTGGAAAATAACTAAGTTACCTTTGAACTCTAAACGGCTATGACCCATAACATTGATATCAGCCCCGCCGTTTAATGAAGGGTGGGAGTAAACCATGGTCCAATACAAAAATCCTTTATCTGCTATTTCTAGAGATTCATCGATTTTAAAGGTTATTGATTGCACATTGCTGTAAAGATGACTGAAGTATTGTTCTAGCTCTGTAATTTTTTCGACTTTGTGAAGTGGATCTATAAATACCACGTCTTGGTGATAAATATCTTTCAAAAGAGCCAAATTATCTTTATTGATGTTTTGATAAGCAGCGACAAAATTATCGATTTTATTTGGATTCATAGCATTTACTCTTTATTTATAAATCTATATACGATGCCAGACAGGCAGTGGATCAATTTCATGTGAGTAAATTTTTATCTAGATTAGATATAGTTAAAAGGCCCATTCAATGAGCCTATTTAATTGAAGTACGACTCTATAAAACGCTAGTAAATTAGCTTGCCTACAGGGTTTAATACTTGGCTAATACCTTGTACAAAATGCATTGAGTTATTTGCTATGGTTAAACATAGGCAACCGGTTTCTGTAGACGGAGAATGTGTATTGGCATCATTCAACCATATGAAATCGCCAGGAACATAGGTATCAACTTCATCCTTGAACTCTCCGGCCAATATAAGGGTTAACTCAAACCCTTTGTGAGTATGCCGTGGAATGGCCCCTCCTTTTTCAATATGGAGCAAGTTGGTGTGTACCTCGCCCTCATTTAAGTCTACTCTAGCCCTTGACAGTTTCCCTAACTTTAACCAATTAGATAAGCCAACAGATTGCAAGGCTTTTGGTAAAGTATATTCATGTTCTCTTATATTCACACGAAGTGGTGAGCTTTGTTTAGGATGGAGCTCATAATCATTATCCGTGATGGTAGAGATCATCTCATCGTCTTCCCATTCATCTACTTCTATATCGTCATCTAGATATTGGGCTGACGTTTCTTGCAAAGCTAAAACTTGATGGCGACAACATTCACAATGTTCTAGGTGTGCAGACACAGCTATCGATAAAGAAGCTCCTAACTGACCTTGCGTAAAGGCTAGTAATAAAGCTGGTGTTGGGTGATGTTTAATCATCAGATTCTCCCATCAATTGACGCAATTTATTTAATGCTAGACGGAGTCTAGATTTTACCGTACCTATTGGGACGTTAAGTTGTTGTGCGAGTTGTTCTTGAGTAACTTGCTTGTAAAAAAGCCCCGAAACAACTTGTTTTTGTTTTTCTGGAAGATGCTCTAAAAGAGCTTTAATATTGCGACTTTGTAGATGATCCTCAAAGTTATCAATATCCTCAGAAACCAAAATATTATCCACTGGCCAAATATCATCACTGATTGTTTCGGTACGCTGGGTTTGGAGTTTACGTAACATATCAAAGCTCATGTTGCGCATAATGGAGTACATCCAAGTAGTTGGTGCTCCCTTGTCTTTTTGGTACAAGTGTGACTTTCGCCATATGTTAGTCATGGTCTCTTGTACCAGCTCTAACGCTTGCGCCTCATTATTAAATTGTTTGATGCCGAACTGTTTAATGCGAGGAGCAAACCATTTAAAAAGTTTACTGAAAGCGAGTTTATCTCGGTTAATGGCAACGTCCTGTAACCAAATACACAACTCTGGATGCTTTGTGTTACTAACCTGTTTACTAGTCGGTACTACCATATTCACATGATGCGATCTTAAGTCATTTGCCAGCATTGTACTTTTTCCCTTTGCTCTTATAAACACAAATACGAGCTAGGATTCAAATAGGATCATCTTTTAGTTCAAGATAGTTAATAAATGATCAAAAAATGGATAAAGTAATTAGTTAGCAACAACTGGTTCTAGGGGCGCACGCTTAATCTTTGACTAACTGTTAATACTTACGCCGTTGCAATCCTGTTTGAGCTAAAATTTTCGCAGATATTTCTTCCACTGAATAGTATGTGCTATTTAAAAAATGTAGTTTTTCTTTGTGGTACATATTTTCGACTTCTCTTAATTCCATTCTACATTGTTTCATAGATGCATAATGGCTATTGGGTCGCCGCTCAGAACGAATTTGATGTAGGCGCTCAGCATGTATTGTGAGTCCAAAAAGTTTATCTTTAAAGCGCTTCAAGGTAGGCGGCAAGCGTAAAATATCCCCCATATCATCCTCAGTGAAAGGATAATTAGCTACTTTAATGCCGTACTGCAATGCAAGGTAAAGGCTGGTAGGAGTTTTACCTGTACGAGAAACTCCCACTAAAATGACATCAGCTTCATGATAATTTTTGAGATTCGCCCCATCGTCATTAGCCAATGCATAATTTACTGCTTCAATTCTAATATCGTAGGTTTTTTCGTGAATGCTATGAGAGCGATGTTTTTCAGGTTTGCTGGTAAGCCCCAATACCTTTTCAACCGGAGCAACAAATTGATCGAGAAAATTATAATTAATTCCTACTGATTTTGAGATGATTTTACGAATTTCTGTATTTACAATTGTATAAAAAACTAAAGGTCTCTGTTTGGTGTCTTGAAAACTTTCAGATATTTTTTGAATTACGTCTTCGGCTTGTTCTGGTGTTTCGACGAAAGGAATAGTGGTGTGTTTTAACTCAATCGTAAACATAGAGAGGAGTGCGTGCCCAAAAGTTTCTGCAGTTATGGCTGTTCCGTCCGAAATATAAAAAGCTGATCTCACAACATTTCCTTAACAATGGTGTAATTTAATTACGAAATGTAATTAAATTTTACTTTCATAATAACAACATTCTAAAATCAATCGCAAGCAAACACTTAATCGTTGAAGTATTTGTTTTAGTTACCGTTTTAGCGTCGAAATTATAGTCAGTAACATTAAATTATTAGCTTAATAAAACAACCCAAAAGTAAGTCAAGGAGAAAGTAAAAATGCAAGAACATGTGTTGTGGTACCAACAGCTTGGAATGGGAGATGTTGGTGTAGTAGGTGGTAAAAATGCGTCATTGGGGGAGATGATTTCAAATTTATCAAACGCTGGGGTGCAAGTACCTGGTGGGTTCGCTACGACAGCTCATGCATTTAATCTGTTTTTAGAGCAAAGTGGATTAGAGGCACGCATTCATGATTTATTAGATAGCTTAAATGTTGATAATATTTCTGAATTAGCGCAAGCCGGTGAAACCATAAGGAATTGGATTATAGATACGCCTTTTTTACCTGAATTAGAAAGCGCAATTAAAAGTGCTTTTGAAACCTTACAGGGTGAATCTGGAGGTGATGCTTCTTTTGCTGTTCGTTCGTCTGCCACTGCTGAAGACATGCCTGATGCATCATTTGCTGGTCAGCAAGAAACCTTCTTAAATGTTAAAGGTTACGATGCCGTTATGATTGCCATTAAACATGTGTATGCATCTTTGTTTAACGATAGGGCTATTTCTTATCGTGTACATCAAGGGTACGACCATAAAGGTGTGGCTTTGTCTGCTGGTATTCAACGTATGGTCCGCAGTGATTGTGCTACTTCTGGTGTGATGTTCTCTATTGATACCGAGTCTGGCTTTGACGATGTGGTATTTATTACTTCTTCTTATGGTCTGGGTGAAATGGTTGTGCAAGGCGCAGTGAACCCCGATGAGTTCTACGTTCATAAACCAACCTTAGCTAAAAATGTACCTGCTGTTGTTCGGAGAAATTTAGGTAGCAAGCTAACTAAAATGATTTACTCTGACGATACTGCCCATGGTAAACAAGTTGAAATTGTTGACATTGATGCATCGGACAGCTGTTTGTTTTCGTTAACTGATGATGAAGTTATGGAATTAGCAAAACAAGCCGTCATTATTGAAAAGCACTATAAACGTCCTATGGATATTGAATGGGCTAAAGATGGCATAGATGGAAAATTATATATTGTACAGGCCCGTCCTGAGACTGTTAGAAGTCGTGAAAGTTTACAGGTTATAGAACGTTTTATGTTGAAAGGTAAAGCTAAAACTATCTGTGAAGGTCGTGCTATCGGTCATAAAATAGGTGGCGGTATTGCGAAGGTACTCAGTGGTGTTGAAGAAATGGATAAAATTCAACCTGGGGATGTATTGATTACCGATATGACAGACCCAGATTGGGAGCCGATAATGAAAAAGGCCTCAGCTATTGTTACCAACCGAGGTGGGCGTACTTGCCACGCGGCTATTATTGCCCGTGAATTAGGTATTCCTGCTGTGGTGGGGTGTGGTAATGCCACAGCATCTATTGAAAATGGTGAAAAAGTCACAGTCTCATGCGCAGAGGGTGATACAGGCTACATCTATGGTGACCTGCTAGATTTTGACGTTGTGACATCTCGTGTAGATGAAATGCCTGAGGTTCCACTAAAGGTAATGATGAATGTGGGTAACCCTGACAGGGCATTTGATTTTGGACGTTTACCAAGTGAAGGGGTTGGCTTAGCGCGTTTAGAGTTCATTATTAATCGAATGATTGGTGTACACCCTAAAGCATTATTAAACTTTGATGAGCAGCCCAATGAATTGAAAATAGAGATTACCGATATGATCTCTGGTTATGCTTCGCCTGTGGAGTACTACATTGAAAAACTCGTTGAAGGTATATCGACTATTGCTGCAGCGTTTTATCCTAAAAAGGTTATTGTGCGTATGTCAGACTTTAAGTCTAACGAGTACTTCAACCTTGTTGGCGGTTACCAATATGAGCCTGATGAAGAAAACCCAATGCTAGGCTTTCGTGGAGCAAGTCGTTATATTTCTGATGACTTCAGGGAGTGCTTTGCTCTTGAGTGTGAGGCCATAAAGCGGGTTCGTAACAAAATGGATTTAACTAATGTCGAAATAATGATCCCATTTATTCGTACCCTTGAAGAGGGCCGGCAAGTTCTAGACTTACTAGCTGAGCAAGGGTTAGTGCAAGGTGAAAATGGTTTACGTGTCATTATGATGTGTGAATTGCCATCTAATGCCTTACTTGCAGATCAATTCTTAGATATGTTTGATGGTTTTTCAATTGGCTCTAACGACTTAACACAACTAACTCTCGGGTTAGACCGGGACTCAGGGTTAATTGCCCACCTGTTTGATGAGCGAAATGAAGCCGTTAAGGTATTATTGTCTATGGCAATTCAAGCAGCTAAAAAACGGGGTAAATACGTCGGGATTTGTGGGCAAGGACCATCAGATCACGAAGATTTAGCTCAGTGGTTAGTAGAGCAGGGTATCGACAGTGTTTCGCTTAATCCAGATACCGTGGTAGAAACATGGTTGTACTTAGGTGAGCAGCACAGTTAATTTGGCATGATTACATGTTAAAAACTAAAAAACCGCAATCTGATATCAGGTTGCGGTTTTTTATTTTGGCCAGTTTACTCTGTTTTAAACTAGAGGCGTTTACCCTTTGAGTTTACGTCTCAGGAAAAAACGGTCTAAACGACGTGCCGATTTTGACATTGATGTTTGGCATTTCGTTAGCCAGTATCTTGCTTTGGGTACATCATAACTTAAGACAATTAGCCCTAATAACAGAAACAATGAAGAACCAGGCACGATAAACAGTACCACTCCCATCAGAGCAAGTAGGCTGCCTACCGCGATTCTTATTTTTTTAATCATTTTTTACCCATTTCAATTAGGTTATGTAGCGATAGTCTAACATCTACGAAGACAAGGCAATACAATAGTTGTAACAATAAATTAACTAAAGGTGGTCTTTTTTAATATTTCTTATTTCATTTAAGGTATTTTTAGCATTACATGGTTGTTAAGGCCACTCTTAGTGGCTGCTTAGTTCATTGATTTAATGTGAACCTTGCCTGTATATAAGTATTAATATGCCGAGTTAAAATTTTCTCATTATTCACATAGTACTACCTCGTTATGAAAGATAACCCCAAGCTAGTGCAAAGTAATATAGAGCGCTGGCCCACAATTAGGTACAATTACACTAATAATTTAGTTCAAGAGCAGTCCTATAACTATGCTTCCTGTGTTAGATCCTAGTTTGATTATTGAGAGCGATTATCAAGAATTTTTAGCGTTACTAAAAATGTCGACGTTTAGCGGCGATATAGAGTTTAGTTATGCCAGTCGTTTAGCTGTAGCCACCGACAACTCAATTTATCAACAATTGCCCCAAGCAGTAGTGCTACCCAAGTCAACTGAAGACTTATCTCTTATCGGCAAAACTGCCAATCAGTTTGAAAATGTTCGGTTTTCAGCAAGGGGCGGTGGTACTGGCACTAATGGTCAATCATTAACATCAGGCATTATCGTAGACATGTCTCGCTACATGAATAATGTGCTCGAAGTTAATGCTGATGAAGGTTGGGCCCGAGTACAAGCTGGTGTTGTTAAAGACCAACTAAACGACGCTTTGCGCCCTTTAGGTTTCTTTTTTGCACCTGACTTATCTACCAGTAACCGTGCAACTGTTGGTGGCATGATCAACACAGATGCTTCGGGGCAGGGCTCTTTGGTGTATGGTAAAACCAGCGACCATGTATTAGGGCTAACATCGGTATTGGCTGATGGCACTATTTTAAATACTGCACCCATCACACTGGAAGAAGCTAAAGAACAAAGCAAACAAGACTCTCCTCTAGGAAATATCACCCAGCAATTATTAGATAGTTGTTTAGGTAAGCGAGAGCAGATACTGGAAAAATTCCCACGCCTTAATCGCTTTTTAACGGGGTACGACTTAGAAAATACCCTGAGTAAAGATTTAACCAAATTAGACCTTAGTCGGGTGATCACAGGCTCCGAAGGCTCATTGGTATTTGTCTCAGAAGCAAAAGTTAACATTACGCCTATCGCTACGTTTAAAGCCTTAGTAAATGTTAAATATGATTCTTTTGAATCAGCACTAAGGCACGCGCCAAGTATGGTAGCCGCGAATGCTACCTCTGTTGAAACGGTAGACAGCAATGTATTAAACCTTGCTAAACAAGACATTATTTGGCATTCGGTTGCCGACTTGATAACAGATGTCGAAGGTAAAGAAGTGCTTGGCCTTAATATGGTTGAGTACAACAGCAATGACCAAGCAGACATAGAACAAAAAATTGCTAACCTCAGCAAGAGTTTGGATGACGCTGAAAGCCTAGGGGTAATTGGTTACCAAATTACCTACGACAAAGCTGACATTACAAAAATTTACGCCATGCGTAAAAAGTCAGTAGGGCTATTAGGCAAAATAAAGGGATCGAAAAAGCCTCTCGCGTTTGTTGAAGATACCGCCGTACCACCAGAAAACCTCGCTGACTTTATTATGGAGTTTAGAGCTTTATTAGACAGCCATAATTTGAAGTACGGTATGTTTGGTCATGTTGATGCAGGTGTATTACATGTGCGTCCAGCGCTAGATATGTGTGACCCAGAGCAAGAAGCAATGGTGCCAGATATTTCAGACCAAGTGGTGGCGCTGGTGGCCAAGTATGGTGGTTTAATGTGGGGCGAGCATGGTAAAGGATACCGTAGTGAATACGCGCCTACATTTTTTGGTGAAGAGCTATATACCGAACTTCGTAAAATCAAAACGGTGTTCGACCCTCTAAACAAAATGAACCCAGGTAAAATCTGTACACCGCTAGAGTCAAGTGACAGCCTAGTTAAAGTGTCTGGCCTTAAAAGAGGCGAATTAGACAGGCAAATACCTATCGAAGTTAGAACATCATTCGAGCCAGCCATGAGTTGTAACGGTAACGGTTTATGTTTTAACTACGATACGACTTCACCCATGTGCCCCTCATTTAAAATTACCGGTGACAGACGTCATAGCCCTAAGGGTAGGGCAGGTATGGTGCGCGAATGGTTACGTTTATTATCTAAAAATAACATTGATGTAAACGAGCTAGAGCACAACGAAGATCCGCCTACTTGGTTTGAGCGCTTCAGAAACTCCACCGATAAAAAGCCAGATAATGATTTTTCTCATGAAGTACTAGAAGTCATGGAAGGGTGTTTAGCTTGTAAGGCATGTTCAAGTCAATGCCCTGTGAGTGTTGATGTACCGAGCTTTAGATCGCGATTTTTAAGCATGTACTACCAAAGGTATATGCGACCCGCCAAAGACATTTTGGTAGGCAATATTGAAAAAATGGCGCCCCTCATGGCAAAAGCGCCAGGCTTTGTTAACTTCTTTTTATCTCAAGACTGGGTAAATACGAGTATCAGAAAAACCATTGGCTATGTGAATACCCCTTTGTTATCACAACCTACTCTTGAAAAAAGGCTCAAGCTCAACCAACCACAAAGCACTCAGTTTGATTTAGTCGAGCTACAACGGTTAGCACCAGCAGAATTGACTAAAAAAGTGTGTATTGTCCAAGACCCATTCACCACTTTTTATGATGCCGATGTGGTTGAGTCACTTGTTAAGTTGATCAGTAAGTTAGGTTATGAACCCATATTGCTACCTTTTATGCCAAATGGTAAGCCCCAGCACGTTAAAGGCTTTTTAAAAGAGTTTGCAAAAACAGCTAAAGATGCCTCTGACTTTTTGAGTCAATTAAGCGAGTTAAACGTGCCATTAGTTGGCGTAGACCCTTCAATGGTGCTGTGCTACCGAGACGAATATCAAAAAATATTAGGCGATGCACGAGGTGAGTTTAAGGTGCAATTGGTACACGAATGGTTAACTCAAATAGAGTTACCAGAGCTCAAAGCTACAAGTAATATTGCGTATGGTTTGTTCGGTCATTGTAGTGAAAAAACTGCGTTACCTACCAGTGAAAAGCAATGGCAGCAGATATTTAAACAAACCGGATTGGAGCTGTCTTTGGTATCTGTGGGTTGCTGTGGTATGGCTGGCACCTTCGGCCACGAGTCAAGCCACCTTGAAGAGTCAACCGGTATTTATAACCTAAGCTGGCAACAAGCCGTTGCCAAATTTAAGCCCGAACAAGTGCTCGCCACTGGTTACTCATGCCGTAGCCAAGTCGCGAGGTTTGAAGAGTTTAAACCTAAACATCCATTGCAAGTTTTAGAGAAAAGCTTATAGCGTTAATTGAAGAGGGCAGTTTGATCACTGCCTTTTTTCAAAGTAACCAGCCTATAGTACGTCTACAGGATTTTTTAACCATTACATACAGCAAAATGGATTTTGCAATCTTGATTCTTAATATTCAGAGCATGTACTCTCAGGAGGGCAAAAAGAAGCACCTAGCTCATTTCTTTAAGCAAAATGCTTTGCCCCATCCGCACTTTTTTCGGCGAACTTAGGCAATTTTTCTTCGTAAATTTGCAATTGAAACCAGTAGCATTACAGGAAAAAAACAAAGAGCCAATACTACAAATTTCAACATATGGCCTATGCAAAAACAGCTAAACACTTTGTTATGGCAGATCAATCCGAGTGGATGATTGAGCAAATAGAGTTATTTCTTAAAATGAATTAAACACCCTAAATAACAAAACGCTAAGTTGTATGCTTCGCGCTTTGTTGTAAGTTGTTATCGATTTTGCCTCTGAAATACACTACTTAAAGCTTCATTAAATACATTGCATAGGTTAGTTAGAACCTTTATTGTTTTTACTCAATATCAAGGAAGGTCTAGCCCCATGAAAAAGAATGTTTACCTGTTTTTATTTATTTGCTTGTTTAGTGTTTCTGCTCAGGGCTTTGATAAAGCCAAGCTCGATCAATATTTAGATGCCTTAGACACAAACCAAAAGGCGATGCTTAGTTTAGCTATAGTGAAAGATGGTGAGCCTGTTTATCAAAAGTCTATTGGGTATGTAGATGTCGCAAGAAAGCAAAAGCCCAATATAGATACCCAATATCACATTGGCTCTATTACCAAAATATTTACCTCTACCATGATTTTTCAATTGATTGATGAGGGCAAATTATCACTTGATACTAAGCTGGCTAAGTATTACCCAAAAGTTAAAAATGCTAACAAGATAACTATCTCTATGTTGTTAAATCATAGAAGCGGTATTTTCAATTTTACTAATGCTGCAGATTACTCAGAGTATATGGAGCAGCTTAAAACTAAAGCTGAAATGGTTAGTTTGATAGAAGGCTTAGGCAGTGATTTTGATCCTGATAATAAAGCTAGTTATTCAAATAGCGCCTATGTGTTGCTGGGCTTTATTATAGAAGATATCACTCAAGACTCTTACGCTAACCAGTTACAAAACCGCGTTGTGGCTAAATTGAACCTTGATAGAACCATGTTCGCTGGGCCAATTGATGTAGAGGCTAATCAAGCTAACTCTTATACTTATGAGTCAGAAGATTGGGTGCCTGCTACCCAGACAGATATGAGTATACCCCATGGCGCTGGCGCGATTATTTCTACGCCTTCAGAAATAGGCAAGTTTTTAACGGGCCTCTTGAATGGTAAGTTGGTGTCATCCAATTCATTAGATAAAATGAAAGAGGTTAATCAAGGTTATGGCCGAGGATTGTTTAAGTTTCCGTTTTACGAAAAAGAGATTTATGGCCATACCGGTGGAATAGATGGCTTTGTGTCACAAGCCGGTTATTTTCCTGCCGACAATGTTGCTTTTACACTCACTTCAAATGGTTTGAATTACAAACTGAACGACATCAGTATTGGTCTGTTAAGTATTTATTATGGCCGACCTTTTGATATACCTGATTTTACTCAAAAGCCGATTAGCCTTTCAGAAAAAAATCTCCTCAAGTATGAAGGAGTGTTTTCTTCTAAAGACATTCCCCTTAAAATCACTTTAAAGTTTCGTGATGGTCAGCTTACTGCTCAGGCAACAGGGCAAGGTCCGCTTAGCCTTACACCTTTTTCTCATTCAGAGTTTCGTTTTGAGCCTGCTGGGATTGTGATGCTTTTTAGTACGGATGGCGACAAAGTTGATTATGCTACTTTTCAACTCAAGCAAGGTGGAGGGACTTATCATTTTAGTAAAGAATGACACGTTTTTAATGAGGACATATATTGCACAATCTAGATTTATTCGCTGAGCCAGAACCCACACCCATTAATATCATCGATTACGATGGGCTGGTGGAATATCATGGGTTAGTGATCGCCGCTCAAGAGGCCAATCAATTCTTTGATGCTCTGCTTCATAAAATAGAATGGAAAAGCGATGAAGCAAATATTTTTGGAAAACAGATTCTAACCAAGCGAAAAGTCGCTTGGTATGGCGATAAACCATTTAGCTATACTTATTCAAACTCTACTAAAATGGCTTTACCTTGGATTGATGAGCTAATTATACTCAAAGCTATTGTTGAAGATAAAACAGGTGCCAGCTTTAATTCTTGTTTGCTTAATTTATATCACAGTGGCGAAGAAGGCATGGCTTGGCACAGCGATGGTGAAAAAGACTTATTAAAAAATGGTGCCATTGCTTCGTTAAGTTTTGGCGCAGAGCGTAAGTTTTCTTTCAAACATAAACAAACTCAAAAAACGTTATCGGTAACATTGCAGCACGGCAGTTTGTTGGTGATGAAAGGTGAAACCCAAAGTCACTGGCTACATAGGTTGCCTCCCACCAAAAAAGTAGATACTCCAAGAGTTAATCTAACCTTTAGAACTATTGATGAGAGTCGGGTGGTGTGAGAAGAGCAGTGGCTAGTAGATAGAAAAAGATTAAAAATTTTCACCACCGAGGGCACAGAGTACACTAAGAAAAGAACATGATTAGTGGCTGTAATGAGCGAAGAGCGGACGATTACCAAAATAGCTGTAATGAATGATGATTATGAGGAAGCAGACATTCAGCTGTTTATTAAATAATTTTACCATCGATGTGTTTAAGCTAATTGAAGGTCTGTCAATACATACAGGTATAATGGAAATGGTAAAATATAGTCCTTATTGCTTCTTATTATGTAAATTTTCTAAGTCTCACTTTGCTTTTCATAAAATCACTAAGTTATTAATTTAACTATGGATAATATTATTTACATGGTTTTTAATAGGAAGCAGAAAAGTCGCGTTAAAGTCGAGTCTCCTTTTGCTTTTGCAACTCTTTGTGATTTCGATAGCATGAAAGTTAAAAATATTTAATAAAATCAAAAGGTAAGAACTGGAAGTGACGGGAATTAAAATCAAATTGAGAAGTTACATATACGACATGCTCGATAATAAGCGTTAGGCATATATGAAACATGTAGCGACTATTCTATTTTCGATACTAGTTTTTGCTTGTTCCTCCCAGCATAAAGCGGAAAAAAAAGACTTTGAGTTCTTTGGTATCGCGACGCTTAAAGAGAGTCAAGAAATTTGCCTTCAAATTCGAACGCAAGAGCCAGACAAGCCTGTTGCAGAAGGTTATTTTTGTTATAAAACTGACCATCCTAAATATTCGAAAATACGTGGGCATGTAGGTACTATTCAGATAGGTGAAAGCAAGGAGTTTGGACCCTTTGATAAATAATATGCCTAACAAGCACAGCCATCCGACGCCAAACTGCGGCGCGGCTGCTGTTAGTCGTTAATGTCCGCTTTAGGGTGAAAATCCAGTTAAAATCCGAATGTGACCAATGACCGCTAATGGCACAAAGCAGTAATTAATTGTCAGATTTGATTGTTCTCTTTAAATCAAATCTGACTAATGAAATTAAGATTCATACTTATTCTTCGATATACCAATGGCCTTTGTTTACCAGCATGGTTAATAGTGCGGTAAAGTGGTTATGTAGAATGTATTGAGGTTGGCCGTCTTCGTCTGCAATAAATTCTTCAGTAATAAATGGCTCTGATAAAAATCTTTTCACTAAATCCGCAGATTCGACTGGGCCGGTGTATGCTTCCCCTGCAATGTGAAATGTAAAACTACTTGAAGGTTCGCAAGTCGTCTTTGGCTCTACAAATATAGGTTTTATTCCTGAGGCTCGGTAGAAGTATTCGCCACTTTCTAACATCTCCATAATGGCTTGCTCAGAAAACTCTTCGATTTGTTGGTTTGACTCGTCTTCTGCTTTTTTATTGTCACTTAAAAAAGTGGGTAACCATTTTTCAAATGCGTCACTTTGTAATGATTCAGCAAGTAATGCTTTGAACTGAGCCACTTCTTGTTGTTTGATTTCACCAGAGAATTTGCGAGCTGATAATGCTTGGTCTTGGTAACGGTTGCTGAGTAAGTTGTTATCTATGGCGTAATCTGCGAAAGACGATAGCATCTCTTGTTGTGAGGGTGCTCTAAAGCCTACTGAGTAGTTCATACATGGCTCTAGCGCAACGCCATTGTGGGGATGGTTGGCTGGGATATAAATAATATCGCCTGCGGTGAGTACTTCGTCTATTACCGCTTTAAATCCGGAGATTTGTGATAAATCACAATGGGGTCTTACAGCTTCGTAATCGCTTGGCAAGCCTACTTGCCAACGCCTGCTGCCTTTACCTTGAATAATAAATACATCGTATTGGTCTAAATGTGGGCCAACACCTGCACCGGCGTTTGAGTAGCTCACCATTAAATCATCCATACGCCACAGCGGAATAAAATCAAAGGTATTCATTAAGCTGTCTGCGTCTGGTACAAAATGATCAACAGATTGAACTAACAAACTCCATTTTCCTAAACAATGTTCGTTAATATCGTCATAGGGGCCGTGTGCGACCTCCCAGGTACCTGCTTGATTGTTTACAATACGAGAGTCTACTGATTCTTCTTCTGTTAATCCTGCTAGCTCATGTTCATCGATTGGATCGTGAAAATCTGTAAAGCCTTGGCGAATTAATAGTGGTTTTTTTTGCCAGTATTCTTTTAGAAAAACGTCGGTATCTATATTTTGTAATCGGTACATCTTTATCCAGTTTGTTGTTTGCGGCCTGTAAGCCAATAGGTGGTAACAGGGCCAACCCCTTTCACGTTAATTTTGCCACGGATAGCAAAATCAAATGAGCTGCTTGTTAGTTTGTAGGTGGATTCTGTGGTCTGAATTTTATTGGATTGACCGTGACTTTCCATTCTTGATGCTAAGTTTACCGCTTCTCCCCACATGTCGTAACTAAATTTACTTTTTCCTATGATACCGGCAACCACTTCTCCGCAGCCAATACCTATTCGCAAACCTATTTTCAGGTTTTGAGCTTGGCAGATACGTTTAAATTCGTGCTGCATATCTAGTGCACAGTAACAACATTGAATGGCATGTTGTGTGTTTACCACGGGCAATCCGCCTGCGGCCATATAGCCATCGCCACTGGTTTTTATTTTTTCTAATCCGTGTTTCATAGACAACTCATCAAAACGACAAAATATTTGATTTAAAATTTCGAATAATTGCTGAGGTGTGCGTTTTTTACATAGAGGCGTGAAGTCTTGAATATCTGCAAATAAAATACTGGCTTGTGCAAAATAGTCTGCAATGGGCTCATTTGAGATTTTTAATCTTTGAGCAATAGTATTTGGCAATATATTTAATAGTAGCTGTTCAGAACGCTTACGCTCATGTGCGAGCTTTCTCCAACTTTTACTGACATTTTTTTGAATGTGATAGCTACATAAAATGCTGGCTAGTGCCAATAAGCAGGCGCTGGCAAATTTAAAGCTCTGTTGTGCCGTATCGTAATTTTGTTGAACAAAAGCTTGGTAGTATATTTCTGTAACAATAAACAGTCCGCAAAATAGTAATGAGAAACACCATTTATAAACGCTCTCGCGTTCGGTAAAAAAGAACGGACAACAAATTACCGCTAACAGATAAAAAAAGTGAATATATAAATCAAGTTGCCATAAAAGACATGTTGTAATGAGGTTGATTATATACACAGTGATTAACCATATTTTAGCTGCTAGATACCACGCATTATGATTGAGTATGGGCACCCAAATCAGAGAGGTAATAGTTAGGCTGGTAATCAATAATTGTAACGCCCCTTGAGCTTGCCAAAACCAGAGGGCACTGGGGATTTGAAAAATAGATACCAATATTACGATAAAGGCAATGATGTTGGTGATGCGAATAGGAGTGAAATATTCATTTGGGTAGCGAGCAATGCCTGCCCATACCCATAGTTTTAAGAAACGTCTTAACATTTTTAAATCCTTTTAAAAATCAGAGTGACTACTTAAGTTCTAATAGAAGTTAAGTATAGTTCACCCCAATTTTTATGAAGGATTTAAGGTGGTTTTATTTCTCTAGCTGTTCAACAAACTCAATAGCTCGGCCGATATAGTTTGCTGGTGTTAGCGCCTTTAACTGTTCTTTAGCAATATCTGGTAATGCTAAGGTATCTACAAATTCAGCCATAATCTGTTGATTCACTTTTTTACCACGAGTTAACTCTTTCAGTTTTTCGTATGGTTTTTCAATGCCATACCGACGCATCACTGTTTGTACAGGCTCTGCCAGTAACTCCCAGTTATCATCAAGTTCATCTAATAAGCTTTGTTCGTTGACCTGGAGTTTGCTGATCCCCTTAAGCGAGGCTTGGTAGGCGATAACCGAGTAGCCTACACCTACACCTAGGTTTCGTAGTACGGTTGAGTCGGTTAAATCACGCTGCCATCTAGAGACTGGAAGTTTAGTGGCTAGATGCCCAAACATGGCATTGGCTAGTCCTAAGTTACCTTCAGAGTTTTCGAAGTCTATTGGGTTCACTTTATGGGGCATAGTAGATGAACCAATTTCACCTGCAATGGTTTTCTGTTTAAAGTGACCCATGGCGATATAACCCCAAACATCACGGTCAAAATCAAGCAATATAGTGTTAAAACGCGCAATGGCATCAAACAACTCTGCAATATAATCATGAGGTTCAATTTGGGTAGTGAACGCATTCCAAGTGACTCCTAAGCTAGTCACAAACTCGTCTGCAAAATTATGCCAATCAAACTCTGGGTAAGCAGATAGGTGAGCGTTGTAGTTACCTACGGCACCATTAATTTTACCAAGAATACTGACACTGGCGATTTGATCTCGCTGGCGTTGTAGGCGGATCATCACGTTGGCCATTTCTTTACCCATTGTAGTTGGGGAGGCTGGCTGTCCGTGGGTTCTCGCCATCATTGGCATAGACTTTAATTCAATGGCTAAACGTTTAAGCTCTGCAATAAGTTTGTCGCAATAGGGTAAAACCACTTCGCCACGGGCTTCTGTTAGCATTAATGCATGAGATAAATTATTGATGTCTTCAGAGGTACAAGCAAAGTGAATAAATTCATTGATGGCGTGTAGCTCAGCGTTATCCGCAACTTGTTCTTTTAGGAAATATTCCACAGCCTTAACATCGTGATTGGTAGTACGTTCAATCTCTTTTATTCTTGCGGCATCTTGTTCGCTAAAGTCACTTACTATTGTGTCTAATATTGCATTGGCTTGGCTGCTAAAAGCAGGGACTTCTTGAATATCAGGGGTGGCTGCTAACTTTTGTAACCAGCGCACTTCTACAACAACGCGATATTTTAGCAAACCAAATTCACTAAAAACGTCTCTCAATTCAGCAGTTTTACTGCCATAACGACCATCTATTGGGGATACCGCTGTAAGGGCAGATAACGCCATGAAATTCTCCTAATTAGGTGTGCTTATTTGCTTTAATGTGTGTTTTGCGCTATTTAAAATTTGTGTTCTATTTAATAATATCTGTCTGCGTTTACCGCCAATTTGTCGCCATAATACCGCGGCTCTTACACCAGCTAGTAATGTCGCTCTGACTCTATGCTGACATTCAGGGCGCTGCAATATCTTGGGATCGCCTGCAACCTGAATTTTTCGTGAAACCGGGCTGATGACGTCTGAATAAATGCTGTCTAAATTACTGAGCATTTGTCCATCTGTTAAGTCTAAATGTGATTTTTGTCGTTGAATGTTTGCAATACGCTCACCTAACGCTGCCATTGTACTTTTGTTAGAGCTGAGTTTGCGCTCTATGGATAATAAGTTCGCAATGTAGCGTGTGATTTCAACATCTTTAACTTTAGCTTGATTACCTAGCTGACTAAGGATGGTTTCGTAACCTAGTTTTACGTCCTCAATCGCCCCGAATACTTGTTCAGTATTATCACTTTCAGTCACTGAAATACTGTTTAGAGATGTATTTAGAGAGTCTTCGCTGTAATCAGCCCCTCGAGCTATTTGTTTTACTAAGGCTGCAGCCTGGCATACACCAGCCAGTGCAATATTACTTTCATAAAAGCGCATGTTTTGTTTATTACTCATTACCGTATGTAGTTCTCTATAATACCGCCGCCTAAGCAAACGGCGTCTTGATAAAATACGGCGGACTGCCCTGGTGTAACGGCTTTTTGAGGCTCATCAAATTCAACCAGCACAGTGCCGTCTTCTTTAGGTGTGACTAAGCAGGGTATGTCTTGTTGGCGATAACGAGTTTTGACTGCGCATTTTGTTGGTTGCTGAGGGCCTAAGCGGTCAATCCAATGTAGTTGATTTGCTACTAAACCTTTAGAGTATAGTCTTGGGTGGTTACTACCTTGGCCAACAATTAATACATTACGTTCTACGTCTTTATCGACTACATACCAAGGGGCTTCGCCAAACGATTTCATACCACCAATAAGTAAACCTTTACGCTGACCTAAGGTGTGATACATCAAACCATCATGTTTACCAATGACTTGCCCATCGGCTGTTTCTATTTCACCTGGCTGAGCCGGTAGATATTGTCCTAAAAAGTCTTTGAATTTGCGTTCTCCGATAAAACAAATCCCGGTGCTGTCTTTTTTATCGTGGGTCACTAAGTCTTGCTCAAGGGCAATTTCTCGGACTTTCGGTTTTTCTAAATGCCCAATCGGGAATAACGTTTGTGCTACGTGTTTTTCAGCTAGGGTATATAAAAAATAACTTTGATCTTTGTTACCGTCTAAGCCACGTAACATTTGCCAATCACCTGATTGGTTGGAACGCTGCACATAATGCCCTGTAGCAATGTAATCGGCGTTAAGTTCTTCAGCGGCAAACTCTAAAAAGGCTTTAAACTTGATCTCTTTGTTGCACATTATGTCTGGGTTTGGTGTCCGACCTGCTTTGTATTCTTCTAAAAAATACTCGAATACATTATCCCAATACTCTGCAGCAAAATTGATGGTATGCAAGGTCATTCCGAGTTTATCGGCCACTGCTTGAGCATCTTTTAAATCTTCAGCTGCTGCACAATACTCATCATTATCGTCTTCTTCCCAGTTTTTCATAAACAACCCTTCGACTTGATAGCCTTGTTGTTTAAGAAGATAAGCTGAAACCGAAGAATCAACTCCACCAGACATGCCAACCACAACTTTTATTTGGCTGTTGTCTTGAGTTTTATCTGTAGATAGAGATTGTTGAGTCATATGCAAAAAATGTATTGTTATGTGCTAAAAAATGGAGCCGAAGTTTACCAGTTCTGGTAGGGGAAAGCATTAGCTTAATAAGCGGTTCTAAGTATATTCAATCATTGTTAGTAATATGTCTTTTTTTTCCTAAGTGAGTTAGGTGTGTGAGCGTAAAAAAATACTATTTTAGGTAGGCTTTTGATGTACATTTACTTTGACACAAAAAATAAACATACATTGAAGAATTTTAATAACAGGAGTCATTTAATGAGCGATAATTTATTTACACCACCAGAATCAAATCTGATTGACGAAATTAATGAGCAAACAACCTCAGTTCTCGCATCCCGTTGGAGTAGATTAGGCGCATCGCTTGTTGACTCATTTATCATGATGTTGTTTGTGATCCCTATAATGTACTTTGTTGGTTGGTTTGAAATTATTTCAAGCGGAGAGGAGCCGTCACACCTCTATACTCTAGGCTTTGGAATTTTGGGGATTGTATTTTTTGTTTTTATCAACCTTAAATTACTCGTTAGTCATGGACAGACGGTTGGTAAAAAAGTTTTAAAAATAAAAATAGTCGATTTGAATGATGATAAAGCAGAGTTAAAAAAGCATTTGTTAAAACGATACGGAATTTACTTTATACCTAATCAAGTGCCTTTTTTAGGAGGCATTTTTCAGTTCATTAATATTTTATTTATTTTTAGAAAAGACAAAAGATGTATTCACGATTTAGTTGCTGGTACGCAGGTCGTTTATTGTTAGTGTAAAAATAGGAAATGCATTGTAAATTTTCACCTTAGCAAAGCCGTATTTAGAGGATATGTTATCAGTTGCATCTATATAAAATTAATGGAAACTTTTGTAGATTGTACGACCACAAACATCTTCAGTGATATGGTAGTACTAATGGTGGGTAAATTCACCATTAGTACATAAATACAACATTTCTTAAGGCTTAAACAGTGCAGGGTTCATAGCAACTTGGCGTTCTAGGACAGACAGCCCCTCGAGAGCAAATTAATCGTGCTTCATTATCTATTCCTCTTTCAACCCAGTTAATATTGAGTATTTTAGCAATACTCATTAAATCACTTTTGATGGCTTTAGGAATGGAGGATGAGCCGCCATTTTTGACACAGGCTTGTTTTAAATCATTGGCCAATGACAAGGCATCTTTACCTTGGGCGTTGATGGCGGGATTAAGATCAATTCCGGCACATAAGACATGATTATTCCCTGCAAAATCTTGAACTTTTATGGACTCACATGAATATATTCGTGGCTCGTCACCTACATTTAAAATAGAAATTTGAGACGATGTGCCTTCAAGTGGGGCATTTATCATTCTAAATACTGCCCAATGTTGACAAGGATCTTGCACTAAACGCATGTTGCCCCAGGGCAGAGGGATACCATTTCCTCGGTATACCGCTTTTAGTTTACCCGGTGCATAGGCGTCGAAATAGTGCCAATGGGGGTAGGGAGATACAGCTGTCATACGGCGCATGGCCACTGATTCAGAGACTCCGGCAATCTGACCACTACCTATTTCATAGCCATTTCTGTCTAATAATTGCCTAAATGGGACTTTAGGGCACAACAGAGCACCAGCGAAAAAACTACATTCAAAATCACGCCAAGCATGCAAAATATCGTGAGGGTCTACATTTGAGGACTGACTTTGTACTGTTGGGTCTTGTAAGGGAGATATTTCGTTACGACCCGCGACTAAAACATTTCTTAAACCATTTTTATCGTGCAGCACACAGTGCCCAATATGCACGGCCAGATCATATTTCAATCTATGGGGCTGATTTTTCATTAGTTGATTAATATTAATTTGATTGGGCGCTTCAAAAAAGGAAGTCACTACACTTTGCGTGTCTATACCTACGCCATCTAATGCTGATTGAGGGGTTTTATGAAACCATTTAATTTTTAAACCCATATTTTTGGTAATGGCAATGATGTCTTCCAAACTTAAAGGTAGTCGTTTAAGCCCAACTTCTTCTGCCGCTCGTTCTAGATCAGGGAAGTGATTTTGATTATGTTCTTGATGTGCGCGGATCAATAAGTGTGCAAATTGGCGGCCAGAGGTACCTGTTTGAGATAACATTTCTGGGATCGCTATTTGTAAAATATCGTTAGAAAATAAAAAGTTAGGCTCTAATGCCATGCCATTTATCCCGCCTTTCGAACCTTTGTTTGGGGTGATGGCATCTTCTTCAGGTACATCATCCAAAAACCATTTAATGTCCTTTTGAAATATGCTGGCAATTAAACTTAATACCTCTTCACTGGGAACTCTTTTACCTCGTTCAATCATAGATAAATACGACACAGACGGCGCTGATTCAGGATCAATTTTAATACACCTTGCAGATAAATCTTCCATTGTTAAACGGTTTCTTTTTCTAAGATTGCGGATCTTAGTGCCTAAAAAGTGGGCCTTGCGCATTAAGCTTTTATTACTTTTCATTTTGTAAAATTAACACTGTGTAATTTCTATTGTGAAATTCTATATAAAAAAGTCATAGACTACAAATCGAGCGAATAGAGGTCGCCGATTAAACAAGTTAAATAACAATGTAAGACAAAAAGGTTAAAGAAGATGAATATACCCCAGCAGAAAACTAGTTTGATAAACGAACGGTTTTACAACTTCATCAACGAAGAAGTATTGCCTCTTCACAATTTAACCCCGGCCACCTTTTGGGAAGATTTAAGCCAGCTGGTAAAAGACTTGGCTCCAGTCAATCGTCAGTTGTTGGTTACTCGAGAATCGATGCAGCAGAGAATTGACCAATGGCATGCGAGTCGAAGAGAGGTGAAATTTGATGCAAATGAATACCAAGGTTTTTTGCGAGAAATTGGTTATATAGTCGAGGAGGGGGATGACTTTAGCATTACCACCACTAACGTAGACGCCGAAATTTCAACAATGGCTGGCCCTCAATTAGTAGTTCCTGCTAAAAATGCACGATTTGCTTTAAATGCAGCCAATGCCAGATGGGGCAGTTTGTACGATGCATTATATGGTACCGATATTATTTCTAAGTCTAATGGCCTTAAGCCAGGTAAAAATCACAATGGAGCAAGAGGCCGCCGCGCTATTTCGATGGCCAGAGACTTTCTCGACAATACCTTTCCATTAGCCAATGGTTCACACCATGATGTTGTTAGTTATGTTGTTTACTATCAGCACCTATTGGCGTTTTTTCCTGACGGTAGTGAGAGTGGTTTAACGCAGACTTGTCAATTTGTTGCACTGACTGGGCACAAATCCGATCCTGAATCAATTTTGCTTAAAAATCATGGTTTACATGTAGAGATACAATTTAATCGAAACGGCAAGAATGGAGCCCATGACCTTGCCAACGTAGATGATATTTTAATTGAGTCTGCCCTTAGCACTATTATTGATTGTGAGGACTCAGTAGCTGCCGTAGACGCAGAAGACAAAGTTGAAGTCTATCGAAACTGGTTAGGGCTCATGCAAGGCACGCTTCAAGCTGCGTTCAAAAAAAATGGCGAAACGGTTACTCGCTGCATGAATAAAGACCATATTTACACCTCTCTAGAGGGTGAAGAATATCGTGTTCATGGCCGTTCACTCTTGATGGTGCGTAACGTTGGGCATTTGATGGAAAGTGATTTATTAGAAGATCACTTAGGAAATTTTGTACCTGAAGGCATTATGGATGCGGTTGTCACTTCTTTGATTGGTGCCATTGATTTAACTCGCGATAAAGGTATTCGTAATAGCCGCACTGGCAGTATTTATATTGTGAAACCCAAAATGCACGGACCAGAAGAAGTCGCTTTTAGTTGTGAGTTGTTTCGCAGAGTTGAACAGATGTTAGGCCTTAATGAGCACACAATCAAGATTGGCATAATGGATGAAGAACGTCGTACTACTTTGAATCTTAAAGAGTGTATTCGCGCAGCAAAAGATCGTGTTGTATTCATTAATACTGGGTTTTTAGACCGGACCGGTGACGAAATTCATACCAGTATGCAAGCCGGCGCTTTTTTACCAAAAGAACAAATCAAAACCCAAGCTTGGATTCAAGCTTATGAAAGTCGCAATGTGCAAATTGGGTTGCAATGTGGTTTGTCGGGCAAAGCGCAAATCGGTAAAGGCATGTGGGCCATGCCAGATGAAATGCAAAAAATGATGGAAACCAAGATTGCTCACCCAAAATCAGGAGCAAACACTGCTTGGGTACCTTCACCTACAGCCGCCACTTTACATGCGTTGCACTATCACCAAGTTAACGTATTTGCCGAGCAACAAAAAATTCAACAGCAAAAAGTAGAGGGCCTTGAGGACTTGCTTAGTATTCCTTTAATGGATAAAGACGCTTCTTTATCTGAAGAACAAATATCAGCTGAAATTAAAAACAATGTTCAAGGCATTTTAGGATATGTGGTTCGCTGGATTGACGCCGGTGTAGGTTGTTCGAAAGTACCTGATATCAATAACATTGGTTTGATGGAAGACCGAGCAACGTTACGTATTTCGAGCCAACATATTGCTAATTGGTTAGCCCATGACATTTGTACCCAGACTCAAGTAGAAGCTGTGATGCAACAAATGGCTAAAGTGGTAGATCAGCAAAACATCCGCACTGTTGGATACCAACCAATGTCGCCAGATACTGCTTCAAGCCAAGCGTTTAAGGCTGCGCATGATCTTATTTTTAAAGGGCTTGAGCAGCCTAGTGGGTATACCGAACCTTTACTTCATATGCATCGTGTTATAGCGAAGCAACTAGTTAACTAAATTTTTAAATATTTTCTTTTATCAACTTGGCTTAGGCCACTAAACATTAGCGAGACAACCTTATGAATACTTATAAAACAGAAACCCAACATGCAAATAAAACTATTCGTCAACAAGGTAGTACTTGGAATAGTATTGATCCTGAAAATATTGCAAGAATGCGTTTGCAAAACCGTTTTAGAACCGGCTTAGACATTGCCAGTTTCACAGCTAAGATAATGCGTGAAGACATGGATAGGTATGATAAAGACCCCGTTAATTACACTCAGTCTTTAGGATGTTGGCATGGGTTCATTGGCCAACAAAAAATGATTTCTATTAAAAAGCACTTTGGTAGTACACGTAGCCGTTACTTGTATTTGTCTGGTTGGATGGTGGCTGCCATGCGCTCTGAGTTTGGCCCTCTACCCGACCAATCTATGCACGAAAAAACGTCAGTACCTAGCTTGATTGAAGAGTTATATACCTTCTTAAAACAAGCCGATGCAAGAGAGTTACAGCATTTATATGTTGAACTTGATGCTGCGACAGGATCTGGCGACCAGTTAAAAATAAAGGCGACTCAAAATAAAATCGATAACTTCGAAACCCATGTTGTACCAATCATTGCAGACATAGATGCAGGCTTTGGTAACGAAGAAGCCACCTATCTGTTGGCAAAGAAAATGATCGAAGCAGGAGCATGTTGTATTCAAATCGAAAACCAAGTGTCGGATGCTAAACAATGCGGGCATCAAGACGGCAAAGTGACGGTACCCCACGAAGATTTCTTAGCCAAAATTAATGCGGTACGTTATGCCTTTATGGAGCTAGGTGTTGAGGATGGTGTGATAGTTGCGCGTACCGATTCATTGGGTGCGGGCTTAACTCAAAAGATTCCTGTGTCGCAATATCCAGGGGACCTTGCTGAGCAATACAACGCGTATATTGATGGCGAGAAGGTAATCTCTATATCTGAATTAAACTCCGGTGATATGGCGCTTAAAATAGGCGAAAAACTAATTAAACCAACCCGTTTAGCTAATGGTTTAGTTCGCTTTAAACCAGATACAGGTGAAGATAGAGTGGTGTTAGATTGTATTACCTCTTTGCAAAATGGGGCTGACTTACTTTGGATAGAAACTGAAAAACCCCATATTGGACAAATAGCCGACATGGTTAATCGTATTCGAGAAGTGGTGCCAAATGCTAAGTTGGTTTACAACAATAGCCCATCATTCAATTGGACCTTAAACTTCCGTCAACAAGTGTTTGATGCTTGGCAAATAGATGGTAAAGATTTAAGTGATTACAACAGAGAGCAGTTGATGTCGCAGCAATACGATGATACTGATTTAGCGGCAGAAGCTGATGAGAAAATTCGCTGCTTCCAAAAAGATGCGGCGCAACAGGCTGGTATTTTCCATCACTTAATAACTTTACCTACCTACCATACAGCAGCCTTGTCTACTGATAATCTAACCAAAGACTATTTTGGAGAACAAGGGATGCTAGGTTATGTATCTGAAGTGCAAAGAAAAGAAATACGCCAAGGGTTAGCCTGCGTAAAACATCAAGATATGTCAGGATCTAATATGGGAGATGAACACAAAGAATACTTCTCTGGCAGCCAAGCCTTAAAAGCATCAGGTGAGTCTAATACAATGAATCAATTTAGCTAATTTACCTACCCTACAAGCAAAAGGCTGCGGATAACGCGGCTTTTTTTTGAACCTTTGTTACATGTCACCTTTAGTCTTTAAAATAGCTTCTCGATTCACACTTCGACATACTCTCCATTGCTAATTCCATCAATTGTCCAGTTGCCAATTGAATAGCGAACAAGACGTAAAGTAGGGAAGCCAATATGAGCAGTCATGCGCCTTACTTGCCGGTTACGACCTTCTGAAATAGTAATTGATAACCAGCTAGTGGGTTTATTTTTTCTAAAGCGGACGGGGGGGGTGCGTGGCCATAATACGGGCTCTTCAATCAACTCCACTTTAGCTGGGCGAGTTTTCCCGTCTTTCAATTCGACTCCAATACGCAACTTTTCTAGGTCAACGTATTCCGGAACTCCTTCAACTTGAACCCAGTAGGTTTTAGTGGTTTTGTGTTTAGGAGAGGCGAGAATATTCTGTAACTTACCATCGTTAGTTAATACTAATAATCCCTCACTGTCTTTGTCCAACCTGCCCGCAGCATAAATATTGGGTATTGGAATAAAATTTTTTAGAGTTTGCCTACCTTCTTGATCGGTAAATTGAGTCAGTACATTAAAAGGTTTATTAAATAAAACAACACGTTTTCGGGCATTAGCTGAACTACTTTTTTGTTTGTATATTTTAGATTGGGAGGTGAATTGTTTATTTGACATACAATATTGGGATAAATTGCTGTGAGCAAGGTCGCTTTTGGCTAAAATATGGGGTAAGTGTGATTTACAGAATATATTATGCAAGCAAAACTTGTACTTAATTCATTAATCCATATATCATTTAGCGCGGTTTTAACCAGACATTTTTTTAACTTCGGTATAAAACACCAATCTGCTATGTCACAACGCCGTGACTTTGGACGCCCTAGAGCGTTCAAAATTCGGATTGTCTGTGCTTTGCCAAAAACAAGAGGCTTATAATGACGAATTCCAAGTCAAAGATTATCTACACTAAAACAGACGAAGCGCCAGCACTGGCTACCTATTCATTGTTACCCATTATAAGAAGCTTTGCTTCTAGTGCTGATGTAGACGTTGAACTAAGCGATATTTCTTTAGCTGCACGTATTCTAGCGAACCTTGAAGCCTACTTACCTGCTGAGCAGAAAGTTCCTGATGCATTAAGTGAATTAGGTGCACTTACGCAAGATTCATCTACAAATATTATTAAATTACCTAATATCAGTGCATCTATTCCTCAGTTAGTAGCTGCAATTAAAGAGCTTCAATCAAAAGGTTTTGCTATACCTGACTTTCCTGAAGCGCCAAAAACAGATGAAGAGAAAGATATTAAGGCTTGCTACAGCAAAGTTTTAGGTAGTGCTGTTAACCCAGTATTACGTGAAGGGAACTCTGATAGACGTGCACCTGCAGCCGTTAAAAACTATGTGAAGAATAATCCACACTCAATGGGGGCCTGGAGTAAAGACTCTAAAAGCCATGTTGCGTATATGACGTCTGGCTGTTTTTACACTTCTGAAAAGTCAGTGACTGTTGCCAAGGCAGGACATGCATCGATTGAATTGACTGACAAGTCTGGTAATACCACTGTATTGAAAGAGAAAGTGCCACTTTTAGCTAGCGAAGTAATTGACTCAAGCTTTATGAGTAAAAAAGCACTATGTGAGTTTTTCGAAAAAGAAATTAAAGATGCAAAAGAGTCAGGTGTGTTGTTTTCATTACATATGAAAGCCACAATGATGAAAGTGTCTGATCCCATTATTTTTGGTCATTGCGTTAAAGTATTTTTTGCCGACGTATTTGAAAAATACGCTGACTTGTTTGCTGAAATCGGTGTTGATACTAAGAATGGTTTAGGTAGTGTATACGATAAAATATCTTCATTACCTGCTGATCAAAAAGCTGAAATCGAAGCTGCAATAGAAGCGTGTTATGCCAAACGCCCAGATATGGCTATGGTAAATTCTGACAAAGGTATTACCAACTTACACGTGCCAAGTGATGTTATTGTTGATGCTTCAATGCCCGCAATGATCCGTGGCTCTGGTCACATGTGGGGGCCTGATGGAAAAGCCGGTGACGCTAAAGCGACTATTCCTGATGCTACATATGCCACTATTTATCAAGAAACTATTGATTTCTGTAAAGAAAATGGTGCCTTTGATCCAACGACAATGGGGACTGTCCCAAATGTTGGTCTAATGGCACAAAAAGCAGAAGAGTATGGCTCTCATGATAAAACATTTGAAATTCCAGCTGACGGCACCGTGAAAGTGATTGATCAAGATGGCACCGTGTTAATGCAACATGATGTTGAAGAAGGTGATATCTGGAGAATGGCTCAAGCTAAAGATGCGCCTATTCGTGATTGGGTTAAACTTGCTGTTACGCGCGCTCGTCAGTCTGCAACGCCAGCTATTTTCTGGTTAGATGAAAACCGAGCACACGATGCTCAGTTAATTGCTAAAGTTAATGAGTACCTTAAAGATCATGATACTGAAGGTTTAGATATTTCAATTCTTGAGCCAGTTAAAGCTATCAGAATTTCGATGGAGCGGGCAGCGAAAGGCTTAGATACTATATCGGTAACAGGTAATGTATTACGTGATTATTTAACTGATTTATTCCCGATTTTAGAATTAGGAACCAGTGCAAAAATGCTTTCAATCGTGCCATTAATGGCTGGAGGCGGTTTATTTGAAACTGGTGCTGGTGGTTCTGCTCCTAAACATGTTCAACAATTTGTTGAAGAAGGGCATTTACGTTGGGATTCTCTAGGTGAGTTTTTAGCATTGGCTGTGTCTTTAGAAGATTTAGCTATAAAAACTGATAATAGCAAAGCAAAAGTATTAGCTGTTGCATTAGATAAAGCTACAGAGACCCTGCTGACTAACGGTAAATCTCCATTGCGTAAAGCTGGGCAGCTAGATAACCGTGGCAGCCATTTCTATCTGGCTCTTTATTGGGCAAAAGAATTAGCTGCTCAATCAGAAGAACCAACAATTGCTGAAAAATTCACTGCTTTGTATAAAAAGTTGTCTGAAAACGAAAGTAAAATTGTTGCTGAAATCAATGAAACTCAAGGTGGTGCAACCGATATTGGTGGCTACTACTACCCAGATGATGCCTTGGCAGCTAAGGCAATGTGCCCAAGTGCTACATTAAATGCTGTGCTTGCATAGGCTTTTAAATACGCTTTATTTTCCATAAAGCGTATCTTTTTGAATATACAAAAAAGCAGACTTAAGTCTGCTTTTTATTATGAGTGATTCGTCAAGCTGTTACAACTCGGTGATCATCTATCGTTCTGGCTCTCCACTGAAATCTATGTTTTCAGCATGTAAACCTTTGGGTCCTTGTTGTAACTCGTACTTAACTTCTTGTCCTGCTTTTAAAGAGCGGTAACCTTCCATTTGTATCGTCGAGTAATGAGCGAAAATATCTTCTCCGCCATCATCAGGTACAATAAAGCCAAACCCTTTTGCATTGTTGAACCATTTTACTTTGCCGACTGCCATGCTTCTGCTTCCTTAATTCCCTTGAACTAATACCACTTTGACCCCACACTTACTATGAGGGGGGGAGACGTGTTAACTACTCAATACAACCGCCCAATTAAAATGTAGGTTTTTTATGCTGTTTTTGTCAAGTTGAATTTTTGACTTTAGGTGATGAAAGTATGCTTAAGCCAAGGCTTTTTGCTAAACATTGAGATTTAATCTGTAATTTTTGGACAAAATAATTAAGTTATGAGTAAAGATAATACTGTTGATATAGAACGCCAAAAAAGCAAGGATGCACAAAGAAAAAAGGCGGTTCCACCACCCATGTACAAAGTAATTCTTAATAATGATGACTACACACCAATGGACTTTGTAGTTGATGTGTTGATGCGCTTTTTTAACCTAGAAGGAGAAAAGGCACAACAAATAATGTTAACAGTACACTATCAAGGTAAGGCTGTTTGTGGCATATATACAGCTGAGATAGCTGAAACTAAAGTAATGCAGGTCAGTAGGTACGCCAAAGAAAATCAACATCCATTAATGTGTACTATGGAACAAGCATAATGGTGACGTTAACAAACCTATATTATACGCTAGCAGTCAGAGGGCATTCTTATGTTAAATAAAGATTTAGAACAGACGCTAAACGATGCGTTTATTTTTGCTAGAGAGCATCGTCATGAGTTTATGACGGTAGAACATCTATTACTTGCCTTATTAGATAATAGTGCCGCTAAAGAGGCCTTAAAGGCATGCGGTGCTGATATTGAAGCGATTAAGCAAGAATTAACAGACTTTGTTAAAGATACGACTCCGCTATTACTAGATGAACAGGGTAATGAACGAGAAACTCAGCCGACGTTAGGGTTTCAACGTGTTCTTCAAAGAGCTGTTTTTCATGTTCAGTCTTCGGGTAAAGAAGAAGTGACAGGTGCAAATGTATTAGTAGCTATATTTAGTGAACAAGAATCACAAGCTGTCTATATATTGAAAAAATCGGATGTGACACGTTTAGATGTGGTTAATTTTATATCTCATGGTGTGTCTAAGGTAGATGATGAAACTACTTCTGCTGGCGAAACCGAAAATGAATCAGAGCAAGAAGAGTCAACATCTACACTCGATAAGTATTCTACAAATCTTAATATTAGTGCTAAAGAAGGTAAAATTGATCCTCTTATTGGCCGCGATAAAGAAGTAGAAAGAAGTATTCAAGTATTATGTCGCCGCCGTAAGAATAATCCATTATTAGTGGGTGAAGCGGGAGTCGGAAAAACGGCCATCGCTGAAGGTTTGGCTTATCGTATTGTTAACAATGATGTACCAGAAGTCATTGCAGATGCAACTGTACACTCTTTGGATATGGGAGCATTGTTAGCAGGTACAAAGTATCGAGGCGATTTTGAAAAGCGCCTCAAAGGGATTTTGAAGGAGTTATCAGAAAAACCTGATGCCATCCTATTTATTGATGAGATTCACACCATCATAGGTGCTGGAGCTGCGTCTGGTGGGGTTATGGATGCGTCTAACCTACTTAAACCAAAATTAAGCAGTGGCGAACTGCGATGTATCGGTTCTACAACCTATCAAGAGTACCAAGGTATTTTTGAAAAGGACCGGGCATTGGCTCGTCGATTCCAAAAAGTAGATGTGGTTGAGCCAACTGTTGGCGATACGACCAAAATACTGATGGGATTGAAGTCTCGGTATGAAGAACATCATAGCGTTCGCTTTACCCACAAAGCTATTCGAGCCGCAGCTGAATTGTCGGCTAAATATATTAATGAACGCCATTTACCAGATAAAGCCATAGATGTGATTGATGAAGCTGGGGCAAGCCAACGCTTATTACCAGCATCAAAACGTAAGAAAACAATTGGAGTAACTGACATTGAACAGATTATTTCAAAAATTGCGCGCATCCCAGAAAAATCAGTTTCTGCATCAGATAAAGAAGTATTACAGAATCTAGATCGAGATCTTAAATTAGTAGTATTTGGTCAAGATGAAGCAATAGTGACCTTAACTGATGCAATACGTTTATCACGTTCTGGATTAGGAAATGAAACTAAGCCAATTGGTAACTTTTTGTTTGCTGGACCAACAGGTGTCGGGAAAACCGAAGTATCTGCACAGCTAGCTAAGATTATGGGAGTTGAGCTGGTTCGCTTTGATATGTCCGAGTATATGGAACGCCATGCCATAAGTCGCTTGATTGGCGCGCCTCCAGGTTATGTTGGGTTCGATCAAGGTGGCTTACTGACAGACGCTGTAATTAAGCAACCTTACTCAGTGGTATTGCTTGATGAAATTGAGAAAGCACATAGCGATATTTACAACATTCTATTGCAAGTAATGGATCATGGAACATTGACAGATAACAATGGTCGTAAAGTTGACTTTAGAAATGTTGTTTTGATCATGACTACGAATGCTGGTGTTCAAGAGACTATTCGTAATTCTATTGGATTTAAGCAGCAAGATCATAGTCATGATGCTATGTCTGAGATCAAAAAATTGTTTACTCCAGAATTTAGAAATAGGCTTGATGCAACCGTATGGTTCAATCACTTAGATAAAGAAGTGATCCTTCAGGTGGTTGATAAATTTATCGTTGAATTACAAGTTCAGTTGGACAATAAAGGGGTATCACTCGAAGTCACTAATCAAGCACGTGAATGGTTAGCTGAGCAGGGGTATGACAAAAATATGGGCGCCCGCCCGATGGGGCGTGTCATCCAACAGAAGGTGAAAAAAGAATTAGCTAATGAGTTATTATTTGGCAAATTAATCCAAGGCGGCAGTGTTAAGATTGATCTTAAAAATGATGAGTTAAGCTTTGAGTTTTTTTCTGACAGTAAAGAAAAGCCTGAAGTCCTTAATTCCTAATATTTTATTGGGATGACAGGATTAAGGCATAAAAAAACCGGTATCGTAAGATATCGGTTTTTTTGTGTCTCTTTATATAGCTTTTGGGAGTTATAAAAAAGCTATTTTATCCTTTTATCTGGCACGATAGATGATACGACCTTTGCTTAGGTCATATGGGGTCATTTCGACTGTAACTTTGTCACCAGTCAAAATTCGAATATAGTTTTTACGCATCTTGCCAGATATATGCGCAGTCACCACGTGACCATTCTCTAGTTCAACTCGAAACATAGTATTTGGAAGGGTATCCAACACAGTGCCTTCCATTTCAATACAATCTTCTTTCGCCATCTAACTATGCTACCTCTAATCAATAAAATAAGTGTCAAAAAATGCCGCGCAGATTTTGCCCAATAAGCTGGTCAGTGTAAAGCTTTACACTGAACTATTTTGCAAATAGATGCCATTTATCTTCAAAAAAACGTTCATTGGGTAGAAAATTCTGTTTATAGCGCATTTTTTGACAGCTATCGATCTGATAACCCAAGTACAAAAACTCTTTATTCATAGATCTTGCTATTTCAATTTGTTTTAATATTGCGAAGGTGCCCAATGAGCGTTTTTCTTCGCCAGGCTTAAAATAGGTATACATGGCAGATAGTGACGTTAATAGATTGTCGGTAATGGCCACCGCAATTAATTCATGTTGATCATGAAACTCTATAAATAAAGTTTCTCCCCAAGGGCTGGGTACAAATCCCTGATATTGCTCTTGACTCGGGGGAAACATGCCGCCATCTGCATGACGTTGGTTTATGTAAGAAGCAAACAAATCATAATACTCTGGTTTGTCTTGTGCACTTATTTCTACTCGAATATCTTGATTACGCTTAGATATTCTTTTTTGACTTTTTGAAAACTCAAATATAGCCACAGGTAAACGAATAGGTACGCAAGCTTTACACTTATCACAATGAGGGCGATACACCTGTCCGCCACTGCGCCTAAAGCCCATTCCAATGAGGTAGTCGTATTGTTGCCGTGTTGTTGGAGAGTCTGACACTAAAACTAATATTTGTTCTTTTTCTTCTGGCAAATAGCTACATTGGCTCGGTTGAGTAATGCCAAACTTCATAGACATGTATTACTCTTAATGCAACGGGGGGTCCAAAGGCTTGGATCCAAATGTTCATTACTTTCTTTTTGTAATAGTTTTAGAAACTCATCTCTTGGTACTTCAATACACCCAAGACTTTCTAAATGTGGATTTTGCATTTGGCAGTCTATAAAGCTGCAGTTATATTCTTTAAGTAGTGTTACAAGATTCATAAAGGCTAACTTAGACGCATTCGTTACACGATGAAACATAGACTCCCCGCAAAATACTTTACCCACTATTACCCCATATAACCCGCCAACTAATTGCTTTTGTTGGTCCCACACTTCAATTGAGTGCGCATGACCTCTAATGTGGAGATGTTTGTAGGCATCTATCATATGTTTGGTTATCCACGTGCCTGAATCGTTTCTTGTGATACTAGCGCATGCTTCTATGACGTTATTGAAATTTTTATTAATCGTAACAGCATAACCGCATTTTCGAGAAAACTTACCCAAGCTTTTACTACACTTAAAATCAGAGATTGGTAATATTCCTCTGGGGTTGGGTGACCACCACATTATAGGCTCACCTTGACTAAACCAGGGAAATATACCTTGCGAGTATGCAAGCAGTAATCGTTTTTCCGTAAGGTCTCCTCCAAAAGCTAACAAGCCGTTAGGGTCTTCCAGTGCATAGTTAGTATCAGGGAATTGTAAAGTCTGGTTTAATCTTGTCAGCGATAGCATTTTGTAAAGTTTTAGCTCCAATTAAAAAAGGCCTCGAATGAGGCCTTAAGATAGCGCTTAATATAAGATTATTCTATCGAGTCTAAGAATTTTTCAGCATCTAACGCAGCCATACAGCCTGTTCCTGCAGAAGTGATGGCTTGACGATAAATATGATCACTTACATCACCTGCAGCAAAAACACCTTCGACACTAGTTTGAGTTGCATTGCCCTCAGTACCGCTTTGGACTTTGATGTAGCCATCTTTCATTTCAAGCTCACCTTCAAAAATAGCGGTGTTTGGTTGGTGCCCAATGGCTATAAATAATCCCATTACGTCAACTTCTTCGGTTGCATCTGACTGTGTATCCTTGATGCGTACACCTGTCACCCCCATTTCGTCGCCCAAAACTTCATCTAGCTGTCTATTTAAATGCAATACTACGTTACCGTTTTTGGCTTTTTCCAATAAACGGTCTTCAAGAATTTTTTCACTACGGAAAGAGTCTCGTCTATGAATCACATGTACTTCTGACGCTATATTAGACAAATATAAAGCCTCTTCTACTGCAGTATTACCACCACCTACGACAGCAACTTTTTGGTTGCGATAAAAGAACCCATCACATGTTGCACATGCTGATACTCCTTTACCCATAAAAGCTGTTTCTGATTCCATGCCCAAATATTTTGCAGAAGCGCCAGTACAAATTATTAAAGAGTCACAAGTGTAAGTACCTTGATCGCCAGTTAGTGTAAATGGTCTTTTAGATAAATCTGTGTTGTTAATGTGATCAAAAATAATTTCAGTATCAAATTTCTCAGCATGCTTTTGCATACGTACCATCAAATCTGGTCCGGTTAGGCCTTCAGGGTCTCCGGGCCAGTTTTCTACTTCTGTTGTGGTCGTAAGTTGCCCACCTTGTTGAATGCCTGTTAATAGTACAGGATTTAAGTTGGCTCGTGCTGCATAGACAGCAGCAGAATAGCCTGCAGGCCCTGAACCTAAAATTAATAATTTAACGTGTCGTGCTTCAGACATTTTACTCTCCACAAATTTGTCGAATATTTCTAATCGGTAACCAATATATTGTTTGGTGATAGACATGAGGGCATGTCTTTTACTTTCAATGACAAGTTAACAACAATTTATTATTGTACCGTCATTTTTAATAATCATTATGCCATTGTATATAACTTGAATGTGTTAGCAGAATGTATATTTAGTAGTTAAACTAAATAATCGATTTCAAAAGGAGCAAAAGCTTGGCTCATACAATTACATCCATGCTCAAAGATGGCCAGCAATACATGCAAACTTGGCCCATGCAAAAACAACTGTATGCTATGTTTCCTGAGTCAAGAGTCATTGCTGCTACTAAACTTTCCATAACTGTTATGCCAGCTTTAGCTGTGTTAACTGTTGCAATATTATTGAATGTTCAAGGCTATGAAAAGTTGCCTCAAGCATTGGCGTTAGGCGCTTTTTTTATGTCTTTACCGATGCAAGGGTTATTTTGGTTAGGTCACCGTTCTAATCAACCTTTACCTCCATCATTAAATAACTGGTATTTAGATATTCATCAAAAAATGCAACAACAAGGTTGTGCACTCCAAAGCCCTAAGTCGAAACCACAGTATAAAGAGCTAGCAAGATTATTAAAAACTGCTTTTGATGAATTAGATAAAACCTTTATGAAACGCTGGTTTTAAAGTGTTTATTTCATATATTTGAGAGCTTCTTTACAGCGTCTGCATATATAGTTTTGTGTACCTCTTATTACTTTGTTATGACGTCTTATGCTTAACTCCACGGGACCACACTGGCATTGATATAGAAATGTTTTGCCTTTGACTTTACTAACATCCATTTGGTGGCGTGTATTAGGTTTTAGTTTGAACACATCAGTCATAATAGCTTGCCATTCTTTACCATGAGGCTTAACTCGACCAAACAATATAAAGGTTAGTAAGTGAGAAACTTCATGAGGAACTACCTCGTTTATAAAGGTGTCCAAGTTATCCTTCAATAACACAGGATTAAAGCGCAATTCATTAGTTTGAAGCCTAGCACAGCCAGCAATTTTCCCCCTTTGATTATAGTGAATAGTCGGACGCTCAAAAGAGCATTCAAAATAGTTTGTAGCGGTTAAGTAGCATTGTTCGACCTGCTCATTTACTAACCTAGCCATCTGATGTGTTTGTAAACTCAAAATAAATAATAATTTAATGTGTTTTTTGAAAATTAATTATCAAATATTTTCCATTAATTACCTAACATTTTTAGCACCAAAGGTATTTATATCCTTATCGCTGAAATTATCTCTTTATTTTGAATTGTGTTAATCATGCTATATCGAATATTTACTGTTGCATAACCGCTCTAAATCCGTACAATACGGCGGCCTTTTATCTGACTCATAATGGTTAGGTAAAAAGGTAAATAAGTTAACGTTAACGCTACAACGAGTTTGAGGCATATATGGTTACTATTCGTTTACAGCGTGGTGGCGCTAAAAAGCGTCCATTTTATCAAGTAGTGGTTGCAGACAGTCGTCGTTCACGCGATGGTCGTTTTATTGAAAACATTGGTTTTTTCAATCCAACAGCACAGGGCAGAGAAGAGCGTTTACGCTTAGATCTTGATCGTGTTGATCATTGGGTTGGAGTAGGCGCAGGCTTATCAGACCGTGTTGCACGCTTGGTAAAAGATGCACAAAAAGCAGCTGCTTAATTGCAGTTGCAAAAAAGGGTGTAAGAAATGAGTCATGCGTCTGATACGTCAGTAGACACATTAGTGATTGGCAAAATCGGTGCACCGTATGGTGTCAAAGGTTGGGTCAAAATTACGTCTTATACCCATGATTTAGAAGGCATATTTGCTTACACTCCTTGGCTATTGGGTCAAGTGCAAGAAGGCAAAGAGTATGTCGTAGACCAGTGGCGAACCCACAATAAAGGTTTAGTTGCCAAACTAGTTGGGGTAGAAAACCGAGATGATGCCGAAAGTATCAAAAATCTCGAGATTTCTATTAAAGCAGCAATGCTACCTCAATTAGATGACAACGATGTTTATTGGCGTGAGTTAGTCGGCATGCAAGTTGTTACCGATAAAGGTTATAACTTAGGTGTTATTAAAGAGTTATTCGAAACCGGCGCTAATGACGTTATGTTAGTCAAAGCTAATTTGAATGACGCTTTTGGTCAAAAAGAACGCATGGTCCCTTATTTGATTGAGCAAGTGATCAAACAAGTGGATCGGCAGGCGAAAACGGTCACAGTTGATTGGGATCCTGCATTTTAATGCAAGTACCGAGTCGTTGGTTTGGCGTAATAAGTTTGTTTCCCGAAATGTTTCAAACTTTTACCCAACAGGGAGTGGTAGGGCGAGCCGTTAAGAACGGATTGTTGGAAGTAGAGTGTTTTAATCCAAGAGACTTTACACACGACAAACATCGCACTGTTGACGACCGACCATATGGCGGCGGGCCCGGTATGCTGATGATGGTTCAGCCATTAACAGACGCTATTTTGGCAGCTAAACAAGCTGCTAAAAGAAATACTAAAGTGATTTACCTTTCTCCCCAAGGGAAAAAGCTAGATCAAGCTGGAGTGAAGCAGCTTTCTGAAAATGAAAGCATAATTCTAGTTGCTGGTCGATATGAAGGTATCGATGAACGGGTAATACAAACACAAGTTGACGAGGAATGGTCAATTGGTGATTACGTGTTAAGTGGCGGTGAATTACCAGCGATGATCTTAATGGATGCAGTATCAAGGTTTGTACCCGGTGTATTGGGCCATGCACAATCTGCTGAGCAAGACTCTTTTAGTCAAGGCTTGTTGGATTGTCCGCACTATACTCGGCCAGAAAGCTTGAACGGTGAGCTGGTTCCTAAGGTGTTATTAAGTGGCGATCACGAAAAAATCAGGCAGTGGCGCTTACAACAGTCGTTAGGTAGAACCTGGCAACGACGCCCTGAATTATTAAACGATCTAGCTCTGACTGAGGAGCAGCAAAAGTTGTTAGATTTATATCTACAGAGTTTGCCGCAGCATGATGACAGTTAATCTAGTATGAGAGGATATGATGACTAAAGTAAATCAAGATATCATCAAGAAAATTGAAGAAGCGCAGCTAAAAACTGACGTTCCAGCATTTGGTGCTGGTGACACAGTGGTTGTGCAAGTACGCGTTAAAGAAGGCGAAAAAGAACGTCTTCAGGCTTACGAAGGCGTTGTAATCGCTAAGCGTAACCGTGGCCTACACTCTGCTTTTACAGTTCGTAAGATTTCTAACGGCGAAGGTGTTGAGCGTATATTCCAAACACACAGCCCGGCAATCAGTTCTATTGAAGTGAAACGTCGTGGTGCTGTTCGTCGCGCTAAACTTTACTACTTGCGTGAACGCTCTGGTCGTTCTGCACGTATTAAAGAGAAGCTAGGTTAATTTAATTTTTGCGTTACCGTTAACTTATAAGAAAACCCGCCTTCTGGCGGGTTTTTGCTTTTTAATAAGGTTACTAATCTTAAAGGTCTCACTTTGCCCCATAATCGAAACTTACATAAAAATGGTTACCCTATGGCACAACTTGTTGAGTCCTACCCAAGACTGAAGAAGTTTATAAAGAACAAAAATGATGGTGTGCAGACCATTCAGTTTTCAGACCCTGATGCAGTAAAGGCCTTAAATGCCGCTTTACTGGCTTATTATTACCAAATACAAAACTGGGATATTCCAACAGGTTATTTATGTCCACCCATACCAGGTAGAGCTGATTACATCCATCACATCGCAGATTTACTTGCAGAAGAGCATGCCAATAAAGTACCGACCGGTAAGGCCGTTCGAGGACTGGATATAGGGACAGGTGCAAATTTAATTTATCCTATAATAGGCGTTTCAGAGTACGGTTGGCAATGGGTTGCTACGGATGTTGATGCATTATCAATCAAAAATGCAAGGTCAATTATTCATTCAAACTCTTCCTTAATAAGCCAAATAGAGGTACGTAAACAATTTAACGCATCAAATATTTTTACTGGAATTGTTCAAGCTGGTGAGCACTACGCGTTTTGTATGTGTAATCCTCCTTTTCATAAAAGCGCAGCAGAAGCGGCTAAAGGGTCTGCACGTAAAAATTATAATTTAAACAAGCATAGCAATAAACGTGGCTCATCTTTATCACAAAAAACAATGTCTCAGCAGTTGAATTTTGCTGGGCAATCAAATGAGTTGTGGTGTGATGGCGGAGAGTTAAAGTTTATTCAAAGTATGATTAAACAGAGTGCTGACTTTAAAACTCAAATAGAGTGGTTTACTTGTTTAGTATCGAAAAAAGACCATCTAAACAAAATTAAGTTAAATTTAAAAAAAGCATCTATTACTGATAGTAAGGTGATAAATATGTCACAAGGTCAAAAAATTAGTCGCTTTATTGCGTGGCGATTTTGAGCAAGCTAAAGGAAGTACATAATGGCTGAGTTAACCGAAAAGCAAAAAATGTTATTGGGTGTTGAATATTTTCCAAGTAATAAAGATTTACAGAAGGAAAGGGCGTTTGCGAAACGTATATGTCACCAATTTAATCACCATGATATAGATGATCGAAAAGCTAGCCGTAAGTTAATTAAACAATTGTTTGGCCTTTGTGAAGGAGCTTGGATAGAACCCACGTTTTTTTGTGATTACGGCTATAACATCACAACCGGAAGAAATTTTTATGCTAATCATGGTTTAGTGATCCTCGATGCTGCGCCTGTAGAAATAGGTGATGATGTCATGATTGGCCCCGGTGTTCTTATCTCAACCTCTACTCACCCTCTCGATCCTGATAAACGTAAAAAAGGGATTGAAGTTGCTCTGCCTATTACGATAGGAAACAATGTGTGGATAGGTATGGGAGTGAAAATCCTAGAAGGCGTGAATATAGGAGATAACGCTGTAATTGCCGCTGGCGCACTTGTAAATAAAAATGTTGCTGCAAATACCTTAGTTGGCGGTGTGCCAGCAAAGCTTATGCAAAAGCTATAAATATCTAATAAATGATTGAAAAGCGGCCATATTTCAGTGTGTAACGAATTAAAGCTTGTTGTTGGTTTCATTAACTGTTAAAAAGTCAATAAATCAAGTTAAAATAAAATACCTTGCAGTGTAAAGATAAGTGTACATTATCTTTGTTAACAATTAACCGGGTTTGAGGTGTTACTTGAATACCCAATTCCCACTGATATTTGAAAGAGCATAGCCATGTTAAGAGACAGTATAAACAACATAAACGTATCTTCTGAAGAGGTATTGGTTACTCCACAAGCTTTAAAAAATGAGCTTCCTGTGAGTCAATCCGCCCTAGAGGTGATTCAGTCTTCTAGAAAAGTAATTAGCAATATCTTGCATAGAGAAGATCATCGGTTTTTGGTTATCTGTGGACCTTGCTCAATCCATGATATTGACGCGGCTAAAGAATATGCATTGAAATTAAAAGAGTTGCACGAAAGTTGTAAAGATACACTTTACATTGTAATGAGAGTCTATTTTGAAAAACCCAGAACAACCGTAGGTTGGAAAGGATTAATTAATGACCCGCATATCAACGGAACCTTTGACATCGAAGCTGGGCTTCGTAAAGCTCGAGAACTTTTAATTTGGTTAGCAGAGCTAGAGCTTCCTGTCGCGACAGAAGCGCTAGACCCTATCAGTCCACAATACCTAGCGGAGTTATTTAGTTGGTCTGCGATTGGGGCGCGTACATCTGAATCACAAACCCATAGAGAAATGGCAAGTGGTTTATCAATGCCTGTTGGTTTTAAAAATGGTACTGATGGCAGTTTAGGGATTGCAATAAACGCGTTGCAATCAGCCGCATCAGGACATAGTTTCATGGGAATTAATGGTGATGGTCAAGTGAGTGTGATAACCACTCAAGGTAACCCTGATGGACATGTTATTTTGAGAGGTGGTAAGCAACCTAACTACGATTCAGTGTGTGTGGCCGATTGTGAAAAAGAACTTGCGGATGCGAATCTTGATGCTGCTCTTGTGGTTGACTGTAGTCATGCAAATTCAAGTAAAGATTTTAAGCGCCAACCTTTAGTGGCTGAAAATGTAGTCAATCAAATTCTGGAAGGTAACCGCTCCATTTTAGGAATAATGCTTGAAAGTCATTTAAATCATGGCAACCAAAGCAGTAATGGTAAAACCCCTAAAGAATTGGATTATGGTGTTTCAATAACTGATGGTTGTATTAATTGGTCCACTACTGAAGAATTAATTAACCACATGCGAGATAAATTGATTACAGTACTACCTATGCGTTTAAATAAAGCGAATAATACTTAGTAGGACATGTATGCCAGAGTTACCAAACGAGTTAGATGGATTAAGTGAGAGTATAGAAGTAATAGATAAACAAATCGTTGAGCTGTTGGCTCAACGAGCTGAGTTAACGACAAAAGTTGGGGAGTACAAAAGTAAATCTGGTTCCCCAATTTATGTTGCAGAAGCAGAGGCTAGCATCATCACTAGCCGCAAAAGTGAAGCGAAAAGGCAAGGTGTATCTCCCGTTTTAATCGAAGACTTAATGCGTCGGATCATGCGAGAGTCTTATCATACAAAAAGTACAGAATTTTTATGTACTAACCCCGATATCAAAAAAATCGTTGTAGTTGGTGGAGCTGGCGCTTTAGGAAGAATATTTGTAGATTTATTTAAACGAAGTGGTTACCAAGTTGAGGTATTGGAAGAGGGTGACTGGGCGCAAAGTGAAAGTATTTTTGAGGGCGCTGGTTTAGTGCTAGTCGCAGTTCCAATTAAACTCACAGAGATTATCATTTCCCGCTTAACTCAACTCCCTAGAACCTGCATTTTAGCCGATGTTACCAGTACTAAACAAAAGCCATTGACGGCTATGATGAAAGCTCATCAGGGGCCTGTGGTTGGCTTGCATCCCATGTTTGGCCCAGATGTACCGAGTCTAGTTAAACAAGTCGTAGTAGTATGTCATGGCAGAGAAACAGAGCAATATGAATGGTTATTGCAACAAATTAGAAATTGGGGGGGGATATTACAGCAATGTGATGCAAAGGAGCATGATGATGCCATGGTTTTTATACAAGTTATGCGACACTTTTGTAGTTTTGTATTTGGCTCCCACTTGGCTGGAGAAAATCCAGACTTACAACAATTAATTTCTTTGAGCTCTCCAATTTATAGACTAGAGTTAGGAATGGTTGGTCGATTATTTGCTCAAGCTCCAGCTTTATATGCCGATATTATTTTTGACAATAAAGATAGTGTTGCCATGTTGACTGAATTTAGTGTGAAATTTAATCAAGCATTAGCTTTGGTAGAGAATAGTGACAAAGAAAAGTTCATTCAACAATTTACTAAAGTAAGTGCTTGGTTTGGTGATTATGCAAAACAAAGCCTGGTTGATAGCAAGCAGTTTTTATTAAAAGCCGATGATGACCGTACTTTAAGTGAAGAGCGTTAGCACTTGATGTGACCTATTAACTAATTAAATTATTTGTGGTATTTACGTTTTAATTAACACATACACAAGGAGAGACTGAATGTCTTTAAAAATGCGACTATTGTTGGCGACAGTATCATTAGTACTATTTTCCATTATTCTAATGGGGACGGTGTCTCTTAAAATTTCAGTTAATGAAGCCAATATTGCATTAACTGATGCCATTAAAAATCGGTTAACGTCACAGAACGTTCAAACACGTGAAGCTCTAGATGAGTATTTTGACTTTATTACGTCACAGGTTAGAGCCAAATCATTTGATAAAACCATAGCAGAAGTTGCCGTTGGTTTTATTTCATCATATAACGAATATACCGACCAAAGGCGAAAACTGAACGCGATAGAGGTCGAGCAGCTTCAGCGTTATTATACAGAAGATTTTGCTCAACAATACAATGCTAGTAATGCTTCTCCTATCAATAATGCAGATAGCTTAATAGGTACCTTAAACGACAATGCGTTGGCGTTACAATATGACTTTATCGCTGCATCACCTCATCCTCTTGGTGAAAAAGATAGCCTAGCTAGCGTTTCGAATACCTCTTCTTACGCTCAGTTGCATGCAGACGTGCATCCTGAGATACGACACTTTTTACAGGAATTTGGTTACTATGATATTTTTATTGCTGATATCGATACTGGTAATATTGTTTACAGTGTATTTAAAGAAATTGATTATGCGACGAGCTTAAAGAGTGGGCCATATGCGGCAACAGGAATAGGAAAAGTATTTGCGAAGGCTATGGCTGCAAGCGATGAAGACGAAGTGTTTTATAGTGAATTTAGTAGCTATAAGCCATCTTATGAAGCCCTAGCAGGGTTTGTGGCATCTCCCATTTATTCAAATGGTAAGCCGGTTGCTGTTTTGATTTTCCAAATGCCTATGGATAAAATCAATGGTGTGTTAACTCATCATGAAAAGTGGAGTAAAAATGGGTTCGGAAAAACAGGTGAAACCTACTTACTAAATCGCAGCAGCAATATGATGAGTGAAAGCCGATCATTTTTAGAAGATAAAGTCCACTACATTGAAAAAGTTCAGAAAAGCTATCCAAACATAGCAAAACAAATAAAAGCAAAAGACACGGTAATTGGTATTCAACCGGCAGACTCAGATGGTGCTCGCAAAGCCTTAAGCGGTGAGAGTGGATTTGACCGAATGATTGACTATCACGATGTTGAAGTGTTTTCTTATTATGCACCAGTTAAAATAGGTGATATTGATTATGCAATATTGGCTGAAGTAGAAGTTAGTGAGGCATTAGCTTCTGCTGAAATTGTAAAAAGCCACCTTATCACTTTCACGTTCATTATAAGTGCTGTTTTGTTAATTATTTCTATTCTAATTATACTTTGGTTTTCTGCTGTGTTAGTTCGACCTTTGAGAGAGCTTGGTAGTACTTGTGAAGAGTTGTCTGCGGGAGAAGGGGATTTAACTATTCAGCTTAAGGCTTCAGGCATTCCTGAAGTTGATAGAATATCTGACGGATTTAATACGTTTGTCAGACAAATCAGAGACATCATTGCACAGATTAAAGTTGATGCAGATAGTCTTTCTTCTGCATCTCAACAGTTAACGGTTATAACTTCAGAAAGTTCAGAACAAACACAACGTCAGCGAGACCAAACTCATATGGTTTCAACTGCTATGAAGCAGCTTAGCCAAGCGGTTTCAGACGTAAGTAAGTCGACACTGAAAACAAGTCAACAAAGTATCGATGCGCAGAGCAGCTTGCATGAAAACATGGAAAGAGCAGACTTAGCTGCTGACAATATTAAATTGCTGGTGCAGTTAATTGACGATTCTAGCTCTGTTATTTTCAACTTAAAAGATGAAGTTAATCAGATAACAACTGTCTTAAATGTAATTACAAGTATCGCTGACCAAACTAACTTATTGGCTTTAAATGCAGCTATTGAAGCTGCCCGTGCTGGGGAGGCTGGACGCGGATTTTCAGTAGTTGCTGATGAAGTGAGGGCATTGGCGACACGCTCTCGAGAAAGCACCATCGAAATATCCAATTTGGTTGAAGTTATGAATCAGTCTGCTAACAAATCAGTAAATTCAATGGAGCGAGCAACTGAAGCTGCGAGTGGCGGTATACATTTAGTTGATTTGGTAACTGTAGCGTTGGATGAGTTGTCAGAAAACCTTAAGCAAGTTTTGGAGTTAACAGATACAGTTGCCAGTGCAACAGAAGAGCAGTCTCAAGCTTCTGCTTCGGTAGTTCAAAGTGTTGATAGTATTAGTGAATTAGCGAAAGATGTAGAGTCAGGCTCAGAACAGACAAGTGATGCTGCGCAAAGCTTGGCGAAGGTCGCTGAGCAGACTAGAGATTTGGTATCTAGATTTAAAGTGTAAGCTTATTTTGAAAAAAAAGCCTGATGATTTGTAATCATCAGGCTTTTTTGATTTCTACGTTTTGATATATTTTACAATTACAAAGTTGTGTATCTACTCAGCCAATGCTGTCACAGCAGCTACTTTTGTGGGGCTTACTTCTTCGCTTGGATAACACCCCAGTACTTTGAAGTAACGGGTCATTGACTGTAACGTTTCTAACACGCTTTGCATCGGGCCATCCTGAATGTTGCCTTCAACGTCTAGGTAAAACATTTCTTCCCAAGGGTTACCTGTAATTGGCCTAGACTCAAGTTTAGTCATATTGATATTGTTATCTCTCAACACCATCAGAGCTTCCACCAATGAGCCGGGCTTTTGTACCGTTGACATAACTAAGGTTGTTTTTGCTGGTACCTGCAATGGTACGTTGACGCTTTTTCTAGCGACTACAAAGAATCTACTGTGATTCTCTTTTTGGTTAGCCAAGTTAGACTGGATTGCATGTAGCCCATATAGTCTTCCTCCAGTTTCACTGCCCATAGCTGCAGCATTTCCTGACTTAAGTTCTGCCACCTTTAGCATAGCTGCTGAAGTACTATCACAAGGCTTAACTTCAATATTTCCTAATTCAGCCAAAAAATGGCTACATTGGGCGAATACCTGAGGGTGAGCATATAGAACTTCTATTTTATTTATATCGGTATCAGTAGATACCAATAATGCATGTTTAACAGGGTGTGTTAGTTCACCTACAATAGACAAATTGGTATGTTGTAATTGGTCATAGACTTCGTTGATACTGCCTGACGATGTATTCTCTATTGGAAGTACAGCATAATCTGCTTCGTTGGTTTCTACTTTTGAGATGATCTCAGTAAAGCTTTGGCAACCAATCTCCAAAAGCTCGCCTGGACGTCTAGAAAAATATTTTTGCGTAGCTAAATAACTATATGAACCTTTGTCCCCTAAAAAAGCTACCCTATTTAAAGGAAGTGTACTTCCTGGGTTGGCTCTGGCGGCTAATAAGGCTTGTTGATTTAAAACAGAGTCTTCTATAATGACGTGAAAAAGCTGGGTTACATAATGAGCATCCAGTCCATTTTTTCTGCCTTCTTTTATAAGTCGAACTAGTAACTGTTCTTCCCGCTTTTGATCTCTTACGGGTATCTGGTTTTTGATTTTTGTTTCTGCTACTTGGTTAGTATATTTCTGACGTTTTGCTAAAAAAGTTAGCAATTCTGTGTCAAGTTCAGTGATTTTAATTCTAAGTTCTTCTAATTCGGATGATGGCATAGTGCTCACTTGTTTATTTCTATAAATAACCCTGATTTAAGCTAGTCATATTGTTACTAGATTTTTGCTATAGGTTACAAATAACGCTGTTTTAAGCGTGTAAAGTAGAGATGTTTAAAAACAAATCTAAAAATTTATTGAATATAAGTCAATCTTTTACTTAAGGTTAATTTTGCGCTTTTTGATGATTTGAGAATAACGCCCAAACCATCAAAAATAGGTTAGCACTTAGATTTAGTTATTTAATAAAGAAGCCAACATTGAGCGAACTTCATTTACCTCAAAAGGCTTGTCACATAGGGCATTGACACCTGTTTGGTGGATATTGGCCATATGCAAACTTGATGTAGATTCACTCGTAACCATTATAATTGGAATATGTGCAGTATCTGGATTAAAACGAATAAATTCTGAGAGTTCTCGGCCATCCATTTCTGGCATATTATAGTCGGTCACAACTAAGTCAAACGTATTATCCTTTAGTAAGGTTAGAGCTTGTGCTCCGTTTTCAGCCTGTTCAATTTTTTGTAATCCAAGACTATTTAGCACTCGGCAAATATGATTCCTGGCCAGTTTACTGTCGTCTACTAAGAGAACTCGCACCTCGTGAATATCAAACAGCTCTAAATCCAACTCTTCCGAGTTGATTAGGTCAAGTGACGCATTTAAGGCTTTTGATAAGTTGTCTGGAGTAAATGGTTTTGGAAGAATAGCTGCGACGCCAGATTGTTTGAACTCTTCAAGTTTTTCGACTCTATTTTCACTGGAGATCAACATAAAGGGAATAGATGCTAAAGACTCATCACTTTTTATCTGTTTAATGATATCTAAGCCAGAGCCATCTTCAAAATACATTGCACTAACCACTAAGTCAGCTCCGTGTTTAGAGACGGCTTCCATTGCCTCTGTTACACAGCTAACCGCTTCTACTTGAAGAATGTCCGCTGCTGCCAATTGTTTGGTGATTATTTTTCGCTGGGTATCTGAAGGTTCTACTAAAATTATACTGACCTCAGATAAAGATATGTTATACATTCACACTCCAATTAATATAAGGGTTAACCGCCTGCTAATTTTACATTATGACCTAGTTGTTCTAGGGTTGCCTTGATTTTATCTCTATTATCACCTTGAATTTCAATAACCCCTTCTTTTACGGCGCCACCAGTGCCGCACATTTTTTTTAATTTAGTGCACATGGCTTTTATTTCTTCTTGGGGTAGTGGTAATCCACTAATTGTAGTCACCCCTTTCCCTTTGCGGCCTTTTGTTTCTCTGCGGATACGAACCACTCCGTCGGTGTTTACTTTTGGCTCTTTTGTGTGTTGAGGTGATATTCGTCCGGTTTCGGTACTGTAAACTAGGCTATTATTATTCATTCAACTATTATCTCATGACGATTTTTAATTATTTTATAAAAAAAATGTTAATGATTGTAGGAAAAGTTGGAAAACTATTATTTAATAACCTTCTAGGTTTTAGCCTTTAAATGTAACGGAGTTTTATATGAGTTTAGAACGTGAGTTCTCAGAGGATAAAAAGCAGCTAACTATATTTTTGAGTGAAAGGTTCGATTTTAGTCTAGTGCAGGATTTTAGAACTGCTTACTCTAACGATACTGACACAGTGAACGCAATCGTGATTGATTTACAAGTCACAGAATATATGGATAGTTCAGCACTAGGTATGTTGTTGAATATGCAAAAAACACTGGCTAAACAAGTATCAACCTACAAAATTACAAATTGTCGACCGCAAGTTCTTAATATATTGAGAATTGCGCGTTTCAGTAAAAAATTCAGTATTAGTTAGTATCATATGCGCATTTTAGTCGTAGATGATGACTCCCTAAACAGATTTTTGTTGATGCATATGCTTGAACAGCAGGGCTATACGGATACGCTTGAGGCTGAGGATGGTGAAACTGCAATTAAGGTTGCAGAGCAGTTTCAGCCTGACCTTATTCTACTAGATGTTATCATGCCCGGCATGGACGGTTATGAAGTAGCAAAGATATTAAAATGTAATGCAGGTGATATTTATCTTCCAATTATTTTTATTACGGGATTAGATAATGAATCTGCTTTAGTTAAATGTTTAGAAGTTGGTGGGGACGACTTTGTTGCTAAACCTTTTGATAAAGTGGTTTTATCAGCAAAAATTCGTGCTCATGCTAGAACTCGTCAATTAAGTAGAAAAGCTTATGAGCAGAACAAACAATTAACGTTTTACCAAAATGCCATCGAACGAGAACATCAAATAGTAGAACATATATTCAGCAATGCTTTGGCAACAGATGATTTTTATACTGAATATATTGATCATTGTCTTGAACCTGCGACTGACTTTAATGGTGATCTTTTTTTAGCTTGCGCTAGTCCTGCAGGAGGATTTTATTTTTTAATTGGAGACTTCACTGGTCATGGATTAGCGTCCGCTATCGGAGCCATACCTGTTTCACAAGCATTTCAAGCGATGTCCAAAAAAGGGTTGTCTTTGATGGAAATGGCAGAAACAATCAATCAAATTCTATTGCCATTGTTACCAGATGAAATGTTTTTTGCAGCCTTGATCGTCGAAGTTAGTTCCACTGGTAAACATATAGATGTTTGGAATGGAGGAATGCCTGCATTACTTTTACAAGATACTAATGGAGAAATAATTAATCGCTACGAATCAAGGCACATGGCACTAGGTATATTGGATAAAAGTGAATTTGAGTCGGAAGTTGAACGTAGTGAAATTGAATATGGACAAAGGTTAATTGGGTTCAGTGATGGGATTGTTGAATTACAAAAAACTTCAGGTGAAATGTTAGGGGATTCCGGTTTTGAGAATTGGCTAATCGAGAAACCAGATATAGATATCAAAGGGCTCTTAACTAAAGCTGAAGGATATTTAGCTGGGGAAGAGCGACAAGATGATGTCACTATGGTCATTTATACCAGTCAAAAACTAGCCCCAGTAACTAAAGTAACTGAAGAGTCAAAACTACCCTTAAAAATTATAAGTAACATTATCCCTGAATACATGAGAGTTTCCGATCCAATTATTGAGTTGGTCAATATCATGACGAATGAATTGGGGTTGTTTGCTATTCATTCTGAGTTATTTACGATTCTCAGTGAGTTGTATAACAATGCGTTGGAGCACGGCCTATTGAACTTAGACTCTAGCCTAAAAGAAAGTGATGATGGATTTTTAGAATACTATAGTTTGCGGGAAGAAAAGTTACGTACTCTGGAAAATGCATTTATAGAAATTACAATAGAGTACTTCCCAGAGCAAAAGAAGCTAGGGATACAATTAGTGGATTCTGGGAAAGGCTTTGATTTAGTAAGAGCGGCTGCGCATACTTCAATTGAAAATTCATACGGGCGGGGTATTTCGCTAGTAAAAGAGTTATGTGAGTCGGTAAATTATAGTAATCACGGTAATATCGTAAACGTAATATATAAACTCTAATGGGAATAAAAATTGTCAGATTTTGAATTAAGAATATCAAAAGCCTCAGACTTATCGACATTGGTTGAGTTTAATCAAAGTATGGCTTTTGAAACGGAGCAGAAGAAGCTGAATGAAACCACACTTACAAAAGGTGTTGCTGCGCTTTTGGAGGATAAAAATAAAGGGTTTTATTTAGTTGCTGAACAAGCAGGGGAAATTGTTGCGAGTCTTATGGTAACGACTGAGTGGAGTGATTGGCGTAATAGTGAATTTTGGTGGATACAAAGTGTCTATGTCATACCGAAGGCTAGACGACGCGGGTTGTACTCTGCTCTGTATAATCAAGTGAAGATGCTTGCTAAAAAACAGGATGTGTGTGGTTTTAGGTTATATGTAGAGAAAGAAAATTTAGTTGCTCAAAAGGCCTATAAATCCCTTGGTATGAATGAGAGTCATTATTTGATGTTTGAAGAATAGTTAAATATTAATTGAGAATAGTTCTCAACTAGATTAACATTTTGATAATGAATAGTTGTAGTGAATTAAAAAGGTACCCCTTGAAAAAAATTATCGCCAGTTTTTTCGTTATTTCATCTGTGCTGTCGCCACTTGTTTGGGCTAAGCAGGTTAATTTATACTCTGCACGGAAAGAAGCGTTAATTAAGCCTTTACTAGACAAGTTTACTGAAGAAACCGGTATATCAGTTAATTTAGTTACAGGTAAGGCGGATAATCTCATTACTAGGTTAGCCAAAGAAGGTAAATACAGCCCTGCTGATTTATTATTGACTACTGATGTGGGGCGATTATACAGAGCTAAGCAACAAGGGTTAACGCAGATGGTAAGCCTCACTGACGCTGTTGCCTCCGTACCGAGTAACTTTCGAGACTCACAAGGCCATTGGATTGGTTTATCAATGAGAGCAAGGCCTATTATGGTGTCTTCTGAAAAATTCGATACCAGTGCTATTAAAAATATTGAAGACCTGATTAAGCCCGAATGGAAAGGGCGTATATGTATTCGTAGTTCTAACAATATTTACAATCAGTCTATGATTGCATCATTGATTAGTCAGTTGGGTGTAGAGCAAACCGAAATCTGGGTGAATAACCTTGTTAGGAATTTTGCTCGACCGCCTCAAGGTGGTGATAGGGACCAAATTAAAGCGGTTGCGTCGGGCCAATGTGATGTTGCTATTGCAAATACTTATTACCTAGCAGGCATGTTGACTTCTGATGATGAAACTACGAGAGCACAGGCACAAAAAATTAAAGTTGTGTGGCCAAATCAGAGTGATCGTGGTGCACATATTAATATTTCTGGTGTTGCTCTTGCCAAACATGCCCCTAATGCTAAAGCTGCGTCAAAGCTGATTGATTTCTTGTTGAAAGCTCAATCTCAGCAGTGGTATGCCATGACTAATCATGAGTACCCAATATTGCCAAATATAGCATGGAGTGATGTGTTGGAGAATTTTGGTGATTTTAAAATGGAACAAGTACCTTTGGTTCAGCTCGGTGAGTTAAATGCTGAAGCTGTAAAAGTCATGGATCGTGCTGGGTGGAAATAAGCTTTACTTCTTATGACGACCCCGTGACAACTTTTGTTATTTTGTGAGCCAATCTCAGTGGAAGAACCCTTGGACTTGGTGGATTGGTATTGGTTGTCTAATTTTAGCAATGCCAACGGGTTTGGTATTCGCTAGTTTCATCTATCCTCAGTTCGACGTCTGGCAACATCTTTTTAATACAGTGCTGAGTGATTACGTGTTTAATTCATTATGCCTTGCATTTGGCGTTGGGGCTTTGGTTATTCTAATTGGGACGCCTTTGGCATGGTGTATCTCTCGTTATGATTTTGTTGGACGGAAATACCTACAATGGTTAGTACTGTTGCCAATGTCCATGCCTGCATATATTGTTGCTTATACTTATACAGGAATACTCGATTTTGCTGGCCCCCTCCAGACTTGGTTAAGAAGCCAATTTGATTGGAAGTATGGTGATTACTATTTCCCAGAGATTCGCTCTCTAGGTGGGGCTACCTTAATGTTAGCGCTGGTTTTATATCCTTATGTTTATTTACTTGCTAGAACAGCCTTTATTGACCAACCTAGAAATTTAGAAGAAACAGCGAAAAGTCTAGGGATATCATCATTGAGGTATTGGTTTAAAGTCGTTTTTCCCTTAGCTAGACCTGCAATACTTATGGGAATGGCCCTCGCTATGATGGAGGCATTTGCTGACTATGGTACTGTTCAATATTTTGGAATTAGCACTTTTACAACGGGGATATTTCGTACTTGGTTTGGCTTGAATAATGGTATGGCGGCGGCCCAACTGGCTGCAGTATTAACTGGTTTTGTTATTTTACTTTTGTTTGTGGAGCATTTTTCGCGACGTAAGACTAGCTATTATTTTCAAGGTCAAGTGACTAAAACTAATCAAAGAAAAAGATTAAATAAAGGTGCAAATATTTTGGTCTTTATTTTGTGTTTTACTCCGGTACTGCTTGGGTTTTTATTGCCCTTCATGCAGTTAATGAGCTGGGCAGTCGATACATTTCAAGAGCAATTTACTCAAGGTTTTTTAGTATTAGTTTGGAATAGTTTTTATTTAGCGTCTATTGCTTCAATATCAGCAGTATCGATAGCATTGTTATTTGCTTATGGGAAAAGGCTAAATCACTCTAAACTAATTCAGGTATTGGTTGGCATGGTGAGTTTGGGGTATGCTGTTCCTGGAACGGTGATTGCTATAGGCGCATTAATCTCATTAAGTTGGTTAGATTTACGATTAAATGAGGTGACGGAAGGCTTGTATAATACAAGTGTCGGTTTGGTACTCTCGGGTTCTCTGTTTTCTTTAATCTTAGTATACAGTAGTCGTTTTTTGGCCGTAGCATTACATAATGTTGAAACCGGTTTGGCTAGAATCAAACCAAGCATGGATGATGCCGCTCGGTCATTAGGTTATAAGCCAATCCATATTCTTAAAGCTGTACATATTCCCTTACTTAAAACGAGTGTGTTAAGTGCATTGTTATTAGTGTTTGTTGATGTGCTTAAAGAGCTGCCTGCAACGTTAATATTAAGACCATTTAACTTTAATACCCTCTCTATAAAAACATTTGAATTAGCATCCGATGAACGCTTATCTGATGCAGCTTTACCCGCTTTATCTATTGTTTTAGTTGGGATTTTACCCGTCGTTTTGTTAACTAAAATTATGGATAGAGCTGTCCATGAATGAACTGTTTTTTAAGGATGCAATGTTAACCCTCAACGATGTTAGTGTGGCTTATAAAAATGAAGTGGTTGTACATAACGTTAATATTAATTTGTTAGTAGGACAAATTGGTTGTTTATTGGGACCGTCAGGTTGTGGCAAAACGTCAGTATTAAGAGCAATAGCGGGCTTTGAAAAACTATCGTCTGGTAGCTTAAGTCTACGAAATACAGTGGTAAATGATGCTGATACTATGGTGCCTCCAGAGGTTCGTAAAGTAGCTGTTGTGTTTCAGGATTATGCATTATTTCCTCACCTTACCGTTGCTGAGAATGTTACTTTTGGTTTGTATCAAAAACAAAAGTCAGTCAAAAAGCAACGAATGTTGGAGCTGTTAGAGTTAGTAGGATTATCTGGTTATGAAAATCGCCGCCCACATGAATTGTCTGGTGGTCAACAACAACGAGTTGCATTAGCTAGGGCTCTGGCGCCAAGACCTGATTTATTGTTATTGGATGAACCTTTTTCAAGTTTAGATGCCGAACTACGAGATGAGCTTGCAAAAGATATACGTTGCATATTAAAACATGAAAATACTACTGCATTGATGGTCACTCATGATCAACATGAAGCTTTCACAATGGCTGATATTATTGGTGTCATGTCAAAAGGCCAATTAATCCAGTGGTCTGATGCATATGGGTTATATCATAAACCTGTCAATAAATTCGTCGCTAGCTTTATTGGCGATGGTGCATTCTTACCAGCACAAATACAAGCCAATAATATGCTAAAGTGTGATTTGGGAGAATTTGAACTTAGCCGTGAGTATTCTTTCGAGCGAGGGGATACATTAGAAATGTTGGTGCGTCCAGATGATGTTTTATACGATAACAGCAGCAATAGCTTGGCTAAAGTAGTGTCACGTTCTTTTCGAGGTTCACATACTTTATACGAGTTAGAACTGCAGGTAAAAAATAGATTGTCAGTGTTGTGTCTAGCATTAAGTCATCATGACCATAAAGTCGGTGAGTTGTTTGGTATTCGCTTGGAACTTGAGCATGTAATTGTATTCTCTGTTAGTAGATGAAGTGTATTATGATAAATCGAAACTGGGTCTGAAAAGGGCGTATACCCGTCACAATAACCATAGAAAACCAACCTACTTGGGGTCTACATGTTATCAGCAGTAAATAAGTGGTTTACACAGCAGTTTGAGCAAAATGAAAAGTCAACTAAGCCTAACATTGAGTTGGCAACAGCTGTTTTGTTATATGAAGTAATGCGCGCCGACCATAAATTTGAGCAGAGTGAGTTTATTAGCTACGAAGCACAATTGAAAAAACACTTTTCTCTTTCCCAACCAGATTTCACTACTTTATGTGAGTTAACTAAAAAAGAGGCTGAAGAAGCGACAGATTATCAACAGTTTACTCGTGTGCTAAATGATTATTATGGGGCTGATGAAAAACGACGTGTACTAGACTCTTTATGGTTAATTGCCTACGCAGACCACCAGTTAAGCCCAGATGAAGAATACACTATCAGAAAAATTGCAGATTTATTATATATACCACATCGAGAGTTTATACAAAGTAAGTTGGCCTCTAACTCATTGTAACTGTTTAAAAATTACTAATTTTATTATGCTGTCTGCAATATACAACAGGCTCTAAGTACACAAATTTGAACGTCACTTTTGAGAATTTGATTTTGATTACATAGACATTTTAAGTAAGTAATCTACATATCTTGTCTAAATTTATGCTTCTGCAGATTTAGATGGAGAAAGCTAACTAATTTACCTTTGTAAAAACACTAAATATCAAGTGTCTTCAGAAAGTACCATGTTCAATCTATGATATTGGTATGTAGTAATAAGTTATTGAAATTAAATGTTATTTTTTTTGGCACGATTTGTGAAATATATTCCATGATAGTCATACTCAACTTGAATTGGTTACTCGAGTACATTTATGGATTGAGAGTATGATGAAGAGATTTAGTGTATTTACATAAATATTTTGTGAATTGACGTTTGTAAAAGATAGCACTAGTTCTCTTAAATTAACTAAGGTTAATTTGAGTTTGGCATGGATGCCTTAATTTAAAATGAATTACATAGGTAAAAGGAATGAGAAGAGAAAATTGTGTTACTGGTTTTTTTTTATGCGCTTGGTGTTTAATCTTAGTTTTTTCTAAACCTGCTCTAGCAAAAAATGCGTTAATTGAAAAACTTGATTTGGATAAAGATGGTCATATAACACTGAGAGAGTCAGTGGTTGAGCCGCAAATTCTTGCAACTTTCGGTACAATTGATTGCAATAATGATGGAAAAATTAGTAAAACGGAACTTAAAAAAGCCCAAATTAGTATTGTGCAAAAGGTAAGCACGTTAAAGTCTGCCTGAAAAAAACGAATAATGTATGTACAAAGGTCGATTAACTCGGCCTTTTTATGTAAGTGGCCAGTTAAAATTTAAGGATATGGATATGCAACTTAGCTCGTTACGACAACTTACATTTGTGAGTTTTGTCGTGGTGTTAGTGCCCCTGGCCATGCTGGTTGGCTACAGCCAATTCACCTTTGGTGAGATAGGCAAAATTGCAAACGATGAAGCTGAGTATTCCGTCAACTTAGTTCGTCAAGTAAGTAAAATGGAGAACCTGTCTATCGATATAGAAAGGTTAGTACGACAGTTCAATATACTAGAAAAGAAAGCTTTGAAGGACTTAATAGATAAGTCTGTAACTCGTTTTATTGGTTATAAGGATTACATTTGCCAGCAAGTTATTGAACAACAAAATTGTTTGGCATTAGATGAGAGATTGAATTGGATTGTTAATTTTTCACCTGACGAAGATCAGCTCTTATTGGATGCACAGTTTGCAGAATTCAGAAATCGGCAATCAGACCTTGTTGTTCAAATTGATGCACAATTAGACGAACGTATTCATGAGCAGCAGTTGTATGTTAGTTCTGTAAGGCAAACTCAATTTTGGCTCACTGCATTTTTAGTTAGCATTTCATTTTTATTAATTGTGATTGGTATTAAGACTATTTTAAAACCAGTAATTAAGCTCGAGGAAGTGATTAGTGCGATTGCTAGTCAAGATGAAAACTTACCTAACGTGTCAAAATCTGGTCCAAAGGAGCTCATTTCATTAGAGCATAAGCTCCATGGTTTAGCATCTAGGTTATCGCAGCTTGAAAGTTTACGTCATGCTTTATTACGCCACGCATCCCATGAACTTAAAACCCCTTTAGCTAGTATAAAAGAGGGGTGCTCTTTATTGACTGAAGAAGTGGTAGGAGGGTTAAACGAACAACAGAAAGAGGTTTTACACCTACTAAATAGCAGTACAGAGAGATTAAATTTATTGATTGTGCAATTACTCGATTACAATATTTTATTGCAACAATCTAAACCTGTATTCTGTGAGTTTGATACCAAATCTTTTTTTAATGATTTTATTACAGATAATAGCTTGGCTATTCAGCAGCATGGCAATGAAATTAATATGCAGATAGATATTGCAGTTTTGTATGCTGATGAAAAGTTATATCGAAGAATCGTTGATAACTTATTGTCTAATGCCATAGCACATGGAAGTAAAGGAAGGCCAATTGACATTCGTATTTATAATGACGGAGGTACTCAGATATTAGATTTCTCCAACAGAGGTAAGCCAATTGAGCCTGAGCAAAGAAACCTACTGTTTCAGCCATTTAGCCGCGGTGAAGGGGTACGTAATGATCGTGTTACGGGATCTGGCCTAGGGCTATCTATTGTTTCTGACTGTGCGAAAATGATGTTCGGTAAAGCAATGATGGTTGATGTTGATTACGCTGACGTGTGTATTAGAGTACAAATTCCAAATAATAAAGAAGTGAGTGTATGAAGTTAAATTTTCTATTTGTTCTATTGTTGTTTTTGATGAGTAGTTGTGAACTTTTACATACTAATCAACCGGTTAATCAAGTTAAGAATGCGCAGACTTATTGTATATGGAAAATAAAATCTACCAATGTTGATTGCGATGTCCATTATTGGCTAGGTTATTGGGCTGAAGTAGAGAGTATCGATTGGCCGGAGCGAAGAACTAAAATCGACGCTTTAGGTGATACTGATGTGGATATCTTGAGAAAAGTGTTACTTAGCCAAGGTAAAAGCACTCCTTACCAAAACCGTTTAAGAGCGCAAATTTGGGCTGAGGCTGTTTTCCCTAAATTGAATGAAGGTATGAGAAAGTTTTTGAAAGTGGCTTTGTATACACCGAGTCAGAGTTTGTTGGAATTGGAGTCTGCCCTGGTGACATTAAGTAAGATCAATACTCAAAAAGTCGAGAGTATTGAAGAATGGCGTTTACAATTAGAAAGGCAAAAGTTGAAATTGGAAGAACAACAAAGTCAAATTGAGCAATTGTTAAATATTGAGGCGTCGATATTAAAAAATGGGCAAGAGGACAAACAATGAGTCAACCCAATGAGCTAGATCCAAGTGTACTGTTAGTGGATGATGATGAAAATTTATTAAGATTAATGACTATCAGGTTACAAGGTGAAGGTTACAACGTACAAACTGCAGCTGGCGGGAAAGAGGCACTAAAATTAATCAGTGCGCAAAATTATGATGTGGTGTTAAGTGATTTACGGATGCCGGGTTTAGATGGTCTAAGTTTATTTGAAGAGATGATGGCCTTAAGAAAAGATATTCCGGTCATTCTAATGACAGCACATGGGACAATTCAAGATGCCGTTGAAGCGACGCAAAGGGGAGTTTTTGGGTTCCTTGCGAAACCAATAGATCATGATGAATTACGTACATTGATGACAAAGGCGGTGAGTCAGAAGTCAAGTCTTCAAAAGGAACCGTGGTGTGAGAGTATAATTACTCGTTCTATGCAGATGGAGCAACTTTTAGACCAGGCATATCGTGTTGCTCAAAGAGATGTTAGTGTGCTTATTAGTGGCGCAAGTGGAACAGGTAAGGAGTTATTGGCTGGTGCTATTCATAAGGCAAGTAAACGAACAAACAAAGCCTTTGTAGCGATTAATTGTGGAGCCTTGCCAGAAAACCTACTTGAATCTGAATTATTTGGACATGCTAAAGGTGCTTTTACTGGCGCAATTAATGAACATAAAGGTCTATTTCGGGAAGCCGATGGCGGCACATTATTTTTAGACGAAATTGGCGATATGCCAATACCACTACAGGTTAAATTGTTAAGAGCACTTCAAGAGCAAATGATCCGTCCTGTAGGGGGAAGTAAACAAATTCCCATTGATGTCAGAGTGATTTCTGCTACCCATAAGAATTTAAATAAAGAAATGGCTGATGGAAATTTTAGGGAAGATTTATACTATCGTTTAAACGTTGTAAACCTTACATTACCTACTTTACGAGAACGGTCTGAAGATATTCCTTTGTTAGCAAGGCATTTATTAAAAAGTAGTGCGGCTAGACACCAAGTAAAGGTAAGTCGTTTTTCTGATGATGCTTTACAAATTTTGACTACATCCCAATGGCCTGGAAATGTAAGGCAGTTAGTAAACGTTGTCGAGCAATGTGTAGCCTTAACTCACACACCCGTGATTGCTTCTCATTTGGTGGAGCAAGCTTTATCGGCTACAGACAAAAAATGGCCAACGCTAACTGAAGCGAGGGATGCATTTGAGCATCAATATTTGCTCAAGTTATTAAAGATGACAGATGGAAACGTGACTCGATCTGCAGAAATTGCAGGTAGAAATCGTACTGATATGCATAAGTTAATGAAAAAGCACGAATTACAATCTGCTGATTTTAAAAGAGCTTAATACACTATCGATTTAACGTATCTAGTAAAATGTTTTCTGATTAGGAAAAATGACTGTATTTTGAGGTGAACTTCCTTACAATACTCGCAATTTTTTTAGGTGGCAGGCATTAATGCGAGTTGCATTGGGTATCGAATATAATGGGGCACCTTATCACGGGTGGCAGCGACAACAGAGCGTAACCAGTGTGCAACAGCATGTTGAGGAGGCTTTATCTAAGATAGCTGACGAGCAAATTAAGATAGTGTGCGCCGGCCGAACAGATGCTGGAGTGCATGCAACCTGTCAGGTTGTACATTTTGACACGCTTTGCCAACGTCCTGATAAAGCCTGGACAATAGGGGTAAATCGTTATTTGCCCGATTCAATTGCAGCGAAATGGGTCCAAACCATGGATGGTGATTTCCATGCAAGATTCTCTGCTACAGCTAGGCGTTATCGTTACATTATTTATAATAATCGTATGCGCAATAGTATCTTGGCAAAAGGTGTGACCCACATTCATGCTGATCTTGACTCTCAACTAATGCACAAAGCCGCCCAGCATTTAGTGGGCAAGCATGATTTTAGTGCTTTTAGGGCTGTTAATTGTCAAGCGAATACTCCGGTTAGGAACTTAACGTATATCAGTGTTAAGCGTTTTGGCGACTATATTGTTATTGATGTGAAAGCGAATGCATTCTTACACCATATGGTACGCAATATTACAGGTTCTCTACTTGCTATTGGTCAAAAAGAACAGCCAGTATCTTGGATGAACACATTATTAGAGGGTAGAGATCGAACTAAGGCTGCTGCCACAGCTAAACCCCATGGTTTATATTTAGTTCATGTTACCTATCCTGAAGAATTTACTTTGCCAAAACATCCATTAGGACCACTTTTTATGGCAGACTAAACTTCTAAGACCAGTTTAAGTTTCGTGATAATTGTAGGATGTGATTTAATAGCGGTTCTTTTGGTCTTATGATCAACAATGGCGTTCTCGAAAAGCAGCAAAAATAGCGTCATATATTATCTAAATAGTTTCAATTTGTTTTTCGGACAAATTGTAAAGTAGGGTTTTGAAATGAGTTGGATAGAAAAAATACTCCCGCGGACTAAGTCCTCCACTAAAAGTAATGTGCCAGAAGGTATTTGGACTAAATGTGGGGAATGTGATGCCGTTTTATATAAAACAGAACTAGAGAAGCAGCTTGGTGTATGTCCAAAATGTGGTCATCATATGAGAATTACAGCGCGCGCTCGAATTAATAGTTTTCTTGATCTAGGTGAGCGGTTAGAGTTAGGTGCTGAATTTGAACCTCAAGACATTCTAAAGTTTAAGGATTCGAAAAAATATAAAGACCGGATAAGCGGCGCTCAGAAAAAGACTAATGAAAAAGATGCGTTAGTCGTTATGCAAGGAAAACTGAGAGGTATGCCGGTCGCAGTTGCTGTGTTTGAGTTTGCCTTCATGGGGGGATCAATGGCTTCTGTAGTTGGTGCTAGATTTGTTAAAGCTGTTGAAGCTTGTTTAGAACATAATATGCCTCTTGTTTGTTTTTCTACCAGTGGTGGTGCGCGAATGCAAGAAGCATTGCTATCTCTTATGCAAATGGCAAAAACAAGTGCGGCCTTGGCTAAAATGAGCGAAAAAGGCTTGCCTTATATTTCCGTGTTGACGGATCCTACCATGGGTGGAGTATCGGCTAGTTTAGCTATGTTGGGAGATGTCAATGTCGCTGAGCCAAAAGCATTAATTGGTTTTGCTGGCCCGAGAGTAATTGAGCAAACTGTTAGAGAAACGTTACCCGAAGGTTTCCAACGAAGTGAGTTTTTGTTAGAAAAAGGGGCCATCGACATCATTGTAGATCGTCGTGAAATGCGCGATAAAATATTCAGTCTATTATCTAAACTTCATCACCAGCATCATTAATTAATGTCTGATAATTCTACGTTTAATCGTTTAGAACAACAAACATGGAATTTGGAGACTTGGCTAAAATATTTAGAGTCTATTCACCCTAGTAATATAGAGTTAGGGTTAGATCGTGTTGCTCAAGTCTTCAAAAATCTAAACATTAGTTTTAGTGATAAAACAGTTGTTACTGTTGCTGGCACCAATGGTAAAGGCACAACTTGTGCGTTCATTGAAGAAGCCTTGTTGTTTAAAAATCAGTCGGTTGCAGTATTTAGTTCGCCCCACCTGATTGACTATCGTGAACGTGTTCGAATTAAGGGTAAAATGCTACCTGAAATGAATCATTGTCTCAGTTTTCTCCAAGTAGAAGTTGCTCGTAAAGATATTGCGCTCACCTATTTTGAGTTTGGAACTCTTGCTGCATTATGTTTGATAGCGCAATCTAATGCTGACTTTATTGTTTTAGAAGTTGGGTTAGGGGGACGGTTAGATGCTGTCAATATTATCAACCCTAATGTTGCTGTTATTACGAGTATTGGTTTAGATCATCAAGATTGGTTAGGTGATACTAGAGAAAAAATTGCCATCGAAAAAGCTGGTATTTTTCGTACCAACATTGATGTTGTAATAGGTGAACTTGATCCACCAAAAACTTTGATTGATGAAGTTAAAAGGATTCAAGTTAAAGCCTATTGGCAATCAAAAGATTTTAAATACTCTGTTGATAATAATTGTTTCTACTGGGATGACAGTATTCATAATTATCAACATATATCAAAGCCTATGATACCCGCACAGAATGTATCTACAGGTTTGAAAGTACTGTCACTATTAGGTCAAACATATAATGACGACCAACTTTCACAAATAATTTCGAAAACAAAGCTGATGGGTAGAAAACACATTGTTCAATCTGCGCCAACTGTATTACTTGATGTCGCCCACAACCCTCAAGCTACAGCATTGTTGGCTAATGATATAATGGATTTAGAGCTAGATTATGACCGTGTAATCGCAGTTGTTGCTATGTTGGCTGATAAAGATATTAAGGCTAGTTTAGCGCCAATGATGGATATTGTTTCAAGCTGGAACTGTGCAGATTTAGACGTACCAAGGGGGGCATCTGCAAATCTCATCGCTTCCCACTTAACATCGAATAAAAAAGTGGTAAACTTTACTTCTGTTCTTGAAGCTTATAAAAGTGCGCTAAATGTAGCTCAACAAGGTGACCTGGTTGTTGTGTTTGGCTCATTTTTTACGGTAGCTGAAATATTGAATTTAAAGGGATACTCCCTTATTGAAGAGGCGTAATTAATTGACTTCAGCATTACAAAATCGGCTTGTAGGTACAATAATTGTTGTAGCAATAGCGGTGATATTTTTACCTGATCTGTTAGGCGGTAAAAAGCAAGTTACGCAAAATACGTTTGTAGATCTCCCTCCTAAACCAGAAGTTCGCAAAGTAGAAGTTCCAAGTGATATACAGGTAGATAAAATCAAAGCTATTGCAACTCGACAGGTTGAAGTAATTTCAGAGCAAGCTGTAGATGAACCTCTAGCAGATATTGAACAGAGTAAAGCAGCAGATATGACGAGTAAGCAATTGCAAGATTCAAGTACTGTTGTAATAAAAACGAAGAATGAGCCTGTAGCAACCGCGTTAGCAATAGAAAAAACTATTGAATTAGGCAGCTTAGAAAAAGATACAATTGTAGATGACAGCGCCAAAAGCTCTGAGATAAGTGCTGGTTGGGTAGTACAGTTAGGCAGTTTTCGACACAAGAAAAATGTTAATGATTTACTTAATCTCTTAGAAAAAGCAGGTTATCGAGCATTTAGCCGTCCTGTTAATACTAGTTCTGGGGTTTTGACTAAGGTTTTTGTCGGTCCTGATTTACAAAAAAGCAAACTAGAAGAGTCTTTGTCACATTTGAAAGAAGTGACTAAGTTACAAGGTAGAGTGACACCTTTTACTGTTCAGTGATCTAACGTTAAAATTAGTAGGATTTTCATTTAGCCTTTTGATAGAATGCGCGCGATTTTAATTCTTTGATTTATAGACCAATTTATTGACTAAATGGTCTGCATTTCATGCCTATAGAGCAACACTAAAGAATCTTATGAATTGGATAGACTATACCATTATTGGTGTGATTATACTTTCCGCTGTGATCAGCTTGATCAGAGGCTTTGTAAAAGAAGCTATCTCCCTCGCCATCTGGTTTAGTGCTTTCTTCATAGCTAGTCAATTTTATGCTGATCTCGCCACGTATTTAACACGGTTCGATGACGATATGCTCCGAAATGGTATTGCCATTGCTATTCTTTTTATTGTCACATTGATAGTGGGAGGATTAGTTAATTATCTTATTTCCCAGCTTGTACAATTCACTGGATTAGGCGGGACCGATAGAGCCCTTGGATTAGTTTTTGGTGGTTTGAGGGGCGTCTTAATTGTGAGTGCATTATTATTTTTCTTAGATACATTTACCCCCTTGTCTGACTCAGACTGGTGGGTTACATCATTACTTATTCCAGAATTTAGTTTAATTATTGAGTGGTTTTTTGAGTACTTACAAAACAACTCGAGTTTTATAAAGCCCATATAAAAAGGTAAATTGCATGTGTGGTATTGTCGGGATCGTGGGTAAAAGCCCTGTTAATCAGGCCTTGTATGATGGATTAACTGTACTTCAGCATAGAGGGCAAGACGCCGCTGGAATAGTAACCGTAGATGATGGTGTATTCCATTTACGTAAAGATAACGGACTAGTTAGAGATGTCTTTCATACCCGCCATATGAAAAGGCTTACAGGGCAATTTGGAATTGGTCATGCACGCTATCCAACCGCTGGTAGCTCAAGCTCTGCTGAAGCTCAACCATTCTATGTTAATTCACCTTTCGGCATAGCTTTTGCCCATAATGGTAATTTAACTAATGCACATGAACTGAAAGATGAAGTGGCTCAAATTGCTAGGAGACATATCAATACAACATCTGACTCTGAGTTATTATTAAATATCATTGCCCACGAACTACAAAATTGTACTGGTTTACATTTAACGCCTGAAGAAGTTTTTAAAGCGGTGTCAGCGGTACATAAAAAAATAAGAGGCGCATATGCCGTTGTAGCAGCCATAATTGGCAATGGAATGCTGGCATTTAGAGATCCCTTTGGTATACGTCCATTGGCACTCGGAAAACGTAAAACTGAGTTTGGTGATGAGTATATGGTGGCATCTGAAAGTGTAGCGTTAGACGCCGTTGGATTTACCTTTATTCGCGATGTTGAGCCTGGTGAAGCCATTTATGTAACAGAAGCTGGAGAATTACACACTCAGCAATGTGCAGTGAACCCAATCAATGCTCCTTGTATCTTTGAGTTCGTTTATTTTGCTAGACCTGACTCTTTTATAGATGGCATTTCAGTTTATGCGTCTCGGGTCAATATGGGACGTAAGTTAGGGCAAAAAATTGCAAGAGAGTGGGTAGATAAAGAAATTGATGTAGTTATACCTATTCCAGAGACATCGACAGATGTTGCTTTGCAGATAGCAATTGAGCTGGAAAAGCCTTATCGACAAGGCTTTGTTAAGAATCGCTACATAGGCCGAACCTTTATCATGCCAGGGCAAACCATGCGACGTAAGTCTGTACGTCGTAAACTGAATGCCATTCCTTCAGAGTTTAAAGATAAAAGTGTTTTGCTAGTTGATGACTCTATTGTTCGTGGGACAACATCAGAACAGATTATAGAAATGGCCAGAGAGTCTGGAGCTAAGAAAGTTTACTTTGCATCTGCTGCCCCAGAAATCCGTTTTCCAAATGTTTACGGTATAGATATGCCTTCTGTCAATGAGTTAATTTCCTATGGCCGTGAAATACATCAGATTAGCGAGTTGATTAGAGCTGATGGTCTAATCTTTCAAGATATTAGTGATTTGGTTGAGGCAGTTAATGAATTAAACCCAAATATTAAACGTTTTGAAACATCTGTATTTGATGGTAACTATATTACTGGAGATGTTGATCACCATTATTTACAACGTATAGATGACATGAGAAATGAAGGCGCTAAAAATAAAGGTATCCAGACCGAATTGAGTAACTTAGAAATGCACAATATGAGTCAAGATTAGTTTTTTCAATTATTTTTATATAAAGCCACTTCCCAAAGAAGTGGCTTTTTCATTTTTACCGTCATTAAGATATAGTTTTATTACCCAGAGTAAACTGGCCCCATACCCATACTCCATAAAATTACAGACGTAGCCATTAATATTGCCAACAATACTAGACCACACGTAACAACAGAACTAGCGTATATAAATCCTTTCCCTTCTGGTATGTGCATTAGTATAGGGGTACCCGTATAGAGTAAATAAATGGAATAAGCCAAACCTACCAATCCAATAACCATTACAAACCAAAGTACTGGATAAAAAGCAGCGAAGCCAACCATAAATAATGGCGTTGCTGTATAAGCCGCCAGTTCTAAAGATTGAGTATAGGATGGTGTTGCATCAAACGCTTTAGCTAGTTCATGGATCAAAATTGCTAATGCTAACACTCCAATCATCAGGCCAAAGTACATCCCAATACTCATAAGTGCAGCGCTTTTTTGAGTAAGTTTAATAATGTCACCGACGCCTATACTCCAGCCTAAATGGGCAGAGGAGTAATAACTCATTATAGCTGGTATCAGTGAAATAATTGCAATGTGACTAAAACTGTAAAAATAACTCTCATGGCGATCGTCAATTGATTGCCATTCTTCATTCGGGTGGGTATATAGACCCCACAGGTGATTTAAAATCATACCATTACCTCTTTTAAGTTATCGAGTGTCGATATATTAAACATAAAAAACACATTTAATTAACATTTATTGTGTTTGACTAAACTTTAACCGTCAACTCTTTTTTATTGATTTGTTTGCATGTTTATTGAACGAGGGGTAATCGTATGACTTAGATATTAAGATCAGCAATAGAAACTTTGATAGTTAGTGCTTATATAAAACTGCATTTATTAGAGTTTCTTCGCGAGAAGTAGGGTCTTCTGTTCTACCTGTTAATGTTTCCCAAAGCCCTAGGTCTGCCCGAGACCACCATAGAAAAGGTCTAGATATTAATTCTTCTTTTACAGAGAACCCCGTTTTTTCAAGCAGGCTTAAATATTCTAAGTCTGTCTTTTGCACATGCATTGGATGTCGAAATAGCACTCTTATAACCATTGAATGAATATATCTACGACAAGACTCTGCAAACAGTAAACAGCCTCCTGGCTTAAGTACTCGGTAGATTTCTGTAATGGCAGACTCTTGATCAACTATATGATGAAAAGTTTGATGACAAAACACCATATCTACTGAGCTATCTTCTAGCTCAATTTGTGCTGCATTGTTGATTAAAAATTGAATATTAGATTTACATTTTCTAGCATTTTCATCTGCTTTGTTAATCACATCTGGATCTACGTCTAAACTGATAATGGTATTCGGAGTGAAACGCTCATCTAACTCAACAAGCGAATGCCCAAACCCAGAACCGATATCTAAAATAGTGTCAAACTCTTTTGGTTGGTCTGCAGGAATGAGTGTTTCTAAATCATTAAGAGCTCTTTGTAAAACATGAATTAACCAGGTATCAGTGTTGAGAAACCAGTCTCCAAATTTGGTTTCTTTAACCCATGCGTTTTTTTTATCAATTTTGGTCATTATTAAATCCTAAGGCATATATGGCGAGATTTAGCTTTTGGAGTTGAAAGAGGTAAAGCCTTTTAGTTATTAGGTTCTAAGTTTTAATATTTTGGTAACTTCAAGGGTGGCTTTATGGAACTCCATAACTAAACTTATAGTACTCTTTGTTAATTTTAACTCGTTCTCACGCAATATACCTAAGATTTGATTGGCAAGATCTACAAGCTGTGTTGCACCGATGTAAGCAAGGGAAGGGCTGTATAAGTGTATGATTTTATTGATTTTATCAATGTCATTATGTTTGATCGCTTCTGTCAGTTGTTGTAGGTGGTTTTCTAATTTAATGAAGTCACGGACTAATTCCCAATAGCCTTGCTCATCTAGTTTAAATTGTTGTATAGCCATGGCGTAATTAACTTGCGTTAGGTGAGGAGCCGTGAAGCTTGTTTCGCTATCGTTAACTGGCGCAAAGTTAATGAGTTTATTCTCATCAGACAATATTTTATGTAAAACTTTAAAAAGATACTCAGGATCAATTGGCTTCGGAATATGGGCATTCATACCCGCATCTAAGCTTTTATCAACATCACCTATCATGGCATGTGCTGTCATGGCGATAATAGGTATGCTCAAGCCTAACTCATTACGTATTTTGTAGGTGGCTGTTAACCCATCCATAACAGGCATCTGGATGTCCATTAATATCAAATTATAACGTAAGGGGGCCTCTTTGAGCATTTGAATGGCAATTTGGCCATTTTCAGCGACTGCTATGCTGGCATTTGTGTCTGCTAAAAAGCCTTTAGCAACCTTACGGTTTAATTCATTATCCTCAACCAACAAAACCTCAATACCACATAAATCTGGAATTTTGGGAATTCTTGTTGTTTTTGTATGAGGGGTTTTCAAGTTCTTATTGGTTGAACTAAGAATCGCATTTAATAAACTATTGCTATTAATTGGTTTTTGTAAATAAGCGTCAAGCCCGAGAGGTTTACCTAATTCTTGCAAGGTATCCATATCGTAAGCTGAAAGCATTATTATTTTGGGGCGGGGTGAAAAAGATTGGTTAATAATGGAAGCTACTTCAACACCATCTATACCTGGCATTTTCCAATCTAAAATTACTAATTGGTAGGGAGACTTCTCTTCATTGGCTATACTAATTTTGCTTAGTGCCTCAGTTCCATTTTCGGCAAGGTCAGGGGTAATATTAAATCTTAATAAGGCGTTGGAGGCTGCCTGCAATGAAAGCTCAACATCATCGACTAGTAGGACTTTCATAGAGGAAAGATTTTCTTCGGATAGCGTTTTTGTTTGTACTCGATGACTTGCTTCAGTTAATTGTATCGTAAAATAAAACGTGGAACCTTGTCCTAGTAAGCTTTCTGCCCAGATCGTCCCTCCCATTAATTCCACTAATTGTTTACTTATTGTTAAGCCTAGTCCCGTTCCGCCGAAGCGTCGAGTTGTGGATTCATCAGCTTGTGTAAATGGGTTAAATAATGAGTCGAGATGAGACGATTTGATGCCAATGCCAGTATCTTTCACTGCAAATTCAAGTAAAACACCAGATTCAGAATACTTTTTGTTTACAGACACAGATACTACGCCATAACGAGTAAATTTGACTGCGTTACTGAGTAAATTATTTAGTACCTGTTGAATTCGCAAAGCATCACCATTTAATAATACAGGCACATCTTTGGCAATGTATTCTATTAGTTCAAGGTCTTTCTCTTGAGCTTTAAGAGTGATTAGACGCATGGACTGATTCATAGCCTTGTCTAACTCAAATTCAATATTGTCAATATGTAAAAAACCAGCTTCAATTTTTGAAAAGTCTAAAATATCGTTTATTACTGCTAGTAGGGTGTTAGAAGACTCTTCTATTTGTAATAGGTTGGTATACTGCTGAGGCTGACTGAGAGATGGTTTTTTGTTTAATTTAGTTAAACCTATAATGGCATTGATAGGGGTGCGGATTTCATGACTCATTCGCGCTAGAAACTCCGATTTTGCTTCTGAAGCCAGCTTCAGGCTAGCTGAATATTTTGTCAGAACATGTTTTTGTTTATTTGAGCGCCAATACATAATAAACAGTAACGTTGTAATTGCGCTAATTAAGATTATAAAATACAACTGATAGATATTTTGTTGTTCATTTAGCTTTTTAGACAATTCTAACTTTGTAATTTCTTGCGTTTTTTGTACTAACTCTAATCGTGCTCGACTAAAGGCCAATTGTTTTGTTTGTTTTTTTGTAAAATCTTTTTCTTTTAGTGCTTCATATTGTTTAAAGTATGTAAGAGCAAGGTTAGGTTCAGATATTGTTTCATAATAATTAGCTAAGTCTCTTAGAGCTTTTATTTGATAATCAAGGTAGTTCAACTCCTTTGCGTCGATAAGCGCTTCTTGCAAAAAGAGCAATGCTTTTTTGCTTTGATTGTCCGCCATGAGTATTTCGCCTTTTAAGAGTTTTGAAGACAACTCTCGCAGAGGAGTAGATATATTTGTATATAAATCAATTTGTTTGTCTATAAATGTTAGTGCAGTTGAGTATCTTTTTAGTTTTAATTCAGCAAGTGCTGCATAGTAATAGATTGTTATGCGCTCAGGTTCTGGAGTATTAAGGATTTTCAATGTTTGTGCGGCTCGTAAACTAGCTGTTTCATAGCTCCCCTGATTAATTAACCCAGATATAATAAAACTATAACCTTGCTCTTCAAGAAAAAAGTTTTGCCTAATGAGTGCTTTTTCAACTAACAGTTCTCCCAACTCAATGAGGCTTGTAGACCAATTCTTATTTCTTTCGTAGACCAAGCCAATGGATTGCAAGTTATTGAGCACATATTTACTATTAAGCTCTTGATGTAACGTTAAGCTTTTAGTCAGAAGCTCTAAAGCATCTGCGTCAGAGCCTAGTAAGAAATCGATAATACCTTGTTTACGAATTGCTTCAGCGAGCTGCAATTTATTATCCGTTTTTAAAGAAAGTTGTTCAGCTGCTTTGGCTTTTGCATAGGCATCATTCAGTTTGTGGTTTAACAGAGCTAGATGTGCCTGAAGGTTTAAAAGTCGTTCATTTTGAGTGGATTCATCGACTTTTTCTGTTAACACTTCTGCATGGGCGACTAACTTCGCTGCTAAATCAGTATTAATGAGCAGGTTGGTTTCAGCTTTATCTAACAAATCTTTAATTTTTGCATCATTAGCAAAAGCTGACATGCTGGCTAATATCAACCCTAAAATACAAAATTTAAGCCTGTTGTTCATTTTACTCATAAGCTTAATGCCTACGTTTATGTTAGTTTGAGTGGGAAATAGTAATCAGATCGGCTCCTTCCGCTTCTACTTCATCGATAATACGCCGTTTCATTTTCTGATAAGTTGCTAAACGAGAAGTATTTACGTCATACAAATTTCGTAATGAGATGGTGTTGCTATTAATATTTTTTAAGTTCACAAAAGCAGATTGAGTAACAACCGCCAAAACCACATCAGCATTTTTGAGGACACTCTCTGTGACTAGTGTCATTTGTCCAGATACACTAATTCCAGTACCCACAACCGTCAACGAACCTTTACTCTCAGTGTTGCCAAGCATCTACCGTTGCCCTTATGATCTGATTTGAGTTCTTAATTTACCTATATAATCAATTAAGTAGTGTGAATGCAATACATTGTAGTCAAATAAACTTAACCTAAAGGCCTTCATTTTCAGTGGCTTGTTAATATAGGTATCGATTGAATTGTAAGTTGCGGGAAAGGGAACAAATATACCTCTGGCGCATACATTGGTTGTGAACTGTTACCGGAAACCATTGACTTCAAAAAACTTTACTTTAAGTACAGCAAATCTAAACGAGTTGATAGGTTGCATCATTCTAAAATTGATGCTGTAGGTGACTTCTTTGGTAAAATAATATGTTGGTGAGTTTAGTTGCCTTGTATGTATGTGAAAATTATGCAGTAAACGGATAATTTAACTAATTTATGGCACCGACAGTATTCGAGTCGCTACTTTAGAATTAGTTTTTAAACAAAATCTGGTAAAGTGCTAATCATAGCGTAACAAATACCAAAATAATTAGTGGCTATTTGAAATAGCAAAGAGCGTATTAAGCTTATTGTTATTAACCGATGGTTTTTAAGTGAGAATTTAATTGAGTAACCTTGAGTTATTAGATCCAATAAACGCCTTTTTACAATGTAGAACACCTCAAGCTTGGATCGATGAAGCCATTAGGCCAGAGAATTTGTCGGTTTTATTAGTTGATCATGCCAACTGTGAGTTGAAGGCGGCGCAAACAGCTATGTTACTGTTAAGACGATATGCAGTAGATAAAGAAAGTGGTGAAGCATTATTAGCTTGGCTCAAACCTTTTGAAGACTTTGTTTACCGTAAAATAGGTGTGGGTAATTTTAGTCAGCATGTTAACTTATCAAAAAAATTGATAAGCAAATCTAATTTTGAGCATGGTGATGAGTTAATTAGTAGGATGGTGTTACTTATAAAAGAAGAACTGCACCATTTTCAACAAGTTTTAGAAATTATGCAAAGTAGGGGAGTCGAATATGAAAACCTGACAGCAGCTCGTTATGCTCGTGGTTTGATGAAGTATGTCCGTACCCATGATCCTGTAAAGTTAACTGACACCTTAATTTGCGGAGCATACATAGAAGCTCGCTCTTGTGAGCGGTTTGCTAAGTTAGCCCCTTATTTAGATGATGAGTTAAATAAATTTTACGTTTCATTATTACGCTCTGAAGCTAGACATTTTAAAGACTATTTATCTTTAGCCGAAACCATCGCAGCCCAAGACCTAACTGATAGGATTGAGTATTTTGGTGAAAAAGAAAAATCTTTGATTCAATTAGACGATGGGGAATTTAGATTTCACAGTGGGCCACCGCCAAATGAGGGTTAAATGGCTTGTAAAGTTAGTTACTAGTTAATGAAACTTTGTTGCCCTTTGGCGTTTGTCGAGGCATTTCTGGCTCTACTTTAGGTTTATAAGAATTGACTAGTAACGAATCAGCTATTTCATTCGGGATAAAATTTTGCGCTGTTGCCATGACAGATTTTGAAATGAAATCAACTATTCTCGCGTTAATTAAATAGCCATCTTTGTGTTTTAGCAGTGTGCCTCCCACAACAAAGTCTGCAGGAAGCTTGCTATCAAAATCTTCGTAATCTTTACTAAAAGCAAAGTCTCCCTTTTCAGTCACTCGAACATAACCTGTGGTTTTAAAATCAATCACAGGAATGCCGTGGGTATGGATTTCATGTATTAAGCTTTCTGAGATTTGGTTTCCAAGTAAGCTTGATTGATTGTAGTCGCTATCTAACATCACAAAGCTAACAACGGCGACAGGGGTATTGGTGTTAACCTTTTTAAGGTTAGACATTAATTGGTTTGTTAGATTCTTAATATAGTGGTTAATGTTGTGTTGAGATGGAGCTAAGTCCGATACTTGTGGGTGTTCGGCCTTTAACTTAGGTTCTATTGAACTCTCGGTTTTGTCGTTTATAAGCTTATTCTTAAAATGTTTTTGAAATTGTAAGCTGGATTGCAATGGCACAGTACTTGGCACATCTTGTCCCATTTCAGTTGTATAAGCATTGTGATCAATGTCTTCACCAAAATTGAAGTTAGAACAACTACTAGTAAAACTGATTAATAAAATTAAGAGAGAGTATTTCATAACGTGCTTCCTAATAACCATTTCGATATATTTGATTATTTTTAATCGTGACTTTGGTTGCGCTCCACATAGCGTCATTTGGAACATAATCTGTTGCAGCGGCTAAAACGGTATTTTCTGGTATTTTAATTAGTCGAATATTAACTAATGTACTGCTTTCTTGCAGAGTGTAGGTACCTGTTAAAAAATAGTCTACGGATATACTGTCAGCTAGCTCTTTAATATTTCTGCTCAACATTTCGTCAGCTTGGTTATTGATGTTGATAGACGGCATAGTTTTGTATTCGACAACACTTAACCCTGCTTGTGTAACAAATGTCATAACGCTTTCTTGGATTTGTAAGCCAAGACTAGCGTGAGCTGGCAATTGTTGGCCGCTATTGTGCTTAGCTGGTAAAATAGTGCCCACTGCAATATTGGCAGATGAGTCAAAAGGTTGTGAAGTACTAAGTAGCTGCCTGACAAGCTTTTCGACGTGTCCATGAAGGGTATTAGACTGATATAGCTTGGCAAGGTCTTCATCTTTGTCTCGATTTTCGTTTTCATTGGTTGCGCTACACCCTAAGAGTGATGCACAAATCACAACCATTAAATATAGGTTTTGCATTTGATTCACATTTTCGCAGTACATTCTATTTCAGTAAAAGCAATAACTGAGCCAAGGCATTAACGATTAGTTGCAACCCCAGTTAACAACAGTGGAGTAATATTAAGAATATTTATTATGCTATGTATTCACTTGTCCATTAATAAAATCATCGAAGCTCTATCTCTTATCGTAACGAGATAATACAATATCTGCATATTTATTGAGAATCATGGACTTAAATGAAAGCGCTAGAGTTATTACTAAATAGACGGTCACAACCGAGATTGCGGGCGCCAGCACCTTCAGGTGAGGTGTTAGAGAATATTAAGCAAGCAGCTTTAAAAGCACCCGATCATGCTGCTTTAAAGCCTTGGCAGTTTATCGTATGTGAGGGTGAAGGGTTACTGCGCTTAGGTGAGGTTTATAAGAAAGCTGCAATAGCATCTAGTAAATCAGAAGCTGACATTATCAGAGCGACACAGTTACCTCTACGGGCACCTATGGTCATCGTGGCTATTGCCAAATACGCCGAGCACGCAAAGGTTCCTTGGGTAGAGCAAGTTGCATCGGCATCTTGTGCGGTTCATGCTATGCATTTAGCAGCTATTACTCAAGGCTTTGCTGGAGTTTGGCGAACGGGCAGTTACGCTCAGGACGAATGTGTGAAAGATGCGTTCGGTTTGAGTGAAAAAGATGAAATTGTAGGCTTTTTATATTTAGGTACATCAGTATCTCAACCATCGCAAAAAGTTAACTTGGATAGCAATGACTTTTTTAAGGGCTGGAATTAGTCATTTACTGGTAGCCTATACGTCAAAAGAAGCCTTTACTTGGTTTCTACCAGCGTTTTTGGCGGCGTAAAGTGCTTTATCTGCTCTGTCTATAACTTGCGTGAGTAAATCTGCTTTTTGTTTTGTTGCTACACCAAATGAAGCGGTAACAGGGGGGATAGACTCTCCTGTTCGCTTGTTGTGAAAAAGCACCGAAGATAATTTAACTCTAACTGTTTCAGCAAACTCTTGAGCTTGTTTGAGGTCATAATTTGGACAAAGTAAAGCAAACTCTTCTCCACCAAATCGTATTGGAGTTATAGCTTCTTTACACTCTTTCTGTAAAAGCTGCCCTACAAACTTAAGAATTTGGTCCCCTAACAAATGTCCATGGGTATCGTTAAATAATTTAAATTTGTCGATGTCCATAATGACCAAAGACAAGTCGTCATTGACGTTTTCAGTTACAAATTGATTGTAAATAGACTCAAGCATTCTTCTATTATATAAACCTGTTAGTGGGTCGGTTTTTGCTTCTTTTCTACTATTTTCAAGTTCTTGTTTTAAAAAGTCTATTTCAGCTTGAGCTGCTTGTAACTTCCCTTGAAACTCTTCATTTGCATTGCATATTGCATTGGCATTCTGATTAAGCTTGTCAAGTACAGGCGCAACTGTTTCAGTTATACCTTGCTCATCTAGCTCTAACAGGTTGCTTTTTAATGCTTCAGAGTACGATGTTGTTTGTTGGCTAGTTAGGTCTATAGATTCAGATAAAGTGCCCATCACGTTAGACAGGGATTTTTGAAAAGAGGCTAGTTGCTCTTTATTATCTCCGTCTAATCTTTCAATATGCTCTAAAAATAGAGACTGGCTTGATGAGGGTGGGCAAGTGCCGTAACGTTGTATGGTTTCATCTAACTCTTTGTTTAATAAGGGGAATGCTTTGGAGTAGTAGCTATACCATAGTGTATAATTCAAGGGGTTTGGGACGATATTATACTTAACCATAGTAGGAACTGCCTGGCGTAAGTAATCTGCTGCTTGCTCTGAATTTTCTAAAAAATTCATTTGTCTATCGTCTCCTAAACTAGGTTATGTACTCTTACTACAATACACCCTTTTAATTACTGATATCCTACTTTAAAGTGTTTCTAAAGTAATTAAGAGCCGCATAAAACTATACACGACTGGTTTATGTGAGTCATTTTACTCTTCTTCGGTTGGCTCTGATGGTGCCGAAGGTCTTGGTTTACGTTTCATCGGCATGTCACCAACCTCTTTACCTTGCATCGTATTTACTCGGCTAGCCGTTGAGTGCGTTTTGTTTTGCTGTTCTTTGTTAGGGGTTTTTTCATTTCTATTTTTAGAGGTTACTTTTCTAACTGGTTTTAATCCTTTAAATTTAGCTTCCAAACCTTTAACCACATCTAGTTCAATGTTTTGGTTCAAAAAGCTCTTAATCGCTAAAAAACTATACCAATCTTTTGGGCCGACTAAGGATGCGGCCTGACCTTTGTTACCTGCCCTACCTGTTCTTCCGACTCTATGGACATATTCGTCGGCTAGTTTAGGTAGATCAAAATTAATCACTAAAGAGACATTAAGTAGGTCTAGGCCACGGGATGCAATGTCAGTAGTTACCAAAATGTGTTGTTGCCCACGGCCAAACTCACTCATTATATTATTTCGTTGACCCTGAGTTAAATCTCCACTTAGTGCAATTGCGTGATATTGCAATTCATTAAGCAACAGAGATAAACGTTCTGTATCGGCTCGGGTGGCAGTAAAGACAATAATTTGTCTATGCTCTTGTTGATTAATTAAGTTAAGAAGTAGAGCTTCTTTGTGGGTGACGTTGTCTGCTAGATAAAATGCTTGTTGGATATCTTTATGTTCTTCACTTGAAGATCCAACACTAATACGTTGTGGCGCTTTAAGTAATGAGTGAGTTAATTCATGCATGGCTGCAGTATCTAAAGTGGCTGAAAACATCATAGTTTGTCGTTTTCGGTGATCTGCCATTTGATTAATCTGTGTAAGTTGAGAAGCAAAACCTAAATCCAACATGCGGTCTGCTTCGTCTAAAATTAATAATTCTAAGCCGTTTAGAAATAATGATTTTCCAGCTAAATGGTCAGCTACGCGACCTGCCGTGCCTACTACAAAATGTGGATTGTGTTTTAACGCTTTTACTTGATCATTAAAGTTTTCACCGCCTAATACTAATGCTGCTTTGAGAGGTTGTTTAGCGATTAACCATTTCAACTGTAAAAATACTTGTTTTGCAAGCTCCCGAGTAGGAGCTAAAATCAATACTCTTGGATCTCTTTTACTCAATGGGTGCTTGGTTAATACTCTATGTACAGCAGGTAGTAAAAAAGCCAGAGTTTTACCTGACCCTGTTTTAGACGACGCAATTAGGTCTCTACCTAACATGCCATAAGGTATGGACTTTTGTTGTATTTTTGTTGGCGAGTATAGCCCTTTAACTTCAAGGGCTTTTAATAGATTGTGATGAATACCTAAGTCACTAAATTGCAATGCATGTGCTCTTAAAACGGAAATTGGCACAATTATACAAGTTGCAGCATTTTATACCATCAAAGGATTACATTGCTTAAGTGACTTAAGGGCTTTTTGATTAAGATACAGAATTAAAAGACCATATCAGGTATGTTTTCAGCGACAATCAATTTACCGGCCGTTTTTGATTTTATTTCTTCTACTGTAACGCCAGGAGCTTTTTCCTTTAAATGAAATGCTTTCTCTTTGACTTCAATGACTGCGAGGTCGGTGATTATTCTATTTATACAATTTACGCCTGTTAACGGTAAAGTACATGAGTCTAATAGTTTTGAGTTACCATGTTTATCTGCATGGGTCATGGTGACAATTATATTTCTGGCTCCAGCAACTAAATCCATTGCTCCACCCATTCCTTTAATAAGCTTACCGGGTATCATCCAAGAGGCGATACTTCCAGAAATATCTACTTCAAATGCGCCAAGAACAGTTAAGTCAACATGACCACCTCTGATCATGGCAAAGCTCTCAGCTGAGCTAAATATTGATGCACCTGTGCTCGCTGTAACTGTTTCTTTACCTGCGTTAATCATATCCGCATCGACTTGCTCTGCAGTAGGATAGGGGCCCATTCCTAATAGACCATTTTCTGATTGCAACATAACTTCAATATCTTTATTGACATAGTTTGCTGCCAGTGTAGGGATACCAATCCCTAAATTGACGTAATCACCATCACTGAATTCTTGTGCCACTCTCATGGCAATTTGTTCTCTACTTAATGACATCGATATCTCCTAAATATTTTCTGTTGTGGGAGTGATTATTTTGCATTCAATTCGCTTTTCAAATTTGCCAACAATAACTCTATCTACATAAATACCAGGAGTATGGATTTCACTGGGGTTTAATTCACCTGTTTCCACAAGCTCTTCAACCTCGACTACCGTTACTTTTCCTGCTGTTGCAGCCATAGGGTTAAAGTTTTGCGCAGTATGTCGGTAAATACAATTACCGTATTTATCAGCCTTCCATGCCTTAACTATTGCAAAGTCGCCAGTGATCGATTCCTCCATTATGTAATCTCGGCCATCGAACTTTCTGGTTTCTTTTCCTTCACCTACTGGCGTGCCGAATCCTGTAGCAGTATAAAAAGCAGGAATACCTGCTCCGCCTGCTCTCATTTTTTCTGCTAATGTTCCTTGAGGAGTTAGCTCTACTTCTAATTCTCCACTAAGGAGTTGCTGTTCAAATAACGCATTTTCACCTACGTATGAGGAAATCATCTTTTTGATTTGGTTTTGCTGTAATAACAAGCCTAACCCAAACCCATCTACGCCACAGTTGTTGGATACCACTGTTAGGTTTGTTGTTGCCATTTTACGAATTTGTGAAATTAGGCCTTCAGGGATACCGCATAAGCCAAATCCTCCTGCAATAATTGTCATATTGTCAGTCAAACCTGCCATCGCTGCATCATAGTGTTCTACAACTTTATTAAAACCTGCCATGTTCTGCTCCTTTCTTAGGTCATCTATTTCAGTTTAGGAGATTAAATTTAATAGTAAAATTGAATTAATGTGTGTATTAATAAATATAATTTATTAATGGGGTTGGATATGACTAGTAATGTTTCTTTTAAACAGTTAAATATATTTGTGTGTATCGCAAACTCTCATACTTTTGCAGAAGCAGCTGAAAAAATCTGTTTATCGCAACCAGCTTTATCATCAGCTTTAAAAAAAATGGAGTCTCAAGTCGGTGGGGAACTATTTTCTCGAACCACTCGTAAGGTGGAGTTAACACCTGAGGGAAAGTTATTTTTGCCTATCGCCAAACGCTTAATTTACGATTGGCAACAGGCATTTTCTGACCTTCATAATTTATTCTCGCTAGGACAAGGCAATTTGTCCATCGCAGCGATGCCTTCTTTTGCTGCTGGTTTACTACCCAGTATTCTTCATAAGTTTACTGGGTTGTACCCAAATATTAAGTTAGCGGTAAATGATGTGGTAATGGAACGTGTGATACAAAATGTAAAAGAAGGTCGTGTGGAGGTTGGATTTTCATTTGAGACTGAAAAAATGGAAGGTCTGGAGTTCCAGCCATTATTTGAAGATTGCTTTATGGTAGTGTTACCTAGATCTCATCCGTTGGCTCAATATAAAAGTGTAACTTGGGCGCAGTTGGCATCTTATCCCTATGTAGCTATGAATCAGGGCTCCGCTATTCGGCGTTGGATTGATGCTTATATAGACACTCAAACCGTTTCATTAAATATCGTCGCAGAAGCTAGCCAGTTAGCAACTTTGGGACAATTCGTGAATTATGAACTAGGTCTTTCCGTGATACCTGTTTTATGTCGTGAAGAAATGTTAAGTAAAGGATTGACATGTTTGCCGATTACCAACAACCATTTAAATAAACAGGTTGGGATTATTAGGCTCAGAAAAAGTACGTTGTCTTCAGTGGCTCAAGAATTTTGGGAGTGGGTAACAGATAACGTTAATGCAGAGTTTCTGGCTGAATAAGGTGAGAGCTACGTTACTTGCTTTGATGGGTTACCACTTTTTCTTTTCAGCAAAAAGTTCATCTAACTCATTACGCTCAGACTCTTGTTTCTCGGCGACGTCTTTGCTGTTAACCTTTTTAAGATTACTTTCTATATCTGACAACTGTTGTTGAAGTTGATTTTTTCGAGAAGTGATGTATTCATCTTGATTAGGTTGAGAGGAGAGGGCTCCAATGGCTTTTTCTAGACATTGGCGAGCTGAACCTAACTGATTATTTTTTAACGCTACCTCGCCACGACGAATTAAAGTGTCAACATTTGCTCTCAACTGTAATCGTTCAAGCAGTTTATCTTCAGCTAAAAACACGCGGCTCTCAAGTCTACCTTTTTTAAACTCTGCCCTTAATAAGGCCCTTAACGTTTTTATCCCCTTTATAAATTGAATAACTTGTTTATCAGCTTGGGGAAGTTTAAAGTTATCTTCCGGAGGTGCTGGCTTCGTAATATCAATGGTTTTTAGCTCTTCTTCAAGGCTTGTTATTTGTTGTGTATAAATAGTGGTTCCATCACTCACAGTTTGCAACGCCTTGGTTGCTATTAGAACCCTGCGTCTCATTATGAACAAAAACCTTTGAGTAAAAGGGATACCATCTGCTGCTTTTAGGGCAGCTTCTGTATTCTCAATGATTGCTTTTTGCTTTGATACTTCAGCTCTACGTTCAGTTTCAACTTTGTTTTTATGCTGTTGCATAGCGTTAACAATGACACCTATTAGCACCAATGAAACGATTAACACTATAATTACTGTGAAAATCATAAAAGTATTTTTATTCCAAAATTAAAGTAACAACTAATTTAAATGAAACGATTAAGGTATTGCTAAAACAAATACACTGCCACCTAGTGCGCCACCATTTGTAAGTGATATAGAACCCGACCTGTTCCCCCTAGTATGTGCTTGCGCTATAAGTCTAGCGAAAAATAAGCCTAACCCAGTACGTCCTTGACTAATGTCATATTCTTGCACATTAACTAAGGTTGCCTCTAGCATATTTTGAGGGTAGCCTGGACCATCATCTTCTATTTTAAATATAAGCTTTTCTGCTTCTTCATAGACACTTAGCAGAATTTTATGTTTGCCATAACGTAAGGCATTAATTAATACATCATTTAATAAGATATAAATCAAATCTGAATCTAGATACCATAATAAATCGGCAGATTTAATAACTTCTAAACTCATATTTTTGTGGCTAAGATAACTTTTATTTGATGTGATAATTTCCTCAACCATATCTTCAATATAATGTTCATCAATATTTACAGGTAAATTATCCAGTCTAGCTCTATAGAGCGATAATAACTGAACCAACCCAGTGTTCAATCTAGCTGCTTCATAATGAGCTGATGCTAGATGTTCGCTAGTCACTACATCTGGGGTGCTTATAGACTGGCTAATGTCTTCGATACTTTTGCTTAAGAGGCACAGTGAATTTTTCATATCATGTACTGCAGCGCCGAGTACGGTTGAAAAATCAATAACGTCATTGTTATTTGGCATCTGTCCTTCCCATTATTTAGCTTTGTACTCAGAATATGCCATATTTTAAAATTTTATTTATAGTTTTTAGTATCTTATCAAATTTTTAGAAACCTTTTGGCTTTGATTTCTGTCAATCGAGACAGTCAATAATACATATAACTAGAATTTTTTTTAAAAATTTTATGGAATTCATTTTGTTAAAGTTATATAACATTTAAATATATAGGGTGTGTGCCTGTTAACTAACAAGGTCAAAAAATGAAATTACAACAACTTCGGTATATTGTTGAGGTTCTTAACAATAATTTAAACGTATCTGCTACTGCAGAAAGTTTGTATACATCGCAACCAGGAATCAGTAAACAAGTGCGTATGTTGGAAGATGAGTTGGGGGTGCAAATTTTTGGCCGTAGTGGAAAGCATCTCACTCATGTTACTGATGCTGGGCAAGACGTTATCAACATATCCCGAGAGATTTTGGCCAAGGTTGAGAGTATTAAAGCCGTATCTCGTGAGCATACCTTACCTGACCAAGGTAAATTAAATATTGCTACAACTCATACGCAAGCTCGCTACGCTTTACCGGATGTAATTAAAGGCTTTATGAATAAATACTCTAAGGTGTCTTTACATATGCATCAAGGTACGCCTTCTCAAATTAGCGATTTAGCTGCAAAAGGAGAAGCTGATTTTGCCATTGCAACAGAAGCTTTGCACCTTTATAACGACTTGGTTATGTTGCCTTGTTATCATTGGAATCGCAGTATTATAGTGAATAGGGATCACCCTCTATCTAAGAAAACTTCAATTACAATTGAAGATTTAGCAGAATATAACCTAGTGACCTATGTATTTGGCTTTACTGGTCGCTCATCCCTTGACCAAGCTTTTAGCTCAGCAGGCATTGAACCTAAAATTGTATTTACTGCCACAGATGCAGATGTAATAAAAACCTATGTTCGTTTAGGAGTTGGGGTTGGTGTAATTGCGTCAATGGCTATTGACGATAAGTTAGACTCTGATTTAGTAAAAATTGATGCAAGTCATTTGTTTGAGTACAGCACAACTAAGATTGGTTTCCGTAAAGGTTCTTTTTTACGTAGTTATATGTATGAGTTTATTGAACGCTTTGCACCACACTTGACTAAATCTGTTGTAGAAAAAGCCATGATGTTGAAAAATAATGAAGAAGTTGAAAAAATGTTTAAAGGGTTAACTTTACCCGTTAAGTAAATTAACTCTTGAGTGGCCTATTCAATTAGTTACTATTTATGTAGTAACTAATTGGTTTATTAACATTCTATTATATTGACTGCTAACCCACCTCTAGCAGTTTCTTTGTATTTAGATTTCATGTCGTTGCCTGTATCCCACATTGTTTTGATTACTTTATCTAATGAAACCTTGTGTTGGCCTGTTCCTCTAAGTGCGAGTCTTGATGCGTTGATTGCTTTAATAGCGCCCATGGCGTTCCTTTCTATACAAGGTACTTGTACCAAACCTCCCACCGGGTCACATGTCAGTCCTAAATTATGCTCCATTCCTATTTCGGCCGCATTTTCTACAGACTCTATTGTTCCACCCATAAGCTCTGTAAGTGCACCTGCTGCCATCGAGCACGCCACACCTACCTCTCCCTGACATCCTACTTCAGCTCCAGATATTGAAGCGTTCTTTTTATATAAAATACCAATGGCTGCTGCCGTCAAAAGAAACCGGCTTGCTGTATTCTTATCAATGGGTTTAACGAACTTATCAACGTAACATAACACTGCTGGAACAATTCCTGCTGCCCCATTAGTTGGTGCTGTTACTACTCGTCCACCTGCTGCATTTTCTTCGTTAACTGCTAGTGCAAATAGGTTAACCCAATCCATGGCTGCCATTGGATCTTTTGTTTGTTCAGTTTGAAGTCTTCTATATAAGGCCGGAGCCCTGCGGGCTACCTTTAGTCCTCCAGGAAGTATTCCTTCAGATTGTATGCCTGTTTGCACACTTTCTTGCATGACTTGCCAAATTTTCCATAATTTATCTGTTATTAGTTCTGGTGGCTGCATAAGTTGTTCGTTTTGTAACATGAGTGAACTAATGCTAAAACCATTGTCTTTGCACATTTGCAATAATTGTTTAGCACTTGAAAAATTATAAGGAAGGCTAGGTAACTCCTCCGAATTAGCAGTTGTTTTCTTGGCAGCGAAGTCTTCTTCTGTGATGATAAATCCTCCACCAATAGAAAAATAAGTTTGGGAAAGAACTATTTTTTCATTATTTAGAGCGTGAACTGTCAGCGCATTTGCATGTTGAGCCAGGCTTTTACGACGATGAAAAATTATGCTGCCCTGATTCGGAAATTGAATTTCTTTTTGAGCATTAATAGACAAACATTGCTTATTGCGTATTTCATCAAGTATGTGACTTATTGATTTGCTGTTAATTGTCTCAGGCTCATGGCCAAGCAAGCCTAGAATTACGGCTTTCCCTGTTCCATGTCCTTTGCCTGTTTGACCTAATGATCCAAATAGCTCAATTATGACTTTATCTACTTGTGTAATCATGCCCGTTGTAACTAGCTGATCACTAAACGCTTTAGTTGCCCTCATTGGTCCAACTGTATGGGAGCTAGACGGTCCAATACCGACACTGAACATATCAAATACACTGATCATTTATTGGCTCTTTTAGTTATTAAGCTGTAAGTTTTATTGTGCGTCTTAACAGTGCGTTGAACAATAGTTTATAGAAATAATAATGTTCTGTGGGATGTAACGATAAATGCACTAATGTACAAATTAAAAAATTAACTAATTATTTTATGTGAGTTGTAGGTTATTTAAAATGGTGTGACAAATTTCTAATAAATGCGGCCGTTGCTCCCCATATACTGTATTTGTGCCATTGGATAAAGTAGACAGGTGTTTGATAGTTTTTGCGTTTCATCCAGTGGGTGTAATGATTATTAGTGTTAAGTAAAAAGGTTAAAGGGACTTCAAAGGTTTCATCGACTTCATTTTTATCTACCTCTATCTTCAAAGGAGCAGATATAAAACCAATATATGGGGTAACTTCAAAACCGCTGATCGTTCGGTATACTGGTAAATGTCCAATTATTTCTACTTTATCTGGTGCTATACCTATTTCCTCAAAGGTTTCACGCAATGCAGTGCGAGCTAAAGATAAGTCTGATACTTCTTTTTTGCCACCAGGAAAACTTATTTGTCCTCCGTGATGTTTTAGGTGTTTTGCTCTTACTGTAAAAACTACTCTCAGTTCATCAGGGTACTGCACGATAGGTATGAGAACAGCCGCGGGCTTTCCCGAACTCTTCAGTGGAAAGTCTGGTTCGTTTTCTACTTGTCGTAGATGATGATATTTGATTAAGAACTCAGATTTATTCATATATAAAATTAGCTACATCAGGTCATGTCAATATCAAGTATAGGCAATATCTTTGATACTTTATCTAAGCTTTCCTGATATTCATCAGAAGCTTTTGAATCAATTACAATCCCCCCCCCTGCCCAACAGTGGACTTTATTATCCACTGCATCTTGTTCACACAACAAGGTGCGGATACAAATATTGGTATCCATATCGCCTTTAATACCTATATAACCAATGCTGCCACAGTAAATATTACGATTATTAGGTTCCAGTTCGTCAATAATTTGCATGGCTCTAATTTTGGGGGCGCCAGTAATAGAACCTCCAGGAAAAGCCCCATGTAATAAATCGATGGCTGTTTTATCAGATTGTAACTTACCGGTTACTTTACTGACTAAGTGATGCACGGCAGTAAACGTTTCTATTTTGAATAACTCAGGTACAGAGATGCTGCCCGGTTTACAATGCTTGCTTAGGTCATTACGTAATAAGTCGACAATCATTAAGTTCTCAGCTTTATCTTTTGCTGAAGACAGTAATGATTGAACTTGTAGCGCGTCAGCGTCAGAGTCTTTTTGCCTAGGTCTCGTACCTTTAATAGGCTTTGTTTCTACCTCTGTATCCCTAATCAATAGAAATCGTTCGGGTGAAATACTCAAAATATTTGTTGTTGGTAATCGTATAAAAGCGGAGAAAGGCGCTTTATTTTCATTCCTCAATGTTAAATATGCCTGCCACTCATCACCTGTGTATGTTGCGGTAAATCGCTGAGCTAAATTAGTTTGATAACAATCTCCAGCGTTTAAGTACGACTTGATCTTAGCGATTTTCTGCTCATATTCAGTTTTAGACATATTTGCCTGCCAAGAAGACGTTAAGGTAAATGTGTGCTTGCTAGTTTTCTTTAGAATTAGGCTTTCTATCTCATCAACAGTTGGGTGGGGGTAGCAGTCAATATAACAAAGGTAAAAATGTCCATTGTGATTATCTTTAACCACACTCCAGGTGTATATACCAACTGCCATATCAGGGGTATGGTATTCGCGTTTATTTTTACTTGGTAGATGTTCGAAGCAACGTCCAAGGTCATAGCCAAAGTACCCCAAAGCGCCTGCAATAAAAGGGATATCAACGGGCTCAATTAGGTTGTTACCTGATAAATACTGATTGATTAGCTGTTGAAGTAAGTGTAATGGGTTTTCACAACTATATTCTTTGCGTTTATCCTCGTGGCTTATTTCAGACTTGTTATCTGTGGTTGTAATAGTGGCTAGAGGGTTTGCAACAAAAATGTCAAATTGACCATTTTCATGTTCACTGTTCGAAGAATCAAGCATCATTGCCCAATTTTCATGGGAAAAATGTTGAAATATCTGAGTGATGCAAGTCTTTGCTTCAATATTTATAGGAACAATAGTGACTTTAGGTTTTTTGGGTATCATCATGAAAATTTTATATATTTGGAAAAATGTTTAATGAAATGCTGCTGATTTATAATGGAGCAATTTTGGTTTGCAGGTTATCATAACTAGGTAAAATGTAACCTAAGAATATCTAAGAGAGCACCTATGACCACTATTCGCCAAAAAGACTTCATCGACAGTATTGAAGATTCTTTACAGTTTATTTCATACTATCACCCTCTTGACTACATAAAAGCGGTCGAAAAAGCGTATAACAAGGAACAAAGTCAGGCTGCGAAAGATGCTATGGCTCAGATTCTAATAAATTCAAGAATGTCTGCTGAGGGCAAGCGTCCCTTATGTCAAGACACAGGTATTGTTACATGTTTCGTTAAGATTGGTATGGGAGTCCAGTGGGACAAAACTGACTTAACTGTGCAGCAAATGGTTGATGAAGGAACAAGGCGTGCATATCTAAATCCTGATAATCCACTTAGGGCTTCTATTGTTGCTGATCCTGCAGGTACTCGTAAAAACACCAAAGATAATACACCTGCCGTAGTACATATTGATACGGTTGCCGGCGATCATATTGAAGTTATGATTGCGGCAAAAGGTGGCGGCTCTGAAAATAAATCTAAAATGGTGATGTTAAACCCTAGCGATGATATCGCAGATTGGGTGGTGAAAACTCTACCGACTATGGGAGCGGGGTGGTGCCCACCAGGTATGTTAGGCATAGGTATTGGTGGGACGGCAGAAAAGGCAGCCGTTTTGGCTAAAGAAAGTTTAATGGACCCCGTTGATATTCAAGAGTTGATGGATAGAGGCGCTGAAACTACAGAAGAAAAGTTACGTTTAGATATATTTAAGAAGGTAAACGATTTAGGTATTGGCGCACAAGGGCTAGGAGGGTTAACAACAGTGGTTGATATTAAAATCAAATCATTACCTACTCATGCAGCCTCTAAACCAGTTGCTATGATCCCTAATTGTGCTGCAACCCGGCATGCTCACTTTCACCTAGATGGTTCTGGCCCAGCTGATTTTACACCTCCTAAACTTGAAGATTGGCCTGAGGTTACATGGGAAGTAGCAGAAGGTACACGCCGTGTTAACTTAGACTCAGTCAGTAAAGAAGATATTCAAGAATGGAAAGTAGGTGAAACAGTACTGCTCACTGGGAAAATGTTGACCGGTCGAGATGCTGCCCACAAGCGCATACAAACTATGTTAGCGAATGGAGAAGGCTTACCTGAAGGTGTTGATTTTGATAATAAATTTATTTATTACGTGGGCCCAGTTGATGCAGTGGGTGATGAGGCAGTAGGCCCAGCAGGCCCCACTACGGCTACTCGTATGGATAAGTTTACTGACATGATGCTAGAGAAGACTGGTATCAGTGGCATGATTGGAAAAGCAGAGCGAGGTCCTGCAACTGTGCAAAGTATTGCCAAGCACAAATCCGTGTATTTGATGGCCGTAGGTGGCGCTGCTTATCTAGTGTCAAAAGCAATAAAAAATGCTCGAGTAGTCGCATTTGAAGACTTAGGTATGGAAGCTATTTATGAATTTGATGTGGTTGATATGCCCGTGACCGTTGCTGTTGATAGTAGTGGCGCTAATGCTCATGAAACAGGACCGGCAATTTGGAAAGTTAAAATTGCAGAAATGGAAAAGTAATTAACGTTTACTTACCATTAAACTTTACTATTTAACGGCGGTTTTTACCGCCGTTTTTGTTTTTAAGTTGTGAGGTATTTTTATGAGTCAGTTTAACGATCCTCTTACGTTATCTATATTTGCAGGTTTATTTCTTCTAGGTGTAATTTTGGGAGCTGGATTAATTACAGTTAAATCTCGACAAACACTAAAAAATGCAAAGTTACAGATGACGAGTGTTTATCAAGGGCAAGAAAAACAGTTACGTGATCAAGTTGCCAAGCAAGATATCTTGATTAAAGAAATGAGCGCGGAACAAAAGTATGTATTGGAAGAGCAACTACAAACACAAAATCGATTGGGGCAGTTAAACCAAAGAATTCAACGTATTCCAGAGTTAGAAATAGAAAAAAATCAGTGGCAATATCAATATAAACAAGCAAATGAGTATGCCTCGGAGCTACGAATAAAGCTTGAAGCTCAAGCTGCAAGGTTTGAGCAAGAACAACTCGCAAGTACTGAAAAGTTAGCATTATTAGAAACTGCCGAAAAAAGGCTACAAAATCAGTTTGAAAATACGGCGAATAAGATTTTTCAACAGAAACAAGATAGCTTTGCAGAGTCCAGTAAAGCAGGTTTAGATACTATTTTATCACCACTTAAAGAACAGATAGAAGGTTTTAAGAAACAAGTTTCAGATCAATATGTAAAAGAAGGGCAGGAGAGGGCGTCCCTTAAAACTGAAATACTTGGCCTGAAAGAACTTAACCAACAGATAACTCAAGACGCAGCAGCCTTAACGAGAGCGTTAAAAGGAGATAACAAAGCTCAAGGGAGCTGGGGTGAAGTGATTTTAGAGCGTGTACTTAAAGAGTCGGGACTACGGGAAGGGCATGAATTTGAAACTCAGATAAACTTAAAGAATGAAGCCGGTAAAAGCTATCAACCAGATGTAGTGGTGCATTTACCTGGTAACAAAGATGTAGTTGTTGACTCTAAAGTGTCTTTGGCTGCCTATGAGCGTTACTTCAATGAGCAAGAAGATGAGGTTGCCAGAGCGGCCCATTTACGAGACCACATTACCTCTATTCGGAGTCATATTAAAGAGTTAGGTAAAAAGGATTATCAAGACCTCACTGGCATTCGTAGTTTAGATTATGTGTTGATGTTTATTCCAATTGAATCTGCTTTTTTACTTGCTGCAGACCAAGCCCCAGATTTACTGAAGCTAGCCTTTGATCATAATATTATGTTGGTGAGCCCGACAAATTTACTGGTGGCCCTGCGAACTATTAACAATATTTGGCAGTACGAATATCAAAACCAAAATGCGCAAAAAATTGCTAGTAATGCAGCTAAGTTATATGACAAGTTTCATGGCTTTGTAAGTGATATGGATAAAGTAGGTAAAGCTATCGATGCCAGCCAGAGGAGTTACGATAATGCCATGAATAAACTGTCTACAGGAAAAGGGAATATTGTTCGCCAAGTGGAGCAGTTCCGGCAGTTAGGTGTGCAAACGAATAAAAATTTAGATGGCCAACTTCTAGATCGTTCCGAGGGAGATGATTGATTATCAAGTTGTTGTTTTACTTATTTTTTTATTGTAAAAAATAATTGATTAAACAACTCTATTTTGTATGTAATTAGTTAATTGAAAATGATTTACATGTTAATCTAATTTAAATTTAGTTAAGAAAGGAAAACCTGTGGCAGCTCTGGGTATAAAAGATATAGCGGCCTTGGCTAGTGTGTCACCAGCCACTGTTTCTAGGGTATTTAGTGCTCCTGAAATGGTATCTAAAAAGACGTTAGAAAAGGTACAAAAAGTCATAGATGAGTCTGGATATAGGCCCAATCGTATTGGAGCTAGCTTAAGAACGCGTAAAAGTGGCAATATTGTGGCTATAATTCCAGATATAACCAACCCGGTAAATGCTGGTATTATCCGTGCTATTGAGCAAAAAGCTCATACAGCAGGTTATTCAGTGTTACTTGGAGATACCCAAGGTTTACAAGAGCGTGAACAGCATTATGCAGATTTAGTCACCGATGGCCAGGCTGATGGTGTATTGCTGTTTTGTTCTCGTATACCTTTTAAAACAGACGCTACTTTAAATCTTGCACAGCAATTGCCTCCTATGGTTAACGGTAACGAAAGAATTGACTCTGATGAAGTAGTTCAAGTTGCTGTTGACAATATTGCGGCTGCTAAAACAGCGGTAAAGCATCTAATTGATTTAGGCCATAAACATATTGCAGCGGTAACCGGGCCCGATGATATTGCCAGCTCAAATGAACGTCTCAAAGGATATAAATTAGCCCTTGAGGAAGCAAATATACCTTTAGATGACGGACTATGTATTCAGGGCGAGTACGATGTTGAGTCAGGTATGAAATGCGCGGGGCAGTTACTGTTATTGCGGCAGCGACCTACTGCTATTTTTTGCTTTAGTGATGATATGGCGATTGGGGTCATGAAGTTTGTGCAAAAGCAAGGTTTCTCAGTACCAGAAGATATTTCTGTGATGGGGTTTGATGATATTAATTATGCCCAACTGGTTTCACCTGGACTTACTACAGTCCACCAGCCGCTAGAAGAAATTGGCGGTTTGTGTATTGATTTATTGCTTAAGCAACTTAAAGGCGAATATGTAGAGCCAGGAAGACGTTTTCTACAATTTGAGTTGAAAGTGAGAGGGAGCACTGGACTTGCCCCAAGATAGATTATTTATAGATCCCTTTGCGGGTTAAAATAAAAAACTAGAGTAACCCCCTACAAGTTACTCTAGTCCCCATTCTTCATGGGCTAAAAGGTTATTTATGTTGTTGAAGTTGTTTCTTAAAGAAACTTCCTTGTTCTGTTGGTGTGAAATTCCAATCTTTTATCATGGTGGGTGACCACAAAGGGTCAAATGCCCAAACCACCCATGAAATGTTCCTTTCTTGCATAAATTCCATAATTTGAGGGCCATAACTGCCATCATTGATAACTGGAATGTGAGCCCCCAGGCCATCAGCACTGACCCAACCTAATTCAGTTGCTATAACCGGGTAATCTTTCGCTGCAAAGCCCCACACTGATTCCCATAGGTCAAAAAAGTTTTGTTTAGATTTTACCTTGGGTTTGGCTTTTTGAGGATAAGGGTGCACAGCATAAGCAATACCTTTACGTGCAACAGGGTGTTGTTTTATGGGACGTAAATCATATGCCCAATTGAAACCTGCAATTAAAGGAATAACGTTCTTGTCATGGGCATAAATAACATCGATTAACTGCTCATTTATTGTTTTCCAATCATGCCAGTTTGCTTTCCCTGCTCGGCCACCTTGATCTGTTGGTTCATTGAAAAGCTCATAAACCGCTATGGTCGCTACCCCAGCGTAACGGAATGACACATCTTTCCAGAAGGCAAATGTTTCTTTTTTAGTCGTGTCATACATAGGATGTTGAAACAACTCATCAGGTAAATAACCTATAGAATGCCAATCTATTATGAGGTACATATCCAATGAATTCGCCCAAATTACGGCCTGGTCAATGATTTTAAAGTACTCTTCTTTACCATTTTTCTGCCAAGATATGGGGTGGATTGGTAGCCTTACTACATTAGCTCCCCAATCTTTTAGTTCTTCAAATAACGATAATGACCATTGATTTTCAGTGCGTAACTTATCCGGATCAGCAATATTTACGCCTCTAAAAATAAAGGTTGTACCTTTTTCATCGACGAGTTTATTTCCTTTCACTCGAATAAACGCTTGTTCATTGACTAATTGACTGGTGTCAAACGTGCCCGGGTAGGGCACGTTCCACCAACCTTTAGTTTTACTAGAACTATTACTTGCTGCAAAAACACTTAGATTAAAAAATAAAATCAATAATGCTGAAGTAGTAATAAGTTTTTTCATCATAGGTCCAAGGGGTTATTTTCTTATGGTTGCGACAATTCTGTGACTTCCAGGGTAAATTGTGGGATCAATCACATTACCAACTATTTCCTGCCCATCAATTGTCAAAGATATAGCACCCTTACTTATTCCTTGAGGATTGCGTAAGGTAATCTCATATCGAGCGCCGCGGAATTCACGATTAATCTTAACGTTATCCCAACTTGGCAGAATACATGGTTCAATACTCAATCCTTCGTAGGTGGGTTTAATACCTAGTATGTATTGAGTTGCAGCATAATAGTTCCAAGCCGCAGTGCCTGTTAACCAAGAGTTTTTAGCTTCCCCAGGATGTTCTGCATCTGCTCCTGCGATCATTTGACTGTATACATACGGTTCCGTTTTATGAAGATCTTGAACATCTTGCAAAAATGCAGGTGTGATTTTACTGTAATATTCATAAGCTTTTTCACCACGGCCAAGCATAGCTTCAGATATGGTTATCCAAGGGTTGTTATGACAGAAAATCCCTGCATTTTCTTTATAGCCAGGAGGATAAGAGGTGATTTCACCTATATATTTATCATACTTAGTATAAGCAGGTTGGTTGAGCATGATGCCGAAATCAGTTGATAAGTGCTCTTCAACAGAGTCCATAGCTTGTAATGCTTTGCCATCGTCAAAACCAATTCCAGCCATGGCACAAAACCCTTGAGACTCAATGAAAATCTTACCTTCAGTATTTTCATTGCTTCCTATTTTTTCACCTTTAGCATTATAAGCTCGAATAAACCACTCGCCGTCCCAGGCATGTTGTTTAACTGTTTCACGCATTAACTCTACGTGCTTTTGGCAACTTGCAGCTAAATCATTCTTTCCAATTTTTATACATAGATCGACAAACTCTTGACCATACAAAACAAATTGCCCTGCGATCATTACTGACTCTGCTATGTCAGACGCACCTCTCTGGGTGGTTTGATATGACTCATTTGGATCTTCAGAGAAACAGTTAAGGTTTAAACAATCATTCCAATCTGCTCTGCCTATCAATGGCAACCCATGAGGGCCTAAATTATTTACAACGTGGTTAAATGCACGGTTTAAGTGTTCAAAGTGAGTAGCGGTATTATCCAGGTCACTATCAAAAGGAACCACTTCATCTAAAATAGTAAAATCACCAGTTTCTTTAATATAGTTAGCAGTAGACAATACCATCCACATAGGGTCATCGTTAAAATTACCACCTATATTAGCATTCCCTTTTTTAGTTAAAGGTTGATATTGGTGATACGCAGAACCATCCGTTTTTTGGGTAGCAGATAAATCTAGAATACGTTCTTTTACTTTTTCAGGCACCATGTGAGCAAACCCTATGGTATCTTGGTTTGAGTCTCTGAATCCCATACCACGACCAATGCCAGATTCGTAGAAAGAAGCACTACGAGAAAGGTTAAAGGTAACCATATTTTGGTATTGATTCCAAATATTAACGGCACGGTTAAATTTGTCATCAGGTGTTTCAACTGTAAATTTACCTAATAAATTAAACCAGTAATCGTTAAGTTTTTTAAGCTCAGCAGCAACTTTTTCATCACTATCAAATCTAGCGTTAAGGGCTTGTGCAGGTGCTTTGTTAATGATGTTCAGGCCGTCCCACTTATCTTCAGGTTCTACTTCACAATAACCTAATACAAAAACTAGAGATTGACTTTCGCCTGGTGCTAATTCAATTTTTAAATGATGAGAAGCAATGGGAGACCAACCACGAGCTAAAGAGTTTTTAGTTTTACCTGACTCAACAGCTGCTGGGCGATCAAATCCTCTATATGCTCCTAAGAACGTCTCGCGATCTGTTTCAAATCCTTCCATTTTTCGGTTTACAGAATAGAAAGAGTAGTGATTTCTTCTTTCTCGGTATTCGGTTTTGTGGAAAATCGTGCTGTCTTGAACTTCTACTTCACCAGTAGATAGATTTCTTTGGAAGTTAGCGCCATCGTCTTCCGCATTCCACAAACACCACTCAATGAAAGAAAACACATCAACTGTTTTTGTTTCAGAGCTATTGTTTGTAAGTTTTAATGTGTGAACTTCAGCTTTAGTATCCAACGGGATGAAAGTAGTGACTTCAGACGCTATGTCATTTTTGCTAGCGTTAAAGCGACTATAACCCATACCGTGGCGACATGAATATTCATCGAGTTCTGTATCGACTGGTAGACCTGTGGCTGACCAATATTGGTCATCACACTTTAGGTAAAAATAACGGCCGCCATTATCTACAGGTACATTATTGTAGCGGTAACGTGTTAAGCGGCGAAACTTAGGGTCACGATAAAAACAATAACCCCCGGCTGTATTCGAAACCAATCCATAAAACCCGTCATTTCCTAGGTAATTAATCCAAGGTGTGGGGGTATAAGGTGTCGTAATCACATATTCATAGTTTTCATCATCGAAATAACCGAATTTTTCGTTTGTTTCAGTGGCTGGGTTTTGCATCTTTTTCAATCCCTTATATATTTAATTGTTTGAAATTTAAGTACTCAATTGTCACCAGTATTGAGTGTTAGTTATTCGATGATAGGCGTTGCTTTTTGGCGACGCGCTATTAGCTCATTTGTCATTTGACGTTGTTTCTGCTCTGTAATGGGATAAAAGAGCATTAACACAGCGGCGGCAAAGCCAAATCCTGCGGGTATAAAACTCATAAGTAGTGCCATGGCCGGTAAAGAGTCAGCAATTGTAGCTGGGTCCATGCCGTCGTAGCCATAACTAGCAAGTACAAGCAACATTAAAGCACCTGCAAAGCCGCTTCCTGTTTTTTGAACAAAGGTTCCGGCTGAGTATATTAAGCCAGTCGCACGGCGGCCATTACGCCATTCGTTGTAATCAGCTGAGTCTCCTAACATAGAGAAAAATAGCGTAGGCATCATGGCTGCAAAAAACTCCGCTGAACACCCTAAAATAAATATCTGAGTGACACTACTTCCGGGTAACCAGAAGAAGCCACAAGTTAATAAACTGCTCATAACCAAAGCAATGATTAGTAAGGTTTTACGGCCTATTTTTTGGGCAATGAAACTAGTGCATAAAGCGCCTAATATTGACACCACAAGTAGGGCAATAAAGTATTGGCCAGCCATAACCTCGTCGCCCACGTAATATTTGAAGTAATATGCAATAACACCGTATTTAATGCCGTTGAACATCATGGTTAGAAAACCAATTCCTAACAAAATTAACCAAGGCTTATTGGTAATTAGGTCCAACATATCTTGTTGTACGCCAGATTTAGCAGCCGCATTACTTTGTTGATTTTGTTTAAGTAAACGTTTTATAAACCATGTCATTAAACCAATAACTAGCACAAAAAGAATACCGGTAATCCAATTTCGGTAGTGAAAAAAAGCACTCATAAAACCTAGAGGAAGCAAGATAAAAGGAAGCTGTTTGCTGAGGTCCTTTAATTCACTACCCAAACTCTTTTGTTGTTTTAAAACTGGTGTTACGCGTTCTTTGGTGGTCGCGACAGAAATAACCATTAGCGCCATTAACAGCCCTGCAAAAAAATACATAGTGTACTGATAGCCTAGCGCGTCATTTCCACCGCCGAACTTGCTAACAAGAGTGGGTAAGAAGCCCATCACAAATAAACCACCTAAAAAAGCACCAGCAAATCTGAAACCACTTAAACTGGTTCGTTCGTTGTCGTCTTCGGTCATTACACCCATTAAGGCAGAGTAGGGGACGTTGTTAACTGTGTAAGCTAGTGTTAATCCAATATAAGTGACATATGCATAAATTAGTTTACCGTTGTCGCTAAAATCGGGAGAAGTAAAGCAAAGAACCATGAATAAGCATAAAAAGGGAGTCGACCAGAATATCCAAGGTCTGAATTTGCCCCAGGAAGTATTGGTGCGGTCTGCTATCATTCCCATAATGATATCTGTGACCCCGTCTGATAGCCTAACGACTAAAAATAATAGGGCCGCTGCAGAAGCTGCCAATCCAAAAGTATCTGTATAAAATACAGCTAGGTAGGCTAAAGCCCCTCGCCACACTAGATTAGCAGCGGCATCTCCCATGGCATAACCTACTTTTTCGAACAGTGGCAATTTTGTCATTCTAAAAACTCCGACACTTCATCGTTTATATATGCAGTTGCATATGTTGATTTCAATTTTTAGCAGAATATACCAAGCTTGGGTCTAAATAAATTTCTGGTGCATATCTACGGTGGAGTAGTCTAATTATTAATGAAAACGTTTTCAATGATTTGTTGTGAAAAAAAAGTAGATCTTGTAAATAAATGTTAGTTTTTAGTAACGTTTGCGAGTTCATTTTGCCGATTTATTGGTCCATCTTGTCGAGTTACGCTTGACTCATCGAGTCTATAATGTGGGTGCAGAAGGTTGGTTTTTACAAGAATTGTAGTGATTTTGTTAATTTATTAATGTGAATTTATATATTTATTTTAATAGTTATTTGTTTTTAACTAATTGATATTTATGTGTTTAATTTTATTTTTGTAGGCTTTTATCTACATGTGTGCGTTACTAATTGGTAGTTGTTATTGATGATCTTATTTTTTAAATGTAAAATTTGTTGAGTTAAATCATTGACAAATACGCAGTCTGTAAAAAAAATGTAAATTTTTATTGACCTGCAGGTAAGTGTTCTTTAATTTAATGAAAGCGTTTTCATTGAGGTTAGATCCTTAACTTACGTTACGTAAGTATTAGATGTAAATGCTGAGTAATTACATAGTGGAACAAACACACACATTAACAAATCATTGGATGTTACAAAAACTCAATGAAAGGAAAGACAATGCAGAAACAAGGTACTTCATTTACTAAAACACGTTTAGCCGCTAGTTTATCTATCGCTTTAGGTGTTAGCTCGGTTGCTCCTGTTGCTATGGCGCAAGAAGTGAGCTCTGATGATGTTGAAGTCATCAATGTCAAAGGTGTTCGTGGTAGCTTAATACGCTCCATGGACGTAAAGCGCAGTAGTGACGGAATAGTAGATGTTATATCTGCTGAAGATATGGGGAAATTCCCTGACACTAACCTTGCTGAGTCTATGCAGCGTATCACGGGTGTTGCTATAGATAGAAGCAATGGAGAGGGTAGTGAAATCACAGTTCGTGGTTGGGGTCCTCAGCAAAACTTAGTTTTATTCAATGGCCGTCAAATGCCTAGCTCAACAGGTAGTCGTTCATTTGATTTTGCTAATATTGCATCTGAAGGTGTTTCTGGCGTTGAAGTTCAAAAAACAGGTAATGCAGCTATCGCAACAGGCGGTATTGGTGCAACAGTTAATATCTTAACTAATAGACCTTTGAATAATGCTGGTACGGTTGCTGTGTTGTCTGGCAAATTGGTAAATGATACCTCTACAGATAAAGGTAGTGTTACCCCTGAAATTGCGGGTATTTACTCTACTAAGTTCGATGATGGCAAGTTTGGTGTATCAATTACTGGTAGTATTCAAAAGCGTGAAAGTGGTAATCAACAAGCGAGCGTGAGTACTGGTTGGAGAAATTTTGAAGGTGAAATCGACAATGATTGGTCTGATGGAGTAGCTGATTGGGGTGGCGTGCCTAATGATGATTCTCAGATTAATCGTCCTGGTGCTGATGACATTTACTCTGTTCCTCAAACTACGGTTTATCGTTTTGAAGAGCAGCAAAGAACCCGTAAAAATGCTCAGTTAGTATTACAATACCGACCTGTTGATACTTTGACTGCTACTCTAGATTATACTTTCTTTGAAAATGCTACTGCGACTCAACATCAAGATGTATCAGCTTGGTACAACTTTGGTCCTTCTGAAAATGTTTGGACTGATGGACCGATTGCTTCACCTCTTTTATATTCTGAAACTTTCAGCACTCCTGCCGATTTATCAATGGCTGCAGGTCATTCTTCAGCGAAATCTACAACCAACTCAATTGGTTTAAATATTGAGTGGGAAGCAACAGACGACCTTAAAGTTACATTAGATCACCATAATTCAGATTCTGATTGGGGCGCTGATGGTCCTTGGGGTACTAGCTCAAACTTATCAATGGCAGGGTTTGTACGTACTAGTGCAGCAACCGATTTTACTGGTGATTTACCGATCTTATCGGTAGGCGGCGGAAATGACGTTGAATGGTCAGATATGCGTGTTACCGGTAGTGTTTTTGGTAATGGTGTGAATACTCAGGACATTCAACAAACTCAACTAGACTTCGAATATAACCTAAATGACACTACCAGCATTGATTTTGGTGTGGCGGTAAATGAAGTGAGCAATCGCGTTCAAAACGTTAACGTACAGCGTAACGATTGGGGTGGTGTAGGTGAAGAAGGTGACTTTGAAGAAGAGTGGTTTGCTCAGGACACCATTCATGACAAGTTTGATGTAAGTGGTGGTGACTTCAGCGTTGCTAATCAGTTAAATGACCCTACTCTTACCGACTTCACTATATTGGATACTATCTTTTTCTGGGATTTTGAAGCAATTAGAGCAAGATCAGCAGAGTTATATGCTAATACATCATCAATTATTGGTGATTGTGGCAACTCTTTCTGCCCATCTACGCAATTTGATGCAGAAGAAGACCGAACTACCAACGAGAAAAGCACATCTGCATATGTGAAAGTTAATTGGGAAACCGATATCGGTGAAATGTACCTTAGACTTGATGGTGGTTTACGTTACGAAAAAACTGAAGTCACTTCAACGTCAGCGGTAGTTGCATATGACAGTGCTGCTTGGGTTGCAGATACTGAGATTATATTGAGTGATAATGGTCGTGCTTTCTTAGACCAAAAAGGTGATTACGATTATTTACTACCTAGTTTAAATGTTTCATTAGAAGTCACAGAAGATATCGTGGTTCGTGCAGCTTACAGTGAAACCCTCAGTCGAGCTGATTACGCTAACTTATTAGGCGGAACATCAGCTGCTAGTATAGCGAATCAAGCTGGCGGTAGCGGTAGTGCAGGTAACCCTTCTTTACTGCCTCTTGAGTCTACTAATTTCGATCTATCTTTTGAATGGTATTATGACGATGTAAGTTATGTATCTGTCGGTTATTTTACTAAAGATGTTGTTAACTTTATTTCTAGTGTTAATGTCGACTCAGAAGTATTTAATATAGCCAACCCTGCAGATGGTGAAAAATATAATGCAGCAATAGCTGCACTAGACTCTGGTGCGACTGGTGGAGAAATTAGAGAATATATTTTTGCTAATTTTGCGGATAGCCCTTTTGTTGATGTAGCTGCGCAAACCATTACTGGTGACCCTGCTACTGATAACACCCTAGTATTTACTATTGGTACACCTACTAACTCGAGTGAGAGTAGAACGGTTGATGGTCTTGAAGTAGCAGTTCAGCATTTCTTTGGTGAGTCTGGGTTTGGTGTAATGGCAAACTATACTTACGTTAACTCTGACCTAGAGTATGATAATTTTATTCTTGAAGATCAGGCTGCTATCTTAGGATTAAGTGATACCGCTAACCTAATTGGTGTTTATGAAAAAGATGGTTTATCGGTACGTTTAGCTTATAACTGGCGTGATCAGTTCTTGAACTCACGAGGTCAAGATACAGGTCAATCAGCGCCTCAATATACTGAAGAATATTCACAATGGGATCTTAACGCGAGTTATGAAATTCCATCAGTTGAAGGCTTATCGGTATTTGTTGAAGCCTTAAACATCACTGATGAATATACTCGCATTAGTGGACGAGCAACTGAACAAGTGTTGAACTTGACGCAAACTGGCGCACGTTACAACGTAGGTGCTAGATATCGCTTCTAGAGTCTAACTTAACTTAAGAAGGAGCCACTTACATGGCTCCTTTTTTGTTTTTTATAGGTATTAAGGGCTGTTGATTTTTGGTTTGAACAAAGTTTAGATGAATAAGATTAACAGCCCCTACTATCCTAATAATTTGGTATATTCTCTTGGTATTGTAGTTGAGAAAGTGAGTGCAACAACAAATGACTAAAATTGTGATAGTGGGTGGTGGCTCAGCTGGGTGGATTTCGGCAGGGTTATTGGCTGCAAAGCACAACTGCAAAGACTCAACATCTGTTCAGGTGTATGTGGTTGAGGCTCCAGATATCGCTACTGTTGGGGTCGGTGAGGGAACATGGCCTTCAATGCGTAATACGCTAAAAGATATGGGGATTTCTGAAACAGAGTTCATTAAGCAGTGTGATGTAAGTTTCAAGCAAGGTTCTAAGTTTGTAAATTGGCAAAGTGGAGCAAGTGATGCTTACTATCACCCATTTACACTGCCTGTTGGTTTGCCTGAGTTTAATATTGCTCCTTATTGGTTGCCTCTCAGAGAACAAGTTAGCTTTACTAACGCAGTTTGTGCGCAGGGAATATTGTCAGAACAAAGCTTAGCCCCTAAACAAATTTCAACGCCAGAGTACGCTTTTAACTTAAATTATGGTTATCACCTCAATGCGGGGAAATTTGGTGAGTTTTTAAAACAACATTGTACCAAACAATTAGGCGTTAACCATATTCAAGGTAAAGTGACTAAGATCAACAACGACCAAGAAGGTTTTATTTATTCTTTAGACTTAGACACCAAACAACAAGTACTGGGCGATTTATTTATTGATTGCACTGGATTTTCATCACTATTATTAGGACAGCATTACCAGGTTCCTTTTGATTCTAAACAACATATATTGATGAATGATACGGCTATGGCTGTGCAAGTACCTTATGAGAATGAGTCAAGCCCGATTGCTTCTTGTACAATTTCTACGGCGCAACAGGCTGGTTGGGCATGGGATATTGGATTGCCGACAAGGCGGGGTATCGGTTATGTGTATTCAAGTGCCCATTGTGATGACTCTGTGGCAGAGCAAACACTTTATGATTATCTAACTAAAACAGGTGTATCTGCTGATATTAAAGATAATCTGACACCTCGAAAAATATCATTTACCCCCGGCCATAGAAAAGAGTTTTGGCATAAAAACGTGGTGGCTATTGGGATCTCAGCAGGGTTTATTGAGCCCCTTGAGGCGTCTGCACTAGTACTAATTGAGCTGTCAGCTCGTATGGTTGCAGAACAGTTACCTCAAAGCAGAGAGCATATGGCTCTTGTAGCGAAAAGGTTTAATAAAACTTTTAGTTACCGCTGGCAACGTATTGTCGATTTTTTGAAGTTACACTACGTACTTAGTCATAGAGATGATTCTGATTATTGGAAAGACATGCGTGGTCTAGACTCGGTATCTGATTCATTAAAAGAACTAATGGATATCTGGCAGTTTCAAAGTCCTTCTAAACAAGATAACCAACATGCAGAAGAGCTATTTCCTTTTGCTAGTTTTCAGTATGTTTTATATGGCATGGGTTATCAGCCTAAGGCCACAGGTTCGGCTTTTAAACCTCAAGATATTCAAGAAAGCCGTCGTTTATTTGAACAAAATCAACAACATTTATCTCGGTTACATAAGGCTTTGCCTACTAATCGTGAGTTACTTAGTAAAATTAACCAATATGGGTTACCCCGTATATAAATATAATTAATCGGTCAGTTGGAGATAAATAAGCCTTATGACTAATACAGTATTACTCAATAGCATCGAACATAAAGACTTAAAAGTTGTAACCTCTTTTGGGGATCAATATGGGGATAATGTCTGGTATACACCTACTTTTCCTTTAGAGTTTAGAAGTATTCAAGCTCACTACCCGATATTTTTCCAAAAAGATCCTAATACAGGTGGTTTTTACCCCGTTGCAATGACGGGTTTTCAAGACAATGAAAACCTATTTCTTAAGGGAGATACATGGAATGCAGGCTATGTTCCTTTGATGATTAAGCGCCAACCTTTTTTTATTGGTAAGCAAGATAAAATAGAAGAGGGTAAAACTACTGAACATCGTGTTATTCATATCGATTTGGATAGTCCAAGAGTCAGTTCAAATGAAGGCCAGCAACTATTCGCTGAATTTGGTGCGAATAGTCCTTTTTTAGTCGAAATGGCAGATATGTTAGAAACAATTCATCATGGAATGGAGGCCAATCAAGCCTTTATTCAACATTTATTAAAGTTTGACTTAATCGAATCATTTACCTTAGATATCGAACTTAATGATGGTTCAAACCATAATATGATTGGTTTTTATACTATTCAGGAAGACAACCTAAGAAACCTAGATAGAGAAGCGTTAGCTGAGCTACACCAGGCTGGATACTTAGAAGCGGCATATATGATGGTTGCATCACAGTCTAACCTTCGTAATCTTATAGATATGAAAAATAAACGTAATGAGTTAATAGGATAATTTCAACGTGAACATCACATTGCTTGAGTTGGGATAAACATGAAAACGGTTAGAGTTATTGAAGGTGTTACTCCTGATACTATAACTGATGAGTTATTGAACTCTAATGAACCTTTGGTGCTAAAAAACTTTGGTAAAGAGTGGCCATTACCACAGCTTGAAAATCAAAACATTAGTACGGCCATGGAATATCTAAACGGCTTTTATCAAGGCATGCCTGTTTCAGCCGGGCTTGGAGACCCTGAAAATAAGGGTAGAATTTTTTATAATGAGTCTATTCAAGGGTTTAATTTCAAAGCGGGTAATGCACATATAAGTAAAGTGTTCGAGCGCATATTGAAACATAGTGAGGATGATAATCCACCTACCATTTACATAGGGTCTACTAAGGTAGAAACGTTGTTTCCAGGCTTTAGAGATTTACACTTTGTAAACCTAGAGAAACAAAAAGCAGTAGTAAATATTTGGATGGGTAATCAATCGCGTATTGCAGCTCATTATGACTTCCCTGCCAATTTGGCATGTTGTTTATATGGAAAACGCCGTTTTACCTTGTTTCCTCCAGAGCAATTAGAAAATCTATATGTTGGGCCTTTAGAGTTATCCCCTGGTGGTCAAGAAATCAGTATGGTGGATTTTGCAAATCCTGATTTTGAGGCTTTTCCAAAGTTTAAGCTTGCATTAAATGAAGCCTCTATTGCCGATTTAGACCCCGGCGACGCCTTAATTTTACCGGGAATGTGGTGGCATCATGTTGAAGCTTTTCAATCTTTTAATGTATTAATGACTCATTGGTGGCGTCCTGATCCAGTTTTTGGTGGCAGGCCAATAGACGCTTTACAACTTGCCATCATGAGTATTAGAGATTTACCCAAAGAGCAGCGTGAGGCGTGGAAAAATCAATTTGACTATTATGTTTTTGAAAATGAAACACATAGTCATGATCATATTCCTGAAAAGGCCCAAGGAATGTTGCATCGCCCGCTTACTGAAAGTGCCGCGATAAACATTAGAAGAAATGTAATTAATAAGCTCAAATATTAGCGAAGCTAGGAACTATATAATGATAAATCAAGCAACCGATATTAAACGAATAGTCATAGCTGGTGGAGGTACTGCTGGTTGGATGACGGCTGCTGCAATGGGGAAATTGATAGGTAAAACTATTGATATCACGCTAATTGAGTCTGATGAAATCGGAACGGTTGGTGTAGGTGAGGCGACGATTCCTACATTGCATATTTTTCATCGTTTATTGGGCATTAAGCCCGCTGAGTTGATGGCTGCAACTAATGCTACCTTTAAACTTGGGATTTCTTTTGAGAATTGGCGACAGGTGGATCATAAATATATGCACTCCTTTGGCTACCTAGGAAAAGATTGTTGGGCAGGTGGCTTTCAGCACTTTTGGTTAAAAGGCCTTCAAAAAGGAATAAGCAGTGACGAAATTGGTGACTATTGCGCCGAGCATTTAGCCGCCAGAGAAAACAAATTTGCAGTGCTAGCTAATCAAGAATTTAATCATGCATATCATTTAGATGCGGGTTTGTATGCTAAATTTCTGCGAAAAATAGCTGAAGAACACGGTGTTAAGCGAAAAGAAGGTAAGATCGAAAAAGTGAATGTCGATCCTGAAAGTGGCTTTATCACGTCTTTGAATATGGCTGACCAAACTGTAGTTGAAGGAGATTTATTTATTGATTGTAGCGGCTTTAAAGGGCTATTAATTGAAGAGGCTCTACATACAGGGTTCGATGATTGGTCACACTGGTTACCATGTGACAGAGCGGTTGCTGTGCAAACTAAAAATGTACAACCGGCTATCCCTTATACTCGTTCTATTGCAAGATCCGCTGGTTGGCAATGGCGTATCCCTTTGCAAAGTCGTACTGGAAATGGCCATGTATTCTGTAGTCGCTACATGTCTGATGAAGAAGGAAAACAATTATTACTAGATAATGTCGAGGGTGAATTATTAACAGACCCTAGAGTGATTAAATTTAGAACAGGAACACGCCGGAAACATTGGAATAAAAACTGTGTGGCTATCGGGCTTTCTAGTGGGTTTATTGAGCCTTTAGAGTCGACGAGTATTCACCTGATTCAACGGGGAATTATACGTTTATTGCAAAACTTCCCGTCTAAAGGAATACGACAACCAGATATCGATCACTTCAATAAGCTTACTGAGTTTGAGACGGAAGGGATCCGAGACTTTATTATTTTGCACTACCATGTGACCGAGAGACGAGACTCTGCCTTTTGGAACTATTGCCGTACTATGCCTATTCCTGATTCTCTACAACATCGAATTGATTTATTTAAACAAACAGGAAAAGTATTCAAAGAGTTAGATGAGTTATTTGGTGATAGTTCTTGGCTACAAGTCATGTTAGGGCAGGGGCTAGAATCTGAGCAGTATCATCCAATAGTAGATATGATGGATGACAAAGAACTAGAAAGCTTTTTAGAAGGAATCAGAAAGTCAGTAAGGGCAAGAGTTTCAGCTTTACCTAAGCATAATGATTTTATTAATCATTATTGTAAATCAAACATTGTATAAATTATAGGCTTAAAAAGTTGTCTGTACCTCAATCAATTATTCAGGTTAATCCTCACGCAGAACCAATTATTAGAAAAATTGGTATGGAGCAGACACCAGTTATTATTATTGATGATTTTGCATTAGACATAACAGGGATTAAATCTTTTGCCTTTGAATCAGAAGAGTTTACGAGTGTTGAGCGGGGACAGTCAATGTACCCCGGTGTGAGAGTTAAGCTCCCTAAAGGCTATGTTGTTGATGTACTTGCTCCTTTACAAGGCCTATTGCGACAAACCTACAAACTACCAGCTCCACTGCAAATGAAACCTCGCTTGTATGTTTACTCTTTGGTTTCGACCCAACCGCAAGACTTAAGTTTGCTACAGCGGATGCCTCACTTTGATACTGTCAGACCTTATTATTTCGCTGCGCTTCATTATTTAAATGATGGGCCATATGGTGACACTGCTTTCTTTCGTCATAAGCCAACCGGATATGAAAGAATAACAGCAAGTAGAGAGCAGGGTTATTACCAATCGGCTAAACAGTTTGTGCGTGACTATGGTGAGCCACCCCAAGAATACTGTGTAACATCAACTGAGCACTTTGAATGTTACGACAAGATAGAATATAAGAAGAATCGATTAGTCCTTTATCCTGGTAACTTATTGCATTCAATTTTAATCAATACAGATACTGATATTGATCCAAACCCACAAACAGGTCGGTTAACCGCTAATATATTTTTAGAATTTTGCTAAGCCACTTTGTTCTCTTCACTGTAAAAAGACTTTTATTGAAAAACTATGACAGTTTAGAGCATTTCAGAGCCGTGTTAAGTAAACTGCTTAACGGCTTAGCAACCAAGTGTCACATAATGCCTGTTCTGCGATACTTAGGGCTAGTGTATCCATTGCTGCAGCTTGTGCGACAAAGTCTAATTGTTTAAGTTTTTTGTCCCTCAAAATGCTCAGCGTTACTTTTTGGCCAAGCACTAAATTATTTAATTGGGATTTTAAGTTACCCATTGATATTTGCCACTTGTCTACAGCAATTAACACATCTCCAACTTGTAAACCAGAGTCATACGCTGCTGTATGTTCTGTCACTTGAGTTAGCTCAATACCTATATCTCGCTGTTTTGCCATTGCTCCAAACTCAATGATAAAAGGGGCGTCACTTGGCATGCCTCCTTTGTCTTGTAGGCTGTTTCGAGAAAATTTCTCCACATTCACTCCAAATTGATTTAATAATTCCAATGTGGGGAGCTCTTCGGTGGAATAAAGCGCTAAATTAAGAAACGCTGATACATCTAGACCTAAGCTTTTTTCAATTATTTGATGCACACAATTCGGCTCTGTAGGCTGGTTTACCTGTCCATACTGCGTCCATAGTTCTTTTAAAACATGATCTAAACTATAAATATTACTGCTTTGTTTTCTAATGATTAAATCTAAACAAAGTGCAACCACTGCGCCTTTATTATAGTAACTTACAATATGATTAATTGAGCCTTCGTCTTGCTTGTAAAATTTTGTCCAAGCATCAAAACTTGACTCTGTAATACTTTGCTTAAGTCGCCCTTTATTTCGTAATAATCGGGTTAGGTTTTGAGCAACAACTTTTAAGTATGCTTCTTGGGTGATCAGCCCTGCTTTTAGTAAGCTTAAATCGTCGTAATAACTAGTAAAACCCTCATAAATCCACAATTGCTCGGTGTATTTTTCTGAATCTAAAAGAGCGTCAAATAACTCGATGGGTTTAGTGCGTTTGACATGCCATGTATGGAAAAACTCGTGACTACATAGACTTAAGAAAACTTGGTATCCTTCTGTCATTGAGTTTTTGTCTGAAAGGCTAGGGAGGTCTTTTCTACTATACATGAGAGCTGTTGAACTAATATGCTCTAAACCTCCAAAGGCATTATCAGTCAACAACGTAATAAATAGGTAGCGTGAAACTGGAGAAGGTCCATTGAAAAACTTTAAATGATGGTCGCATATTTTAGTTAAGTCACTTGCTATTCTATCTGTATCTGCTTGATGTCCGCCAGCAAGAACCAGTTCAAACTCGACACCACTGGCCTTAAATGGAATGATATCAAATTCACCAAATAATACTGGGTGGTCGATGAGGTTGTCATAATCAATCGCTGTGTATTCACCAAATTTGTGTCTACTGTTTGGTTCGTTATCTAATGTTGTTGCCACTTTCCAGTGTGAAAGTACTTTATCATTAGGCTTTTCTAATGTGACAGAAATAGGCTGTTGAGTCTGGCCTTCAACAGCAAGAAATACATTGGTACCGTTAAAAAAAGCCATCTCATCATTAACATAAGCCCCTCTAACTGAAAGGTCAAAAGCGTAGATTTGGTATTCGATAGATAAAGGACCTTCACATGGTGCTACTTGCCATCTTTGTTTATCAAGTTTTATAACCTTTAGCTCTTTGTTATGTTTATTAGAAGCCTTTAGCCATATAATATTTTTGGCAAAATCACGCACCATATAACTGCCTGGTATCCATGCGGGGAGCGATAAAGCTTGGCCTTCTGTGGCTGGGTCCTCAATTGTTAGGCTAACAGTAAGTAAATGCCCAGTAGTTGAAGTTAATTTAACTTGGTAATTAAGTAGCGGTGCTATCGTTTGCATTATGTTTCTCTAGTAAGTTATTGCTTTTATGTACTTTATTTATTGCATCTGGCAGGTGTATGCTTGTAAATAGATAATAACAAAAGGTTTTAAGGAGTTAGCATTTAATGGCAATATTAACGGAAAAAGTTGGAATAACTAACGAAGATCTTATAAAGCTCCGTTCTATGCGTCCTGGCGAACCTATTGATTTACAAGTTACGACAGCAAGTACTACAAAACGCGTGAGAACAGAATTTGTGGGTATAGATGGGACGCGCTCATTGATCATAAAGTATCCTGATGAATCCAAATGGGGTGGGTTAGGAGATGCTATATTTAAAGATAAATCTTTAATTATGCGTTACATTCTGGAAGATGAAACTGGAGAAATTATTGCGTTTAAGGTGAATATTGTCTTGGTTTTGACTAAACCCAGCCATTTAATTTTTACTAGTTTCCCATTGGCGATTCAAAGCCATGATTTGCGCTCAGAAGCTCGTTCTCAAACTAGAATTGCAACTAAATTATCGGATTCTAAACTAGGTGAGGATATCTGTGGGGCCATTGTGATCGATATTTCAGTTCACGGTTGTCGTATTAAAATTGATAAGAAACATCTGTCAAGTAAGCTAAAGTCAAAAGAAGCTATCAACTTAGAGTTCACACTTTCCGCTGATAATAAAGTTCAGCTAATGGGGACAATTATGAATTTTAAGTTTGACGAAGTTAACTTTTATTGTGGTGTTAAGTTTGAAACAAAAGAAGATATTGTCGATCAATTACTTAAAAATTTAATGTTACCGACAATCTAATACAAGTTTGTATAAAAAAACAATAGAGTTCGTAGAGTAGTTTTCAATTGATGGTTAAAGATTAACTTGTTAAATTATTGTTAATTTCAATGATGGAGAATGAAATGCGCCAAATAGAGACTTTATTAAATGAATATGGTGAAAGCCATACCAATAGAACGAATATCTGTATTCATGCTGTTGCGGTACCCGCAATATATTTTGTCTCTATAGCGTTACTCTGGTCGGCGCCGGTTCCAGCGTTTTTAGCTTATTTTAATGTGAGCTGGGCGCATGTGTTACTTGTCCCTACTTTGTATTACTACTTTAAATTATCTGGCCCAATTGGTGCTGCCATGACTTTGCTTTCAATCTTGTCATTTTTAGGTATTCAAATATTAGAAGGGCTGGGTGTCGTCGTATGGCAGTTTAGTGTGGCGCTTTTTATTATAATGTGGATTTTACAATTTGTTGGACATCATATTGAGGGTAAAAAGCCCAGCTTTATTAAAGATTTACAATTTTTGTTAGTGGGTCCAGCTTGGTGGTGGGTACATTGGTTGAAGCGTCTAAATATTAATTATTAGTCTTGATTGCGATAAAATCCCCTGATTCTAAGACCAAGTTTTAAACACTTGGTCTTTCTTTTTGTATACTGCATGTGATTTCACTACTCGGAAAAAATTGTGCCTAATTGGGAAAAACTAGTAGATAGTCGTGAACGACTTTTTTGGACATTGCACACTGCGGGGTGGGTAGGCTTTGCAATTATCTATTACATCGGCTCATTTCTTCATGATATGCGCAGTATTTGGCTGTTAATTATTATGCTAAACGCCTACGCTGGTTGGTTGCTAACTATTCCGTTGAGATACATCTACCGAAAAGCTCTAGCATTTAGTCCTTTAAAAATGATTGCTATGGTGGGGATATGCTTGTACCTAACAGCGCTGGTTTGGGCATTCGTTAAAAATCTTAATTATTGGGAGATATACAAAAAGGGTTATCGGCCTGAAGAGTGGTACATGTATTTCACTAATACTATCAATTCATTAATTATGGTGAGTTGTTGGACGGGGGGCTACTTCGGTATTAAGAATTATCAGATGCTTTTGAAAGAAAAGCAAAACGTATTGAGAGCCTCTACCATGGCACACCAAGCACAAATTAAAATGCTCAGGTATCAACTTAATCCTCACTTTTTGTTCAATACCTTGAACGCCATTTCCACTCTTATTCTCATGAAAGAGAATAAAACCGCTGATGCAATGGTAAGTAGATTAAGTGATTTTTTGAGATACTCATTAGACAAAGATCCCATACGTAAAGTCCCTTTGATGCAAGAAGTGAAAGTGCTCGAGCTTTACTTAGAGATAGAAAAAGTACGATTTGAAGACCGGTTGAGTGTTGTTTGGGATATTGAGGAGAAAACTAAAGACGCTTTGGTGCCTAGTTTGATATTACAACCATTGATTGAAAATTCTATTAAATACGCAATTTCTAAAGTGTCGGAAGGCGGGCAAATATGTATTTCAGCTAAGAGTTTTGGTCGAGACCTCATGCTAAACGTGAGTGATAATGGCCCCAGTGCTGAAATTATTGATGGAAATTTGCCCCCTAGTGAAGGTGGTGGAGTGGGTTTACAAAATATTCAGGAGCGACTTCAAGCACTCTACTTAAGTAATTATGCTTTTGCTATTTCGCATAACTATCCGTCCGGTGTTAAAGTTAATATTCGAATTCCCTATGAGTTGAGTCAAAAGTCGGATGGTTTATTAGATGAAGATTAATACTATGATAATCGATGACGAGCCTTTAGCTCGCAAAGGATTATCAATGCGCCTTGCTGAGTTCGAAAATATAAATTTACTTGGCGAATGTAAAAATGGCCTTGAGGCCGTTGCTATGATACCCAAATTGCAGCCTGACCTAGTGTTTTTAGACATACAAATGCCTGGCTTGAATGGCTTTCAAGTCATTCATAAATTACAAGAGTTAAAGCAAGCTATTCCCTTGATTGTGTTTGTTACAGCCTTTGATTCCTATGCAATTAAAGCGTTTGAAGTTCATGCTCTGGATTACATGTTAAAACCTGTAGACGAGAAACGCCTGAAAGAAACTATTGATAAGGTTGTGTTGACTCGTAAACAACAACAACTTGGTGGCAGTAACCAGAAATTAGTACAATTAGTGGCTGATTTTACGGGTGATGATTGTGAAGTCATTTTAAAGCGACTAGCAAATGGAGAAAGTATTGCTACTACCTCTTATCCCGATGTATTAGCTATTAAAGATGGTTCAGAAGTCACTCGTGTAGCGATTTCTGAAATACAATGGATTGATGCTGCCGGTGATTATATGTGTGTTCATACGGGCGGAAAAACTCATATTATGCGCCGTACCATGAAAGAGTTACAAAATGAATTAGATCCCAAAAAGTTTGTTAGAGTGCATCGTTCAGCTATTGTAAATATCAGGTATGTAGAGAAGTTAGTGAGCCATATTAGTGGCGAATATCATCTTATTCTAAGTACAGGTGATGAGTTAAAAGTAAGTCGCAGTCACAGAGATACCGTTAAAGAGATGATAAAGCTCTAATTATTTAAACAGCTGCTGTTGAATTTTAAGTAAATACTCGTCAACTGGTTTCTTGTCTTGCCAGCTAACCGCTAGTTTATGTTTGACAGCTTGGCTGTTTTGCTCCCCAATCATGATGCCATTTTCGCCATTGATTGCTTGTTCAACCCCATAAGCACCTAGCTTAGTGGCTAAGACTCTATCTTGGCTTACAGGGGAGCCTCCTCTTTGTACATGTCCTAAAATCACTGGGCGACATTCTATTTTAGTTTGGTCGGCAATCATTTTCGCTAACGTTACCGCACCGCCTGCGATTAAGTTTTCAGAAGCAACAATTATATAACTTGAGACGCCTCGGTTGTTATAAACGTGTTTTAAGTGCTCAATGGTTTTGTCGATTTCATCTTGGATATTTACACATAGCTCAGGCAGTAAAACTCTATCTGCGGCTGAGGCTATCGCTGCGTTTAATGCGATGAACCCAGCATGTCTGCCCATCACTTCTATTAAAAATATTCTCTCAAAAGCATCGGCGGTATCACGTACTTTGTCTATAGACTCTAATGCTGTTTCTATGGCTGTGTAATACCCTATAGTGGCGTCTGTACCTCCTATATCATTGTCTATCGTGCCAGGTAACCCAATCACTTGCCCTTTGTAAAACTGTGACAAATGATCGGCACCTTTAAAAGATCCGTCACCTCCGATGATTATTAAGGCATCTATTTGTAATTCTTCAAGATTCTTAGCTGCAATACGTGCGGTGGTTTCAGTATGAAACTCCACGCAGCGGCCACTTTTTAAAATGGTACCGCCTCTTTGAATAATATTAACCACATCTTCAGCTTCAATTAGTGTGTAGTCTTGTTCAACTAAGCCATTATATCCGTGCTTATATCCAATCACGTAAATATCATAGTGTTCAGCGGTTAAAACGATTGAACGTATACATGCATTCATTCCTGGAGCATCGCCACCAGAGGTTAATATCGCAAGCTTTTTCATTTACAACACCTACTCAGTAGTTATTGTTAGCAAAAGTAGAGGGTTGATTTTATTCTCTCAAGTAAAATTTAATTAAAACCTAATTTATATCAATAACTATTAAATTACCTTGCTTGTCTAGTATCAATATTAACTAGGTTCGAAATTTGGTAAAATTCCTAAGAGGATGACATAGGATAAAGCTTTTGTTTGATATATGTGTGGTAGGCGGTGGAATGGTAGGTTCGGCCCTCGCTATTGGTTTAGGGAAGTTAGGCCTAAACGTTGCTTTGATTGAACCTCATATGCCCAAAGCTTTTAATGAGTCTCAGTTACCTGATATGCGTGTTTCGGCTATTAGTTTGACCTCTGGTAAGTTGATTACAGAGCTTGGGGCTTGGGATAATATTGAAGCGATGCGTTTGTGTCCTTACGCTAGGCTCTCTGTTTGGGATGATCCCAGATGTCGAACAGACTTTGAAAGTACTAGCTTAGGGCAGCCCTATTTAGGACATATTATTGAAAACCGTATTGTGCAATTAGGCTTGCAACAGACATTATCTGATTATTCCAATATTCATGTATTTGCTAATGAAGACGCGACTACAGTGCAGTTAGGCTCAAAATCTAAAATAACGCTGTCCTGTGGTAAAACCATAGAGGCAAAGTTAATTGTGGGTGCCGATGGCGCCCAGTCAAAGGTTAGAGAAGCGGCAAATATTGGTGTTCAGGGTTGGCAATACACGCAGCAAGCCTTGGGTATCAAGATAAAAACTAATGGACCCCAACAAGATATTACATGGCAACAGTTCACGCCAGACGGCCCCATGGCTTATCTACCTTTGTTTGATGGATATGGCTCACTAGTTTGGTATCAAAGTGTCGAGCAAATTACGTTATTAAAAGGCTTATCAAAAACCAAGTTAAAACAACAAATACAACAACATTTTCCCAGTGATTTAGTCGATTTTGAAGTTTTAGATGTTGCAAGCTTTGGTTTAACCCGTATGCATGCAAATCAATATTTTAAAGGGAATACCGTGCTTGTTGGAGATGCGGCACACACGATTAATCCTTTAGCTGGGCAAGGCGTGAATTTAGGTTTTAAAGATGTCTCAGTTCTTTTAGATATTATTGAAAAACAGCAAGCAGAGGCAGCATCAGACGTATGGCTTTTAAGCCCTGAAAGTTGGCTTAAAGAGTATGAAAAATGTCGTCGTAAAGACAACCTCGTTATGATGAGTGCCATGGATGTACTTTATGCCGCGTTTAGCAATAGTTATATGCCGTTTAAAGTGCTTCGGAACCTTGGATTAAAGTTAGCCAATGCGTCTGGGCCATTGAAAAATCAAGCGATGAAATATGCAATGGGTTTACGTTAAGTGCATCTCATTTTTATTGTAAATAAAGTGTATCAAGTAACAGGTTCAGTATGACTATACTCATTATTTTAGGTTGTTTGTTTATTGCCTTGTTGGTTGTCATTCCCCTAATTGAGCGTTCAGGATTCAGAATGAGCTCAGAACAAATGGGGCAGTGGGGGCGCTGGGTTTTACCTTTATTGGTAATTTTAGGGATTGTTCAACTAGTGATGTACTACGCGAATTAGAAAGTAAATATTTAAAAAGGCAAATTTAATGGCAGTTCATTGGTATCCAGGGCACATGCACAAAGCCCAGAAAGAAATAAAAGAGGTATTGCCTCAAGTTGATGTATTGATTGAAGTACTGGATGCTCGAATACCTTACTCTAGTGAAAACCCTATGATTGCGGAGCTCCGTGGTGATAAGCCTTGCATCAAAGTGTTAAGTAAAACAGATTTGGCTGACCCTAGTGTAACCGCAGACTGGCAAGTTCATTTAGAAAAAGAAAGGGCAGTGAAAACGTTCGCGTCTACTACCGATGAGCCAGCAAAGATGAAGCAAATTATCGAGCTATGCCGAAAAATGTTGCCAGAAAAAGATGCCAGCGTAAAAACGATTAATACTATGATAGTGGGCATTCCAAATGTAGGTAAATCTACTCTAATTAATATCTTGGCTGATAGAGTTATTGCTAAAACAGGTAATGAGGCAGCCGTTACAAAAAATCAGCAAAGAATTAATCTTGGAAATGGAATTACCTTATTTGATACTCCTGGTATCTTATGGCCCAAGCTAGAAAACCCTAATAGTGGGTATCGTTTAGCCTCTACTGGCGCGATTAAAGATACTGCAATGGAATATGATGATGTGGGGTTTTTCGCAGCAGATTACTTGATAAAAGCCTACCCAGAATTGCTTAAAGAGCGCTATAAGTTAGATGATATACCCGATACTGAAATTGAATTTCTTGAGCTTGCAGCTGCAAGTCGAGGAGCTTTACGAAAAGGTGCTCGGGTTAATTTTCATAAAATTTGTGAAGTGCTAATTAATGAACTACGTTCGGGACAAATTGGTCGAATTAGCCTTGAAACACCAAAAATGATTACGGCAGAAGTTCAACAAATGGCTGAGGTTGAAGCTAAGAAAGCGGCTGATAAAGAAAAGCGTAAAGAGCGTTTTAAAACAGGTTCGTTAACACCTGACAAGAAAGATCGTAAGGAAAAGCGAGAAATTGATAGGGCTGCTCAATCTGCACGAATGAAAAAGCAGAACCGTAGAAAGTAATAACATAAATTAACTAAATGTGACTTACAAGGAGTAGCCTGTGCAAGAGTGTAACTCCTGCGGTAAATGCTGCATTAAATATAGTGATGGTGATTTGTCTGCGTCAGATGAAGATCTAGAAATGTGGAATTTATTTCAGCCTGATATTGCTGAGTATGTAAAAAATGGCTTGATTTGGTTTTCACCGCAAACGGGTAAGCAACTTCACTTGTGTCCATTTCTTCGTAAAACTCAAAACCCTAAACAATCAAATAAAGTTATGTACACTTGTGATATTTACTATGACAGGCCTGAAGATTGCCGTTTTTATCCGGTCACCGTTAAGCAAATGATCAGTGATGAATGCGAAATGCTAGAGGCTAAAGACTTAGCCAATCCTAAGCAGGCGCAAAAAACGTTAGATAAATTACTAGAAGATAGTCGCCCTAGCTTCGATTAGAGCGACATGTATCCTGATTTTAGTCCCAAATTCCTTTTTCAGATTTACCTTGGATTTCGCAATCACCAGATTTATAGGTGATCTCTTCTCCATTTTCTCGCTTCCTAAAGTAATCTTTACTGATAGACACTATGGTTGGAGTCATCCATACAATGGCTGTAATATTGATTACTGTCATTAGACCCAGTGCCATATCTGCTGCGGCCCAAACCTCTGGTAATGCTGCCATTGAGCCCCAAAGTATCATCAATAAATAACCAGTAGTATAAACCGTTCGGCCAATTTTATTATCTAATTTGAACATATGTAGATTACTTTCACCATAGGCATAATTAGCGACAACTGACGTAAACGCAAATAGACTTATAGCCGCGGCAACAAAGTCTCCGCCACCGGCTCCTAGATGTGTGCTCATGGCATTTTGTGTTAAACGAATGCCTTCCATGCCTTCACCTGATGCGCCTCCGGCCAATAAGATCACAACGGCAGAACAGGTACATAAAATCATTGTATCGATAAATACCCCTAACATTTGTACATAACCTTGAGATACGGGGTGATCAGGATTAGGGCTGGCACTTGCTGCAGCGTGAGGCACACTACCAGAGCCTGCTTCGTTTGAATAAAGGCCTCTCTGCACTCCGTGCTTAAATGCAGCTCCTAATGCTCCTGCGCCAGCTTCTTGTAATCCAAAAGCTGACGATACAATGTCCCATAGCATTGCTGGCACTAAATCAAGGTTAAGAATAGTAATAACTAACGTCACAAATACGTAGGTCACGGCCATAAACGGCACGACCCACTCAGCAAACCTTGCTATGGCACGTAGGCCACCGATAACGATTAAACCCGCTAGTACAATAATGACCAATCCAGAGTATAGGGTGGGGATGTCGTATGCGTGGTTCAGTGCGTCGGTTATAGTGTTTGCTTGTACGGCGCTAAATATGAATCCATACCCTAAGAATAAAAATAATGAAAATATAACAGCTAGCCAGCGCTTATTTAGTCCTTGCTGTATATAATATGCAGGCCCACCACGAAATTCGCCATTAGCATCTTTTACTTTATATAACTGACCTAAAACACTCTCTGCAAATCCCGTTGCCATTCCTAGGATTGCTATGACCCACATCCAAAATATTGCCCCAGAGCCTCCTAGGGAAATAGCTACTGCGACACCCGCTAGATTACCAGTACCCACTCGGGCAGAAAGGCTAGTACATAATGCTTGAAAGGAGCTGATACCCGCTTTATCACTTTTATTACTGCCTTTCATTACAGAAAACATGTGACCGAAGTGTCGAATTTGAATAAAACCTAACTTGACTGAGAACCAGACCCCAGCTGCTAATAACATATAAATCAGGATCTGCCCGTTTCCCCAAAGGATGTTATTAATAAAAGCGACAATTTCGTTAATCAAGATAATACTCACAGGTTATTATAATTATATGAGAAGTCTGCCGCTTAATAGCATTTATGTCTAGGGTGAACTGAAGAAGCTATGAATAAAAAGCTCTTTACAAGTGAAGTCATTACCTTTGGGTTAAATAGATGTAAAGAGTTGTAAAATAGCATACAGAAAATAGAAACAAAAAAGCCTGCGTATAATACGCAGGCTTTTTAAATATGGCTGGGGTAGCAGGACTTGAACCTACGAATGGCGGGATCAAAACCCGCTGCCTTACCACTTGGCTATACCCCAAGAGAGTAAATGAATAAAAATTATACCATTTACTTAAAAAATGGCTGGGGTAGCAGGACTTGAACCTACGAATGGCGGGATCAAAACCCGCTGCCTTACCACTTGGCTATACCCCAACAATACTTTACAAATTGGTGCGGAAGGAGAGACTCGAACTCTCACGCCGTGAAGCACTGGAACCTAAATCCAGCGTGTCTACCAATTCCACCACTCCCGCATACTTTTATCCTAAACAAGGTAAAAGTGGTGGCTACAGCGGGACTCGAACCTGCGACCCCATCATTATGAGTGATGTGCTCTAACCAGCTGAGCTATGTAGCCACTTAATCACTCCGTCTCCGAAGTGGCGCGTATTATGCTGATCTAGCTTTTTGTCGTCAACAGTTTTATTGCAATAAAATGTCTGTTTGGCTAGATACTAAGCAACTAAGTGGTTTTAAGCGTATTTGTTGCTCAAAATCAGTGAAAAAAATCAAAATAATATTATTTAAAATGACTTTCGAAATAAGTAACACACTAAAAGTGAGGTAATCATACATAATTTTTTAGACATTTTTAAGAATTAGTAAAATGTAATGCTTAAAATATATGCAATAGCAACTTGGCTGAGTTTAGCCATATTTAATTTTTCTGCTGCAGCTAAGAATCTGGACACTCCTAAAAGCTACGACGCTTTTCTTAGCAATTATCAATACACACTGTCAGTGAAAACTATAGAGATAGAGTCACAAGGACTTACCTTGTCAATGTCATATAGTTATATACCCGCTAAAGGAGATAAACCTGTTGTAACACTGCTGCATGGGAAAAACTTTATTGCCAATTATTGGGCTAGCACTGCACATTATTTAAGTAAGCTAGGTTACGGGGTATTAATGCCAGATCAAATTGGGTTTGGTAAATCATCTAAGCCGAAAAATTATCAATATTCATTTCCTGGCCTAGCTCGCCACACTAAAACCCTACTTGACTCTCTCGATATCAAAAAGTCTATTATTTTAGGTCACTCTATGGGGGGCATGTTAGCTAGCCGTTTTGCTCTCATGTTCTCAGACACTGTTGAAAGTCTAATCTTGCTTAACCCTATAGGGTTAGAGAATTATCTTCGCTACGTTGAATATAAAGACACAAACTTTTTCTATCAAAATGAATTAAAAAAGACAGCTCAGAGCGTAAAGAGCTATCAGCAAAGGTTTTATTATGATGACCAGTGGAATGAGCAATATGAGTCATTAACTGATTTTATAGTAGGGCAAATCCATCATAATGATTACAAAGATGTTGCTTGGGTAAATGCCAAGACATATGACATGATTTTTACTCAGCCTGTGGTAACTGAGTTTGGTGATTTTAGCATGCACGTTAGCTTAATTATGGGCACAAGAGACAGAACTGGCCCGGGCCGAAATTGGAAGAAACAAGGTATCAAATATCAACTAGGTCGCTACGACAAGTTGGGTAAAACGGTTATGGAAGTTATTCCAAATGGAACGTTATATGAAATGGAGGGGGTAGGGCATTTACCTCATATTGAGGATTTTGAAAGGTTTATTAAAGTATTGAATAAAGCGCTTAAAGAGACTTAGTCGCTATTTATATAATTAAATTTTAGCCAAAACCCATATTGGGTTTTGGCTAAATATTACTTAAACGTTAAATCTAAAGTGGATAACATCACCATCTTTAACTATGTATTCTTTACCTTCTAAACGCCATTTTCCAGCGTCTTTCGCTCCTTGCTCGCCATTAAACTCTACAAAGTGCTCATAGCCTATGATTTCTGCTCGGATAAACCCTTTTTCGAAATCAGTATGAATAACACCTGCAGTTTGAGGTGCAGTAGAACCCTCTTTATACGTCCAAGCTCGCACTTCTTGGACCCCAGCGGTAAAGTAGGTGTTTAGTGCTAAGAGTTCGTAACCACTGCGAATTACGCGATTTAAGCCTGGCTCTTCTAAACCCATATCAGCCATAAATTCCGCTTTCTCTTCTTCGTCTAGCTCGCCAATTTCGGCTTCAATTTCAGCACATACAGCCACTACCACTGCACCTTCAGCAGAAGCAATTTCACGTACTTTATCTAGATAAGGGTTATTTTCAAAACCATCGTCATTAACATTGGCAATGTACATAGTAGGTTTTAGTGTGAGGTAGTTCATATAGCTAATGAGCTTTAGTTCATCTTTATCTAGATCTAAAGAGCGTAATAACTCGCCCTCATCTAAGTGAGGTTTGATTTTTTCTAGTACTTTGAGCTCAGCTTTGGCATCTGCATCACCACCTTTAGCACGCTTAGCAACGCGATGTAGCGCTTTTTCTGTAGTATCTAAGTCTGATAAGGCGAGCTCTGTGTTGATGATTTCGATATCGTCTTGAGGGCTTACTTTTCCTGCCACATGAACGATATTTTCGTTATCAAAACAACGCACCACATGCCCTATAGCGTCAGTTTCACGAATATTGGCTAAGAACTTATTACCTAGGCCTTCCCCTTTAGATGCACCTTCTACTAACCCTGCTATATCAACAAATTCCATTGTTGTGGGGATTGTACGTTTGGGGTTAACAATAGCCGCTAGTTTATCTAAACGTAAATCAGGAACTGGAACGACTCCAGTATTTGGTTCAATTGTACAAAATGGGAAGTTAGCGGCTTCGATGCCAGCCTTAGTTAAGGCGTTAAAAAGTGTAGACTTGCCAACGTTTGGTAAACCGACTATGCCGCATTTAAAACCCATTTTGATTTCCTCGTAAAGTGTATGATTTAGCTGGGATGGTCTACCAACTAATTAAAATTTGTTTGTGTATAACGATTATTGGTAACGCTATTCTGCTTTGAAAGAGTGCAGACGATTCATGGCCTTTTTTAAGTCATCTTTTATTAATATGTCTAGACAACGTGTAGCTTCGTCAATAGCATCTTCAATTTGCTGTTGTTCTTTCTGTGGTGCTTTTCCTAATACGTGACCTGTAACTCGGCTTTTGTCACCTGGATGGCCTATACCAATACGCAACCGTAAAAAATCTTTCTGATTTCCCATTTTACTGACGATATCACGGATCCCGTTTTGACTTGAACTACCACCAGTTTTAAATTTAACGACACCCGGCGGCATATCTAACTCATCAAATGCTACTAGTATTTCTGAGAGTGGAACACGATAAAACTTAGCCATAGCTGCAACAGCTTGACCGCTTTTGTTCATATAAGTAGTGGGAATGAGAAGACGGATATCCTGTCCACCGATCGAGATTCGACCTGTGTAACCATAAAACTTGTTTTCAAGCTTTAGGGGGCAATTATAAATTTTTGCTAGAGATTCTACGAACCATGATCCAGCATTATGACGAGTATGCTGATATTCAGGGCCTGGATTACCCAGGCCCACAATTAGGCGAATAGGCGCTAATTGTTTATCAGTCAAATCTAGTTATTCCGCAGGTGCTTCTTCTTCAGCTGAATCATCTTCAACTTTAGGACCTTTAGCAATTTTAACTGTAACAACAGCTAAATCATGATCTTCACCTTTGTTAAGTTCTACTGAAGAAACGCCTTCAGGGAAAACTAAATCACTAATGTGAAGAGTTTGACCTAGTTCTATGTTTTGTAAATCTACTTCAATAAACTCAGGTAAATTAGCTGGTAAACAAGTGATTTCTACGTCAGCCATGTGCGTTTCTGCGTGACCGCCTTGAACTTTAACTGCTTCTGCAGTTGCTTCATTAATGAAATGAAGCGGTACATTAGTATGTAGTTCTTTGTTTGCATCAACACGTAAAAAGTCAAGGTGCATAACAAGAGGCTTGAAAGCGTGACGTTGCATATCTTTAACTAATACTTCTACTTTCTCGTCACCGATGTTTAAGGTAAGAACATGAGAGTAAAACGCTTCAAATGCTTGAGCTTGAAATACTTTGTTATGAGTAAGTGTTAAAGAAACGGCTTCTTTATCCGCTCCGTATAAGACTGCAGGTACTTTACCAGCGTGACGTAGGCGGCGGCTCGCACCTTTCCCTAGATCAGTACGGATTTCTGCGTCTAGTGTAAAAATTCCATCAGACATTGTGATAACTCCAAAATAAGTAAATGTGTGTAGATTTTTGCGACCAAAATCTACGTTTATGTAACAAATTTAAAACTTTAATCAGTTAAAAAATTACTACCCCCTAAAAATAGGGCGGCGAATGTTACCACTAGGGGAGAACTCAGACAAGAAATTAAAACAACTATCAATAGATTGAATTGATTTAGTCCGGAATAGGGCATTTTCTCAAACTTACGTTGTTAAAAAGCAAAAAGCCGCAGAATAACTGTGGCTTTGGATTGTCTGTAATACCTACTAAAATGTTAGTACTCAAACATCGCAGAGATTGACTCCTCATTACTAACGCGGCGGATAGCTTCTGCTAACATGTTTGATAAAGTAAGTTGTTTTACTTTGGGTATAGCTTTAATTTCGTCACATAAAGGAATACTGTCAGTGATGATAATTTCATCGATAACAGAATCTCTGAGGTTTTGCGCAGCATTACCTGAGAAAATAGCGTGTGTTGCATAAGCATAAACGTTTTTTGCACCATGGGCCTTTAATGCTTCCGCAGCTTTTGCTAACGTCCCGCCGGTATCAATCATGTCGTCAACGATAATACAGTCTCTGTCTTGAACATCACCAATAATGTGCATTACTTGAGCAACGTTTGCTTTAGGGCGACGTTTATCAATAATGGCTAAATCTGTGTCATTCATTAATTTGGCAAGTGCTCGGGCTCGAACTACGCCACCGATGTCTGGAGACACAACAACTGGATTGTGAAAATCTCGTTGGCGCATGTCGTCTAATAAAATGGGTGTTCCAAAGGCATTGTCTACCGGAACATCAAAGAAGCCTTGTATCTGCTCTGCGTGTAAATCAATAGTTAACACTCGGTCAACGCCTACATTAGATAAAAAATCAGCGACTACCTTTGCAGTAATTGGCACCCGGGCAGAGCGAACTCGTCTATCTTGACGGGCATAACCAAAATAAGGAATTACAGCTGTGATACGTCCAGCAGATGCACGGCGAAACGCGTCAATCATAACAATCAGTTCCATTAGATTGTCATTAGTAGGAGCACAAGTTGACTGAACGATAAATACATCAGAACCTCGCACATTTTCATGTACTTCGACGCTTATTTCTCCGTCGCTAAAACGTCCAACACTCATATGTCCTAGCTTAGTATATAATCTGTCAGCAACTTTTTGAGCTAATTCAGGTACTGCATTTCCAGAGAAAATCTTCATATCCGGCACGATAAAACCCTCGGTGCGTATTAATAGGTTAGTTACCTATTAATATTAAAATTGGCTGGGGTAGCAGGACTTGAACCTACGAATGGCGGGATCAAAACCCGCTGCCTTACCACTTGGCTATACCCCAATTAAACGATTAAATTTTGTGCTTGGATTTGGTTATGTAAAGGGGATGAATCCACCCCATTTGCAACGAAACTTGTCATATTATTTGGCAACAAAGCTTGAACATCTAATGCTTCCTTTCTTTGTTCAAACATGGCAAATACACATGCTCCAGTACCGGTCATCCTCGACGGCGCGTATTCTAACAACCACTTTAATACCATTGCAACATCCGCATGCCTTTCACAAACCAATTTTTCGCAATCATTTTTTGTGTTTGAAAATTGATATTCTGAAAAATCTATTTTGGGTGTGTTCCTGGGTAATTTTGGATCTTTGAATATTTCAGCCGTTGAAATGTGGCAATTAGGAAATACAACTAAATAACAAGTGCTTGGAAGTGATGTATAGGTCAGTTTTTCTCCAACACCCTCTGCAAATGCACTATTACCATGAACAAATATAGGAACGTCTGCACCAAGAGATAAGCCTAGCTCTGCAATCGCATCATTTGGCAGTCCACATTTCCAAAGGTGATTTAAAATCAATAAAGTAGTGGCAGCGTTAGATGAGCCACCTCCAATTCCTCCCCCCATGGGCAGTTTTTTCTTTAAATGTATAGTGCACCCTAGTTTGTTTGAATTTGGGTTGTGTGCTTTTTGACGTAATAATTTTGCAGCTTTAATTATCAAGTTATCTTCTTCTGGAACGCCCATAATTGGGTCGGCCAAAGTAATCAAACCGGACTCATTTATTTCAAAGGCTAACTCATCTCCGTAATCTAATAATTGAAATAAGCTTTGTAATTGATGATAACCATTCTCGTATTGACCATTAATATGTAAGAACAAGTTTAATTTAGCTGGGCTTGACCACCAAGTTAGATTGCTTGGTTTTAGTTTAGTGACCATGTGTTGACCTTAATTAGCAGTTGGCTGCTATTTGAATGATTGTTTAAGATGATTCTATGGGGTAGCCAAATATCCTGTATTTTTTGGTAATCGCTATAGTCAATTGTCCAATTTTCACAATAACTACATTCTGGAGTAAGTTGCGTTACCAGACCTTGTTCACTAACAACAGTTTGGTCGTTTGCATTGTATTGGCCTTTTACCCAAAATTGTAAATTCTCGACCGGAAGCTCCCACCCTGTAATGCGTGATATTAATCTACTTGCCTTATTATCTTTGTATGTATCATTTTCAGTAATGAGCGTAGAAAAATGCTTATCACCATACATTTTTAGAATTGATGTACCTATAATTGTGGTCAAATTCAATTGGTATTCGCTACTATCTTGCTGCCAATGCAGGTTTGCACTCTGTTTCTTTTTATTGCTTTTAAATCCAATTTTACCTTTTATCGACCAACTTTGCTGTTCTGCTAACTTCAATTGGTGGGTTTCTATCTTCAATTTTTCCTCGGGAATTTGCCTAGTGGCACAACTCGATATAATCAAGATAAACACGATAGTAATACTGTATTTGAAAATAGATTGGGGTGAATTTAATAAAATTTGCACAATTTAAGTTGGGTTTGATTAGCGTATACGATAACTAATAGGAACATACAAAGTACACACCTTTCAATACATTTACCTTTTGCGTACAATGCCGCCCTAATTTAATTGAATTTATCTTGTAGTTTATCTGAACACTTAATGACCCTTATTGCTTTTGGTATCAATCACAAAACAGCACCCATTGAATTGCGGGAGAAAATTGCGTTTTCTCCCGACGCTATTGTGCAGGCTTTAACTTCATTGGGAGTGCGAAGTGGGACGGCTGAATCGGTTATAGTCTCTACTTGTAATCGCACCGAAATATATGCACAAGTTGAAGATCCTAATAAGTCTCTTATCTCAACATGGTTAGCTGAATTCCATGCTGTGAGTGAATTAGATGTAGATAATAATAGTTATTTTTATATAGACCAAGATGCTGCGGTACATATTATGCGTGTAGCTTGTGGCCTCGACTCTTTAATGCTGGGTGAGCCGCAAATTTTGGGACAGATTAAACAGGCTGTTACTCACTCTAAAAATATTGGCGTTATAAAAAGCAGTTTTGATCGGCTTTTCCAATATACTTTTTCCGTTGCAAAAAAAGTGCGGAGTGAAACAGAAATTGGTGCTAATGCAATCTCTGTAGCCTATGCATCGGTGCAATTGGCAAAGCATATTTTTTCTTCTTTAGAAAATAGTCGGGTATTGCTAATCGGGGCAGGTGAAACTATAGAGTTAGTCGCTAAACATCTAAGCGAACAAAACGTAAAATCCTTGACTGTGGCGAATCGTACTATAGCCAGAGCACAAGCCGTAGCTGAACCTCTAGGGGCTTCTGTTTTAACGTTGGCACAAATTCCGCAGCATTTGAAAGAAGCCGATATTGTATTTAGCTCAACTGCCAGTCAGTTGCCTATCCTAGGCAAAGGCTTGGTACAACGAGCGCTAAAAGAACGTAGGCATAAACCTATGTTTTTGGTGGATTTAGCTGTACCAAGAGATGTAGAGTCTGAAGTCTCATCACTGGATGATGCATATTTATATACAGTTGACGATTTGCAGCAAATTGTAGAACAAAATCTAGCGAATAGGCAGGATGCAGCAGAGCTGGCTCACCAAATGGTAGAAGAACAAGCACTGCAGTTTATGCGTTGGCAACAAAGCCAAACTTCTATTGATGTATTAAAGAGTTTTAGACAGCAAAGTGAGTTACAGAAAAAGACTCTAGTTGATAAGGCTTTAAATCAGTTAGCGGATGGTAAAAATTCTGAGGATGTTGTCCTAGAGCTAGCAAACAAATTAACGAACAGTCTTATTCATGCCCCTACTAAAGCAATCCAGAAAGCGGCAAGCGAACAGGACTTAGAACAACTTTCTCTCTTAAAAGACGCTTTGGCGTTAAATAAGCTGGAATAATTAGCGGTAGAAAATTCCCGCTCACAGGAAAATAATGAAAGAATCGGTACAACGAAAATTAGAATCTCTAATCGAACGCTTTGAAGAAGTTCAAGCTTTACTTGGTGAAGCAGAGGTCATTGCAGATCAAGACAGATATCGTGGTTTAACAAAAGAATATTCACAACTAGAAGGTGTAGTTAAGTGTTTTCGTGACTATCAGCAGGCACAACAAGATTTTGAATCTGCACAAGAAATGATGCAAGAAGACGACGCTGAAATGCGAGAGATGGCTCAAGAAGAGTACAAGACTGCAAAACAGGATATAGAAGAATACACTCAAGCGTTACAAATATTGTTGCTACCAAAAGATCCAAACGATGATAGTAATTGTTTTGTGGAAATTCGTGCAGGGGCGGGGGGAGATGAAGCTGCCATTTTTGCTGGAGACTTATTTCGTATGTATAGTCGTTATGCTGAAAAACAAGGTTGGAAAGTTGAACTTGTTACAACTAATGAAGGTGAACATGGTGGTTATAAAGAAGTCATTGCTAATATTTTAGGTGATGGCGCATACGGAATTATGAAGTTTGAGTCAGGTGGTCATCGAGTGCAACGGGTACCCGAGACCGAATCCCAAGGCAGAATTCATACCTCTGCCTGTACAGTGGTAGTAATGCCAGTTGTGCCTGAATCAGAAGCAATTGAAATTAATAAAGCGGACCTAAAAATAGATACTTTCAGAGCATCTGGTGCAGGTGGTCAGCATGTTAACAAAACGGATTCAGCTATACGTATTACCCACAATCCTACAGGTCTTGTTGTTGAGTGTCAGGATCAGCGCTCTCAACATAAAAATAGAGCACAGGCTATGGCGATACTGCAGTCTCGTTTGAATCAGTTAGAAGATGAAAAGCGTATGGCTGAAGAAACTTCTACTCGCCGCAACTTGGTTGCAAGTGGTGACCGTTCTGAGCGTATTCGTACCTATAACTTCCCACAAGGTCGTGTTACTGACCACAGAATAAACCTTACTTTGTATCGTTTAGACGATGTTATTGCTGGTGAACTTGGCGCAATTTTAGAACCTATAAGACAAGAGCATCAAGCTGACTTACTAGCCTCACTTTCAGACGAATAAGTGTTGAGTTTACTAGATTTGTTAGAGCCTAATTCGACTATTGAGCAGGCCCTGAAATGGGCACATGATAGGTTTGCTAAAAACCAAATTAGTGATGACGGTATATACGACTCTGCAGCCATTGATAGCAAAGCTTTGCTTTGCGGTTGTCTACATTGCGAACAAGTTTATTTACATACATGGCCTGATAAACAATTAACTAAAAAGCAGCTTGATACTTTTGAAAGTATGGTTGAAAAGCGGATTTTAGGGCATCCTGTTGCATATATTATAGGTTATCGGGATTTTTGGTCATTACGTTTAGCTGTGTCTGAGGCGACACTTATTCCTCGTCCCGAAACAGAACTTCTTGTAGAGCTAGCTTTAGGATTATCTTTACATAGTAGCTCACGAGTGCTCGATTTAGGTACAGGCACTGGCGCAATAGCATTGTCATTAGCCACCGAAAATAAGCATTGGTCTATCATTGGTTTAGACAAAAATTCAGAAGCGGTGAGTTTGGCAAGGCAGAACGCCAAGAATAATCAACTATCAGATATTGAATTTATTCAAAGTGACTGGTTTTCATCTATCGAAGAGCAAAGATTTGACTTAATCATCAGTAACCCTCCTTATATTGAAATTAATAATCACCATTTAACCCAAGGAGACGTTCGTTTTGAACCGTCGACAGCTTTGACGTCTGGTGAAGATGGCTTAGACGATATTCGCTATATTATAGGTAATAGTGAGGGGTTTTTAATGAGTGGAGGTTGGTTGCTAATAGAGCATGGAAATCGACAAGGTGAAGTTATAGCTGAGTTGTTTAAAGCAAATGGATTTTCCCAAATACGAACAGAGTGTGATTTAAATAACCACCCAAGAGTTACCATGGGCCAATTAATTTAACTTTGTGAAAAGTTGGTTAAATGTAACAATTTGTAGAGCAGGCATTGTTTATTAGTCTTTAGTTTACTATTGTATTTAAGCATCTGTTTTTAAGAGTAAATATAATGTCAGACGAAATTTTTTTCGCGGAAGACGACGAAGAAGAAGTGCAGTTTCACGGATCATGGAAAGTTTTAATCGTAGATGACGAACCTGAAATCCATGCGGTAACTAAACTTGCCCTTGGTGATTTTGTTTTTCAAGATAAGAAAATAGAGTTTCTTAGTGCATATAGTGGGGCTGAAGCAAAACAAGCGTTTATAGATAATCATGATATAGCGGCAGTTTTACTTGATGTTGTGATGGAAACTGATGACGCAGGTTTGCTTGTAGCTGACTTCATTAGAAATGAATTAAGTAATCATTTTACTCGTATTATTTTGCGTACGGGTCAGCCAGGTCAAGCACCTGAGCGAGACGTTATTGTTAACTATGATATTAACGATTATAAATCAAAAACAGAGCTCACGGCTCAAAAATTATTCTCTGTGTTAATTTCTGCATTACGTTCTTATCGCGACATATCTGCAATCGAAGAAAATAGAAAAGGCCTTGAAAAAATTATTGCTGCATCTGCAGACATTTTTAGTTTGCAATCTTTTGAATGCTTTATTGAAGGTATTGTGCAGCAGTTGGCCTCTATATTAGGTGGCACTGAAGATGCCGCGTATTTGACGTCAGCCGTAATGGGGGCAACACCTCTTAATCAATATAACTCTAATGAACTATTTGTTTTTACAGGAAAGGGTGAATATGAAAATAAAGCAGGTAAAAAACTAGAGCAGGTTCTTAGTGGGCCACAATTAAAATCATGTATGCTAGCCTATACTAATAAATCACTTATCTACGAGGACGAATACTTAGTTGCTTATTGCGACAGTAAATCTAAAAAGGGATCATTATTATACTTGTCTGGCTTACCTAAGAAATTAAACGAAAATGATAAAAAGCTAGTTGAAATCTTTGCTCGGAATGTGCAAATTGCTTTTGATAATGTACTTTTGACAAAGGAGCTTGAAGATACACAAAGAGAGATTATTGAGCGACTTGGCCAAGCTATGGAACAGCAGAATGAGCATGGTCGGCATATTTTGAGAATGGTAAAAATTTCTCAATTACTGGCAAAAGAGTTAGGACTATCTCAACAAGAAGTTGACACATTGGGTTTATCTGTACCATTGCATGATATAGGTAAAATAAAGATCCCTGATGCAGTTATCTTCAAGAAGGAACAGTTAAGTACTGACGACATTCAACTGATTAGAAGGCATGCAGACTTCGGCTACAATTTACTGAAAGACTCAAAGCGTCCACTAATAAAAGCAGCAGCTATCATTGCGCGGGATCACCACGAGTTTTGGGATGGAAGGGGATATCCTAGAGGTAAATCTGGTGAAAGCATTCATATCTATTGCCGTATAACAGCTTTAGTTGATGCTTATGATGTTATGAGGCATAAGCATAGCTATAAGAATGCTTGGACTACTGAGCAATCTATGGAAGTAGTTTTACAACAAAAAGGGAAGCAATTCGATCCTCACTTAGTAGATATTTTTCAAGAAAACATTAGAAAAATAGAAGAAATTATTACTTCCTACCCTGATTTCGAATAACCTACTCCAACATAATTAAAACTATTGACTGTGTTTGATTTAACACAGTCATTCAATACCTAAAAAGGTTCCACTATGTACGAAATAGTTAAACTTACCCATATGTCAGCTGTTGTATTGAGCGTCTTAATGTTTTTATCACGTTTTATTTTAACTGTAATTAAATCAGATAAATTACAGCTGAAATGGTTGAAAATTCTGCCTCACATTGTATACACAGTGTTGTTAGTGGCTGCGATTGCATTATGCATTTTGATCCAACAGTATCCGGTTGTTGATGGATGGGTAACGGAAAAATTAGTGGCGTTTTTCATGTACGCATTTATGGTTGTATTGGCGTTAAAGCCTGAACAGACTGCTATAATGCGGGGTGTTGGATTTGTAGGGGCATTGAGTTGGATTGCTTATGCAGGATTTATTGCTGTCACCAAACAACCACTACTTTTTTAGTTTTGTGCGATTAAAACGGCCGATAAAATGAACATTTATGTGATTTTACAAATTTAATTGTATTTTAGGTAAAGGTGCCCACTAAAAAACCGATAAATAAGAGAGAGGGTTATTTAGGGGGTTCTGTGAAAGAGTTAAAGCAAGCTATTATTGATAAAGATTGTTTACTTGCTGCGTTAAATGTTGCTGTTGCATTTCAAAAAGACAGTGGGTGTTTACAGCAATACTTACAACAAATGGATAATTGGAAAACGCAAGCTTCGGTATATATAAATTCAACAGAATTAACTGAACATAGCTTCAGACGGTTTATTGAGTTTTTCTTTGTTCAACTCGCATTTAGTGGAAGCGACAAATATTACTTTTCAAGTCAGTATAGTCTTCTAACCCAAGTATTAGAATACCGTACTGGCATGCCCGTTAGTTTGGCAATTATATTTCAATCTCTCGGTAATTCACTAGGTTTTGATATACATGGCGTTAATTTTCCTGGACATTTCTTGGTAAAATGTAAGTTCAATAATGCGCCCGCAGTATTTGTTGATCCTTTAAATGGTAAACAACTAAGTAGAGGTAACTTAGAGAAACTTTATTTTTCAATTTTGAATGAATTCGAAGATGAAGGTATGCCTGAAGAAGCTTTGAATGAGGCCTGTTGTGAGGAAACGCTTGTTAGATTGTTACACAATTTAAAGTGTGCATATATTTCTGAAAAAAAATACACCGAAGCATTAGGTGTCGTAGATACTTTGGTACAACTGTGTCCAAATGACCCTTATGAAAGACGGGACAGAGGCTTTTTATTACACCAACTAGATTGCACTCAAGTGGCAATTGCCGATTATCAGTTCTTCATCAGTCAGTGTCCAAAAGATCCTGCTACGCAATTATTGCAAGCACAATTGCAACATTTAAATGAGCAGACACCAGCCGTTTTCCATTAGTTAGATTGTGAAAATTATGTTCTGTATTCGGCATTTATACGCACATAGTCGTAACTAAAGTCGCAACTCCATATGGTAGCCTTCTCATGGCCTCTATTTAATTTTACGGTTATGTCTATTTCTGAATGCTCCATTAATTTTTGGCCTGCGCTTTCTGTATAGGTGTTGGCGCGGCCCCCATGCTCTGCGACCAACACTTCGCCAAAATAAAGCTGGATCGTATTTACATCGAGGTCTTCTAAGGACTTGCAGTCCCTTGATGCATAACCTATTGCTGCCAACACTCGACCTAAATTAGGGTCAGAAGCAAACATGGCAGTTTTTACTAATGGGCTTTTAGCAATAGCGTAACCAATTGCTTTGGCTTCTTCGTTAGTGTTGGCCTCTTCTACATTTACAGTAATAAATTTTGTTGCACCTTCTCCGTCGCGAACAATCGCTTTAGCTAGATATTGTGCACTTTTAAGGAGCTCTTCAAATATGACTTTGTAAGCAGGGTCTTTCTCGCTGGTAATTTCTGTATTCCCAGCTTTTCCAGTGGCAATAATAATAAAGGAATCATTTGTAGAAGTATCACCATCTATAGAAATGCAGTTAAAGGACAAATCTGAAATGTGTTTGGTTATCTTATCTAGTAGCGGTTGAGATATTGCTGCATCAGTAGCGATAAACCCGAGCATAGTAGCCATATTAGGGTGGATCATTCCAGCCCCTTTCGAGATACCTGTTATTTGAATCGTTTTGCTGTTTAATACACATGATGTTGCATATGCTTTTGGAGCAACGTCAGTGGTCATAATGGCCCAAGCCGCCGGTTTCCATGCATCTTCAGTTAATCTAGCAACCGCTGGGTGCAGCCCTGCCAATAGTTTATCCATTGGTAGGTGCTCTAAAATGACACCCGTAGAAAAAGGTAAAATGGCGTTGACTGGAACATTTAACAGAGTTGCTAATTGTTCACAGGTTGTTAGAGCGTCTTGCATGCCTTGTTCACCGGTACCTGCATTCGCATTACCTGTATTAATGACGAGGGCTTTTATTTGTCGTGATTCAATTAAGTGTTTTTTACAAACATGTACAGGAGCAGCACAAAACCTATTTTGTGTGAATACGCCAGAAACCTTGCTTCCGTCTGCAACTTCTATCACTAAAAGATCTTTCCGATTAGTTTGTTTTATATTGGCTTCTGCCCAACCTAATCGCACTCCTTGTACGGGGGGTAAAATTTGCTTTTCTATAGAAGGTAAGTTTACTGGCATCACTCTTGGACCGGCTGAAAATAGTTGCGGGGCATGTTACTTTGCTATTAATAAATATGCAAAATTAGCGAATATTTATGGTTTGGTTAAAGATAGGCATTATTAAAAGAAAGTAGCTTATATTCATTGATGAATTTTGTAGTGTAGATCCAGTTAAAGATTACCTTAATGCCTGATATATGCCTCTAGTAAGTTGCTGCAACTGCTCTGGTGTAATGATGTAAGGTGGCATAATGTAAACTAGCTTACCAAAAGGTCGTATCCAAACTCCTTGCTTTACAAAGATCTTTTGTAGCTGTGCTACATCAATAGGTGCTTTGCATTCAACCACACCAATTGCCCCTAATACCCTTACGTCAGCCACTGAATCTAGCTCTAAGCAGGCTACTAATTCTGAATTTAGCTGTTTTTCTATTGCGGCTACTTGCTGTTGCCAGTGTCCTTGTTGAATCAAGCTTAAGCTTGCATTGGCCACCGAGCAGGCTAATGCATTTCCCATAAATGTTGGCCCATGCATAAATACGCCAGGCTCACCTTGACAAACTCCTTGGGCGATGTCTTCTGAGCACAAGGTTGCAGCAAGGCTTATATAGCCTCCTGTTAAGGCTTTTCCCAAACACATTATATCTGGGCTGATATCAGCATGTTCACAGGCAAATAGCTTGCCGGTACGGCCAAAACCAGTGGCTATTTCGTCGCAAATTAACAGAATGCTGTAGTCGTCACAGAGTTGTCTACAGCGTTTTAGGTATTCTGGGTGATAAATTCGCATCCCCCCAGCATTTTGAACAATAGGCTCTATGATTAGGCCTGCTAACTCATTGTGGTGTTTAGAGATTAAGTCCTCCAACGGCTTTACATCATCTTCGTTCCATTGTTTATCAAAACGAGTTTGTGGAGCGGGGGCAAAAACTTGCTGGGTTAATGTGCCCGTAAATATATTGTGCATACCATTAATCGGGTCGCACACAGACATAGCGGCAAATGTGTCTCCATGGTATCCATTACGAGGTGTGATAAAGCGTTTTTTGCGATCATTACCTTGACATGCCCAGTATTGTAAAGCCATTTTCATTGCAACTTCTACAGAAACGGAGCCAGAGTCGGCCAAAAATACTCTATCTAACCCTTCAGGAGTTAAATCAATTAAGGTTCGACATAAATCAATGGCCGGTTTATGCGTCAACCCTCCAAACATAACATGTGAAAAATCATCTACCTGTGCTTTTAAAGCGTCATTGAGAGCAGGATGATTGTACCCATGAATAGCCGTCCACCATGATGATACTCCATCCACTAACTTCTCTCCTGATGAAAGATGAATATATACCCCATCAGCTTTGGTAACTTGATAGCAGGGTAAAGGATTAATCGCCGATGTGTAAGGATGCCAAATATGTTGTTGATCAAAGTGTAAATCTTGGTTGTTCAAAATACGGTCGCTTGTAAAGTTTTTGTTGTTAGTTGGGTTGACAATATTGTCGTGGTACATAGACTAAGCGCCTTACCAAAAAGTGTAAAGTCGAATAATTCAAAGGTTAGCTATGTCATTCCTCGTTAATACTGCATCAAATCAAAATTCTAAGCCCACTACACAATTGCGACATGATTGGAGTATAGATGAAGTGAATGAATTATTTACTTTACCTTTTAATGATTTAATGTTCCAAGCTCAAATGGTCCATAGGCAACATTTTGATCCAAATCAAGTACAAGTGAGTACCTTGCTATCCATAAAAACTGGCGCTTGCCCAGAAGATTGTAAATATTGCCCCCAAAGTGCCCGATATGACACTGGATTAGAAAAAGAGCGTCTAATGGAAGTGGAAAAGGTTATCCAGAGAGCGCAAGAGGCTAAAGCTGCAGGGTCAACCCGTTTTTGTATGGGGGCTGCTTGGCGCAATCCCCGAGATAAAGATATGCCATACGTTACCGAAATGGTAAAAGAAGTGAAAAAATTAGGGTTAGAAACCTGTATGACCCTGGGTATGTTAAGCCGTGCACAAGCGTTATCATTAAAGCAAGCAGGTCTTGACTATTACAACCATAATTTAGATACCTCTCCTGAATTTTATGGTGATATTATTACAACTCGTACTTATCAAGACCGATTAAACACGCTCGACAATGTCCGTGATGCAGGCATGAATGTGTGCTCTGGCGGCATAGTTGGTATGGGAGAGACGTCCTCTGATCGTTCGGGCCTTTTAGTGCAACTTGCCAATTTAGAGCATCATCCAGAAAGCGTGCCTATTAATATGTTGGTCAAAGTTGAGGGCACACCTATGGAGAGTGTAGAGGATTTAGATTATTTTGAGTTCATTCGTACTATAGCTATAGCCAGAATAATGATGCCTAAGTCTTACGTACGATTATCAGCTGGTCGAGAGGCCATGAATGAACAAATGCAGGCAATGTGTTTTATGGCAGGGGCAAATTCAATTTTTTATGGGTGTAAATTGTTAACGACCTCTAATCCAGAAACTCACGAAGACGTAATGTTGTTTAGAAAGCTAGGAATTAATTCTAAACAAACCAGAGAGTATTCTGATGAGGCCCATGAAGCAGCTTTAATAGAAGAGATTGAAGATAAAACCTTAAATGAGATTTTTTATGATGCATCTACCAAAAAAGCTGATAAAGCTAGCGTTTAATGGCATTTGAATTTATCTCAGAGGCGTTACAAAAGCGCAGTAGTGAAGGCTTAATACGTTCAAGAAAAACGATAGACTCTTCTTCTGGCACCTTGATTGAAATTGAAGGCAAGCATTTTATTAATTTTTCTAGTAATGATTATCTAGCTATGCGCCGCTCTGGTGCTGTGATGCAAGGTTGGATTGACGGTGTGAGTGAATTTGGTGGAGGCTCTGGAGCATCGCCACTTGTTACAGGTTATACCAATGCCCATCAAGCACTTGAAGAATACCTAGCGGAAAAATTAAACAGAGACAGAGTGTTGCTGTTTAATTCAGGGTTTTCTGCAAATCATGCTATTTGTCAGGCGTTATATGGCCATGTTACAGCTAAAACTAAAGATCTTATTATTGCAGATAAATTGATGCATGCGTCGTTTATCGATGGTGCACAAAATGTGAACGCAAATTTAAAGCGCTACCGACATAATGACTTAGCTCATCTTGAAGCATTATTATCCTATGCTAAAACACCTAATACCTTAGTGACTACAGAAAGTATATTTAGTATGGATGGAGACCAAGCACCCATAGTTGAAATTTTACCCATACTCAATACTAAAGACTGCTGGCTTATGGTTGACGATGCCCATGGTTTCGGCACCTTAGGAAAAACTGGATTAGGGGTAGTAGAAGAATATCGCTTATCTCAAAAACAGTTACCCATATTAATGGCTACTTTTGGTAAAGCTATAGGAACCGCAGGAGCATTTGTTGCAGGCAGCCATGAGTTTATTGAATACCTTATTAATTTTGCGAAACATTACATCTACAGTACTGCGATGCCCGCTGCACAAGCTTACGCTACCTATATGAGTTTACAGGCAATTCAAAAAAATGAACGCCGTGAAACCTTGCATGCTCGAATTGACCTTTTTAAAGAATTAGCCAATAAAGCTGGGCTGTTACTAATGCCTTCAAATTCAGCCATTCAACCTATATTGATTGGTGATTCAGAAAAAGCCATGGTTGCTAGTCAAAGACTACAAGAGCTTGGTATTTGGGTTACTGCTATACGATACCCCACGGTGCCCAAGCACACTGCTAGACTAAGGATTACATTAACGGCTGGACATCTTGAAAAAGATATTCATGCTCTTGTAGATGCCCTGCAGCTTAGCTTGCTTACCGAGTCATGTTAGTGGACTCGGCGGCTTTACAAAAATCTCGTATTGCAAAACAGTTTAGCCGCGCTGCGAATATGTATAACGCAGCTGCTGATGTGCAGTTAGATATTGCATTTGATGCAGTGGAGTTAGTTCCAAAAAAATGCGCGTTAAGTTTAGATATTGGATGTGGTACCGGACGTGTGACTAAGCAGCTTGCGACTAAAACTAAGCAAGTTATTGGCATGGATTTGGCTTTTGGGATGGTAAACTACGCTAAGCAACAATTTATTGATTCTAAGTTAATAGATTGGATACAAGGTGATGCTGAGAATATTCCGTTAGCCCAGGGGTCTGTAGATATGGTTTTTTCTAGTATGGCTCTGCAATGGTGTACAGATCTAAATACAGTGATGTCAGAACTACAAAGGGTTTTGAGGCCAGGTGGTCATGGTGTGCTAGCCATAATGTGCGAAGGGTCATTTGAAGAGTTAAACAGAAGCTGGCAACAAGTTGATGAATATCACCATGTAAATACATTTGAAACAGCAAAAAGCTGGCATAAAGCCGCCTCAGAGCAGGGATTGAGAACCACATCAAAGATTAAGTCTTATGTTACTTGGCACAATAATATTCGAGATTTGTTGGCATCTATTAAATCTATTGGAGCTAATGTAGTGTTGCCTAATCCTTCAATAGTAAAGGTCAAGAGTAGTACTAAGAAATCGAATTATAAACCTTTAAGTCGCAGTACTTTACAAAACCTAGAAACAGCATATCGAAAAAATTATGAAGAAACCTTGCAACTTCCTCTGACTTATCAGGTCTGTTTCATACAAATTACAAAACCTTTATAGGATCAATATGGGGCATATTTCTTCAAGTAGTCGAGCGTTTTTTGTTACTGGCACGGATACGGAAGTAGGTAAAACCTTTGTAACTGTTGGTTTGCTCCATGCTTTAAAACAAAAAGAATATAAAACTGCTGGCTATAAACCTATCGCTGCAGGCTGCAGGTTGACTAATGAGGGGCTTCGTAATGAAGATGCTTTAGCTTTACAACTTCACTCTAGCTTGGATTTAAGTTACGACGAAGTGAACCCTCTAACATTTGAAGCGCCAATAGCACCTCACTTAGCTGCCAAGCATTTTAACTTAAATGAAGAAGAGTCTTTTATTTCTATTGATCTTGTAAGAGAGGGGTTCGTACATTTAATGGGCAAAAAGCCAGATGTACTGATTACTGAAGGAGCTGGCGGTTGGCGATTACCTTTGGGTGAGAATTTTAGTGGGAAGCCAAAATTTTTATCTGAATTTGTTAAAGAGCGTAATCTCGCTGTGATCCTTGTGGTTGGATTGCGGTTAGGGTGTTTGAACCATGCAGTGTTAACAGCTGAGTCTATAAAAAATGATGGGCTTAAAATAGCGGGTTGGGTAGCAAATCATATTGAATCTGATATGCCATTTTTAGAAGAAAATATTGAAAGTCTAAAAACTCTTATAGATGCGCCCTTGTTAGGTAGTATTCCAAGACTAGGCGCTCCTCAAGAATGTGCTAACTATTTAGATATTAGTTTACTGAGCCTCTAGGCACTGATTATTTTTGCCTGAACGTAAGCTAACCTCCATTAGCATAAATACCCATCCAAAGGTTGCTTAGGCTTGATGGTTATTTGTGACTTACCTTTGAATATTACACCGTCTAATTCACCTACTAATACTAAACTAGTGTCTTGTAACAATAAGGCACCTCCTTCACGAATACCAATGACTGGTATGTTAGGGTTTAGTTCACAAAACTCTTGAATACGTTGAGCCCTTGATTCGCCATTGTATCCTGGAGGTTGGTAGTCTGTGTAGTGAGGGTTTATTTGAAACGGCACTAAATTTAGAGCATTAAAGCTAATGGGCTGCACTATAGGCATATCATTAGTTGTTCGGATGCTGGCTCCACAGATATTTGAACCAGCGCTCCAGCCAACAAAAGGTATTCCTAGCTTAATTTGATTTTGAATTTCTGTTGTTAGCTTGTGTCTATATAGCTGATGTAACAAGTTAAAAGTATTGCCTCCACCAACAAAAATAACGTTTGCATTTTGCACTGCTTTTATAGGGTCAGTAAATTCATGAATACCTTTAATATTAAGATGAGGTAGCGCCATTTGAACTTTTTGGGTGTATTCGTCCCAACCTATCGTAACACCTGCGTAAGGAATGAATAACACGTCTGTAATATCTCTAATATGTTCGGTGATAAAAGGTCTGGCGTGTTCGAGATATTCTTCACTTCCCTTTCGAGAGCTACTTAACATTAAAACTTTCATTTAAATTTTTCTTATTAGCAGTGGACGCATAATTATAGATAGTTAAAATACTTTGCCTATAAATAATTTCAACATTCAAACGGGTGGTCGGGGGGATATGTCAAAGAGCAAAGCATCAGTACTTTTTGTGTGTTTAGGGAATATTTGTCGTTCTCCAAGTGCCGAAGCAGTGTTTACAAAAATGGCCCAAGATCAAAATCTAGATCTAGTGATAGATTCTGCAGGTACTGCTGGGTACCACACAGGAGCAGAACCTGACAAACGCTCTCAAGCCATTGGCCTAGAAAGAGGATATAGTTTTAAAGGGGTAAAATGCCGAAAAGTTGAACCCCAGGATTTTGAGACGTTTGATTATATATTGGGAATGGATAACAAAAATATTTCTCACTTGTTGGAAATATGCCCTAAAGAGCATCAAGATAAAGTACGTCTTTTTCTTAGTTTTGCTGATCTACAAGAAAAGGAAGTGCCTGATCCTTATTATGGTGGCAAAAAAGGCTTTGAATATGTCTTAGATTTAATTGAAGAGGGAGCCATTGGGTTAATAGGTCAATTACAGGCTAGTTAGATTGATTATTACAATACTAATGAGTAATTGATTGATCTTTGAACTCAGAGCCTTTATGTTGCGTCCTGCAAATTTTATCAAGCATTTAACCAAGATTATTATTTTAACTTTATTAGATATTTATGAGGAACAATCGTGAGTCAATGGCAACCAGATAGCTGGCGTTCAAAGCCTATTTTACAACAACCTACTTACCAAGATAAGGTACATCTAAAAGATGTTGAAGGTAAGCTAAGTAGTTATCCTCCATTGGTATTTGCGGCTGAGACTAGAGATCTGTTTAAGCAACTGGGAAATGTAGCTGAAGGAAAAGGCTTTCTATTGCAAGGTGGTGATTGTGCTGAATCTTTTGATGAGTTTAATGCTCCAAAAATTCGTGATACCTTCAAAGTTATTTTACAAATGGCTATTGTACTTACTTATGCAGGCCGATGTCCGGTTACTAAAGTTGCGCGTATGGCGGGGCAATATGCGAAACCTCGTTCTGGTGATTTTGAAACTATAAACGGCGTGGCTTTGCCAAGCTATCGCGGTGATATTATTAATAGCTTTGAATTCACTAAAGATGCTCGTGAGCCAGACCCAAGTCGTATGATAGAAGCTTATCACCGTGGGGCATCTACGCTTAATTTACTACGTGCATTTGCTCAAGGTGGCTTGGCTGATTTACACGAAGTTAACCGATGGAATATGGCGTTTGTTGAAAACAATCCATTAAAGAGTCGCTACCAAGATTTGGCAAAGCGCATCCAAGAGTCGCTAGAGTTTATGGATGTTATGGGGATTAATTCAAGTAATACCCCAACTCTACACGAAACGAGTTTATTTACGTCTCATGAGGCCTTGTTACTAAATTATGAACAAGCGCTTACTAGAATTGATACGTTAACAGGTAACTGGTACAACTGCTCCGCTCATATGTTATGGATTGGGGAGCGTACACGTCAGTTAGATCATGCGCACTTAGAGTTCTTTAAAGGTATTCATAATCCAATTGGCGTAAAAGTTGGCCCAAGTATGCAAGAGGATGAATTAATTCAATTAATTGATGCCTTGAACCCAAATAACGAAGCGGGGCGATTAACCCTCATTACTAGAATGGGCGCAGATAATCTTGAAGCAAATCTTCCTAAATTGTTACGGAGGGTTAAAGAAGAAGGGCGTAAAGTTGTGTGGAGCTCTGATCCGATGCATGGCAACACGTTTAAAGCGTCTAGTGGTTATAAAACTAGAAATTTTGATGCGATTCTTAAAGAAATTAAACAATTCTTTGCGGCCCATAAAGCTGAAGGAACACACGCAGGTGGTATTCACTTAGAAATGACTGGCCAGCATGTGACTGAATGTACTGGTGGCGCATATCAAATTGGTGATGATGACCTAGCTGAGGCATACAAGACGCAATGTGATCCGCGCTTAAACGCTGATCAGGTGTTAGAAATGGCATTTTTAGTTGCAGACCATTTAAGATCTAATTAAAAACTCACAGCCGTGGGGGAGTAACTGATTGCACTCACACGGCACTAATGTTATAAATAATAATGATTTCTATTTGTGATACTTAGTATGAGTCAATTAACTCTTTGGGACATTAAAAAGAAACAAGTAGCTAAGGTTGATGGCTTAGATCCAACTCTTATGCCATCAGTTAAAAGGCGTTTAAGTGAAATGGGGTTTTCGTCAGGCCAAGATATTCAGTGCTTAAGACGTAGCCCATTTAAAGGTCCATTAGTTTTACAATTGGGCGATTGCGTTTATTCGTTAGAGCAAGATATAGCTAACCGTATCAATATTAGCGCTAGTTAATTTTTTTTATTAGGTTTTATTTCTATTTAGTTCACCCCTTAGGCTACCTCTTTATCACACTTTCTATTGTGAAGGCGTTCAATGAAAAATATCATCTTGGTTGGAAAACCCAACTCAGGTAAAAGTCTCCTATTTAATCAGTTAACAGGGTTACGACAAAAAGTTGCAAACTTCCCTGGCGTAACTGTTGAATTGAAAAGTGGAGCGTTTGACCAGTATAAATTGGTCGATTTCCCCGGTACTTATTCTTTAAAAAGCTTATCGAGAGACGAAGAGCTTGCAATTGAAAAACTTCATGAGGCTATGCTTAGTGATGAAACGTCGATTGTTGTTTGTAATTTGGATGCGACTCGGTTAGAAAGTAGTTTAGTCTTTGGGTTACAAGTGCGAGATTTAGCTCTTCAACATAACAAAGGTATTATATTTGCCTTGAATATGATTGATGAAGTGCAACGGTTTGGGCATGAAATTGATACTGAAAAATTAGCGGCTGATCTAGGATGTGCCATATTTGCTTTATCTGCAAAAACACTCATTGGATTACACGAGTTTAAGCTAGCCCTAATTGATGCTGCAAAACATCCACAGGAATTTTTACCTTTACTCCATAGCGATGATGAATCTTCTGTAGTAGAAATTAGCCGCACTTTATCAAAACGTTATGGTGTAAAAGCTGATGTAGTCTTAAAAAAGCAAAATCGAATTGATGGATTTTTACTAAATAACCTGTTGGGTGGAGTAATATTTTTAACCATCATGTTTTTGCTATTTCAAAGTATATTTACGTGGGCAAGTCCATTAATGGACTTCGTAGAATTGGTTCTGGCTGAAAGTGCCGTTAAAGTCAGTATTTTTCTGCCAGATGGTGTGGTGAATGATTTTGTGACTGATGCTTTATTTGGTGGAGTGGGGTCATTCTTAGTCTTTGTTCCACAAATAATGGTGCTCACTTTTGTTATAGGGCTTTTGGAGGATTCGGGGTATTTAGCCAGAGCTGCACTAATATGTCATAAACCTTTAAGTTACTTTGGGTTGTCGGGTAGGAGTTTCATTCCTTATTTATCTGGACATGCCTGTGCTATACCGGCCATTATGGCTGCTAGAACAATAGAGTCACCTCGTAAAAGGTTGATCACTATGATGACTATTCCACTAATGTCTTGTTCTGCTCGTTTGCCCGTGTATGCCTTGCTAATTGCTGTGTTAATCCCCGATACACATTATTTGGGTGGAGTGGTTAATTTACAGGGGATTACATTTTTTATACTGTATTTTATTGGGATCCTAACCGCACTACTAGTCAGTACTTTACTGACTAAGTTAACTGATGTTGATAAAGATAAAGCTGAAATGCCGTTTGTTTTAGAGTTACCCACTTACCGCTTACCTCATTGGAAGCCTTTGGGTCACAGAATCTTAACTAGTGCAAAACAGTTTGTCAGACGTGCTGGCCCTGTAATTTTTATGGTATCTGTTGTTATTTGGTTTTTGGGTTATTTTCCAGAAAACGGGGTATTGCAGTCTTCGTATTTAGCTATGTTAGGTCATTGGATAGAACCTATATTTGAGCCTCTTGGTCTTGATTGGCGCTATGGTGTTGCTATTCTCGTTTCTTTTTTAGCTCGAGAAGTATTTGTAGGAGCTCTAGGCACATTATTTGGAATTGAAGGAGCGGATGAAAACATCTCAGGTCTCGCTGCTAATATTCAAGCTGATGGACTAACACTGGGGGCAGGTATTGGCTTAATGTTGTTTTATGTCTTAGCCTTGCAGTGTGTTGCGACGGTTGCCACCTTAAAAGCTGAAACAGGAAGTAGAAAGATTGCCTGGGGATTATTTGTTGCCTATGGTGTGTTGGCATATTGCCTAGCTTGGTTAGCTGCAAGTTTACTATAAATATAAAGCTTATCGATGTGGCTTAAGGTCACATCGCAATTTTAGATAGTTTTAATGAGTTCTAAAGATATTAAAGTAATAGGTGTTCATCTATCTTGAAAAATGTTTGGCAAGCATTTACCAGTGAATTCGCAGTTAGCTCTGGGACACCGTACACCTCAGTTTGGCAATCATATTTTTCATTTACTTTTTTTAGTAATAAATCAAAGTCGCCATCCCCTGATAATAAGACGATAGTGTCTACATTTTCTGCTGCCTCTAATACATCTATTGCAATTCCTACGTCCCAATCACCTTTAGCAGAGCCATCGCTACGCTGTATGTAGGGTTTTAGTTTTACATCAAAACCGATATGTTTAAGAGCACTTTGAAATTTTTGCTGTTGTTGATCGCCTTTGTCTATGGCGTAAGCGTTAGCGACAATTATATTCCCTTGATGGTTTAAGTGTTGCCAAAAGCGTCGGTAGTTAAATTGTTTTCCGTAAGCTTGGCGGGTGGTGTAGTAAATATTTTGTACATCTACAAAAATAGCAATACGTTGCAAATTTAGGCCTCTACATTTTAAGGTTTAGACAATAATAACAGCTTGTAGGCGAAAGAATTTATGAATAGTTGACTAAAAGGTCTAATAAATAGTTGCGTAGTAAATCAAAACAGGTTAAGTTAATTGCTGGTTTGTTGACCTCTCTCAATACAAACCTCCGATGTTATGTCTTTCTTTGATCCAGTCAGCCAACATTAAAAACGTGATATTTAGATTGAAAACTAAATCATCACAATAACAAGCTGAATTATTGTTCGACGAAATATTCAATATTAGCCACTCAGTTAATTTTTGTACTAGTGCGCAGTAAAATGTAAATTTTAGTTATCGTCAAAACTGTAATGAGCTTATTTTTAAATATGCACTTTGCATTTTATAGTGAGTTTTATTATGTCATATACATATAACGGAACGCAGATCCGTGTGGAGTGCCCAGTGCACAACATATCTGTGAATAAACAAAAAGTGGTGTTTGCCGACGTATCAGGGCAACAAACAAATACCTTTTCGAATACCTCGGAAGCTAGGTTGTTCGTAGACTGGTTACTTCAAATCCACTAACCATAAACAAACTAGGCCACCTAACACATAGTTAAGTGGCTTTTTTATTATGTATTCCTTCCCAATAACATTTACTTTTTCTAACAATAAGCTTGTACCCTAAATATCTTTAATGCATTTGTTTCAAGCGCAATATTTTTAGGAACTACTGGTTAAAGACTCTTCAACTTCATATTGAAGCTCTTAGCTATCAACTTAATGGCTGCCTTAACAATGTAGGTGCTCATGCTATTTAGATCGCTTTTAATCATAAACTTTTCTACTAGTCCTTTAGGCTCTGCATACTAGATTTCAAATGTCAGTTTTGAAGGTTCAGGAAGGGCAATCTATTATAGACTTGGTTTGATTCAAGCTTGGTGTTGTTAATGTAGGTAATCTATAGCACTTGAAGTAAAAGGTCTAAATAGAGCATAGAATATGACTTCTAAAAGCCTTATTTGGGCAATGTCGTTTATCTTTAGGTATTGATACGAAATTGATGACTTAAGTTAGGCGAGAGGAATGACGGTTAAATGTGTTTGATATTTTATTGAAAAAGCATCCGTTTGTATGGATGCTTTTCGGGTATTAAATGTAAAAGGTGCTGCAGTAGTTAGTGTTTTACTATTACATCCCTTGACTGGCCAGGTAACTTTCGTAATCGCCTTTAAAGTCTACTATACCGTCAGGTTGAATATCTATAATACGAGTTGCTAGAGAGGATACAAACTCTCTATCATGGCTTACAAATACCAAGGTACCTTTATAGTTCTCTAGTGCTAAGTTAAGTGACTCAATAGATTCCATATCTAAGTGGTTAGTAGGCTCATCCATTACTAAGATGTTGGGTTTTTGTAGCATTAATTTACCAAATAACATGCGTCCTTGTTCACCACCAGATATGACCTTAACTGATTTATTGATGTCATTCTGTGAAAATAGCAATCGGCCTAATGTGCCCCTCATTACTTGTTCATCATCACCTTCCTGGGCCCATTGATACATCCAGTCCATAAGGGTCTTTTCTTCTTCAAAATCTTCTGCATGATCTTGAGCATAATATCCAATATTGGCATTATCTGACCACTTAACTGTTCCTGCGGACAGCTCAGTATCACCCACTAAACATTTTAATAAAGTGGTTTTACCTACCCCGTTTGGTCCTATAACCGCAACGCGTTCACCCACTTCGATCATTAGTTCTAACCCTTTGTATAACTCTTCGTCATATCGTTTAGATAGACCTTCAACCTCTAATGCTAGGCGGTGTAATTTTTTAGTTTCTTCAAAACGAATAAAGGGGTTTTGTCGGCTAGAAGGTTTGACTTCGTCTAGTTGAATTTTATCTATTTGTCTGGCCCTGGAAGTAGCTTGTTTCGATTTTGAAGCATTTGCAGAAAAGCGACTTACAAAAGCTTTTAGCTCAGATATCTGTGCTTTTTTCTTGGCATTATCGGACAATAAACGTTCGCGTGCTTGGGTCGACGCCATCATGTATTCATCGTAATTTCCTGAGAATAAGCGTATTTCGCCGTAATCGATATCGGCCATATGTGTGCAAACAGAATTTAAGAAATGTCTATCATGGGAAATGATAATCATGGTGCAGTTACGTTCGTTTAAAACGGTCTCTAACCAACGAATGGTATTAATATCCAGGTTATTGGTAGGCTCATCTAAGAGCATGATATCCGGATCTGAAAATAGCACTTGAGCTAATAAAACCCTTAGTTTCCAACCCGGTGCAATTTCACTCATCGGGCCAAAGTGTTGTTCAACAGGAATACCAACACCAATTAATAACTCTCCAGCTCTCGATTCTGCTGTGTAGCCGTCCATTTCTGCAAACTCAGACTCTAAATCTGCAACCCGAATGCCGTCTTCTTCAGTCATTTCAGGATTCGCATAGATGGCATCTCGTTCAGATTTTACTGCCCATAATTCGTTATGCCCCATTACAACCGTATCGATAACACTATATTCTTCATAGGCAAATTGGTCTTGCTTCAGCTTACCGATTCGCTCTCCTGGGTCAATGGATACGTTTCCAGCAGTGGCTTCTAAATCTCCACCAATTATTTTCATAAAGGTTGACTTACCACAACCATTTGCGCCAATTAGGCCGTATTTATTTCCATTTCCAAATTTGGCAGATACGTTTTCAAATAAAGGCTTTGCGCCAAATTGTATTGTGATATTAGCAGTGGTAAGCACGGGCAATTCTCTATAAATAATGTTTATGGGTAAGGCACTGTCTATAATCTAAGCAGGCAGTGAAATTCGGCGCAAATTATGCCATAAATTTAATTGGCTAGCGATTAAACTAAAGGGGGCTTTTATTATTTTTTATTATTTCTTTTTTGAGTTTTTGTAAGTGATTACGCATCAATTTATGGGTGAGCTTGGAATTTAAAACAGAATTTTTATGTTTATCGGTATCTTGATATTGCATACGCAAATAAAGCTGGGTGATTTGAGTAAAAGCGTTACTAACGGGGGCTGGGTACTGTTGCTTTACTGCTTCACTAAAGCTTAATGGTGCTTGCCATGCAGGACGGTTTGTTCCTGAGCTTTCAAAAATTTTCAATGCTTTAAAATAAATCCTTTGTGTGGTGCTCATTCTATTTCTTAAGCAATGAGGTAAAAAAAACAAACAAAGTAATAGGGCGATAAGCGTAACAGTGCTTAATCCTAAAATAGATAACCTGTCTGGTGTTATTTTTCCTAGAATACTTTTGAATAAATCTTTTTGTTTATCCTCGTTAAAGCCCAAAACAAAGCGACTCCAGTCGTAATCTAAGTCTGTTAGAAATAATCTAACATTGTTAAGCCAAACTACATTTGACATTCTAGCCAACGAAAATGGCGATCCAGCCAAAAAACTCCCTTCTTGTTTCATTGCTTGTTGTAAACCAAATTCAATTCGATCTGGTGCTACTAAAGCTGTTGGGTCGAATCGCTGCCAGCCATGTTGTTCGGTCCATGCTTCAACCCAAGCATGAGCATCGTATTGATATACACTCAAATAGGGTGCTTGGTTGCTTTCTTTAATTAGCTCTCCTCCCTGATAACCTGTTACGACTCGTGCGGGAACATTTCCTAAACGTAACATATATGCAAGTGCGCTAGCATAGTGGCTACAGAACCCAGCCTGATTATCAAACAAAAACAAATCTATAGAATCGCTCAACATTAACTTAGGGCGCAAGGTATAAACGAAAGGTTGTTGTGTAAAGTAGGCTAATACAGCTTGGATGAATTCATCATCAGATGTGTTTAATTTTCGTTGTTCGGCCACCCAGCGTTGTGTTTTCCTATTACCTTCCTCTGGAACGTTTACATTGAGACGTTGATCTACTTGGGTAAACTTTTGATGTGCCATTGCTTGTGGATAAGAGCGCACAGAATATTCATATTTACTCAGTAATGTTTGGTTGCTAATCAACTGATAGTCTGAGCTTTGCCAAATATCATTAGTACTTTTAACATTATTGGGAATGGCTAAGTCTAATGCGTATAACCAGTTTTGGTGAGTAGGCTCTGCTATTACTTGATAGTCTGTACTAGGCCCAACAATAACTGGGGAAAACACTTTGTTTTGTAACTTTAACTGCTGTTGAACCTTCTTACGAAAAGGGGCAATACTCCACGTTTTACCATCAAAGTCTTCCAATACAATGGCGCGCCAGTACCTATCTTTAGAATTAGGTACGGCTCCTTGAAAGGTTGCTCTAAACGCTAGGTCACTCGATTGAGATAACTCAGCAATGTCACCAGGTGTAATATTATCCGTCAGACCTGTTTGAAAACTCTTAGATGCAGGAACTTGCCATAGTGGAGGCAGGTGGGGTAGCGCTAAAAACATTAAAATACAGATTGGGAGTGCTTGAAAACTCAGCTTCAGGGCTGTTTTACATTGTTTTTGTATTGATAGGCTTGGCGCTTGAAAACACGCTAGGCTAACTAGTAGGGTTATACTCATTAGGGTATAGAAAATATAAAACCCAATAGATTGATTAAAGATAAAACCACACCCTATTACAAAAAACAAACTACTAACTAATTGATAAACGTCTCTTTGGTTTCTTGCTTGCATAAGCTTTAACGCACAGGCCAATACAAGTAAGTTAACCATTATCAACAATAATCCTTCATTCAAGCTAGAATAGACCAACCCTAATATACTAAGTAAAGCTAGTAAGTTTAAGGTTCGAATGGTGGGAAGGTGTTTATAATATTGAAAGTAGATTGTGCTCCTGATAACGCCACTACAACCAATAATTAATATTACCCAAGTAAAAACAGATTCATACAAGCTCAAGCTAACCAAGGTTAGTGTAATCGCCAATATAAGTAAGGTGATACTTTTCACTGAGTGTTTAGCTGAGAGTTTTTCAATCGGACTTCGGGGGGTAAGCATAAATTAATGCTCACCATAAGTAGCTAAAGCAGTTAAACATTTTAAACGGTGAGCAGCCCCTGAACTAGGAGGAATTATAGTCTCCCCAAGGTCTAAGCCAAATGTTTGATTGTTTCTACTTAATTCGGTGACTTGATAACATAGTTTGCTTAGTTTTATTTCTAGTTTGTCAGAAATAGGTAAAAGCAATGGAGCAGTTGTATGTATTAAACTAAGCCACCCGATATGGTTTGCTTCAGATGTGAACTGTTTACTTACCATGCCTCTACCTTTGGCTAGTTGTTTCCACGCTACATGGTTTAAGGGCTCACCTAATTGATAATTTTTGAGATGGGAGAAATCGTCCTGGCCTAATGACTGATAAACGGTTTGTCCTGGTTCATTCGATTCCTTGTGACTTTTAGAAAACAATACTATGTCACATGGTAAAAGTTTAGGAAATACAGTGATGTCATTAGCGAAGGATAAATGAGTCCAACAACGATATAGCCCCAATGGATAAAAGCTTTCTATGGTGACTCTAGGCAAAGTTATCTTGCCTCTTTGGTTGCAGAGTTGATTTAATGTAACGGGGTTAGAAAAATTATTGCCATCTATTTGAGTGCCGTCCTTATCAGGATTTTTAGTCTTATCATTTTTTATTGTATTAATGTTAAATTTAAATCGAATTAATCCACTTGGTGGCAGAACCTTGGGGTCTGCATTTAGCCACATCGGTAGGTGTAAATTATCACCTAAAAAAACTTCAGGGGTTTTACCTATATGCAGATGAATCTTTGCAAAGTTGGCATAACTTGTCAGTAGGGTGACCAAAAAGATTGAGATTAAAAAATAACAAAGTAACAACATAAGGTTATTTTGGTAATTGGTACCGAGTAGAAATAGTAAACTGCACAGCCCTAAAAATAGAAAGCCAAATTTAGAAGGGAAAATAAATATATTTTTATGATTAAGTTGGAATTGATTAGCCGTTGGAATACGTTTGTCTAACCATTTATCAAATTGACGTTGAATTATTGACATAGTTACATGCAATTAAAAAGCGATTGGGTCTATGGCTTCCAAGAGTATTTTACTCAAGCTACCTTGAGTACTAAAATCACTTGAAGCACTACGTAGCCTATGCTCGGCAACCGAGGGTAAAACAGCTTGAACATCTTCTGGTATTAAATAGTCTCTGTAATGTAAATAGGCCCAAGCTTTGGCCGCCCTTAAAAGTGCTTTCGTTGCTCTTGGAGATAAAGGGTTTGCAAATTGATTACTCTCACGGCTAAAGGTGACTAAAGCTAAAATGTAATTCAAAATATCATCAGATGCATGCACCTTAGTTGCTGTTGTCTGGGCTTGCAAAAAATCATTAAGTGTTATTATTGGGGGGGTAATTGACTTGTTTTCACTAACCATAGCAGTCAGCATACTTTTTTCAGCTTCTTTGTCTGGGTACCCCAATTGAATGCGCATTAAGAAACGATCCAATTGAGACTCTGGTAGTGGATACGTTCCTGATTGGTGTTGGGGGTTTTGTGTTCCAATAACAAAGAAAGGCTTAGGCAGTGTATGCGTTTTACCATCTAAACTAACTTGCCCCTCTTCCATAGCCTCTAGCAATGCACTTTGCGTTTTGGGACTGGCACGGTTAATTTCATCAGCTAAAACTAATTGACTAAAAACAGGTCCAGGATGAAACTGAAATTCTTGTTCCTTATTGTCAAAAATATTAATACCCAGCATATCTGCAGGTAATAAATCCGAGGTAAATTGAATACGAGAATATTGTAAGCCCAATACATGGGCTAGCGTATGAGAAAGAGTGGTTTTACCCATACCTGGAAGGTCTTCAATTAACAAATGTCCATCTGCAATTAAGCAAGTCAGCGCAAGTTTTACTTGTATTTGTTTTCCAATAAGAACTTGGCAAATAGTGTTGGTAACATTTGATAGTTGGTTTTGTTTCATTGAGGACATAAATGGTTAACTTAGGAAAATTATTCTAGCTTAAGTAAATGTGTTTTCAGATTATTTTACTGATACTTGGGTATGATTTTAAATTAATCGGTGAATTGATCGCATCAATCCGTATAATTGAGTTCTATGTTGTTTTAATAAAAAGAATTTAATGAAAAGTATTCAGATAGATGATGATTTATATCATTTCATCGCTTCTCAAACCCAAGATATAGGTGAAAGCGCTTCAGATATTTTAAGGCGTCTTGTTATGCCGAGTGATAGCAAACCTTCATCAACAAAGATTTCAAGAGTAGAGAAAGAGGCTCCACTAGATATTCCAAGTGAAGAGCTTTCTCATGGACAATGTCAAGCAGTAGCGGTGTTTGATGAATTACAAGGTCAACAACTTGAAGCAATTCCCAAGATGGTAGAACGTTGGTTATTAGTTTTATCAATTATTCACAAACATCATCAAGGGCTGTTTAGTAAAGTACTAGGAATGAGTGGGCGAAATAGAACCTATTTTGCTACAAGCAAAGAAACATTATTGGAAACGGGTAGTAGTACAAACCCTAAAAATGTTCCTGGTTCAGAATATTGGGTCATCACCAATAACAATACCGTTAAGAAGATCAATATGCTAAAGGAAGTGGCACACACAATGGGATTTGATGGATCACAAATCGAGCGTTTAATCGCAGTTTTTGCACCTGAACACATATAATAAATTATAAGGATCATTATGGCTCTGCACCCTGAAGCTGGAAAACCCGCATCTAAGCAACAATTAGTTAACGTCGCAAAATTAACAAGTGCTTATTACACCGATAAACCTACCAAGGGCGATAGCACACAAGCTGTTTCTTTTGGGACGTCTGGGCACCGTGGAAGTTCTTTATTGTGCACGTTTAACGACACGCATATCGCCGCGATTTGTCAGTCTTTGGCAGAATTTCGTAAAGAAAAAGGAATTACTGGGCCATTGTTTATGGGTATGGATACACATGCTTTGTCTGAGGCTGCGTTTTCTACTGCTGTAGAAGTACTTGCGGCTAATGGAGTGTCTATAGTGGTGCAAGAGAGTAGAGGCTATACTCCGACTCCAGTCATTTCACATGCCATATTAGAATTTAATACAAGTGACGCTGAACTAATAGGGGATGGTGTGGTAATTACTCCTTCACATAATCCACCTGAAGACGGCGGCTTTAAATATAACCCTCCACACGGTGGGCCAGCAGATAGCGATGTGACCAATGTAATACAACAACGTGCTAATGATATTATTGATAATGATTTAAGTGATGTTAAGCGTATCAGCTTGAATGATGCTTATGCGTCAGACTTCGTAACAGAAATCGATTTTGCAGAGAATTACATTGCCCAGTTAGGCGACGTTATTGATATGGAAGCGATTAAAAAAGCTGGTTTAGTTTTAGGTACTGACCCATTAGGCGGTGCAGGTTTAGGATATTGGGATCGAATAGCTAAAAGATATGGGTTGAATATCGAAGTTGTAAATCGCAATGTAGATCAACAATTTGCATTTATGCGCCGTGATAAAGACGGCAAAATTAGAATGGATTGTTCATCACCCTATGCAATGGCAGGCCTGATCGATTTAAAAGATAAGTTTGATGTGGCTTTTGGTAATGACCCTGACTTTGACCGTCACGGTATAGTTACCCGCAAAAGCGGCTTAATGAATCCAAATCATTATTTAGCTGTGGCAATTCAATATCTATATAAACACCGAACCCAGTGGCCAGAGAATATCAAAGTAGGTAAAACGTTAGTTTCAAGCAGTATGATTGATCGTGTGGTCAAAGGCTTGGGCAAAGAAATCGCTGAGATGCCTGTTGGATTCAAATGGTTTGTGCAAGGTTTATTAGGTAGTGAAATTGGTTTTGCAGGTGAAGAGAGTGCTGGTGGCATCTTTTTACGTCGCAATGGTAAACCTTGGGCGACGGACAAAGATGGCATTATTTTATGTTTGTTGGCGGCTGAAATCATTGCTGTTACAGGGAAAGATCCTGGTGAGCATTATCAAGCCCTTACTGAGCAATTCTCTGCACCTGTTTATACTCGCATTGATGTGGCTGCCTCTCACGCTCAAAAGCAAGTGTTGAGCAAAATGGACAAAAGCGTTATCCAATCTAAAGAATTAGCAGGCGAGGTCATTATCAACATTCAGACTCACGCACCTGGTAACAATGCGGCTATAGGTGGAGTAAAAGTCAGCACTGAAAATGGTTGGTTTGCTGCTCGTCCATCAGGTACAGAAGATATTTATAAAATATATGCCGAAAGTTTTAATGGTGAGGAGCATTTAGCTTTATTAGTGAAAGAAGCGCAGGCTTTAGTTGAAAGCGTTTTTAAGTCTGCAAACGTATAATTGGAAAAGCAGTAAAAGTAAAAGAAAGACCGCGCTTGGTGACCATTCATTAAGTGCGGTTTACGTTATTAACATTTTTTTAATATATATTCTTCAAAATTCCTGTTAAAACTAGGTTATTGAATTTTTATCCTTTACTGACCTTATCTGAACTAGAGTGAGGTTATTTAGCAAACGAGATGAAATTGCCTATTTTTTAATGAGGTAGAAAATGTTAACAAAGCCTAAAAAGCCAATCAAAATCACCCATACTAGTAAGAAAACCATTAAAGATGCCATTGTACGTCACCTTCATTGCTCGCTTGGCACAGACGAAAACAAAGCTAATAATCATGCGTGGTGGAAAGCAACCTGTGCTGCAGTTCAAGAGCAAGTCTTAGAACAACTACGTAAAACTCAAAAAAGCCATTACTTAAACGATACTCGTGCCGTTCATTACTTTTCTGCTGAGTTTTTAATGGGGCGTCTAATGTCCAACAATCTGCATAACCTTGGGCTGTTTGAATGTACTGATATGGCACTGAGAGAGTTAGGAGTTAACATTACAGACATCATGGAAGAAGAGTCTGATATGGCCCTTGGCAATGGTGGGTTAGGGCGTTTAGCTGCGTGCTTTATGGATTCCTTAGCGACCTTAGATTTCCCTGCTGTTGGTTATGGGTTGCATTACGAAAATGGGTTGTTTCGCCAAGAAATAATTAATGGTCATCAAATAGAGCGTCCTGATAGCTGGCGAGATTATGGAAACCCATGGGAGATATGTCGGCCTGAGTCTATTCAAGAGGTGTCATTAGGCGGTTATGTTGAAACCAAATACGATGTCGATGGTAAAATTGAAAAAGAGTGGCACCCAAATTTTATCGTTAAAGGCCTACCTTGGGACATACCAATTGTTGGCTATGGTGGCAATACAGTAAATGTACTCAGATTATGGCAAAGCCAGGCATCTCAATACTTTAATTGGGATGTGTTTAATGCTGGTGGATATGTAGATGCGCAGAAAGAAAGAGTACAAGCTGAAACTATATCGAAGGTCCTATACCCCAATGACGAAACTGAAGCTGGAAAACAGCTACGCTTAATTCAACAGTACTTTTTTAGTGCATGTTCTATAAAGGACATTATTCGTCGGTATAAACGCGCGAATGGAGACGACTGGAAACGTTTTTCGAGCCAAGTTGTTATTCAACTTAATGATACCCACCCAGCAATAGCAATCCCAGAGCTAATGCGTATTTTGGTGGATCGTGCTCAACTCGATTGGAATACAGCTTGGGAGATTTGTACAAAAACCTTTGCTTATACAAACCATACTTTGCTACCTGAAGCCCTTGAAAAATGGCCTGTTAAAATGATTGAAAAAATCCTGCCTCGCCACCTAGAAATCATCTATGAAATAAATCACCACTTTATGATAGAAGTGGAAAATTTATGGCCTGGTGATGATGCTAAAAAACGAAAATTATCTGTGATAGAAGAAGGTCGCGATAAAATGGTACGTATGGGGAATTTATCAGTAATTGGTTCTTTCGCTGTTAATGGTGTGGCAGAAATTCACTCGGCTTTAGTTAAGAAAAACCTTTTTCCTGAGTTTGATGAATTATGGACAACTAAGCTTACTAATGTCACTAATGGTATAACCCCTCGCAGGTGGTTGAAGGCTTGTAATCCCAAACTATCAACGTTAATAGACAAAAGTATTGGAAATGATTGGCCGCTACATTTAAATAAACTTGGAGAGTTAACTGAATTTTCAAAAAATAAACGATTTCAAAAACAATTTATGAAAATTAAGTTTGAAAATAAAGTCATATTAACAAAGGAAATTTTTGATTTAACAGGGATTGACGTTGATCCTAACGCTATATTTGATGTGCAAATTAAACGTTTACACGAATATAAACGTCAGCATTTAAACTTGCTGCATATTTTAACTCTGTACCATAGGTTATTGGAAAATCCTGAATATGAAATGCATCCCAGAGTCTTTATTTTTGGCGCAAAAGCCGCTCCTGGGTACAAATTAGCAAAAGACATTATTTATGCAATTAATCAAGTTGCTAAAAAAATTAATAACGATGGTCGAATAAATAATAAAATCAAAATTGTGTTTTTGCCAAATTACCGTGTCAGTTTGGCTGAAAAAATTATACCTGCTGCAGATGTATCTGAACAAATTTCGACTGCAGGAACAGAAGCATCTGGTACTGGAAATATGAAGTTATCGTTAAATGGGGCGCTAACTATTGGTACCTTAGATGGAGCGAATATCGAGATAGCAGAGGAAGTAGGGGCAGATAATATTTTCATTTTTGGCTTAACCGTTGAGCAAGTAAAAGAATTAGATACCAAAGGATATAATCCTGTTCAGTATTATGAAAATAACAACGAATTAAAAACTGTATTAGATTGGTTAGACTCTGATTATTTTACTCCAGACAAACCCGGTGGGTTATCTTTCTTTAAAAATACTTTACTAGATGGTGGGGACCCCTATAAAGTTCTTGCTGATTATGAGTCATATTGTAATGCGCAAATTAAAGTTGATGCTGTATTTGGCGATAAAGATAAATGGGCAAGAATGGCAATACAAAATACAGCACGTATGGGAAAGTTCACCTCGGACAGATCTGTAAAAGATTATGTGGATAAAATTTGGAAGTTAACACCCTGTGATGTCGAATTAGATTAAGTTTCCATTGGAGATTTGCAATCTAAATGTACCGGCTTTCGATGAGCCATCTTAGTGATTATTTTAATTCGTTCTAATTGAGTAATAGTATTTAATGCAGAAAACATTCGACTCTCTTAATGCAATACCAAATCGATATGCACTATTAGACGATATTGAAGAGACCTTGTTATTTGATTCAAATCAATCATTACTATTGATTGATGTTGTTCGTTTCTCAGATGTGAGTAGTAACTTTGGATATGAATTTGGCGATCAGATATTACTCGAAATCGCCAACCGGATTTTATATCTCTTTGGTGACACTGTCATATTTGGACGAATAAGTGGTGATATTTTTGGCATAGTGGTTTCTGGTATCCATCATAGACGAGATCTGTATCAGTTTTATACGCATTTAATTGAGCATTTTAAAACTCCAATACAGTGTAATGAACATGCCTTTATTGTTGATTTTAAAGTCGGCGCAACGGCAAACCCTAAAAATAATACTAATGTCAGTGCCTTTTTCTCTTTGGCTGAAATCGCCTTAAAACACGCCAAAAGTAATAAATTCGATAACTTTCAATATACTCATGAATTTAAAAATGAAGAAGGTGGACGCTCTTTAACATTAAAAGCAGATTTAAAGCGCGCCTTAAATAATCATGAGCTTGAAATTTACTTTCAGCCAAAAATTGAACTTAATTCACTCGCAATTGTTGGTGCAGAGTGTTTGTTACGTTGGAATCATCCATTGGATGGTTTATTGTTTCCAGGAGCGTTAATTGAAGCCGCTGAGTCCTATAATATGATGAATGAACTTGGCTACTGGACACTAGAAGAGTCAATTAAGGCTTCTGTCTATTTATCGAAAGTCGGTTTGTCAATAAAGCTTTCGGTAAATATGTCTCCAACCCAATTATATGATTTGAATTTTGTTTCAACCCTTACGGCATTAGCACAACAGTATAATTTTAATTTGTCGCTGTTAGAGCTTGAATTAACTGAAGATGTTGCTTTATCTAATTCAGTTTTAGTGAAAAGGCAACTGTCAGATATAAGGCTGTTAGGCGTTAGTATCGCCATTGATGATTTTGGAAAAGGGTACTCTAATTTAGCTTATTTGCGAGATATCGAGGTTGACTGTATTAAAATTGACAAATCATTTGTTATGGAAATAGATAAGAACCCAGTAAGTAAGGCCATCGTTGAAGCTAGTCAAATAATTGCTAAAGCAGCGAATTGTGAGTTAGTTGCTGAAGGAATTGAAAATATTCAACATCTACATATTTTAAGGGAATTGGGGATAGATTCTGGACAAGGGTTTCTATTTTCTAAAGCGGTGTCATTAAAGCATTTTGAAGAACTTGCTAGTAAAGATATAACCGTAGGTACATCTTATGTAAGAGAACAAACATTAAGTGCTAACTGATGATATATCTATATTAAATATATGTGTCTTATCTGGTAACGCCTTTTATGTATCGAGTTAAGATCTTGCATAGCGTATTATGGATTTTTAATGTCAAATTCATGAATATTCTCTAACAATGAACCAAATCGAAACAAAAACACTTAGCGCTAACACCATTCAAAGACTTAAGGAAAACGGTTGCTTTTTGCAACTTTCTCGACAGGACCCTCAACTATTTTCGAAGCCAGTCCATTTTATGTTGTCTCAGCATACCAAGGTGAAGATTATTGCAGAGGGTATAATATGCTTTGAGCCAGAAAATGTAACAGATAAGGACATAGTGTTATCGTGTGGGATACATGGAAATGAAACTGCACCGATTGAGATTTGTGATGACTTAGTCAGTGATATTTTAAGTGAAAAGTTGATTGTCAAACAAAGGGTTCTGGTTATTTTTGGGAATTTACCAGCTATGGATATCGAACAGCGCTTTGTGACTGAAAATATGAACCGATTATTTAGTGGTGAACATCAAAACATCAATGTAGATCAACGAGTTAATGGTGAAAGACATCGAGCAAATCAGTTAGAGCTTGCAGTAAAGAAATTTTATTGCGGCCGTAATAATAAGCAGCAATGTAGCCGGTATCATTATGATTTACATACCGCTATTCGTCCCTCTAAAAATCACAAGTTTGCAGTTTATCCATTTCAAAATGATAAACCTTGGGATAAAGAGCAGCTACAAATATTATTAGCTTGTGGGGTGAATACCATTTTATTATCGGGTAATCCAACCACTACTTTTAGTTACTATTCAGCCAATGAGTTTGACGCACATGCATTTACTGTGGAATTGGGTAAGGTTAATCCCTTTGGCGAAAACAAAATGTCGGACTTTCAAGACGTTATCGAAACTCTAACTAAAATGGTGTGTGGTAACAATTTAGCACTCAAACCCTATAATCAAGCAGATTTTTTAATTTACAAAGTGAATCAAGTGATTAACAAACTGCAAGCAGATTTTGTTCTGAACTTCGCAGACGACATGCCTAATTTCAGTGACTTTGCAAGAGGTGAGGTATTGGCCACTGAAAGTGGTGCAATATACAGGGCAGAGCACGAAGGCGAAGCAATAGTATTCCCCAATGCAGACGTAGAAATTGGTCAGCGAGCAATATTAACAGTTATACCGACAACAATTTAAGGGCATTTTTATGGTTGAATTTGTATTAGATCCACAATTAGAGAAAGATAGTATGTGGATAACTGATTTGCCTTTGTGCACGGTACGTTTAATTAATGACATGAATTACCCATGGTTAATTTTGGTACCTAAAGTAGCAAATATATGTGAAGTAATTGAGTTATCTAGTCAGGAGCAGCAAGTTTTATGGAGTGAATCTGCGATGGTTAGTCAGGTTATTACACACTTGTTTACACCTGATAAGTTGAATTTAGCTGCATTGGGTAATATGGTGCCGCAACTCCATTTACATCATATCGCTCGTTTTAAAGACGATGTTAGTTGGCCAAAACCAATTTGGGGGCAATTTCCAGCCAAACCTTATGTTCAAAGTGAACTAAACAAACGTATCGTGTTAATACAAGAAGCCTTAAATAAAGGAGCTAAACAATGATAGTAACAACAACACATAGCCTTGAAGGTAAAAAAATTGAACAATATTTAGGGATAGTGGTAGGTGAAGCAGTTATGGGGGCGAACCTGTTTAAGGATATCTTTGCATCAATAAGAGATATTGTTGGTGGGCGCTCTGGGGCATATGAAGATGAGCTGACTAAGGCCCGTAAAATTGGGTTTCAAGAGCTAGAGAGTGAAGCTCGCTCGATTGGTGCCAATGCGGTAATCGGCATAGACATTGATTATGAAGTAGTAGGTAAGGGGGGCACCATGTTGATGGTTAGTATTAGCGGTACAGCCGTACGATACTCAGATCAATAATTTCAGCCATGTAAAAACTAAAGTTAGTCATCTTTGTCTTCAAACCTATCATAAGACTCGTTGTTGTCCTTGGTAGGTTTGGATAGCTCTTGATTAGCACTTTGTTTTAGCAGCAAAATGTTGCCTATGATTACACCAAGTACCAAAGTAATGATGGCACCAATTATCCAAATATTCATAATTTTCCTCTGTTTAATACGAAGCGAGAATATATTTCTGGCATATTTTCAGTGATGCATTGAATGCCCAAAACATCTGAGTCGGTTAGCGCTGTCAGCAGAGTTTGTGGCGTTAACTGGGTAATAATACTATTTGATAGCTCTTCATAGCTTAAGTGCCAAGGCTCTCTTGCTATACCACCCTTGAATGTAGAGTAGGGTCTTATAAAACCAAAATCAGCTGCGTAACTTCCCAGCCATTTGTTGAGTTCATAACATGGACCATTTTCATCATATTCACTGCAAATTAGCTCCAGAGCAGCACCAGATGCCTCAATTTTGGTTTTGTCGTAAACATCTAAATCTGTGCCCCAATGATGACGGCTTGCACCAGGTAAAGCAGACCAAGTTAGAATTGTCTGGGCTTTTTCCCAATCATCTAATTGAGTAGCATCAAGGGGCGTTTCGTTTGCATCGCGCAACTGAGTTTTACCCAACCACTTATTGCCCCAGATGAAATTTTGTCTTTCAAAACTACGATAACTACTGGCTATTTGAATATCAACCTTGTCTTTTTTAGCTGCAAGTTGCATGGCTTCAAATGCATTGGCGACTTTTGGTAAAAGCAGAAAGCCATTGTCTAACTCGACAAGTTGGCTTTCGTCTTTACCCAGTATTTGTGCATTTGTTAGCAAGCGAGTAACCGTTTTAGTATATCTTCGTAGATGTCAGCTAATGTTTCTAAATCGGACATTTTTACACACTCATCAATTTTATGAATGGTGGCGTTGACAGGCCCAAGCTCTATTACTTGCGCGCCTGTGGGAGCAATAAAACGTCCATCAGATGTTCCACCTGCTGTTGATAGTACTGTGTCTTTACCAGTACAGTGTTTGATAGCTTGCTGAGTGGCTTCAACTAAATCACCTGAGTCTGTTAAAAATGGCTGACCATTGAAGGTCCAATCAATTTTGTAGTCTAATTTATGGGCGTCTAGAACATGAGTAACCTTACCGATTAACTCCTGATCAGTTACTTCAGTCGAAAAACGGAAGTTAAAACAGACATTTAGTGAGCCTGGGATCACATTACCTGCGCCGGTTCCGCCATTAATATTAGAAATTTGAAAGCTAGTGGGAGGAAAAGAATCATTGCCACTGTCCCATTGGGTGTTAGCTAACTCTGCGAAAGCAAGTGCTGAGTCATGAATGGGGTTTTTAGCGAGGTGAGGGTAGGCGACGTGGCCTTGGATCCCATTTACGACTAAATCGCCTGTTAGCGAACCTCTGCGGCCATTCTTTACAACATCCCCAACTTCATCGGTACTAGATGGTTCACCCACAAGACACCATGTTATTTTTTCATTTCTTGCTTCTAACGTGTCAATAACTTTAGTAGTACCGTTAATAAATGGGCCTTCTTCATCACTCGTGATCAAAAAAGCAATGGAGCCTTTGTGATCAGGGGTATTTTTCACGAAGTTTTCAGTGGCTACTAACATCGCTGCTAAACTGCCCTTCATATCGGCTGCGCCACGACCATGCAAATATCCATCTTTTTCTGTAGCTTCAAATGGTGGCGTTTGCCAGTTTTCTGCTGGACCAGATGGGACTACATCTGTATGACCCGCAAAGCAAAACACAGGAGACTCCGTGCCTTTTCTAGCCCAAATGTTTTTAGTATCTGCAAATGTTAAATCTTCAATTTCAAAGCCTAATGGCTTTAAAATACTTGCCATTAAATCCTGACATCCAGCATCTTCTGGGGTAACGGATTGACGGTTTATTAGGTTTTTAGTTACATCTAACACGTTGCGACTCATGCAAATACCTCTGAGTATTGGTCGGCTTTAAAGCCAATAAAATAGTTATCATTATGTATCAAAATAGGGCGCTTGATCATGGCTTCATGTTTAAGCATGAGTGCCATTGCACTTTCTTTATCTATATTTTGTTTTTGTTCATCACTGAGCTGCCTGAAGGTCGTGCCACGTTTATTGAGCATTTGTTCCCAGCCTAGGTTTTGTTCGGCTTGTTGGAGCCACTGTAACTCTAGCCCGTCTTTTCTGTAATCGTGAAAAGTAAATTCTATCTCTTGTTCAGTTAGCCAAGCTCTGGCTTTTTTTATCGTGTCGCAATTCTTTATGCCAAATAGTGTGGTCATGGTTTCCTAATTGGTTAAATCGTTTGAAGAGGAACTATAGCTACAAAAGGGGAGGTAGGTAAAGATGTTGTAATGACCATTTTAATTATAGATATATTAATAAATGTGTTTAGAAATATACACTCATGATTTTGTCTTCTTTTGCTCTCACTGAATAATAGAAAGCGTGTACGCCTTTTACCTTTTCACTATTCAATATGGTAACAGGACACAAGGTACTCGTTAACGTGTTTTTCATTTTGTGAATAGCAAATTCAGCAATAACTTGACCTTGTTCAAATGACTCTCCTACTTTTACCAATCGTTTAAATCCCTCAGCCATCATCAAGTGTGAATCCATTCCTAGTTGAATTTGAAGGTGTAAGCCATTCTTGGCCTTAATACGCATTTGACAGGCTAATTCAGGAAAATAAAGCATTTTCCCTGAAAATGGAGCAAACACTTGATAGCCAGATGGCTCAATAGCCACTCCTTCCCCAAATAAGCGCTGTGTATAAATAGGTTCAGGTACACTGTCTAGGCTCACAACCTTGCCATTTATAGGGCTTAAGATGTCAAAGGTCTTAGAATTAGCGGGGATATTGTCTGGTGTAACTAAACGGTTAAATAATCCCATTACTTTTGAACTTTATATCCATTTTCAGTTAGTGCATTACATGCTGTTTCTAGATCTTTCTGCTTGACTAAAAAGAAATCTGTTTCAAAGGTAGATAGAACAAAAATGCTGACTTTTGCTGCAGCTAATACTCCGCCAATTTGTGACATGATACCTACCATACTTAAATTTAATGGGCCTAGGACTTCTAGAGCTTTCCAGTCACTGTCTTTGTCATCACTATCAATAGTAATAGAATTGGGCACAACAAGGGATAACTCTTCATTGGTTTTACCAATAAAATAGACAGGGGCTTTAAATACTTCGGGGGGAATAGCTGCATTATCTGGCAAACTATGTATTACAAAGATCTCTGATAAGATCGCAAGGGTTTGTTTAGGCATATAAATTTAAATGGTAAGTTTATTTATAACCTTAGGAAACCAGTCAGTAGTTGTCATGTCAAGTTGGCTTTATCCACGTAATCTGTGGATAAGTCTGTTGAGTACTGTTTATATAGTGTTTAATAAGCTGATATATATAGGAAAATTACTACTGGTTGTAAAATACTCGATAATAAAACGAATGCTGTATTTTACAGCGTTTGTTTCTATAAACAGGAGATATAGTATGAGTAAAGCTGAAGTTGGCAGTATTACATGGCGGGATCTAACGGTTGATAATGCATCAAATGTAGCTAGCTTTTATCGATCTGTAGTAGGGTGGCGATCATTACCTATTAGCATGGGAGACTACGATGACTATGTTATGCAAACACCAAGCGATGATAGTGGTGTGGCGGGGATTTGTCATGCTAAAGGCCCAAACGCTGGGTTGCCAGCACAATGGTTAATGTATGTAAAAGTTGCGAATTTAGATGAATCACTAAAACAAGTTACTATACAAGGCGGCAAAGCATTAACTGAGGTGAAAAAACTAAGTGACATTAGCAACTACGCCGTTATTGAAGATCCCGCAGGTGCGGTCTGTGTCATTTATGATGAGCAAGGTTAGGTTTATTAAAGATATAGTTATGCACATTATTAAAGTGGAAGTTGTTGATAAATGAGCTTATTAAATATTTATGCGGGCAAAAATGCCTTGAATAGGATCACACGTGAAGGCTTTCATCCCGGTTTATTTGACTATATGCTTGGTGCGTCTGGTGGACCTAAATGGTTTGTTTTAGCTGGGTTAGATCGTTATATTTTTTCTGACTTTTTTAAAGGACGAACCAAGCCTTTAGACATTATTGGTTCTTCGGCTGGTGCGTTTAGATTTGCTTGTTTCGCACAAAAAGATCCTGTCTCAGCTATCAATCGCTTAGCGCAGCGTTACTCCACGACAACCTACTCAGATAAACCTACAGCCAAAGAGATCACTGATAAAGGTACTGCTCTGCTTGATTACGTTTTAGGTGATACTGGCATACAAGAAATTATCAATAACCCAGTTGTTAAAGCTCACTTTGTTGTGGCTAAATGTAAGGGGCTGACGCAGTTTGAATCTAAACCCATACAATTAACGGGTTTGATTGCTAGTGCTGGTGCAAATGCAATAAAGCGCCGCTGGCTAAATAAATTTTATCAGCGCTATGTGTTTTCCGTACCCGACAGCGAGTTAGCTATTTCAGATCCCTATGGTATGCCATCTTATTCGATACTGTTATCATCTGACAATTTAGCACAAGCATTGATGGCTTCAGGCTCTATTCCACTAATTATTGAAGGCGTGCAAGATATTCAAGGGGCCCCAAAAGGGATGTACCGAGATGGGGGAATTATTGACTATCATTTTGACCTCCGCTTTGGGCCACAAAAGGGGTTAGTGCTTTATCCACACTTTAATAGACGCCCAATACCAGGATGGTTTGATAAGTCTTTGAAAAAACGTTTACCTCATAGCACAAGTTACGATGATGTGGTGATGTTAGTGCCATCTGAAGAGTTTATAAGCCAGTTACCATACGCCAAAATACCCGACAGAAAAGACTTTGAAACCATGCCTGCAGAGCAACGTATTCGTTATTGGGAGTCGGTAATCAATCAAAGTAATCAATTAGGTCAAGAATTTGCGAAGCTATATGACTCGCAAACAATAATTGAACATGTAAAACCCTTTGAGTTTCTCTAAAGCCACATTTTTCAATGAATGAGAACCTAGTGGAACATTCGCTATTTTTTAGTGACTGTCGTTATTTTGATGTGGATCAATACACATTTTCCTCAATACTCTTTAATAATCTATATACAAATGATTAAACTACTCGATGTAAAGGTTGCCCTTGTATGTCAGTCGTTTTAACTGAATAGAATCAACATAAAGGTATGCTTGTATGGATAATTATCAAAAAATTATTGTTGCGATAGATATTTTCTCTGAACATCAAAAAGTACTAGAACGAGCTAAAAAACTAGCTAGCAGCCCCGAAGATTTAGTCCTGATTTACGCTACGTTACCGCAGTTATATTTTGAATCTTATGGATATTCCTTAGGAACAGACTTTATAAGTGACAATCAGAAAAATGCACAAGATGCATTGGTAACGCTCGCTAAGAAACATGGTATCCCTGAAGGTCAAGTGGTAGCACCTATCGGCGATCCAGCTGATGAGATCCATGGTTTAGCTGAAAGAATACAAGCTGACCTAATTGTTGTAGGTACCCATGGCAAGAGTGGGTTAAAGTTATTGCTTGGCTCTACAGCGAATGCAGTACTGCATGGTGCTAAATGTGATGTTTTGGCTGTCAAAATATAAAGCTCAACACTAACGTTATTGGCAAGATAACCCCATAATCACAAGCTCTGCTAATGATTTTGCTTGCATTTTTTCCATGACATTGGCGCGGTGAATTTCTATTGTGCGTTGGCTAAGGCTTAGTTCATTGGCGATAAGCTTGTTGGCTTGACCTGCAATTACTTTTTCCATTATTTGTTTTTCTCTTTTAGTTAAAGTGTCTGCTCGTTTTTGAATTTCAAGCTGTTGTATTGCTTGGCTTTGCTCTGCTTGGTTAGTCGCCAACACATGTTGAATGCAGTCTAACAAGGCTTGTTCTCGAAATGGTTTTTGAATGAATTCTACCGCGCCTTGTTTCATTGCCTCTACGGCTAATGGCACATCACCGTGACCGGATAAAAAGACAATAGGTAAATTACAATCGAGGGCTTTTAGTTTTTGCTGACACTCCATACCACTCATCCCTGGCATCCTTATATCTAACACAATGCATCCAGATAAAGTGGCAAAGTTTTCGGTAGTATAAGCGTCTAAAAATGCAATAGCATTAGGGTAGGTTTTGTTAGCAATTGACATTGAATCTAACAATAAACTGATGGAGTCTAGCACAGCTTCGTCATCGTCAATTAAGTGAACTAACGAATCAGTCGAGCCTTGTGGGTTAGTCGTCATATTTTTGTATTACTATTTTTCAATGTGAGGCAAAGTTTTGGCACCAGTAGCGGGTAAGGTAAAGGTAAATATACTGCCGGATGGTTCACCTTTATGATAAGTGAGTTTGCCCCCGTGGGCTTCAATAATTGTTTGGCTAATAGACAAACCTACCCCCATTCCAGATGCTTTAGTGGTGAAAAAGGGTAAAAATAATGATGCTTCTTGTTCTTTGCTTATGCCGACCCCCAAGTCTTTCACTGATACTTCAATATTTTTGGGGGCTACCCAATGAGTGCTGATCTGAATAGGCTCAGAAGGGCGGTTTTGAAGAGAGTCTATGGCGTTGTTTATTAAATTAAATAATACTTGTTGAATTTGAATATCGTCAATATTTACCATAGGGCGAGGGTCATTGGATAGCTTTAATTCAATACCATGGTCGAGAATTCTGGTATCTATCTCTGCTAAGCTCAAGGTGTTTTGTATTAAGGAGCTTAAGTTAACCGTAGTGCGAATAACCTGTCCCTTTTTAACAAAATTTCTAAGACGGCTTATAACTTCGCTAGCGCGGTGTGTTTGCGCACTAATTTTGTCTAATGCAGCTTTAACTTTTATTAATGATGGGTCTTCGGACTCTGGTTGATACTGTTCTAAAAAATTGCGGCATGCTTGCGAGTAACTAGTAATAGCTGTAAGAGGTTGGTTAATTTCATGGGCAATGCCAGCAGCCATTTCACCCATAGTGCTTAACCTAGTAAATTGGGCTAACCGTTCACGGCTTTCATTTAAATCTGCTTGCACCTTTATACGGTCGCTGATGTCACGAATTATACCTACGAATTGCGTATGACTAGATTTTTTAACTTCGCCTACTGAGAGCTCAATTGGGAATATTTCTCCGTTCGACTTTTGTGCTTTTACCTCACGGCCAATTCCAATTATTTTAGCTTGCTTGGTTTCGTTAAAGTGCTGCAAATAACCATCGTGGGCATCTTGGTAGGGTTGTGGCATTAAAATGCGTACATTCGACCCTATTACATCCTTAGCTTTGTATCCAAACATTCTTTCAGCCGCATGATTGAATACTTCTATTTGGCCGATATGATCGATAACTATCATAGCGTCAACAGCGGCATCGAGTAATGCTAAAAATTGTGCATTGGTATCAAGAGGGTTGGGTTTATATGTGCTACTTTCCATTTTTGTCAACTAACACTCTCCTAAATAGCCACAAACTAGGTATAAACCGAAATTAATTACGCAGAATAACGAATATATCAATATTAAGCTTACAGATAGTATTTATCTCAAGGCTGATCTGCATCAAGGTGAGCCAATTTACTACAAATAAGTAAGGAGTGTAAAATGTCTCACTACGTTTCCCAACAGTCTTCCTTGTGTCAGAATTGCGCTATGTCAGGTATGTGTTTAGATAAAACAGCTAAATCTGTATCAAAGGTTAGATCCCATAAAATTTATCACAAATCGGATGCCTTGTTTCGTGCGGGTGAAAACTTTGACGCTATCTATATATTGCGTTCTGGCTCTGTTAAGTCTTCGCTTATATCCGATACAGGGCAAGAACAAATCACTGGCTTTTACTTTCCTGGTGATTTACTTGGACTAGATGGGTTTGAGAAAGGCGTGCATAGTCAGACCCTGAAGTTTTTAGAAACCAGCAGTGTATGCCGTATTGCCTATAATGAGTTAGATAACGCTATGGCAAAGTCATCCAGTATCAGATTTAAATTACTACAAGGTATGAGCGAAGCTCTAAATGTTGATGACAAGTTTATTCTTAATTCTCATTGTATGAATGCCAGTCAAAAATTTGCGTCATTTTTACTTAATTTATCTGAAAAATTTGAAAGCCGCGGCCTATCGAGCCACACCTTTGATTTAAGTATGAGCCGTGTAGATATCGCTAACTACTTAGGTATGGCCGTTGAAACCGTAAGCCGACAATTAACACAACGACAAAAAGAACAAACCATAAACGTTAACAAACGTAGAATAACGATACGGGATATGCAGTGTTTACATGATTGCGTAAATGGAGATAACTCTTTAGCTAAACAGTATATACCTAAGGTTAAAGTAAGTAGTTCACATCATAGCTCAGTCATTTATTAGTGGAGTTCTAACCACATTTCCTACCTAGGCTTGGAAGCCAAGCAAGTCTAGGCTACACCATTTTGAATACTCCCATCTAGCTCAAATTGATTGATGTTGGACAGGGTCGTTTTGGCTATATTTGACATGGCCTCATGAGTGAAAAAACCTTGGTGACTGGTGATGATTACATTGGGAAAGGTTGTTAGCCTTGCCAGTACATCGTCTTGAATTCCCTGAGCTGATAAATCTTCAAAAAATAATGTTTCTTCTTCTTCATAAACATCTAACCCCAGTAAACCCACTTTGCTTTTTTTAAGAGCCTGAATCATAGCTTTGCTATCGACTAATCTTCCGCGGCTAGTGTTAATAATAGCCACACCATCTTGCATTTTTTCTAAGGAGTTTTCGTTGATTAAATGCTGCGTTTCTGAGGTTAAAGGGCAATGTAAAGAAATAACATTTGATTGAATAAATATTTCATCTAGAGAGACATAATTAGCCCCTAGTTTTATACACTCTTCATTTGGATAAGGGTCATGGGCCAATATTTTACAGCCAAACCCGTGCATGATTTTAATAAATGCTTGCCCTATTTTCCCCGTGCCTATTACCCCTACAGTTTTATTGTGTAGGTCAAACCCCATTAGATTACTAATTGAAAAATCACCTTCTCGGGTACGGTTGTAGGCCCTGTGAATTCCACGGTTTAAAGAAAGTAATAAAGCTACGGCGTGTTCTGCAATCGAATAAGGAGAGTAGGCTGGTACTCTAACCACTGCTAGGTTTAATCTTCTAGCACAATCTAAATCTACGTGGTTAAACCCTGCTGAGCGCAGTGCAATTAATCTCACTCCACGTTGTTTTAATATAGTGAGTACGTCTGCATCTAACGTGTCGTTAATAAAAACACATACCGCAGTTTCATCATTAATTAGATTAGCTGACTCTTTATCTAAGTGACATGAAAGGTAATGTACCTCATGCTCAGATCCTAAAAATGCTTGGTCAAAGTAAGTTCTGTCATACTGCTTAGTGTTATAGAAAGCTATTTTCATGGCAAGGTCTACCTATTTATCTTACAAGATTATCAGTTAATACTCCTTACTCATTGATATTGGTCAAATCATTGGTAGAAATTAGGTAGGTACAACCGAGTGGACTTGAATAATCGCCTCTACCATGTCAATACTTTCTTATTTAAAAGCCTTGTCTTTAACGTTAATTGAGGACGATTGAAAAGGCACCGTTATTATCTGAGTTTTACAGCTGAAAAGTGATATCGATAAGCTCCACTACCCAGAAATAGAGTGAGTTTATTAAGAAATTAAACAGATCGCTACGCTCTCATCTTTTCTCTGTTGTCTTCTACACATATAACGGCACTCAATATTACTAAAAGCATTATTGAGCAGTCGTGTGGCGTGACGTCTTGCTGCTTCATCTGCTGATCTGAGTATCAACAACCAAGTTTTGACTAGCATTGGGGGGCTTAATAGGTGACATGATCCTAACCCTTATGCCGAATTATAGAGCTCAGTCAAAGATGCTTAATCACCCAATTACCCACACCGTTTATATATCCTGACTTTAATACTCTGGAGCCGGAAGCTACCCCCTCGTAAGCTACATAAAAAATAATAAAAAAGTTAATATCAAATAAAATAATACTGTATATAATTACAGTCATGTTGAAGTTTATCCCAATTAAAGCATCCGCGGGTATCATTGGTTTTGAGTCTCCTGCGGCAGAATACACTCAGCTAAATCTTGATTTAGACCAGCTACTTATTGATAACCCATCAGCTACTTACATTGGTATGGCCGAAGGAGAATCTATGGTGGGTGATGGTATATTCTCTGGAGATCTATTGATTGTTGACCGAGCTCAAAATATTAAAGACCAAGACGTGGTGGTGGCAAACCTCAACGGTGTTTTTGTGTGCAAGAAAATAGACAAGGTGCGGCGCTGTTTATTGTCTTCAGGTCAGAACCTATCACCCTATTTTTTAAGTCAGGGAGACGAGTTTCAGATTGAAGGTGTAGTTACACGCTCAATCAGACTACACCGTCCTTTCAATAAACAGCTCTAATGTACGCATTGTGTGACGTGAACAGCATGTATGCCAGTTGCGAAAAGGTATTCGACCCATCAATCCGCAACAAACCCGTCGTAGTGTTAACAAACAACGATGGCTGTATTTGCGCCGCCTGTGGCATTGCCAAACGCATGGGAATTGGAAAGAAATTTGTACCTTACTTTCAAGTAAAGAAAGAGCTAGAAGCAGCTTGCGCTGTTATACGTTCAAGCAACTATGAGTTATATGCTGATTTAAGCCAACGTATGATGGATACCTGTGCACGCTTTGCCCCAGATATTAATATCTATTCAATTGATGAGTGCTTTTTATATTACGGCAAACAATCCTCAGCACCGCAAAAGGGGTGGCAAGCTCTGGGGATGCAGATTAGAAAAGCGGTATGGCGAGAAGTACGATTACCTATCTGCGTGGGTATAGGCCCAACACCTACTTTAGCTAAAGTCGCAAACCATGCTGCAAAAAAAGTAGAGGGGTTCACAGGCGTAGCTGTACTTGATACCAAGGAAGTACAAAAAAAAGTATTGTCAAAGATGGCCGTGACTGACGTATGGGGTATAGGTAATCGCTTGGGCAAACGTTTAAATACGTTAGGGGTTAATACCGCTTGGGAGTTGGCTAATAGAGACCCCACGCAAATTAGAAAAGAGTTCTCAATTTTAGTCGAAAATACCGTGCGAGAGCTCAATGGCGAAGTTCGACATAATTGGGATACGGTACGTGCGGCTAAAAAAGAAATATATAGTACCCGTAGTTTTGGAGAGCGAATTACTGATTTAGAAGAACTGCGAAGTGCCTTAGCTAGCCATGCTGAAGTAGTGGCAACAAAGTTACGCAAGCAAAAGAGTCTAACAAGCAGTATGACCTTATTTGCAACAAGTTCACCACATGACACTGAAGGATATTTCAGGAAGTCCTACTTTCATCACTTTGCCGTACCCACTAATGACACACTCAATATAGTTAAAGTCATTGGCGATGCGATACCGCAGTTATACAATCGTAACGTACGATATTATAAGTGCGGGGTGGGTTTGATGGAGTTACACAATGAAACGTTGTTTCAATACGATTTATTCACACCCTCGAATGACAACACCAAACTGATGAATTGTATGGATACCATTAACGCCCGGTATGGCCGTTCAACGGTACATCTCGCAGCTAAAGGGTTTGAGCAAAAATTTGCGATGCGACGAGCGTTCTTATCACCGCAATACACAACAAAGTGGAGTGATATTCCAAAGATAATTTGTTAATACTCAAGATTACATTTTCCAAGTGTCGCATCAATGATGACGGTCGGTTATGAGCGAATTGCGGTCATATAGTTTATTTACCTTCTCAAAAACAGAGTAACCATTACCTTTGATATTTCACCTCACACCCATCGGACTTATTGCCCCAGACTTATGTTTACCTAAAACATGAGTATAAACTTGCGTGGTTGGTGAGACTCTCGCTTCGATAACTAGGTAACTGCTCAACCTCTAATTCACCCATGTTTTTAGGGGGGGCTTGGCATAGAAATACACTGAAGTATTTAAGTAAGTTATTATTTTGGGTATCTATATAAGTTGGTTCGAATTGCCTCGATAAAAGCTGACATAATTCACTCATTATCACACTGTTTGTTTATACAGTTATAATGCGTATTTTATAATTTTCCATTTTTCACTGTTATTATTTGTGAAAAAATATAATTGAAAATAGACCAATTAATTTTATCTCATTGTTTTTGTTGAAGTTAATACTCTTAGTGAAAATATAATATTCTGTATTTATCCAGACTCGTGATTTCTACATGGTTCGCTAATAAAAAATTTACCTTTAAAAGCTAATAAGTATATGAAAAGATGAAATAAATTAATTGCCAGAATCATTATTCCGTTTATTCCTAAAGTGGCTTAAACGTGCGGTCTGGCTAATATA